>NZ_JBHSBW010000009.1:0-268038 GCF_042650845.1 Pedobacter lithocola | reverse complement strand
CTTTTGCTCGTTTCTTAAACCTTGCCCCTTCCTCCGAAGCGGGTTGCAAAAGTAGAAAAAAATCTTCTATCCGCAAAGCCTTGCAACCTTATATCCCTAAATCCATCATAACTCCATCATTCTCAATAAGAAAAAATGAAACTCAGTTGAAACATTTTAAGTATTTTAATGTCACTGCCGGGTTTTGTTATCGAAATTCAGCTTTTTTCTCTTTATAGTATATAGCTATTGGGAAAAGGATATTTCGAAGCTTTGTATAAATCAATATACTTTAAACAGTTTCAAGAATTGGTAATGCTTAAAAATGATAGATATATATTTACAACGGTAAAATACTCCTCCTAATTTCATAAAAACCTTTTCCTGCAGATGACCCCGATAACGCAGAATGAATGCTGGTGAGGATGGAAGCCAATGGGATTATTTCCTTTTAAACGCCAGAACCAGAAACCTGAGTTATCTGCACAGACCTATCTAATCTAAACCCGACCCAAATGGAAAACCCGCAAGGTGAGGAACGAACCGAGGATTTGAAATGATGGGCGGGAGTGACTTTAAAAAAATAATCAGGAACCTGATTTACCGAAAAAATTAATAGATTATATAGCATATTATAAAGTGTCATACATCATTATATAGATATCTCGAATCCTACACCTATATATATGTTAAATTTTGTTAACTGATATTTACTACTGAAATGCTTTCCATAGCTTAGCGCCCAATTGTTTTTATTGATGTTATCGTATTATTATTTATCTTTGCAGAATGTTTAAAGTTAAACACCTAATTATTTTAGTATTTGTTGCCGCTATTGGCATGGCTGGCTGTAAAAGCCGTTTTGAAAAATTAAGAGCGAGCAATGATGTTGCCAAAAAATATCAAGAAGCTATTAGGTTATATAATAAAAGAGATTTTAGTAAAGCATTAGTACTTTTTGAAGATTTATCTCAAAAATACCGTGGTAGAGAGCAGGCTGAAGGTTTAAATTTTTACTATGCTAATACCTTGTACAAATTACAGGATTACACTACAGCAAGATATCAATTTAAAAGCTTCGCAGATACCTACCCTGCTAGTAAGGATGCTGAAGAGGCTCGCTACATGGCTGCATATTGTTACTATTTAGAATCGCCTACTTTTTCTTTAGACCAGGAGAACACTTATAAGGCTATTGATGCTTTACAATTGTTTATAAACTTATACCCTACAAGCGAACGTGCCACCTCCGCAGCAAAGTATATTGCAACTTTAAGAGGTAAACTTGAAGATAAGGCATTTGAAAATGCTAAAATGTATTTAACCACCGGACCAAGTAATGTAGAAAATTATAGGGCAGCCGTGATAGCTTTGAAAAATGCACAAAGAGATTTTCCTGATATTAGATATGCTGAAGAGATGGATTTCTTAATGATTAAATCTCAATATATGTACGCTAAAAATAGTATCCCTGTTCGCCAGGAAGATAGATACAATGAGGCAATTGAGTTATATAATGAATTTACAACAAACTACCCAAAAAGTAAATTTATAAATGATGCTAAGCAACTTAAATCTGATATTGAAAATGGCATCGTATTAAATAAGCAAGAAATGGCATTATATGCTTCTGAGCAGGCAAAATATTTAGAAATGCTTAAAAAAACTGGTAAGATTAAAGATACTACCAAAGTTAACACCACTACTGATATTAAAAACAAGTAACACATGAATACTAACAAACCTGCTGTACCTAACACTACGGTTACAAGAAATGTACACGATTTAGATAAAACTACTGATAACTTATATGAATCGTTAGTTGTAATTGCGAAGAGAGCAAATCAAATTTCTAATAACATGAAAGAAGAATTGCATGGTAAATTAGCAGAATTTGCATCTAGCAACGATAATTTAGAAGAGATTTTTGAAAACCGTGAGCAAATTGAAATTAGCAAGCATTACGAACGCATGCCTAAACCAGTTTTAGTTGCAATTGATGAATTTTTAAATGAAAAAATTTATCACAGAAATCCTGCTAAAGAACAAAAATAATTATTGCATGGTATTAGCGCATAGCGTTGTTAAGATGTGCCTTTTTGCCTTTACTTAGCATGCTGTAACCTATGCTTAAAAATAAAAACATAATCCTTGGCGTTTGCGGCAGTATTGCAGCATATAAGTCGGCTTTTCTGATTCGGCTTTTAATTAAAGCTGGTGCAAACGTTAAGGTTATTCTTACCCCCGAGGGTGCTAACTTCGTTACACCACTCACACTTGCTACGCTTTCTAAAAACCCTGTTTATACTCAATATTTCGAAAAAGAAACAGGTGTTTGGAGCAATCATGTCGAATTAGGTTTGTGGGCAGATTTAATCATTATCGCACCGATAAGTGCTAACACATTAGCTAAACTAGCCAATGGAATTTGCGACAACCTTTTAACTGCAGTTTACCTTTCAGCAAAGTGCCCTGTTTACGTAGCACCTGCTATGGATTTAGACATGTGGAAGCATGAAAGCACTCAAGAGAACATTAATAAAATAAAAGGTTTTGGAAACTTTGTGATTTCGCCAACAAGTGGTGAATTGGCAAGTGGTTTATTTGGAGAAGGACGCATGTCAGAACCAGAAGAAATGATTCTATTTCTTGAAAATTCGATAAAACAATCTTTGCCTTTATATGGAAAAAAAGCCATGGTAACGGCTGGTCCAACTTACGAAGCTATAGATCCGGTACGCTTTATTGGCAACCATTCTTCGGGTAAGATGGGTTTTGCCATAGCCGATGAACTTGCTACACTTGGAGCAGACGTAACTTTAATTTCAGGACCAACAGCTCAGAAATCAAATCAAAATTTAAAGAGAATTGATGTTGTAAGTGCGAAAGACATGTTAGAATCATGTAACGCAATTTTTGATGAAGTAGATATAACCATTATGTGTGCCGCAGTGGCAGATTATAGACCTAAAACGGTTTCTACTGAAAAAATTAAGAAGCAAGAAAATAATCTAACTCTAGAACTAGAAAAGACAACTGATATTTTATCATCGTTAGGAAGCAGAAAAAAAACAAATCAAATTTTAGTTGGATTTGCTTTAGAAACCAGCGATGAAGAAAATTATGCTAAGGGTAAATTAGAAAAGAAAAATCTTGATCTTATTGTCTTAAATTCTTTAAAAGATACAGGAGCTGGTTTTAAAACAGATACAAATAAAATTACTATTTTTAACAAAGCACTTGAAAGAACGGTTTTTGATATGAAATCTAAAACGGAAGTTGCTAAAGATATTTGTGAAGTAATTTTAAAAATAATAAAATGATAAGGAAGTTTGTTTGTTTGCTTTTGTTAATCGGTATTGGAAAAATTCAGGCGCAAGAATTAAATGCGAGGGTACAATTATTGGCACCACAAGTATCGAACATCAGTAAGCCTACAATAGATGCCCTGCAAAAAACTATTCGTGATTATTTAAATAACAATAAGTTTACTAACGAAACCTACAAGCCACAAGAGCGTATAGATTGCAATTTTGTAATTACCATAAATTCTTGGGATGGTGGTTCTGGTTATACAGCAGAAGCACAAATTCAAAGTAGCAGACCAGTTTTTAACAGCACGTACAATAGTACTTTGTTAAATATGAGCGATAAAAATTTCGATTTTGCTTTTAACGATGGTTCTGTTATAGATTTTTCTGATCAAAATTATATTTCAAATATAAGTGCTCTCCTAACTTACTATGCTTACACCATTATTGGTTTAGATAAGGATAGTTTCAGTAAGATGGGCGGAACACCGTATTTTAAGAAAGCACAAAACATAATAAACCTTGCTCAAGCGTCTGGAAACTCTGGATGGAGAGCTGCCGATGGACTCCGAAATCGCTTTTGGTTTAATGAAAATGCCTTAAACCCCATTTTTGCAGAACTAAGGAGTTTCATTTATAGCTATCACTTTAGCGGTTTAGACCAATTAACAGATAATGATAAAGGCTTGATGCCTATTGTTAATGCATTAGCATCTTTACAACAAATGGATAAGCAAAAACTCGGCTCGATATTTCCAAATGTTTATTTTGCTTCCAAAGCAGAAGAAATTAGCAGTGTTCTATCAAAGTTGAATACGCAGGAGCGTTTGAAGGCTTATAATATGCTTTCTGAAATTGATCCAGCCAATATTGGTAAATATGAGGGACTAAAATCAAATTAGATTGCATTTGCTGATAGAACTTTAAAATCAATTATCAGCTAGATTCAGTCACCACCTACCCTACAAACCTTCTTAAAATTAAATTTTTTAATAATTATTTTGTTATTACGAATATCTTCGTACATTTACATACGAAATAATTCGTAGAACTGTAACATATGAGCAATACCAACATCAAACCAACCGAAGGAGAAATGGAAATTTTACAAGTACTGTGGCAAAAAGGCTTATGTACGGTTAGGGAGGTTCATGAAGCTTTAGATAAAAAAGACTCTGGTTATACTACTACTTTGAAACTTATGCAAATTATGCATGAAAAAGGTTTAGTAGAGCGAGACACAAATCAAAAAACACATATATACAAAGCCATTGTTAACCAAGATAAAACTGAAAAACAGCTGGTTAATAAAATGATTGATAACGTTTTTAATGGTTCGGCGGCAAGATTAGTGATGCAGGCTTTGGGCAACCATAGTGCAAGTGCAGATGAAATAGAGGAGATAAAAAAGTATTTAGAACAATTAGAAAAAAATAGCTAATATGGAAACTTTAGTTCAACAATTTATCAAAGCATTTGGCTGGAGCATTTTAAACTCCCTGTGGCAAAGTGCGCTAATTTATGGTGTTTTGTTCATCATATTGTTTAGCTTACCAAAGCTACAAGCCAAGTACAAACATAATCTGGCTTTTGGCTCAATAATATTAATGTTTGGTTGCTTTGGATATAATTTCATCAGCCAAATGATTAAAAATATCCCCGCAAAAACTGGTATAGAAAGCGCTTCGAATGCAGATTCATATTTATATTTAAATAACTTACCGCAAAGTTTTAGCAGTAAGGCCGAACAATACTTCCCCTTGGTGATTACCTTTTATTTAATTGGAATTGTCTTGCAGTTATTTGTGATTATAAAAGGATATAGAAAACTAAATCAATACAAAAATAAAGGCTTAAGCAACATTCCTGAAGGATGGAAAGTTATTTTCGCAGCAGTTACTTCCAATTTAAAAATAAACAAGAAAGTTGCCTTTCATTTATCTGAAATTGTAAATGTTCCTTTGGTAATTGGATACTTAAAGCCTGTAGTTTTGTTTCCATTGGCTTTGGTTAATCAATTGGATAACGACCAAGTTGAAGCCATCTTGATTCATGAACTTTCTCATATCCGCAGGAATGACTTTCTGCTAAACCTAATTAAAACTGCCATTGAAACGTTTCTTTTTTACAATCCATTTGTGTGGATGGCTGGAAAATTTATACATATAGAACGAGAACATGCCTGTGATGATTTAGTATTAAAGGCTACAGGAAAACCCCTTAATTATGCTCATGCTTTATTAAAATTAGAATTGTTGAAAGACAAAACCAGTCCGGCATATGCGTTAGCAGCAACCGGAAAAACTCAAAATTTATATCAACGTATTAAACGCATAACTAATATGAAAACAAATTATTTAAATGCCAAACAGCAAATGGCCGCCTTAACTTTGGGTGTTGCATGCTTGTTTTCTATCGCATGGATTAACCCTGTTGAGAAGAAAAATGATGAAATCAAAATTGTTAGTAACCATTTATCAAAGTTGAATGTAACGGAAGCTAATCGTCCGATAATGTATTTGGACACAACTAAAAAACGTAAAATAAAAATTGTTACAATTGATGCAAACGGTAAGAAAACTGAATATAATTCTTTAAAAGAGATGCCAGATAGCCTTAAAAAAGACTTTTATCAGGCTGAACTTTTTGGAGGAAATAATGCTTATTTATTTAAATCAGATTCTACATTTAAAACTCGCGATTCATTATTTCAAGCTAAAATTTACAAAAACTTTAATTCTCCTGCAGCGCAATTAAAATGGAAAAAATATGGTGAAGATGTAGCTAAAGCATATTCATCTCCTGAAGCACAAGCAAAGTGGAAAAAATATGGTGAAGATGTAGCTAAAGCATATTCATCTCCTGAAGCACAAGCAAAATGGAAAAAATTTGGCGAAGAAATGGCAAAAGCTTATTCATCTCCAGAAGCACAAGCGAAATGGAAAAAATTTGGCGAGGAAGTAGCCAAAGCTTATTCATCACCAGAAGCACAAGCAAAATGGAAAAAATTTGGCGAAGATGTAGCTAAAGAATATGGTTCGCCAGAAGCACAAGCAAAATGGAAAAAAAATGGTGAAGACATGGCTAAAGAATACTCATCTCCCGAAGCCATTGCGCAGCTTACAAAAGTTAATGAAATTTTATCGGCCTTACCTAATATCGAAAATCTAGATCGTGATGTTAATCTCCGGATTAACGCTTCAAAAAATCTGGCAGGCTTAAAATCGGGTTACTCTCGTGTGAGGGCTGACTCAGTTTTTCAAGCTAGAAGGGAATTGAATTCGGTTAGAATGAGCGATATTGAAAGATCAAATAATGTTAGACAAACAGAAGAATATAGAAAACTCAGACTAAAATTCGATAAAGAGGTAAGAGAATTACAGGAAAAAATAGAAAGGAAGCAAAAAGCTGAAAAGAAAGAAAAACCTGAAAAAATGGAAAACTAAAAACCAACCAAATATATTTTAAAACGGCGAAGAATAATCTTCGCCGTTTTTGTTTTGTAACCAATGTTAAAATAAGTTTTTAGTATTTTTGCTTAAGTTATGCTACAAAAAATCTCTATTCGTAATTACGCATTAATCGATAGTTTAGACATCGAATTTGATAAAGGCTTAAATATAATCACTGGGGAAACCGGTGCAGGTAAATCTATTATACTTGGTGCACTTTCCTTGATTTTAGGTCAACGGGCTGAAAGTAAATATTTCTTCAATCAAGATAAAAAATGTGTTATAGAAGGAACCTTTTTATTAGCTGATGAAAATTTAAAATTACTTTTTGAAGAAGCTGACCTTGATTTCTTCAAAGAAACAATTCTGCGAAGAGAAATTTCTATCGATGGTAAATCGCGGTCTTTTATTAATGATACACCTGTAAACTTATCGTTGCTAAAGCAAATTGGAGAAAAACTTATTGATATTCATTCGCAGCATGCTACCCAAGAAATTAATGATGTTGATTTCCAATTACTGATTGTCGATTCACTTTCCAATCATAATGCACTATTGATTGATTATCGAAACGGTTTTAAAAAACTAAAATCAAATACATCGCAGCTAAAAAAACTAATTGATGATGCTGCCGAAGCCAGAAGTAAACAAGATTACGAGCAATTTTTATTTAATGAATTAGAGCAGGCTAACTTAAAAGAAAACGAACAGGAAGAGTTGGAGCAAGAGCTAGAAAAACTAACACATGCCGAAACCATCAAAAGAGCATTGCTAACTGCTACCGGATTATTAACCGAAAGCGAGCCTTCAGCGATTCAACTTTTGAAAGAAGCACAAATTCAGTTGCAATCAATAGAGAAATTCGATCCTGAAATCAACATCCTTTTTGAGCGGTTGCGTTCATCCGTAATAGAAATTAAAGATATTGCTGATGAAACAGCTACTATTGAAGGAAACACGTTGCATAGCTCAGAGAAATTAGATAGCATAAATCAACGATTAGATTCCCTTTATTCGCTGCAACAAAAGCATCGTGTTGCTAACACTTCAGAATTAATAGCTTTAAAAAATCAATTGGAAGTTAATCTTAACCAATTGCTTTCATCAGATGAAAATATCGAGAAATTAACAAAAGCAAACGAACTGTTGAAAATTGAATTGACAAAGCAGGCAAATCAATTAAGTGCAAATAGAAAAAAAGCGATAAAATTAGTTGAAGAACAAACCACCAAAACGTTGCACCAGGTTGGGATGCCGAATGCAAAATTGGTATTATCGCAAACTGTGTTGACCGAACTTAATAAAGATGGTTTAGATGAAATTAATTTACTATTTACCGCAAATGCTGGTCAGCCGCCGGCGCCGGTAAATAAAGTTGCCTCTGGTGGAGAGTTATCAAGATTGATGTTATCTATTAAAGCTTTGCTGGCTAAACATACCTCACTCCCAACCATCATTTTTGATGAGATAGATACTGGAATTTCGGGCGAAACTGCGTTAAAAGTTGGTGAAGTTATTTCAAACTTAGGTGAAAATATGCAGGTCATTTCCATTACCCACTTACCACAAATAGCTGCAAAAGGAAATTCTCATTACTTTGTTTTTAAAAATGATGGCGGTGGAAAAACCACAACCGGAATTCGTAAATTAAAACAAGAAGAACGTATTGCCGCGATTGCAGAGATGCTTAGTGGCAAAAATCCAGGAGCATCGGCGATAGAGAATGCAAAAGAATTGCTACAATAATTGTTGAAAGATATTTAACTAACAAATTAGTTTATATTTGTTTCTATGAAACGAATACTGCTTATCATCTTCCTGGTATTTACTTATACACTTGTATTTTCACAGCAAAGCTTTAAACTATCCGGCGTTGTAAAAGATAAACGCGGCGAAAGCTTGCCTGGTGCAGGCGTTTATGTTAGCGGCTATAAAATTGCTACGGTTACGGATAATAATGGTAGTTATAGCTTAAATTTAAAACCGGGCAATTACGATATTCTCATTCAAATTATTGGATACAAGGCTTTAAACAAAAACATAATCATTGATGATAAGCCAATAACTTTAGATGCATCGCTAGAAGAAGATGCTGTTCAACTTAATGAAGTTACCATAAAGCCAGACCCAAATCGAGAAAGTTATATCAGAATGTTTTTCGATTTTTTCGTCGGCACTACTCCTAATGCAGCCCAATGCAAAATTATTAACCCAAATGTTTTAATTATAGATTACAGTACCGATGATTCTAAACTCACCGTTAAAACCAATCAATTCCTCATTATAGAAAACCAGGCTTTGGGCTACAGAATTAAGTACATGCTTAATAATTTCGAATTTGATAATAAAAGCCGCATTATATATTATGAAGGCTATCCTTATTATGAAGATTTAAAAGGTTCTAAAGGAAAAATTAAACGATGGGCGACCAAAAGAGCTGAAGCCTACAGCGGCTCTACTCAACATTTTTTTAGCAGTTTATATGCTGGAAAATCGAAAGAAGAAGGTTTTATTATGAACAAACTGATTAAGCAAGTTGATAAAACCGGACCTGCCGATAGTGTTATTAAATCGAATATACAAAGATTAACATCGGCTAAATTAAATTCTGCTGGCGGCATAAAAATAACTAGTGGCGATTCGTTAAGTTATTGGATTGGTCAAAAGAATAAACCAAAAGAAATATCGATTTTAAACCAACAAGAGCTATTGCCAGATACGCTAGTAAAGGTTTATAATGAAAGTATTAAAAGCATAAACTTTACCGATATTTTATATGTAATTTACACTAAAGAAAAAGAAGCTGCCAGCTATGCCAATCGAATTGGTCTATCCATATCAAGACCGCTAACAATGCCCGATTATCAAATTTCACTTATAAACTTATTGGTTGCTCCGGTATATTTTTATCAAAATGGTGGAACGTATAATCCCCGTTCTATGCTTTTTCAGGGCTATTGGAGTTGGGAAAAGATTGCAGATAGTGTTCCTTTAGATTACGTAGTATCCAAAATAAACTCATCAAAGTGATCGACAAATTAAATGTTAAAAATGTTAAAATCGTTTACAAATTTTAATATTTATTATTCCATTTGGTTACATTCGCTCTCATGATTAAAAGCATCCTTTTATCTCTGCTATTTTTTTGTTGTGGACTTAGCGCTTTTAGTCAGAACACTTTTTCGATAAGTGGAAAAGTGCGTGATAAACAAGGTGGCTTACCCGGAGCTGGCATTTATTTAAGTGGTTATAAAATTGCAACAGTTGCAGATAACAATGGTAACTTCACCCTACCAAATTTAAAACCAGGCAGTTACGATTTACTTGTACAAATGGTGGGCTATTTACCGTTTTCTAAAGGGGTAATTATTGCTGATAAATCGGTTCAAGTAGATTTATTATTAAAAGAAAATACGGTTCAGCTGAATGAAGTAACCATTCGGGCCGACCCAAATCGAGCTAAATATATAAAACAGTTTACTGAATATTTTATTGGCATAACACCAAATTCTAAGCAGTGTAAAATTTTAAATCCACAGGTATTAAATGTAGATTTTGATATCACTAAAAGTTTGCTTACGGTTAAAACAACTGAATTTTTAATTGTAGAGAATAAGGCTTTGGGTTACAGATTGAAATACATGCTCGATTATTTTGAGTACAATAGCCGCACCCGAATTATTTATTTTTCGGGACACCCTTTTTTCGAAGAATTAAAAGCATCAGCAGCAAAGAAGAAAAAGTATATTGAAGCACGAGAAATTGCCTATTATGGTTCATCGCAACATTTCTTCAGGTCGCTATACGAAGGCAGAACGAAAGAAGAAGGATTTTTGATTAATAAGATAATTAAAACACCTAATCCGAACCGATACCCTGAAAATGTTATCAACGAGAATTTATCTAAAATAAGAACGCTACCAGAAAAAACCGGAATTAGAAAAGTTGCCGGAAAAGTTGATGTGGGACTTCTTGAATTTTGGACAAAGCAAAAAGAAATGCCACGCTTTATAGATAAATTTAGCCGAGCCGATGTAATTCCTGATACACTTGTTCATGATTACAATAACAATTTAAAGTGGATTAATTATACCGATGCATTATGTGTGCAATACACAAAGGAAAAAGAATCTCTGGCATATTCTAATACAGGCTTCTGGGTCTTTCGTCCTTTGGATGTTCCGGAATATGAAATTTCTGTTGTAAACCACACTACTCAAAATCCGGTTCGATTTTACGCAAATGGCGGAATTTACGATTCTCGTTCTATGCTGTATGAAGGATACTGGGCTTACGAAAAAATTGGAGATATGGTGCCAATGGATTATATCCCACTAGCACGCCAATAAATTCTTTTAAACATTTTATCAACAACCCAGTCTATTTACTAAAAATATTAGTAATTTAGTTTATGGTTAATGAAGAAGAAAATCAATATTTTAAAGGAAGAGGCGCTCAAGTTAACCCACATAATAAGTTTATACAGAATAGTTATGTCAAAGAGCATAACGAAGGGATTGATGATTGGGAAGAAAGCGATCATAAAACCACTTTCCTTTTAGAAAATTCGAAAACGATTGTTAATAAAGTTGATAGTCCGGATGTTGGTATGGCTTATTCATTAAATCCATATCAAGGTTGCGAACACGGTTGTACGTATTGCTACGCCAGAAATGCACATCAATATTGGGGTTATAGCGCAGGCTTAGATTTTGAACGAAAAATTATTGTAAAAAAAGATGCCCCTGCCCTCTTTAAAAAATTTCTGGAGAAAAAAGGCTGGGATGCTTCTACAATTTCGCTTTCTGGCAACACAGATTGTTATCAGCCTGCTGAAAGAAAATTTAAACTAACCAGACAGCTTTTGGAAATTGCTTTGGAATACAAACAACCTATCGGGATGATTACCAAAAATTCTTTAATTCTGAGAGATATTGATATTCTGCAAGAAATGGCAAAACTAAATCTCGTTATGGTTTACTCTTCAATTAATAGTTTAAATAATAAACTTCGTTTGGCAATGGAACCTAGAACAGCGACGGCAAATCAAAGACTAAAAGTAGTTGAGGAACTGAGCAAGGCCGGCATACCAATGGGTGTTATGCTTGCACCATTAATTCCAGGTCTAAGCGACCATGAAATTCCCGCGATTTTAAAGGCAGTTGCAAATGCAGGAGCAATAAAAGCCGGCTACACGGTTGTAAGATTGAATGGTGCAATTGGTCAAATTTTTGAAGATTGGCTGCGAAAAAACTTTCCAGATAGGTTTGATAAAGTTTGGCACATGATACAAAGTTGCCATGGTGGAAATGTTAACGATAGCAGGTTTGGAGATAGAATGCGTGGTGATGGAAAAATTGCAGAAATGATAAAGAATAACTTTAAACTCCATTGTCGCCTAAACGGACTCAATCAAAATGAAATTATTTTAAACCACAGTCTTTTTAAAATTCCTAGCGAGCAGATGACTTTATTTTAACCTCTTTACAAATAAATATTAAATTTGCGGCTATGTTAAATATGAATATCGCTTACGTTACTTACCAGGATAAAGGTGCTTATGATTCAACTACTGTTGAAAGTGAAGATGACCAATTGCTTGATTTTTTAAAATTAAAAGGTCTGAGAATTGAAAAAGTAATCTGGAATGATCCATCAGTAAATTGGGATGAGTATCAATTAGCAATATTAAAATCTCCATGGGATTATTTTGATTTGATAAATGACTTTTACAAATGGCTTGAAGTTTTGGAAGCGAAAAACATCCGATTATTAAATCCAATTGATGTAGTAAAATGGAATGCCGACAAGCATTATTTATTAGAAATTGAAGCTGCCGGATTAAAAGTAACGCCAAGTGTATTTCTAGATAACAGCCAGCCGATTGATCTACATAGCTATTTTAAAAAATTTAACACAGATAAACTCATTGTAAAACCATGTATTAGCGGAGGTTCTAAAAATACTTTTAAGGTTACAAGTGATACTGTTGAGGATATAACAGAAAAATTAAAATCGCTGTTACTCGATGAAGAATTTATAGTGCAGCCGTTCTTAAACGAGATTACCGATAGCGGCGAGTGGTCGTTGATTTTTTTCAATGGAAAATTTAGCCATGCATTGCTTAAAAAAGCAAAATCAGGTGATTTTAGGGTTCAGCATGCTTATGGCGGCACGATATATCCACAAAAACCAACTGAAAAATTACTTGCAGAGGCGCAAAAATATGTAGATTTATTTGCGAAAAATTGTTTGTATGCTCGTGTTGATGGTGCAGTAATTAACCAAGAATTTGTATTAATGGAACTAGAGCTTATAGAACCTTTTCTCTTCCTAAATACAAACTCCGAAAATTATGAGCATTATTACGCCGCTTTGATGGAACTGATTTAAACAGCTAGCTTGATGAATTAGAGATGTTTAGGAGTTAAAATAATTATTTTGCTGCGAATTCCTGTGTCCAATACCTACCATCTTTTGCAACAGCCATTTCTTTAAAATTAGCATTCATAATATTTTTGCAGTGACCTTCGCTATTAATCCAGGCATCAAAAACAGCTTGCTCATTGGGTTGCCCCGCAGCAATGTTTTCACCGTAAGTTGTCCATTGATAGCCAGCAGCAGTAATTCTCATCCCTGCATTTTTACCATCTAAAGAAGTATGACTAAAGTAATTATTGGCATTCATATCTTTGCTGTGTGCTAAGGCCGCAGCAGCCAAAAGATTATTCCAGGCTAGTGGAGCAACGGAAGGCATAATTGATGAACCACATTTGCATCCCGCTTTGCGTACATCATTAACTAATTTTAGCAGTAAGTCGTTATTTAAATTGGTATTAACCGCCAAACGGGTATTTAAAGGTTTTTCATTACTAGTGTCAATAGCTAACGAATTCTTTTTACAAGAAGTAATAGATATCGAAAGAAATAATAAAATCAAAAATGCAAATTTCATTTGATAGGGATGTGTAAGGAGAATACAAAGAAAGAAAATTTAATTCAGCATATCAATGAAATAGTAAGTTGATGACCGAAGTTGGTTTATCAACGTATTGCTTGTACGACACATCTTATTGAATCTTTCTCAGCATCTTTCCTGCAATAAAAACCCATAAATAAATCCAGGGTGACGTAAACTAAAAAAAGTAGCTTATTAATAATGTGAAATAAAATTAATCATCGAACTTAAGTTGTTATGTTAACTTTATGAATAATAGGGCATAAAAAAACTCCCGATTTTTATCGGGAGTTTATATTATTTATTTGAAGAATCTTCTTCTTTCGGCTCTTCTTTTTTCTTCTCGCCTTTTTTATGAACGATTGAAATTATTTCAGTTGTTTTATCATAATCTATTTCTAAAACATCGCCTTCAGTTAATTCTCCTTTTAGTATTTCTTCGGCAATTGGGTCTTCCAAATATTTTTGAATCGCTCTTTTTAATGGTCTTGCACCGAAGTTACTATCAAAACCTTTATCAGCAATATATTCTTTTGCGTTTTCGGTTAAAATAATTTCGTAACCTAAAGTATGTACCCGTCCAAATAAAGCTTTTAATTCGATATCAATGATTTTGAAAATTTCATCTTTACCTAAACTGTTAAACACAACTACATCATCAACACGGTTTAAAAATTCTGGAGCAAAAGCACGTTTCAAAGCACTTTCTATTACACCGCGGCTATGAGAATCTGCCTGATTTGTTTTAGCGCTAGTTGAGAAACCTACACCTTGACCAAAATCTTTTAACTGACGGGCACCGATGTTAGATGTCATGATGATGATTGTATTTCTAAAATCAACCTTTCTACCTAAACTATCCGTTAACTGACCTTCATCTAAAACCTGCAATAAAATGTTAAATACATCAGGGTGAGCTTTTTCAATCTCATCTAATAGAATTACCGCATAAGGTTTTCTTCTAACTTTTTCTGTTAATTGTCCACCTTCTTCGTATCCTACATAACCCGGAGGCGCTCCTACCAAACGTGATACCGCAAATTTCTCCATGTATTCACTCATGTCAATTTGAATTAGCGAATCATCACTATCAAACATAAAACGAGCTAATTCTTTTGCCAATTCTGTTTTACCAACACCAGTCGGACCTAAGAAAATAAATGAACCAATTGGTTTTTTAGGATCTTTTAATCCAGCTCTAGTACGTTGAATGGCTTTGGTTAATTTCTTAATTGCATCATCCTGACCAATAATTTTCTCGGCCACTTTATCATACATGTTCAATAACTTAATGCTATCTGTTTGGCCAACACGTTGAACAGGAATTCCTGTCATCATGGCTACCACTTCAGCAACATTATCTTCAGAAACTTCGTAACGTTTGGTTTTAGTTTCAGCTTCCCACTCTGCTTTAGCTTTATCTAATTCTTCAATTAAATTCTTCTCGGTATCGCGAAGTTTAGCAGCTTCTTCATATTTCTGACTACGAACAACCTTGTTTTTCTCTAACTTAATATCTTCGATTTTTGCTTCGATATCAATAATATTTTGAGGAACGTGAATGTTTGTTAAATGCACTCTCGAACCAGCTTCGTCTAAAGCATCAATAGCTTTATCTGGTAAGAAACGGTCTGAAATGTATCTAGATGTTAAAGTAACACAAGCAAGAATCGCTTCATCAGTATAAGTTACACCATGATGCTCTTCATATTTATCTTTAATTCTGGTTAAAATTTCAACTGTTTCATCAGGTGTAGCCGGCTCTACCATTACTTTTTGGAAACGACGATCTAAAGCACCATCTTTTTCGATGTATTGGCGATATTCATCTAAAGTGGTAGCACCGATACATTGAATTTCTCCTCTTGCCAATGCTGGTTTAAACATATTGGAAGCATCTAACGAACCCGATGCACCACCAGCGCCAACAATTGTGTGAATCTCATCAATAAATAAAATTACATCAGTAGATTTTTCAAGCTCGTTCATAACGGCTTTCATACGTTCTTCAAACTGACCGCGGTATTTTGTACCAGCAACTAACGAAGCTAAATCTAAAGTAACTACACGTTTGCCAAACAACACACGCGACACTTTACGCTGAACAATGCGCAATGCTAAACCTTCTGCAATTGCAGATTTACCAACACCTGGCTCACCAATTAAAATCGGGTTGTTCTTTTTTCTACGTGATAAAATTTGCGAAACACGCTCAATTTCTTTCTCACGACCAACGATTGGGTCTAAGCGACCTTCTTCTGCTGCCTTTGTTAAATCACGACCAAAGTTATCCAAAACAGGAGTTTTCGATTTTATATCCGAAACCTTTTTTGGTGTACTAAAGCTTTCTTCTTCACGATAATCATCATCGCCACCCGTAGATGCGCTATTTGAAATATCATCTCTGAAACCATTTTTATTCACTTCAACCTCCTGTTTAAAAACATCGTAAGTAACGCCATATTGCAATAAAATCTGCGAAGCAATGTTATCATCATCTCTCAAAACCGATAATAATAAATGTTCTGTTCCTATTAAATCGCTTTTAAATATTTTGGCTTCTAGATAAGTAATTTTTAAAACCTTTTCGGCTTGTTTAGTTAATGGTATGTTACCTAAATTAACCGTCACACTCGAAGTACCGCGAACAGCATCTTCAATAGAACGGCGTAATTTACCTGTATCAACTCCTAACGATCGTAAAATTTTTATAGCCATTCCATCGCCTTCGCGTATGAGGCCCAATAATAAATGCTCGGTCCCGATGTAATCATGCCCTAAGCGTAACGCTTCCTCCCTACTAAAAGAGATTACATCCTTAACCTGTGGTGAAAATTTTGCTTCCATAATTCCTTTCTTAACGGCTCGCCCCTAAACTATAAAATAAATTATAAAAAGAGACTGTACCATTTTCTTTATTTTATCAACAACTGCGCCATGTGGGCAAATAAACCGCTTGTTAAATGTTTTATGAAAAATAATTTAACATGCGATTAAAGGCCAAATAATCAATAATTATACTATATCTATCTACGTAATAACTGTTTTACAGGTTTTAGAATGATATTGATTTAGCTCAAAGGCATCTAGTTTTTTTATGTCGGTTTTTTGTAAGGATTTTTTTAGTGCAGAAAACTGACAGTATGTTGCTTTTTGATTAAGCAATTTACAAGTTTTGACAGATAAATAAAAGTTAGCTGACACATTTCATAAATTAATGTATCATTCCTTACTTTTTGTTGATAAAATCATTTTTTGCTGATACTTAATAGCTTGTAAAATGTATTTTATTTCCGAAAAGCAGTAGTCGTACAACTATCATGTGTTAGTCCCGCTAACCATTCCAAGCCAAACAGAAAAAGTTTGGGCTTTCCATTTATATCGGGTTTAGATCAATTGGTTCGATGCTAAAATTGAAGATTTCAAGGCACAATTTCCATATAGGTTAATTTCAATTTCACGTAGAAGTAATAAAACAAAATCTATTTACGATTACTTTTCGTAGATAATGGAAAATCTGATAAAATTACTTTTAAACATGGCATCTTTTTCTCAAAGATTCTTTATTGTGTTAATTCTGCTGATCGCTTTTACAAGCAGAGTTGTAATTTACGCAATGCCTGTAACAAATGTTCCGAAAGAGATTTTTAAAACAGAACCAGATGCAAAATCTGAACCTGTAGAAAAAGAAAATTCTATAGTAGAAAAAGTCAAATTTGCAGATTTGCTGATGCCTGGATTTTCGACATTTGAATTTAAAGGAAATTCAAATTCAAAAAGCTACCAGAGTTCTGCAAATGCTGAACTCACGTATTGTCATCTACAAATACCAGAGCAACCTCCTAAGTAAGCAACCTGCTTCATACAATAAATAATATTCTTTAATTAAAACCTTACCATAATCATGATAAAAACTAAACATTTTATCGTAGCGGCATTATTTGCTGTTATGACACCAATTTTATTCTCGGCTTGTAAAAAAGATAGAGGTTACGAGCAAGAAACACTAACACCTGGCCCAGATGTAAACTTTTACGCCTTAACATCCGACAGCAAGTTGTTGCTAATTAATGCCAAAAACCCATCAAACATCACTTCGACAATTACTATTACTGGCTTGCAAACCGGCGAAACTATTTTAGGAATAGATTTTCGTCCATCAACTGGCCAGTTATATGGTGTAGGAAGTACAAGTCGTTTATATGTAATCGACCAAAAAACAGGTATAGCAAGATCAATATCTGCTGCACCATTTACACCAGTGCTTAGCGGTACATCGGTTGGATTTGATTTTAATCCTACAGTTGATAGAATCCGTTTGGTAACTAATCTTGGTCAAAACTTGCGTCTTAATCCTGAAACAGGAACAGTAGCAGCTATTGATGGAACAATTAATGGCATTACCAATGCGAAAGTTTCATCAGTTGCTTACACGCAAAATAGAGCAGGTGCAGCTACGACCGTACTTTTTGACATCGACCCTGCAACTGATAAATTGCACAAACAAGATCCACCAAATGATGGGAAACTAGTAGAAGTTGGCGCTTTAGGTTTCGATGTTGATGAAGTTGGTGGCTTTGATATCAATCCAGATGGCACTGCAGCATTGGCAGCATTAACAACAGGTGGTGTATCTGCACTTTATTCTGTTGATGTAAATACTGGTAAAGCATCAAAAATTGGCAATTTGGGTTCACAAATTACTGGTCTTGCCATTCCTACTGAGCCAGTTGCTTATGCCGTTTCGAACAATAATGAATTACTTATTTTTAATCCTGCAGCGGCATCTCCAACGCCAATTGTAAAAGCAATTACGGGCACACAAACCGGAGAAAGTATTTTAGGTATTGATATGCGACCATTGAATGGTCAACTTTTTGCCTTAGGTAGTACAAGTAGAATTTACGCTATCAATGCTTCATCAGGTGTTGCAACTGTTGTTGGAACTGCTCCATTAGCAACATTAATTTCTGGCACATCTGTTGGTTTTGACTTTAACCCAACGGTAGATAGAATTAGGATCGTAACTAATACTGGCCAAAATCTACGTATAAATCCGGCTGACGGAACATTAACTGTTGATGGTGCCATATCTTTAACAACTGCATCTATTTCTGGTGCTGCTTATACCAATAATTTTGCAGGTGCAACGGCAACTGTGCTTTTCGATATTGATTCGCAAGGTGATAGATTGTATAGACAAGACCCACCAAACAACGGAACTTTAGTAGATGTAGGTGCTTTAGGCGTAAATGTTGAAACCAATAACGGTTTTGATATTGGCGGTACAAGCGGAATAGCTTATGGTATATTTACTGTAGCTGGAATGCAAAAAATTTACAGCATTAACTTAACAAGTGGTGCAGCAACCGCAGGTGCAACTATAACTACTCCAGTACGAGGTTTTACTTTGGGTTTAGGTTTCTAAACTTTATAAATTTTAGTGAAGATACCCTTACAATTTAAAAAAATTATGCCTTTTGTGGATAAACCGCAAAAGGCATAATTATTTATATAAAGGGGATCTTTCAAACAATCACCCGCTCCTGCCGTTTTCGAGTTATTGTTGCGCCTGCACTAGCTACGATTACTAATATTACCGCAATCCATTCGTAAACAGAAAGGTATTCGTTTAAAAAAATCAAACCCGAAAGTGCACCTGCAGCAGGCTCCAAACTCATTAAAATACTGAAAGTTTTAGCAGGCATTTTTTTCAGCGCTTTCATTTCTAAAGTAAAAGGAATAGCACTAGATAATAACGCCAGCGCTAAGCCAGCCATAAATATTCCTGGTTTAATATTGTTCAAAATTCCATCTGCAAGCGCAAATGGAATGATAACTGCTGATGCGAACATCATACCGATGGTAACGGCTTTGCCTCCATCCATTATTTTAGAAATACGACCACCTAAAACAATATATGCAGCCCAAAATATACCTGCAATTAATGCTAATATCACACCAACCAAATCCACACCGTCGCTTTTCCAGGGCGCAATAAAAGCAATGCCAATTGCCGCTAAAACAACCCATAAAAAATCTAAAGCCCTTTTAGAGCCTGATATAGCCAATACCAGTGGGCCAATAAACTCTAAAGTTACACCCAAACCTAACGGAATTCTTTCAATCGCTTTATAGAATATCAAATTCATCAAGCCCAAGGTTATTCCATAAAGGGAAACCGTTTTCCACTGCTGAGGCGTTAGATTTCTTAAGTTTGGTCTGTTAAATAAGATTAAAATGATAGCAGATAATACGATTCTTAATGAAGAAGTTGCCGCTGCACCAATAACAGGAAAAATTCCTTTTGCAATAGCTGCACCACCCTGAACACTAACTATAGATAATATTACTGCAGGAACAGGCGGTATTGATATGCCTTTGCTATTCTTCATTTGCCGATTTTGGGCAAAAATAGTTTTTTTATTCAGCCTGAAATTTTTTACCCTAAACTAAATTTTTATTAGTCTGATATTTTGGCTTTTAAAATTCTTGCAGCTTGCGTGTAACCTCCTTCAGAACCATCAACAAAATGTATATGCTCATTTTCCAAATCACGTACATAGCAAGACATGGTAGAATTTGAACTAACATGTAAACCATACATTATAGAGCCGTGTTTTTCTAGATTATCGAGGTATTTAATTAACCGCAACCTTTGCTGCTCGTTTCCTGATATTACGGTATTGATTTTTCCATCTAGCACCAGCGTGTCAGACATTTCCACCAATCGATTGAGATAATTTTTTCCGCTTTCGGTTCTGAAATAAATATAACCGTACAAATTTATCACCCATTCTTTCATCAATTCGAAAATTTTAACTTCACCAATCCGTGTTCGCATCTCTTTACTCAACCTGGTAAAAGTGGTGTTGAACCGAAGTTTATCTACTGAAATCGGTTGTCTCTTTTTAGGCTCACCATAGATTGTATCAAGCTGATTAACTACAGTGCTAAAAATTTCGGGTTGCTCCTCAATTTTATTAACAACTATTAGTAAGGTTACTATTTCATTACTATGCTGAGGTGGATCAATTTTATCCCATCTGCATTGCATGCCATTTAAATCTAAAACCTCATCTTTCTTATTAATGGGTGCAAGCAAGTAATCTTCAGCTTTAATTAATTTCTCAGCATAACTCAATCCATCACCTAAAATAACAGGAATGGAAAAAAATTCCGAAACATGAAATTTACTAATCCGAATTTGAAAAGAAGCGTCATAAATTTGTGCTATTGAAATGGTTCCTACCCGTAAATTTAGATTGAAATTTGTAAGGGTATTTTCTTTAAAAATGGATAGCTTTTTCAAGGCAGAATCTAAAATTGAAGATGGAACTAGAAAGGTCGCTCCATCTCCACCGAAAAAGAAGGGTATGGTTATGCCCGAACTGTAAGCCAAATTTAGAACGGCAACGATACTTCCTGTGGCTATAAAATTTACATTTTCGTTAAAACCATCTAAAACTGCTTTGGTAGAACCTTTAATATCTGTAATGATTACATGCCAATCGCCGGGGATTTCTTGAAACAGTTCCGTTTGAGTAAATAGCTTACTTAACTCTATTCGGTGAGCCGGTAAATCACTATAAAATACATCCGATGATTTAATCATTTATCAAAAATTAACCTTATAAAAGTAACATATTTGAGTGTAGATGTGCTTTATATTGATAAGAAATTCAATTGGATGTTTTAAGAATTTTCATTGTCCAAATTTAATCTACAAAATTGACCTTTCGATTAATTAATCTTATGTTATCTATTTAAGCAAAATAGTTTTGCTTTTTATTTAGTGTTCTACTGTAAATTGAATCCTAATCTAGAAATTGTATATATTTGAATATAAATTTATTTGTTATGCTTGTATTCGCAGTTCCACTTTATTTTATTGCTTTTATTGGATGGCTAATTTATTCTGGCTTGATTAAGAAAAATCTAAAACAAAATATGCCTATGGTTTACTTTGGTTCTGTATTTAGTATAATTTGGTTGGTTATCCTGTTTGTTTCGATTTAGCTCGAACATTTCCAATAATAAATACCATTTTTACATATCATTTTTTGCGCCATCTACTTCTTCAATAAACTGACGCATTAAATCCAGCTTCTCATATAGTGCCTCATGGCTTTCGAACAAGGATTGATACTTTTTCTTTAAATGTTCATGGTCCATTTTTATCTGGTAATACTTACCGGCAAAAACACCGTAACGGGCATACCATCGATTGAACGTTAAATCATCAATATCGTATAGCTTACATATCGAGTCTACCTTTTCTCCCTGGATATATGAATTTAACGCATTCATAATATCATCGATGTTTGCTTTATGTGTATGCCCCAAGCTAGAACCTAAAAAAGAGAATAAGAGATAATCTAATTTTCAAAGTATTTGAAACTGATAAAGAGAAAATTAAACATCTTCTACTTACATGGCAATATTTTTTAGAACTGCAATTGGAGAGCGCTTTTCATTATAAAAAACATTCTCTTTTCATTCCATTTTAAGCATCTTTGCAAAAATAAAAATTCATAATGGCAGACGAGAAAATCATATTTTCAATGGCTGGTGTAAATAAGATTTACCCACCTCAAAAACAGGTTTTAAAAAATATATACCTTTCATTTTTTTACGGTGCAAAAATCGGTGTTATTGGTTTAAACGGATCTGGTAAATCATCTTTACTTAAAATTATTGCTGGTTTAGATAAAACTTATCAAGGCGAAGTGGTTTTCTCTCCAGGATATTCTGTTGGATATTTGGCGCAAGAACCAATTCTTGATCCGGATAAAACCGTACGTGAAATTGTAGAAGATGGTGTTGCAGAAGTTACCGCAATCTTAAAAGAATACGAAGAAGTTAACGAAGCTTTTGGTTTAGAAGAAAACTATTCTGACGCCGATGCAATGGATAAGCTGATGGCTCGTCAGGGTATTTTACAAGATAAAATTGATGCTTTAGGTGCATGGGAAATTGATTCGAAATTAGAAAGAGCAATGGATGCTTTACGTTGTCCAGACCCTGAAACTAAAATTGGTGTTCTTTCTGGTGGTGAGCGTCGCCGAGTGGCAATGTGCCGTTTGCTATTGCAACACCCTGATGTTTTATTATTGGATGAGCCTACCAATCACTTGGATGCAGAAAGTATCGATTGGTTAGAGCAGTTTTTGCAAAACTATGAAGGAACGGTAATTGCCGTTACTCACGATAGATATTTCTTGGATAATGTAGCCGGTTGGATTTTAGAGTTAGACCGTGGTGAAGGTATTCCATGGAAAGGAAATTACAGCAGTTGGTTAGATCAAAAAGCCAAACGTTTATCTCAAGAAGAAAAAACAGAAAGCAAGCGCCAAAAAACATTAGAGCGTGAGTTGGAATGGGTTCGTATGGCTCCGAAAGCTCGCCATGCAAAATCAAAAGCACGTTTGGCAAATTATGATAAACTAGCTTCTGAAGATGGCAAAGAAAGAGAAGATAAGCTTGAACTTTTTATCCCGGCCGGACCGCGTTTGGGTAACGTGGTAATCGAAGCTACCAACGTAACAAAATCTTATGGCGATAAAGTTTTGTTCGATAATCTTAATTTTTCACTTCCTCCGGCAGGTATTGTTGGAATTATTGGGCCAAACGGTGCGGGTAAAACAACCTTGTTCCGCTTAATTACCGGGCAAGAAGAAGCCGATGCGGGAACTTTCCGTGTTGGAGAAACAGTAGAATTAGGTTATGTAGATCAAATGCATAATGATTTAGCTGCCGATAAAACAGTTTATGAAAACATTACTGATGGTTTAGATAACATTCAGTTGGGAAATAAAGCTGTTAACGGTCGTGCTTACGTTTCTAAATTTAACTTTAATGGTGGCGACCAGCAGAAAAAAGTTGGCATTTTATCTGGTGGTGAACGTAATCGTGTTCACTTAGCTATCACTTTAAAGAAAGGTGCAAACGTACTTTTACTAGATGAGCCAACCAACGATATTGATGTAAACACATTACGTGCATTAGAAGAAGCGTTAGAAAATTTTGGTGGATGTGCTGTAGTTATTAGTCACGATAGATGGTTTTTAGACAGAATTTGCACACATATTTTAGCTTTTGAAGGTAACTCAGAAGTCTATTTCTTCGAAGGTAATTATTCTGACTATGAAGAAAACCGCAAGAAACGTTTAGGAGATGTTACTCCCAAACGAATCAGATATAAGAAACTTAGTTAGTAAAAAACTCCCTATTAAAACAGGGAGTTTTTTTTTATACAATAGTTTTAAGCAATGGGTGCAATTGCCTGTTTATGTTCGTTAGCTTTTCTTTTCCCTCTAAAGAAAAAGTACAAATTAAAAAAGAGCATTATTCCGAGATAGATTGAAAATCCTCCAATTTTTGTACTAAGGGTTTCAATAAGTGTTTGATAGATATTTTCGTAGGCTGTTATTTTCATAATTAATAATGCAAAGCCTAAGTTTAATAGGTAAAATCCCGTTTCAAAGAGTTTGTTAGTTGCATTCGCAATCTCTTCTCGCCCCCTAAAAATATCAAGCATATAAATTTTACTATTCTTAAAAAGTGTTTTTGAAACATAAAAAGTTAGAAATAATGCAGTTGGTAAATAAACTGCATAGCCGATTAAAATTTTTGTCGTTTCCATAATAAAAGTTTTAAATTGTTATTTGATTAATTTATGAATAGTGGTGGTGATGATTAAAATGTTAAAGTAATGCAGCACAGAAAGTATGCAAATTATAATAGCAACCTTGATTGATAATACCTCAATCAATTGAAGCCCACTGGTTATATTTACCCACCCTACTAAGGTTATAGCACAATAACCAATGTTTACAAGATAATAAGCAACTAATAGTGTTTTATTGATTTGCTGGCAAACATCCAAGTGTCCGGGAATTAATTCTGCAACAAAAACACTTCCATTTCGATAACATATTTTGCCGACAAAAACTATAATCAAAACAACTATCAAAATAAAAATGAAGTAACCAATAATATTTAAGTTCATGGTTTTATGATTTAATTATTAAACTTTCAGAAATTTATGAAACACATATTCAAATTTTTTTTGCGTTGATTAAGGGTAGCAGTAATATTAGTATATACTATTATCATACGGTAAAAATAATTAAATGTTATTGAACTTTCAAATATTATTGAAAATATATTTCAAAAAAAATTCCCGATTTTCACCAGGCGTTTTTAATCTTTTATTTACCTATTGCCTTCATTATTGCAGCATCCGTTACAGCTTCCATAATTTTATAACCTGCCAAATTTGGATGAACACCATCTGTTGTATATTCTGCTTTCTGACCATTCTTTTCATCTACGAGAGGAGTAAAGTAATCCAGAACGGTAAAATGATTTTCCGTGGCATAAGCAACGATATTTTTATTAAGAGAAATTATTTGTTCAGCAGCACCTTTTAAATTTTTATTCCACGGATATTCATAAACTGGAAGGTACTTACACAGAATAACTTTAATATTATTTTTTCTTGCTAACTCGGCCATCGATTTTACATTATTCATGATGGTTTCGTTAGTAACATGACCTTTGCTCCCTGCCAAATCATTACTACCAGCTAAAATAATTACGGCTTTCGGTTTGAGGTTTATAACATCTTGCCTAAACCTGATGAGTAGCTGTGCTGAGATTTGGCCGCTAATACCTCTATCAACATAAGCATGATTGGCAAAATATTCAGGATCTTTATCCTTCCAGAATTCAAAAATAGAGCTTCCTAAAAACACAACTCGCTTCTCCCCTTTTTTTGGCAAGCCTAATAATTCATTTTCCTTTTGATATTTTGTTAGGTTAGCCCAATCATCAGAAAAATCTTCTTTTACGTTTTGAGCATATAAATTGCAAACGCTAAAAAGAATAACAAGCAGGAATAGTTTTATTTTCATTTAGCGGAAGTTGTAATTACAGTTCAAACAATATGAAAATCAATTTTGATTGGTTCAATCGCATTTAAAAAATAGACTTTTTCAAGATAATTGATAAAGACACAAACTACTTTTTCTCCTCTCTCGGACCTCTTTTATAAATAACCAATCCATTTAAAAAATTCCGCAGAATCTGATCGCCACATGGTTTAAAATTTTCGTGGTCATCGTTTCTGAAAATATCTCCAAGCTCTGCTTTCGTCACTTTAAAACCAACTAAATCGCAGATGGCTATAATATCTTCAGTTTTTAAGGATAAGGCTACCCTTAATTTTTTTAATATGTCGTTGTTACTCATACTTTTTAAATTGTGAATGATTGAATTTCGAATGATAGAATGAATTGCTAACTTGTTTGTCCTATTTTAATTGAACCATTGAACCATTGAACCATTGAACCATTGAACCATTGAACCATTGAACCAATGAACCAATGAACCAATAACTCCTAACTGGCTATTTCAAGCTTTAGTTTCTTTCCTTTGATTTTCTCCCCATTAAGCGCCTTTAAAAGTTTTTCAACTACTGTTCGTTTAACTGCAACATAACTTGTTGTATCTTTAACTTCAATAAGTCCTAAATCTTCTTTTTGTAAGCCGCCTTTTTGTAAAAATAAACCAACAATATCAATCTTATTAATTTTATCTTTTTTACCGTTAGCAATATATAAAGTTACCCAATTACTTGCTTCAGGTAATTTATATTTATCTCCTAATTTTTCTTCTTCAATGTTTTCTGGAAGATATTTATAGTGCTCATCTTCAGTTAATACCGCATAAGCAGTACCCTTTGCATGCATTCTGGCTGTTCTACCATTTCTATGAATGTATGCATCTTCAGTATAAGGCAATTGGTAATGTACAATGTTTTCTACTTCCGGAATATCCAAACCACGGGCAGCCAAATCTGTAGTAATTAATATTTTATGACTGCCATTTCTAAATTTCAAAAGCGCCTTTTCTCTATCTGCCTGCTCCATTCCTCCATGAAAAACATCATGCCCTAGGCCGTGTTCAAAAAGTAAATCGCTAATCCTATCAACAGTTTCTCGGTGATTACAAAAAACCAGAGTATTTGCACCACCAATTTTACTCAACAGTTTAAATAATATCTCAAGCTTATCTGCCGCAGGTGCAATTACCTTTTTCAGTTTTAAATCAGGCTTTACTTGGTTATCTTTTGAAAAATCTACCTCAGCAGGGTTATTTAGCTTTACAAATGCAGGTATTTCCTCCATTTTTGTAGCCGAAGTTAATATTCTTTGTTTTAGGGAAAGAAGTGTACCGATTATATAAGACATATCCTGCTCAAAACCGAATTCGAGCGATTTATCAAACTCGTCTAAAATCAGAGTTTCGATAAAAGATTCGTCAAAATTATGGCGCTCTAAATGATATGCAATACGACCAGGTGTACCAATTAAAACTGCTGGTGGATGCGCCAGGTTATTTTCTTCAATACGGACAGCATGACCGCCGTAACAGCAATTTACTTTAAATGAAGAACCCATTTGCTTAAAAACTTGCTCAATTTGCAAAGCAAGCTCTCTTGATGGAACCAAAATAAGCGTTTGCACTCCCTTAACATCTGTTTTTAAACCAGATAATAAGGGAAGTAAAAAGGCTAGTGTTTTGCCAGACCCGGTTGGTGCAATTAATACAACATCCTTACCTTTTTCTACTGCTATTATAGATGCATTTTGCATCTCATTAAGCTTCGATATATTTAATTTTTTAAGCGCATTTTCTATCATTACGCTCAAAGGTAAGCATTTCCTGTTTGTAGCAAACTCAGTAAAATTATTAGCGTTTCAGAAACCTGCGTTTCAATCTTTTCAACACCGAAAAATTAAGTTTTTTTTCTAATAAAAGTAACATTCGTCCTCTTTGCGATAAAGAATTCGTAACTTTCTCATTAACAGCATCAACCGATGAAATAATTCGTTCTGTTAAATCATCGGCAAATTTGTTGGCTCTGCTTTGTTGCAACAACTGAAATTCCTGTATTAATTCTGCTTTCATAACTCAAAGGGATTTGGTTAACTAATAGATAAATGTAACGCTTTAAAAACCCAAATTGTTGCAAAAAAATTAAAATAATACTAACAAAAACCACCTAACCTGTTGATAACTAATTATTTGTTAGCAAATAAACAACTGCATATTAACACTAATTTAATTTGTAGCACTTAATTTTATAATAACCTGATTACCATTTGTTAAACTCAAAAAACAATCATGTATGACATGGAAAAAATTTAGTGGCGAAGTCATCCAAACTTCTATCCTCGAGGAAATCGAACTTGCAATTATCAGAGAAACAGAAAAAGGCTATAAGCTAAAAGTTTGTATCGGCACAGACTCGCAAGTTAAAGGCCTAATAACTGATTTTGCAACAGTTATAGTTTTGCTGAGAGCGCATCATGGTGGTTTTATGTACATCCATCAAGAGAAATCATCTCAACAAGTGAGCATTAAAGAACGTATGTTAATGGAAGTTCAAAAATCAATAGAAACGGCATACTCCATTTGCGATTTGTTAGATATTTATGATGTTGCTTTAGAAGTACATGCTGATATCAATACCAATCCATCATTTAAATCTAATAAAGCATTGAATGATGCAATGGGTTACATTTTAAGCATGGGCTTTATATTTAAAGCCAAGCCAGAAGCTTTCGCAAGTTCTACTTGTGCAGATAAAATGGTTCATTAGGTTTGAATTCGAAATTTATTGGAGTATCTTTAAACTATATTTCCTTGATATGAAAAAGATACTCTTCCCTATTTTTGCATTATTAATTACCTTTTCTGCTCTTGCTCAAACCGACGATAAAGACACCTACACAAAAATAGGTGATGATGCGCCAAAGTTTAGTTTTGAACTGGATAAGGGCAAAACAGTAAACATTGCAGATTATAAAGGCAAACTTATACTTATTAATTTATTTGCAACCTGGTGCCCACCATGTAATACCGAATTGCCACTGGTTCAAAAAGAAATTTGGGATAAACACAAAGACAATAAAAATTTCACGTTTTTCGTATTTGGACGTGAAGAAGGCTGGGATAAGCTGATACCTTACAAAGCAAAAAAAGGTTTTACATTCCCGATATTACCCGACCTAAAAAGGGATGTTTTTAACAAATTCGCTAAGCAATCTATTCCAAGGAATATTTTAATTGATGAACGCGGAAAAATCATTTATCAATCTATTGGCTATGAGGAAAAAGAATTCCAATCGCTAGTAAAGCTTATTAACGATAAACTTAATAGTACAACAACAAAATAGCGACTTTGGTGTTTGGATATAAAAATAGAACTTGAAAACTTACAGATTAGAATTTACGCAAAAAGTTCCCGTTGATTTAGATACCGCTTGGGATTTCTTTTCATCACCACTTAACCTTTCTGAAATTACACCAAAGGACATGACTTTTGATGTTACTTCGCCTTTACAAAAAGACACAAAAATGTATCCGGGAATGATAATCACTTACAAAGTTTCACCTTTGTTGGGTATTAAATTGAACTGGATGACAGAGATTACGCATATAAAAGATAAAGAATACTTTATCGATGAGCAGCGATTTGGTCCTTTTGCGTTTTGGCATCACAATCATCATTTCGAAACCGTAGAAGGTGGGGTCTTAATGCATGATATTCTTCATTATGCAATTGGATGGGGTCCTATTGGCTCTATTGCTAATGCGATTGTAGTTAACAATAAAATAAACAATATTTTTAATTTCAGATATAAAAAGGTAGAAGAACTCTTCGGTAAGCTATAATTTTAATTACCATTTTTTAGTCGATACCGTATTTACTTTGGTTTTCTGTTTGTCTGTACTATTTGTAGCTAAAGCCTTTTTGAAACCTTCAGCAAGTTTATTGGTTTTATTGTAAGCACTTTCTAGAATATCTTTCCATTCGCCAGCATTAAGTTTGCCCGGAGTTTGTTCTAAGACTGTCCCGATTTTCGTTGATGCAACATAATTACCATAGCGATCTCTTTGGTAAGGGATATATTCAAAATCTGTAAGCCAAAAACGATACTTCTTATCCCGAGCTTCGAAATTTAAATTGTAATTAACCTCACCACTTGGATGACCGGCAACTAAAATGGTTTTATCAATTATCATTTTACCTTTTGCAATAATTGAGGTATCCGTTGAGCTTTCCTTTACAATCGACTTTTTGTAAGAATTTAAAAATGTATTTGCTCTCATCATTAGGCTATCTTTTGATGTAGTCTTCACATCTACAACTTCATAGTAAATAAATTTGCCTCGATCATCCAAAGGAAATTGCTTTTGCTGCGCTGAAACTTTTAGAGATATTATTGCTATAAATAAGATGAACAGATATTTCATAGATAAAATGTTAGAGCTAAAATTAAAGGTAACAAAAAGCCTCCGACTACAAGCCGGAGGCTAATAAATAAATAACGTAATATTAATTAAAAAGCGTAAACCGCTGCTAAAGAGAATTGCCCTGCATTAGGTGCAGCACCACCAGTTTTATTCAAAAATGGTTTATCTCCATTGTGGTCTAATCTAACCTCTGGGATAAAAGTTAAACCTCCTGATTTAATGTTTGCGGTAAAAGTAACACCCGTATATGATGTACCTAACGTAGTACCTACGTCTTTGTATTTAAAATACTCTCCTCTCAACCCTAAAGTTACTGCATCTGCTACAGCTATTTGAGGATATAATGCAACACCAGCATATCCACCTGCATCATCAGCCATATCGTAATTAGCTGCATTTAAACCCAATTTAAATGCTTTTGAAATTTGGTAAGATGTAGTTAAATCAGCAATGGTTCCGTAACCATACGGATCTGCGCCAGATAATACGTTTAAATATGCAGTCCAGCCTTCAACTGGTGATACCATTAATTGAGCACCAATACTTGATACACCTCTTGTTGCGCTGTAAACGTTCCAATCGTTAAATAAACCAGCCATTAAACTTACTTTATCAGAGAATTTATAAGTTGCCTTTATACCAGCATTTTGGAAAGGTCCGTTTGTAAATAAATAAGATGTAGAATAATTAAAATTTCCAACCGGAGATATTACTTCGTAACCAATAAATGTACCCATGTAACCGGCAGTCATCGAAAACTTATCAGAGAAATCGTAGTTTACATACAAATTCTGGATATGAAATGATGAGTTATCATTAGCAGCATCAGGAATAGATTGCGTTTGTCCGCGAGGACCAAATGAAATTTCGCCAACAAAAGATGCTTTTCCTGTTTTTTTCTTCAACACTAAATCTAGCATCCCTAATGAAACCGAATTATGGTCGGATGCGAATGATGTTGGAATATTAGGTCTTTTAGCAAAATCGTATTTATAATACGTATCAACCGAGCCTGAAAATTCGAGTGGAGAGGTTGGCGCCTCTTGCGCCAGGGCACACGTAGTGCTTGCTATACTAAATATAGCGGTTAAAAATTTCTTCATGTTTGAGCTTTGTTTGGGGTTTAGATATAACTATGGTTCGTATTATATTGCTTCTTGCACCGGACTATTTGACGCGACATAAGCCGCTTTTTCATTTACCAATAAAGTACCTTGAGAGTATTTCTCATTATGTTGCGATGCATCCAATCCAATTTCTTCTTCTTCATCAGAAACTCTGATTGGGTTGATTAAATTAACCAATTTGAATATGATAAATGATACAACAAAACTGAATAATATAACAATCACAGCACCTTTTAACTGCGTTACAAAAAACGTAGGATTGCCATAAAATAAGCCGTCGGCACCTGCAGCATTTACTGTTTTAGTAGCAAAAACACCTGTTAAAAGCATACCAACAATACCACCAACACCATGACAAGGAAATACATCTAAAGTATCATCTAAACTTGTTTTTTGTTTCCAAGACACAACCAAGTTAGACACAACCGCTGCAATAGCACCAATAAAAATACTTGAAGGAATACTGACAAAGCCTGCGCCTGGTGTAATGGCTACCAAGCCAACTACTGCACCAATACAAAAACCTAAAACTGATGGTTTTTTACCTCTAGCCACATCAAAAAACATCCATGATAAACCAGCTGCACCAGCTGCAGTATTAGTAGTTAAAAAGGCAGATACAGCTAAACTATTTGCACCTAATGCAGAACCAGCATTGAAACCAAACCAGCCAAACCATAATAAACCTGTACCGATTAATACATAAGGAATATTTGCAGGTGGAACTTCTTGATGTTCTAAGTGTGATTTTCTGCGTTTTAAAACCAAAGCACCAGCCAAAGCAGCCATACCAGCAGAAATGTGTACAACTGTACCACCGGCAAAATCCAAAACTCCCATTTTAAATAAGAAACCTTGTGGATGCCATGTCCAGTGTGCTAAAGGCGAATAAACGAATATTGCAAATAAAACGATGAATAAGATGTAGGATGTAAATCGGATACGTTCTGCAACTGCACCAACCACTAAACCTGGAGTTATAATTGCAAACATTAGTTGAAATACAGCAAATAAAGAAAGCGGAATAGTTAAGTCTGCCCCTCCTTGCAAATGTGGTGCTCCAGAATTTACACCTTTAAAAAATAAAAATGTAGATGGATTACCAATAAAACCACCAATGGTATCACCAAAAGCTAAACTGAATCCTACAACAGTCCAAAGTACTGTTATAACTCCAGCTGCTACAACGCTTTTAATCATTGTAGATAAAACATTTTTACGATGTACCATTCCACCATAAAAAAATGCTAAACCTGGCGTCATTAAGAATACCAATGCAGCTGCGATTAATATGAAAGCGATGTCAGGTCCACTGTATTTTCCTTCATCAAAATTTGGAAGAAGTGGAACAAATAGAGCTAATATTGCGAATACCATCAATATCACAAAAGGAGCGTACTGTTTAACTAAAATTTTAGCCATAGTTTTTAGGGTTTATTTTGTTTGGTTAATAAAATTGTTTGATTACCTGATTTATTTTGATAAAAATACAACATATTGTAACTTTTACACTATGAAATAGGAATATTTTAAATAAAATAGGAGATTTTTATAAAAACAATCAAATAAATTGCATTAAATTACAATTAATACAAAAAAAGACCAAAAATATAGTATCCAATTAAGAAAAAGAAAATAGCAGGGATTATACAGATTGTATAATTTTATCTAAATTTTGATAAAATTTATCTAAAATTTTAGTCAATAAACAAAAATCATCCGTTTTTTAGATGAATTTAAGTTAAATATCAATAAAATATTGGATTTGACTAAAAATATAAAGAACCCTGAACAACACCACGTTTTTCAATTTCTTTATCAATATAGGTTTGAATTGATGATTTATTTAAACCCCAATTTGGTGCAATTAATAAATCCCAGTCTGAAATACCAAAAAGCCGCTGAATAACAATATCCGGACGAAGTAGAGGGATTAATTCGCAAAGTAAGTCGGTATATTCTTCTAATGTAAACAGTTTAAAAGGTTCCTTTTTATATTTAGCACCCATGATAGAGCCTTCTACAATATGGAGGTGATGAAATTTAACAAACTTAATTTGCGGAAAACGGTTAATTTCGTGGATATATCCCAACATCATTTCTTTAGTTTCCCAGGGAAAACCAAAAATTGTGTGAACACATAAATCAAGTTTGCTGTTTTCTAATAACTTAACGGCTTCGACAAATTCGCCATGGCTACAACCCCTGTTAATTTGGTTTAAAGTATCATCATAAATAGATTCCATACCCATTTCCAAATCAACATCGTATCTATCAGTATAACTTTCAAGCAAGGCCACCTTTTCTGCGTCAATACAATCTGGCCTTGTACCAACAGAAAAACCAACAACATCTTCGGGGTTTACAGCAAGCGCCTCATCATACATCATTTTTAAATAATGTACCGGTGCATAGGTATTTGTGTTTGGCTGAAAGTAAACGATAAATTTATCAGCTTTATAGAAATTTTTACCACGCTCCATTCCCTTTTCCAACTGCTCTCGAATGGTTGGCATTTTACGGGAGATTTCTGGGGTGAAAGAATCTACATTACAATAGGTACAACCACCATAACCCTTACTTCCATCGCGGTTTGGGCATGTGAAACCTCCATCAACAATAGTTTTAAAAACCCGCTGACCATTGTATTTCTCACGCAAATGCGTTCCGTAATTTTTATATCCCTTTATGCCTAAATCTACCTGTGTTCCCATTTGTTGCAAAAATACGAAAATAGCATCAAGTATTAAGGTAACACTGTTTTAAAAAAATTTAGAAAACAATTGCAGCATGATTATTCAAAATTAACCTCTATACTTAAATGAATAGTATCAAGTAAAACGAAATTACTTATTCAACGCAATCCCTTATCCCACCCATTTACTACATAAAAAAAGGATGGTAAAAACTTAATCCTACCCATCCCAAAATCTTGTTAATCCTTAAATCAACCTAAACTTGAAGTTCTTTAGGTTTTGTTAGGTAATATACCGGAATACCTACCAACATAATAGCAACACCCCATCCACAGGTATCGGGCTTGGTGATGAGCAATCCGATTGATATTGCCGATGCGACACCGATATAAAACGCAGGCAGAATAGGATATCCAAAAGCTTTATATGGACGTACAGCATCTGGAAGTTTTTTTCTTAAAATAAAAATCCCTAGAATAGTAAGGATATAAAATATAAGTACAATAATGATAACAAAGTCTAACAAAGCACCATATTTACCTGTTAAACAAAGTAGAGAAGCCCAAATGCCTTGTGCCCAAAGTGCCCATTCTGGCACATCAAATTTATTGAGATAACTGGCTTTTTTAAAGAATAAACCATCTTTAGCCATTGTATAATAAACCCTTGCACCAGCCATTATCAACCCATTGTTACAGGCAAATGTCGAAATCATAATCATTACTGCAATAATAATAGTACCGGTATTGCCAAAGATATACTGCGCAGCTACTATTGCAACTCTATCTGACGGTGCATGCGCTATTTCATCCAACGGCACAACAGCAACATACATTAAATTGGCTAATATGTAAATAATACTTACTATAAGTGTCCCTAAAAATAAGCTCAAGCCTACATTTCGTTCGGGGTTTTTAATTTCACCAGCGATAAATGTAACTCCATTCCAGGCATCACTACTAAATAACGAACCAACCATGGCAGCCACAATGCCCGACATTAAAGCGCCACCACTAATTCCAACCCAAGAGTTGGTATCCATATCGAACATCTTCGAATCCCAAGTGTTTGCCCAGTTGGCATTCCAAATTTCTGCTTTCGCAGCCAATGCAAAACCAAAGATAATTAAGCCAAATAGTGAGAGTATTTTAATAATGGTTAAAAATGTTTGCAGCATTTTTCCGTTTTTAACACCTTTACTATTTATATATGTTAGCAATACAATGGTAAAAATAGAAACAAGTTGTGCTGCGCTGAGTTGAAATGAGCCCGCTTCCCAAATAATGTTTTTTTCGCTAAGTGGTTCGTATAAATAAGCCGCAAATTTAGAAAAAGCCACACCCACGGCTGCAATAGTACCTGTTTGAATCACAGCAAAGAAACTCCAACCGTATAAGAAGGCAATTAATTTATTATACGATTCTTTTAAATAAACGTATTGACCACCTGCTTTAGGAAACATGGCACTGAGTTCGCCATAACTTACCGCAGCAATCATTGTAATAATTGATGTTAAAACCCATATTAAAATTAGCCAACCTGTAGAGCCAACGTAACGGGTCATTTCTGAGCTTACAATAAAAATACCTGAGCCAATCATCGATCCGACAACCAGCATTGTACCATCAAAAAGGCCAAGCGCTCGTTTGAACGTATGGTCTTGTTGTTCTTTCTCCATAATAAAGTTTAGTTTGGGCTAATTTATTTAAAAAAATCTATTTGAGGCCTATTGAGATGTATTATTTTAATTGAAGAACAAAGTTTTATGCTCCATAACTATTTTTTTAAAAAGCTAATGAACAGTAGAATAATATTTTATTATATTGCTAACCTAATAACCAAAATTACAATTCAATATTCTTGAACTTAAGTATTAACCACACTTAAAAAAGATATGAGCAAAGAATATTGAATCAAACAAATCAAACCAAATATCAACTATGGATTTTTTACAAGACAATTTAATTTATTTTATTCCGGCTTTAGGCCTTGTCGGGATTATTGTGATGATGATTAAAAGCGCCTGGGTTAGCAAACAGGATGCTGGTGATAAGAACATGCAAGAACTTGCAGGTTACATCGCCGATGGCGCAATGGCATTTTTGAAAGCCGAATGGCGAGTTTTGAGCATTTTTGCTGTATTCACAGCCGCCCTACTAGCCTATTCAGGAACGATTACAGAAATTAATGGTGTGCCTATGCACTCCAGTTGGATAATTTCAATATCATTTATTATTGGTGCTGTATTTTCCGCAACTGCAGGTTATATAGGTATGAGCGCCGCAACTAAAGCAAATGTTAGAACCACTCAGGCTGCTAGAACGAGCTTAAAACAGGCACTAAAAGTTTCCTTTACTGGTGGTACGGTTATGGGTCTAGGCGTTGCCGGACTAGCAATCTTAGGTTTAGGCGGACTATTTATCGTTTTTTTACAAATATTTCATGTTACAAATGTAGATAGCACCGAGATGAGAACGGCTATTGAAGTTTTAACAGGCTTTTCTTTAGGTGCAGAATCTATTGCCTTATTTGCCCGTGTTGGTGGCGGTATTTACACAAAAGCTGCCGATGTTGGCGCCGATTTGGTTGGAAAAGTTGAAGCTGGTATTCCTGAAGATGACGTTAGAAACCCAGCAACAATTGCAGATAATGTAGGCGATAATGTTGGTGATGTTGCAGGCATGGGTGCCGATTTATTTGGCTCATACGTTGCAACCATTTTAGCCACAATGGTTTTAGGACAAGAAATAACAGTTGTAGATAAATTTGGCGGCATGTCCCCTATCCTATTGCCAATGGTAATATGTGGCTTAGGGATAATATTTTCAATCATCGGTACATGGTTTGTAACCATAAAAGATGAAAAATCGAGTGTACAAAATGCTTTAAATCTAGGCAATTGGTCATCAATTCTAATCACCGCAGTAGCATCATATTTTATTGTAAAATGGATGCTGCCAGAAACATTAAACCTTCGTGGTTATGAATTCTCGAGCATCAATGTGTTTTATGCCATAATTGTTGGCTTAGTTGTAGGTACAATAATGAGTATCGTTACAGAATACTTTACGGCAATGGGCAAAGGTCCGGTTAATTCTATTATACAACAATCTTCTACCGGGCATGCTACCAATATTATTGCGGGTTTATCTGTAGGAATGAAATCTACAGTTATACCAATTTTAGTTTTAGCGGGTGGTATAATGGCTTCTTATCATTTTGCCGGATTATATGGTGTAGCAATTGCTGCAGCCGGGATGATGGCCACAACGGCAATGCAATTGGCTATCGATGCTTTTGGTCCAATTGCTGATAATGCAGGAGGAATAGCAGAAATGAGCCAGTTACCGCCAGAAGTTCGTGAACGTACTGATAATTTGGATGCTGTAGGAAATACCACAGCTGCAACGGGTAAAGGATTCGCAATTGCATCAGCTGCATTAACATCTCTGGCTTTATTTGCTGCTTTTGTTGGCATTGCAGGCATAACAGCAATCGATATTTATAAAGCACCTGTTTTAGCAGGCTTATTTGTAGGCGGCATGATACCTTTTATTTTTTCAGCACTATGCATACAAGCGGTTGGTAAGGCAGCAATGGATATGGTACAAGAAGTTCGCAGGCAGTTTAGAGAAATTCCTGGAATCATGACTTACGAAGCGAAACCAGAATATGAAAAATGTGTTGCGATTTCTACCAAAGCATCGATACGAGAAATGATGATGCCCGGAGCGATTGCCTTGATAACACCTATCATAATTGGGTTTACCTTTGGACCAGAAGTTTTAGGTGGTTTATTAGCTGGAGTTACCGTTACAGGAGTACTTATGGGAATTTTTCAAAGTAATGCTGGTGGTGCATGGGATAATGCTAAAAAATCTTTCGAACAAGGTGTGATGATTAATGGTGAAATGTTTTATAAAAAATCTGAACCACATAAAGCTTCTGTAACTGGTGATACCGTTGGAGACCCTTTTAAAGATACATCCGGGCCATCGATGAACATTTTAATTAAATTAATGTCGATTGTCTCTTTAGTTATTGCTCCGTACATAGCAGTTAAGGCTGTTGCCGGCGAACGTAAGCAAGAAGTTCGTAAGGAAATTAGAATTGAGCAAAAAAGGGATAGTTTAGGCAACGTTATAACCGATACTTTAATTAATAAGACGGATACATTAACACCATAGTTGTAAAAACTAAGATATAATAACATTAAAAGGGATTTTTAACCAAAATCCCTTTTATTTTTCCGTAATTTTTAATTACGTTTGGCACTGATTAATCTAAACAAAAACTATAATATGGGTTTATTTACTAAAAAACCAATGCATCTATTGCTCGAAGAAGCGGGCGATTCAGGCAAAGGCTTAAAGCGTACACTTAGTGCAGGTGCATTAGTTGCATTAGGTGTAGGAGCAATTATTGGAGCTGGACTTTTTGTTCGAACTGCAGCAGCAGCAGCTCAAAACGCTGGACCATCAGTTACAATTGGATTTATAATAGCTGCAATAGGCTGTGCACTAGCCGGTTTATGTTATGCAGAATTATCATCATCTATTCCAATTTCTGGTAGTGCATATACTTATACGTATGCAACCATGGGCGAATTAATGGCTTGGGTAATTGGTTGGGATTTAGTACTTGAATATGCAGTTGGTGCTGCAACTGTTGGTATTGCCTGGAGCGAATACCTTAACAAACTTTTAGTAGAAGTATTGCATGTGTCACCCATACCTTACGAATGGTGTCACTCTCCTTTTCAATCTCATCCAGATGGAACTGTTAATGGAATAATGAACTTACCAGCATTATTTATTGTTGGTGTATTAAGTTTACTTTTAATTAAAGGAACATCAGAATCTGCTTTTGTAAATGGTGTAATCGTAATTACCAAGGTTGCAATTGTAATTCTAATTATTATTTTAGGATGGAGCTTTATTAACGAAGCAAATCATCATCCATACATTCCTGAACCTACAACTTATGTAGACCATGCTGGAATTAGTCACAGCTTCGGTGGTTTCTGGGGGGTAGTTGGAGCCGCTGGAACGGTATTCTTTGCGTTTATTGGTTTTGATGCAGTAAGTACCGCAGCTCAGGAAACAAAAAACCCTAAAACTGCAATGCCTATCGGTATTTTAGGCTCATTAGCAGTTTGTACTATTCTATATATTTTATTTGCACATGTTCTTACAGGTATCGCTCCAGTAGAATTCTTCAGAACTAAGGGTGGTGAAGCATCTGTAGTTGCTGCCATAAGCGAGTATATGACTGGTTATAGCTGGTTGGCTAAATTGGTAACCGTGGCAATTTTAGCAGGTTTCTCTTCAGTAATTTTAGTGATGTTATTAGGTCAAAGCCGTGTTTTTTACTCAATGAGTAAAGATGGTTTATTACCAAAAATGTTTAGTGAATTACACCCTAAATTTAAAACACCTTATAAAGCAAACCTGGTAATTTTAGTTATTGTTGGTTTATTTGCAGCCTTTATACCAGGAGATGTTGTTGGTGATATGACGAGCATTGGAACATTATTTGCTTTTATGCTGGTTTGTGTTGCGGTTATTATTTTAAGAAAAACCGATCCAGATTTGCCTCGCCAATTCAGAACACCATGGGTACCATTAATTCCTATTTTAGGTGTTGCAGCCTGCGGATTGATGATTTTAGGCTTAGGATGGACTAACTGGTTAAGGTTATTTGGTTGGTTAGCATTAGGCTTTATCATCTATTTTGGATACAGCAAAAAGCATTCTCATTTAAAAGATTCGAAATAATTTTCGAAATAATTTTAAAGCCCCGACATAAAATCGGGGCTTTTTTATGCGTAATAAATTAACTTTGCGCAAATTTAATTGTCAATGACCCTTTCTTTACCAACTATTAAACGAAGTTACATCCTAGCTATTTGTGTGTTATTGCTTAGTTCAAACAAGGTTTTAGCCCAACGAACTATAAATGATGTGATGGATTCTACAATCGTGAATCATCTTTTAATTATTTCTAAAAAATATGGTTCATTATCATTTAGCGGATACTTACAACCACAATTTCAGGCTGCTCAAACCAATGGAACGCAAGCTGAATATCAAGGTGGTAATTTTGGTGAGTTTACAAATAATCGTTTCAGATTAAGACGAGGACGATTAAGAGCCGATTATATGCTTTTAACTGATGATGGCGCACCATCAACTTATTTTGTATTACAATTCGATGGAACGGAGCAGGGCGTTGCTGTTAGAGATTTTTGGGGAAGATATTATGAAAATGAATGGAAAATTTTAGCGGTTACGTTAGGCTTATCCGGCCGACCATTTGGAAACGAGTTACAGCTATCATCATCTGTTAGAGAAGCGCCTGAACGTGGCAGAATGTCGCAAATTTTAATGAAAACAGAACGCGATTTAGGTGTAACCTTTACCTTAAACCCGAGATGGAAAGATGCGAAATTAAAAAATGTGTCTCTAGATTTTGGAATTTATAATGGCCAAGGATTAGCAGGGCCAGGAGAATTCGACAACAGCAAAGATTTTATTTTAAGGTTAAGCCACAAAACTTATAAGTTTCAAAAATTCTCTATTGCAGGTGGAATTAGTACTTTACAGGGAGGTTTAAACCATCGTTTACCTGTAAGCTATAAAATGGAAAAGAATAATAACTCATGGTACATGGCAAAAGATTCGTCGGCAAGCAAAATTAATAAAGTTGCACCAAGAAGATATTATGGCGCAGATATTCAATTGGCAACCAACACAGAAAGCTGGAAATCAGAATTTAGGGCAGAAGTAATATCGGGTTTACAAACCGGAACATCCACAACATCTACAACGCCGGGCTCCTATCCTGTAGATGATAATTCGATAGCATTGCCATATTACACCAGACCTTTTAATGGAGCATATTTTACATTTGTACAAACTTTGAACAGTACGAGTAACCAGTTAATTTTCAAGTATGATTGGTACGACCCAAATTCGAAAGTCAAAGGACAAGCTATTTCAACAAATGCCGGCTTATCCCCTGCTGACATAAGATTTCATACTTTTGGTTTTGGTTTTCTACATCACTTTAATATGCATTTTAAGGCAGTTTTATATTATGATGTTATCAAAAACGAATCTACTCAAATGACGGATTATACAAGGGATAGAAAAGATAATGTACTAACCTTGAGAACACAATTCTACTTTTAATAATGGGCTGATGCAGATTTAATTCAATTTGCACTACCTTTGTTAAAATTTACGCTTATGAAATTCGATTTTATGACATTTAACCTTAGTGAGATTCTATCTACCACGATGGTTCTATTTGCTATCATTGATATCTTAGGCGCCATTCCGGTTGTTATAGAATTGCGCAGAAAAGCAGGTCATATCGAATCAGGAAAAGCTTCCTTAGTTGCAGCTGGATTAATGATTTTATTCCTTTTTTTAGGCGAATCATTGTTAAAAGTTATTGGATTAGATGTAGAATCTTTCGCGATTGCAGGCTCTTTCGTAATATTTTTTATTGCCATGGAAATGGTTTTAGGTTTAACTATTTTTAAAGAAGAAGCGCCGGAAACTGTATCAATCGTTCCTTTAGCATTTCCATTAATTGCAGGTGCCGGAACAATGACAACCTTACTTTCATTAAAAACAGAATACCACACACAAAATATCCTCGTGGGTATTTTATTAAATATACTATTTGTGTACTTCGTGTTAAAAAACACCAATAGGCTCGAAAAACTTTTTGGAAAATCTGGTCTGAATATCCTTCGTAAAGCATTTGGAGTAATACTTTTGGCAATTGCCATTAAATTATTCAGAAACAATACAGGACTTTAGTAAAATAAACAAAGAGGCAATCTAGTTTAACTCCCTCTTACATCGTTACATTTTTCATTCATTGAATTAGTTATCCGTAACAATTTTCGTTATATTTATCTAAACAATAAAGCAAACATGAACAGCTTTGAACAATACACCCTTCTAATCGGGGCAATTGCTGTTTTAATAGAAGCGGCAAAATATCTTAAGAAGAATTTAAAGGAATGGTTTGAGCATATTTAAACCAGATGCATTCTAACCACTTCTGTAGCAAAAAATCCTTTAATCTTGGGTCTTTTTGATTAACCTCGCTACAAACATGGTATCCGCATTGTTCTCATAACCTTTTATTAACTCCATAGATTCTAAAGTTAAAGGTAATGTTTCGGTGATGTGTTTGATAACTTCTTCATTTTCTGCAGAAAAAGCAGAGCAAGTGATGTAAATTAATGGTTTCCCAGGTTTTAAATACTTAACTACATTTTGTACAATTGCTTTTTGTATTGTTGCAAATTGACTAATTTTTCTTTCTTCAAAAAATGTTAACATTTCAGCTGTTCTTCCCCACGTTCCAGAACCTGTGCAAGGTGCATCTAATATAATCCCATCAAATGCATAGTGATGTAAAATTTGTTCGTTATTTTTTAGTAAATCGAGTTCCTTTTTATGGTATTTTCTAATACCTGCATGTTTAAAACGTTCATCTAAATTTAGCAAAATACTTTCACGTAAATCCGTTACCAATAATTCTATAACTGGCTCTAAACTATGCAGCAATAAGGTTTTTCCTCCAGAGGCGGCGCAACAATCCCACCATTTATCATATTTACTCGGCTTAAAATAACTTCCTGTATGTTGCGATGATAAATCTTGAACTTGATAAGACCCTTCTTCTAAAATGTTTTCTAGTTTTGTACCATTAGGTAAGGATAAAGCTGTTTCAGAAACTTGCTCTACTATAATATCTTCGTTTTGCAGCTTAGTTACAATGGAAGAAACATTTTCGGCAGATACCCTAATAAATAAATTTGGCTGACTGAAGAATGATTTAAAAAAGGCTTGTTTATCTACATCTGGCGATAGAAATGAATGGTATGGATAAACATCTTCTAAATTAAAATCGGGGTATTGCGATATAACCAATTGCAATTTCTCTTCAAAAGGAAAGTGAATGTTATCTGCAAAATCTTGTAAATTCTTTTCTACAATTAAGCTTAGCGTATCATGAGCAAGAAAATCAGCAATACTTAAACGTTCTTCATTACTGAGTTGGGGTAACGCTTTTCCTAATCTAAAAAAACTATATAAATGCCGTGTTACCCACCTCCTGTCCGATGAGCCCATTTGCTTATTTTGCTTAAAATATGTTGGCAAAAATCTATGTAAAGGCAGATTTCCATCGTAGCTTTTTAAAACCTGTTCAAATGCTCTTATTTGATGTTCAACTCTCATTTAGTTAAATTATAAATTTTACTCAATAACATTTAAAGCAAAATTTCGATACTGTAAAAGCATTAAACTCGTATTTATGTAACCCAATTGCTCATCATACATAAATGTAAAAGAATTATGAAGCCCCTTATACCTCTCTTTGGTGAGGTAGCTTAAATAATCCTCTCCATAGGTGGCTAGAAGTTTAGCAAAATAATAGCCTTCATCAAAACCTTTAAAGGCATATTCGCCAGGTTCAAAGCCATATTTTTTCCTATATTTTTTTATAAAATTGATAACATTAATGCTTTTGTAATCAACTTTATAAGAAGAAGTTATTACCGTATTTAATGCCTGTAATTTATCAGTAGGATAATTTTGTTTAGACCAGGTTGGATGCCCAAATAAACTTATTGAATAACCACCTGTGGCCAAATTTTTAAGCTTAAACAATTTATCTATTGTCGGCACTACAAAAGCTCTATCTGATGATGTTACAACGACAACATATTGCTTCCCCTTAATCATTTTTGTTTCAAAAGTGAAGGCCGACGCATACTCCTGCACAACAAATTTATTTGAGCTTTTTGATAGAAAATAGTTTCTTAACGGCGAAGCAAGCTGCTCATCATCTGTTTTTTTCGGATTAATAATTACAATGATTGTATTTGAAGGAGTAAAATTTTTATCAATATAAGAAGCTATTTTTTTTGCATGTAAATCAATGTTACTTACAATAGAAATAAGATTAGGGTTGTTAAAATCTGATGGTCGAGATGCTGCTAATGGCGAAACAACTGGTACATTATTCAGTTTTGAATAGTTTGTAATGTATTTAATGCCATTTGGAAATACCGGACCAACAACTAAATTGCTTTTTCTAAAACTGTCATTGTTGTAAATATCCCCAATACGCGAATTTTCATCCTGCGTATCAAAAACATTAAGTTTAAAATTTAAACCAGAAGCAGCAACAGAATCTAAACCGAGTTTAAATCCCTGGTAAAAATCTATCGGCATGGCATATTTTTCAACATCTGCCTTGCTCATAAATTTTAAGTTTGCTTCATTAAGTTTAAAAGGAACTAAAAGCGAAATATTTGCCTGAGAAAACCGCTTAACAGCCTTTTTCTCTATTGGCTTTTCTTTTACTTCTGGCTTAGGAGTTGGCTTATTCGTTGTTACAATTTTAGGCGAACAGGCCACCAAAAACAAACTAAAATAAATTAAAATCCAATATTCCTTCTTTGTAATCATGTTGTTGTTTTTAACCAAAAATGCTGGCAAAAGTTTTTTCACCAGCATAAATTGTGTAGGATAAATAAAAATAGTTAGTGTGATATTATTCCCACTCTATAGTTGCAGGTGGTTTCGAACTAATATCATAAACTACCCTGTTTATACCTTTAACTTTATTTATTATTTCGTTTGATATTTTTGCTAAAACTGGATAAGGTAAATGGCACCAATCGGCAGTCATTCCATCTACTGATTCTACTGCTCGCAAGCAAATTACATTTTCGTAAGTACGTTCATCACCCATAACACCAACGGATTGAACTGGCAGAAATATTGCTCCGGCTTGCCAAACTTTATCGTATAAACCTGCTGATTTTAATTCGTTGATGTAAATAGAATCTGCATGTTGTAAAATTTCTACTTTCTCTGCAGTAACATCTCCCAAAATACGAATTGCCAAACCTGGTCCAGGAAAGGGATGGCGACCTAAAATAACATCGTCAATACCTAAAGCTTTACCCACTCTCCTCACCTCATCTTTAAACAGCGTTTTCAATGGTTCAACAACTTTTAATTTCATAAAATCTGGTAAACCGCCAACATTATGATGCGATTTTATGGTTGCTGAAGGACCATTTACCGAAACAGATTCGATAACATCTGGGTAAATTGTTCCTTGACCTAACCAATTTACACCTGTAACTTCATGGGCAGCATCATCAAATACTTCGATAAAAACGCGACCAATTGCTTTTCTTTTCAGTTCTGGGTCTTTTAAGCCGGCAAGTTGACTTAAAAAACGATCTTTAGCATCAATCCCTTTAATGTTTAAGCCCATGTGCTTGTATTGCTCCAATACTTGTTCGTATTCATCTTTACGTAAAAGTCCGTTATCAACAAAAATACAATGCAAATTTGCGCCGATAGCTTTATGCAATAAAACCGCAGCCACACTACTATCTACACCACCCGATAAACCTAAAACAACTTTATCACCGCCAAGGGTTTCTTTCAGTTCGGCAATTGTAGTATCAATAAAAGCTGCAGAAGTCCAATCTTGACTGCAACCGCAAATATCTACCAAAAAATTATGTAATAGTAATTTACCATCTGTACTGTGCGTTACTTCCGGATGGAATTGAATGGCATAGGTATCAGAATTACTGATATGGTATGCAGCAACTTTTACGCTTTCTGTACTTGCAATTAATTCTGCGCCTTCAGGCATTTGGGTTATGGTATCGCCATGGCTCATCCACACCTGAGAATCAATATTTATACCTTTAAATAATTTATTTTCCTGATTTACAAAATTAAGGTTTGCACGGCCATATTCGCGAGTAGAAGAAGCCTGAACTTCACCACCTGATTTTTGAGCGATGTATTGAGCACCGTAACAAACAGCTAATAAAGGAAGTTTTAAGTGATAGTTGGTTAAATCTACCTGAGGAGCATCATCCTGACGAACAGAATACGGACTACCAGAAAAGATTACTCCCTTTACATCACTCGTATTTATATCGGGAAGATTATTGAATGGATATATTTCACAGTAAATATTTAGTTCGCGAACCCTACGGGCTATTAGTTGAGTAAATTGCGAACCAAAATCGACGATAATGATTTTTTCTTGCATCCGCAAAGATAGATAAAGAAAGGGAATTGTTAAATTGTTTTATTGGTAAATTCTATCAAGCTTTAAGATTCCATCAACTTAACTTCCACACCAAATTTTCTTAAAAAATCTACACCTTCATCATTTGGTAAACCTTTGTAGACCGCGTAAGATTTTGAATAATAAACTAGTTTAATTCCCGATGAGAGTATTAACCTAGCACATGCAATACAAGGTGATAATGTGGTGTATAAGGTGCATCCTTCTATTTTTGAGCCATTTTTTGATGCATAAAGTATGGCATTTTCTTCTGCATGGAGCGCTAAAGAGCAACTTCCTTTACTATCGCGGGCACAGCCTGTATCCGGCCATTCTTCATCACAATTATGGGTTCCAGCTGGAGGACCATTATAACCAATTGATATGATTCGGGTATCTTTAGTTAAGACGGCACCAACATGTGCTCGCACACAATGAGAACGTGTGGCCAATTCTGTAGCCAAATTCATGAAAATGCTATCGAAGCTCGGTTTATCAGTCATTTATTAATTAAAAAAGCCACAGAAAATAATTTCTGTGGCGTTAAAATAAGTTTGTTAAAATTTAGTGTCCGCCTTCTGCGGCGATACTTTCTACATCAATACCTTGTTTTTTCAATTCACCACTAACTTTCCAAGCGAAGAAAATTAAGTAAGCGAAACCAATCACAGGAATAATATAAGAATTGTGGATTCCTGCACTATCTGCAAGTTCACCTTGAATTGGAGGAATAATTGAACCACCTAAAATCATCATAATTAAAAATGATGAACCTTGAGCAGTATATTTCCCTAAACCCGTAATGGCTAAAGAGAATATAGAAGGCCACATAATTGAACAACATAAACCACCACTTACAAAAGCAAAAATGGCAACATGACCAGTTGTAAACAACCCAATGGTAATTGCTATTGCACCTAAAGTGCCAAAAATTGCTAGCGTTTTAGCAGGCTTTTCTTGTCCGATGAAAACGGCGACAACCATTATTGCAATACAAACTGCATAAACATATAGGTTACCAACATCAGTACCGGTTGCATGGTTAACAATTAAAATAATACCGAAAGCAACGAAAGGAACAATAACCGTTAATACATTTTTAGTCATTTTAGTAAGGTTGAAAGCACTTACCGCTCCAGCCCAACGTCCAATCATCATACTACCCCAATATAAAGAGATATAAGGCTTAATTTCAGCGTCTGCCAAACCACCAAAATCAGGAAGTTTTAACAGCGCACCTAAATTACTTTGAATGGTAACTTCAGTACCTACGTACATAAAGATAGCCAACATACCTAAAACCAATTGAGGATATTGCATAGCACCCCAACTAGAAGAATTTTCTTTTTTAGCTAAATAGCCATAAAGCAATGCACCCAAAATAATAGCGAACGATGAATAAACAAATATAGAACTGCTAATTCCGGTTAAATTAGCTAGCGGACTAGCAGCTGCAACCATTAAAAATCCGATTATCATTACCACTAACGGACCAGTAGGTTTACTACTTGCTTCTATTTTTTCTGTGCTTGTTACATCTGGTAGTTTTGATACGGCAAAGAATATAGCAACCGCTACAAACAAGCCAGCAAGAATATAATATAGATTATTGATAGATGAAATTTCTACCACTTTCGCTACAGCATCGTTAGCGGTTCCGAAAAGTACAACACTTACAATTACCGGACCCATTAAACCGCCAAAGTTATTAATACCACCGGCTAAGTTTAATCGATGTGCGCCACTTTCAGGCTCACCCAATGCAACAACAAATGGATTTGCAGCTGTTTGTTGTAACGAGAAACCCAACGCAATAACAAAAAACGCAAATAAGATGAATAGAAACGAACCTGATTGAACAGCAGGAATCATTAATAAAGCACCCGCAGCTGAAATGATTAAACCAACGATGATACCCTTTTTGTATCCGATTTTATTTAGAATATCAACCTTTGTAGCCTGCGAAGCAAAATACAATATTAAAGAACCGATAAAGTATCCTCCATAAAAGGTAAAATCGATTAGTTGAGATTCAAATTGGGTTAATTTGAAGTGTGTTTTACAAAAGGGAATGAAGATACCGTTTGAAGCGGCAACGAACCCCCAAAAAAAGAATACAGTTATAATCGTGTATAGCGCTGTACCATAATTTTTTGTTGTTTCTTTTGACATTTTATATATGTTATGCTTTTAGTTTTATTGGGGCTAAACTTAAATAAAATAAAATTAAAAACATCAAAATTATGCAACCTATGCAACAAAAATAAAGTTGATATGTTTAGCTTTAAATTGCATATTCGCATATTCATAAATAACACAATGCATGTTTGAAGCCATATTGTTAGGTATTGGGGCAGGGATTATTTCATCGTTTTTAACAGGGCCGGTATTCTTTGCAATGATAAAAACCAGTATAGAGAAAGGCTTTAAAGCTGGCTTTTCTTTAGCAGTAGGTGTAATTATTAGTGATGTTATTCTAATTGCTTTAGTGCTTTTTGGTAGTCAGTTCTTCGATTACAAAGCAGATTTCGACAAATATGTGGGCGTAATTGGGGGTATATTCTTACTCGCTGTTGGAATATATTATCTCGTTTCTAAAATAACTGTTAATTATGATAGCTCTACCCTACAAAAAGTAAGTAAAAGAGGTTATGTTATTAAAGGATTTTTAATGTGCATCCTCACCCCATCAACATTAATGTTTTGGATAATTGTAAGTGGAATAATTTCCGTTAAGCTTAATAATATGCTTAACGAAAAATTAGTCTGTTTTTTTATTGCTATGGCCACCCAATTGGCTATTGATGGTGGTAAAAGTTTCTATTCTAGTAAGTTACGCTATAAAATTAAAGAAGATTCATTAAGAAAATTAAATAAGATTGCAGGTGTTGTAATTATCATTTTTGCCATCTGGCTAATTGTAAAAACCTACTTTAAATTTTATGCCTAGTTATTTTACAACCTGATCTAAATCGTAAATATCTACATAATCTAAAACCTTGCCGCCAGAACAGTTTTCCATATTTTGTAACCTATAGTAATTTCTTTCGCCCTTTTTAGCAAAAATTTGTGTTCCTGTTTTTTCACACGGTTTACCACCATTGTTATCTTTAATATAGGTAATAATTGTTCCCTCAAAAGAAAGTTGATTGGCATCTAACCTTTTGATTTTTCCATCTAATCTTAAAAATTCGTTATTGGTATTGGTTTGTTCTCCTTTAATTGAAAACCAGCCATCACTTTGCTTGGTAAGCTGAGCCGAACCTTGCTTGTCGAAACTTATCCACTGCAAGGAAATTGGGATAGTTTTAATTACATCAATTTTAAACTTAGGGATTTTGTTTTTGATATCATCCTTTACACGTTTAAGGCTATCACCAACTTGGTCAACTTTTGCTACTAAACTATCGCTCGTATCATCAATTACAGAATCGACCTTTTTTTGGCTATTTTCTGAACATCCAAACCCTAAACAAATTACTAGTGCTATTAAAATCTTTTTCATATTCTTAAATTTTATGATTTCATTAACGTTTAGCCAAGCAAATGGTTTTCAAAGTGTTCTGAAAAATGATTGAAAGCTTTAAAATATTTAGACAAAAAAATAGCCTACATAAAATGCAGGCTATAATTAATAGTATACGATATTGAATTAATATGCTCTTTGATTATTTCCTTCTTTCCAGTTAACAAAAGCTTTATTTACAACTTTATTACCGCCTGGCGTAGGGTAATTTCCTGAGAAATACCAGTCGCCTTTGTTTTTAGGACAAGCACTATGTAAATTTTCTAAACTTTGGTAAATAACTTCAACTGATGCAACTGTTCCTTTTGGTGTAATAATTTGAGCAATCTTTGCAGAAATTTCTTCAGGAGTAAATGGTTTGTAAATCTCTTTTACATGATTTACAATTTGCTCTTTAGGTAAAAACAGCGAAGCCTTACATTTAGAATACACATCTTCAATAACCTGCCACATTCCTCTCTCGGTTAGCAGTTGTATTGCTGCATCAAAGGCTACAAATTGCCCCATCCTACTCATATCAATACCATAACAATCTGGATATCTGATTTGCGGTGCTGAAGAAACAATAATGATTTTTTTAGGATGCAATCGATCTACAATCTTAATAATACTTTGTTTAAGTGTTGTACCGCGAACGATCGAATCATCTAAAGCAACCAATGTATCCTGATGGTTTTTTATAATGCCATAAGTTGTATCATAAACATGCGCCACCATTTCACCACGATCTGCATCCTGGGTAATAAAAGTACGAAGCTTTACATCCTTAACAGCAAGTTTTTCAACTCTTGGTGTCATCGATAGCAGTTCATCAAGCTCGCCATCACTTAACTGTTCCCTTTTATTTAACAATACATCTTTTTGATGGTTGCGAACATATTGATTTACGCCATCAACCATACCGAAAAATGCCACTTCTGCCGTATTCGGAATAAAAGAAAATACCGTGTTTTTTAAATCATAATCAACAGCTTTAAGCACCTGGTTACAAAGTAAGCGCCCCAATTGCTTGCGTTCCTGGTAAATTTCCACATCACTTCCTTTTGAGAAATAAATGCGTTCAAAAGAACAAGAAAGTCTTTCGGTTGGTTCACGAAATTGTTCCATGCTAACCTCACCATTTTTCTTGATGATTAAAGCATGACCAGGATCTATCTCTTTAACATCTTTAAATTGAATGTTAAAAGCGGTTTGTAATGCCGGGCGCTCTGATGCAGCCACAACAATTTCATCATCGTAATAATAATAAGCCGGGCGAATTCCTGCCGGATCTCTCATGATGAATGAATCTCCATTACCAACCATACCACAAATAGAATAACCACCATCCCAGGTTTTAGCCGAGCGACGTAGAATATTTGCAATATTTAAATTTTCAGCTATTTTCTGAGTTATGGCAACGTTATCGTGTCCTTCTTTTTTATACTCATCAAAAAGCTCCTGATTTTCATCATCTAAAAAGTGACCAATTTTTTCTAGCACCGTAACGGTATCAGCTTTTTCTTTTGGATGCTGACCCAATTCGTACAACTGTTCTAGAAGTTCATCAACATTTGTCATGTTGAAATTACCTGCAATAACAAGATTACGAGTCATCCAGTTATTTTGCCTTAAAAAAGGATGGCAATTTTCGATGCTGTTTTTACCATGTGTACCATAACGCAAATGGCCCATTAACACCTCGCCGATAAAGCTTACGTTGTTTTTGAGCCACTCCGTATCCTGCATTAATTCAGGTGTGTTTTCTTGTATATCTACAAATTTGTTTTGAACATATTCGAAGATATCTGCTACCGCATTGGATGCCATGCTTCGATAGCGGCTAATATACCTGCTGCCAGGTTTCATATCCAATTTAATGGTTGCAATACCGGCGCCATCCTGACCTCGGTTATGCTGCTTTTCCATTAAAAGGTATAATTTATTAAGGCCGTAAAGTGCTGTCCCGTACTTTTGCTGGTAGTAAGAAAGTGGTTTTAACAGGCGAATAAAAGCGATTCCGCATTCGTGTTTTATCTGATCACTCATTGTGTGGGTTTGAAGCCGCAAAGTTATCCTTTTAAACAATTACAACCTAAACAAAAATGCTTTCTTTTCTAATGATGAGGTTAAACTGACAGAGAAAGTTTGAATGTCTATCAATCTGATTTCGTGTCTAAACAAATTGTAAAACCATTTATTATTTATAATTATTCTAAATAATTTTGAAAATTAAATTGAATATTACACCTTTGGCGATTAATAAGAATCAATCTAAATTGAATAAATTATATACATCAATATTTTTCGTTTTGTTGAGCTTGGCAAGCATTGCACAAGTAAAGAATGAAATTACCGGGCGAATTGTAGATCCGCAAAACAATCCTTTGGAACTTGTAAATATTAAAGTTGTTGAAACCAATCAATATGCCATTACGGATAAGAATGGGGTATTTAGGATTAATGGCTCGGAAAGCAATAACAAACTTTCTTTCGAATTCTCATACATTGGTTTTCAAAAATTAAGTTTAACGGTTACGGTTAAGGCTGGTGAAAACAATTTAGGAAACATTAGCCTTAAAGTGCTTGATTTAAGTTTAGAAAACATTGAAATTAATGCCAAAAGAAACTATTCAGGTTCTACCAACTCATCGTTAATCATTACCAGAGATTTAATAGAACAGATACCGGCGTTAAGTGTAAACGATTTACTAAACCAAATTCCGAATAGGAAAATTCAGCCGCCATCGATGCAAAGCGTTCAAAATTTAACCTTAAGATCAACATTTGCACCAACAACCAGCGGCAGAAGTAACTTCAAGTTAAATAACTCTTTTGGCGTGGCAATTATTTTAGATGGTAACCCTATCAGTAATAATGCAAATATGCAAAGTCGAAATGTGGGAATGAGTGGTATGGGAAGTTCTGTAATTACTTCAGGTGCAAGTTATGGTTTAAGAGGCAGTGGAAATACAACTTACAGTGGCGATTATGCTTTTGGTGGAACAGATTTAAGACAAATACCTGCTGACAACATAGAAAGCATTGAAATCATTTCTGGCGTTGCCCCTGTAAAATATGGAGATTTAACTGATGGTGCAGTAGTTATAGAACGCCAGGCAGGTGTATCCTCCACAAACATACGAATGCAATTAAGAGATAATGCCACATCATACAGTGCAAGTAAGGGATTAAAATTAAGTGATAAACTCGGAGCACTTAATTTAGGTGTAAATTATGTTAACTCTTTTGCAGACAATCGCGATAAATTGAAAGAATATAGAAGGATTAACGCAAATGCAATGTGGACCAATAGTTATGGCAAGAACAAAGAGCTTAAAAACGCATTCAGTTTCGATTATGGCAAAAACCTCGACGGAATTAAACAAGACCCTGATGATCCTAAAAGTACCAAAACAAGGTTTGATAGTTGGAATTTAAGTGTAAGCAATCGAACTAGTTATCGATTTAGCAATAAGTTTTTTAAAAGTATTGGTTTGAACTTAAATTATGCTGAGGGACATCAGGTAACTTATGATGAGCAGCTAGTAAACGAAGCTTACGTTTTATATTCTGATGCGGTACAGACCGGAATCACTCAAGGAAAATATGATTCGGGTGTTTACACTGCAATTTCGCAAATTGATGGTAGACCTATAAACTTTTCTGCCCGAATGGATTTAAATACAGAGTTTAACACTGGTAACCTAACCCATTATTTATCATTTGGCGGAAACTACAATTACAGCGCAAACAAAGGTTTAGGCCAGGTCGTAGATCCAAATGCTCCAAGAAGTGGCGTTAGGGTAACATCAACTACATTTTCATCTAAAAATTCTGAACGGTATTACGATTTTAATCTCGCAAATGCAATTCAAGATGTTGGTTTTTATACTGAAGATATGTTTAAGGCTAGAGTTTTCAACCGTGATTTAAATGTAAGGGCAGGTTTAAGGCTTGATATTCAAAACGGATATGCCTCTTTTGCTCCAAGAACAAATATCAATTATGAGTTAAATAAAAACGTAAAAATTGGATTGGCTTATGGACTTGCATTCAAATCTCCAGGTTTGGCACAAAGGTATCCTGGACCAACATTTAGAGAGATTCCGTTACTAAATGCATATAATGGAAATGTAAATGAAAGCATCTATTTGCTATATGTAAATCGGTACGAACCTAACAATGAGAATCTTAAAGCTTCAAAAAGCGAAACCATCGAATTTACTACTCAAATAAAATTAAAGGATTTTAACCTTTCACTTTCCGCGTATAACAAAACCAACAGCAATGGTATAAGTACAGTTCACGATTATCAAGCATTAACCTTACCTACTTATGCGGCCACATTAACACCTGGGCAGGCAGCTACCTATACTCAAACTGGCACAAGAACCTATTCATTAGATTATTTTAGGTTTGATAATGATTTAAGATCAGAAAATCAAGGTTTTGAAGTGGTTCTAAGCACTCCAGAAATTAAAGAAATTGCCACTTCATTTAACATCAGTGGTGGGTTTTCAAGAACTGCATATAAATCTACTTATCCAACTTATACAAATGCTGTTACATCTCAAACAACCAGCACCAATCCAAAATATGCAGTTACTGGTGTTTACGAGCCAAATAATAGAAGAGCTTATTTTAGCACAAGTAGAATTACTGCATCTACACACATTCCTAAAATAAGTTTAATTGTTCAGCTTACCGCCGAATTTGATTTGTTTAATAAAACGATTGAGGCAGCAAATCAAAACGTACCAATTGCTTACTATACACTTGATAATAGTTATGTGGTGATAAATAATTTTGATAGAAACGATCCCTTAAATGGTCATTTATATCGTACGCCTGATGAATTTAGCGCAAATAATTTGCCTAAAATTATACCAAACTACCATTTAAGTATTGCAAAAGAAATCAAAAAACGATTTAGGTTTTCTTTTAATGTTTATAACGTATTTAATTATCAACCTTATTACACCAGTTCTACAGGAACCTTGGTATTTCCTAATAACACTCCCACCTTTGGGGCAGAAATGTCTTTAAAACTTTAACTATTTAGAATGAAAAAATTTATACTATATGTGTTTAGCCTTATGATATTTTCATCCTGCAAAAAAATAGGAACACCGGAACTAAAGCCGATAAACCTGAAAATCATTAGCACTTATGCCTCAACCGAATTGGGTAAAAAGTTAGCTTTGGGCAAGGTGTTGGTTAAAATACTTAATGTAAATACCAACGTAGAAAAGCAATTGTTAACCGATGCCAATGGACACGCTTCTTTTGAAGGGATCTCTGCTGGAGTATATGATATTAGTGCTACAATTACCATTCCTGCATCAACTTATAGCACTTTAACGGGCGAAATTGTTGACAAAGATGTAATTTTTAATGCATCTGATAAAAACAAAACGATAAGCTTAGCCAATAACGAACTTAATATTAAACTCGTTTCTGGAAACATTGGCAACTGGTTAATCAAACAAATTTACTATGCTGGCTCTAACACCACAACTGGAGCCTCTTATCGGGATCAGTTTATAGAAATTTACAACAATACTGATTCTGTTATGTATGCAGATAGCCTATATTTTGCAGAAATAATTGGTCGCCAAAGTTATACGAATACAACTTACTACACTTTACCAAATGGGCAAATGGACTGGAATAAATCCTTTAATATGCCTTCAAATATAGATGCTAATAACAATTATGTTTACCCAAGGGCACTTTTTATGTTACCGGGAAAAGGTAAAGAACATCCTGTTTTACCAGGAGCAAGCATTGTAATTGCGCAAACTGCTATTAACCACAAATCACCTTTTACCGGAACAGATGGCAAAACTATTACAGTTCGAGATCCTTCTCTAACAATTGATTTAAGTGGAGCCGATTTCGAAGCTTATTATGCTCCTTTTTTACCGAGACCATTAACATCAGATATTGATAATCCTACCGTGCCAAATATCGAAGTTTTAGCCTACAATGGTACAGATATGTTATTTGATAATCCTGGTAGAACAGCGTTTATTGTTTTTAAAGGAGATGGAAAAACTGATGTAAAAAATTATCCGCAATACAATTACCCTACAATTTCCCTTCCTTCATCAACTTCAGATAAATTTTATCAAATACCAAATAATGTGATTATTGATGCCGTTGAAATACAACCAAATACAGCATCAGCTCGTGTTCCAAAAAAACTGGGTGCTTCTTTAGATGCCGGCTATACATTTGCTCCAAACGGACAGTATAGTTCTCAATCTGTGGTTAGAAAAACCGATAGAACCGAAAATGGAAGGAGAATTTTAAAAGATACCAATAACTCAACCGAAGACTTTGATTATTTCATTCTTGCAAACCCTAAGGGATTTAAATAAAAATAAAAAGCCAATTATTGCAATACGCCTTAATTTATAAAATGAAGAAAATACTATTATTAGCAATGTTTCTATGCTATTGCTTTTTTTGTTATAGCCAAAGCAATAGCGCAGTTGCAAACCAAAGCTTAACGAGCAAAGTTTTTAACGCAGATTCTGTTTCAAAAAATGCATTTGAATTTGCAAAGCTAAGCCCATTTAACATACGTAAACTTATGCCTTTGCAATACAGCAACATTAGCATAGGGTTTAATTATGAAAAAGGGGATTTGATGGAAGCACAAAATGCAGGAAAAATCAAAAACACTTACATAAAAACCGAAGGCAGTACCAAGTTAGGTTCTGTTATGTTATTTGGACTATTTAGTTATTGCAAAACTTTTGAAGATAGCACCATGTATAATCATCAAACCAGAAATAATACAACTGCTCCATATTATTTTGGTTCGCCAATTAATGTAAGTTATGAGCGTGCAGTTTATAATCTAAGCGCATTAGCAGAAAAGAACCTTATTAATAATAACCTGCCTGTTGGTTTTGGTGCAGATTATCGAATTGGCAATCACTTTTCAACCAATGATCCTAGAGGAGCTATATCAGATTTTCAGTTTAATTTAATTGGAACATTGGGTTACACATTTTTCAATCGTTTAAAAATTGGCGCTGCATATCGCTATGGTTATGGTCAAGAGCGGTTTAGTGTAGATTATAAAAATAATAACTTCTCTCAAATAGTTTTATTGCCAGCATATAATAATCATCTGGTAAATGGTTATGGAGAGGCTTATATAAGAAATACAGAGCGAGATTATAATAATGATGAATCAAGAAACGGTTTCGATGCAAACGTTAATTTTGAAACCGGAAATTTCGGAGATCTGTATTTCACTTATTCACACATCGAAGAACATCAAAAATATCTGAGGTCGAGTCCTTCTGGACGAACTGATTTAATCAATATAATTTATATAAAAATGCGTTCAATTTATTATGGTTAAAGAATTTAAAAAGCAAAAAACTATCAGTAAATCTTAGTTATAACAATTCGGAAGGAAGAGATTTAAACTACATTTATTTGGCTAACAATTATCTTTACAATGCAGAGCAATTTGGTTTGCGAAGTATTTTAACAATACAAAAAAATGCGTCACGTTTTAATTATATGTTATCTATTAACAAAAATGGAGCACAAAGGAAAGATGGATTGACGGGTAATAATGTTAAATACAATAGATTAGAACTCGCTGGCGGATTTGGATTTAATAAGACGTTTGCTAAGGAAAAAAACTGGGGTATAGATTTAAATGGCATTTATTCATCACCTTTAAATAGCAATATCAGCATTCCTGAAATAAATGTTGGTCAGTTTACAGATAGGGTAATTTACTATGATTACATATTTAACACATCTACAAAAATTGGTGGAAACATAAGTGCCGATTATAGCTTTCCAGCATTTGAACAAATCCAAGCTGGTGTTAAAGTAGGATTAACTTATTTGGAACGCATAAAAATGCCAAATACAAACTATACTTATTTACCGGGCACAAACCGCTTTTCTTCTAACATCAGCTTAAATATATACTTTTAATAAATGAATAAAATTTTAGCCTCTCTTGCTTTAATCCTCGGCGGATTAATTTTCTTTTCCTTTCAATCAACAGAGTTTAATAATTACGAAGAATTAAGCATCGACAGCCTGCGTCAAGTTTACGCTAAACCCACAACTGAGTGGCCGAAACCAAATGTGGATAAAGGAGCGGTTTTTACAGAACTCGGTGAACTGCCTCCATCACCATTAGACCTAAAAAATGATTCGATAAAAAAAGTTGTAGAGCTAGGCAAAATATTATTTTTCGATCCACGGTTATCGGGTTCCAACCAAATTTCCTGTTCGAGTTGCCATGCGCCAGATTTACACTGGACAGACGGGCGACAAGTTTCTATCGGTCATGATCATTTAGCCAACATCCGCAATGCACCAACTTTAGAAAATGTATGGTTTTATAAAAAATTATTCTGGGATGGAAGAGCAAATAGTTTGGAAGAGCAAGGCGAAAGTCCGATTGCTGCACACAATGAAATGCACCAGGATATGAAAGTTTTAGGCAAGAAATTAAGTAAGATAAAAGGTTACAAACCTTATTTCATTGATGCATTTGGTTCGGCACAGGTTACAAATAAGAGAATTTTTGAAAGCCTGGCTACTTTTCAAAGGAGTATTGTAAGCAGAAGAACACCTTTTGATAGGTTTTTGGCAAAAGATAAGAAGGCACTTAGCGACCAGCAGTTAATGGGTTTGCATCTAATTAGAACAAAAGCCAGATGCATTAATTGCCACAACGGACCGCTATTTACGGATAATGAATTTCATAACGACGGATTAACCTACTATGGCAGAAAATATGAAGATTTAGGCTTATACAACGTAACTAAAAAACCTGAAGATGTTGGTAAATTTAAAACGCCGGGGTTAAGAAATGTAATGAAAACGGCACCTTGGTTTCATAATGGTTTATTCCCGGATATGGACGGCGTACTAAATATGTACAATGTTGGGATGCCAAATCAGCGTGTTAAACCCGAACAGGCAAATGACCCCTTACTTCCAAAAAATGATAAATTATTACGTGGTTTAAAATTAAGCAATGCAGAAAAAGATGCAGTTGTTTCTTTTCTTGATGCACTGAGCTCTCCAACTGTCTTGGTTCGCGTAGAACAACTGCCAAAATGAGTAGACGGAGGAAGTTATTCTACAAGGTCATTTAAACAGTTAAAATGAATTACATTTTGTTCGATTTTAATGCTTCACCAAAAAATATTGATGCATGTTCATCAAAGGCTTCCGGGTCGCCGCTGGTGTAAAAAGATTTAAGGTTATTTCTACCCAAATGCTTTTCGATTTCTGGATGCCTTTGTAAGTAATCCACCAGGCTTGTTGCAACAATTTCGCCTTGTGTTAAAATATTGATATCACTTGGAAATACTGTTTTAAGCTTGGGTAATAACAATGGATAATGTGTGCAAGCCAATAAAACACAATCTATTTCTGCAGATTGAGCCAATAGTGCTTCGCAATATTCTTTTACAAAGAAATCGGCACCTGGTTGTAAATGTTCATTATTCTCAATAATTGGAACCCACATTGGGCAAGCTTGTTGATGAACTTCAATATCAGGAAAAAACTTGTTTATCTCCAAAAGGTATGATTTTGAATTAATGGTTCCTCTTGTGCCCATAACACCTACTTGTTTGCTCGAAGTAAAATTTCCAATCACTTCTGCCGTTGGTCTGATAACGCCTAAAACCCTCCTATCAGGATATTTTGAAGGCAAATCCTTTTGTTGGATAGTTCTTAATGCTTTTGCCGATGCTGTGTTACAAGCCAAAATAACAAGTTTACAACCTTTGCTAAAAAGCCATTCTACACATTCTAACGTGTATCGATAAATGGTATCAAAAGAATGGTCGCCGTAGGGCGAACGGGCATTATCGCCTAAATAAATATAATCGTAGGCTGGTAGCTTTTCTGCAATAGAGCGAAATACAGTTAAACCGCCGTAACCGGAATCAAAAATACCTATTGGTGATGTTTGTTGCATTTTGGTAGAGATATTGAATTTAGAAAATCGATACGAACAGCCGTCTTCTTGAATTTGTTTCAAGACCTAAAAATAAAAAGAGTAAGCATTAAAGATGCTGAAATAAATTTAGCATGACGAATCGATAAATAAAAAAGCGGACTTAAGTTAAACTTAAATCCGCTTTCATGAAAATTATTAAAGGTTAATTCCTCAAATAATTTAACTTATTTTTTAGGAGCTGGTGCTTTTGCTGCTGTTGCAGAAATACCTAATTTAGTTTTAACTGCTGCAGTGATATCATCTCCACCTTCCCAGAAAACTAGGTTGTTACCACCTTGTCCGTTAGCGATATCAAAAACGTACGCTAAACCTTTTTCTTTAGATATAGCAGAAATAGCTGTTGCTACTTTAGCTTGAATTGGTTGAAACAATTCACCTTGTTTAGTACCTAAATCTTGTTGTGCTTTAGTTCTTGCATCAGTAATGCGTTTTTCTAAATCCTGTAATTCAGTTTCTGCTGTTTGTAATTCTTTATCAACTGTTTCTTTATTGGCTTCACTACGTGTTTTAGCTTTAGCTTGTGCAGTTGTCATTTTTGTTTGATATTCTTTAATCATAACATCAATTTCAGCTTGCTTAGATTTACTTAAGTTTTCTAAAGTAGTTTGTGCTGTTTTAGATTCTGGCAAGTTTGCAAATACATCTTCTGAATTTACATGACCAATCTTTTGCTGTGCATTTGCCATATTCGCTGTAAACAATAAGCCTGCTGCTACAACAAATACGTTAATTAACTTTCTCATTTTCTATTTAACTTTTATTTTTTTAATTGTTTTGCTTATTTCGAGGGGCGAATATACTAATTTTTTACAGCACCCGGCTTGTATCCTAATTTTACAATCACATCATTACTAACATCGTAACTGCTGCTTGCATAAATCATCATAGTAGCTTCGCTGCTTTTGTCAAAGATAAAATCAAGAAATTTTGCTTTTGCAATTTGTTTAATTACATCAGCAACTTTATCCTGGATGGGTTTAATAAGTTTTGCTCTGCTTTGAAACAGATCGCCATCAGGACCAAATTTTTGTCTCTGAAATTCTTTTGCCGCCTTTTCTTTTTCGATAATTTCATTTTCACGGCGCTTGCGCATATCATCCGTTAACAAAACTTGGTCTGCCTGGTATGCTTTATACATCCTGTCGATTTCGCTAAAATTTTGGTCAACTTGTTGTTGCCATTGTTTCGAAGCTACTTCTAACTGGTTCAATGCCGATTTATACTCAGGCATTTGCTTAAGTATGTACTCTGTATCTACGTAAGCAAACTTTTGGGCAAAAGCGCCAAAAGTTGTGCAAAGTAAAAATGCAATAAAAAGATATTTTTTCATTTGTTTTCCTTTAAGATATTCAGTCTGCATAAACCATGTGTTTTTAGTTTAAGAAGATTTTCATTTGTGTGTGTTTTATGAGTAGTTGTAATAAGTTAAGCTTTGTTTAAACTCCGGTTATCAATTTTTATTGCATAATTAAATATTTTTTTAATCATAATCAATTAAAATCCACCTAATTGTTGTGCGATACTAAAGTGGAACTGTCCTTTGTTAGCATCTGGCAAACCAGGAATCGCATCGAAACCATATCCATAGTCTATACCTAACAAACCAAATATAGGTAAGAAGATACGGGCACCAACACCAACTGACCTTCTGATATTAAATGGATTAAAATCGCTAAATCTGTTCCAGGTGTTACCACCTTCTGCAAAAGCTAAAATAAACGCTGTAGCTTGTTGACTTTTAATAACCGGATAACGAGCCTCTAAAACGTATTTAGTGTAAATTGGACTACCAGATTGTTGTGCAATTGTTGGGTTAGAGCCTACCGGGATAACTGTGTTGTTTGCATAACCACGCATGGCAATTAACTCAGAACCTTGTAAGAAATCAAATCCTTGCATACCATCACCACCAAGTTTAAACCTTTCGAATGCTGATTGACCAACCGCAGCAGTATATTGACCTAAGAAACCAAATTGTGCCTGTGCTTTAATTACAAACTGACCAGCAACTCTTTGATACCATTGAGAATCAAATTTCCATTTGTGGTACTCTGTAAATCTATATTTAGTTTTATCAGATGCAGTTGCATAATTAACACCATTAAACAATGAGTATGGAGGTGTTGCCTGAACAATAAAACGAAGGAATGAACCTGATGTAGGGAAAATTGGTGAATCCCTTGAATCGCGGCTAATTTCTTGTGATAAGTTTAAGTTGTAAGATGTACCTGTGCTAAATAAATAACCTGGATAATTCTGTAATATGTATTGCTGTAAATTAACCGAATGACTTAACTGGAAATAGTTATCTGGCCAATTTAATCTTCTACCCAAACTTACGGTTACACCATTTAAACGAATTTTATAATAATTAGGGTTGCTAGAATCGCCAATACCGCTAGATTGTAATGAAGTGAATGCACTTACACCAAAGCTAACCGGTTTCTCGCCACCAAACCACGGTTGAGAGAAAGAGAAACTATACGATTGGTAGAACTTACCATTCGTTTGACCACGTAAGCTTAATTTCTGCCCATCACCTTTTGGTAAAGGTTTGTATGCTTTTAAGTTAAATAAGTTTCTTAACGAGAAGTTATTAAAAGTTAATCCTAAAGTACCAATGATACGACCACCACCAAAACCACCTGATAATTCAATCTGATCTGAAGGTTTTTCCTCTACTGCGTATTCGATATCAACTGTTCCATCTGCAGGATTAGGGCGAGGTGTTGGAACTGTTTTTTGTTCGTCAAAATTACCTAAAGCACCAATCTCACGTACGGTACGAATTAAATCGCTTTTGTTAAATTTCTGCCCAGGTTTGGTACGAATTTCACGCAAAACAACCTTATCATTTGTAATGGTATTACCTTTTAAAGTGATTCGGTTATTTGTGTATTGTGGGCCTTCATAAATGCGCATTTCAACATCAACCGTATCGTTGTAAATTTTTGTTTGAACAGGATCGATATTAAAAGTTAAATATCCATTATCGGTGTATAAACTATTGATGTCACCACCGTTTTCACCACCACCATTAATTTTTTTATCTAATTTATCCTCACTAAAAATATCACCTTTTTCGATGGTTAAAACTTTGTTTAAAATATCTGTACTGTAAATGGCATTACCAGCCCAAGTAATTTTACCGAAGTAATATTTTTTTCCTTCGTAAATATCCATCATGATATCTACTTTTTTACGATTGTATTGAGAAATACTGTCTTTTAAAAGTTCTGCATCGCGATAGCCTTTCTCATGTAATTTGGCTATCATTTTAACTTTATTCTCTTCGTATTTTTCTTTACTGAACTTTCCAGAACCCCAAAATCTCCACCATGCAAATTGCTTAGGGCTTTTTAAGTATTTTCTAAGTTTTGCTGCTTTAAAATCTTTGTTTCCGGTAAAATCAATATGCTGAACTTTTACACGACTACCTTTATCAATATTCGCTTCTAAAACTACACTGTTTTCAGAATTTGGATCTTTACGTGTAGTGTAATTAATCTTTGTAAAGAAATATCCCTTATCTAATAAATATTTTTTTACAATGGCCGAAGTTGTATTGTATAAATTATCGTTTACTATTTTGCCAGTTTTATCATTTAGTTTTTCTTGAATAGCTGTTTTTTCTGATTTACGAACACCTTTTAAATCGATTGAACTTAAACGGGGACGTTCAACAACCTCAATTTCAAAGTAAACCGTATCCTGAACAAATTTTTCGATATTTAATTTTACATCATCAAACAAACCTTGTGCCCAGAGTGTCTTAATTGCATCGGAAGTTGCTTCACCAGGTAAAACAACTTTATCGCCCTTAGCTAGTTTAGATAGGGTGATTAATACTTCTTTATCAAGGTATTCTGTTCCTGTAATTTTTGTGCCACCAATAATAAATTCTTTTGGACTAAAATAATCGAGGTCTAAGCCACCAACCTTTAACGAAGGTGTTGCCGGTGCCTGACCTTGTGGACGAATTTGAGCAAAGGCCGGAGCGGCTAAAAGCAATAGGATTAAGACTTGAAATATTCTTTTCATTAAAATAATTTGTTCAGTAATGGCCACGAAGGTAACAATGTTTTACAAAGCAAAATTGCTTTATTTTACATACCAAAGAAGTGGTTACATTTATCGTATAAAAGTGCTGCTAAGTTAATTTAAACCCTTGTTAAAAAGTGTTAAAAGAAAAATTAGTTTAATTGTTCGCTAATTTTGCCAAAGCGGCGTTCGCGTTTTTGGTAATCAACAATGGCTTCAAAAAGATTTTCTCTTCTGAAATCGGGCCATAAAACATCGGTGAAATAAAATTCGGTGTAAGCCATTTGCCAAAGTAAATAATTACTTATTCTATGCTCGCCACTCGTTCTAATCATCAACTCCGGGTCGGGAATATTTACCGTTGTTAATTTTGATGAAAAAAGATTTTCATCAATATCATTAATATCAATTGTATCGTTTTTTACCGCAATAGCAATTTTCTTTGCTGCGTTAACAATTTCCCATTTCGAACTATAACTTAAAGCAAGTGTTAAGGTACATTTCTGGTTATGGGAGGTTTTGTCCATCGCTTCTTTTAAATCGTTTATGCATTCTTGCGGTAGAGATTCTATGTTGCCAATGGCATTTAACTTAACATTATTTTTATTAAGTGTTTCGGTTTCTTTGTTGATGGTAGAAATGAGGATTTGCATTAAAGCATCTACCTCCTCTTTCGGGCGACTCCAGTTTTCAGTTGAAAAAGCATATAGCGTAAGGTATTCGATACCAACTTCTACACATCCCTCTACAATATCTTTTACAGAAAGTACACCTTGCTCATGCCCGAAAACACGCATTTTACCCTGGCCTTTTGCCCAACGTCCATTACCATCCATTATAACGGCAATGTGCTTTGGTAGGCGGCTATAGTCTATTTGTTCTTTAAATCCCATTAATTATGTCAAAATCAGCTTAAAAGGAATAGCATTTTGAGGATACAAAGGTAAAAGATATGCCAACACTAACAAATAGATAAGTATCTCTTTTTCTAAAATCGCCTCTTTGGGTTCCGGCGAAACCAATATTACGCACTGATGGGTCTGTTAAATTGATTTGATTTGGTGGATTCCCAACAATTGCTTGATTAACTGGATAGACGCCACTAACATCATCAATATAATCAGTAAGGGGTGTTCTGTAGCCTATTTCAGTAAATATGCTCCAAGTGTCTTTATAATTGTAACGTAAACCAGCACCATAAGGTATCGTTAAAACAGTAGTTGGATATGGATTTTCTCTTTCTTCGGTTGCATACCTATCCAACCTGTAGGTAGTTCCATCATATTTAGCGGTCGGTTTAAAATTTACAAAACCAACACCGGCAAACAGGTAGGGAGTAAATCTTCGGTTGCCCCCATTTATTTGATAATCGAAAAAGTTAAAATCTAATATCGCACTACCTTCATTTAAAGCAGTTTTGAATTTTAAGTTACGGTCTACAAATTGCTGATTACTGGAATTGGCATCGTTGGCTTGAATTTGCCCATATGTATAATTTAACCGAACACCGATATAAGAATTGAAGTTTCTTTTCACAAAAAAACCACCATTAAATCCGCTGATTTGCAGTAGGTTATTTTGATTTAAATCGCCGATATAACCAGCACCACCAGCAGAAACACCAATTTCCCAGGTAGCAGGAAAGGACTGCGCTTTGCCGAACTTAGAAAATAATACGAAAAGGATGATGATTAATGTTGGTTTATGTAGCGTCATACTTAGTAGTTACGGGTATCTATGCCCCATAATAATTTATTCCTTAACGTGTTTAAATAAGTTTCATTGTTAAGACGAATAAGATTTACGCAAAAATCGGCTTTTTTGATGCTGATTTTTACCGAACGTTCTACTGTAACGGTTCTACTATCGCACGATACTAGAAATTTTGATTCTCTTGCTTCTACTTCAAAAGATAAAATGTTATCATCGGGGATTATAACCGGACGAACATTTAGGTTGTGCGGTGCGATTGGTGTAATTACAAAACTTTCAGAATCTGGATAGATAATTGGTCCGCCGCAACTTAAAGAATACGCCGTAGAACCGGTTGGTGTTGCAATAATTAATCCATCAGCCCAGTATGAGTTAATAAACTCTCCATTCATTGATGCATGAATTATCATCATTGCCGAATTATCGCGACGATGAATGGTGATGTCGTTTAGTGCAAAATTCTCTTCACCGAATAAATTGTTATCAGATTCTAATCGCAAAAGTGAACGTTCATCCAAAGTATAATCGCCATGAATTAATGCTTTTAAAGCAGATTCTATTTCGCCCTTATTAATACTTGCCAAAAACCCTAACCGCCCGAAGTTTATACCAATTACAGGAATACCCGAATTTCTGATTAACGACAATGTATCTAATAATGTACCATCGCCGCCCAAACTTAACAAAACATCGGCAGTTTGCTTTAATTCTTCGTGATTATGAAAAATAATGGTATGCGACGGAATTTTTATTTTACCATGCAGAGAATTTTTAAATTTATGATGCAGAACTGGCTGGATGCCATGACTTTTTAGATGATCAAAAACTTCTTGAACGTAGGGTAAAACCGAATCGTTAAAGTCTCTACCATAAATTGCAATTCTCATATTAAAATTAAACGTTTAGATAGTTCATGAAAGAGTCGAATCGCTCCTGAGAACCATCATCAACCTGGGTGTTATTATAAACTTCTTTAACCTGGTAGTTATAGCGTTCGAATGAGGCTACTAGCGAAGTAATTTCTGTTTTATTAACCTTTAGCGTAAGTTCTAAACGGGTAGAATCTTCAAATGAATTTACGTACGATGAAAGGATTTGTGCGTTATCGGCCTCAACAATTTGTGCAATATGCGCCAATGAATTGTCGCGGTTGCTGATTTCCAAGACAATAATTCCTCCTGGCTCACTAACGGCATACAATTCTGCTACGCTATCGATTATATTATTGATGGAAATTAAACCGGCATAATTTTTTTGTTGATCCAAAACAGGAACTGCAGTTAATTTTAAAGTACTTAATAACCTAACAACATCATAAGTATGTGCGTTATTAAATACAAAAGCATTAAGCAAAGTAGCAGAAACATCTTTAATTAAAATTTCATGATCGCGAATTTCCAATAAATCATCTTCAGCAAGCAAACCTAAAAATTGGGTATCATTAACCACAGGCATATGCTTTAGCTTAAATTCGTTCATACGATCTAAAGCCTTTTGCACCGTGTCGTCCGTTTTAATTGGCGGTATTGCATTTGATATGATTTCTTCGGCAAACATTATTTTAATAGTATCCTATCTAAAAATTTTTCTAAGTAAGCATTAAATACTTCTGGATGCTCCATCATTGGTGCATGCCCACATTTATCAACCCAGTTTAATTCTGAATTTGGTAATAACTGATGAAATTCTTCTGCTACTTCTGGTGGAGTTACTTTATCGTTTTTACCCCAAATTAAAGAAACCGGGATGGTAATTTTTGATACTTCTTTTGCCATGTTATGTCGGATAGCCGATTTTGCCATGGTTAATATTCTTATTACTCTTGATCTATCGTTAACGGTTTTAAAAACCTCATCAACAAGTTCGGGAGTTGCCGTTGCTGGATCGTAAAAAGTAAATTCTACTTTTTCTTTAATGTAATCGTAGCTTTCTCTACGCGGAAAAGAACCTCCAAAAGCATTTTCGTACAAACCTGAACTACCTGTAAGCACTAAAGCCTTAACAAACTCTTGGTGCGCAACCGTAAAAACTAAACCAACATGCCCGCCTAATGAATTGCCAATAAGCACAACCTGACCGTAATTTTTATATTTTAAAAAACGATGAACGTATCGCGATAAGGCTTTTACACCCAAAGTTAGTATAGGTAAATCGTATATTGGCAAAATTGGTACAACAACACGGTAACGATCTTTAAACTGCTCTATAACCAATTCCCAATTACTTAATTCGCCCATTAAGCCGTGTAATAGTACCAGTGTTTCGCCCTGCCCCGTTTCGATGTATTTAAATCCGTCTTCTTCTATTACCTGGTATTTCATATATTGTAAATGGTATATTGCTACTAAGTTAGTAGAGTAAAATTAATTTTTGGTATTTAAATGCCATTTTTATAAATAAAAACATAAAAATGATGGCGGATTTGGGTAATGATTGTTATTGCTCCACGTTGTCCAAGCTATTATTCTATACATCTACTTAAGTTAATCAAGGTATTTAATGCTGTATTTACTTAGGTTTAATGTTGAATATTAAGGCATTAAGAATTTTTAAGGCTGGAAGAAAAATTAGTTTTCAGCGTTGCTATCCTCCTAAGTCCTTCATCATTGCTCTTTAATCCTTGTTCTTTGTTGCTTTATCTTTGCTCCTTAACCCTTATTCCCAATCCTAGACCAATTTCTCTTTAACTACTTCAGCGATTAATTTACCATCTGCTTTACCAGCAAGTGCTTTATTCGCCATGCCCATAACCTTTCCCATATCTTTAACTGATGTTGCGCCAGTTTGTTTGATTACATCGCTAATAAGCTCTTCAACTTCTGCCCTGCTCAATTGTTGCGGTAAAAATTGATTAATAACTTCAATTTCTTCTTCCTCAACTTTGTATAAATCTTCGCGGTTTTGCTGTTTGTAAATATCAGCTGATTCGCGGCGTTGTTTAATTAATTTTTGAAGAATTTTCATTTCTGTTTCTTCATCAATTTCTTCTGATGCACCTTTTTCTGTTTTAGCTAAAAGAATAGCAGCCTTGATAGCTCTCAATCCTCGCAATTGTGCATTATTTTTTGCCAACATGGCCTTTTTAATTTCCTGGTCTATTTGTATCATGGTTATTTGGTTTGTTCGTTGTTTCGTTTGTTGGTCGTTTGGTAAGCTTTTCACCTAACAAACCAACTAACTAATAACTAAAGCAACTAATTTCTATTTATAAGCGTTGCAGTTGCCTGTGCGGTTGGCATTATCAACATATCATTAATGTTAACATGCTTTGGTCTGCTTACCGCATACCAAATTGCATCGGCAATGTCATCAGCAATTAATGGTTCTAAACCAGCATAAACATTTTTAGCTCGTTCTGCATCGCCTTTAAAACGCACTACAGAAAATTCGGTTTCTACCATACCTGGGTTAATTGCCGTTACTTTAATATTGTGCTGCAAAAGGTCTATACGCATGGCTTTACTTAATGCATCAACTGCATGTTTGGTAGCACAATATACGTTTCCGTTGGGATAAACCTCCTGACCAGCAATTGACCCAATGTTTATAATGTGACCAGATTTTTTTGGAATCATCCAATTGGATACAATTTTAGTAACATACAGCAAACCTTTAACGTTGGTATCTATCATGGTATCCCAATCATCTGTATTGCCTTTATCAATTGGGTCTAATCCCTGACTTAAACCTGCGTTATTTATTAAAACATCTACATTTTGCCATTCAGGCGAAAGTGCTTCTAAAGCCTCACTTAAACTTTCTTTCTCCCGAACATCAGCAATTACTTGTTTAATTGTTATGGCATATTTATCTTCTAAATGATGTGAAATTTTTGCTAAACGTTCAGTCCTTCTGGCTACCAACACCAAGTTGTATCCATTTTGAGCAAATATGTGAGCACAGGCTTCGCCAATACCAGAAGTTGCACCTGTAATTAAAGCAATTTTAGACATTTCGATAAATTATAAGCTAGAAAACGTTTTATACGTATTCTTTAGTAGCAGCAAAGGTAAGTTTTTTTGAATTGTTGTTCTACTCGAAAAACAAGCTGAATGTAAAATGACGCAACTTAGTTTTATCTATTGGATTTGCAAAAACGGTATTATCATGCTGTAAAACATCGCTCATTGAGTAAGAGATTTTAATCTCGGGCGACATTTTAAAATATTCAAAATACAAATCAAAACCAATTCCTGTTTCGTAGGAAAGGTAGTTCCGTTTGTTTTTCAGCAACTTATTAATTGGCGTTTCCCCTTCATCAAAAGTTTTCTTTTTAGAAGCAATATCCATCGAATACTTTGCACCACCAAGCCAGTACGCCCTGAAATTGTTTAACCTATTCGACTTTATTTTTAACCCCAATGGGATTTCGAACATGGTAGCCTGAACTTTTTTATCAATCGAGGTTTGATAAGTTGGTGGCGTAATTGATGTTCCCACATCTGGAGTGAGTTCTGGAGCTGCTTCGTACTCATAGCGAATAATTCTATCACTAAAAATGAGTGATGGGGTAGAACGAATATCAAAGTTTTCGGATATCCTTCTGTTTACAACAAAACCTAACCCAAAACCAGCCGAAGGCGGACTTGAAATTGCTTTAAGTGGTTGCGTTATCTGCCGTCCACCATCGTTTACGTACGTAAAGCTATTTCCATTGGCAGTTTCAAAAGCAGGACGACGCCAATCAGCATTTTTTAAGATTTTGTATTCTGTAGAAATGTATTGAAAGCTGAAACCAAAGTGGAAGTCTTCATCATCTACACCGCCACCCCAATTTTGAGAGAAAGCAGTAGTTGTTATGGTAACTAGGGAGATGATGAGGCTTAACTTTTTTATCATTTAGAACCGGTGTATATCGAACTAATTCCAAACGTTAAAGTTTTTTGTTTGGTATTTTGGAAACCAACTTTTTCCATTAATGCGGTAAAATCGTGTCCATCAGGAAAAGCAGCAACAGATTCTGGCAGATAAGAATAAGCTCTTGCATCTTTAGAAAACAACTTTCCAAAAAATGGAGTAATCTGTTTAAAATAAAAATTATACAACTGCTTAACCGGAAAAACTCTTGGCTTAGAAAATTCTAAAACGACCAATTTACCACCTGGTTTTAAAACCCTAAACATGTCACTTAAGCCTTGCTCTAAATGTTCGAAATTACGAACTCCATAGGCAACAGTTATAGCATCAAAAGTATCATTTGCAAAATTTAATCCTTCCGAATCGCCCAATTGGACAGAAAATGTTTCAGTTAAACTGCGACTTTTAATTTTCTTCTTGGCAACTTCGAGCATACCTTCAGAAATATCTACACCAACAACCTTTTCAGGATTTAGCTTTTTTATCGCTTCGAAAGCAAAATCACCCGTCCCGGTTGCTACATCGAGCATAATACGTGGCTGAAGAGAAACCAATTCCTTTATTGCCTTTTTACGCCATAAAACATCAATCCCTAAAGAGAGAAAATGATTTAAAAAATCGTAAGTGCCGGAAATGTTATTAAACATTGTCGCAACCTGCTCCTTTTTGGTTGTATCGTCAATTTTATATGGGGTAATGTTCTGATTCATGATATAAGGCAAAGATAAAGAAAAAGTCGGGAGTGTTTAGTTGGCAGTCCGATGAGTTTGTTGCAAATCCTCACCCTAAAGTAAAAATCTAAGTTTGATGTAATTTTCGTGTAGATATATAGATGTGCTTATACACTATTGACTTCGGTCTTCGGACTTCCGACTCAAAAACCTACCTTTGTATTATGATTATCAAAACCGCAACATTTGTTTGCAGCAATACCCAGATTTCGGCTTTACCCGCACCAACTATGCCAGAATACGCATTTATTGGTCGCTCTAACGTTGGTAAATCTTCGTTAATAAATATGTTGGTTAACCACCATGGTTTGGCAAAAACATCCCAACGGCCTGGTAAAACGCAATTAATAAATCACTTTTTAATTAACGAATCGTGGTATATTGTAGATTTACCCGGATATGGTTATGCAAAAGTTTCTAAAACAAGCAGAGAAAAATGGGAAAAATTTATTCGTGCTTACATCACCAAAAGAGAAAGTTTGCAGTGCGTTTTTGTTTTAATAGATAGCCGTTTAACTCCGCAGCAAATCGATATAGAGTTTTGTTACTGGCTTGGAGAAATCCAGATTCCTTTTGCTTTACTTTTTACCAAAGCTGATAAACAAGGCATGAACGAATCACTTAAAAACGTTGCGGCTTTCAAGAAAAAACTTGCTGATTTTTTTGAAGAAATTCCTACAACCATAGTAACCTCTGCCGAAAAATATACAGGTAAAGAAGAGGTTTTAGATTTTATTTACGAAGTGAATAAGGATTTTGTAAAGCCGATTATCAGCAAATCTTAACAGTCTGTAGATGATTAATTTTCGTACATATTAATATGAAAAAATACTTTTCACTCGTATTATTCGCACACTCTATTTTTGCTTTGCCTTTCGCTATGATTGGTTTTTTTCTGGGTGTAACCACAACAGAAAGCCCTTTTAGATGGGAAAAATTAATTTTGGTTTTACTCTGCATGGTTTTCGCCAGAAATTCGGCAATGGCTTTTAACCGATATTTAGATAGAAATATAGATGCAAAAAATCCTCGCACAAAAATGCGTGATATTCCGGCTGGAAAAGTTTCTGCAAATGAAGCATTGATTTTCGTCATCGCGAATTGTGTTTTCTTTATTGCATCTACTTTTTTCATCAATAGCCTTTGCTTTTACTTATCGCCAATTGCACTATTTGTTGTATTATTTTACAGTTACACTAAAAGATTTACAGCGCTTTGCCACTTGGTTTTAGGCTTGGGTTTGTCGCTCGCTCCTATCGGCGCATATATTGCAGTAACGGGGCATTTTGCATTGGTACCTGTCCTTTATTCTTTCGCGGTATTGTTTTGGGTTAGTGGCTTTGATATTATTTATGCACTGCAAGATGAAGATTTCGACCGTGAAGAAAATTTACATTCCATTCCATCAGCTTTGGGTATTAAAAATGCTTTAAATGTATCGGTGATTTTGCACATTCTTTCTGCTGCTTGCGTTATTATACCTGTATTTTTCACCGAATTTAGCTGGGTTTATTATGTTGGAATCGTGTTTTTCTGTTCAATGCTGATTTACCAACACCTACTTGTAAAACCAAATGATATTAGCAAAGTAAACAGGGCATTTCAAACTTTAAATGGGTACGCTTCTGTTGTATTTGCCGTTTGCTTTTTAATTGATGCTTACATCAGAAATAAATGATAGAATGAGTGAGTTTTGAATGAGAGGATGTTGACATTATGTTTTAAAATATTCACTCAATCATTCATTATCTAATTCAATAATAATTAAACTATGATTATAAATAAAAAACCAAGAACATACATACCAAACGATTTAAGCATTACCTGGGAAAGCTTAGAACCGTTATTTACAGAATTACAAAATCGAGAAATTACCGGTGCTGATGAATTAGAAAGGTGGCTTAAAGATCGTTCAGAACTAGAAGCTGCTTTAGAAGAAGATTTCGCCTGGCGATACATTAAAATGAGTTGCGATACGGCTAACGAGGAGTTGGTTAAAAGCTTTCAATATTTCGCCACAGAAATCGACCCAAAAATTTCTCCCTTATCTAACGAGCTGAACATAAAATTTGTTGAAAGTCCTTTTATGGATGATTTAGATAAAGAAAAATACTTTGTTTACAGTCGAGCAATAAAGAAAGCATTGGAACTTTATCGCGAAGAGAATATAGAACTTTTTACCGAATTGCAAGTTAAGCAACAAAAATATCAAGGTATTACAGGTTCTATGAGTGTAGAAATTAATGGGCAAGAATACACGTTGGAACAAGCTTCTATTTTTATTAAAGATTTAAATCGTGAAGTAAGAGAAAATGCTTGGAAAACTATTCAACAACGCCGATTGGTTGATAAAGATGATTTGAATATCTTATTTGATGAGTTGATAAAGTTGCGCAACCAGGTTGCGTTAAATGCTGGTTTTGAAAATTACCGCGACTATATGTTCCAGGCTTTGGGTCGTTTTGATTATACACCACAAGATTGCTATGATTTCGCCAATGCGATTGAAAAAGAAATTGTACCAATATTAAGAGAACAAGCCGAAAAGCGACGAGAATTATTAGCGTTGCCTGAATTGAAACCGTGGGATTTAGAAGTAAGTGTAACTGGCAAACCTGCTTTGAAACCATTTAACAACGGCGATGAATTGATTGATAAAAGTATTGCTTGTTTTAATGGCATTGATGTAAAGCTCGGCGAGAAACTGGTAACTATGAAAGCCAACAATCTTTTCGATGTAGAAAGCAGAAAAGGCAAAGCACCAGGTGGTTATAACTATCCTCTGGCAGAGACCGGAGCACCTTTCATATTTATGAACTCTGCAAACTCGCTTCGCGATTTAACTACAATGGTTCACGAAGGTGGTCATGCCATCCATACTTTTTTAACGGCAAATTTAGAGTTAAACGATTTTAAACATTGCCCTTCGGAAGTTGCAGAATTAGCTTCTATGAGCATGGAGCTAATGTCTATGGATAATTGGGATGTTTATTTCGATAACGCTGAAGATTTAAATCGTGCTAAAAAAGAACAATTGGCTGATGTTTTAAAAACATTGCCTTGGGTTGCCGTTATCGATCAGTTTCAACATTGGATTTATACCAACCCAAATCATACCGCAGCAGATAGAGAAGAAACATTTAAACAAATTTATAACCATTTTGGTGCGGGTTTCGCCGATTGGACAGACTTAGAAAAAGAGTTTGGAAATAGATGGCAGAAACAGTTGCATTTATTTGAAGTTCCTTTTTATTATATCGAATATGCCATTGCACAATTGGGTGCCATCGCCGTGTGGAAGAACTATAAAGAAAACCCTGAAAAGGCTTTGGCGCAATACCTGGAGGCCCTTTCATTAGGTTACACAAAACCAATGAATGAAATTTACGAAACTGCAGGTATAAAATTTGATTTCAGTGCAGAATATGTAAAAGAACTAGCTGATTTTGTAAAAGAAGAGTTGGAGAAGTTGGGATAGATTAGGGTTTAGGGGCAATTCTATAAATATTAATTTATTTTTAATTAAAAAAGTCGCAGCATAACGTTGCGACTTTTTTGCTTTTTTCTGATAATCATTAAAAGATTTACTCAAAAAAATCTGCGGAAATCTGCGGGAGAAAAAATTAAAGATGTATAATAAGAATCTCCCGCACATTTCGCGGATTTATGCAGAGAAAAATCCACCTCAAATTCGTTGATACTGATTAAGATTCTAATAACAGCATTCTGTAAAATTTCGTTAATTAAGTTAAACATTGTTAAAAAGCTCAGTTTGATACACCCAATCATTTAGTTTAGTACTGCTATTCTTTCAGATAAGGAAAACACTATTCATTAAGCTATCAAATTAACATGAAACTAAGCTCTACGTTTTTCATATTACTATCTCTTTTTATTCTATCACAAGCAAAAGCCCAAATTACAAACGGCAAAATTTCAGGTTTATTGGTTGATGAAAAAGGGAAACCAATTTCAACAACAATAGTGGTGAAGAATTTGGGCGATACGATATTTGTAAAAAGAATTTCAACAGATAACAAAGGAAAATTTAGCTTTAACGATTTAACAATCGGTAGCTATTCAATTGCAATAACTGCAGTTGGTTTTAAAACCATCGATGAAAAAGTAGAAATTACAACCAATCAATTTTCTATAAATAAAACCTATAAAATGGCACCTGAATCAAATGATTTAGGCAGTATAAATATCTCAGGGAAAAAACCTTTAATCGAAAGATTTAGCGACAAAACGGTGATGAACGTTGAAAATAGTATCGTCGCCACGGGAAATACGGCACTTGAAGTTCTAGCAAAAATGCCCGGAGTTTCAGTAAACCAAGATGGAGTTATCAGTGTGAGAGGAAAATCAGGTGTTAATGTTTTGATAGATGGAAAATCAACGTTTCTTTCTAGTGAGCAATTGGCAACAAGATTAAAATCGCTGAACAGCAACGAACTTAAATCCATGGAACTGATTACTAATCCATCAGCCAGATATGATGCTGAGGGTAATGCTGGAATAATTAATATTAAACTAAAAAAGAACGCTGGCTTTGGTACAAATGGAAATATTGATTTGGGTTTTGGCTATGGAAAAAATCCTAAAAGTAATGCAGGGATTTCTATCAATCATAGAAATAAAAACTTTAATATTTTTGGAAATTTCGCCAACAACAACAATAAATATCAGGAGGATTTGAACATCAATAGAATTACTAGAGATGGTCTCACCGATACCTATTTCCACCAGTACAATACTCAAATTCGCTCATCACACAATAACAATTATAAACTCGGTTTAGATTATTTCTTAAATGAAAGAAACACTATCGGTTTTTTAACAACAGGCTATTTTAACAACGGACACGACAGTTCGAATGGTACAACGGATATCGGCACAAGCTTTACAAAAATTGATTCATCCATTTTAGCCGATAATCCATCTACAAGCAAATATCGAAATCAGGCTTATAACCTTAATTATAAATCTATTATTGATACGCTTGGTCAGGAATTTTCTGTTGATTTGGATTATGCAAAATACCGCAGTGAAGAATATACCGTTTACAATAATCATTTTTCTGATGCGAGCGGTTATCAATATAAATCGCCTTTAATTTTTAGGAATTTAACGCCTTCACTTATTAAAATAAATGCCGTAAAAGTTGATTATTCTCTTCCCCTAAATACTAAAACTAAATTTGATTTTGGTTTAAAAAGTAGTTGGGTTAGTACCGATAATGATTTTAGATTTGAAAATCTGGTTGCTTCGCAATGGCAAAATGATTTAACAAGAAGCAATCGTTTCATATATGATGAAAACATTAATGCGGCTTATGCTAATTTTAAACACGAATTCAAATCAACGAGCATTGAAGTTGGGTTAAGAACAGAACAAACCAACTCAAAAGGTAATTCTGTAAACGAGCAAAAAGTTGTTAAAAGAAGCTACTTCGATTTCTTCCCTAGTTTTTCTGTTAATCAAACTTTATCGGAAAATAATCAGTTAGGATTTTCATACAGCAGGCGAATAGATAGACCAGATTACAAATCCCTCAATCCATTCGTTTATTTTGTTGATTTGTACACATTTAGTCAAGGAAATCCGTTCCTTAATCCACAATACACGAATGCTTTCCAACTTTCTTATAATTATAAAAAGGAACTCAACATTTCCTTGGGATACAGCATTACAAACAATCTAATTCTGGATGTGCTACTACCTGATGATGCAAACAAAACCCTTTATCAAACAGTTAAAAATCTGGATAAACAATTCTCGTATGATTTAACAATCGGTTACCCAACAAGCATAACCAAATTCTGGAGTATGGACAATATAGTTATAAGTACTTATAATCAAATAAAATCTGCGAATTTAGACGGAATAGATTATGATAGGAAGAAAGTAAATTTCACCTTGAACAGTACTCATAACTTCACAATTACACCATCAACCACCGCCGAACTTTCTGGAGAGTTTGTATCTGCTCAAATTTATGGCACTTACGCCATCAAACCTTATTATGGAATTGATTTTGGTGTAAAAAAATCGTTCCTTGATAAAAAATTAAATTTGAAGTTTGCTATAAATGATATTTTAAACAGTAGAAAAGCAAGAATCAGCAGTGCTTTATCTACATTAAATTACAACCTCACCCAAAAACAAGAAAGTAGAATTTTTAGGCTTAGCTTAAATTACAGTTTCGGCAGCAACACTATTAAAGCTACAAGAGAACGAAAAACAAGTGTTGCTGATGAAGAGGGAAGAATAAAATAAGGTAATAGATAACTGTCTACAAAAATCTGCAAACATTTGCGAAATCTGCAGGAGAAAAATTAGAGATGTATTAATAAAATATCCCGCAGATTGACGCGATAGCATAGGTAATTTTTATGCACCAACCTCATCTTTCTTCCTCGTTTTCATAATCAAAAACATCACCAATACAGAAAGCATAATCATAACTATGTAGCTAAAACTTAAATTTCTTTCATCTTTAGCTGGAAACAAATTCACAATTCCATAACTTAAAAAAGAAACAATCACATACGTAATTCCTCCAGTTAACCCTCCTGCAATCCCGGCATTATTTGGAAATTTACTTAGGCAATACGTAAAGTAATTGTTAAAGGTAAAACCTGCCCCAATATGAATTATGAATGCAAAAAATATAAGCGACCAGATGTTTGAAATAAAATTAATGCTTATTATCATTAATATTACAAATACCACCTGCAATAGTGAATTTATAAGCAACCGTTTAAAAAAAGGTTTATTAATGGTTGCCTTACCAATAAAACCACCAACCATCCATGCAAACCCTAGAATTAACGAACTATAACCTGCTATAACTGGTGAAAAGTGTAATTCGTGTTCGATAATAAATGGACCAGTCATGTTATAAACCATAACCATGCAATAAGCCAAACCCAACATAACTATACCCAAAGTAAAACTGGCGGTTTTAATCATGTTGAGGTAAACGTTCAAAATTGTTTTGAGTTGAAAATTGCTGAAGTTTTTTAAAGTTTCGCCGCTGTAGATGAATTCTAAAACTGCAAAAATAAGTGCAAAACCAGCTAGAAAGTAGAAATTGGATTCCCATCCAAATGCTGTTTGAAGATAACCGCCAATAAATGGAGCTATAATTGGTCCGGTTGACCAAATAATTGAAAATAAACTTAAATAATGTTTTAGCTTATCACCAGAAAATAAATCGACAAAATAGGCTCGTTTTGCAACTACAATTGCTCCAACTGTAAGCCCATGAATTACCCTCATTAAATAAATCAAATAAATATTGTGGGTTATTGCTATTATAATGCTGGCTACTGCAAAAATCACCAAAGAAATTAATCCAATTTTATATCTGCCGAAGCTATCTAATATGCTACCTATAAAGAGTTGAGAGATGCCATAACTTATTAAAAAGATGCTCAAAGTAAGCTGAACCTGAACGCTGCTTACTTGCATTTCTCCGGCCATAGTTGGTAACGAAGGAATGTATATATCTGTAGCAAAGCCTGATAATGGAATAAGAGCAAAAGCCAGTAAAGTAGAAATTCGTTGATTTTCTTCCTTTATATATTTAACATTTGTTGCTTTGGTGAGCATTGTGATTCATTTTGGATGATTTCTATACGTTGTAAATCGAGGGCGAAATTAACCAATCAAACATCCAAATTTGTTAATAGAATCACATAAAAATAAATCCTAAATCAACAAAATTTAAAATCAGGAAATGCATAAAGAATATCTAAAAGATTATCTGAAAATGCAAATTATTGTTTCAAACTAAGATAAAACTACAGATATCGTCAAAATATGAGATGTATTAATGATGTATAGAAATTTATATCCTGCTTTAAACGTTTTTAACTGATATTTTTTTAAGTTTGAGGAATACAACAAACCAAAACAGATGTTCGAAAAGCTATTCAGAAAGAAATCTATTTCCAAGATACTACAAGATGCAGCAAAAGGCTATGGCGACCATGAAAATTCTTTACATAAAACCCTTGGCGTTCGCGATTTAACTGCTTTTGGCATTGCAGCAATTATCGGTGCCGGTATTTTTAGTACAATTGGTAAAGCAAGCGCTGACGGCGGTCCGGCAGTAATTTTTCTGTTCATTTTTACCGCAGTTGCTTGTAGTTTTGCAGCTTTTGCTTACGCAGAATTCGCTTCAATGGTTCCTGTTTCCGGTAGTGCTTACACATACTCCTACGTAGCTTTTGGAGAGTTAGTGGCTTGGATTATTGGTTGGTCGCTTATTATGGAATATGCAATTGGCAATATTACAGTAGCCATTTCCTGGTCTGATTATTTTACAGGATTACTGTCCTCCATTCGAATACCTGCTTTAGGAATTGATGGCATTAATATCCCAACATGGGCTACAATGGATTATCTTACCGCTTTTAACGGACATAAAACTGCTGAAGCACTTGTGGCTGCAGGCAAAAATATTGGCGGATTAGATGCGGCAACTGCAATTGCAAATAACGCTTGGCTTACAGCACCTAAAATCGGCAACTTCCATCTTGTGGCAGATTTACCCGCTTTAGGAATCATAATTTTCATCACCGCTTTGGTTTATCGAGGCATGAAAGAAAGTAGAAATGCAAGCAATGCAATGGTAGTTGTAAAACTTGCCGTTATTCTCCTCGTTTTAGCCGTTGGGGTTTTTTATATTGATACTAAAAACTGGAATCCTTTCGCACCTAATGGTGTTTCTGGTATTTTAAAAGGAGTTTCCGCAGTATTTTTCGCATATATAGGCTTTGATGCAATTTCTACTACCGCAGAAGAATGTAAAGACCCTCAAAAAGATTTACCACGAGGAATGATGTGGGCAATTATAATTTGCACCATTTTGTACGTTGCAATTGCCTTGGTTTTAACCGGAATTGTTAAGTCGGATACATTGGCAGTTGGCGACCCTTTGGCTTTTGTTTTCGACCAGATAGATTTAAAACTGATGAGTGGAATTATCGCTGTCAGTGCTGTTTTTGCGATGGCCAGCGTACTTCTTGTTTTTCAAATGGGGCAACCACGTATATGGATGAGCATGAGTCGCGATGGTTTATTGCCAAAATCGTTTTCTAAAATTCACCCAAAATATAAAACGCCATCATTTGCTACAATAGTTGTTGGTTTTGTGGTTGCTGTGCCTTCCCTATTTATGAACTTAACCATTGTGACTGATTTATGTTCTATTGGTACTTTGTTTGCGTTTGTATTGGTTTGTGCAGGTGTTTTAGTTTTGCAAAACAGACCAGATGTACAGCGAGGAAAATTCAAAATTCCTTATGCCAACAGCAAATTCATTATTCCTTTCGTATTTATTGCCGCTATCGCTTTTGCATTTTTACAATACAATGCAGAAACCAAAGCATTCATATTTAACACCCCAAAAACCATTCAAACGGTAACTTTTGTAACCTCTTTAAATAATGATGAACTAAAAATAGTAAAACAGGAAATCATTAAAAATGCTGCACCTCAAATAAACTTAACTGATAAAGTTGATGCAGAATCTTACTTAAGTAATTTGCCAGCAGATAAGTATGAGCAATTTATATCTAACTCACAAATCTCTGTCGAGAAGAAGTATGAAAGTGGCTGGGGCTTATTTAAACATAAAATCCCAATGTGGATTTTTCTAATAATATGCGTATTTATTACTTACTTCAGCATCACCAAAAATTTATCTCTTATTCCGGTTTTAGGCTTAATAAGTTGTCTGTACATGATGTGTGAATTGGGTATCTCAAACTGGATTGGTTTTAGTATTTGGCTTGTGATTGGTTTGGTGGTATATTTTGCATATGGGTTTAAACATAGTAAATTAGGACAGGAAGCTGCATAATAAAGTCCGAAGATTTAACTCATAAAAAATCCTCCACTCTTTACATAGAATGGAGGATTTTTAGTTTAGAATGTTTTTTTTAAACTTTCTTCTTAACGAAAGCCATTATAGTTATTAAAATTAATCCTAAACCTGAAGCAATCATATACTTATCTTCATTCGGCCAGTGCAAAACCTTCGCTGCAGGACCAATCAAAAAAAGGCAAATCGCTAATACTAATAGAATTTTTCTCATTTAAACAGGCAATCTGTGTAACTCAATATCATCTGGCGTTACAAAAATTAACGGAACCTTTTCTACATCAACATAACTGCTATCTAAACCAAAACTTCGTTCTTCTGATAAACTTAGCTTTTTAAGAATGAAGTAATAATCCATTATCTGCCTTTCGTAAAAACTCAGTTTTGTGAATTTTGATAAGTGCTTTTCTAACAACACGAACCTAAAATCGCCGGCAATTTTATGCTTATTTAATGAAGTATATTGACTGGTGATATCAATTTCACCATTTTTAACTAATTCTTCTACAACCTTTCGATAAAGCAAATTTACCCGCTGCTCTACTCTAAACCCTAACCTAAAATCTATTCGTATTAATTTACCAGGAATTAGAAATTCTACTTTGTAATCTAAGGTATATGGCTCATCCATAACATCAACGTGAACCAACCAATAAACATCAGCTCGTTTAGGCTCTTTTTGAATAATGGAATAAATAATTTTCGATTCTATTTCTGTTTTAAAATTTGCACTAGTTAAATAAACCAATTGAGATGAATATTTTGGTACAGATTCATCACCACTTAATTCTGTTAAAATCTGGTAATAATCTTCAATCTCTACATATTTTACGAAGCGATTCTTAATTTTTCTGGCCACAAACCAGCTCCACATAATGGTAAATAATACAGAACCAATTAATACAGTTACCCATCCACCGTGTAAAAACTTAGTTAAATTACTGATTAAGAATGTTCCTTCGATTATCACGTAGGTAAAAAAGAAAGTTGCAATTAGGTATCTTGGAAAACGCTTGCTTCGTAAATAAAAACTCACCAAAATGGTTGTCATTAACATCGCAATCGTTATCGATAAACCGTAAGCGGCATCCATTTTTTCTGCCTTTTGAAACAGCAAAACGATACCACAGCAGCCAATCCATAACATCCAGTTTATAGATGGAACGTACAACTGTCCTTTAGAAACAGAGGGATAAACAATTCTGATTTTTGGCCAAAGATTTAATCTTACAGCTTCTGCAATTAACGTAAATGAACCGCTTATTAAAGCCTGACTTGCAATAACTGCCGCCATTGTTGCTAAAATTACCATTGGTACCTGAAACTGATCGGGCACAATTTGGAAGAATGGATTCATTTTAGCACCTGGAACATAAGTTCCGCTGTTTTGCAAAATCCAAACGCCTTGACCAAGGTAATTTAAAATTAAAGTAAGCTTAACAAAAATCCAGCTGAGGCGAATATTATTCCTTCCGCAGTGACCTAAATCAGAATATAATGCCTCTGCCCCAGTTGTACATAGAAATACTCCACCCAAAATTAAGAAGGCTAATTTATTGGTTACCAATAAATGAATGGCATAATATGGGTTGAAAGACTTTAAGATTGTAAAATCTTTTATGATGAAAGACATCCCGACAACTCCTAAAACCGCAAACCAAACAAACATAACTGGTCCGAATAACTTTCCAACCAGGTTTGTACCAAATTGTTGAATAATAAAAAGAATGGTAAGGATGGATAATACGATTGGTATAACTGGAACTTCAAATTTATTTGTTAAACCCTCAATTGCCGAGGTTACGGTAATACTGGGCGTGATAATTCCATCGGCGAGCAAAGCACAACCACCAATAACCGCCGGGACTACAAGCCATTTTGCCTTTTTTCTAACTAGAGAGAATAGGGAAAATATTCCTCCCTCACCTTTATTATCTGCTCTAAGTGTTATAATTACATATTTTATGGTAGTTTGAAGGGTTAAGGTCCAAATGATACAAGATAGTACACCCAATACATTGGTTGGATTAATATCTTGTTTACCTCCTAATATGGTAGTAAAAATTGCGTTTAATGTATATAAAGGTGAAGTACCGATATCTCCGAAAACAATTCCTAAACTGATTAGAACCCCGCCGGCAGTTAGCGCATTAGCATTTTTATGATTTGACACTTCTTTATTTATTTTAGTGCGGCAAAAGTAAACTAACTATAACAATTTAGCAACCAATTTATTGTGTATTTTCAACACTCTGAAACCCAAAGAATTTTTAAAAAGAAGAAGAATCGTTTAAGCCCCTAATCTGAATTTGGCTTCGCTAAATTTAAGCTACACGTACAAAAACAAAATTTATTGTTAAATTGTGTTAAAATATATCAATTAAACAAAATGTTTAATTTCTTTGTTTTAAATTAATACATTTGCTATACAATTTGATGAAACTCTACCCAAAAACAACGCTTCTCTTAAAAATAACATGCTTATTATGCATGCTGTTTTTTAGTGGATTGAGTTCTTGGGCACAACAAAGTGATAGCATTCGCATCAGTCTTAAAACAAGACCAAAAAAAGTTAGTAAAGTTCCAGAAATTAAGGCCAATATTCAACCATACAGACCTTTACACATGTCGGTAAATGGTGGTAGTATGTTTAGCACGTACTCGGCAGCAAAAAGCACAACCGTTAGTGCAAAAGATAAGCTTTTAAACATTGTTAAAATTTATCCAAATCCGGTAGAAGATCAATTGAATATTATATTATCCATTGGGCGAGACGGAACACAAACCACTATTAAAATTATCGATCTGTTGGGCAATGAAGTTGTAACTTTATCTAACGAACGTTTAAATGCAGGCGAACAAACAAAAACCTTCACCATTCCGAGCAGAATAAATGCCGGAATTTACTTTTTACGCGTTATGGCTGGCTCAGAAAGTCAGGTAAAACGAATCTCAGTTTTATAACACCATTTTCTTTTCTATTTTTGAGAGGATTTGAAGATTCAAATTCGCAACACTACATTTCATATCTATTAGAAAATGAAGATAATCGCCATTGGCCGAAATTATGCCGAACACGCAAAAGAATTAAATAATCCGGTGCCTACCACGCCAGTAATATTCCTAAAACCAGATACTGCTGTATTAAGAGATAATAAGCCATTTTATCACCCAGATTTTTCAGATGATGTACATTATGAATTAGAGGTTGTACTTAAAATCTGTAAAGAGGGAAAACATATTGCAGAGAAATTTGCATCTACTTATTATGATGAAATTGGATTAGGCATTGATTTTACAGCTCGAGATATTCAATCTAAACACAAAGAAAAAGGCTTGCCATGGGAGCTTGCAAAAGCTTTTGACAATTCTGCACCAGTTAGTATATTTTTACCTAAAACCGATTTTGAAGATTTATATCAATTAAATTTCGAGCTAAAGGTAAATGCAGAAAGCCGTCAGGTTGGAAATACTAAAGATTTGTTGTTCTCGTTCGAGAAAATAATAAGTTTTGTATCGCAGTACATCACTTTAAAGAAAGGCGACTTAATTTTTACTGGAACACCTGCAGGAGTTGGCAAAGTGAATAAAGGAGATAAATTAGAAGCTTGGTTAGAAGGCCAACAACTATTAAATTTTGATGTAAAGTAAAGCGAATGCAAAAAAATAAATATTCGAATTTTAGATATTACGCTTCCCTTTTTTGTTTTTTATTGTGTGCAACTTCAGCTCACGCTCAACAAATTTTTAGTACCAATAAATATCCATTAACTTATTTCAGGCAACCGCTGGATATCGTTCCACCAGCATTAGCTGGTTCTTTTGGCGAGATAAGAGGAAATCACTTTCACTCGGGTATTGATTTTAGAACTAATCAACGTGAGGGTTACCCGATTTATGCAGTTGCTGATGGTTATGTTTCAAGGTTACGGGTGCAAAACAGTGGGTTCGGACAAGCACTTTACATCAATCATCCAAACGGATTTACTTCGGTTTATGGTCATTTACAAAGGTTTGCACCGAAAATTGCATTACTTGTAAAAAAACTGGAATATGATAAAAAATCGTTTGAAATTGATGAATTCCCAAATGAAACCTTAATTCCCGTTCGCAAAGGTGAAGTAATTGCTTGGTCTGGTAACCGCGGTAGTTCTGGAGGACCGCATCTACATTTTGAAATAAGAGATACTAAAACAGAAGAAACCATAAATCCACAGTTTTTCGGAATCGATATTCCAGATAACATCCCACCGGTAATTTATAGTTTGTATGCTTACCGATTAAACGGGAAAGTTTTTAACGAATCTACACCAAAACAAGCAATCCCTATTTCAGGTTCGAACGGAACATATAAAGCAGCAGCAATTGGTTTAACTGGCGAAGTAGGATTCGGAGTGGTAACTACCGATAGACATAATGGTTTATCAGGCACAAATGGAGTGTATTCAATTCAGTTGGAGCTTGATGGCAAGATGATTTACACTTCCGCATTAGAACGTTTTGCTTTTGAAGACAGTAAAGCGATAAATTCACACATCGATTACCCAACGTATTTAAATACAAAAAGGAGTATTCAAAAAAGTTTCATCGAACCCGGTAACCCATTAAGCATTTACAGCAATTTAGTTAATAACGGCAAGATAAATTTTAACGATGGAGCGCTGCACCAACTTAAGTACATCATTACTGATTCGAAAGGAAATTCCTCTACCCTATCATTTTCTGTACAGGCAGGTTCGGCACCAGTAACAAGTGCTGTTGTTCCATCTGGAATAATTTATCCTTACAATAAAGTTAATGAGTTTAACACAGACGATGTTAAAGTGGTGTTTCAAAAAGGAACTTTATACAACGACTTGAATTTTATGTATAAAAAATTACCAAAACTAATGGGTAATGCATATTCTTCATTGCATCAAATCCACAACCGTTATACACCTTTACATGTTGGTTTTGATTTATGGATAAAAGCCGATAACCTGCCCGAGTATTTACGAAGCAAGGCATTAATCGCTAGTTCAAGCGGTTCATCACAAGGTGGAAGTTATGATAATGGATATGTAAAAGCAACACCTAGAAATTTTGGAAGCTATTACATCGCGGTTGATACCATTGCACCAAGGATTCTGCCTGTAAACATTTCTGATGGCAAAAACATGGCTGGAGTTTCTAAGATATTATTCAAACTAAGCGACAATCTTTCTGGTATAAAAAGCTTTAATGGTTACATTGACGGACAATGGACATTAATGGAATTTGATACAAAAACTGCTACACTTTGGCACAGCTTTGATGAAAGAACATCAGCAGGAAAACATACTTTAGAGTTGGTGGTAATTGATATGAAAGAAAACACACGAAAATACACTATTACTTTTTACCGCTAATTTTAATATTTAAGTTTTTGGTATAAAGAATTATAAGTCATCAATTCATGTAAAAACCTTAAACTGTCATATTTTAATTATTGTGGAACAGTATAGCTAATAAATCTGTTTAACTTTCGAAGTCTATCCTATTACTCAGTAAAAAAATATCGTAAATAATATGGCAGAGTTAAAAGAAGGTGATGTTGCCCCATCAATCACCTCAAAAAATCAAAACGGGGAAACCGTTTCGCTATCGGATTATAAGGGAAAGATTGTAGTACTTTATTTCTATCCAAAAGATGATACACCAGGTTGCACAGCAGAGGCTTGCGATTTCAGGGATAATTATCAAGGCTTACAAGACAAAGGTATTGTAGTTTTGGGTGTTAGCGTTGATGATGAAAAATCTCATCAAAAATTTATAACCAAACACAATTTGCCATTTACTTTACTGGCAGATACCGACCAAAAAATTGTAAACGACTACGGTGTTTGGGCAGAGAAAAATATGTATGGTAAAAAATATATGGGTACTGTGCGTTCAACATTTATTATAGATGGCGAAGGTAAAATTGCTCATATCATTAAAAAGGTTGATACCAAAAACTCAACTCAGCAAGTACTCGATTTAATCAATAACTAATTATGATATAGCAGCTAAAATATTAACTTTGCTATACAACAACAACTCTTATTTTAATGAAACATACAATAAAAGAATTAGAAGATATTGCTTCGCAAGTAAGACGAGATATCGTAAGAATGGTTCACGGATGCCAATCAGGTCACCCAGGAGGCTCATTAGGCTGTGCAGATTTTTTTACAGCGTTATATTTCGAAGTTCTTAACTATAATAAAGATTTTAATATGGACGGGGTTGGTGAAGATTTATTCTTCTTATCTAACGGCCATATATCTCCGGTTTGGTACAGCACACTAGCACATGCTGGCTTTTTCGATAAAAAGGAATTAGCTACTTTCCGTAAATTAGATTCGAGGTTACAAGGTCACCCAACTACTCACGAAGGTTTACCTGGTATTCGCGTAGCATCCGGTTCTTTAGGTCAAGGTATGTCTGTAGCAATTGGTGCAGCACTTACAAAAAGATTGAATGGCGATAAATCCTACGTTTTTACACTACATGGCGATGGTGAATTGCAAGAAGGCCAGAACTGGGAAGCAGCAATGTTTGCGCCCTTCCATGAATTGGATACTTTAATTTGTACTGTTGATTACAACGGACAACAAATTGATGGTCCAACTAAAAAAGTTCTTAATTTAGATAGTTTACAGGCAAAATTTGAAGCTTTCGGATGGCACGTAATCAATACCGATGGTAACGATATGCAAGCTATAGTTGAAGGTTTACACTATGCGAAAACTTTAACCGGAAAAGGGAAACCGATTTTGAATTTAATGAGTACTCAGATGGGTGCTGGTGTAGATTACATGATGGGTTCTCACAAATGGCATGGCACCGCACCTAATGATGAGCAACTTGCCACCGCATTAGCTCAATTACCAGAAACACTAGGGGATTATTAAATCAGATTGGAGGCTTTAGATTTGAGACTAATATATCATATCTAAAATCTCATATCTCATATCTAAAATACAATGAAAAAATACACATATACAGAAAAAAAAGATACACGTTCGGGATTTGGTGCTGGTTTACATGAGGCCGGTAAAAAGAACGAAAACGTAGTCGCATTGTGTGCCGATTTAGTTGGTTCATTAAAGATGGATGCTTTTATTAAAGATTTTCCAGAACGTTTTACACAAGTTGGTATTGCTGAAGCAAACATGATTGGTATAGCAGCAGGAATGACTATCGGCGGAAAAATTCCTTTTACAGGTACTTTCGCCAACTTTTCTACAGGTCGTGTTTACGATCAGATTCGCCAATCTGTTGCCTATTCAAATAAAAATGTAAAAATCTGTGCATCACATGCAGGTTTAACTTTAGGAGAAGATGGTGCTACACACCAAATTTTAGAAGATATTGGTTTAATGAAAATGTTGCCGGGCATGGTTGTTATTAATCCTTGCGATTACAATCAAACCAAAGCTGCAACTTTAGCCATTGCCGAATACGAAGGCCCAGTTTATTTACGTTTTGGTCGCCCGGTTATTCCTGTATTTACAGATCCTGATCAAAAATTTGAAATTGGTAAGGCATGGATGGTTAATGAAGGTACCGATGTAACAATTATTGCAACCGGACACATGGTTTGGAAAGCTATTGAAGCTGGTGAAAAGCTGGCGGAACTAGGCATTGATGCCGAAATCATTAACATACATACTATTAAACCTTTGGATGATGAGGCCATTTTAAAATCAGTTAAAAAAACTGGTTGTGTGGTTACTTGCGAAGAACACAATAAATTTGGTGGTTTAGGAGAAAGTGTAGCACGTTTATTAACTACGGAATTACCAACTCCGCAAGAATTTGTGGCGACTGATGACACATTTGGAGAAAGCGGAACGCCAGACCAATTAATGTCTAAATACGGTTTAGATGCTGTTAACATTGTTGAAGCAGTTCAAAAAGTTATTGGCAGAAAAAAATAGATGTGAGTTATGAGTTGTTAAATTTGAGCTGATGAGTCTTTTCAAATTTAACATCTTTATCTCGTATCTCACATCTAATACATAATGAAACAAGTTGAAGATTCTGAAATTCTCGCCAAGTTTGCTGTTGAGCAAACTCGAAATGAAGCTTTTAACTTGCTCCTAAAAAAATATCAGCAAAAAATTTATTGGCATATTCGTCGCTTGGTGCTTAACCATGATGATTGCGATGATTTAATTCAGGAAATTTTTGTAAAGGTTTGGAAAAATCTAGATAAATTCCGCAGCGATTCTCAGCTCTACACCTGGATTTACCGTATAGCAACTAACGAATCTATCACTTTTCTAAATAAGCAAAAACAGAGAAACAACACTCCAATGGATGAAGTTTCTGCAGAACTTGCTGAAAATCTTGTAGCCTCATCTTATTTTAACGGAGATAAATTGGAGCTCAAACTTCAAAAAGCCATCTTGACCTTGCCAGAAAAACAACGCATTATTTTCAATATGAAATATTTTGATGATATGAAATATGAAGAAATATCTCAAGTTTTGGGAACATCTGTCGGAGCATTAAAAGCCTCATTTCATATTGCGGCAAAAAAAATTGAAGCTTTTATCATAAATGATGAAATAGACTATTAAACCTTTTGGCATTAATTGTATCATATATCCGTGATGAATGAAAATTTAGAAAATAACGATTGGATTAATGAAGCGCCAACCCTTGCTGCAATGGGTAAACGCAACCCTTTTTCCGTTCCTGCCGGCTATTTCGATAATTGTGAGCAAGATGTTTTAAGCGAAGTATTTTTAGTTGGCTTAAAGCAAAATACAAACCAACATGTTTTTGAAGTTCCACAAAATTATTTTGAAGAACTTACGGAAATGATTGAAACTAGAATTGCTTTTGAGCAATCGGCTCAATTAACCAATAGTTTTGCTGTTCCTGAAAATTATTTTGAAACCTTACAAAGCAGAATTATTAATAAAATTGAAGCTGAACAACCTGTTAAAAAAGAAGCTAAAATTATTCCTTTGTGGCGAAAAGGCTTTATTAAATATGCTAGTGCTGCATGTTTTTTACTCATTTCGTCATTCGGGGTTTATTTTTACCAAAATAATCAACCTGCTGATGTTGTAAGCATACCTCAAATAAAAAGTGCTGATGTAGCCAACGACCAAATGCTTTATGATATTGATGAAAATACCATAATCGATCATCTAGAAGCTCAAAATATATCGAATACCAATACAGCTTCTGCCTCAGATACAGAAGTGGAAAACTACATCCTGAATAATTATTCGTCGAGTGATTTAGCTCAGGAATTATAAAATTAATACAAAATGAAGAATTTATTTTTCGCCGTTTTATTGTTTCTTTTACCATCAATGCTTTGGGCACAACGACCTAAGGGTGAGGAAATCGAATCTCTTAAAATTGCTTTCTTTACTAAAAAACTAGAATTATCTCCAGATGATGCAAAAGTGTTTTGGCCTATTTACAACAATATGCAAGAAGAACAAAATGCTTTACGTAAAGAGCGTTTTCAAAAGATGATTTCTTTTAGAAAAGTGACAGAAATTGATAATTTATCTGATGCTCAAATTCAAAGTTTAATTACCAGCGAATTTGATTTCCGACAACGCGATTTAAATATCGAAAAGAAATACTACAATAAATTTAAGGCGGTGTTGCCTATTAAAATAATAGGTAAATATTACCGAGCTCAAGAAGCTTTTAAGCGAGAGTTGCTTAATAGATTTAAAGATAGATAGTAGAGAAGTCTTGCGTGTAATACGAAAGACTTTTTCTTTTTATACCATTATTTTATCGACATGGGTACGTGTAGCATAATGTACCTGCTAATCTGTTCGTAAAAAATAAATTTCCAAAACGGCAATTCAACTTCATTTCTGTATTTTTGTTGCATGTTAACACAACGCCAGTTGTTTCTGCAACACAATGCGCAAACATCTCCAGAACCTTTAATGCTCGAATTTGTAAGTGCCAAAGGTGTATATATTTACGATTCATCAAATAAAAAACATTTAGATCTTATTGCGGGTATTGGGGTAAGTAATGTTGGGCACTGCCATCCGGCTGTTGTAAAAGCCATTCAAACCCAAGCTGAAACCTACATGCATTTAATGGTTTATGGCGAATACATACAAACACCTCAAGTTAATTTTGCAAAAGCCTTAGCTGAAATACTTCCCGAAAATTTAAGTTGTACCTACTTTTTAAATTCGGGAACAGAAGCCGTTGAAGGTGCTATGAAATTAGCCAAACGTTACACTGGTCGAAAAGGTTTTATCGCATGCAAAAATGCATATCACGGCAGTACGCATGGTGCAGAAAGTTTAATGGAAAGCGATTTCTATTCGCAAGGTTACGGACCATTCTTACCTCACGTTCAGTTTATAACACATAACGATATAGCTGATTTACAAAAAATTACATCAGAAATTGCAGCAGTTTTTATTGAACCCATACAAGGTGAAGCAGGAATACGCGTTGCAGATTTAGCTTACATGCAAGCTTTAAGAGCAAAATGTAACGAAACCGGAGCGCTTCTTATTTTTGATGAAATACAATCTGGCTTTGGCCGCAGTGGTAAAATGTTTGCCTTTGAGCACTACAATATTGTACCCGATGTTTTGTTGTTGGCAAAAGGAATTGGTGGTGGAATGCCAATTGGTGCATTTATCAGCTCAAAAGAAATTATGTCTGTGCTTTCGCATTCGCCTATTTTAGGGCACATGACAACCTTTGGAGGTCACCCGGTTTGCTGCGCAGCGGGCTTAGCAACGTTAAAAATACTTACAGAAAATACCGTTGTTGATGAAGTAGAAGAAAAAGGGCAACTTTTTAAACAACTTCTGCAACATCCTGCAATTAAAGAAATCCGTGGAAAAGGCTTAATGCTCGCCGTAGAATTTGAAGATTTCGAAACCAACAAAAAAATTATCGACGCCTGTATTTTAGATGGCGTGTTGAGTGATTGGTTTTTGCATTGCAGTAATTCCATGCGCATTGCTCCTCCGCTAATTATTACCAAAGCAGAAATTGAAGAAGCTTGCCAAATCATCCTCAAAAATATTAACTTAGTTACAGGATAAAAGAACAAAGAGCAAAGATTGATTCATCTTGATACCTGATAATAAATACTTGATAATAAAATGAATGTACTAATTGTTGAAGATGAAAAAAGCCTCGCTTTAGAAATGGATGAATTCTTGAGTAATGAAGGTTTTATAGTTGAACATGCCTGGAAAAAATCATCAGCAGAGGAAAAAATTTTTGTTAACAATTATGATTTCATTTTATTGGATTTAGGTTTGCCCGATGGCGATGGTTTTGAGGTTTTGAAACAACTTAAAGCTTTGAAAGATCGTGATGATGCGGTTATCATTTTAACTGCAAGAAGTGCTGTTGACGACCGAATTAAAGGTTTAGATGAAGGCGCAGATGATTACCTTCCAAAGCCATTTTCTTTAAACGAACTTTTGGCTCGAATGCATGCAATCATCCGCAGGAAACATAAGCTAGAAAAAAACGAAGTCAACATTCATGGTTTTTTGCTAAATATTCAAAACAGAACAGTTTCTTTTAACGACGAGCGTTTAAACCTGACAAAAAAAGAATTCGAGATTTTTAACTATTTAGTGTTGAATAAAAATCGGGTTGTATCCAGAATGAGCTTAACGGAACATGTTTGGGGCGATATTTTAGAAGTCAACTCAGATTCTAACTTTGTTGATGTTCATGTTAAAAATCTTCGTAAGAAATTAGCGGCGATAAATCCTATTGATTGGTTCGAAACCGTACGAAGCATTGGCTACAGAATAAATTGCTAAATAGTTGGATATCAATATTTTATTAGTTTAAAAATATCCATATTATATTCAATACTTCAGCAAACGAACTAACCAAATAATGACCCATTAACTAATAAACCATTACACTATTGATGAAATTACAAGTCAAGTTTTCATTATATAATGCTATAACAAAAATTGCAATCATTTTAGTTTTGGGTGCTATTATATTGTTTTCGCTTGATAAAATTGCTTATAATCAACTCGATAGTCGTTTAATAAAGAAAAAGGGCAAAATTATTAAAAACCTTAATAATGCCGAAATTGATAGCTTATTAAGCAATGAACAAAGCTTTACAGATTATAATATCCTTAAAGAAGAATTCATCATTTTAACCGATATTCCTGACAATCAAGTAGATTCTACCGCAAAAATTATTACAGAAAAACGTGAAATTGAAGGCGACGTTGAGTTTTATAGAATTTTAAACTATAAGTTCCTCTATCAAGAAAATTGGTATAAGCTTGAATTAGGCGAAAGCATGACAGCCTTACAGTCTATAAAAAACTCAATCAGGTTTTATATGTTGGTAGTGTTGGTAGGTTCGTTAGTAGTTACACTTCTTACCGATTTTGCGTTTACAAACTTTTTACTCAAACCCTTTTACTTAATTATTGATAACAAAATTAATAAAGTTGATGACCCAACTCATTTTAATTATCAAAGCATACCTACAACGACTGATGATTTTAAAATTCTAGATAATAGCATTAATTCTTTGATGCGAAAAATCAATAATCTCTTTGCTTTAGAAAAACAATTTATTGCCAATGTTTCTCATGAATTGCTTACGCCTATTTCGATCTTAAGCACACGCCTGGAAAATATGATGAATACACCAGACATTCCAGTAGAGCATGAAAATAAAATTTTCGCTTCTTTAAAAACCTTAAATAGATTAAAAGTCATTATTAATAGTTTGCTTTTAATTTCAAAAGTAGAGAATAACCAATATTTAAAAACAGAGCAAATAAATATAAAGCAAGAGCTTGATGATATTTATGAAGATTTGGAAGATAGAATATTAGATAAAAATATAAGCTATCAACTAAACGTAAAGAACGATTTCTATTTTAAAGGAAATAAAGCACTTATACATACATTATTAGTTAATATCATAAACAATGCCATCAAATACAATTCGGTTGGCGGTTTAATTGATGTAAATGGCGGTATAAAGCAGCAAAAATATCATTTAAAAATTACTGATACTGGCAAAGGCATGAACAAAGAACTCGTAGAAGATGCTTTCGATAGATTTAAAAGAGGTAATACAGAAGAAAATGGTTTTGGATTAGGTTTAGCAATTGTACAAAGCATTGCAAAATTTCATAAAATTGAGATACAAATCGATTCTATTGAGCAGAAAGGAACTAGCGTAAGTTTAATATTTCCATAAATAAGTTATCAAATTTTAATAATCATAAATTATAGTTTAAATTGTTCCAAGCTGTTAAAATTTACTAATTTTAAACAGATTATTAGAAATTACAATCCAAATTAACCCGTAATAAAATGAACAGATTATTTTACATTGTTGCTATTGTCACCATCTTATTGTCGGCTTGCCAAAGTGATAGCAAAAAATATACTACTGTAGATTCCTCTATTATGAGCAATCAACAGGCACCATATAAAAGCCCAGATGAATGCTTTATTTACACCAAAAATAGAGATACTGCTACGCTTTTGATGTACGGTTCAGCAGATAAAATTTTAGGAGAGTTGAGATATAATTTCTACGAAAAAGACAAAAATAGTGGCGTTATTTATGGAGTATTAAAAGGAGATACCATTACTGTTGATTATAAATTTCAATCCGAAGGTGTATATTCTCATCGTGAAATTGTATGGGTAAGGAAGGGAGATACACTACTTGAAGGTTCTGGAGATGTTTATGAGGAAAATGGAAATGTTAAATTTAAAAATAAAAGAAAATTAACTTTTGGTAAGGGTATTGTTTTTACTAAAACTAAGTGTAAGTAAACTAGGCTTACTACCTAAATAATCTAATTCGTTAAACTTGAATAAATTAGTTTTGTATCTCTGCAATTCTGTGGCAAAAGACCTTCGTGGAACTATAACTGAAGAAAATCGAAGAATATTTGCCACCGATACAATTATTATACAGAATATAGAGTATGTATGTATTATATGCTTTAACCCTTTTAATCGTATTTCTATTTGAAAATAATTATTAGGTTCAATCTACTTTATCGCTTCCTGAGCGATAAATGTCCATTCTTTATTTAGCTTTAATACGTAATCAGCATATTTTTGTATTTCATAAGGTTTTAACTTTTCTGACCAAATGTTTGCACCCTTTACCCATTTCAAATATTTATTGCTTAAAGATTTTAATGCCGAGGTATCTTTAGTTTTTAATGCTTCGAGATATTTGTATTTTAAATTAATGTATTCTGCTAAACCTTGATTTACTTCATCGCTAGAAAAACTAGGTACATCTTTTAGTTTTATAATTTTGATCGTAGGTTTAATGAGGTTTGTTGGAGAATTGGTTTGTGTTGGCGATGGTTTAGAAACAACCAGTTTCGAGTTTTTTTCGGTATTGCAATAGAATAAGGTTGCAGCACATAATCCAATAACACCAATAAATAATACTATACCTTTCATATATGTGCTCGGTTATTTACTAACACATGGTAAAACCGTACCAAAAATGGAATTACACTAGAATCGCATTATAAGACTTTACTGATAGAATGAATGGGCAAATATTTCCCCAAAAAGTGGCGTGACCTTCTAATCAAATTAGAAACAGCTACTAAATATGATTTAGAGTAGATTTTCGAATCGTTCCCAAAAGCCATCGACTGGTAATTTGGCGAAAATATTTACAGGTTCTTTTTTAACAGGATGCGAAAACTGTAATCTTCGGGCGTGTAAGCAAATGCTTCCCTTTCTACTTCCTCGAGGATAACCATATTTATTATCACCAACAATTGGGCATCCCATAGATGATAATTGCACCCTGATTTGATGTGAACGCCCGGTAAGTGGATTTACTTCTATTAAATAATATTCGCCGACCTGGGCAACTAAGCGATAACTTAACTCTGCCCTTTGGCTTCCGGCAACTTCTGTTTTATAATAAGTTACAACGTTTTTCTGAGGATTTTTCACCAACCAGTGCACCAATGTTCCGGCTTCCACTTCAGGCTTATTTTTTACAACTGCCCAATATGTTTTCTTAACCTCACGATTTTTGAATACAGCATTCATTCGCTCTAATGCTTTGCTGGTTTTTGCAAAAAGTATCACTCCGCTAACTGGTCGGTCCAATCGATGTACCACACCCAGAAAAGCTCCATTTGGTTTATCGTATTTTTTGGCAATGTATTTTTTTACCTGTTCATCCAAAGGTTCATCGCCAGTTTCATCAACTTGTACAATATCCCCAGCCCTTTTATTTATGGCTATAAGGTGATTATCTTCAAATAATATGTCTTTATCGGTAATTGGCAATGTGGTAAGGTTATGGATTATATGTTGTAAATTATAATTTATGAATTATAGGTCACAAAATATAGGTCTAAGAATATTGTTAGTAATACAACAGTTGATGCTTAAATTTTATTTGTGCTTTAACTCGTAAGTGGCAACCCGCAACTCGCAACATTAATACTGTTCTTTATCGTTTGGAAAATCGTTAGCCTTTACATCTCGAATGTAAGATTGTGCTGCACTTAATATCTCATCGTACAAATTAATATATTGACGTAGAAAGCGTGGTTTGAAACCTTTTGTTAAGCCAATCATATCGTTAACGACTAAAACCTGTCCGTCGCAATCTGGTCCTGCTCCAATGCCAATTGTTGGAATTTGAATGCTTTCTGAAACCTCCTTACCTAAGGCAGCGGGTATTTTTTCTAAAACGATTCCAAAGCAACCGGCATTCTGTAGCGCCAAAGCATCGGTTTTTAATTTATTTGCTTCTTCTTCTTCTTTTGCACGTACGGTATAAGTGCCAAATTTATAGATAGATTGTGGTGTTAAACCTAAATGACCCATTACCGGAATGCCTGCAGTAATAATACGATGCACTGATTCGATAATTTCTTCTCCACCTTCCAATTTTACGCCATGAGCACCAGACTCTTTCATAATTCGAATGGCAGAATTTAAAGCTTCTTTAGAATTTCCTTGATAAGAACCAAAAGGCAAATCGACTACAACAAAAGCCCGTTTTACAGCTCTTATTACCGATGACGCATGGTAAATCATTTGATCTAAGGTGATGGGCAAAGTTGTTTCATGTCCCGCCATAACATTCGAAGCAGAATCTCCAACCAGTAAAACGTCTAACCCGGCATCATCCAAAATGGTTGCCATCGAATAATCGTAAGCTGTTAACATAGATATTTTTTCTCCACGCTGCTTCATTTCTTGCAGAATGTGAGTGGTTATCCGTTTAATTTCTTTGTGTACCGACATGGTTTTGGTTTTGATACTTCAAAAGTATTGTTTTTTATTTGAAAATTAAGCTGAAAGAGAATCGGTCAAAAAAAACGTGACACATAATGCCAATCGACATATCTTCATAGCAAAGCAGGAATAATGTATTCTAAACAATTCGTTTTTAAATGGTTTTTTAAATCACTACCAATTTCAAATTTTTCTTTACATTTCCATTCATAAATCCTATCTTCGTACCCCGAAATGGAAGGGATTTATTCATCTTTTTTTGCAGTCAGCAAAAACGGCATTAGTGCCGAAAACCATTCATTTTTCAACTCTTTTTTAAATCAAAATCCATATTGTAATTACCATGACTAACTACACCAAGTTACCTGCGATTTTATTACTGGCCGATGGCACAGTTTTTTACGGTAAAGCTGCCGGAAAAATTGGCACCACAACCGGCGAAATTTGTTTTAATACGGGGATGACAGGTTACCAGGAAATTTTTACAGACCCAAGTTATTTCGGACAAATAATGGTTACCACCAATTCTCACATCGGGAATTACGGTATCAAAAACGATGAAATAGAATCTGATTCGATAAAAATTGCTGGTTTGGTTTGCAAAAACTATAATATCGTTTATAGTCGTAAACAAGCTTCAGAATCTATTCAAGATTACTTTCAAAATGATAATTTGGTAGCCATTTCTGATATTGATACACGTGCTTTAGTTCGCCATATAAGAGATAAAGGTGCAATGAATGCAATTATCTCATCAGAAATTACTGATTTAGAGGAGTTAAAACAAAAACTTGCAGAAGTTCCATCGATGGAGGGTTTAGAACTTTCATCTAAGGTAAGTACTACCGAACCTTATTACTTTGGTAACCCTGATGCAAGTTTAAAAGTTGCTGCATTAGATTTAGGTATTAAGAAAAACATTTTACGCAGTTTCGAAAATCGTGATATTTACGTTCAGGTTTTTCCGGCAAAAACGAAATTCGCAGAGATGGAAAAATTCAATCCAGATGGATATTTCATCTCAAATGGCCCTGGCGACCCTTCGGTAATGCCTTATGCCGTTGAAACCATTAAAGAAATTTTAGCTGAAGATAAACCTTTGTTTGGTATTTGTTTAGGTCATCAATTGTTGGCAGAAGCTAATGATATCGGAACAATGAAAATGTTTAACGGTCACCGCGGTTTAAACCATCCGGTAAAAAACATTATCAAAAACCATTGCGAAGTTACTTCTCAGAATCATGGCTTTGGTGTAATTCCAGATGAGGTTAGAAGCTCTGACAAAGTAGAGATTACACACATCAACCTAAATGATAAATCCATTGAAGGAATTCGTGTAAAAGGCAAAAAAGCATTTTCGGTACAGTATCACCCAGAATCTTCTCCTGGTCCGCATGATTCTCGTTACTTATTCGATGATTTCGTTGATGTTATGAAAGGCGAATTGGTTTGGTAGATTTTTAGCTTACAAGCTTTTAGCTCGGAGATTAAAGATTAAACTTATACATTACACCAGATAAAATTAAAAATGCGAATCTAAACGATTCGCATTTTTAATTTTATAGCATTTCGTAATCTAAAACTTGCTCTTTCTAATTATTTTTCGGTTTTTAAAAAAATTTATATTCATTTCATTTAAAGCTTCTTACATTCGTATCATGGAAACAAAAAAAGCCATTATTAGCGTTAAAAATCTGGTAAAAAAGTATGATGATTTTGTAGCAGTACAAGATTTAAGTTTTGATGTTTATGAAAATGAAATATTTGGTTTGCTTGGTCCGAATGGTGCAGGAAAAACTACAACTTTAGAGATCATTGAAACCCTTAGAGATAAAACCTCTGGTGAGATAATTGTGGATGGTTTGTCGGTTGATAAGCATGCCCATGAAATTAAGCAGATAATTGGTGTTCAATTGCAAGCTGCAGGCTATTATCCGAATTTAAATCTTATAGAACTTATTGAACTTTTTGCAGGCTTATATGGCGCAGACATAAAGCCAATGGAAATGCTCGAAAAAGTTAACCTCCAAGATAAAGCGAAGGCAAAATACAAAGCACTTTCCGGAGGACAAAAACAACGTTTCTCAATCGCAACAACGTTAATTAATCAACCCAAAATTATATTTCTTGATGAACCTACTACTGGTTTAGACCCACAAGCCAGACGCAATTTATGGGATTTAATCACTGAAATTAGAAGTAATGGAACTACTGTGGTAATTACGACACATTATATGGATGAAGCTGAACAGCTTTGTGATAGAGTTGCCTTTGTGGAACGCGGACAAATTATCGCATTAGATACTCCAGACAATTTAATAGATAAGTTGGTAGGCTCGGGTTTCGAACGTAAAAAAGAAGTCAAAAAGGCCAATTTGGAAGATGTATTTATAAACCTAACAGGTAAAGAGTGGCGGGAATAGAATCGCCAATAATCTCCCAAAGAAATTAAAAGCGTAGTGGAAATAGAAGAAAATATAGTTAAGTTTTAGATAGCCGACAAATTCAAATAAGATTCATATAACATGAATGATAATAAAACAAATGCTCAACTAAACAATGGAGGAGCAAATAATGGAATGAAAAAAGAAACTACGAACAAAATTGGCGCTTATAGCAACACAAAAGCAACATTAGCGCTTGCCAAGGCTAGCTTTCGTTCTATCATAAGAAGTCCTTCTGCAGTGGTTTTTACACTTGCATTCCCCCTTATATTTATTTTGGTATTTGGATTTTTGGGCGGCGGCGGTACACACATTGATGTGGGTATTTCGCCAGGATCAGACATCAAAAATCCGGTGATTGGTATGCTTGAGAAAACCGGAATGATAAGACTGATTAAAGATAAATCGAAAGAAGATTTCGACAAGCTTCTTGAAAAAGGAAATGTAGATGCAATGATTGATGTACACAGAAAAGTTAATTCGGTTGCTTATTCTGTAAATGTGGTTTACACATCAGCATCAATGGATAAGGGCAACATTTTAAAATCAGTTTTAAATAACCTTTTTTACGACAAAAACCTTAAACCTTCCATTGCTGAAATTAAAGAAAGTACCGTTCATGGTAGAGAATATAAAACAATAGATTTTATTTTACCAGGTCAGTTAGGGTTTTCATTACTAAGTACAGGTGTATTTGGAACTGCATTTGTGTTTTTAAGCCTGCGCCAAACTTTGGTTATAAAACGTTTTTTTGCTACACCTGTAAAGCGATCGAGCATTGTAATTGGTGAAGGAATTGCGAGAATTGGATTCGCCTTAATTGGTGCCCTATTTATTATTGTATTGGGTAATCTATTTTTTGGCTTTACACTTGTTCATGGCGCTATAACAGTCGTCAATATGCTCATTTTGGCTACTTTGGGCGTTATCGTATTTATGGGCTTTGGCTTTATCATTTCCGGAATTGCAAAAAACGAAAGTATGGTTCCACCAATATCAAATATTGTAACGCTACCACAGTTCTTGTTATCAGGCACTTTTTTTTCAATAGAAGCTTTCCCGAAATGGCTGCAACCCATTAGCAGAGCCTTACCACTAACCTATTTAAATGATGCAATGCGTAAAGTAGCTTTCGAAGGCGTTGGATTATGGGACGTAAAATTCCAAATTATGATTTTATTTATATGGGGCATCGGAATTTATGCAGTCGCTGTTAAAGTATTTAAGTGGGAATAATTAAAAAAAAATGGTTAAAATAAAAATGGGATATTGTAAATAACGATATCCCATTTTTTATTGAAACTAAAATTTTATTTCTACAACGCAGCTTTCACCAAAAACGGTAATATTTCCTTTTGAAAACTCACAAAGTTTTTGCGAACATCAGAATCGCTTACAGATGTAAATGCAAAAGAAAACACAATACTTTTACTGGCTTTGAGTAAAAATGCTAGTCCTTCTCTCCTTGCGGGATTATTTTTAAAATTATCCAATTGCAAATAAGCAGCTAGTAATAAGGCTTCTAACTGATCAGATAAGTGCTTCAAAAACTCTTGCGAGTTTGCATTTTCCCGAACAAAATCCCAACCAATAAATTCGTTGCAAGCCGTAAAAGAAAGTCGGCTGGTTTTCATAACCAAAGCCTTTAAATGCTCTTCTTCAGAAGCGTAACTTAATTTATTATGCAATATCTCGTGTAAATTCTGGTCGAGATAATCCATTAAAATACTATCTAAAACCTGCTCTTTACTTTCAAAATACTTATAAATTGTTGCCTTAGCGATACGAGCCTTTTTAGCAATTTCGTTAACACTTGTTTTATGATATCCGTACTTTCTAAACAGTTCTTTCGCTGCCTTTTTTACAGTCTCTTTAATTTTTTCGGCTTCCATTAATTAGTTACTTTTATAAGGTTGTTGCCTTGTAAAGAGATGGTGTAACTCTTAAGACTTTTTTCGGCAGGCGCTTTCTGCGGACTGCCATCAAATAGAGAAAATTTAGCACCTGAACAGGGATCAGTTGCCGTAAGTCCGCTATCATCGGGAACAATTTTGCACAGTTTTTCTGGGTTTACGGTACTGCATCTATCAAAAGCAACATATCCACCCAATGGTGTTTTAACAATTATTAAACCAGCAACACCATTATTAGGCACTAAAAGCACATTATTTACTGCTTTTATGCTAAACTCAGTTACGGTTACGCCATAATTAACCGCAACTTCAGGAATGTAATTTTCTTCCTTTCCGCAACCAGAAATTATAACAATAAAAAATAATATGCTAAAAACTCGTTTCATTATTATATCAAGGCAGATTTATATTGTTTTAAAAAACGCACATCATTTTCAGAAAACAGACGTAAATCCTTAATTACATATTTTAAGTTCGCAATGCGCTCAATACCCATTCCGAAAGCAAAACCACTATATTTTTTCGAATCTATTCCGCAATTTTCGAGTACGTTAGGATCTACCATTCCACATCCCAAAATTTCTACCCAACCGCTGTATTTACAAAGCTGGCAACCGGCACCATTACAAATGGTGCAAGAAATATCCATCTCCGCAGATGGCTCAGTAAATGGGAAATAAGAAGGACGGAAGCGAACCTTGGTACCTTCACCATATAGCTCCTGAACAAAGTAAAATAAGGTTTGCTTTAAATCTGCAAATGAAACATTTTCATCAACATATAAACCTTCTATCTGATGGAAAAAGCAGTGTGCTCTTGCAGAAATCGCTTCATTACGATATACACGACCGGGCATAATGGCTCTAAACGGCGGTTGACCTTGTTCCATCATACGCACTTGAACGGATGATGTATGTGTACGCAAAGCGATGTCTCCCTTTTCACCACCCTTTTTTATAAAGAAAGTATCTTGCATATCTCTAGCAGGATGCTCTTCAGGAAAGTTCAAAGCAGAGAAGTTATGCCAGTCATCTTCAATTTCTGGTCCTTCTGCTACAGTAAACCCAAGCTTAGCAAAAATTTCAACAATTTCGCGACGAACCAAGGCTAAAGGATGGCGTGAACCAATTTCAAAACCTTCACCAGGCAAGGTTAAATCTCGTTGATTATCAACACTTTGAGATTGATTTGCTTCTGTAGCTTCTTTTAAAGTTTGATATTTTGATTCGGCAAGTTGCTTAAATTCGTTTAAAACCTTTCCTAACGATTTTTTTTCTTCGATAGATACCGATTTAAAATCTTCGAAAATTTCTTTAATTACGCCTTTGCTGCCTAAATACTTTATACGAAACTGTTCTAATTCATCTGCTTTTTCAGTTACAAAAGCATTTATTTTTTCAGTGTATTGTGTAATCTTATCTTGTAACATGGCTTCAAATATACGGCAAATTTTTGTTAAATTTTATATGGCATGGGTTCAAAATATCTGTTTACTATATCATTACAAAAGAAAATGAACCCAAAACAAGAAAAGCTGCAATAATTGCAGCTTTAAAAATATCTTAGCGTTTTTAGGAATTATATTACGCCCAATTCTTTACCAACTTTAGTAAATGCTGCTATTGCTTTATCTAAATGATGTTGCTCGTGTGCAGCTGATAATTGTACGCGAATTCTGGCCTTACCTTGAGGAACAACCGGATAGAAAAACCCAATTACATAGATTCCTTCTTCAAGCATTTTGGCAGCAAATGTTTGCGCAATTTTTGCATCATACAACATAACTGGCACAATAGGATGAAATCCAGGTTTAATATCAAAACCTGCTTCAGTCATTTCTTCGCGGAAATATTTGGTATTGCTTTCCAATTTATCGCGTAGTGATGTGGTTTCACTCAGCATATCTAAAACCACTATAGAGGCACCAGCAATTGCCGGAGCAAGTGTATTTGAAAATAAATACGGGCGAGAGCGCTGGCGCAACATATCTATAATTTCTTTTTTGCCCGATGTAAAACCACCAGATGCTCCACCCAATGCTTTGCCTAAAGTACCGGTGATGATGTCAACGCGATCCATCACATTAAAATGTTCATGCGTTCCACGACCGGTTTTACCAATAAAACCAGAACAGTGCGATTCATCAATCATAATTAATGCTTCATATTTATCTGCTAAATAAGCAATTTTATCTAAAGGTGCAACCGAACCATCCATAGAAAAAGCACCATCGGTTACAATAATTCTATGTCTGCAACCAGCAGCAGCAATTAACTGCTTTTCTAAATCTTCCATATCAGCATTTTTATAACGAAAACGCTGTGCTTTACATAAACGAACGCCATCAATAATCGATGCATGGTTCAATTCATCAGATATTATTGCATCTTCTGCATTAAATAAAGGTTCAAAAACACCACCGTTTGCATCAAATGCTGCAGCGTATAAAATTGTATCTTCTGTACCTAAAAACTGAGAAATTTTTGCTTCTAATTCTTTATGAACATCCTGAGTGCCACAAATAAAACGAACAGACGACATGCCATAACCGTGCTCATCGATTGCATTTTTTGCAGCTTCTATCACCTTCGGGTGAGATGAAAGGCCTAAGTAATTGTTAGCGCAAAAATTAACTACTTCTGCACCACCTTTAACTTTAATATCTGCACCTTGTGGGGTAACTATAATACGTTCGCGTTTAAATAATCCTGCTTTTTCTATTTCTTCGAGTTCCTTTTGAAGAACAGGCTGTAATGTTTTATACATGGTTTTTACCGATTGATTGATTATTCAAAGTTATAAAAAAGCCCGAATTTATAGAATCATTTCAAATCACATCATTAAAACTATATTATGAAAATTTAATATTATTGCAAAAAACCTTTGAATTTTTACTGATTAACAAACTTTAACACATAGCTATGTGTATTGTGTAAAAACTTATTCGATATTTATAGCTTAACTGATCTACACTTATGACTAAAATCTGCGCACTCCTATTCTTTTGCTGTATTGCAAATTTTGCCTTTTCGCAACAATTTACAGTTTCAGGCACAATAAAAGATACTAGCGGGCAACCTGTTCCTTTTGCATCAGTTTACTTAAAAAACACAACCCTTGGTACATCAGCTAATATTGATGGAAAATATGAGATTAAGCTAAATTCTGGTCAGCAGACATTAAATTTTAGGGCGGTTGGATATAAGCAGCAAGATAATATTGTTAACGTTACTGCGCCGTTAACACTAAACATTGCCTTAACATCAGAAAGCTATACGCTCGATAACGTAACGATAAAGGCTAATGCAGAAGACCCAGCCTATGCAATTATCCGCAAAGCGATTAAAATGCGTAAAACTCATTTAGAGGAAGTAAAATCTTTCACCGTTGATGTTTATATAAAAGGTGTACAACGCCTGGTAACTGCTCCGAAAAAATTTATGGGACAGGATATTAGAAAGGTAATGGAGCTGGATACCAACAGACAGGGCATTATTTATTTATCCGAATCGCAAAGCAAATTTAGTTTCAGAAGACCAAATGATGTACATGAGGAAATGATATCATCAAAAGTAGCCGGACGGAATAATGCCTTTAGTTTTAACAAAGCCTCTGATTTAATTATCAATTTTTATGATAATTATTTACTGGAAAATACATTAAGTGCCCGAGGTTTTATTTCTCCGATTGCTGATAATGCCATGTTTTATTATAAATACAAATACCTTGGAGAAACAAAGGAAAATGGTGAAACGGTAAATAAAATAGAGGTAATTCCACGCAGAACAAATGACCCTGTTTTTAGAGGGGTAATTTATATTTTGGATGATAGCTGGAGAATTTACAACACCGATTTATACCTGACAAAAAACTCTGGAATTAATTTTATTGATACATTAAATATTAATCAAACTTTTTCAAAGGTTAAAACCGTTTACATGCCTACAAACATCAATTTTCAATTTAATGGAAATGTTTTAGGGTTTAAGTTTGCTGGTTACTATGTTGGTGTATACAGTAATTATGATATTTCGCCAGTTTTTCCAAAGAATTTTTTCAATGGAGAAATTTTAAAAATCACTAAACTGGTTAATAAAAAAGATTCAATTTACTGGAATAACAATCGCCCGATACCGCTAACAAGCGATGAACAAATTAACTATGTGGTTAAAGATAGCATAGCGAAGAGGAAGGAATCAAAAACCTACCTTGATTCACTCGAAAAAGAGAATAATAAATTTGGAATCGGCAAGCTACTGTTAAGCGGATACAGCAAAAATAATAGATATGATAGCGTTTACATTTCTTTCGACCCGGTTTTAAGGGCTTTAATGTACAATACGGTTGAAGGTTTTGCAATTAAATATGGCGTAACCTATCGTAAAGTATTTGGTGATAGAAGGTTTTACAGCATCAGACCAGAATTGAGATACGGCTTTGCCAATCAAAAATTAACTGGAAGTTTAACAGGAACATACTTTTACGACCCATTAAAAAGAGCGAGTATTGGTGCATCCTTTGGAAATGGAATTTTCGATTTGAACAATTTAGCTTCAATGACATTGCTTGGAAATACCATTAACTCATTACTTTACGAGAAAAACTTTATTAAATTTTATGAGAAGAGTTTTGTAAACATCAATACAACCAGAGAGTTGGCTACAGGCTTACAGGGTTCGATAAGTTTAGATTATGCAAGAAACCATACATTAACCAATAATTCTAATTTTAAGTTTTTTGATAATAAGGATAGAGAATTTACCTCAAACAATCCATTTACGCCAACAACTGAAACACCACTTTTCCCAACGTATACTTCTGTTAGTGCATCGGCAAGTTTAACTTATACCATTGGTCAGAAATACATTACACGCCCTGATGGTAAATTTTACACTGAATCTCGTTTTCCAAGAATTACGGTGCTGTATAAAAAAGGCTTTAACGGACTTTTAAATAGTGATGTTGATTGTGATTTTGTGAAAGCAGAAGTTTATCAGGATAGAATTGGTTTAGGGTTGTGGGGCTATACATCCTTTTTAGTTGGTGCAGGAAAGTTCTTAAACAACAGTAAGATTTATTACCCTGAATACAAACATTTTGCCGGTAATATTTCTACCATCTTCCCTCCTAATTTAAGAAAGTTTCAATACTTAGAGTTTTATCAGTTCAGTACCAATCAACAATATTTCGAAGCACATTTAGAGCACAATTTTGCAGGTTTCTTCTTAAACAAAGTGCCATTATTGAGAAAGGCAAAACTCGAAGAATTTATTGGAGGAGGCTACCTATCATCACCAGAAAAAAGAAATTATAAAGAGTTTTACTTTGGCTTGCAGCGACTAGTTTTAAGGGTTAGCTACGGTTTTGCCTACGATGCTGCTAAGAAAATTAACCAAGGATTTAGAATCAGTTACAAGTTTTAAGGGGAGGTTGAGACTAAGGTTGAGACTGAGATTGAGACTAAGACTGAGACTGAGGTTGAGAGCAAGATTGAGGTTAAGTAAGAATATTAGGAGTATTTATTAAGTTATACAAGAAAAATTAATAGCATTATTCCATACTTTTCTGATTTCTCAAACTTATCCTCAACCTCGATCTCTGCTCAATCTTAACCTCAACCTCAGCTTCAACCTTAACCTCGATCTCAACCTCACCCTAATCTTAAAAACTTTTTCCTTATCTTTGCCTCGCTTTAAACGCCGTTTGCAACGGTATCAACAGCGTTATGAAAAAATATCAAACCATACTTTACTATTGCTATAGTTACATAGCAAATGCGGAACAATTTGCCGCAGACCATTTAAAATTTTGTAAATCATTAGGATTAGTAGGGCGGATTATTGTAGCCGACGAAGGTTTAAATGGAACAGTTTCTGGCACTGCCGATGCTTGCGAGACGTATATGAAAGCCATTCACGCCGATGAAAGATTTGCCAAAACCGAATTCAAAATTGATGATGTTGAAGAACCTTCATTTTTAAAAATGCATTGTCGTTATAAATCAGAAATTGTTCATTCTGGTTTGAGAGACACATCAATCATCAACCCGAACAAGCAAACCGGAAAACATTTAGAGCCTGTCGATTTCATGAAAATGAAAGATGATGATGATGTTATTGTTTTGGATGTACGTTCTAACTACGAACACAATTTAGGTAAATTTAAAAATGCCATAACGCTCGATATAGAAAACTTCAGGGATTTTCCAGAGCAGATAAATCAACTTGCAAAGTACAAAGACAAGAAAATTTTAACCTATTGTACGGGTGGTATTAAATGTGAAAAAGCATCAGCTTTATTGCTGCATCATGGATTTAATGATGTTTATCAATTACATGGAGGCATTATAAAATATGGTAAAGAAGCCGGCGGGAAAGATTTTGATGGAAAATGTTATGTATTTGATAACAGAATTGCAGTTGATGTTAATGAAGTAAACCCAACAATTGTATCTGTTTGCTACAATTGCGGAACCACAACACCAAAAATGATAAATTGTGCCAACCCTGAATGCAACGAACACATTACTCAATGCGATGATTGCGGCGAGAAGCTACAAGGTTGTTGCTCTGTACAGTGTACAGCTAACCCAAGAAAACGCCCTTACGATGGAACCGGATACTACGTAAAAGTACCTCAGCCAGTAAGCAAAAAACCTGAACTCGCTGAATAATAGCTTTGAAACAAAGTTCTGTTCAAATTGGTTTATTTAAAAATTTAAATATGCGAGCTGCTTTAACCGTTTTCTTTCTTATCATATCAAACACGTTTATGACGTTAGCTTGGTATGGCCATTTGAAATTTAAAGAAATGGCTTGGAGCAAAAGTTTAGGGTTGGTTTCCATAATAGCAATAAGCTGGGGCATTGCGTTATTCGAATATATTTTTCAGGTACCAGCTAATAAATTTGGGTTTAAGGAAAATGGTGGTGCTTTTAGTTTAATGCAACTTAAAGTTACGCAAGAAGCAATATCTATCACTGTATTTTTAATTTTTACAATACTATTTTTTAAAACAGAAAAAATTGCCTGGAATCATATTGTTGCTTTTTGCCTTATTTTATTAGCGGTTTTTTTCGCTTTCATCAAGAAATAAAACAAAATAATATCTCCCTTTATTTTTATTACTTTGTACAATAAAGGCTTACTGAAATTTACATGCAATCATACCTAAAATGCATTCTTATATTTTTAATCTGCATTTCTTTAAATACACATGCCGCTGATATAAAAAGTATTGGTGTACCGTATATAGAAAATTATTCTAAATCGGTTTATGCATCTGGTAACCAAAATTGGAGCGTTGCTAAAGATAAAAACGGTGTAATGTATTTCGGTAATACCGAAGGTCTTTTAACTTTTGATGGTAGGTACTGGCAAAAATATAAAATGCCAAATAACCAAATTGTACGCTCGGTTGCTGCCGATGATAATGGAAAAATTTACACGGGCTGTTTTGGCGATTTTGGCTATTGGTCCTTCAAACAAAATAAATTTCAATACACTTCTTTAACACATTTAATTCCAAAGTCTGACCCACGAAAAGATGAAATTTGGAAAATTCATATTTACGGCAATAAAATAATTTTCCAATCATTCAGTACGATATACATCTACGTAAATGGGAAAATTTCCATCCTAAAAAATGCCAGCAATTTTCTTTTTTCTTATAAAATCGGCAATCGGTTTATTGTAGAAAATAAAGGGCTTTACGAGCTTAAAGGCAATAAACTAGTATATATACCTGGTAGCGATGTGGTTTGCAAAACAGGTGTTTTATCTATCTTACCTTTTAAAGCAAATACATTAATTATTGGCACCGGTAAAGATGGTTTATTCCTATTCGACGGGAAGACTTTTATACCATTTAATACGCCAGCAAACTCATTTTTATCTACATTTCAATTAAATAACGGTGCCAAAATTTTAGACAAATATTATGCTTACGGTACCATCCTGAATGGAATTATTGTTATAGATGAAAATGGAAACATCATTCAGCGAGTTAATAAATCAAGCGGATTACAAAATAACACAGTTTTAAGTTTATATAGTGATAATGAACAAAACCTTTGGGCGGGTTTGGATAATGGAATTGATAGAATCGAACTAAACTCGCCACTTTATTTTTATCTTGATAAAACCGGTGTTTTTGGAACTGTTTATTCGAGTGTAATTTTTAAAGGTAAAATTTACCTAGGCACCAATCAGGGTTTATTTTACAGTGAATGGAAAGATAGTAATCAATTTTCTACTTTAAATTTTAGGCTTATTCCAAATTCTCAGGGTCAGGTTTGGGAATTAAACATCATTGATGATCAACTTTTATGCGGCCATAATAACGGAACTTTTAATGTAATTGGCGATAAAATAGAGAAGATTACAACCTACAGCGGCGGGTGGACAATTAAGAAACTCAACAGCAATCCAAACTTTTTAATACAAGGCACTTATACAGGTTTACTTTTGTTTAACAAAAATGCTCAAGGCAAGTGGCAGTTTTATAAAAAGATAGCAAATTTTAATGTTCCTTCGAGGTATGTAGAACAAGATAATAAAGGTGAAATTTGGGTTAGTCACGCTTATAAAGGTTTGTACAAATTAAAGTTAAGCAACGATTACAGCACAGTAATTTCTAACAAATACTATGATGAAAAGAGTGGTTTGCCGAGCAATTACAATTTAAACTTATTTAACCTAGAAGAAAAAATTGTTTTTGCCAGCAATTCTGGTTTCTTTACCTATGATAACCTGAGCGATAGATTTTCAAAATATAACGTACTTAACAGCGCATTGGGTTCTTTTGCTTCTTCAAATAAAATTATTAATGCAGGTGCTAAAAAATATTGGTTTATCAATCATGGTAAAACGGCTTTAGCCAACTTTAGCCAGGCTGGTAAAATTTCAATTGATTCTAATCGTTTCAGTATTCTCGATGGCAAGATGGTTCAGTATTATGAAAACATTAGCCGAATAAGCAATTCTATTTATTTAATTAGTGTAGATGATGGCTTTGTATTTTACAACGCCGGGCAAAATATGGCTGGCCAATTAAGTAAAATAAATCAAAATGTTTTAATTCGCCGCATTGAAGATATTACTGATAAATATTCCATCATTAGTGAAAATGGAAATAGCGGTTCAGAAATCGATATAAAAAACAATAGAAATAACATTCGAATCTCTTTTTCACTACCCTATTATCGTGAAGCTAAAGTTAAGTTTCAATATTACTTAGAAGGTTATTCTAATGATTGGTCTGATTGGAGTTATGCAACGCAAAAAGATTTTACAAACTTAAGCAGCGGCAAATACATATTTAGAGTTAGGGCTAAAATAGATGATGCAACTGTAAGTGAAATTACCACATTCGAATTTAGAATTCTTCGGCCTTGGTATTTAAGCAATTGGGCAATATTATTTTATGCTTTTATGTTTGTAGTAGCAATGATTGCTGGAAAAAAAATCTACGAGAGAAAGCTTAAACGCGATAGCTTGAAGATAAGTGAAAGGTTAAAAGCCGAACAAGATGAAATTCTGAAACAAGAATCGGAAGCAAACGAGAAGCAGATAAATAAATTACAAACCGAAAAACTTCAAGCGGAGCTCGCATCTAAAAATAGAGAACTTGCCAATTCTGCTATGACGTTGGTTTATAAAAATGAATTGCTTCAAAAAATAAGCGAAGAAATTTTGAAGCTTAAAGATGAGAACGGAAAAAAATTAGCCGACGATCAATTGCGCAAAATTCAGAAAGTTATAAATGATGGAATGAACGATGAGCGAGATTGGCATTTATTTGAAAATAGTTTTAATGAAGCACACGAAAGTTTCTTTAAAAAACTTAAAATTGGCCACCCAGATTTGGTTCCAAACGACTTAAAGCTTTGTGCATATTTAAGGATGAATATGAGCAGTAAAGAGATGTCTTCTTTACTAAATATAACGCTTAGAGGAGTAGAAATTAGACGATATAGATTGCGTAAAAAACTTAACGTACCGCATGATAAAAACCTTACAGAATTCTTAATGGAGCTGTAAAGTCACCTTAATTTGTCGTAAATACAAATTGGCAACGTTTGCTTTAATCACGCTGAATCATAGTATAAGGGTATTGACACAGAATTAACACTACATCATTACCTCTCATAGCTTAAATAAAGCAGTTTCAAATCACTTGGTGTACATTGTACACTTGTGTATCAGTAATTAATCAGTTACAATCACTAAAACTGCGTTTTCAGCCCATTTGGGCATTTGGTATAGTATAGTGAGATACTACACTTTTCCATTTGATGTATTAATGTAGAGGTCGAATTCCTTGCAGAGGCAGAAAAACAACCTCACATTTATCCTAACAATTAACTAAATATTTAATAAGCATGAAAAGAATTTTTACAAGAATTTCTGTTCTGGTCGGAATTTGTTTACTTACAATTAACGTAGCATTTGCACAAAACATTACTGTAAAAGGTAGGGTTATGGATAGCGGAGATAAATCCACCATCCCGAGTGTAAGTGTGTTGGTTAAGGGTACACAAATAGGTACACAAACAGATCCTTCAGGAGCGTATAGCATCAGCGCACCAGCAAACGCAACATTAGTTTTCCAATACCTAGGTTATACTACACAAGAGGTTCCTGTTAACAACAGAACAACCATAAATGTAGAGTTGGCTTCGTCTTCTCAGCAGCTAGAGCAAGTTGTTGTTGTGGGTTACGGTACTCAAAGAAAAATTGATGTTACCGGGTCAGTAGCAACAGTAAAAGGTGAAGAAATCTCTAAACAAGCCTCCGTTAACCCAATTAGTGCTTTACAAGGTAAAGTTGCCGGTGTTTCCATTACAAATAATGGTGCGCCAGGTTCATCTCCACAAATTACTATTCGTGGTACTGGTACAATTTACGGTAATACAGGTGTTTTGTATGTGGTTGATGGTGTTTGGTATGACGAGATTAGTTTCTTAAATCCTGCAGATATTGAAAACATCAGTATATTAAAAGATGCTTCTTCGCAATCTATTTACGGTATTCGTGCTGCAAATGGTGTTGTATTGGTTACAACTAAAAAAGGTAAAACCGGCGAACCTGTAATCAGTTACAATGGTTCAATCGGTTTTAAAGCAGTTACCAATCAGGTAGAAATGGCAAATGCAACCGAGTATGCAACCATTATTAACGAATTATCTGCCTCAAACGGTGCGAGTCCATTATTTTCTAATCCATCATCTTTTGGTGAAGGTACAAATTGGTACAATCAAGCTTTGAGAAATGCATTACAAACCAACCATCAATTATCTGTAAATGGTGGTACAGAGAAAACAACTTATAATTTCTCATTAGGTTACACAAACGAAGATGGTTTAGTTAAGACACAAAATTGGAAACGTTATACTGCTAAATTATCAAACGATTTTCAGGTATTAAAACCTTTGAAAGTTGGTTATACAGTTTCTGGTACATCTATCAATTCAAATGATATCGATGGTGGTATTTTCCGCCAGTTGTATGCAGCAGGACCAGTTGTTCCTGTATATTATGCAGATGGAAGTTATGGCGATGCAAATGATTTTAGTTTAGGTGGAGGAAATAACTTTAACCCTCAGGTTACTTTAGATTTTTACAATCAGCAATCTAAAAACTATCGTATAAATGGAAATGTTTATGCAGAATTAACTTTCTTAAAAAACTTTACTTTTAGAACAAGTGCAGGTGGAGATTTCGGACAAAATGAAGTTAGAGGTTATACACCGCTTTATGCTGCTACTCAAGGTCAAAGAACTACACAAAGTACTTTAAGAATTAACAGAGCAGAAACCAGAAACTGGATTCTTGAAAATACATTAACTTACAAAAATACATTTGGCGACCACAGCATTACTGTTTTAGCCGGTACAACAGCCCAAAGAAGAAAATCTTACTTTATTAATGCAACTGCATTTGATGTACCAAATACAAGCGATGGCGATTTATATCTTTCTTTAGGAACAGCAGCAACGCGTACCATTACAGATGGTGGTTCCTTATCAACATCTAATTCATACTTCGGTCGTGTAAATTATTCATTTAAAGATAAATATTTGTTAAACGCAACACTTCGTGGTGATGCGGCTTCACAATTCTTTGGTGGTGGCGACCTTTGGGGTTACTTCCCTGCAGTTGGTGCTGGTTGGGTAGTTACCAATGAAGATTTTATGAAAGACCAAAAAGTTGTTAATTATTTAAAGCTTAAAGGTTCTTGGGGTAAAGTAGGTAATGCAGGTGTACCGGTTAACCCTACAACATTGACTGTTGCACAAGGTGGAAATCTTGTAGCTTTCTTTAACGGAGTTGGTTATACTGGCGCAAATGTTAACTCTTTAGTTCCTTCATTTTTAAACTGGGAGCGTACAACAGGTACAGATATCGGTATTGAAGCAAGATTTTTAGACAATCGTTTAAGCATCGAAACTGGTGTTTACAACAAAAAAACTGAACAAGCAATTTTCGAAATTCCTATTTTGAGTTCAATTGGTACATCATCAGGAACATTGGTTGGTAATCAAGCAGATTTTCAAAATCGTGGTTTTGAGTTCTTAGCAACTTATTCTGATAAAACAGAAGGTGGTTTAAACTACTCAATCAGTGGAAACATTGGCATTAATAACAATAAAGTGTTATCAGTTGTAACCGGTCAAAATCCAATTTATGCTGGTGGTGCTGGTATTGCAAACGGTGCTTTAGCAACCCGTACCATTCAAGGCGGTGCAATTGGCGAATTTTTTGGATACAAAGTAGGTGGAATTTTCCAAACAGCTGCTGAAGTTGCTGCTTCTGCACAAACTGGCGCTAAACCTGGTGATTTCAGATATGTTGACCAAAATGGTGATAATATCATTGATGGAAAAGACCGTGTAGTTTTGGGTAATCCAAATCCAAAATATAGTTATGGTTTAAATACATCATTTGGTTACAAAAACTTCGATTTAGCTATCGATGTACAAGGTGTTGCAGGTGTTGATGTTTACAATGCAAACATTGCATATCGTTTCGGTAATGAGAATTTCAGTAAAGATTTTTACGATAACAGATGGACTGGTCCAAATACATCAAACACATATCCATCAGCTAACGTGGGTTCAACAACTAACGCTGCACCAAATTCATTTTATGTTGAAGATGGTTCTTACATCCGCGTTAGAAATATTCAATTAGGTTATGCATTGCCATCTGTATTAATGAGCAAATGGAAAATGCAAAGGGTAAGGGTTTTTGTTGATGCTCAAAATGCAATTAACATATTTGGCTACAAAGGTTTTACACCAGAAATTGGTGGTACTCCGACAAATGCAGGTATAGATGCCAGCGTTTACCCTTTATCGGCTACTTATAGATTAGGTCTTCAAGTTACTTTCTAATAAATAAAGCAATGAAAATAAATTATAAAAATAATTATATACAAAAGATTGGATTACTTGCTTTATGCTCTGGTCTTTTAGTATTACCTGCATGTAAAAAAAGTTTTTTAGATGTAGATCCTCAAGCACAACAACCAGCACTTACCTTTTGGAAATCTCAAGAGGATGCTACAAAAGCAGTAAACTCTATTTACGGTAACTTAAGAAGCTGGGAAAACACAGCCTTCCCTGCCCTTGCTATAGAAAGTATTGCAGGTGATGATGCTGAAAAAGGTAGTTCTGCAAATGATGCTAGCTATTTAAACAGCTACGACAACTTTACAGTTACATCAACAGAAGGACAATTACAAGGTTTTTGGACTGGACAATACCAAAACATTAACCTTTGTAACCAGGTGTTAGATAATATTCCGGCAATTAGCATGGATGCAAACTTAAAAGCTCGTTACATCGCTGAAGCTAAATTTGTTCGTGCTTATTCGTATTTTAGGTTGGTTAGAGCTTTTGGCGATGTGCCATTGCGTTTATCTGTTCCTAAAGATGCATCAGAATTTAACATTCCGAGAACACCAAAAGCACAAGTTTATGCAGCTATTGAAAAAGATTTAGTTGATGCTGCAGCAGTTTTACCACAAACCTATACATCAATTGATTTGGGCAGAGCTACTAAAGGCGCAGCCTTAGCTTTACATGCGAAAGTTGCCATGTATCAACAAAAATGGGCAGATGTGCTTAATTATACAAATACCGTTATGACGATGGGCTACAACTTAGTTCCGAACTACGAACAAAGTTTCCGTTTAAATAATGAAAATAGTGTAGAATCTGTTTTTGAAATTCAATGCGAAATTGTAGAAACTATTGCAGGTTCTGCAACTTCACAATATAGCCAGGTTCAAGGCGTACGTGGAAGTGTTGGCGGCTGGGGATTTAATAACCCAACAGCTACTTTAGCTAGTGCTTATGAAACAGGTGATACCAGAAGAGACGCTACAATTATTTTTCGTGGTGAAACCACGCCACAAGGTGATGCAATTTCGGCTACTGGCGATAACCCTATGTACAACCAAAAATCGTATGTTCCATTTAGTTTAATTAAAACCGGTTTTCCAGAAGGAGCCCAACAAAATGTTAGGGTAATTCGTTTTGCTGATGTTTTATTAATGAATGCAGAAGCAGCTAACGAACAAGGTAACCCTGCCTTGGCAAGAACTTCATTAAACCGTGTTCGTGCTCGTGCAAGAGGTGGTGTAGCTGCGGTTTTACCTGATATTACTACTTCTGATAAAGATGCATTACGTACAGCAATTCAGAAAGAAAGACAAGTAGAATTAGCTATGGAGTCAGATCGTTATTTCGATGTTGTTCGTCAAGGTCGTGCTGCTGCTGTTTTTGGTGCAAAAGGTTGGAAAGCTAACAAAAACGAAGTTTGGCCAATTCCATCTACTGAAATTGATAAAAGTGCAGGTGTCTTAACTCAAAACCCAGGTTATTAATTGATAATTGAATAAAAATGAAAACAAAATATTTTTTATTGATGGCATCTGTTGTAACCTTGGGGTTATCATCTTGCCAGAAAGAATTTGAACCATCAAGCTACGCTCCTGCTTTAAGCATCGGCGGATTTAATAGCGCAAAGCAAATTGCACCAAGCAATTTAGCTGCATATTGGGCATTTGATGGAAGCTTAATTGATAGTGTATCAAATGGTGCCGGAACGAATACAGGTACAACTTTTGGAACAGGTATTAAAGGCAAGTCGTTGCAAGGTGCCACAGATAGTTATTTTTTAAGTGCGCCTTCTGCAAAGGTTTTAAGTTTAAAAAGTTTCACCATTACAGAATGGGTTAACACACCACCTCCATCAAATGGAATTATTGGTTTGTTTAGCCTTTCCAATAAATCTCAGTTTTGGGGAAATTTAGAAATTTTTGTAGAAAATGGTAGTACGAATGAAAACGCAACTTTAAAAATTGTATTTATTAATAACGGAACTGGCGACAAAACTTATACAGCAAGTAATGTTGTTAATTTCTTCGGCAAATGGAATGCACTTTCTGTTTCTTACGATGAAACTACATCAACTGTAAAAGTTTATGTAAATGGCTCGAGAGTAAGTTCTGGTAAACTAGATGGCATTACTGGGCCTTTAAATTTTGTTAACTCTGGCAACCTGGTTTTCGGCACAACTCAATTTATGACTACACCTAGCCAAACAACAAGTCACTCTAAAGAGCCTTGGGCTAGCTATTTAATTGGTCAGTTAGACGAAGTTAAAATTTTTAACAAAGCATTATCTGATGAAGAAGTTGGATACTTAGCTAAGTTAGAAGGAAGAGGTAAATAAGCCTCGTAACTTTTAAACGGCACAAACAAATAAAGGGTTGCCAATAACGGCAGCCCTTTTTAATTTCCTATGATGACAAAAATATTCCCATATTATTTAGTGCTACTTCTTTTTGTATTATCATGCAAAAAAGGTGATTCACCCGCTCCGATAGATCCGCCGGTAACACCGACACCTACTTCATTTTCATTTTCCGATTTAAAAGTAAACGGGGCTTTTAATGGTTTTACTTATTACGGCTTAAACAACGCCCCTGTTGTTAAAATCACATTTTCATCTGCTATTAATTTATCTTCCTTAAATGGAAACATAACCCTTGCCGATGCAGGTGGAACAGCAGTTGCTTATACTTCAACTTTAGAGAATAACGATAATACGATTGTAATAACGCCTACCGCAGCATTACAATCCATTACAAAATATACATTAACTGCAGGTACAGGTTTAGTTTCTAAAACTGGGGCCAAATTACAAAGTGCTGTAGCAGTTAACTTAATAACCGCGGTAGATGATACCGATAAATTCGCCCGCATTAGCGATAATGAACTATTAACCTTGGTTCAAAAGCAAACCTTTAAATACTTTTGGGATTTTGGTCACCCTACAAGTGGTTTGGCCCGCGAAAGAAATACCTCAGGAAACACTGTAACTTCTGGTGGCTCTGGCTTTGGCATAATGGCTTTAGTTACGGGTGTTAGCCGTAATTTTATAAGCAGAGCTGATGGTTTAGCAAGAATGCAAAAGATAGTAGCTTTTTTAAAAACTGCCGAGCGCTTTCATGGTGCTTACCCGCATTGGCTAGATGGAAATACCGGAAAAGTAATTCCGTTCAGTACAAAAGACAATGGTGGAGATTTAGTAGAAACATCATATTTAATGGCTGGATTAATTACAGCCAGACAATACTTTAATAGTGCTGATGCTTCAGAAGCAACTTTAAGGGCTGACATAAATACTATTTATAACGGTGTGGAATGGAGTTGGTATCGTAAAGATAATAGCAGCACACTTTATTGGCATTGGAGCCCCAACTACAATTGGGATATGAATTTACCTGTTAAAGGTTGGAATGAATGTTTGGTTACCTATGTTATGGCTGCTGCCTCTCCTACTTATTCCATACCTAAAACCGTTTACGATTCGGGTTGGGCACAAAATGGAGCAATGAAAAATGGAAACACTTACTATGGTGTTCAGCTTCCATTGGGGCCAGCCAATGGCGGACCATTATTTTTCTCTCATTACTCATTTATGGGCATTAACCCAAAAGGCTTAACCGATGCCTATGCAAATTATGAAACCCAAACTAAAGCGCATACGCTTATAAATTACAACTACTGTAAAGCAAATCCATCTGCCTTTTATGGTTATGGAGAAAATTGTTGGGGCTTAACCGCAAGTGATATCAAAAATGGATATACTGCAAGTGCTCCTGGTAATGATGTAGGTGTTATTGCGCCAACAGCTGCCCTATCATCTTTCCCATACACACCTACAGAATCTATGCAGGCTTTAAAATATTTTTACTATAAACTTGGTAACAAAACTTGGGGTGAATACGGTTTTTACGATGCTTTTTCTTTGCAAGATCAATGGTTTGCATCATCAACGCTGGCAATTGACCAAGGTCCTATTATAGTAATGATAGAAAACTATCGTTCTAACTTAATCTGGAATCTATTTATGAGTGCGCCTGAAGTGAAAGCAAGCATGCGAAATTTAGGTTTTAGTAGTCCAAATCTGTAACCTTCTACACAAAAAATGAAATATCTATTCCGAATCCTTCTCGTTATTTTAATTACTTCAGGCATACAATGCAGCACTGAAGCGCAAACATTTGAACAAATAAAATCTGCTCCAGCAATAAAAAAGGGATTAACTGACGATGCATTGCTCGATGTGGTGCAAAAACAAACTTTCCAATATTTTTGGGATGGTGCAGAACCAACTTCTGGTGCTGGCCGTGAGCGTTATCATGCTGATAACATTTATCCTGAAAATGATAAAAGCACAGTTGCAACTGGTGCTACTGGGTTTGGGTTAATGGCAATTTTAAGCGGTATAGATAGAAATTATGTTACCAAAAAACAGGGTTTAGATAGATTAAATCAAATTTTAGATTTTCTTGCGAAAGCAGATCGATTTCATGGTGCATGGCCACATTGGATGTATGGTGAAACCGGTAAAGTTAGACCTTTTGGAAAGAAAGATAATGGCGGCGATTTAGTAGAAACTTCTTTTGTGGCTCAAGCTTTAATTTGTATTAAAGAATATTACAAAAACGGAACTGCTGCCGAAAAATCATTATCAAACAAAGCTGATGAACTTTTTAAAGGTATCGATTTTAGCTGGTATAGAGATGGTGGCAAAAATGTGCTTTACTGGCATTGGTCTCCAGAGTATGCCTGGGAAATGAATTTTCCTGTTAAGGGTTACAATGAATGTTTAATTATGTACGTTATGGCAGCATCATCCCCTACCCATACCATCCCGGCTGAAGTTTACCACGAAGGTTGGGCAAGAAATGGGGAGATTAAAGCCAATTTTAAAGTTTACGGTCACCCATTTACCTTAGATTATCAAGGACAAAAAAACAGTGCTGGACCTTTATTTTGGGCCCATTATTCGTATCTGGGTTTAAACCCAAAAGGATTGAAAGATAGATATGCAAATTATTGGGAAAATAATGTAAACCATACCCTCGCCATTCATGATTACTGTGTTGCAAATCCAAAAGGTTTTAAAGGTTATGGAACCAATAATTGGGGCTTAACTGCAAGCTATTCGGTAAAAGGATATGCAGCGCACAATCCACAAGAAGATTTTGGTGTAATTTCTCCTACCGCAGCAATTTCTTCCATTCCTTACACACCCAAAGAATCGATAAAAGTTATCAGACATTTATATGAAGATTTAGGTGATAAAGTTTGGGGTAAATACGGTTTTTATGATGCATTTTCTGAAACCGACAATTGGTATCCAAAAAGATATTTAGGTATCGACCAAGGCCCGATGGTGGTTATGATTGAAAATTACAGATCTGGCTTATTATGGAAACTATTTATGCAGAATGAAGATGTTAAAAATGGCTTAACAAAATTAGGTTTTGAAAGCACACAAATAAAAAAATAAAATAGGCGCTGATTCGCAGAATACTATTTAGGATTAAGGTTAGTTGGTTTATAATAGCATTATTTTTTATGCACTATGCTATCCTTTTTGGAATGGGCAGAATAAATTGTATAAAACAAATTGAATTTAACAGTCTGAAGAAAATATTGTGATTTGCCGAGGTGTCTAATATCTAATTAAGATTGCTTCGTACCTCGCAATGACGAGCAACAGAATTTAACATGAAGAAAACTTTACTCTTATTTTTCATTACAGTACTCTGTTTGACAGCAACAGCTCAAAAACAAAAAACGTATTGTAATCCCATCAACATTGATTACGGTTACACTCCTTTCGAATCGTTTACAGAATGGGGTAAACATCGTGCCACTGCCGACCCTGTTATTGTAAATTATAAAGGCGATTTTTATCTTTTTAGCACCAACCAGTGGGGTTATTGGCACAGCCCCGATATGTTGAACTGGAAATTTGAGGAACGTAAATTTCTACGCCCATGGAATAAAACTAAAGACGAGCTTTGTGCGCCAGCAGTAGGGATTCTTGGTGATACCATGGTTGTTTTCGGAAGCACATACACTAAAAATTTTACTTTGTGGATGAGTACAAATCCTAAAGCAAACGAATGGAAACCTTTAGTTGATTCTTTAGAAATTGGAGGATGGGATCCTGCATTCTTTACTGATGATGATGGAAAATTTTACATGTACAACGGTAGTAGCAACAACTACCCGGTATATGGTGTGGAGTTGGATAGAAAAACGTTTAAGCCTAAAGGAACCAGAATGCCAATGTATATCCTGGAATCATGGCGCTATGGTTGGCAACGCTTCGGAGAAAACATGGACAACACTTTCCTCGACCCATTTATTGAGGGTGCCTGGATGACAAAACACAATGGCAAATATTACTTTCAATATGGTGCCCCAGGTACAGAATTTAGCGGCTATGCCGATGGTGTTGTGGTAGGAAGCAAACCCTTATTTTATGATAGTCCATATACGCCACAATCCGATCCGTTAAGTTTTAAAGCTGGTGGATTTTCTCGAGGTGCTGGTCATGGAGCCACATTTGAAGACAATAGCAAAAATTATTGGCATGTTTCTACAAGCATCATCTGTGTAAAAAATACCTGGGAAAGAAGAATTGGAATTTGGCCCACAGGCTTTGATAAAGATGATGTGATGTGGACAAACACCGCATTTGGCGATTATCCCTTATACTTACCTTTGGAGCGAAAAGAAGGTGGTCCTGCTGGCCCGGGTTGGATGCTAATTAACTATAAAAAACCAGTAACAGTATCATCAACACTAGGTTCTTTTTATGCAAACAATGCCGTTGATGAAAGTATAAAAACGTATTGGAGTGCGAAAACATCTAATGGCAACGAATGGATTCAAACCGATTTAGGAAACCTTGCTACTGTAAATGCAATCCAAATAAATTATGCCGATCAAGACGCAGAATTTTTAGGTAAGCAAACTAATATTTACCATCAGTACAAAATTTTATCATCAACAGATGGAAAAAAATGGACAACACTTGTTGATAAAAGCCAAAATAAAACCGATGTTCCGCATGATTACATAGAGTTGGCTAAACCCATAAAAACAAGGTTCATCAAAATGATAAATATCCACATGCCAACGGGTAAGTTCGCCATAAGTGGATTGCGTGTTTTTGGTAATGGAAACGGCGCAAAACCAGATTCGGTTAAAAACCTAATTGTTTTACGAACAGAAAAAGATAAACGTAGTGCTTACATTAAATGGCAGCTGGTTGATAATGCCTTTGCTTATAATTTATACTATGGCACTGCTCCAGATAAACTTTACAATTGCATAATGATTCATGATTTAAATGAGTATTGGTTTAAAGCAATGGATTTAAAGAAAACGTATTACTTCTCTATCGAAGCAATAAATGAGAATGGTATCTCTAAAAAAACGGCTGTAAAAACAGTTGAATAATTATTAAAAAGAATAAAACACATATAATGAGAAAAGCGAACATCCTATTTAGTATCATGCTTGTGCTGGCGATTCATTCGTTGGCTCAAACCAAGAAGCCAGTTTCCGCTGAAAAAGCAAAAATGAATGCATTTATCAGCAACCTAATGTCGAAGATGACAGTTGATGAAAAAATCGGTCAGCTGAATTTACCAAGTTCTGGAGATATCACAACCGGACAAGCAAACAGCAGCGATATTGGTAAAAAAATAAGAAACGGTGAAGTTGGTGGACTTTTTAATATAAAAGGTGTAGAAAAAATAGCCGCAGTACAAAAGGTAGCTGTTGAGGAAAGTAGAATGAAAATCCCCTTACTTTTTGGGATGGATGTTATTCATGGTTACAATACAGTTTTTCCTATTCCATTGGGTATGAGTGCCACTTGGGATATGTATGCTGTAGAAAAATCAGCTAGAATTGCGGCCATTGAAGCAAGTGCAAGTGGCATCAACTGGACTTTCTCTCCAATGGTGGATATCTCTCGCGACCCTCGTTGGGGACGTATATCAGAAGGTAATGGCGAAGATGCATTTTTAGGATCAGCGATTGCTAAAGCGATGGTTAAAGGATATCAAGGCGATTTAAAATCAAATAATCAAATTTTAGCTTGTGTAAAACATTACGCCTTATACGGAGCTGCAGAAGGTGGTCGTGATTACAACACAACCGATATGAGTAAAGTGAGGATGTACAATGAGTACCTACCACCTTATAAAGCAGCTGTTGATGCTGGTGCAGCAAGCATAATGGCTTCTTTTAATGAAGTTGATGGCATACCTGCAACCGGAAGCAAATGGCTTATGACAGAGGTTTTGCGTAATCAATGGGGTTTTAAAGGTTTTGTTGTAACAGATTATACCGGAATTCCAGAAATGATTGCGCATGGCATGGGCGATTTACAAACGGTTTCTGCCTTAGCTTTAAATGCCGGGGTAGATATGGATATGGTTGGTGAAGGTTTTTTAGGAACATTAAAAAAATCATTAGCTGAGAAAAAAGTTGGTATAGAACAAATTAATAGAGCTTGCCGTTTAATACTTCAGGCTAAATATAAACTTGGATTGTTTGAAAACCCATATAAATTTTGTGATGTAAAAAGAGCAGAAACTGAAGTTTTCACACCTCAAAATCGCCAGGCTTCAAGAGAAATTGCTGCAGAAAGCTTTGTACTTTTAAAAAACCAGAATAACCTTCTTCCACTTAAAAAATCAGGAACAATAGGCTTAATTGGTCCGTTGGTAGATAATACAGCAAATATGTACGGTACCTGGAGTGTCGCTGCTTTATTTGATAAATCGGTTACAGTGTTACAAGGAATGAAAAATGCCTTAGGCGAAAATGCAAAAATATTAACTGCCCGAGGTTCGAATTTCCTTGCAGATTCTACCATGGAAAATCGTTATGTAAACATTCACAATAAAACTTACGTTCGCGATTCGAGAACAGAAGAGGAGCTTATTAAGGAAGCAGTAAATGTTGCAAAGAAATCGGATGTTGTGGTTGCTGTATTGGGTGAAGGTTCTGAATTTACAGGCGAAAGCAGTAGTGTTACCGATATCCAAATGCCTGAAACGCAAAAGAAATTAATTAAAGAATTAATGAAAACAGGTAAGCCTGTGGTATTGGTTCTATTTACTGGTAGACCGTTAGCTTTAAACTGGGAAAACGAAAATGTACCAGCAATATTAAATGTTTGGTTCCCTGGAAGTGAGGCTGGAAATGCAATTGCTGATGTACTTTTTGGAGATGTAAATCCTTCAGGAAAGTTGAGTGCAACCTTCCCTCAAAATGTTGGTCAGGTTCCTATTTATTATGCACACAAAAATACTGGTCGCCCATTGGCAGATGGTAAATGGTTCGAGAAATTTCGTTCTAATTATTTAGATGTAAGCAATGAACCACTTTATCCATTTGGTTATGGTTTAAGTTATACAACTTTTGGGTATGGCGATATCAAATTAAGCTCAAATACATTAACAAAAGGCAAAAGCATTACAGCAACTATTGCGGTTACTAATAATGGCAAAGTTGGTGGTAAAGAAGTTGTACAACTTTATACACGAGATTTGGTTGGGAGCATTACTCGCCCGGTAAAAGAATTAAAAGGTTTTCAAAAAATATATCTTAAAGCAGGAGAAACTAAAAATGTAACTTTTTCTCTTTCCGAACAAGATTTAAAGTTCTACAATTCAGATTTAAAATTTGTTGCTGAGCCTGGGGATTTTAAAGTTTTTATCGGTTCTAATTCAAGGGACGTCAAAGAAGCATCATTCTCGTTAAAATAAAATTATATTGGTTGGTTATCCCCCAGTCTATTGCAGAATAGCTGGGGTTTTTTAATTTTGTTAAATGAAGAAAATATTTCTAACCATCTGCATAATGGCTTTTATGTTCGTTTTAAAAGCTCAAGATTTTAATCAATACGCTTCTGGGAGTTATATAAAAGGAAAAGATTCTATTTATTACCGCATACTTTTCCCTGATAATTTTAATCCATCTCAAAAATATCCTGTAGTTTTTTTCTTGCATGGCAGTGGCGAACGTGGTAGCAATAATGAAAGTCAGCTGGTTCATGGAGGAAAGTTGTTTTTAAAAGATGATGTAAGAAAAAAATTTCCGGCGATAATAATTTTTCCGCAATGCCCGGCAAATGATTATTGGGCAAATGTAAACATCGCCCCGAATGAACAAGGCAAAAGAACATTCACATTTGTTGAAGGTGGCAAACCGACCAAAGCAATGCATGCTTTAAAAAACATGGTTAAAGATTTTCTAAAAAAACCCTTCGTAAATAAAGAGCAAGTGTATGCTGGTGGTTTATCTATGGGTGGTATGGGCACTTTTGAGTTGCTGAGAAGGCAGAGAAGAACCTTTGCCGCAGCAATTACCATTTGTGGAGGCGATAATACAAACAACATAGAAAAATATAAAAAAATACCGCTTTGGATTTTCCACGGTGGTAAAGATGATGTTGTAGATCCCGCATTTTCAATTGCAATATCAGAGCGATTAAAAACGGTAGGTGATGAAGTGAAATTTACGCTTTATCCTAATGCAAATCATAACAGCTGGGATAGTGCTTTTGCAGAACCTGATTTGTTGCCTTGGTTATTTGGACACAAGAAAGATTAGGTGTTGTGATATTTAATATCAACAACTGTAGAAATAAAATTGGTTATTCTAAACAAAAAAAACCTGAAAGTTAATTCCTTTCAGGGTTTTATAATTATTTAGTTTATCGCTTATTCTGCCATATTATGATAAACCGCCTGTACATCATCATCTTCTTCTAGCTTATCAATTAATTTCAAAACGTCTAAAGCCTGCTCTTCAGTAACTTCATGATGAGAAAGTGCGATACGTTCCAATTTAGAGCTTTTCAACTCGATACCTTTTTCTTCTAAAGCTTTTTGTAAAGAGCCAAAGTTTTCGAAAGCACCTTGAGCTACAGCAACATCATTTCCGTCTTCATCTGCTTCAACATACAATTCTTCTAAACCCGCATCTATCAATTCAAATTCCAACTCTTCTAAATCCAAACCTTCTGCAGGTACAAATCTGAAGATAGATTTACGGTTAAAAATAAAATCTAACGAACCAGTTTTACCTAATGAACCATCTGTTTTATTAAAATAACTACGAACATTTGCAACAGTGCGGTTGGTATTATCGGTAGCAGTTTCTATTAAAACAGCTACACCATGAGGTGCATAGCCTTCGTAAACAATCTCTTCGTAATTGGCCATCGATTTATCAGAAGCACGCTTAATTGCCGCTTCTACTCTATCCTTTGGCATATTTACAGCCTTGGCGTTTTGCATAGCAGTTCTCAAACGAGAGTTTGTATCTGGGTTTGGCCCTGATTCTTTTACTGCCATTACTATATCTTTACCTATACGGGTAAATTGTACAGCCATTTTAGACCAACGCTTAAATTTTCTTTCTTTTCTAAATTCGAATGCTCTTCCCATTTTTAATATCTAGTATTAGTTTTTAGTAGTTAGTAACAAGCCTGAACTCATACATACAACTTTCAACTTATTTATTATATTTTTAATTTGTACTTTCAGCTTTAATCTTTATTCTTTTAGCTTTAGTCTTTCAGCTATACACTTTTAGCTTTTCTTTAAATTAGTTAACATATCAGCTGTAAGTTTTGACAAATCAAACTCCGGATTCCAGCCCCAATCTTTATTTGCAAAACCATCATCAATAGAACGAGGCCAGCTATCTGCAATTTGCTGGCGAGGATCATTATCGCTGTAAGTTAATTTAAATTCAGGAATATGTTTCCTAATCTCTGCAGCTAAAATTTCAGGAGTAAAACTAACGCCACCAAAATTATAACTACTGCGAACCGAAATCTGGTTTGCCGGTGCATCCATCAATTCAATTGTACCACGAATGGCATCGTCCATATACATCATAGGTAATTCAGAACCAGCGTTTAAAAAGCTTTGATAACTTCCCTTTTTTAATGCTTCATGAAAAATATGAATTGCGTAATCTGTTGTTCCACCGCCTGGTGCTGCTTTCCAGCTTATTAAACCTGGGTAGCGAATGCTTCTTACATCTAAACCATATTTTTGATGGTAATATTCGCACCAACGTTCGCCAGCAAGCTTACTAATACCGTAAACCGTATTTGGATCCATGGTACAGTATTGTGGAGTATTATCTTTAGGCGAATTTGGACCAAAAACAGCAATAGAACTTGGCCAATAAACTTTAGCAGTTTTATATTCAAGCGCTAAATCCAGAACATTAAGCAAGCCGTTCATATTTAAATCCCATGCGAGTTTAGGATTTTGCTCTCCTGTTGCCGATAATAAAGCAGCCAAGAGATATACTTGTGTAGGTTTATACTTTTTAAAAATGCCGTTAATCATTTCTTTATCAAGCACATTTACAAACTCAAACGGTGCAGAGTTTTTAATGTCATAATCTGGCCGACGAATATCGCATGCTACAACATGGTCGTCGCCATATATTTTACGTAATGTGGTAACCAGTTCTGTACCAATTTGCCCATTCGAACCTAAAACAACTATATTTTCTTGCATATTTATTTAAACAATTTGGCAAAGGTAAAAAAAACCATAAAAGGGCTGTAAAATATTTAAACTATTGATGTACTAATATTCCCTTTTAAGTTTTTATTATTTATAGGTTAAAAAAAACCGCATCAAAACAAGTGTATAAAAACATTTTTTATATATTTAATAATTAAAAAGCCTTAAAAGGAGTGTGAAATTTATAGTTAGATAGTAGAAATAATTTATTCATTAATAAATTAGATATTCATTAATGCTAATGTACTTTTCACACGAAGCTATTTTGAGGAAAAAACACGGTTTAAATAGCCTTTAATGAATAAAATCTTTTTTATTTAGAACAATTCTATTCGGTAACAATCCCATTGCAAGCAATTTATTTAACGAGATTTTAACTGAATTTATCCCATATTTTTTTTAATATTACCAACCAGTATATAAATAACCAATATATAAATACACAAACACGATGCACAGAAGAGAAGCACTAAGAAACGTCGCATTCTTGTTGGGAGGAGCCATATCAGCAACTACAATGGGCGTTTTATTCGAAAGTTTTACGCTCCCCGAAAATGAAAAAAATTTCGTTCTATTTTCATTAGAAGATGAAAAGATTTTAGCAGAATTTGCAGACATTATTGTACCAACAACAAAATCATCAGCAGGTGCCAAAGCAGCAGGCCTAGGTAAATTTATTCCGATGATGATGAAAGACTGTTACCCGGCAACCATGCAAACTTCTTTTGCTAAAGGTTTTAAAGAACTTCAGGCAAAATCAATGGCCGATTTTAAGAAAAACTATTTAGCATTAACAACTGCCGAAAAAACCAAATTAATGGTTGATTTAAGAGCGATGGCTATTGCGCAAAAAGCAAGTAAATCTGAAGACAATAAAGATTTGGTTTACTTTTTTACTACTGCCAGAGATTTAACTTTATTAGGCTATTACTCTTCAGAAATTGGCTGCACCAAGGCTCGTGAATACGTGCTTATTCCTGGTAGATACGATGGAAACGCTCCATTAAAACCAGGTCAAAAATCTTGGGCAACTGGTTAATTTCTATCTATAACAAAAAAACATCATGAATTTAAATACAAATTTAAAAGCAGAAAATACTTACGATGCTATTGTAATAGGATCGGGGATTAGTGGCGGCTGGGCTGCAAAAGAGCTTACAGAAAAAGGCTTGCGTGTATTAATGCTTGAAAGAGGAATGAACATCGAGCATATTACAGGTTACGAAACTGCAATGAAAAACCCATGGGATTTTCAACACGCAGGTAAATTAACCGAAGAGCAAAAACGTACTCATCCAGTTCAAAAAAGAGATTATCCATATAGCGAAGCAAACGAAAAATGGTGGGTAAACGATTTAGAATGTCCATACACAGAAGATAAACGTTTCGATTGGTACCGTGGCTTTCATGTTGGTGGTAAATCATTAATGTGGGGTCGCCAAAGTTACCGCTTAAGCGATCATAACTTTGAAGACAATGCAAAAGATGGTCATGGAAACGATTGGCCTGTGCGCTACGCAGAACTTTCTCCATGGTATGATTATGCAGAGCGATTTGCCGGCATCAGTGGTTCTAAAGAAAACTGGTCAACCTGTCCTGATGGTGAATTTTTACCTCCAATGGATTTAAACATTGTAGAAAAATCGGTAAAAGCCCGTATTGAAGAACATTATAAAAGAGAGCGTATCATGATGATTGGACGTGTTGCCAATTTAACTGTACCTCATAAAGGACGTGGTAATTGCCAATACCGTAACTTATGTAGTCGTGGTTGTCCGTTTGGAGCATATTTTAGCACTCAATCTTCAACGCTTCCTGCTGCAATGGCAACTAAACGTTTAACGGTTAGACCATACTCTATCGTAAATCATATAATTTATGATAAAGACACCAAAAAAGCAAAAGGTGTAATGGTAATTGATGCGGAAACAAACAAAACAATGGAGTTTTATGCTAAAATTGTTTTCGTAAATGGTTCAACTTTAGGTTCAACATTTATTTTATTGAACTCAACTTCCGATGCACATCCAAATGGTCTAGGAAATTCTAGTGGTCAATTAGGACATAACTTAATGGATCACCATTTCCGTTGTGGAGCATCAGGTGAAGCCGAAGGTTTTGACGATAAATACACTTATGGTCGCCGTGCAAATGGAATTTACGTACCTAGATATCAAAACGTTGGTAATGATAAACGTGATTATTTACGTGGTTTCGGTTATCAAGGTGGTGCAAGCAGAGCAAACTGGCAAGATGATGTGGCTGAATTATCGTTCGGTTCGGGCTTAAAAGAAAAAATGACAAAGCCAGGTAAATGGAGCATGGGCTTAGGCGGTTTCGGTGAAATGTTACCTTACTACGAAAACAAAGTTTACATCGATAAAACTAAGAAAGATAAATGGGGACAGCCTGTTTTGGCAATTGACTGCGAATACAAGGAAAACGAGAAAAAAATGCGTGTAGATATGATGAATGATGCTGCTGAAATGTTAGAAAAAGCAGGCATGAAAAACATCAAAACTTACGATGCAGGTTGTTATCCAGGAATGGCTATCCACGAAATGGGAACTGCAAGAATGGGTAACGACCCAAAAACTTCAGTACTTAACAAATGGAACCAAATGCATGAAGTTAATAATGTATTTGTAACTGATGGTGCATGTATGCCATCGATTGCATGTCAAAATCCATCGTTAACATTTATGGCTTTAACAGCACGTGCTGCTGATTATGCTGTAAAAGAATTAAAGAAAAATAACATCTAATAAAAAGTTAAATGCGAAAGGTTTAAGGTTTATGGATAAGTCCATTTACCTTAAGCCTTTTGTCATTATCTTATCCTTATGCAAAGAAAATTAAGAATGGGCATGATAGGCGGTGGTAAAGACGCCTTTATAGGTGCTGTGCATCGCCTTGCAGCAAATATGGATGGTTTGATAGAACTAACCGCTGGTGCGTTAAGTGTAAATCCTGAAGTTGGGTACGAATCGGGAAAAATGCTTTTCCTGCCTGATGAAAGAATTTACAAAAACTACGAAGAAATGCTTCATGCAGAAAGTAAACTGCCTGCTGATGAAAAAATAGATTTTGTAACAATTGTAACGCCTAATTTCGCCCACTTTGCTCCTGCTATGTTAGCGCTTGATTTAGGTTTTAATGTTGTAATAGAAAAACCTATGACGTTAACTTTAGAAGAAGCAAAACAACTTGATGCTAAAGTTAAAGAAACTGGCTTAACGCTTTGTTTAACGCATACCTATTCTGGTTATCCGATGGTTAAGCAAGCTAAGCAAATGATTAGCGAAGGTGTTTTAGGTGCAGTAAGAAAAATTATTGTAGAATATCCTCAAGGTTGGTTAAGCACGCTTTCAGAAAGAGAAGGAAATGCCCAGGCAGCTTGGCGTACAGACCCATCTAAAACCGGCAAAAGCGGAAGCATGGGCGATATTGGTACGCATGCCGCACATTTGGCAGAATACATTTCAGGATTAAAAATCGATAAGATATGTGCTGATTTAAGCATTGTTGTACCTGGAAGAGCTATTGACGATGATGGTAACGTCTTATTAAAATTTGATAATGGCTCTAATGGTGTTTTAATTGCATCGCAGGTTGCTGCAGGCGAAGAAAATGCCCTTAAAATAAAAATTTATGGCGAAAAAGGTGGTTTAGAATGGCATCAAATGGAGCCAAACACCTTGTTAGTTAAATGGTTAAACCAACCTGCACAAATTTATAGAACAGGTAATGGCTACATCGGCAGCTTCGCTAAACATAATACTCGTACACCTGGCGGTCATCCAGAAGGTTACTTAGAGGCTTTTGCAAATATTTATAGAAATTTTGCGTTAACAATTGATGCTAAATTAAATAACCAAAAACCAACCGATGAAATGTTAGATTTCCCAAATACAGAAGATGGTGTACGCGGGATGGCATTTATTGAAAACGTAGTAAACTCAAGCAATTCTGACCAAAAATGGTGGGACTATAAAATCTAATTTATGACTACAATAAAAGGACCTGCTGTATTTTTAGCTCAGTTTATTAGTGATGAAGCTCCATTCAATTCTTTAGAAAACATCTGTGAATGGGCTAAAGGCTTGGGTTTTAAAGGTATTCAAATGCCTACACTCGATTCTCGATTTATAGATTTACAAAAAGCTGCAGAAAGCAAAACTTATGCAGACGAGTTGAAAGGAACAATTGCCTCATATGGTTTAGAAATTACAGAACTATCAACACATCTTCAAGGTCAGTTGGTTGCTGTTCATCCGGCTTATAATGAATTATTTGATGCCTTTGCACCTAAAGAAGTTCATGGCAATGCAAAAGCGAGACAAGATTGGGCAGTTCAGCAAATGATATATGCTGCAAAAGCATCGCAAAACCTTGGTTTAAATGCTCACGCAACTTTTAGCGGTTCGTTAATGTGGCAGTATTTTCATCCATGGCCGCAACGCCCCGCTGGGTTGGTAGAAGAAGGTTTTGCAGAATTAGCAAAACGTTGGATGCCAATTTTGAATGAATTTGATAATTGTGGTGTTGATGTTTGTTATGAAATACACCCCGGAGAAGACTTATTTGATGGTGAAACCTACGAAATGTTTTTGGAAGCAGTCAATAATCATTCTCGGGCATGCTTATTGTATGATCCTTCTCACTTTGTGCTTCAGCAGTTAGATTATATTCAATATATAGATTTTTATCACGAGAGAATAAAAGCTTTCCACGTTAAAGACGCCGAATTTAATCCAACAGGTAAACAAGGTACGTTTGGTGGTTATCAAAGTTGGGCAAATCGGGCTGGTAGGTACCGTTCTCCAGGCGATGGACAAGTTGATTTTAAAACCATCTTTAGTAAATTGGCTCAATATGATTTTAAAGGTTGGGCGGTTATGGAGTGGGAATGTTGTATTAAAAATCAACAAGATGGAGCAAGAGAAGGTGCAGAATTCATAAAAAACCATATCATTAAGGTAACAGATAAGGCCTTTGATGATTTTGCAGCATCTGGAAGTGATGCTGATTTTAACAAAAAAATATTAGGTTTATAAATTAATAATAACACACACAAATGATGACCTGCTAAATGAATAAATAAAACGATTTACGCAGGTTAAAACACAACAATAACACACACACATGAAAAAAACATTTTTAATTTTAGGCGCTGTGGTAATATTCATGGCCTCTTTTTCAAAAGCAGATTTAGCAAAAGAAAAAGCTGTAACTGCTGTTGCAACGAAACACAATAATGCATTTTATCAAGTATCTGCAGGAGAAAAATTAATTAACAAATCTGATTGTTTAGGTTGCCATAACAAAACCAACAAAATTATCGGCCCTGCCTATATTGAGGTTGCTAAAAAATACCCGAACAACGAAAAAAGCATTAATTACTTAGCAGATAAAATTATCAAAGGCGGTACAGGTGTATGGGGAACAATGCCTATGACCGCTCATGCTAGTTTAAAAAAAGATGATGCAAAATTAATGGCGAAATATATTTTATCATTGAAGAAAAAGTAAAATCATAACCAGATTAAACCCTATTGATAATGAAAACAGAGCAAGAAAATAAAACCGCGAGTAACCGCCGCGATTTTATTAAAACCAGCGCCATCGCTGCCGCTGCATTTATGATTGTTCCTCGCCACGTTTTAGGTGGTAAAGGATTTTTAGCACCAAGCGATCGCTTGCTTGTTGCTGGTATTGGTGCTGGTGGAAAAGGTCAAAGTGATATCGCAATGTTTGCTAAAAGTGGCAAAGCAGATATCGCATTTCTTTGCGATGTTGATGACAGAAGGGCTGCTGCAAGTGTAAAGTCATTTCCAAAAGCTAAATATTATAAAGATTGGAGAGAAATGTTGGATAAGGAGCATAAAAACTTCGATGCCGTTTCTGTTTCCACTCCCGATCATAATCATGCAATTCAGGCTTTAGCAGCAATGCAGTTAGGTAAACATGTTTATGTGCAAAAACCTTTAACACACGATATTTACGAAGCTCGTATTTTAACTGCAGCTGCAAAAAAATATAAAGTTGTTACTCAAATGGGTAACCAAGGCGCATCAAATGATGGTCCACGCCAAATGAAAGAATGGTACGAGGCCGGTTTAATTGGCGATGTGCATACGGTTTACGCATGGACGAATCGTCCTGTTTGGCCACAAGGTATTCCATGGCCAACAACAAAAGCCGAAATACCAAAAGAGTTAGATTGGAATTTATGGTTAGGTACTGCCCCTGATAAAGATTTCGTTGATAAATTGGTTCCTTTTAACTGGCGTGGCTGGTGGGATTATGGAACAGGTGCATTAGGCGATATGGGTTGTCATTTAATTGAAGCTCCATTCAGCGTATTAAATCTAAAATATGCTAAAGAGGTTGAGGCAAGTGTTGGTTCTGTTTATGTTGATGAATTTAAACGTGGTTATTTCCCAGAAAGTTGCCCTCCATCTAGCCACGTAACTCTAAAATTTCCTAAAACCAATAAAACTAAAGGTGATGTTACGCTACATTGGATGGACGGTGGTATTCAACCAGAGCGTCCGGAAGAATTAGAGGCTAACGAAACTTTTGGCGATGGTGGTAACGGTACTTTATTTGTTGGTACAAAAGGTAAAATGATGAGTGAAACCTATAGCGCTAACCCGAAACTTTTACCATTAAGCAGAAATAAAGATATTAAAGTTGCGCCTAAATATGCTCGAGTTCCAGATGGCGCAAACGGGCATTACAAACAATGGGTAGAGGCTTCAATCGCTGGTTACGGAAAGCAGGAAGTTAGTTCTCCTTTTGAAATTGCTGGTCCGTTAACAGAAGCTTTATTAATGGCGAATTTAGCAATCAGAAGTTTTGATATTCAAAAAACAGTAAATGGTAAAGTAACTTACCCTGGAAGATATACGAAAATGCTTTGGGATAATGATAATATGAAAGTTACCAATTTTGATGAAGCCAACCAGTTTGTAAAACGCGAATATCGCAAAGGCTGGAACAACTTAACGTTATAATAAAACATTAGCTGTATTTAGGTGTGAAACAATTCTAAAATAGAAGAATATTAGATTATTTTTCTATAAAATTAAGATTGTTTCATACCTTGATATGGCAATAATTCTAAAATTAAAATGAAAAAAATTCTTCTTTCCGCTTGTATTTTATTGGCTATAACTCATGTTGCGAATGCCCAAAAAGGTTTTAAACCATTGTTTGATGGTAAAACGACTACAGGGTGGCATACTTACAATAAAAGCGGTGTGGGTAGTGCATGGCAAGTTCAAGATGGTGCATTGCACTTAGATTTAACTACTAAAGGTGCAGATGGTGGTGGCGATTTAGTTACGGATAAAGAATACGGCGATTTCCATTTAAAATATGACTGGAAAGTAGCACCAAAAGCAAATAGTGGTTTAATCTTTTACATCCATGAAGACCCAAGATTTAGTGCTTCTTATTCTACAGGTTTAGAAATGCAGGTTTTGGATAATGATGGCCACCCAGATGGCAAAATTACGAAACACCGTGCAGGCGATTTATATGATTTAGTAAAAAGCACATCAGAACCTGTTAAACCTGTTGGTGAATGGAATTCGGCAGAAATCATCAGTAAAAAAGGAAAATTAACACTAATTCTTAATGGAGTTACTGTTGTTAAAACTACCCTTTGGGATGATAATTGGAAAAAGCTTGTTGCCGGAAGTAAATTTGCAACCTGGAATGATTGGGGAACTTTTAAAACCGGAAAAATTGCATTACAAGACCACGGAGATGAAGTATGGTTCAAAAACATTATGATAAAAGAATTGTAGAAGGAGGTTGAGATCGAGGTTAAGATTAAGGCAAGGAATCTTAATCTTATTCTTAACCTTATCCTCAACCTTAACCTCAGCCTCAATCCCAACCTTAACTCTTAAACCAAATATAACACGAATGAATAGCACTACTCGCTTTAAACTCTCTACCATGATGTTCCTGGAATTTTTTATCTGGGGTGCATGGTTTGTAACTTTAGGAACTTTCCTTGGTAATAACTTAAAAGCTTCAGGATCAGAAACTGGGGCGGTATTTTCAACACAATCATGGGGAGCTATAATTGCGCCTTTCATTGTTGGCTTAATTGCAGATAGATATTTTAACGCAGAAAAAATACTAGGTGTTTTACATATTGTTGGTGCTGTATTGATGTATCAAATGTACACTGCTGCAGATGTAAGTATTTTCTACCCTTACGTTTTGGGCTACATGATTTTATTTATGCCAACCCTTGCCTTAGTCAATTCTGTTTCTTTTAATCAAATGAAAGACCCGGAAAAAGAGTTTGCTAACATACGTGTTTTCGGAACTATTGGTTGGATTATAGCGGGCTTGCTGATTAGTTTTGTATTTCATTGGGATTCTCCTGAAGGAATCCAATCTGGGTTATTAAAAAATACTTTTTTAATGGCAGGAATTGCTTCATTAGCTTTAGGCTTATTTAGCTTTACCTTACCTGCTACACCTCCTAAAGTTTCTGAAGGCGGCATTAAAGTAAGAGACATTCTAGGTTTAGATGCTTTAAAATTACTCAAAGACAAAAACTTTGCAATATTCTTTATTTCTTCTATTCTAATTTGTATTCCATTAGCATTTTATTACCAAAACGCAGGGCTATTTCTTGCTGATATTAAAGTATCGAATCCAACAGGTAAAATGGCTATTGGTCAAGTTTCAGAAGCATTATTTTTACTTGCCATACCAGTATTCTTTTCTAAATACGGTTTTAAGAAAACAATTTTGGTAGGTATGCTTGCTTGGGCAATTCGTTATGTTCTTTTCGCCTATGGAAATGCTGATAACTTAAGTTTTATGCTTATTATAGGTATCGCATTACACGGTGTATGTTACGATTTCTTTTTTGTTTCAGGTCAAATTTATACCAATTCTAAAGCTGGTGAACAAGTAAAAAGTGCTGCTCAAGGCATTATAACTTTAGCAACTTATGGTGTAGGTATGCTTATTGGGTTCATTGTAGCAGGCTATATTACGGATATGTACAAATCTGCTGATGTTACCGATTGGAAAATGGTTTGGATTATACCGGCAGGAATCGCAGCAGTAGTATTTTTACTTTTTGCAGTTTTATTTAACGATAAAACAAAGGCCGAAATCGAAGTTAAATCAATATAAAACATGAAATCTAAATTAAACAGAAGAAACGCTCTGAAAAATATTATTGCTGGTACAGCTGCAATAGGTGTTTCTTCGGGATTTTCATCGCTTGCAATGAATAACACAGATATACAAGAACAACCTTGGAAGCTAAAAGGAAACATAAATCATTCCGTTTGTAGATGGTGCTTTAGTACGCTCGATGTGGAAACTTTATGCATTGAAGCGAAAAAACTTGGCCTAACTGGTATAGATTTGGTTGGACCAAAAGATTGGCCAACATTAAAAAAGCATGGATTAATTTCAAGCATGTGTAATGGTGCTGAAATTAATTTGGTTGATGGTTTTAATGATAAAAAATTTCACGACCAATTAATAAAAAACTATACCGAAATGATTCCCTTGGTTGCAGCTGCAGGATACAAAAACCTGATTTGCTTTAGCGGAAACCGTAGAGGTAAAGATGACGAAACAGGTTGGAACAATTGTGTCGAAGGATTAAAAAAGTTAATGCCTTTAGCCGAAAAACACAATGTAACATTGGTTATGGAATTACTTAATAGCAAAGTTAACCATCAGGATTATCAATGTGATACCACGCCTTGGGGTGTAGAATTATGCAAAAGGCTTGGTTCTGAAAACTTTAAATTGTTGTATGATATTTACCACATGCAAATTGATGAAGGCAATGTAATCAGCACAATTAAAAGCAGTCATAAATATATTGCACATTACCATACTGCAGGCGTACCAGGCAGAAATGAAATTGATGATACGCAGGAGCTTTATTATCCTGCCATTATGAAAGCCATTCTCGAAACAGGCTTTAAAGGTTTCGTAGCACAAGAATTTATTCCTAAAAATGCAGATAAACTGGCCTCATTAAAAAAAGCCATTTCAATTTGCGATATTTAATAATTATGGTATCAAGAAGAAATTTTCTAAAAACAAGTGGCATGGCAGCAGCTGCCGTATATCTAATGCCCTCATTTGCTTTCGCCGCAGGCGATAAAGTAGTTGGTTTGCAATTATATTCACTCCGTGAAGATTTACCTAAAGACGTTAAAGGCGTTTTAGAAAAAGTTGCCTTAGCAGGGTTTAAAGAGGTAGAAACTTATGGTTTCTCGATTAAAGATCAATTTTGGGGATTAACACCTATAGAATTAAAGAAAATTTTAGATGCTAACGGACTGAAAGCTGTTAGCGGACATTATGGTTTAGGTAGTTATTTAGTTGATGATAATACGGAAGAATTAAAAGCTGCAATTGCCGCCGCAAAGGTGTTAGGTAGTAAATATGTAACCATTCCATGGCTGATTCCTACGTTAAGGAAAAGTGCCGATGATTATAAAAAACTAGCGTTGAAAATAAACAAAGCGGGTCAAATGTGTAAAGATGCTGGAATACGATTGGCATATCATAACCACGATTTTGAATTTGAGAAGCAAGGTGATACTACAGGTTACGAAATTCTATTAAAAGGAACTGATAAAAAACTTGTTGATTTTGAACTAGATTTATACTGGGTGGTTCGTTCTGGCAAAGATCCAGTACAGCTATTTAAAGAAAACCCAGGTCGTTTTACTATGTGGCATGTTAAAGATATGGATAAAACCAAGAAAGAATGGAATACAGAAGTTGGTCAGGGTTCAATTAACTTCAAATCTATTTTCGCAGCTGCTAAACTATCAGGTATGAAACACTTCTTTGTAGAGCACGAAACCAATTACAATCCAAATCCAATTGAATCGGTAAAGAAAAGTTGTGCTTACATTAAAAAGGAATTAATTTAATCTAACCAAATTAAACCATGAATTCAAGAAGATCTTTTATTAAACAAGCAAGCCTAGCAGCCGGTGCGGCATTACTAATCCCATCGTTTGCTTTTGATAAGGTGACTAAAAAAGTTGGTTTACAACTTTATACTTTACGAAAGGATTTACCGAATGATGTACGCGGAATAATTGCTAAAGTTGCAGATGCTGGTTATAAAGAAGTTGAAACTTATGGTTTTACAAATGGTAAATTTTGGGGATTAACCCCAAAAGAATTTAAATCTTTACTTAAGGATAATGGACTAAAAGCACCTAGTGGCCATTATTTGATGGATGAATTTAGCAAAACAGGAAACAGTGATAAGCTGAAAACTGATATAGAAGCTGCTGCAGCAATTGGCGGAAAGTATTTTACCATTGCCGGCGCTCGTGTAGATATGAGTAAGGGTTTAGATGGTTTTAAAAAAACTGCCGATGATTTTAATAAAGTTGCAGAATTTGCTAAGGAATCAGGATTAAAATTTGCTTATCATAATCATGATTTTGAATTCAAAAAGATCGACGGCACTACAGGTTATGATGTTTATTTACAAAACACAGATAAGAATCTGGTAAATTTTGAATTGGATTTATATTGGGTTGCTCGTTCTGGAAATGACCCTATTGCATTGTTTAACAAATATCCAGGACGTTTCCCGATGTGGCATGTTAAGGATATGGACAAAGCAAAACCAGAATGGAATACTGAAGTTGGAAAAGGTTCGATTGACTTTAAAACGATTTTTGCTCAAGCCAAACTTTCGGGTATGCAACATTATTTTGTTGAGCATGAAACCAATTATAACCCAACTCCTATCGAATCTATTAAAACCAGTTGTGATTATATAAAAGCAAATTTGATTTAAGCTCACTGATTTACGAAGTTTTATTCTATAATGTTTAAAACTTCGTAAATCTGTTATTTGCAATTTCATTATTATCCCACCGAAACACACTAAAATGAGAGAACTTAATTAATTAACAGATTAAGTAAATTTTACTCCGGCGTTCATAATTATAAATACAGAATTCTATTTTAAGTCTTAGGTTTAAATCTAATTTATTTTCGCAGCCAATACACACGTATTTTTAAATCGCTTGGGATTTCCACTCAAATCAAATACATCGAAAATAACCACATATATCCCAACTGAGGCTTTTTGCCCATCATCATTTAAACCATCCCAGGTTAAAATTCCCTTTGTTCCAATGGTTTGATTTTTCAATAACTTTCTAACTAATCTTCCTTTATCCGAATAAACATTTACTGTAGCAAAACAAGCGCTTTCAGTAACTTGATAATCCAATGTCAGTAAATCCTCAAAATTATCTCCATCAGGAGAAAAAGTTTTGGATAAAATTTTTACGTAAGATTCATCTCCATTTGGTTCTTGAGAGTTTTTATAAGTTGGCGTGGCGAAGCCGAATGAAGCTGCGGCAGATTTAAAATTACCAACCTCATTTGTATTCTTTTCAAACGAAACCCGCTCCAAGGATACTCCATCAGGATTTTGAAGTAAAGCTACATGCATTTTTTCATTATAATCAAACCTATCTATCTGTAAATTATTGCTTAATATAATTACAGTTCCCTTATCATTATTAAATCCAGGCATGCTACTTAATTGGACAAAATTATTAGGATTTTCACAAAAATAATTTGCTTTAACACTGGTGGTATTGGTACTGATGACCCAATACGTTTTTGGCAATATTAATAGATTTTTTGTTGATAAATTTTTGATATTCGCTACATTACCATTTGCATCTAGATTAGCCAATTGTAAATTTTTCAGATCCAAAACTTGGTTGGAATTATTAAATATTTCAACAAAATCTACACTTCCAACTTTTGGATTAAACAATAATTCAGAAATCAAAATATCGTTCTTCCCTGCTTTTTTCGCTATAAACAATTTAGCAGTATTAAAATCAACACTTATTAAATTACCAGCGCAATCTGTTATATTATTTAAGGTTAAGATATTTTCTACACCTCTAGCTAAAGGATTAGCAAACTGTAAGGTAGCAGCATTAAAATCAGGCGAATGGACGCTTACTGATTTAGGATTGCCTACACCATTGTTAACCAAATAATTTAGGTTTTGAGCTGCCGATAAACTGTCTATTGATTTTGAGAATTCGACAAGTATGGTAACGCTGTCGACAACATTTGCAGATACAAGTTTTGGAATTTCTTTACTAAGCTGACTATTGTAAATTGAATTTTGTTTGCCTGGTGTTCCTCCAGAAACATCAACAGAAGCAGACCAATTTTGAATGCCACCACAAATCCCTTTTGGGTTAATCAATTCCAAACTGTATCCACCTTTTTTCTTCACATCATCTTTGTACCAGCTGTCGGTATATGCAACCTTATCAATTATTTTACCAGTTTGGTCATTTAAAGTTAGTACATCCTTATCATTATTTAAACTTGGCCAAGGCGAAAGCCCTATTACTTTGCCGAAAGATTTAAATAAAATTTCATCGGCTTTTGATGTTAAAATGATATGTTGGTTCGGTTTAATCGTATCAACAGGCAAAGTGACTGTCGAGGTTTGGTCAGAAAATTTCCATCCTTGGGTTAAAATATAATCGTTAGTGGTGTTCCAAATCTCCACGAATTCTTTTGAAGGTAAACCAATATTTCCGGTAGGATTTGCAAAGACTTCGTTAATTACAACATCACCAAATTTAACTGTATATGGCTTAATGAAACTGAATTTTACATTAGTATTTGCAGCAATAACATTTCCTTTTTTATCCTTTACATCACTTATATTTAATAGATATTCTCCAGAATTAAACTCTTTGGAAAAAGTTAGTCGATATACGTTTGGTAAAACGGTTACCGAAATATTATCCGGATTAGCGTATTGATTAGATAAATTATAATTAGTTTTTAGCAGTGCAGAACTTATTTCTAAAGCTTCAGAAAAAGTAACATCCAGTGTTGTAGCATTAATTACTGTTACGTTATTGACAACTGGCGGAATTACATCTGGTAAAAGGTCATCCACTTTGAAATCATCAAATATGTATCGATTGTACCTGGAAGCTGTTGTATATCTACAATAAAAACCTGTAAATGATGATGTTGTAAAAGTGTTATCGGTAACACTTCCTTCCAAATTGAAATTATTACCACCTAAAACATCGGTAAATAAATCCCATTTACCATTAGCATCTCTAGTAACTTTAACCTTTGCAAAAACCAGATTTGCATTTGCTCTAACTTTTTGCGGTCCGGTAATTATACGAGTTACTGTAGTTCCATTTTGCTTGTACAAATGAAAACCATCAGCGGCTCTGGTTTCTCCAATTTGAATAAAATATCCGTTCAAACTCCCTTTTAAATCTTCTTTATCAGCAGTTAAATAAATGCGAACAAAATTAGTTGTAGATGGATTGAAATCTAGCTGCACTAAAAATTCCCAGCTAACGTTTAAGCTTTGTTGATTTGCAGTAGAAAGCGAAATAACTTGCGATGCGAGCTGTTGACCTTTAGATTGTAATTGCTTTTTCGGGTTTACCTGAAAATAATTTACATCGCCTTTCCACGTCGGATTTTGAGAGAAATCACCATCGGTAAATAAATCGATAACCTGAGAAAATGCAATTTTAGAAAATAACAATAGGGATATAAGCAGAATTTTCTTCATATTTGGGCTTATATCAAATGTTTAATAAATATAATAATTAAAATTTAAAATGAAAGTAGCAGTTGTTGGAGCAACCGGTTTGGTTGGTACCGTAATGTTAAAAGTATTGGAGGAAAGAAATTTCCCTTTAACTGAGTTAATTCCTGTAGCATCTGAAAAGAGCGTTGGTAAGGAAATTACTTTTAAGGGTAAGAAGTTCCCAATCGTTAGCATGGATACTGCAATTGGCATGCGCCCTGATATTGCTTTGTTTTCTGCAGGTGGAAATACTTCTTTAGAGCATGCACCACGCTTCAAAGAAGCTGGCACAACGGTAATTGACAATTCTTCGGCATGGAGAATGGACCCAACGGTTAAATTAATCGTACCTGAAGTTAATGCGCATGAGCTTTCTATAGATAATAAAATTATTGCAAACCCAAACTGTTCTACCATACAAATGGTTGTGGTTTTGAAACCTTTGCACGATAAATATAAAATTAAACGCGTAGTTGTTTCAACTTACCAATCGGTAACCGGAACAGGTGTTAAAGCTGTTGAACAGTTAATGAATGAGCGTAAAGGCATTGATGGTCCAAAAGCTTATCCTTACGAAATTGATTTAAATGTTCTTCCTCACATCGATGTTTTCATGGAAAATGGATACACCAAGGAAGAAATGAAAATGGTTAAAGAAACCAATAAAATAATGAGCGATGACAGCATTAAAGTTACCGCTACTACCGTTCGAATTCCGGTTATGGGTGGTCACTCAGAATCGGTAAACATCGAATTTGAAAATGATTTTGATTTGGCTGAAGTTCGTAGTATTTTAGAAAAATCGCCAGGTATTATTGTTGTTGATGATGTGGCAAATTTAAAATACCCAATGCCGAAAGATGCACATGAAAAAGATGAGGTTTTTGTTGGTCGTATCCGTAGGGATGAATCTGCACCAAAAGCCTTAAACCTTTGGATTGTAGCTGATAATTTACGCAAAGGTGCTGCTACAAATGCAGTTCAGATTGCAGAATACTTAATTCAGAAGGAGTTAGTATAGAACAAAATACGTCATGCTGAATTTATTTTAGTATCTTAATATTATAGACTTTGAAATACATTCAAAGTGATGACAAGATTAGTGAAAGTGATGTGTTTGTTACACATCACTTTTTTTATTTCCTTTAATTTTACTTTATGAAGTTTTTAAAGCCCACTATATTTTTTGTTTTACTAGCATTAGTAAGTTCCGCTCAAAATCACATTCAAAACCTCGAAAAAGCTTTCAATAACTTATTAGCAGATGAGCAGGCGAAACATGCCATTACATCACTTTGTGTTTTAGATGCAAATACTGGAAAAACGCTCTATGCTAAAAATGAGCAGATTGGTTTGGCTACTGCATCAATATTAAAAACCATTACTGCTGCCACAGCTTTTAGTATTTTGGGTAAAGATTTTCAGTTTCAAACTACACTTTCTTATTCTGGTAACATTACACCTGATGGAACTTTGAAAGGCAACCTTATAATTATTGGTAGTGGCGACCCAACATTAGCTTCTTGGCGTTATCAAAACAAAGAAAATGCAGTTTTAACGCAATGGGTTACCGCAATTAAAGCTGCCGGAATTAAAAAAATTGAAGGTGCGATAATTGGCGACGACCGTATTTTTGGCACTCAAACTACTCCCGAAGGTTGGGTTTGGCAGGATATTGGAAATTATTATGGTGCCGGAACTTCTGGATTAGCCTGGAGAGAAAATCAATTCGACATTCATTTACGCCCGGGTTCTAATACAGCGGATGAAGTTAAAATTTTAAAAACCGTACCTGAAACGCCATATATTCAAATTCAAAATGAATTAAAAACTGGCAGTTCTGGTACTGGTGACAGAAGCTATGCTTTCCTACCTCCTTACAGTAATGTTGCCTATTTACGTGGTAGTTGGGGAATGGGAATCAGCAAGACGGGAATTTCTGTTGCGCTCCCCGACCCTGCTTTTGATTGTGCTTATCGATTACAAGATACTTTGAAAAGATTGGGTGTAACCACAAGCCAGCAAGCAACTACAGCTCGTTTAATGAGCCTAAATAATCAATCCATTCCTGTAATTACCCAGAAGATTAACACTATCTCCTCTCCTAATTTGAGTGAAATTACGTACTGGTTTTTGAAAAAAAGTATTAATCTGTACGGTGAAACGCTATTAAAAACCATTGCCCTAAAATCAGGAAAGTCAGCTACAACCTCAAACGGTGCGCAAACCGAGATTAACTTTTGGTCGCAGAAAGGCATTGATAAGTCTGCTTTAAACATTATAGATGGTAGCGGACTTTCTCCTGGCAATAGAGTTACAACTTCTGCCATGGCGAATATTTTATTTCAAATCCAAAAGGAAAATTGGTTTTCTGATTATTACAAAGCCTTACCAGAATACAACGGCATGAAAATTAAAAGTGGAACCATTAATGATATTTCAGCATTTGCAGGATACTATACTAATTCGGCTGGTAATAAATATGCTATTGTGATAAATATTAATAATTACAGTGGTAGCGGAATCAATAAGAAATTGTTTCGTGTTTTGGATGAGTTGAAATAAAATTATTCAATTGATAAACCTGAAAGTATAATGTCAAAATTTTTAGTTCTTTTCCTTTTATTGCCAGGATTAATGTATGCTCAACTTAAAGTTGATGTAACCGTTCACATTCCAAGTAAAACGGCTGACACTTTATTTATTGCAGGAAATTTTAATGATTGGAATCCAGGAAACAAAGCATACAGTTTATCGAAAAAAGATAGTTTAACTTATGCTATCCAATTAAACTTACCTAAAGGAAACTTTGAGTTTAAAATTACACGTGGTAACTGGGATAAGGCAGAATCTAAAAATGATGGCAAACCTATTGCAAACCGAACCCTAAATTTGAATGTTGATACCTCAATGAATATCAATGTTGCAAACTGGACGAATAATTTTAAACCGATAAAAGAAATTTACCGCTACGGAGCTAATATTCATATTATAGATTCTGCATTTCTAATACCGCAACTAAATAAACAACGACAAATTTCTATATACCTTCCAAAAAGTTATAAGACTTCGAAAAGGAAATATCCGGTGATTTACATGCATGATGGTCAGAATTTATTTCACACCAACCCGCCACGAGCAAATGAATGGGCAGTTGATTCTGTAATGGATAGTTTGATAAAAAATGGTTCAAAGGAAATGATTATTGTAGCTATTAACCACGGAGGAAAAGACCGATTGAAGGAATATAATCCGTATGATAGCGAGTTTGGGAAAGGTGAAGGAAAAGCATACGTTACTTTTTTAGTTGAAACTTTGAAACCTTTTATAGATTCAAAGTATAGAACATTGAAAGATGTAGAAAACACATCAATTGCTGGAAGTTCTATGGGTGGATTAATATCGATGTATGCTATTGCTAAATACCCTAAAGTATTTGGTTCGGCTGGAGTTTTTAGTCCGGCATTTTGGTTGGCCCCGAAAATTTACGATGATATTGTACTTAGTTTACCAGGCATGGTTGATAGCAAAGTATATTTTGTTGCGGGAGATAAAGAAGGTGCTGCTATGATTCGAGATATGAAAAAGATATATGGAATTATAAACCCTAAGGGATTAAATAAAAATGTTGTGCTGATAGCAAAGGAGGATGGGAAACATTCTGAATGGTTTTGGCATCGGGAATTTGTTCCGTTTTACAAGTTCATAGCTCTATAGTTCAGTGACTAAAGTCAACGGCAATGAAAATGTAATCGCCCAGAAATTCATTGCCGTCAGTTTCAACTGACGGAACCTTAAACATCAGTTTAGGTATAGCTCATTGCTTCATTTAGATTTCATAACTAGCTGGGCAGTTTTAAATTTTTCCGAAGGATTATCAAACCCATATTATTTAAACCCGATTGAAGTGGAAACCAAAAGCTTTTTCAGCTTTTGTTGTAACGTAAAGCGGGACTGCTTTAACCTAAGAACTACTGAAACTGCTTTCCAAAAAATCAATATGAATACTAATTAAACTTGATTTGCCAATCTTAGAATTAACAAACTTTCTTTCATCCAAACTCAATTTAACCGAAGACCTACTGAAACTGCTTTCCAAAAAAATCAATATGAATAATAATTAAACTTGATTTGCCAATCTTAGAATTGACAAACCTTCTTTCATCCAAACTCAATTAAACCGAAAAATTGCTGCAACCTTTTTACAAAAACACCAATATTAATTTAAAATGAACTGCTGATTAAACTTGAATAACTAGGGTAACATTAACAGCCTAAACGCTTTATTTATTTAAAAAATATATTAACTTTGATGATAGGCTTAGTAATTGTACTTTATACACTAAGCAGGTTAAAAAATCAATAAAATTAAATAAAATGAGTATAATTGTTAATGTCCATGCCAGACAAATTCTCGATTCGAGAGGCAACCCAACTTTAGAAGTAGAAGTAGTAACAGAAGCAGGCGCTTTCGGGCGTGCAGCGGTACCTAGTGGTGCATCTACTGGTCAACACGAAGCGGTTGAGTTACGAGATGGAGATAAATCTACATATTTAGGTAAAGGCGTTTTAAAAGCGGTAGAAAATGTAAATACTAAAATTGCTGATGCTTTAAGAGGTATTGATGTTTTCGAACAAAATACAATTGATAAATTAATGTTAGACCTTGATGCTACCGAAAACAAAGGTAATTTAGGTGCTAATGCGATATTAGGTGTTTCTTTAGCGGCTGCAAAAGCGGCAGCTGATGAAATTGGCCAGCCATTATACCGCTACATTGGTGGTGTAAATGCAAACACATTGCCAATTCCGATGATGAACATCATTAACGGTGGTTCTCACTCTGATGCTCCGATTGCTTTTCAGGAATTTATGATTATGCCAGTAGGTGCACCATCATTTGCTGAGGCTTTACGTTGGGGAACTGAAGTTTTTCACACGTTAAAGGGTATTTTGCATGATAGAGGTTTAACAACAACTGTAGGTGATGAAGGTGGTTTTGCTCCTACTTTTGATGGTACAGAAGATGCGATTGAAACAGTTTTAAAAGCGATTGAAAAGGCTGGTTACAAACCAGGTTCTGATATTTATTTAGCATTGGATTGTGCATCATCTGAGTTTTACAAAGATGGTAAATACGATTATACAAAATTTGAAGGCGAAAAAGGTGCCATTCGTACAAGTGAAGAACAAGCACAATATTTAGCTGATTTATCTGTAAAATATCCAATTATCTCTATTGAGGATGGTATGGATGAAAACGACTGGACAGGTTGGAAAGCTTTAACTGATAAAGTTGGCGACAAAGTTCAATTGGTTGGTGATGATTTATTTGTAACAAATGTTACGCGTTTACAACGTGGTATTGACGAAGAAATTGCTAATTCAATTTTGGTTAAAGTGAACCAAATTGGTTCGTTAACAGAAACGATTAATGCAGTTTCATTGGCGCAAACAAATGGCTATACTTCTGTTATGAGTCACCGTTCTGGCGAAACTGAGGATGTTACGATTGCTGATTTAGCTGTTGCATTAAACTGCGGACAAATTAAAACAGGTTCGGCATCTCGCTCGGATAGAATTGCGAAATACAATCAGTTACTACGTATTGAAGAAGAATTAGGCGAAAACGCCCGTTTCATTGGTAAAAACTTCAAATACGCGAAGAAATAAACCCCTAAATCCCCTAACGGGGACTTAAGGAATTACCACTTAGCCCCTTCAGGGGTTTAAGGTGTTAACAAGTTGAAAAACTTATTTGTAAAACATCCGGAGATTTTAAATCTTCGGATGTTTTTATTTTAATACTATATTTGTTTATCAGATTTGGATGGCTCAAATCTAACATCTAAAATCTCATATCAATATATGAAACGTTTAATTGACCTTTTCCGCAATAAATATTTTCTGGCAACAGTTGCTTTCGCCATGTGGATGCTGTTTTTCGATAAAAATGATATGATGTCGCAATACGAATACCGGAGCCAAGCGAACAAATTACAAGAAGAAAAGGAATACTTCGAGAAAGAAACCGCCCAGGTTAAAAAGGATTTAAACGAACTGAACACCAATCTAAATACTGCTGAAAAGTTTGCCCGAGAAAAATACTTCATGAAAAAAGATAATGAAGATGTTTTTGTGATTATTCATGAAGAAAAGAAAGACTAACTGAGGATTAGTACATGATTTTGGAACAGGATTTTAGGATAAAGCAGGATTGAGGTTAGATAATCCATCTCACATCAACCTTCATCTTCCATCTTTTCACTCTTACATTATCCATTTTGCCTCCCCTATAGTTCCCCATTTCGTTTCCTCAAAAACCATTCTACACTTAGAAGAACCATAATTAACCCAAACAGCCATTTAATGTTAATCAGTTCATCATATTTACGGTCTTCATAACTGATGGTTTTAATGTTTTCATTTTTCAAAATTTCATCAGCAATTTTTAATAAATCTTGAGGCATAAAAAGTATACCATTGCTTTGTTTAGAAATGGTATTTAACAATTGATGATTGGCAGTAGTTTGTTGGTATTCAGCAATAAGAGCATTAATGTAAAAACTACCTGATGCTGTAAATTTTTTCCCGCCGAAAGTTGTGTTTGCGGTATAAGAGTAATTTCCTGCCATCATGGTTCCGGCATCAAGTTGATAGGCATTTTCGGTTTTGGGAAAAGTATAATCGAATAATTTCCCTGCCTCATTTTTTACTTGCAAATTCACTTCCGGCTCGTTTACAGCCTGATAGCTTTCATTGTAAAGTGTAGCATTAAATTGAATGGTTTCATTTTCATCATAAGCAGATTTAGAAGCGAAAACCTTAAATCGCCGTTTATCATCTTTAACAGAAAGGTATTGAACTGTTTTTGAAATCAAATCATTTAAGCTCGATTCTTGCACTTCATTTTCGGCTTCGGAAAGTTTCCACCTCCATAAACCCTCTCCCATTAAATACCCAGCTTTTAAGCCGTTATCATTGGTGAAAAATAAAAGTGGTTGCTGCGTACTAACTTTGCCAATACGCTGATTAAAAACTGGTGTAGCACTGGCATTAACTGTTAATCTGCCAAATGGAGCAAGCAGAGGGTCGAAAGTAGAAAAGGTTTTTTTATCTTCTTCTGATAAATTGAAAATCGTAAATCCATTGGCGAAATCTGGATAAACTTCTTGAATGGAACCATTTGCAGAACCTAAGTTAACCTGATTTTGAACTTGATTAAAGGCATTTACACCACTCTGAGCACCTAAAATATACCAAATCGATTTCTTGGATGTGAGTACCTTTTGCAAAAATGCCGATGAAATATTCTGCGCATCGGGCAATTGGTAAAGCACAATTAAATCGTATTTTGATGGGTCAGTCGAGTTTAAATCATCCGCAAGAGCAAGTTTTGCCTCATAATGTTTGTTTAGCGAAATCGCCTCTTTAAGCACACCCAAATCTGGGTGAGGCGAAACTCCGGCAAGCAAAACCTTCTGTCTACCATCAATTACTTCTACATAAAATGTTTCCGTATTATTTTTTGTTGTGATTTCGTTCGGGAGTGTAGCCAATTGTACCGTATATTTTTGGACACCGATTTTGCTTGCATGTAATTTTACAGGAATGGTTTTAACAAATGAATTGCTATTAATGGCAATGCTTTGTTGCGCAGCTTTTGCCCCATTCTGATTAACAGTTAGCGTTGTATTTCCATTATCACTTTGAAAGGCTTGAACTTGAACTTCAATATTAAAATCATCATCTAAATAAACAATGTTATTATAATTTACATTCGAGATTAAAACATCGCGTTTTGGTATGCTATCGCCCAAAGCAACTGTATAAACTGGTGCATTTATTTGATTTATCCCATACAATGGATTTCCGCCGTGATTAAAAATACCATCAGTAGCCAGAACAATTGCCCCAACATTTCTATTGGTATATTCGTCTTTTATTTTCTGAAAAAACGCGGAGGCATCTGTTAGTTTTCCTTGATTTTTGAAATCAAATCCATCAGATACCGAATCGCCGAAATTGTAGGTTTTTACCTCATATTTATTTGAGAGTTTATCTTGTAATGCCTTTAAATTTTGCTTATATAATTTCTGGTTGAAACTGGTAGATTTTATTTGCCCTACGGATAAGGAATTATCTTGCCCAATTATGATTACCGGCTTATCTAATGTATAATTTAAGGTCTTAATTAGCGGGGCGAATAAAAGCCAAGCTATTGTTGTAACAGCAATGATTCTGATTGCAGTTAATCCATATCGTAATTTTTTATCAAGGTTCTTGCTGCCACGATAGAGTAACCACGAATATAAAACACCCAATGTAAGGCAACCTAGAAAATATAAAATAGAAGTACCGGCAAAAAAAGTATCCATATTTTATAAAGATGATAATTTTGAGGAAATTTTCAAGATTTTTAACCGCAAAGAACACGAAGAAATTATGCAAAGGCAAGTTAAGTTTTTAGTTTGTGGACATATAAATAAAGGTTCCTTTTTATAAATCCAGCTTAGTGACCTATGCGACATATTGTTTAGAAAATCTTCTCGACCTTTACGGTTAAATCGTTAATTTATTTAGATTTAACCAAACCAATTTCATGAAATTAATCTGTTTATCGTTTCTGCTATTTATAGGTCTTATGCTTAATGCCCAAACCAATTTCAAAGCATCTCAAATTAAATTCGAAAGGGTAGCAAATGCTTACCAGGAAAAATGGGAGTATCTACAAAGAGTTATAAAAACAGATGGCTACAGTAAAGACTTCTCCATAGTATTAAATGCTTACAAAGCGGAAGGAAAATTGGAAATTTGGATGAAAAGTAAAGGAGATAAACACTATTCATTATTTAGAACTTACGATTTCTGTGCGCATTCTGGCACTTTAGGACCAAAAGTTATTGAAGGTGATAAACAGACACCAGAAGGATTTTACCACATTAATGTTTTTAATCCCATGAGTAGTTTTCATTTATCCTTAGGTATAAACTATCCAAATTCAATTGATTTAGCAAGAACTGGAAAACATAGAGAACCTGGTGGCGAGATTTACATTCACGGGAATTGCGTAACTGTAGGATGCATCCCATTAACAGATGATAAAATAAAGGAAGTTTACGTTTTAGCAGTCGAAGCCAAGAATTCTGGTCAGGCAAAAATTCCGGTTAACATTTATCCATTCAAAATGACGGATGCAAAAATGAAGAAATACTCCACTCAGTTTCCGGCACAAATAAGCTTTTGGAAAACCTTACAACCTGGATATTTAGCTTTTGAGAAGAATAAAAACTTAGCTGATATTCGGGAGGTAAAAGGAAAGTATGTTGTAAAATAGAAAACCCGCTAGCGTTTTTGTTGCTAGTAGGTTTTAAGCTTTTATCTTTGGTCTTTTAGCTTTAAATCTTAATATTACAGCATTCCTCCACAAACAGAAAGCATTTGTCCTGTTATATAAGCGCTCATATCTGAAGCAAGGAATACACAGACATTTGCAATATCTTCTGTTTCACCGGCACGTTTAAGTGGAATATCTTTCTCCCATCCAGCAACGACTGCAGGATCTAAAACTTCTGTCATTTCGGTACGAATAAACCCTGGAGCAACAACGTTAGCACGAATATTTCTCGAACCCAACTCTTTAGCAACTGATTTTGTGAAACCTATAATACCAGCTTTTGATGCTGCGTAGTTTGCTTGTCCTGCATTACCTGTAACACCAACCACTGAACTCATGTTAATAAAAACACCTTTACGAGCTTTCATCATAACTTTCGAAGCTGCTTTAGTTATGTTAAAAATAGATTTTAGGTTGATGTTAATTACATCATCCCAATTTTCTTCGCTCATGCGCATCAACAAACCATCTTTTGTAATTCCAGCATTATTCACTACAATATCAATCGTTCCAAATTCTGCAACTACATCATTTATTAATTGCTCTGCCTCTGCAAATTTTGATGCATCAGAACGGTAGCCTTTAATTTTGGTGCCGAAACTCTGTAATTCTTGCTCTAAAGCCTCGCCCTTTTCTACAGATGATAAATATGTGAACGCTACATTAGCGCCTTGCTCTGCAAATTTTTCAGCTATTTTACGACCAATACCTTTCGATGCGCCAGTAATTAATGCTGTTTTTCCTTCTAGTAATTTCATAACCCCTAAATCCCCTAAAGAGGACTTTTATATAATGAATAAAAATTTAAACTGTTGTAAAGTTAAAAACTCTTATGATATATTGTTGAATTGTTAATGGTAATGTTTCTAGCTCAAATCTGAAGTAAAAACAGGCAACCGACAATTGCTAATTAAACCGCTGGTTCTTGCTGGCTCAAGCAATGAAAACTTCCTAACCCCCAAATAATATCTACAGAATTAATTCCCACTACCTTTCTATCCGGGAAACAACCTTGAATAATATCTAAAGCCTTTTGGTCATTTACATCATCAAAAATCGGTACAATTACGGCAGAATTTGCAATGTAAAAATTCGCATAAGATGCCGGCAAACGTGTATCTTCATGAATTACTGGTGATGGCATTGGCAATTCAATAATCTTTAACGGTCGGCCATCCTTCAATTTCATTGATTTTAAAGTTGCCAAATTTTCCTGTAACAAAATGTAGTTTTCATCTAAAGGATTACTTTCTACCACCGTTAAAACGGTATCTTCATTCACAAATCGTGTAATGTCGTCGATGTGGCCATCCGTATCATCACCCACTATTCCGTCACCTAACCACAAAACCTGCTCCTGCCCGTAATACTCCATCAAGTATTTTTCAATCTGCTCTTTATTTAAATTTGGATTACGATTCTCATTCAACAAACAAGCTGTTGTAGTTAAAATTGTTCCAGCGCCATTAAATTCTACCGAACCACCTTCCATCACAATATCAGGTGAGAATAAGGGTAAATTAAAATGCTTTGCAATTTTTGTAGGTACTACATCATCCAAATCAAAAGGAGGATATTTGCCACCCCAGGCATTGTAACCCCAATCTACCACAGCCTTTTCATTTCCTTTTAGCAAGAAAGCAGGACCATGGTCTCGGCACCAGGCATCATTCGTTTCGTTGAAATAAAATTCAATCTGGCTTAAATCTGCATGAACTTTTGTTAATTCAGATACTGCAAAAGCTTTCATTTCTTCGTCTTTTACATTAATGCGTACCTTCTCACCTTCAGCAACAATTTTAATAAACTGGCAATAAGGCTCGTAAATAGTTTCAATTTTATCAGGCCAACTCGCCTCTTTATGTGGCCAACTTAGCCAGGTAGCCTCATGTTTTGCCCACTCAGCCGGGAAAGAATAGCCTTGCTGCTTCGGAGAATAATCGAATTGATTGAGATTTAGTTCTTTTCTTGGAGGGAAATTTGACATATGTTTTTTTAAAAAGTCCGAGGTCGGAGGTCCGAAGTCGGAAGATATTAAGTTTTAGAATAAGTCCGAGGTCGGAGGTCCGAAGTCGGAAGATATTAAGTTTTAGAATTACGTCGGAAGTATTTTGTTTTATTTAGTGGAGGTTAATCTAAAGATTTTATTAAAGCAGATATCATTATTAGGATTTCTTCGCACGATTGATAATGTTTCATAAAAATGTCATCAGTAATATATAACCACGTCTTTTTGCCAAATGTAGACAATTAACAACTTCAACATCCGACCTTAGTGAGTAGCGTAGAAATTTCTTAAACTCTAGGTTACTTTGCCCTGTACTTCCTTCTGCAATATTCATCGAGATGGAATCAGCAGCACGTTTAACTTGAGATGTCAAAACATAAACTTCTTCCTTTGGAAAGGTTTTAGTCATTTTATCAATCTCATCTGCCAGGTCTAAAGCTTTTTGCCAGACTTTAAGTTTTTCAAATTTGAAAGCCATTTAATCAGAGGTTAATTCACTTAATTATGAATATACTAATTTTGAACTTTTTGCCAAAGGCACTAAAACTTCGAACTCCGGTCTTCGGACTTTCAGACTAATAACTAGTCACCATCAATATATCTTTTCGTAATTGGTTGGTAAGAATCTATTCTTCTATCTCTCAAAAATGGCCAATGTTTCCGCATAAAGTCGCTTTGGTTTAAATCCAATTCAACCACTTCTGTTTCTTCATTATCGTGAGATGCCAGATAAAGCAATTTCCCTTGTGCATTTGTTGCAAAACTTCCGCCCCAAAATTTCATTGCACCATCTTGTTCAAAACCAACCCGATTTACACTTACCACAGGAACGCCATTTGCAACTGAATGCGAACGCTGAATAGTCTGCCAAGCATTATATTGGTCTTGATTTGTTTCTTCATCCTGGTCGGTTGCCCAGCCAATTGCCGTTGGATAAAACATGATATCCGCTCCCATCAATGCTGTAATACGAGATGCTTCCGGATACCATTGATCCCAACAAATTAATATACCAATTTTAGCAAACTTCGTTTCAAAAACCTTATAACCCAAATCACCTGGTGTGAAGTAAAATTTCTCATAAAAAGCTGGGTCATCAGGGATGTGCATTTTACGATATTTACCCAAATACGAACCATCTGCATCTAGCACAGCTGTAGTGTTATGATATAATCCTTCAGCACGTTTCTCAAATAACGAGGCAATAATCACCACACCCAATTCTTTTGCAACTACTTGCAAAGCATAAGTAGATGGACCAGGAATTGCTTCTGCTAAATCAAAATTATCGTAATCTTCCACATCGCAGAAATACAAAGAAGTAAAAAGCTCCTGCAAACACACAATTTGTGCACCTTTTGCCGCCGCCTCTCTTACTTTCGCAATCGCTTTATCTAAATTTTCCTGCTTATCTTTTGTACAGCTCATCTGCACCAAGCCAACTTTAACTTTCTTCATTTCTTAAAATTATTGGATAAGAGAATGATGAAGTGAGAGAATTTACAAAGCACTCCATCATTCTAAATTCTGTCATTCTAAACTAGGTTGCAAAGTTATGTAAAAAGGTTGAGGCTAGAAAGGAAGAGAGATTGTTTAAGTTGTGATTTAGGAAGCTATGATAGCGGCATTCTGTACTGCATCTTTTATAGTACTGCTTAATATTGATTTGGAAATCAATGACAGTAGCTTTGATTATTGATAGTCGGGCTATCCGTTTTAGCTCCGATGAAAAATCGTAGGCTGCCACTTCTATCCCGTTTATTTGGGAAATTTTTGCTGCTATTTAAGGTTGCAAGATTACAAATTGACTAAAGCCAATATACAATAATCATTATCTACACAGGCAGCTAAAGCAGCCTGCAATGAAAAAATAACAAGTCGCCCTATAGAATTTCATTGCCGTTTGGCTTCAGCCAACGGTTTATTATTACACCCCAATATCCTCTCTATATTCTTGCTGCAATTCAAAAAGACATTTTGCACACAAGCAACCATCATACAATTCAGATATGTATTGTACTTCATTGATGCTAAGTTGCACCACGCTGCATTGGCATTTGGTATAAGAATTTGCTTTGCATTCTATAGCTGTTCCGCATCTTTCGCAGGGAATGATTTCGTGCTTGCTATGTTTTAAAAGGTGGTCCATTGGTTTACTGGTCATTCGTTCATTGGTGTTTGGCGCACGAATTAATGAACCAATTACAAATGAACTATTAGACTGAAAGCAAAAGTAATGACAAAAAATAAGGTTTTGAGCTTTTGCTCAAAACCTTACGTATTTTATTGCTTTAGAATGTTCATCGTTTCAATGGTCATTAGTTCACTGATGTGTGAAGTATGATAGAAATGAACCAATGACTAATGCGCTAATAAACTATTGAACTAACTTACCCTGAACAGCTAATACAACCTTCTTCCATCGAACAAACTGGTCCATCTACAATTTCTTCTGCAACTTGGTCTTGCGGAATAGTTGCAGGGATTACAGCCTCAATTGCTTTACCACCTTGGTTTTCTACTGTAAATTTAACTGCTTGAGATGCTGCCTGAGTACGTAGGTAATACATACCAGTTTTCAAACCTTTCTCCCATGCATAAAAGTGCATTGAAGTTAATTTTGAAGTATTCGGTGCATTGATAAACAAGTTTAACGATTGCGATTGGCAAATGTAAGCACCACGGTCTGCAGCCATATCGATGATGTTACGCATCTTAATTTCCCAAACCGTTTTGTATAATTCCTTAATATAATCTGGAATGGCATCAATACCTTGAACAGATCCATTGGCCAATATGATTTGGTTTTTCATATCATTGTTCCATAAGCCCAACGATACTAAATCTTTCAGTAAATGTTTATTAACCACTACAAATTCGCCACTTAATACACGGCGTGTATAAATATTTGAAGTATATGGCTCGAAACATTCGTTGTTACCTAAAATTTGAGAAGTAGATGCAGTTGGCATCGGTGCAACTAAAAGTGAATTGTACACGCCATCTTTAACAACTTTCTTACGCAACGCATCCCAATCCCAACGTCCGCTGTCTGGTGTTACATTCCATAAATCAAACTGGAATTTACCTTTTGATAGAGGAGAACCTTTAAATGTTTGATAAGGACCATTTTGCACAGCCAAATCATTTGAGGCCGTCATCGATGCGAAATAAATTGTTTCGAAAATATCTTTATTTAAACGTTTTGCCTCATCGCTTTCGAAAGGTAAACGCAATAAAATAAATGCATCAGCTAATCCTTGCACACCCAACCCAACCGGACGGTGGCGCATGTTTGAATTCTCTGCCTCAATAACCGGATAATAGTTATGGTCAATAATTTTATTCAGGTTTAAAGTAGCCTGATATGTTACATCGTATAGTTTTTGGTGGTCGAATTGACCGTTAATTACAAAGCGAGGTAATGCCAATGATGCTAAATTACAAACAGCAACTTCATCTTTAGAAGTATATTCAATGATCTCGGTACACAAGTTAGAACTCTTAATAGTACCCAAATTTTGTTGATTAGATTTGCTGTTCGCTGCATCTTTAAACAACATATATGGTGTACCGGTTTCAATTTGCGAATCTAAAATAGCAAACCACAATTCTTGTGCTTTAATGGTTTTTCTACCGCGACCTTCAGCTTCGTATTTAGTGTATAAAGCTTCGAACTCAGCACCAAAACAATCAGCTAAACCTGGTGCCTCATGCGGGCAGAATAAAGTCCATTCGCCATTATCTTTCACACGTTGCATAAACAAATCGTTTATCCAAAGGGCATAGAATAAATCACGGGCACGCATTTCTTCTTTACCATGGTTTTTACGCAAATCTAAAAATTCGAAAACATCAGCATGCCAAGGCTCTAAATAAATTGCGAAAGCACCTTTACGTTTACCTCCGCCTTGGTCAACGTAACGAGCAGTATCATTAAATACGCGTAACATTGGAATAATACCGTTACTTGTACCATTTGTACCACCGATATACGAACCAGTTGCACGAATGTTGTGAATGCTTAATCCAATACCACCAGCACTTTGAGAGATCTTAGCAGTTTGCTTTAATGTATCATAAATTCCTTCGATGCTATCATCTTGCATTGTTAACAAGAAACAAGAAGACATTTGAGGTTTTGGTGTAGCAGCATTAAACAATGTTGGCGTAGCGTGTGTAAACCAACGCTCGCTCATTAAGTTATACGTTTTAATTGCGCTATCGATATCTTCTTTATGTATACCAACAGAAACACGCATGAATAAATGCTGAGGACGCTCTACAATCTGACCATTAACTTTCAGTAGATATGATTTTTCCAATGTTTTGAAGCCAAAATAATCAAAACCAAAATCGCGGTCGTAAATGATAGAACTATCTAAAATATCCTTGTTTTTTTCAATAATATCATAAACATCATCAGCGATAAGCGGTGCCGCTTTCTGCGCTTTCGGGTCGAAATATTCGTACAACATTTTCATCGTACCCGAGAATGACTTGATGGTGTTTTTATGCAAGTTAGAAACCGCGATACGCGATGCCAACAAAGCATAATCAGGGTGTTTTGTGGTTAACGACGCTGCAGTTTCTGCCGCAAGGTTATCCAATTCTGAGGTAGTTACACCATCATACAAACCTTCGATTACCTTTTTGGCAACATCGATTGGATCTACAAGGTCTGCATTTAAGCCATAACACAACTTTTGAATACGAGCTGTGATTTTGTCAAATTGCACCGCTTCTTTGCGGCCATCTCTTTTTAGTACGAACATAATCTATGAGATTTAATTTGTTAATGAGTGAATGAGTAAGTTTGAATAATTGAATTCCTTTCAACCGTTCAAACTAGCTCGTAATATTTTATTTATTTTGTGATGATGGCATGAGCATTCACTCGTACTATCATTTCTAAATTCAAAATTCCTTTATTTAAAAGTCTTCATCTAAAGAAAACGCCTGTTTGTTATTATCTGCAGATGTTAACACACCACTTTTTTGATAATCTCCAACACGTTTCTCGAAAAAGTTAGTTTTTCCCTGCAATGAAATCATTTCCATAAAATCGAATGGATTGGTTGCATTGTAGATTTTTTTGTAGCCCAATTCCTGCAACCATCTATCGGCTACAAATTCGATGTACTGACTCATTAATTTTGCATTCATACCGATTAAAGCAACTGGCAAAGCATCTGTAATAAATTCTTTTTCAATTTCAACTGCATCACTGATGATTCCGTGAACTTGCTCTTCACTTAATTTATTGCTCAGCATGCTGTACAATAAACATGCAAATTCGCAATGAGAACCTTCATCTCTAGAGATTAACTCATTACTGAAAGTTAATCCTGGCATTAAGCCACGTTTCTTTAACCAGAAAATAGAGCAAAAACTTCCACTAAAGAAAATACCTTCAACCGCAGCAAAAGCAACTAAACGTTCTGCAAAGGTTCCATTTTCAATCCAGCGTAAAGCCCATTCTGCTTTCCTTTTTACTGCAGGAACAGTATCAATGGCATGGAATAAACGGTCTTTCTCTTCCGGATCTTTAATATAAGTATCAATTAAAAGCGCATAAGTTTCAGCGTGGATGTTTTCCATCATAATTTGGAAACCGTAGAAACAACGAGCCTCAGGTAACTGTACTTCACTCATGAAGTTTACCGCAAGGTTTTCGTTAACAATACCATCACTAGCAGAAAAGAAAGCAAGGATATGAGAGATAAAATGTCTTTCACCATCATTTAAATTATCCCAGTGCTTTTGGTCGTCAGAAAGGTCAATTTCCTCAGCTGTCCAAAAACTAGCTTCGGTTTTTTTATACATTTCCCAAATTGCCGGATATTTTATCGGCAAAAGCACAAATCTGTCTTTATTTTCTTGTAGCAATAATTCCTGTTCCATACGCTGATTTTTTTTAATCTTCATTTTGCACAGAGCCGACGAAACCACGCATCCATCAATTTTGTATGATGATTGTATTGTTTTTATCAAAACGCTGTAGTGAAAGTGCTAACCCCATCGCCTCATAAACAACTTAGTTTTTAGTTAAGAAAAATTTCATCAGCATTAGAGTAATGCTATTGTAAACTCCTAAAAATTAAGCTTTTGTATTTGTTTTAAAGCGAAGAAAGTTAAAGAACTTTGTTAAACAAATATATAGACGAGTGGTACTTTTTGAGCACCAAAGTTGTTAACACTGTTATGTTTTTGGTGGATAAATGCATCAGCTAAATCTCATTTTAGAGCGAAAAAAAAGCTAATCATTTCTTTTTAAGCGTTTACGAAACCAAGATGAGTGTTAATAACTTAAATTCGAGGGGTATAATAACTATGAAACAGAGCTAAAAGAAGTATTACTCTAAGGTGTAGCTCAGCTTTACTTTAGCAACGCCTTTACTATAGATACCTATCTCTTTAGCAGCACTTTCTGATAAATCGATGGCTAGTTTTCTTGAGAATGGACCTCTATCATTTACCTTAACTTTAACTGATTTTCCGTTATCGGGATTGGTTACCGTAATCATGGTACCGAATGGTAAAGTGCGATGTGCTGCTGTTAGTTTTTTGGCTCTGTATTTGGCTCCGCTGCTAGTTCGGCGACCTTCGAATTTTCTGTGGTAGTATGTTGCTAGAACTGATTTTTTTACAGTATGGGGTTCATTTGATGCGTCAGAATTCTGTGCTTTAACTTGTAAAAACAAGAAACAAAAACTTAATAACAGAACATACTTCATAGGCTAAAAATTATTTATTGAGCCTGCAAATATAAGCATTTAGTTTATAATCAGTAAATTGTGGAAAAGTCGTAAATCTGAAGCCCAAAATTGGCTTAGTAAAAGCATCAAATTAGAAGAGTAAAATGACTACATTTCTGATGGAAACTTAATGAATATCAAGCAACAAAAAAGGCGTACAACTTACGCCGTACGCCTCTACCTAACCCATCCTTACTCACCTTATTTTTTGTCAGGCACGAAATTCATAGAAATTGAATTTACGCAATGACGTGTGTCTTTATTTGTGAATCCTTCGCCTAAAAATACGTGACCTAAATGCGCTCCGCAATTAGAACAAACAATTTCTGTACGAGATCCATCTGCATCAGGAATACGTTTTACTGCTCCTTTGATTTCATCGTCAAAAGCAGGCCATCCGCAATGCGCATCAAACTTACTTTCTGACCGATAAAGAGCAGCATTACATCGTTTGCAAGTGTAAGTTCCTTTATCAGTTGTTAACTCATATTTACCTGTTCCAGGGTATTCTGTACCTTTATTTACAATTACTCTTTCCTCTTCGGGTGTTAATGGATTCCAGTTCATTTTGTTCTTTGGTGTAATTTTTTCTGATGATTGCGATTGTTTGATTTCTTTCTTATCCTGCTTTTGAGCACAAGCAGATAAACCAGTAACTATAACAACCGCCGAAATCAAAAATAGTTTATTTAACATCGTTTTCATAAATCAATATACGCTATAGATTTTAATTTGGTTTGTGGGTTTAAAGGTTTGTAAGAGTGTTTACAAACGGATGATAAAAGGATATAGCTTTGCCAAAGAAGGACAGAATTTATTGAGCTAATATGAACATGCTTTCAAATTAAGTGGAAACAAAATTACACGAAAAACTATCTAGAAGTAAACACAGTTAATTTCTTAAGTTGTCTTACCAAAATTCAATCGCTGCTTTAATATTTAAATTTGTTTGATTTGTATAACTAAGGTTGTTTTGTACTAAATGATATCAACCAGAATTTTTACTAAGCGATAGAATTTCTACTTCATTCATTTTCGTGCTTCCCATATTTCCGGGGTAACCAAAAAATATTGTGGCAAAAAAAGCAAAAAAAAAGCGTTTCGAAATATTCGAAACGCTTTCGTTTATCTAAAAAAGAGAAATTCTATTTTGCTAATTCTTCTGCCATTGCAGCACCAATTTCAGCAGGACTTTCTACTACACGAATACCACACTCACGCATGATTTTCATTTTAGCAGCTGCGGTATCATCAGCACCACCAACAATTGCACCAGCGTGACCCATTCTACGTCCCGGAGGAGCAGTTTGACCAGCGATGAAACCTACAACAGGTTTAGTTCCGTGTTCTTTAATCCAATGAGCAGCCTCAGCTTCCATTCCACCACCTATTTCACCAATCATAATGATACCGTGAGTATCAGGGTCGTTCATTAATAATTTAACTGCTTCCACAGTTGGTGTACCAATAATTGGGTCGCCACCAATTCCGATAGCCGTTGTAATGCCTAAACCAGCTTTAACAACCTGGTCAACTGCTTCGTAAGTTAAAGTTCCTGATTTTGAAACTACGCCTACATGACCTTTTTTGAAGATAAAACCTGGCATAATACCAATCTTAGCTTCATCAGCAGTGATAACACCTGGGCAGTTAGGGCCAATCAGGGTAACATCACGGTCAGAAATATATTCTTTAACCTGAATCATATCCTTTGTAGGGATACCTTCAGTAATACATACAATAACTTTTATACCACCTTCAGCAGCTTCCATAATTGCATCAGCAGCAAAAGCTGGCGGTACGAAAATGATAGATACATTTGCTCCTGTTTTATCAACAGCATCTTTAACAGTATTAAAAACAGGCTTATCTAAATGTAATTGCCCACCTTTGCCAGGAGTTACACCACCAACTACGTTTGTACCGTATGCAAGCATCTGCTCAGCATGGTAAGTTCCTTCGTTTCCGGTAAAACCCTGAACGATAACCTTAGAATCTTTATTTACTAAAACGCTCATGTATCAATATTTTTTTGTGCAAAGCTAATATTATTGAGTGGAAAATCAAGCTAAAAAATAGATTATTTAAGGCATTATTTTAGTGAATTTTTGGATTATTTATTCCTTCACCCACCAAGCGCTGTCAAAACAAACTACTACTTAAAGCTTCATCAACCTAAATGTCTTCACAGCAAATTGAAGTAAAGCTATATGCCTTTTATGAGCATTCGCTTTGAATTACAATATTTCATCAAAAACTTGAATAGAAAATTAGAATCTTTCTGTATTAGTAATACATCATTTAATAATGCATTATATCTTTAATTTTGAAATAGTTACAATATCAAACTAAATGGAGTTAGAAAAACACTACACAAACCGAACAGGTTGGCTAAGGGCTGCTGTACTTGGTGCAAACGATGGGATAATTTCTACTACAAGTTTGGTTATCGGCATTGCTGCAGCAAGCGATACTCGGAGCCCCATAGTTTTGGCAGCTTTAGCTGGTTTAGTTGCTGGTGCATTATCTATGGCCGCCGGAGAATATGTTTCGGTTAGCTCGCAAGCAGATATTGAAACTGCAGATTTAGAAAGAGAGCGGGTAGAATTGGAAACCATGCCCGAAATAGAACTTAAAGAGCTTGCAAAAATTTATGTTGCACAAGGTTTGGACGAAGATCTGGCTTTGAAGGTGGCCATACAACTAACAGCAAAAGATGCTTTGGAAGCACACGCGAGAGATGAACTAGGAATAAATGAGCATACACAGCCAAAACCACTTCAGGCTGCTTTAGCTTCTGGTGCTTCATTCGTTACTGGCGGAATATTACCATTTTCGGTTGCACTATTTGCACCAATTAAAACTATGGTATTTTACCAATATGGTTTTGCCATTATTTTTCTTGCATTATCAGGTGCTATTGCAGCAAAAGCAGGTGGTTCGAATATGACAAAAGGAATAATTAGGATTTGCTTTTGGGGAACAGTTGCAATGGTGGTAACCGCTTTGGCTGGATACATTTTCGATGTTAAAACAAGTTAACTTTGGAGCTTTCAATATAATAAATGCATCAAGACGCATAAAAAAAGCCAGATTAACTTTGAATGTTAATCTGGCTTTGATTTAAAGTTGATAATTTAAATATTTTTATCTTCAGTTTTTACTTTTGGTTCTACCTTCCAGCCTTTAGCCCATTCAGCTTGGGCAGCTTCATCGTGAAATGTCCAAGCTACAAAACGACTAACTTTTTGACCTTGAGACATTTGAACCGTTGTAACTTCGAAAGCTTTGGCTTTAATTAAAGCACTATAAATGCTTTTTAAGTTTGCGCTTTTAGATACTAATGATGTAAACCACAAACATTGATTGGCAATTTGTGCACTTTGAATAATCATTTGTTCTACAAAGGCACGTTCACCACCCGGGCACCAAAGTTCGGCTTTGTTACCACCAAAGTTTAAAACATGTTTTACTTCCTTTTCTGTACCGCCTAAGTTACGCCATTTCTGTCGTGTACCCTGTTCGGCTTCTTTTAAAGATGCATGAAAAGGTGGATTACAAATTGTTAAATCAAATCGTTCTTTAGCACCAACAACACCCCTAAAAATACCCATTTTTGATGGCTGTAAACGAATTTCAACAGCATCTTGCAAAGGTTTGTTTGCATCGATAATACGCTTTGCCGATTCAACAGAAAGTGGATCTATTTCTGAACCTACAAAATTCCAACCATATTCTTGGTGACCAATAATTGGATAAATACAGTTCGCACCTACACCAATATCCAACACTTTAATGGTATTTCCTTTTGGTAATTTCCCTTTATTGCTTGAACCTAATAAATCAGCTACGTAATGAATGTAATCAGCTCTTCCAGGTATCGGCGGACAAAGATAATCTTTCGGAATATCCCACTGAGGAATGTTATAGAAATGCTTTAACAAAGCTTTATTCAAAGCCTTTACAGCATTTTGATCTGCAAAATCGATAGAATCATCATCATGATCATTCTTAAAAACGAAACGCTTTAATTCTTTTGATGAACCGATAAGTTGTTTAAAATTGTAACGCGAACGATGTTTGTTGCGTGGATGTAACTCGCTTTTTTCTGAACGAGTGTTTTCTTTTTGAGCCAATGCGGTAGGAGTTAATTAAACAAGCTGTGTGCTTATTTCTATCGCAAAGTTAAAGAAAAGAGTTGGGTTATGGTTTAGAATTGTTATGAGCAATAATTTAATTCCAGATTAAGAGCATCTCTGAAGAATTTATTGCTAAACGTTGGAGGCTAATTTTATAGCAATTCTATTGAGCCAGGTAAACATTTTACATTTGCCTTCATCAAATGTAGATATGGTATCCCAAGCCTGGGCAAAAGTTTTTTCTAATACAACGTCACATTTATTTTTATCATTTAGAATGCGCAAAATAGACCCGCAAACTGCAGGCGCATAATACTTATAAAATGCTTTAAAGGTTTCTTTATCTTTAGATTTTAGCTTTGCTACACAAATTTGATTTGCAGACAACCAGAAAGATGATGGTGATTTTTCCAAAATGTGGTTGTTATTTAATGTTATCTGCATTATTTGGTTATTTCATTTAGTTAAGGAACACAGAGGACTAACTTTTGTTTAGCTTAATCGCAATCAAAGAAACAACTGCTGGGAATAAGACATTTGTAAAATTTAACAAGATTATTCCTTTAAAAAAATCTAATTGATAGTTTGTACATTTGCATCACCAATGAAAATTTTTACCTGTTTTTTAAATATCTGCCTACTTGTACTGTCTTGCATATCGTGTGAAGACTTTACAGATTTTGTTGGCGCAGATAAACTACAGGATTCTATTTCAATAGAACAAAATAAAAACCACGCCATTGCAGATAATTGTTCTCCACTTTGCACTTGCAATTGTTGCGGACAACCTTTAGCATTTAGTCTAAAATCTTCTAAGATAAATATTGTTAAGCAAGAACGAATGGATCTAAACTCTCCCGAGTATATTAGTTCATTTGCTTCTGATTACTTAAATACTATTTGGCAACCGCCTAAAATGAAAATGAATGTTCTCGGATAATTCATAAAAAAAACTGCCTAAGCAGTTTCTAATAATTCATTTTCAAATAAATTTAAATGCAAAAATTACTTTTAATTTTATGTGTATTTCTATGCGCATCAACTAGTTATGCACAAAACAGTTTTAAAATTATAATCAAATCAGGAGAAAACAAATCAGCATTACAGGGAGCAACAATAAGCGTAATCGGTTCTTCTGTAACAACAATTTCAAATGAAGCTGGTTTAGCAACACTATCTAATATACCTGATGGAAAACAAACTATTAGGATTAATCACATTGGATACAACGAAAAAACTTTAAGCATTACATTTCCTGTAATTCAACAGTTGGCTTTGGAAATATTTTTAACACCATCTGAAGATGAACTTGAAGAAGTTATCATTTCATCAACCAGAACAAGTAGAACAATTCAAAATACGCCAACACGTGTAGAAACCATAGAGCTGGAAGAAATTGATGAAAAAAGCAATATGCGGCCTGCAAATGTTTCTATGATTTTACATGAAAGTACAGGAATTTCTGTTCAGCAAACATCGGCCACCAGCGGCAATGCAAGCATCAGAATACAAGGTTTAGATGGCAGATATACACAGCTGCTAAAAGATGGATACGCCAGTTTTGGCAACTTTGCAAACGGTTTGAGCATTCTCGAAATTCCACCGCTGGATTTAAGTCAGGTTGAAATTATTAAAGGACCGGCATCTACACTTTATGGTGCGGGTGCAATTGCTGGTGTTGTAAACTTTATTTCAAGAACACCACGAGAAAAAGCAGATTATAATTTTATCGTAAATCAATCTAACGTAGGGCAAACCAATATTGGAGGTTTTGCTATGAGCAGAAGTAAGAAAGTAGGTTACAGTTTACTTGCATTGGCAAACTTTCAAAAGCCTTATGATGTAGATAAAGATGATTTTACTGAACTGCCAAAATCCAAAGATTTTACCATTCACCCCAAACTTTTCCTTTACCCAAATGAAAGCACCACTATAATTATTGGTAATTCTTTTACAAGAAGTGATAGAACGGGTGGCGATATTTTCTTGATAAACGATGGCAAATCAGCAGAGCATACGTATTTTGAAAACAATAAAACCGTCAGAAATACCTCTACTTTGGATTACAGCTTAAAATTGGCAGAAAGAGATTTGTTTCGCGTAAAAACGAGTTTTAATTACTTCAAAAGAAATATTAGCATTCCAAATTATACGTTTGAAGGCAATAATTACAATGCTTACACCGATATTAGCTATTTAAAAAACATAAAAAACCAAAGTTTAATATTTGGCGCTAACTTGGTTTATGATAATTTTAAAGAAGAAAAACAAACATCATTATCTAAAAGCTTTAAAACTAAAACTGCAGGCTTATATTTTCAACATACTTGGGATGCAACAGAAAAACTAAAACTAGAAAGCGGCATTAGAACAGATTTGGTTAATTATTTTAACAGCCTATATAAAAACACCGACTTTTTCATTTTACCCCGAATTTCTGCATTGTACAAATTTAGCGATAAGTGGAGTTCGAGAATTGGTGGCGGCCTCGGTTATAAAACACCTACCCTTTTTACCGAACAAACTGAAACCTTTCAATACCAAAATTTATTACCACTAAATGGTGTAGAATCAGAAAAAAGTTATGGGGGAACCGCAGACGTAAATTTTAAAACGAATATTGGCGAAGATTGGTTGATAAGCTTAAATCAAATGTTTTTTTATACCAGGATAAGCAATTCAACAATTCTGTTGCAAGATGCAAATGCTAACTTTTTCTTTACAAACACGTCACTTCCAGTAAATAGTTTGGGATTTGAAAGTAATGCAAAAATTATCTTTAAAGAATACTTTAAACTATTTGCCGGATACACCTTTACCAATGCAAAAGCCGATTACCTACCTGTTATTCAAGACATTCGGTTATTACCTAAAAACAGGTTAAATCTTGCTTTATTATACGAAAAAGAAAGAAATTTTAAACTCGGGTTAGAAGGTTATTTTACGGACAGACAATACTTATACAATAATTTTCAAACACCATCATACTGGGAATTTGGCTTCATGGCCGAAAAAGTATTTGGCAAAATTTCCATTTTTATAAACGCAGAAAACTTTACAGATACAAGGCAGAGTAAATACAAAAGCGTTGTTAATGGCTCGCATAATAACCCAACCTTTGATGATATTTGGACGCACACCGAAGGCAGAACTTTTAATGCCGGAATTAAACTAAAATTATAAACATAAAACCGATTGTGATTTACAGATGTTTACTTAGAAACTTAAATCATCTACCATGGAAAATCAAGATTATAATTTTACTGAAGAACAGGAAACAACAGCTATTGAAGATAAATTGGATAGTCTTAATGCACACGAACCAGATCCGAAAGATAAAGAAGATGAGGATGATAGTGAATATGCTGACGATGAAATCGAATACGCTGATGGAGAAGGGACTTTGTTAAATGAAGAATTTAGCGAAGAAAAAGAGGATGAAGAGCAGTAAATCTCAAAAAAAAGAGGTAAGAACTTAATATTCTTGCCTCTTTTTTTTATCGAATGGATTAGAAAATACGATAACCTAAACCAATGGTAAATAAATTAAGTTTTGTTGGTGGATAACCGTCTTTATTTAATTTAGATAAGCCCAATTCATATCTGGCATCGATACTTAATTTCTTAATATCTACACCAGCACCAAATTGCCATGCAATAGCTTGGTCTTTAAAATTACCACTAAAAACATTTCCAGTAGCCTGTCCTAAGCTTTGCTTATTATCTAATATTAAAGAAAACATTGGTCCGGTATTTATCCTTAAGCCTACACCTGCTGCTCCAAATTTGGTACCAATTAACAAGGGTACATCTAAACTTGTAAACTTTACTTCATTCACCTGACCATTTACATCACTAATCAAGTTTGTTTTTTTTCCAGAAATGTAAAGTTCTGGTTGAAAAAATATACCTGCTCCACCTACTCTAGCCCATAGGCCACCATAAAAACCGGTTCTGTTATCACTACTAAAGGTATTTTCGGTATCAAACTTAGAAAAGTTAGCACCAGCCTTTACCCCAAGTTGGAACGTAGGCAAAATTTGTGCACTTGCACAAAAGCCTACAAACATGCAGGCGAAAAAAAGAGAGATGGATTTCATAACAATAGAGATGATTTGATACTTATGAATTAGCTAGTTGCATCATTAATTGCTTGTTGCTCTTTTAAAGCATCAACATTATTTTTATCTCCAAAGTTTTCTGTTTTATCAGCAAAATATTGAAGTATTGATGTTATTGTATCTAAGTTATCAGCAACTCTTTGGTGCATATCAGGTAAATCATTTTCTAAACGTTTATCACCTAATTCGATATTATCAACCTCAATTTTGCCAATTTTCTGAATAAGTGCTTGTTGAGAATTTTGTAAATCTTCTAATTCACGCACTATCTTCTCCATTAACTCAAACTTTTCTAAAGTATTCATAGCTTCTTATTTTAATTATTAATTGTTTTAGTAATAACCCGTAACAAGTCAATTTTGTTTTTGTTTGAAAAATTTTAAATCAACTTTGGAATTAATAACAATAACTAATATATTAGTTTAAAATTAATTCCTATGAAAAACTTCCTTTTGTTACTGTTTTTTATATTCATTTCTCCAAGTTTATTCGCTCAGGGAAAATCATCATTAGATAAAGAGAAATTATTTGATTTTTATCAAAACCAAAAATACGCAGAAGCAGCTAACTATTTAAAAAGTATTTATGGTGAGGATGTTTCTGATGCAAAAACACTAAGCCAGATAGGTTATTGCTACTTAATGAGTGGCAATACTGCTGAAGCAGAAAAATATTATGCTAAAGTAAACATCCAACAACCAAATAACCTACCAACTTTATTTAGTTTGGCAAGTATAAACTGGAGAAGAGGAAATGCTGATAAGGCTAAGTTATATTATGGTGAAATTGTTAAGATAGACAGCAACAACTTTACGGTTTATAAATTACTTGCAGATATATTAACGACTAAAGATTCGCTGAGATCGGTTTATTTAATTAAAGCGAATAAACTTAACCCTACAGAAGCTGATGTTGCATATGATTTGGCTGATGTTTATGCTGGCTTACAGAAATATGCGATAGCATACAAAATTCTAAATATTGCAATTGATGCCGATTCTGGCAACATTATTTTAAAAAAGGCAATACTTCCAATTGCAAATTTTTTAAAGAAGTATGATGAAGTAATTTTATCAGGAGAAAAGATTTTACAGGTAAATCAAGATGCTTTAGTAATTAAAGATGTTGCTAAGGCTTATTATTTCACTAAAAATTATGATAAAGCCATTGTGAAGTTTAAGCTTTTAGAAACAATGGCCATGCAAAATGAAGCCACGCTTTATTACACTTCATTAAGTTATAGGGCATTAAAAAACTATCCCGCTGCAGTGGCCTACAGAAAAAGAACAATAGAAGAAGGAATTTCTACCAATACCTCTAGTTATTATGCCTTACTGGGATTGGTTTATGAAGAAAGCGATAAGCTTGCTTTGGCTAACTCAGCTTACCAAAAGGGATTAGAATTTAAAGCAGAACCAAACATTTATTACAGACTTGCACTTCTCTACGATTTGAAATATAAACAAATAAAGCAAGCTAATAAATACTATAATTTATACTTGAAAAGTAAGCCAAATCCCATAAAAGATAAGGATGAAATTAAATATGTTAAAATCAGAATGGAAGAACTTAAAGCTTTAGATTAAATCTTCGAACACTGGCTTTACATTATCCCAGAATTCATCTAGAAGAATTAAACGAGGTTTAAAAAAAGAAATTAATTGTGGCCAATGCTGTTGGTTGTAGATGTTTACACCATCGAGCGACGTAGAGATTAAGCTGATTGTTTTTCCATATTCATCGGTTGTGTTTTCGATCCAATCCCACGGTTCATTCATGGTATTGGTAAACATTAACTTAAATTCTTCAAACTGATTGAAAATTAAACTCCTGATGCCAGCATCTTGATGGGCAAGTTGAATGGAAATTATTGCACTTTTATTTGTCACATCCATTTTAAAGTAGATGTTTTTTACGCCGGTTTTGTAATTAATCCAATTTACCGGATAACCGGTTACCGATGGTACCGGTTTCATATACTGACCGAAACTTATCCAAAACTGTTGCCGTAAATGTGCGGCTTCATCCTTACTATACATGCTAAATTTGAATGCTCGAAGAAATATTTTATGCAGCTATAAAGAAATGTTTTTTCCCATAAGTCGGGCAACATATTTGCCAATGATATCGAATTCTAAATTAACTTTGTCGCCAACCTGAACCTCTTGAAGATTTGTATGTTCAAAAGTATATGGGATAATAAACACAGAAAATTCATCTTCAACAGAATTCACTACAGTTAAACTTATTCCATTAACGCAAGCCGAGCCTTTTTCTACCGTAACGTTTCCTAAAGATGAGTCGTACTTAAATCTATACTCCCAACTTCCATCAAGTTCTTCTCGTTTTATGCAAACTGCGGTTTGATCTACATGACCCTGAACAATGTGACCATCTAAGCGAGCATTCATTTGCATACAACGTTCGAGGTTTATTTTGCTACCAACTTTAAGACTGCCTAAACTTGTTTTCCTTAGGGTTTCATCAATAGCGGTAACAGTATGTGTACCATCGTTTAGCGAAACTACAGTTAAGCATACGCCATTATGTGCCACACTTTGATCTATTTTTAAATCATTACTAATTGAAGATGATATAGTGTAATGAACATTTGTTTGTTCTGTATGGATGGCTGTAACTTCGCCAAGCGTTTCTATAATTCCGGTAAACATTTTTTTACTAGTCTAATATTGTAATCTATTTTTTCTCCAATCAGAAGAAATTTTAGAGCTTTCTTTCGCTGCTGAAACCTCAATTTTTTTATTAAATAAATTTGAGGCAATAATCCCGGCAATGGTAGCTTCCGTCTCATCCTCAACTTTTAAACTGCCGGCGTTGAAATATTTGTTTACGAAATGCGTATCAAAATTGCCAGTTCTAAAAGCTTCATGCTTCATTACAAATTTACCAAAAGCCAATGTAGTTTCTATCCCGGTAATCTCATATTCTTCAATTGCTCTAATCATTCGCTCAATTGCCTCAGCTCTATCTTTACCAAATGTGATAAGTTTTGCAATCATTGGGTCGTAATATATTGGTATTTCCATCCCCTGCTCAAAGCCATCATCAACCCTCACACCATTTCCTTTAGGGGTTTTATAGGTTTGCAAAGTTCCAATATCAGGTAAAAAATTATTGTTTGGGTCTTCGGCATACACGCGTAATTCTACAGCGTGACCGCTAATTTTCAAATCTTCTTGAGTAAAACTTAGCTTTTCGCCAGATGCAATTTTAATTTGCTCTTTTACTAAATCAATGCCTGTAATTAATTCTGTTACCGGATGCTCTACTTGCAAGCGAGTATTCATTTCTAAAAAGAAAAAATCCAGGTTTTCGTCTAAAATAAATTCTACAGTACCAGCTCCGGTGTAATTTACAGAACGGGCTACATCTACAGCGCATTTACCCATCTGTTGCCTAATTTCTTCTGTTAGCACAGCTGATGGTGCCTCTTCAACTACCTTTTGATGGCGGCGTTGCACTGAACATTCGCGTTCGAAAAGGTGAATAATGTTGCCGTGTGTATCGCCCAAAACCTGTATTTCTATATGGCGAGGAGAAGTTACATACCGCTCAATAAAAACAGCTCCATCACCAAAAGCAGATGTTGCCTCACTAACAGCAAGTTGCATTTGTTCTTCAAAATCTTCAACCCTTTCTACAATACGCATTCCTTTTCCACCACCGCCTGCTGCTGCTTTAATCAAAATAGGAAAACCTACTTCAACAGCTCGTTGCTTCGCTTCATTTACATCTTGAATGGCTTGCTCAGTACCTGGAACCATGGGAATATTGTATTTTAATGCCGCTGCTTTTGCGGATAATTTATTGCCCATTGTTTCCATAGCTTCTGGCGATGGACCAATTAAAATTAACCCTGCATTGGCTACCATTGTGGCAAAACCGGCATTTTCAGATAAAAAACCGTAACCGGGATGAATGGCTTCGGCACCTGTTTTTTTACAAGCATCGATAATTTTTTCGCCTAATAAATAACTTTGATTAGAAGGCGGCGGACCAATACAAACTGCTTCATCAGCATAGCGAACGTGTAATGCATCACGATCAGCTTCAGAATATACCGCAACAGTTTTAATGCCCATTTCCTTCGCCGAACGCATAATACGCAAGGCAATTTCTCCGCGATTGGCAATAAGGATTTTTTTCATTGGTATTTAGTTGGTTAGTTTGTTAGGTGGTTTGTATCGCCATTATTAAGTCATGATTTACAATTCTCAACCCTAGCCTCGACCTTAATCTCGTCCTCAAGCTCAATTTAAACCTCAATCTCGGCCTCATCCTCAACCCACCCTAACGCAAATGTAATATTATTTCTATTGCTTGGTCAATCATTGAAGGGCTAATATCCAAATGTGTTACCAACCTTACCGTGCTAGAACTGGTTGTGTTGCTTAGTAATCCTTTTGCTTTAAACTGATGAACCACTTTCTCTGCCGAACCTTGCTCCACCTCAAAAATTACAATGTTAGTTTCTACAGGCATTACCGATTTAACATAACTCGTTTTCACTAATGCTTCTGCAAGACTTTTAGCATGTTGATGATCTTCTTGTAAACGATTGACGTGATTATCCAATGCGTAAATTCCGGCTGCGGCTAAAAAACCCGCTTGCCTCATACCACCACCAAAAGCTTTTCGAATCTTTCGAGCTTTGTGAATAGTTGCCTTACTACCCAATAAAACAGAACCTACGGGAGCACCCAAACCTTTTGATAAACAAACTGAAATTCCATCAAAATATTTTCCGTATTCATGTGCGCTATCGCCGGTAGCAGTTAATGCATTAAATATCCTAGCTCCATCCAAATGCAGTTTTAATCCTTTTATATTGCATAAATGATGGATGGCTGCGATTTGTGAAATGTTGTAACAACTGCCTCCGCCTTTATTTACGGTATTTTCTAAAACAACTAAACTAGAGTTAGGGTAATGAATGTTATCTTCATTAATTTCTGGCTCAATTAATTCGGGTGTCAAAATTCCTCGTTCGCCATGTAATAATCGTACTGATGCAGCAGAATGAAATGCAATTCCACCAATTTCGTACCGATAAACATGCGCCATTTGGTCGCAAATTACTTCATCCATAGGTTGCGTAAAACACTTTATACCAATTTGATTTGTCATTGTTCCAGAAGGACAAAATAATCCGGCTTCCATATTAAACATTCCTGCAAGCCTTGCTTCCAGGTTTTGTACTGTTTCGTCTTCTCCAAAAACATCATCGCCAACTTTTGCATTCATCATTGCATCAAGCATTCCTGCTGTTGGTTTGGTAACTGTATCGCTTCTAAAGTCTATTATTTGATTGTTCATCGTTAATAAGTTTATAAAATATTGCTCATTTTAAAAATAAGACCAATATCTTTTATGGTATAATTTTAAGGTTTTGAGCGCATTAAACCGCTTATATAGTGTATTTTTTACACACTTATATTTAAACAACAACAAATTGTTAAAAAATTATTAAAAAAAAGGATACAAAATATAAGAGTTTTTATACTTTTATCGTGCTAAAACCAAAAATATAGAAAATGATAGTAATTGCAGACGGTGGATCAACCAAAACAAATTGGTGTTTGATTAACGAGGCCGGCAGAAAAATTTACTTTAATACCGAAGGTTACAATCCGTATTTTTCAAAAGGAGAATATATTGTACAGTCCTTAAACGAAACTCTACCAGACCACTTGGAAAGAGAAAAGTTAACAGCGGTTTATTACTATGGTGCAGGTTGCTCTACCCCTAGTAACAAAAAAATTGTTGCCGATGCGATGAAACAAGTTTTCACCAATGCAGAAATTTTTGTTGGTCATGATTTATTAGCTTCTTGCCGAGCGCTTTTGGGTAACGAGCCCGGGTTTGCAGCTATTTTGGGCACAGGAACCAATTCATGTTTGTATGATGGAAATGATATTACTTTAAATATCGATTCGCTAGGTTATTTTTTGGGTGATGAAGGCAGCGGTTCTTACATTGGGAAACGTATTTTAGGCGATTACATGAAAGGTTACATGCCGAAAGGTTTAAGAGAAGCTTTCTATGATAACTATGCTTTAACTAACGAAGATATTTTTGATAACATTTACAACAAACCATTGCCAAACCGTTTCTGCGCAAGTTTTAGTAAGTTTTTATACGATTTTAAAGATAGCTACGAAGATTATACGTACAAAACAATCGACTATGCATTTACTGCCTTTTTCGAAGCTTTGGTTATTCACTATCCTAACTATAAAGACCACAAATTAAATTGTGTGGGTTCTGTGGGTTACAGTTTCCGCGATATTTTAAGTATTGTTGCAGATAGATATGAAATGGGTGTTGGTAAAATTATCCGTTCGCCGATAGATGATTTAGTGCATTACCACATGGAATTATCGCCTAAAAACAAATAGTTGAATTAGTCATTGGTTAATTAGTTATTAGTAAATTAGGTAATACATAAAATGCCCGTTTTGAATATCAAAACGGGCATTTTATGTTAGCGTATAAGTCTCAAACCAAACTACAAACCTTTATTTGAAACTAATTACCTGATAATTAATATTTTCGATTTAAAAAGATATTTCCTTACCAAAAAGCTTGGCATACTTTCTCTTATCAAACCTATAAAGCGTTGCTGCTCGGTATGAAACACCTTTTTGTTTCTCATCAAGTTCTTTTAAAACACCAAAACTTACAATCTTCTTTCTAAAATTTCGTTTGTCGAGTTTTTTACCTAAAACCAATTCGTAAACATGTTGTAATTGAGTTAAGGTAAATTTTTCTGGAAGTAATTCAAATGCAATTGGCTGGTGTTTAATCCTGCGCTTAATTTTTTCTAAACCTTTATCATATATTTTTTGATGGTCGAAAGCTAATTTAGGTAAGGCAGTGATTGGAAGCCAATTAGCCTGTTTAGCATATGTACTTACAGGACGTAAATCTTTATCGCCACCTAAACGAATTAAAGCATAATATGCTAGTGTAATTACTCTGCCTTGAGGATGTCTGCCTGGATCGCCAAAAGCATAATACTGTTCCATATAGATGCCGCGAAGTCCGGTAAGTTCGTATAAAATTCGTGCAGCAGATTGGTCTAAGCTCTCGTCAGACCCAACTATATTACCAGGCAGTGCCCACCAATCTTTAAAGGGTTCTTCATTTCTTTCGATAAGTAAGATTTTTAATTCTTTACCATCAAAACCAAACAGCACACAGTCAATGGAGAAAACGGAATCTAAATGAGGTAAAATTTGTTCCAATGTAAAATTTAGTTAATTTAAGCGTTAAAGGTATGACTTTCAATATTAAGTAAAAAAAATAAAATAAATTACTTAGTGTAGAAAATACACACTATATTCGTACTACGAAGATGAAACCAAATATTAAAAATATAGCTGTACTTACTTCAGGAGGCGATGCTCCCGGCATGAATGCTGCGATTAGAGCGGTTGTTCGTACAGGAATTTACCATGGCATCAACATGTTTGGTGTTATGCAAGGCTATCAAGGTTTAATCACCAACAATATAAAACCAATGGATGCCCGCTCTGTAAGCAATATTTTACACTTGGGCGGAACGATATTAAAAACTGCCCGATGTTTAGAATTTAAGACAGATGAAGGGCAGAACATAGCATACGAGAATTTAAAAGCTAATGATATTGATGGCTTGGTGGTTATTGGCGGCGATGGAACTTTTACCGGTGCAAAACGTTTCGGCGAAACATTTGGTGTAAAAGTTATCGGCATACCAGGAACAATTGATAATGATTTAAGCGGTTCTGATTTTACTTTAGGATACGATACCGCAATAAATACAGTGATAGAGGCCATTGATAAAATAAGAGATACTGCTGATGCGCATGACAGGTTGTTTTTTATCGAAGTTATGGGTAGAGATTCTGGCTGTATTGCACTTAGAAGTTCTATTGCTAGTGGAGCCGAAGCAGTTTTACTGCCAGAAGTTGAAACAAGTGTTGATGATTTAATTCAGAAATTAGCATTAGGAGCTGCAACTAAAAAATCATCGAGCATTGTTATTGTTGCAGAAGGACATAAACAAGGTGGCGCTTATGATATTGCAAAAAAGGTTAAAGAAACCTTTGATCATTATGATACGAAAGTTACCATTTTAGGTCACCTGCAAAGAGGTGGTAGTCCAAGTAGTTTCGATCGTATTTTAGGAAGCAGATTAGGCTACGCAGCAGTAAACGCATTAATTGCCGGCGAAAGTGCACAAATGGTTGGCTTACGAGGAAATGAGATAAAATTAACGAGTATAGACGACGCTTTATCAAATCACTCTTTCAAATTAGAAGATGATTTAATGGAGATGACAGAGGTTTTATCTATTTAAATAATGGTAGCAGTTGTTTATAGCGGTTCGAGAACGGCATTCTGGAAATTAACACAAAATGGCGTTGTTGTGGCACATTGCAATACATCAGGTATTAATCCTTGTTTTGTTGATGCAAAAACCATTCTGCAAATTTTAAATAAAAAGGTAACGCTGGTAAATAATGCCGAAAACATAAAAAAAATATACTTTTTTGCTGCTGGTGCTTCCTCAACAGAACGTAAAGATGAGCTGGCTAAAACCTTGTCATCATTTTTTAGGTATAGCAAAGTTGTAGTTGAAAACGATTTATTTGGCGCTGCAAAAGCCGCATGCTATGATAAATCAGGTATTGTGGCAATGTTGGGAAGCGGCTCAAACTGTGCTTATTTTGATGGTAAAAACCCGTTGACCAACAACTTTGGTTTAGGATATATTTTAGGTGATGAAGGCTCGGCAAATTATCTGGGTAAAATGCTTTTAAAAAGTTTCCTAAATAAAAAATTACCAAAAGAGTTAGAGACCAAATTTATTGGAGCCTATAATCTGGATAGATCTCAAGTATTTGAAAGAATTTACAATAAGCCACAGGCTAACATTTTTTTAAGTTCTTTTTTTGATTTTTTTATCCAAAACAATAAACACGGTTTCATTATTAGAATGGTTGATGATGGGTTTGAAAAACATTTTCAAACTTGTATATTACCAATGATTGAAAAATATCCAGACGAAGATTTACATTTTGTTGGTACAGTTGCCGCAGAATTTGAAGATAGACTAGCACATACTGCAGAAAAGTATGATATTAAAATTAAAAGCATTATTAAAGAACCAATACTTAATTTATTAAAACATTACATTAATTAACAAAACAATGAGCAAAATTGGAATAAACGGCTTTGGCCGTATTGGCAGACTGGTTTTCAGAGCTGCTTTAAAAAGAGGTTTAGATATCGTAGCAATAAATGACTTAATTGAGCCAGATTACATGGCTTATATGTTAAAGTATGATACAACTCACGGCAAGTTTGATGGAACAATTGAGGTTGTTGATGGAAATTTAGTTGTAAATGGTAAAACAATTCGTGTAACTGCAGAGCGTAACCCAGCTGATTTAAAATGGGGTGACGTTGGTGTTGAAGTTGTAATCGAATCAACTGGTTTATTTTTAACTCGTGCTGATGCTGAAAAACACATTGCAGCAGGTGCTAAGAAAGTAGTTTTCTCTGCTCCGGCAAAAGATGGTGATATCCCTACATATGTTATGGGCGTTAACCATGATAAATTGACTGCAGATCAAACTATCGTTTCTAATGCATCTTGTACAACAAACTGTTTAGCACCGATTGCTAAAGTTTTAAATGATAACTTTGGTATTGTAGAAGGTTTAATGAGTACAATCCATGCAGTAACTGCAACACAAAAAACTGTTGATGGTCCATCCGCTAAAGATTGGAGAGGTGGCCGTGGTGGTTTCTCTAACATTATCCCTTCATCTACAGGAGCTGCAAAAGCAGTAGGAATGGTATTACCAGAATTGAAAGGAAAATTAACAGGTATGTCTTTCCGCGTTCCGGTTGCCGATGTTTCTGTTGTAGATTTAACGGTTCGTTTAGAAAAACCAGCAACTTACGAAGAAATTAAAGCTGCTATGAAAGCTGCATCTGAAGGTGAATTAAAAGGTGTGCTAGCTTATACTGAAGATGAAGTTGTTTCTTCTGATTTTATCGGTGATGACCACGCTTCTATTTTCGATGCGAAAGCAGGTATCTCATTAAACGATAATTTTGTTAAGGTTGTATCTTGGTACGATAACGAATGGGGATATTCATCTGCACTTGCTAAATTTGTAGAATATTACGCAAGCTTATAATAATTAATCAAAGTAAATAATATTTAAAAAGGCTCCAATTTGGAGCCTTTTTATTTGAATAACATTTTTACCTATAAATGATGTTATTAATTTAACATACATTAACATTTAATTTTAAATAATAATCCAGTTTCTCCGTTGTAATCTTTAAATAGTTAAATTTTATTATGGTTATTTTTAATATTCTATGATAATAAGCTAATTTTTTATGGATTTGTACATATCATACCATCAAATGATAATATTTAACAATAAATTAACGCATTTTGGACCTATATTTGCAATACAATCATAATTATTAGCGAAACTTCTTAAAAAAGGAATTGTAAATAAAAAATGACAAAATAAATACTTAAAAAATTGTTAGTGTATTTTTTACACTAAGAAAATTTTTACTATATTTGTAGAGTAATAAACAGAAGTAGTTTATTCAATTAAAAAAGATAAATCATTTTCTTGAAACGCATTAAGCATTGATAGAAAATTAAAGACAAAGCCTGGCTCATAACAGGTTTATATTTGGTTAGAAAAAAAGGAGACGCTTGGATAAGGTCTCCTTTTCTTATTTAAGGTTATTTTGTCTTTAAGTATATTTTCTAATTCGATATTTATTTTTCTAGGTTATGTTTCCCAATTTGAAACTGTGTACTTAAATACTGATTATATTTTTACAATTAAAAACTAATTAATCCTCTTCTCCCCTTTCTATTGCCACTGGCTGTATGGCTTTGTGATACTTTGCTTCATCAAATTGATTTTCGCTTTTTGCAATAACGATAGTAGCTACACCATTACCGATAACATTTGTAATTGCTCTTGCTTCGCTCATAAAACGATCTACTCCTATTAAGATAGAAATGTGTTCTATAGGCATTATTTTTAATGCGGTTAACGTAGAAACTAAAACAATGAAACCACTACCCGTAACACCCGCAGCACCCTTCGAAGTAACCATTAATACGCCGAGTACAGTAAGCTGTTGCCCTATTGATAAATCGACATTGAAAACCTGACAAAGAAAAATTACAGCCATTGCAAGGTAAATTGCAGTACCATCTAAATTAAAGGAATAACCTGTCGGGATAACCAAGCCCACCACCGATTTGTCGCAACCAATATCCTCCATTTTTTGCATCATGCTTGGAAGTGCAGATTCTGATGAAGATGTTCCTAATACAATTAAAATTTCTTGGCGAATAAACTTTAAGTATTGCCATAGGCTAAACTTATAATACCGGCAGATACCATTTAGCACTATAAAAATAAATAAAATACAGGTCAGATATACAGAACCCATAAGCTTAGCCATGCCGATTATACTTTGCAAACCATGTTTACCAATGCTAAAAGCCATACCACCAAATGCTCCAATTGGCGCCAACCGCATTATCAACTTCATTATTTTGAACAACACTTTCGAAATTTTATCAAAAGCGTTTAAAACAGAAGTTCCATCGCTACCTAATTTATTTAAGCCATAACCAAAAAGAATAGCAAATAGCAAAACCTGTAAAATATTTCCTTCTGCAAAAGCTGCAAATACATTATGTGGGATAATATGAAGAAAAAACTCAGCCCAGTTCATGTCCTTGGCTTGTTCTGCATAACCTGCGATTTTTGTTGCATCACCTGCCTTAGCAACCATACCAGCACCGGGCTTTAGAATGTTGGCAACCAGTAAACCAATTGCAATGGCAACTGTACTTACAATTTCGAAATACAATAGTGCTTTCCCACCAACGCGTCCAACCTTTTTCATATCGCCCATATGTGCAATACCCAAAACAATGGTAAAAAAAATAATTGGGGCAATTAACATACTAATCAGGTTAATAAAACCCTGGCTAATAAGCTTCGCGGTTGGTGCAAACTCCGGAAAATATGCTCCCACCAGGATACCTATTGTTATGGCAACTAAAACCTGAAATGTTAAATTGGAAAAGATGGATTTCATTTTATGGATTTGGGAAATGAAATATAGAATTATTTTTTGTGTTGAAAAAATGAATTAAGGTAAGATATCAATTACATCACCTGCGGTAAAAATTCCAAAATCCGCTTGGTTAAATTTCAATAGCCCTTTTTCAGTTTTCTTTAATGCTATTGGTTTTGCTAATCTAATCACCTGGCTATCACCGGCCACCGTAGCTTTATTCGCATGCACTATTATAGCCGTACTTTCATCAATACCAATACAAATCATTTTTGGATGTGCTGCCAAGGCAGATATTAATCGATTGTATCGGTTTCGTTTTAAGAAGTGTTGATCAATTATGGTGTTTTGTAGCAAACCTATGCCTTCTTCAAATTGAATATTCTTATCCCATAGTTTATTAAAGGTTTCTTTATAAACGGTATCTAAAAGTTGCTTGCCAGTAATCATATATTTACTCATAACAGCTGCGCCTGCACTTGTGCCGGCAATGGTAGAGCCATTTTTATACGCTTTATGAATCGCATCATAAACTGGCGTTTTCAAAACCGACTTCATAAAACGACTTTGGTCGCCACCCAAAATGTATATTAATTTTGCTGCTGATAAAGAATCAATCCAATTTTTATCGTTAACATCGTGTTTGCTAAAATTGAAGTTTTTAACTACGTGGCTATCAATTTTATTCATTTGAGATGAAAAGCTTTTAAAACCAGAATCAGGTATTGTGCTTGCCATTGGCAGAACAACGATGTAATCGTTTGATTTTAAATTAGCGGTTTGTAGCATTTGCCTCATCAAATCATCAGAACGATTTCCACCTCCAATTATAAACAGATTACCTTTGTTTTGAGCATAGGTGCTGAGAGAAAAAGCTAACAGCACAAGAAATAGGACTTTTTTTCTCATTATTTATAAATGCTTACTTCTATTTTACCATCGGCTGTAATGGCGCCACGATACATTCCTTCTGTATTAAAAGGCATAGCAATATTGCCCTTCTTATCCAACGCGATTAAACCACCGTCACCACCCATTTTGCCTACTTTATCTAATGCAATTTTTGATGCTTCGGTAACTGATAAGCCTTTATATTCCATTAAATCAGAAATGGTTTTAGCTACCACATTACGAATATAAAACTCACCCCAACCTGTACAAGATACGCCTGCGGTTTCATTGTTGCAATACGTTCCTGAACCAATGATTGGCGCATCGCCAACGCGACCATATTTTTTGTTTGTCATGCCCCCTGTAGATGTTCCTGCAGCTAAATTACCTGCCTTATCTAGCGCAACACAACCTACGGTACCAAATTTATAATCATGATTTTTACTTCCTAATAACTCTGATTTTTTGTTTCCATGGTCTAAAACAGCTTTGGTAGAGTCTTCTTTTATAGCCTGTTGCAAACCGTCCCAACGTTCTTTAGTCCAAAAGTATTTCGGATCTACAATTTCTAAACCAGCATCTTTTGCAAAGAGATCTGCCCCTGCGCCAACCATCATTACATGCTCCGATTTTTCCATCACAGCTCTGGCAGCCGAGATTGGGTTTTTAACTGTAGTAACACCAGCAACCGAACCAGCCATTAATGTCTTTCCATCCATAATTGCCGCATCTAACTCATTCTTACCATCATGGGTAAAAACTGCGCCTTTGCCTGCATTAAAATGAGGATCGTTTTCTAATACATGAATGGTTGCTTCAACGGCGTCAAGACTACTTTTACCTGATTGAATTTGGGCATAACCTGCCTTTAATGCCTGTGTTAAAACGGCAATATAAGCAGCTTCTTTTTCGGGCGTCATATTTTTTTTCAGGATGGTTCCGGCGCCACCGTGGATAACCATTACATATTTTTTCTGTTGAGCAGAAATATTAAGTGTTAATAATGAGAAAAATAGGATTGCAAATAGTTTAAAAGACTTCATCTTCGTATTGAGTTTAAGAAGATGGTAAATTAAGAAATTCTTGCGGATAATTGTAGCTATACTTTTGCTATTCCAGATGACGAAAACTGCAAATCGTATAATCTTTTGTAATAACCGTTCAGTTTTAACAATTGTTGGTGTGTACCTTTTTCTTTGATTTCACCTTTATCTAAAACAATAATCTGGTCGGCCTTTTGGATGGTAGATAACCGATGCGCAATAACGATAGAGGTCCGGCCGTCCATTAAATTATCTATTGCTTTCTGAATGAGTAATTCCGTTTCGGTATCAACTGATGATGTGGCTTCATCCAACACCAAAATTGCAGGATTATGAACCAAAGCCCTGATAAATGAGATGAGTTGTGCTTGTCCGGCAGAAAGCGTTGCTCCTCTTTCCATCACATTATATTGATAGCCTCCAGGAAGTCGCTCAATAAAATCGTGAGCACCTACTTTTTTAGCGGCATCTATCACCTCTTCAATTTTAATTTCAGGGTTGTTTAATGTGATGTTATTTAAAATCGTATCAGAAAACAAAAAAACATCCTGAAGGACCGTTGCAATATGGCTTCGTAAATAATCGAGTTTAAAGTTATGAATATCAATTCCATCAACTGTAATTTCTCCCTTTTGAACCTCGTAAAAGCGATTAAGAATATTTATTGTTGATGATTTACCTGCTCCAGTTGCTCCAACCAAAGCCACGGTTTCCCCCACTTTAACGCTAAATGATAAATCTTTAAGCACAAAATTTTCATCATTATATGCAAACCAAACATTTTTAAATTCGATGTTGCCTTCGAGTTTTTTTGGCTCAATTGTTCCCGAATCGGGTGTTCTTTCATCGGTATCTAAAACTTTGAATACACGCTCTGCACCAACCATACCCATTTGTAGGGTATTAAATTTATCAGCAAGCTGGCGTATTGGCGTGTAAACCATGCCCAAATACATGATAAAGTTTGTAATGGTTCCCGGAGATACATCAAGCGGTTTTTGCAAAATACTCTTGGAGCCATACCAAATCAGCAAGCCCAGAGACATAGCCGAAATTAATTCTACCACAGGAAAAAATATCGAATAGTACCAATTTGAGCGAATGTTCGCATCGCGATACCTTTTGTTTATGGTTTTAAATTTTTTAAACTCCTGCTCTTCTCTTGCAAAATATTGAACAATGGAAACACCAGTAATATGCTCTTGTAGAAAAGTATTAAGGTTGGAAACTTCCATTCTAATTTCCTGAAAAGATACCTTAATAGCTTTTTGAAATTTCCTGGTTGCAATTATTAACAATGGAATAGGCAGTAAAACCACTATGGTTAATTCCCAATCTATATAAAGCATCCACCCAACAATTACAACCACTTGCAGCGAATCGCCAATCATAGAAATTAATCCTTCAGAAAAAATATCGGCAATGGTTTCTAAATCAGATACGGTTCTAGTAATTAATTGACCAATGGGTGTTTTATCGAAATACTTTAATTTAAGTTTGGTGATGTGGTTAAATACCGAAATTCGCAAATCTCTAATAACCGACTGACCTAAAGTATTGGTAGCTAAAGTTTGGCTGTACTGGCAAATGGTTTGAAGCAAGAGAATAAAAATAAGGATGAATGTCATCCGTTCTAAACCACTATAATCGCCGTTTAAAATAAATTTATCTAGCGTGTAACCTATTAAAAATGGCCGAATTGGAGAAATTGCTGCTAGCAATACCGTTAACACTACCGACCAAATAAATATGACACGGTAAGGCTTTACATATTTAAAAATACGTCTCAGCAATCCTGTGTTATATACTTCGCCTGTTATAGCCATTTTTGTCTGTTGTCTGTTGTCTGTTGTCTGTTGTCTGTTTAGAAGTTGTGTCGGTTAAAGGTTTAATTGATTAAAATCTTTTTTTGAATCCAGGTTGGTAACTGACAACTGATATCTGGTAACATTTAAAAATTATCTATATAATCATATTCTACTTTAACTAAATACAATCCACAAGCTGGTACAGATTGCCCTGCATTGCTTCGGTTTTTACTTTCTATAATTGTCTTAAAATCTTCTAAGTTTATTTCGCCTTTACCAATTTCTACCAAAGTGCCAACTATTGCTCTAACCATATTTCTTAAAAACCTGTCAGCTTCGATTGTGAAAACCAAGCCATCACTTAATTGTTCAAAATCAGCTTTTACAATTTTACAGTTATTGGTAAAAGTTTGCGTATTTGACTTGCTAAAACATGAAAAATCAGTATAATTTAATAGTTCCTTTGCAGCTTGATTCATCAAATTTACATCCAATTTATCTTTAACCAACCATGAGCGATTGAGTTTAAAAGGGTCTTTTTTGAAATGAATGTAATATTTATAAGCCCTTGCGGTTGCATCAAATCTGGCATGAGCATCATCTGCTACCGGAATAATTTGATATGCAGCAATTTGATGAGGCAATATAGCATTTATGCCAGCAACTGCAGCCAAAACCTTTTCTTCTGGAATATTTTCTACATCGAAATGAGCGTAAAATGCTGTTGCGTGTACGCCAGAATCTGTTCTGCCACAGCCTAAAGTTTCAATTGGTTGTCTAAAATAAATCGACATAGCTTTATCCAACAACTCCTGAATGGTAATTGCGTTCGGTTGAGTTTGCCAGCCATGATATAAGCTACCATCGTATGCAATTTTTATGAAATACCTTTTTTTACTCAAAGCGATGCAAAAATACGTTTTCGAGATTAAGGAACAAAGTGTAAATATTAAGGAGCAATGATTAAAGAACAAAGATTAATGCATGTTCTTTTATCCTCCAAATAAAAAATCTAAATTTGCCAAAATCATATTATTTATCATGATACAAAGAGTACAATCTATCTGGCTGTTTTTAGCTGCAATCGTTTTGGTTCTAATGTTATTTTTACCGGTTTTAACCAAAGAGAATAAAACCGTAGAAACTTCTATACATACTGTTGGCTTATATCAGGATGTGGTTGGCAAACCTGGTCCGGGTTTATTGAAAGAACAATTCACACCTTTATTAATAACCAACATAGTAGTAGCACTTCTTTGTTTTGTAAACATTTTTAACTTCAGAAAAAGAACCTTGCAAAAGCGCATTGCCGTATTTTCAATTATCGCTATTGGTGCATTTGCTTTTTGGTGCAGTATTTTTGCTCAAAAACTTCCTGGAGGAATTGATGGTGCACATTTTGATTTTGGAGCATATTTACCAGCAGTTTCGATTTTATTTTGTGTTTTGGCTATAGTTGGTATTAATAAGGATGAAAAATTAATTCGCTCTGCAGAAAGATTGAGGTAAATAAATTCTGAAAAACTTTTCTCATATATACTAAACCAAAGAGAAAATAGAATTCATCATAGTAACGTTCTATGTTAAATTTTGGCGGGAACAATCACGAAAGTCTGATTTCTGGAAACATGCTCAATTTTATGCCTGTTGTAAAGAAGAATGTGAACCTATATTAAGCAAGTGCAAAATGTAGTTAGATATTGTTAAACAGGTTTCCTTTTTCCTGGGGATTTTTTTTTATATTTAGGTATCTGGGTTTAATCTGAAAAATGATTATCCTATAAACTTCAATGGTCGAATACAAAAACTTCATTCTTATTCTTTTAATGCTATCAATCGTACAATTGACGGCATGTACTAGAAAAAAAAATGTGGATATTAAACAAAACGAGGTGATACATGACTCTTTTACTATAGAGGAAGATGGTGTTGAACCACCACCTCCAAATTTTGTTTCACGTTTTAAATCAGTGAATGAATGGCTAACGTTTATCCTTGAAAATTATATGCCAAAAAAAGCAATCTCTGAATATAATTTTGATGTTTTCGAAGGAGAGAATAATTACACGCTTTGCTTAACTGGTATAAATACTTACGACGTATCAAAAAACTATCAAAGAGTTAAAATTGAATTTGAGCCCTCCGAGATGTACTTTTCAGTACCTTTAAATGACTACAAGGGGTTAACGAAAGCCCAAGTATTTGATTTTTTGACAACTCAATTAAATGAATTTTTTAAAGGCAGTAAATTTAAAAACTCTTATTTTTCGAAGGCAAAATCTATCAAAACTGGCTGGAAAGGTGAAATCTGGTCGAACAAATAAAAATCAAATCTTCAACTCGTTAAAAATCAATTATTTCGCATAAAAAACTATTTACCTAACCATCAGTAAAATGCGGAATATTAACCTTACCTTTGCGGCTTAAATAAATAAAAGACGAATGACAAACCCATTTCAATTATTGGGGATAAGTGATGACGTCGTTAATGCCGTAAAGGACCTTGGATTTGAAACTCCAACGCCTATTCAGGAGCAAAGTATTCCTGTACTGTTAGAAGGCACTAATGATTTCGTTGGTTTGGCCCAAACAGGAACAGGAAAAACAGCCGCATTTGGTTTGCCGCTGTTAGAACTAATCGATTTTAAACTTAATAAACCACAGGCATTAATTTTATGCCCAACACGTGAGTTATGTTTACAAATCGCTAACGACCTTAAAAACTTTTCTAAAAACGTTGCTAATGCTCATGTTGTTGCCGTTTACGGTGGCGCTAACATTATGCAACAACTACGCGAAATACGCCAAGGCGTACAAATTGTAGTGGCCACGCCCGGCCGTATGTTGGATATCATTGGCCGTAAGGCAATTGATTTTTCTTCTGTTAAATATGTTGTGCTTGATGAAGCTGACGAAATGTTAAACATGGGTTTCCAGGATGACATTAACGACATTTTATCAACTACTCCTGATGACAAAAAAACCTGGTTATTCTCGGCAACAATGCCTGCAGAAGTTCGCCGTATAGCTAAAAACTATATGGATAACCCTGTAGAATTAACTATGGGCACAAAAAACACTGGTAATGTAAACATCGAACACGAATATTATATTGTTCGTGCCCGCGATAAATATGCTGCCTTAAAACGTATTGTAGATTTTAACCCTGAAATTTTTGCAGTAGTATTTTGTAAAACCAAATTGGATACACAAGATGTTGCCGAGCACTTAATTAAAGATGGTTACAACGCTGATGCTTTACATGGCGATTTATCACAACAACAACGTGATAAAGTAATGCAACGTTTCCGTGAGCGTAACATGCAATTGTTGATTGCTACAGATGTTGCTGCTCGTGGTATTGATGTTAGCGGTGTTACTCACGTAATCAACTACTCATTGCCTGATGAAATTGAAAGTTATACCCACCGTTCTGGCCGTACTGGTCGTGCTGGTAAAACAGGTATCTCAATTTGTATCATCAACTCTAAAGAAGTTGGAAAAATCCGTCAGCTGGAGCGTATTATTGGTAAACAATTTACCAAAGCAGAATTGCCAACAGGATTTGATGTTTGCGAAAAACAATTGTTCTCATTGGTACATAAAGTACATAATGTAGAAGTTAATGTAGAGCAAATTGATCAATACATTCCTCGTATAATGGATGAATTTAAAGATTTATCTAAAGAAGATGTTATCAAACGTTTCGCATCGTTAGAGTTTAACCGTTTCTTAGATTATTATGCAAAAGCACCTGATTTAAATGCAGCTGTTGGCGATGACCGTGGTGAAAGAGGTGAACGTGGCGAAAGAGGTGGACGCGGACGTGGTAGCGAAGGTTACACTCGTTTGTTCATTAACTTAGGCTCGGTAGATGAATTTACACGTGGCGATATGTTATCTTTTATCTGTAACAATGGTAAAATAGCAGGCAAAAGCGTTGGTAAAATAGATTTAAAAGGTGTTTTCTCTTTCTTTGAAGTAGAAGACGATGTGGCTGATAAAGTTTTCGAAGGCTTTAAAGCTGTTGAGTTTAATGGTCGCCAGGTTCGCATTGAAAAAAGCGGAGATGGTGGTCGCGGTGAAGGCGCTGGCGAAAGACGCAGTGGCGGCGGAGAAAGACGTAGTGGTGGATTTGGTGGAGAACGCAGAAGCGGCGGTGGCGGTGGTTACCGTGGTGGTAGCGGCGGCGGCGACAGAAGAAGTTCTGGCGGAAGCGGACGCAGAGAAGGCGGAAGTCGTGAAGGTGGAAGTAGTGCTGGCGGTTTTAGAGATTTCTCAGGCCGTAGTCGCGAAGATAAAGGTGGAAACACTGGTGGTAGCCCACGTAGAGAAGGTGGAAGTCGTGAAGGCGGAAACCGTGAAGGTGGCGACCGTAAAAAGAAATGGTAAATTATTAAACCAAATATTTTACAGCCGTTCCGATAAATCGGAACGGCTTTTTTGTGCGAAAAATTTTTAAGGAGTTTGTTATTAAATAGTTTTAGTTCAAACCAAATTCCACTGTAGTACTTGCAACATTGCTTTAAGAAATGTACAACAGAAATGCCAATTTTTAATAATATAAGAACTAAATTTTGGCTTCTTAAATCGGTATTATGTCATAATTCTTCTTGCTAAAAAATCTTAAAAGGTTATATTTAATCCTTCATATTACTAACTAATCATGCGGATTTTAAAACCTCTTTTATCCTTTTTAATACTTACCCAAAGCATAAATATTTTCGCTCAAAAAGCACCTACACCGAATGAAAAAATGCAATGGTTTGCTGATGCAAAACTTGGTATATTCATTCATTGGGGCATATATTCTGTTAATGGGATTTCCGAATCGTGGGCATTTTACAATAACTACATCGACCACGATGCGTACATGAAACAACTTAAAGGATTTAATGCTTCAAAATATAATCCTCAAGAATGGGTAAATCTGATAAAAGAAAGTGGCGCAAAATACGCGGTGATTACTACTAAACATCATGATGGGATTTCCCTTTGGGATACAAAAGCGCCCAAAGCAACTACTACCCTATCAAACAGTGCATCAAAAAAAGATTTGATAACTCCCTTTATAGCCAATTTAAAAAATGCGGGTTTGAAAACTGGTTTGTATTTTTCCCTGCCCGATTGGAGTTATCCTGATTATGATATTTTCACTCGTGAAAGAAAACGCTATGATTTTATAACCGAACCAAAACGGTGGAATAACTTTGTAAACTATTACCAAACTCAACTAAAAGAACTATCTACACAGTATAAACCTGATTTGGTTTGGTTTGATGGCGATTGGGAACACACACCTAAAGAATGGGAAACCGATAAAGTTCGAAGCATATTAAAAGGCGATAACCTTAACATCATTATCAATTCGAGACTGGATGAGCATGGCGATTATGAAACACCAGAACAAGGTGTACCTGTTGTTAAACCCGATTCGAAATATTGGGAGCTTTGCTATACCATGAACGATTCCTGGGGTTATCAACCGTATGATAATCATTACAAATCATCAAGTATGATTATCCGTACATTGGTTGATTGCATTAGCATGGGCGGTAATTTACTACTAGATATTGGTCCGAAAGCAGATGGAACTATTGCCACTGAACAGGTTAAAATTTTAAAGGATTTAGGCCGTTGGACTAAAAAACATAGCGAAGCAATTTATGGCACGCAAGCTGGCATTCCGGCTTCACATTTTGTTGGTAAAACCTCACTTTCTAAAAATAATGATGTGCTTTATCTTTATGTAGATTATAAAACTACTAATGGATTGCTCCTATCAGGGATAAAATCAAAAATTAATAAGGTTGAAATCGTTGGTAATAAAGCGCCTGTAAAAGTTGTTAAGCTTAATGAAACTAATTATTTGTTATATGCAAATGAGAGCGATTTCGATAAGGATGTTACCGTATTAAAAGTTTCACTTAATGAATCCATAATATTAGCTGATGATAAATTGAAATCGATTTCTATGGAAAACTTGTTCTCATCTAAGGAAGATTTAACTAATATCAATCTTAAAAAGCTAGCTACAGATTTAAATAATGGAATAAATATATTTCAAAATACAAATTTAACTGCTGATGGCTTAGGCTTCAAATCTGGAGTAACAAAGAATAACGAAAACATTAAGAATTGGGTAGTTAAAAATGCAGAAGCTTTGTATAAAACTACAGCCGGAATTCCTGCAGGACATTATCAGGGTAAAACAGTTTTATCGGCAGATAAACAAACACTTTATCTTTTTGTTGAAGGAAAACCAACCGGACCAATTGCCATAAAAGGATTAAAAAATAACATTAGCAGGATAAGAGTTGTTGGCGAAGGAACGATGCTTTCGCATGAAATATATAACAAACTATATTGGAGCAAAATTCCAGGAATAGTTTACATTCCAATTCCCGAAGATAAGCTTGATAAACAATTGACCATAATCGCTGTCCTTTTAGATTCCCCTATTGATTTGTATCGGGAGAAAGTTGGTGCGATAGAAAGCAATCTGTAAAGATTGTAACCTACATAAAAAAAGCCAGACAGAGCTTGTAAAAAGCCTTTTAGGGCATTTCAACAAGCTCAATCTGACTGATAAGATTCTTTATTAATGTAAAATGTTAAACTTAAAAATTAACATTAATTCTAGTGAACACATAACGACCTAAGAAACCAAATTGTGGTGCTTGATTCGGGTATAACTGACCAGATGTACCTTGACTACCTACCAAAAGTTCTGCAGGATAAACATCAAAAATATTGTTTGCGCCAACCGTTAATTTTAGGTTTTTAGTTAAATTGTAGCCTAAACCCAAATCGGTAATTACTCTACCAGGCAATTCTTGTCTGTTAGCAATAACGTTTGTTGGTTGCGATACCTTACCAAAATAAACATTACGCAAAAACACGTTAAATTTATCCAAGGTATAATCAAAAGTAAGGTTTCCTTTTAATCGAGGTACAACTTTGGTTAATAGAATAACACTTGCTTCATCTAAATAAATACTTTCTTTACCAGCTAGAAGTGGAGAAGTATTGATTCCGCCTACGAGTGTTGTTTTAGAAATTGTTCCAGCTAAGTCTGTTCTTAAAGTTCCTTTGCCTAAGCCTGTAGAATAAGAAATTACGGCATCAATACCTTTAGTTTCTGTATTTACGGCGTTAGCAAAAAAGCGTGCTGTACTGGCATTGGCTTGGCGTAAAATGGTGTAAATTTCCCTATCCTGAGCCGAAGCAGTTGCAGCATTGCTACCAGTAAATCCACCAGTGTAAATTACGCGATTATCAATACGGATTAAGTATCCATCTACCGTAATCTTAACTTTACCTAAGTTAGAGGTAAAGCCCGCACTATAACTGTTTGATGTTTCTTCTTTTAAATTCGGAATGCCCAATAATTGTGCTACGCGACTATCGTTTGCAAACGTTCCTGATTCTACAAAAGCACCATCAATAAACACGGTTGATGTTGCGTTAAAGTAGCGTTGTTGCAAAGATGGTGCTCTGAACCCACTGCTAACTGCAGCACGAAGCAAAAATTTATCTGAAAATTTATAGCGACCCGCAACTTTAAAATTTAACGTCGAACCAAAATCAGAGTAATTCTCAAAACGAACAGCTCCATCTACCAAAAATTTCTCAGTAAAATTAACCTCAACATCGCCATAAGCTGCAACAGACGAACGGTTAACATTGATTGCATTATCTGCACTAAAACCAGGGAAACCTTGTGCACCACCAGTTAAGGCAGCACCGTTAGCAGCAAAGCGGGTTGATAGATTCCCTTTAAAATCAGGTATTAAAACGGGATTTGCGGTGGTACCTACATTTATTGCGTTACCATAATTTGCATAAGAAGCTTCTTCGCCAGCTATAATTTTATAGTTTTCGTAGCGATGTTCGGCACCAAACGCAACGTTAATTCCACTTAAAGTATTTTTAAAGAACCTTGTAAAATCTAGATTGGTTGTTCTGTACAAAATCATAACCTCCTGCATCAAAAGATGTTGGCGAAGCCGTAAGCATTGATGCATTTAAAGTATTTGCTGTTGTAAAATTAATTTGATTTCTACCATAAGTATTGCTAAAATCAGCTTTCCACTCGCCCAATGAACCACGAATACCTATTGCTAGAGATTGGTCGCCATTATCGGTAACAATTTGTGGTAAAAACCCATTTGGATAAATGGTAGCGTTAGTTTGCGTAAGTTGTCTGGGTGTTCTATAAAATGCGGTTGATGTACCATTTCTAGAGTTTAAACCTCCAAATGCATAAATTTCTGCATTATCTGCAACCGGAACAACTGCATTTAAAAATAATGCACCACCACGATTTTTACTTTGTCCAATGTTTGGAACAAAATCTGCCCTACTTTGCCCTCTTCTTGCCAACTCTGCATTCGTAATATCAAGACCCGTTGGTGTTGAATACAAAGTAGGGTTATTATAATCGGTATAAATTACCCCGCGATATGGTGTTGTACGAGATGCAAAATCACGATAATCGAATGAACCGGTAAGATTTAAAAACCCACCTTTATCATTTAATTTAACACCGTAATTTACATTAGCCTGAGCGGTTTCTCCGTCTAAACCATCAGAATGCTTTCCAGCAAAACCTCCGCCAGTAATGCTTGCCGAAAGTTTGTTAACATCTTCATTTAAAATGATGTTAATTACACCAGCAATAGCATCTGAACCATATTGAGCAGCAGCACCATCGCGTAAAACTTCAATCCTTTTTATAGCCGCAGTTGGTATTGCATTTAAATCTGTTCCAACAGAACCTTTACCCAAGCTGCCATTGATATTAATTAATGAAGTAGTGTGACGACGTTTTCCGTTAATCAAAATCAAAACCTGGTCTGGACCTAAACCCCTTAAAGATGCCGGGTCGATATGATCGGTACCATCGGTTAAGTTGGCAACATTTGATGTAAATGATGGTGCAACATAGTTCAAAATCTGACTTAATGATACCTGCGGAGAATTTTGTGCTAATTTTTTAACATCAACCAAATCAACAGGTACAGCGGTTTCCAATTGCGAACGCGGTGCACTTCTCGAACCAATTACAACAACCCCATCCAGATCGTTCTTATTTTCTACAAGTGTAAAATTTAATTCTTCCGTGGCTCCCGCAGCAACAGTAAGCTGTTTTTGTTGCGTTTGAAAGCCCAAATAACTTGCTGAAACGGTAAATGTTCCGGCAGTATTAAGTTTAATTTGATAAGCACCTTGAGCATTTGTTGCAGATTTTAGGCCTTGGCCAGTAACCGTTATTGTGGCACCAATTATGGTTCGCGAAGAATCGCTTACAATACCCTTTATGGTTTGAGCCTTTAAACTTATTGAGATTAAAATGAGGGAAGTTAAGATTAGGTAGAGCTTTCTTTGCATACGCTTTTATATTTTAAATAATTATTTGCGGCAAAGATAGAAAAGTTATGATAAAGACTACCGAAACAGTAGTATTTAACTTTTTAGTGACAAATATATTTTCAGATGAATATTTTCTTTATTAAATGTAAAATGTAAACATCAAATTATAAATGTTCTTAAATTGAACTACTTTCGCTAATTATGCAGGCTAAATATATTTCTTATCAGGAAACCGGTTCTTTTTCTAAATTGGTTTTGGATTATATAAATAACGAAGAACAGCTCAAAGCTTTTTACAGTTATCGCCCAGATATAGATGGTTTAGCCAAGGCCATAGAAAACCGAAACTTTTTAGGCGATAGAAATATTTTAGTTGATGTTTTGAAAGCTCAATATCAACATTTACAGCCTAATAAATCGGTTACAAAAAATATAGAACTTTTAGCTTCTGCAAATACTTTTACGGTTACAACCGGCCATCAATTAAATCTTTTTACAGGCCCGCTTTATTTTATTTATAAAATTGTAACCACTATAAATTTGGCTATCGAATTAAAGATGGCTCATCCCGATAAAAATTTTGTTCCTATTTATTGGATGGCGACTGAAGACCACGATTTTGATGAAATTAATCACGTAAGTGTTGATGAAAAAAACATCAGTTGGATTCAAAATACTAATGGTGCTACTGGTAGATTAAATACAAAAACTGTAGCAGCAGCTGTTCTGGCTTACCAAGGTTATTTGGGTATCTCAAAAAACGGTAAGCACATTGCAAAACTGGTTGAAAAAGCTTACCTGAAACATGATAACTTAGCCGATGCCACACGATATTTGGTTAATAATCTTTTTGAAAAGTATGGTTTAGTTATCGTTAATGCCGATAATCCATCTTTAAAAAAGTTGTTTTCGCAGGTTATTGCTACAGATATTACACAACACAACAGCTCTAAAAACATCAACGAAAGTTCGGGTAATTTAGAATCGCTTGGTTATAAAACCCAGGTTAATGGAAGGGATATAAACTTTTTCTATCTGAAAGATGATTTGCGTGAAAGATTGATTTTAGAAAATGGAAAATATCTTGTAAATCATACAGAAATCAGTTTTACGGAAGAAGAATTAAAAGCTGAAATAGAGGCTCACCCGGAACGATTTAGCCCAAATGTAGTTATGCGCCCAATGTATCAGGAAATTATTTTACCAAATATAGCCTACATTGGTGGCGGTGCTGAGGTAGCCTATTGGATGCAATTAAAAGCAAATTTTGATTTCTACAAGGTTGATTTCCCAGTTTTACTCCTGCGTAATTCTGCTTTATTGATTGATAAACGCAGTGCAGAGAATTTATACAGTTTGGGTTTCGCACTGGAAGATATTTTCTTGCCTGTTGAAGAATTAAAGAACATTTGGGTTAAACGAAATTCTACCGCACAGTTAATTTTAGCTGATGAAACCAGAGCAATTAACAGCATTTTCGACCAGATAAAATTGAATGCCTACAAAATTGATAAGACACTTTCAGTTTCTACTGATTCGGCGAAGCAAAAAACAAATCATTTATTAGCCAATTTAGAGAAAAAACTATTCAGGGCCGAAAAGCGCAAGCATGAAATAGCTTTGGCTCAGATAGAAAATGTTAAAAAACGACTTTTTCCAAGCGGAACTTTGCAAGAACGCATTTTGAACATTGCACCCATGTATGTAAATTATGGTGAAGACTTTCTTTCATCGTGTATTGAAAACTTTGAACCATTGGGAGGTGATTTTACCTTGTTGCTACCTTAAAAAATTACAGCTTAAAGACCATAGCAAATACACAAAAAACTTGTCTTGCTACTTAATATTTGATACTAAAAATGAATTTCATAACTTTTACCGAAGCAAAACTTAGGGCATTTACTTATAGTGTTTTCAAAAAAATTGGCTGTTCAAATGAGCACGCAGAATTAGCCACTGATGTTTTAGTTCGTTCTGATTTACGTGGAATTGATTCGCACGGTGTTGCCCGGTTAAGTGGGTATGTGCGTTTATGGGAGAAGAAAAGGATCAATGCTACTCCAAATATTAAAATCGTACATGAAACACCAACAACTGCTACAATTGATGGCGATGCCGGATTAGGCTTAGTTGTGGCGCCGTTTGCTATGAAGGTTGCTATAGAAAAAGCCGAAAAATATGGAAGCGGATGGGTTTCTGTTAAAAATTCAAATCATTTTGGTATTGCTGGCTACCATGCTTTAATGGCGGTTGAGCAAGATATGATTGGCATCAGTATGACAAATGCAAGTCCGCTAGTTGCGCCAACTTATTCAAGCGAAAGATTGCTGGGTACCAACCCAATGTGTTATGCTTTTCCGGCAGGAAAATACCCACCTGTAATTGTAGATATGGCTACAGCAGCTGCTGCAAATGGCAAGTTAGAAATTGCACAAAGAGCAAATAAAAGCATTCCTGATGGCTGGGTTCAGGACAAGAATGGGGAGATTTCTTCCAATCCAAATGAACTAAAAAATGGAGGTTCGCTGTTACCCTTGGGAAGTGATAAAGACCACGGAAGCCATAAAGGATATGGATTGAGTGCAACAGTTGACATCTTATCTGCTGTGCTTTCTGGCGCCAATTATGGACCATGGGTTCCGCCTTTTGTTGCTTTTTTAGAACCTTCTGCAAATCCAGTTGGAGAAGGTTTAGGTCATTTTTTAGGCGCTATGCGAGTTGATGGTTTCCGACCAGCCGAAGATTTTAAAAATCATCTTGATAATTGGATTGAAAGATTTAAAAGCGCCGAAACAATCGACCCCGATAAAAAAGTAATTATTCCAGGTGAGCCAGAACATGAATTTGAACAGGAAAGGAAAATTAGTGGAATACCAATTATCGATGTAGTTGTTAAAGATTTAAACGAATTGGCTGACAAACTAAAAATTGAAAGATTGAATTAGCTTTATTATGGTCTGTGAGGACACAGACCATGGAAGTTTAGATTCTCAAATATTATGGCTCAATAACCAAAGTTCCTTTTAGCTGCAATTCTTTACCAGATGAACCTATCATAATTCTAAATTCACCTGGTTCTACAACCCATTTTAATTCTTTATTAAGCATTTGAAAAGTTTCTGGTTTTAATTCAAATACAACTTCTTTTTCTTCTCCTGCTTTTAAATGAATGCGCTTAAAATTCTTAAGGGCAAGCACAGGTTGTGAAACGCTGGCCAATACATCACGAATATAAAGTTGTACCACTTCATCGCCATCATACTTCCCTTCGTTTCTTATTGTACAGGTGACAATTGCTGTTTCACCAATTTTAATTTTATTTTTCTGAAGTTTTAGATTTGAGTACTTAAAATTAGAATAGCTTAATCCATAACCGAAAGGAAACAGTGCTTCGCCACTTAAATTATTGTAATCATCTCCTCTACCAGTAGGTTTATGGTTATAAACCAGCGGCAATTGGGCTTCATCCACAGGATAGGTAATGGGTAACCTTCCAGCTGGATTATAATCGCCAAAAAGCGTTTCCGCAACAGCATTTCCGCCCTCTTCTCCAGGGTACCAAACGTTTAAAATAGCGGGCACTTCATCAATCCAGTTTTGCATATTTATAGCACTACCGCCAACCAGCAACACGATTACAGGCTTGCCCGTTTTTACCATCTCACGGATTATAAATTCTTGATTCCCAGGTAAATTTAGCATAGCTCTATCTAAAAACTCACCTTCTTTGATTCCTGCTGCAATAATGATGGCATCCGTATTTTTAGCTAAGTCTTTGGCTTTCTGTAATTCTTCAGCTTGCTTATTTTCGACACCATAATTCCAGATTAATTTTAGGTGCGCATTACCTTTGGGTTCTTTAAATTCTATCTTTATAGGATAATTTTTATTGGCTTCGAAATCAAAATCAACCAATCTTGCATGATAGGAGCTTTTATCCCATTGGTCGATTACGATTTTATCATTAATAAATAAACGATAACCATCATTACCTTCTAAACCGATTTTATAACTTCCTGATTTTGGTATGCTGATTTCGCCTTGCCATCTGGCAGAATAATTATCGGTTTTCAATTTTTCGTCGGGCGCATAAAGCGTCCACATGAAATCTATTTTTTTATCAATTCTACTTAAAACGGCTTTGCCTGATAAATCAGTTGTTTCAAAATAATTTGCTGATAAACCTACTTTATTGTTCGACGAGAGATATAAAGAATCTACAACAACATAATCTTTATCATTACGAAAACTGCCTTGGGTGTAATTAACAATGGCTGATTTTCCTGCTCGTTTTTTAATGCCATCCAAGATGCTCACTTTACCTTTTCCTGTGCCGCTATATCCTCCTAAACGGGCTTCAATCGCATCTTCACCTAAAACCAGAATGTTTTTTGATTGCTTTAATGGTAAAGTTTGCTGATTATTTTTTAACAAAACAAACGACTCTAAAGCTGCTTTTTTTGCTAAAGATTTATTAGAATAATCTGTTAATGAAGCCTTTGCTTCCTTTTCTGATAAATACGGATTTTCAAATAAACCCAATTCAAACTTCGCTCTTAAAACCCTCGAAACGGCATCATCAATTCTGCTCTGAGGAATACTACCATCTAAAAATGGCGGCATAAATAATTTATAGTGTTCGTATTCAACTTGAAAAATAACATCTAATCCGCCGTTAAGCGCTTGTACCGTTGCCTCGTGATAGCCACTTGCGGTGTTGTGCAAAACATTTGCGCCTCCAACCGCACCGGCATCTGAGATTACGAAACCCTTAAATCCCCAATTGTTTTTTAAAACCTCCGTTAAAAGCCAATGATTCGAGGTGGCTGGTGTGCCATCTATACTGTTATAAGATGTCATCACAGAACGGATTTTACCTTTCATTACAGCTTCTTTAAAAGCCGGAAAATGTATCTCTTCTAAAAATCGCTCATTCTTTTCTATCGGATAACTGTCTCTTCCACCATCGCCAACATTGGCAATAAGATGTTTTGGTGTTACCACAACATTTTCCTTTTCGATAGCTTTCATAAAAGCTAAGCCCATTACCGTGGTTAAATAAGGGTCTTCACCATAAGTTTCTTCGGTTCTGCCCCATCTTACATCATCAGCCATATTTATAACAGGAGCCAACACATCTCTTATTCCTCTTATTTTAGCTTCCTTCGCAATCGAGTTTCCAATTTGTGCTATCATTAGAGTATCAAAACTTGCTGCCAAACCGATGGATTGAGGAAAAGCGGTTGCACCTTGCCGTACCAAACCGTGTAGCGCTTCATCAAAAACCAACATCGGGATTCCCAATCGGGTATTGTTAATGAAGTAGTGTTGCAACAAGTTTACCTTTTTAGCTAGGGTGTAAGCATTTTCCGTGGTGTTGTAACTAAGCATTTGTTGTGCTTCGCCGCCTCCCCCAGATTGTGCACTAATTTGCAAACCGAAAATACCGTTTTTATAACTGCCTTTTTTGATGCCATCAACATCACCCGGAACCATAAATAACTGCCAGAACTTTTCTTCCGGTGTCATCCTGGATAGTAAATCTTTTACCCTATCGTCAACATTTAATTTTGCATTTTTATAGACTGGTTGCGATGTGTTTTTACCATTATTGTTTTGCGCAAATAGGCTATAGCTTGTTGCAAATAATAAAAGCAGAGTAACTAAAATTTTTCTAAAAATCATTTCTGAAGGATAAAATATATGCTGATTAACCGTTAGGCGTAAATTCGAATGCCAATGCAGGCTGATTAACACTGCCCTTTAATTGCAATGTGGTTTTGCCATCAACATCGTTCCACCTAACTTTTTCTCCTGTAGAAATTAAAATTACGTCAGTACCTTTTTTTGGAGAATTTCCCGTCCAGCTGATTGATGCAGGAGATTTTTCATTAGATTTTAAGCAATAAATTGCATAAAGCTTTTTGCCATCCTTACTTTGGGTAAACCACGTTTGGTTGCTATTGTAATTTTTGGTAATTCGAGTATTGTAAATTGCCTTCCCATTTACCACAGTCCATTTTCCTATATCATTTAGTTTCGTTGTAACCTCTTCTGGCAATGTTCCATCCGGTTTTGGACCAACACCTAAAAGCAAACTGCCGCCTTTTGCTACAATTTCTGCTAATTTATGAATCACTTCTGCAGCAGGTTTATAAGAGTCGTTTTTAACAAAACCCCATGCACCACCTAAAGTCATACAGCTTTCCCAAGGATAATCCAATTGTGTTTCCGGAATTTTTTGTTCAGGGGTTTGATAGTTTTCATAAGGACCATGAACGGTTCTATCCACAATGATTAACCCTGGTTGTGCTTTTCTTGCCATTGTTGCAATTTTCGGCATATCTATATCCTGGCTCCATTTTGGAATGTTAGCTCCCCAAGACAAAACTTCGGCATTAACAGTTTCTAACGGACGGACCCAACCACCATCTAGCCATAATATATCTACACTACCATAGTTGTGCATCAATTCTCCAATTTGATTGTAGGTAAAATCTTTAAACTTGTTCCATCTCCATGGATATTTTCTTATATCGTAATTGTTGTTTCTATCTGCCGTAGCGTATTTTTGCCACCAATAATATTGCGAATGCCAATCGGGCTTGGAAAAATATGCACCAATCATAAATCCTTCTTTTCTAAAAGCATCGAATACATATTTAGCTACATCGGCCTTTGCGTCATTAGCAAACGGACCTTTTGCTATGCTAAAATCAGATTCTTTGGTATCGAACATGGCAAAACCATCATGGTGCTTAGTTGTAAAAACCAAATATTTCATCCCAGCACTTTTACCAGCTTTTGCCCATTGCTCCGGATTAAATTTTGTGGGATTAAACTGCTTGCTGAAATCCCAATACCACTTTTTATAATCATCGTATGAAATTGTGGTATCTCGTTCAATCCAATCTTCAGAACAAATAGACCATGATTCTATAATTCCTGGTACAGCATATAATCCCCAATGGATAATCATACCGAACTTTTTATCCTGCCAGTTATCTAATTTTTGTTTAACAAGTGGGTCGGTTGGTGCCTCATAATGAGTAGATTGAGGCATAATATCGTTTTGCTGGGCTTTTAAATTAATAGATAAAAACACGGCGCAGAATAGAATAAGGATTTTGGTTTTCATAATCAATTATAAAAAAAAATCCCGACCAAACCGTTGGCCGGGATAATAAATAAATTAAATTATATGGATGATTAGGGCATCCAGAAGATTTTACCCATACGAGTATCTTTACTTACAACAACCTGATAATTAGCGCTGTTTAAAGTTTTCTCTTTAGCTGGATACAGCAAACGATTTGGCGGAGTTTCAAAACCAGATAACTTACCATTAGTTGGAAATGTAAGTACCGGGAAACCTGTTCTTCTGTATTCAGACCAAGCTTCTGTAGATTGTAATACACCGAAATGCGTCCATTTTTGGGTAGCAATTTTTTGCAATTTTGCAGTCGATGTACCCGAATAAGCCGCAGATGAAGTATTTACCCAGGCATCAACAGTTGTAGTAGATGGAGCTGCAACATTTACAAAACCACTGCCTTGGTTTAAATTATTTAAATAATAGTAGAAAGCCACCGATTGTTTTAATGCATTATCGTAAGCTGTTTTAGCATCTGTTGTACTTCCCCATCTTTCATAAGCTTCTGCTTTTAATAAGTTTACTTCAGTTGCTGTGATTAAGATACCAGGCAATTTTTGGTTGTAAAGGAAAGTTGCAGAATCTAACACAGCATAATCTGCAAAGCTAGACTCTTGCTGAGCAGTTGTAAAGGTAATTGGCATTGCTTTGTACGTTGCATTTGGCACAAATTTACCTGCAACTGTACGTCCGAATTTATCATAAATTACAGGAATACGAGGATCATTAGCCGGAGCCATAACAGTATTTAGCATGTAATCTGTTGCATACCAAGCACCTTCAAAAAAAGCATCATGCAAATCGCTTGTGCTATTTGTTAAAGGAGCAAGCAAAACATCTGAACTTGCAGGACTGTATAGTGCAATATTTCCACCATCAACCAATGGAAAATTAGCTTGATTGTTAAGCATATCCAATACAGCTGTTCTAGCTGTAGCTTCATCAGTTTTAGAAATACGCATTAACAACCTTAAACGCAGAGAATTTGCATAACGAGTCCATTTTGATACATCACCTTTTAATAAAATGTCTGATTTAGAAAATGCACTGGTTGTTGTTGCTGTTTTGAAATATGTTGCAGCAGCCGCCAAATCGGAAATGAACATGGTATATAAAGCCTTTTGCTCATCGTATTTCGGGTTGGTAATTGCGCTGCTTGTAGGCAAGCTTCCTGCTGCAGAATATGGAATATCACCCCATAAATCGACCATTTTAGCAGCTTGCTCTATCAATACAACTTTTGCAGCTTGCATTATAACTTTCTGACTAGCTTGTTCTGCTGCAGATAAAGAATTGTACTTCGTTTCCATAACACGGTAAAGTGCCATTGGTCCGCTTCCATTTCCACCAGTGCTGTAAAAATCATCCCAATATTGTTGAGAATAACCATCACTTTGCTGATAAACTGTATTACCGTTGGAGATGTAAGACGTTTGAGCGTAAACACCTGGCATTTGGGTTAAAAACGTACGAACATTCCAATATTTTTGGGCAACCCTATCGTTATTTAACATTCCTGTAAAAAGACCTGGCACGTTAGGATCCAGTACTTTTTCAGGGTTATTGAATTTTTCATCTACATCTTTTTTACAACCAACTAAAGCTGTTACAGACAGTAAAAGAAAACTGGCATTTATGATTAATTTTTTCATAATATTATTTTTATTAGTTGGCTAAAAGTTTGCGCTTAGAGAAAATCCAAAGTTTCTTGATGCTGCTGTAGAGCCCACATCTACACCTTGAGACCACCATTTGTTTCCTAGTGGAGCTTCAGGATCTAAATCTTTAAGTGTACGATAGATGTAAAACAAGTTACGTCCGATTAGCGAGAACCTTAAATTTGTGATGCTTAACTTTTTAGTGAATGATGCAGGAATTTTATAACTTAAAGTTATCTCTCTCATTTTAACATAGCTGTTATTAAAAATTTCACCTTCTGTTAAAGAACCTTCACCCCAATTGTACGTAGTTAAATAATAATCTGCTGCTGATAAAATTTTAGTGTTTGGTAAGCCAGTTGTTTGGTTTACACCTTGTAATAAAACACCATCGTTGTATGTTTTTCCATTCGCTGTGTAAGCAATTCCACCATTTGCAGCATCTCTAAATTCCATCGAATTTTCTAACATACCTGCACCACGCATAAATTTCAAGTTTGGTGCAATGATTTTGCCACCTAAACGGTAATCAATAGTAAAATCTAAAGCAACATTGCCATAGCTAAATGTATTTGAAAAACCACCAACAGCTTTCGGCATGATGTTACCAACTTTTACGTAAACAGAATTGTCCATAACATAAAAACCGTCATCATTAATCAAATAGTTTCCGCTTGCATCTGTTTTGCGTGGACGGATATAGATGTTACCTAAATCCTCGCCTGCTCTTGCAACAATTTTAGAGGTAGCCTGATCAGAAGAATAGAAGTTAATTTCTGAATTAGCATCTTTTAAAGAGTTTACCTTCGATTTGTTTGTAGAAAAGTTTAATCGGGTATCCCATCTAAATTTTCCTGCAATTGGAGTCGCATTAATGGCAACCTCAAAACCTCTGTTGCCAATTTCACCAACGTTTACAATTTGGCTTTTTGCACCATTAGTAGAGGTTACATCTAGCGGTAAAATTTGGTTTTTAATTTTGTTATCATAATAACTTACATCTAAACCAAGTCTTCCTTTTAAAAAGCGAGTTTCTAAACCAAATTCTGCTTCATATTTTTTCTCAGGCATTAAACCTAAGTTACCGTAAGCACTTGCCGAAACGATAGATGGTACAGAACCATTAATGGTTTGTAAAGAGTTTTGAGTGTAAGAAACGTTTGCTTCATAAATTGGCGGCGCATTACCTACTACACCATAAGATGCTCTTAATTTACCATAAGTCCAGAAGGATGGCAATTTAACTACATCGCTAAAAACAAAACCACTATTTACTGAATAATATGAGTATTGATTATTTCCTGGAGGCAAAGTAGAAACATACTCGCGTCTTGCGGTTCCTTCAACAAATAAGAAATCTTTGTAACTCAAGTTTAATAACCCTAAATAAGCATATTTCAATTGTTCTTTACGTGCTTCTGATGTTTCTGCTATACCAAACGAGTTAGAAAGTGCAAAGAAATTCTCTGTAACCAATCCATCTCTGGTATTTGCTCTTAAGTCTTTATAACTTTCTTTTCTGCCTTGATAGCCACCGCTTAATGAAACACTAAAATCTTCACCAATTTTATTGGTGTAACTTAATAACGCATCACCATATAAAACTGAATACTGACCTTGAGTTGTTGTATAAGAACCTGTACTTGTGTTACCGTTTAATGCACTTGGTATTTCTGTAAATTGACGATTTTCTGTTTTTACACTTGTATAATCGTTACCAATACGACCTCTGAATTTTAGGTTTTTTGCAACATCATAGTTTAAAGTGAAACTTGATAATAACCTGTTCTCATTTTCGTCGTATTTATTTTTAAGCTGTTGCCAATAAAAATCTAATAAATTTGTTGCTCTAATGTTAAAAATGAATGGCTCAGGACGAGCAGTTTGGTCGAACGTAGAATATTTATATCCATTGCTGGTTTGATATTTTTGTTTCATCAAATCCATATCTTCTGCTCTACTGAAAAAACCACTAAACGACCCTAAAACCTGACCTAATTGATATGGTCTGTTTTTGGTTAGTGTGTTAACATAGCTTACAATAACATCAGCAGTTAATCTAGGAGCTAATTTGATGGTAGAATTTAGGTTAAAAGTATTTCTTGTACCTGTGTTACCTGGCTGTGTACCTTTATAATCTAATCTTGATGCAGAAAAACGATAGTTTACACCATCAGTTTGGTTGGAAATAGCAACGTTTGCATTTGAAGTATAACCCGTTTGATAAACATCTCTATAGTTATCTGGCTGAGGATTGTATGCTCTTACAGAACCATCCCACCATCTAACTTGCTGACCTTCCATCTTCGGACCGAAATTGGCGTACGCCCTGAAGTATGGTCTGAAACCACTTGGAGATTGAGCATCCGGAATCCATCCTTCTTCGGTAGCACCATTTGCAACGTTAGTTTCTCTATCGTAACCTGGGCCATAAGTATTCTGAAAGTTTGGTAAAAACGCAACTTTATCAACAGAAGCCTGATAATTAAAGTCGATACCTAATCCTCTGTTTTTTGAACCCTTTTTGGTAGTAATTACAACAACACCACTTGCTGCGTCAGAACCATACAAAGCTGATGCACTTGCACCTTTTAAAATGGTTAATGTTTCAATATCAGCAGGATTAATATCTAAAATACCATTACCTCTAACACGTTGATCATCCCAATAATTGTTATTGTTGGCACCAGCGGCTCCGTTTTGCCCATCGTTTCTTATCATTACGCCATCTACAACATAAAGTGGTTGTTGGTTATAATTGATTGAATTGATACCACGAATTTGAACGTTTACCGCACTACTTGCACCACCCGGAGCTGTAGTAATTTTAACACCAGCTGCTTTACCATATAATGCAGATGCAAAATTGGTATTACCACCTTCTGTTAATTGTTTAGCTGTAACAGTACTTACTGCGTAACCTAACGATTTTTCCTGGCGTTTTATACCAAGAGCTGTAGTTACAACATTTACTTCATCAAGCTGGCTTGCATTTTCTTTAAGTGAAATGCTAATTGTAGATTGGCCGCTATAGGTTACCTCTTGTTTGGCAAAACCAATTGCAGAAAATACCAAAACTTCGCTTGGATTTACTGATATGGAAAATTTTCCATTTCCATCTGTTTGAGTTGCCTTGGTTGTTCCTTTTATAGAAACATTAACTCCCGGCACTGCTCCAGATGCATCTCTAACTGTTCCTGTAACAGTTTTTTGAGCAAAAGCTGCTATTGTAAAAAGGGATAACAATAGCGTACTTAGGCACTTTAAGTACATTTTTTTCATTTTTTTGTAGTTAGTATTTAATTGATTAGTTGGTTGTTGGGGATGTTTGTTTACGATTTTTGTTTAGCCATATTGTATTGTTTATTATGATTAGTCGAAATTGCTATGTTCTACCAGCAGGCTAGCCGCAGCTAAAAGTTCTGCCTGCTCTGCAAGATTAGAAAGTACAATACTGGTTTGATCTGCCACCCGGGGAATGCAAAATTTATTTATTGCCTGCTGTATTGGTGGTAAAAGCATTTTTCCGGCTTTTGCTCCGCGACCGCTTAAAACGATTCTTTCAGGATTCATGATGTGAATTAGCGTAGCAAGCCCTTTTCCAATTAGGAAAGCCGCATCAAATAGTATAGAGATGGCTACTGAATCTTGTTTAATTACTGCATCAAGAAAATGATCGGCGTGGTGCTTACTTGTATCTTTAAAAAGTTCAGCCATTATGGTGGGTTCGCCATCAGCTACAGCCTTTTCTGCTTTACGAACCATAACCAGCAGAGATGTTTCTACTTCAAGGCATCCGCGTTTACCACAAGAACAAAGTGTATCAGAACTAGATAGAGGAATATGACTGAACTCACCGGCATAACCGCTGCTTCCACGGTATAAACTGCCATGAACAATCATCCCTAAACCTGTGCCCCATCCAATGTTTACTACCAAAACATCTTTTAAGCCAGCAGCTTCACCAAAATTAAGTTCGGCTAATGCAATTAAACTCGAATCATTATCAAGAAAAATTGGTAAATCTAATTGTTTAGATAAGTAACCTTGCAAATTGCTTCCACCTTCTACCGGCATAAAAGAGTAATTTATACCCAAATCTGCATTTACAAAGCCTGGCATCCCAATGCCTACACCTAATAAGTTTGTTCTATCTAGTTTAGATTTTTCGATGCATTTGTTTATGAATTCGATTAGCAAATCGGCACTATTTTGTGCAGACATGTCTAAATCTACCAGTTGCGTAGGTAGTATTTTATTATTCGATAAATCGTAAATGGTGAGGCGGGTGATGAATTGATCCATTGCTACGGCAACAATGTATTTTTTGTAATCGGGATTTATAAGAAACATTGCCGCTCGCCTACCGCCTGTTGATGGTGCAAAACCTTGTTCGATTAACTGACCACCTTCAACCAACCCATTGACTATGGAGGTAACTAGTGGCAAACTTTTCATAGTAAGCTTGCTTAAATCTGTTAGAGATAAAAGTTTTTTATAGTAAAGGTGTTTGATGATATCAGCTTTAAGCTGAACGTTCTTCTTAACTATTGCAGACATTTAAGTTTGGTTGTTAAACAAACTTAATAAAAATTTACAAAACTTATATAATCTTTTTAAAAAAATTAAAAAGAATAACTAACTATAAAAAAACGACTTACATGTTTGTGTAAGTCGTTTTTGAATTTAATCGATTTAATGAATTCCTTTTAATAATCTACTCCATCGAATTTTATGTAAGAATGAACCTTCGCTATTCCAACTCATCCAAATAAATAAAGCTTTACCAACAACATGATCTTCAGGTACAAAGCCCCAATATCTAGAATCGGCAGAGTTATGGCGATTATCGCCCATCATCCAATAATAATTTAGTTTGAATGTGTATGATGTGGCAAGTTTATCGTTAATGTACCAATCTTTACCTTTTTGCTCCACTTTGTTCCCCTCATAGGTTCTTATAGCCCGGTAATACAAAGGCATGGTATTGCTGTCAATTTTAACGGTCCAACCTTTAGCTGGTATTTTTATTGGTCCAAAATTATCTCTATTCCAAACGCGATTTGGGTCGTGTGGAAATAAACCACCAGCTTCGATAACCGAAGATTGAGCTGCATTCATTTTTACCGACTTTACAAAATCAAAAGCTTTAATTTCATCGGCCATTTCTGGTGAGATTTCGGCAATATATGCATTCGGACCATCTGGTTGCATATCGCCCATTTTTAAATCTAAATCATCAAAAACAGCATAATTAAAATTCATGGTTTTAAATTCAATGCGGTAAGGCATCATTCCAGTGCTTTTTAATGGTTCATCTTTACCATTTACGTTCGCAATTCCGTCCTTCATGCTGATAACATCACCAGCAATACCAATACATCGTTTAATAAAGTTTTCACGCTTATCTACCGGTCTGCTGGTAATAGTAAACTGACTATGAATTGCTTCTCTACCATATTGTCTAACCAAATCATAATAACTCGGAACTTGATTTTCTACCGCAACGGTATCACCTTCAGGAAAGTTAAATACAACAACATCGTTGCGTTTAATTTCTGATAAGCCTGGTAAACGATGATATTTCCATTGAACACCGTCCCAATATGCTTTGGTTGATGTTGTTAGTGGCATAGTGTGGTGCGCAAAAGGAAAAGCTACAGGCGTCATAGGGATACGTGCGCCATAATTAACTTTACTTACAAAAAGAAAATCGCCAATTAATAAAGAGCGTTCCATCGAACCCGAAGGAATGGTGTAAGCCTCAATAAAAAACACCCTGATAATTGTTGCCGCTACCACCGCAAAAACAATTGCATCTACCCATTCGCGGGTTTTGGATTTTTTCTTTTTATTGGCATCATTTTTTTTCTGCCAGAATTTATAATTCATATTTTTTGTTTAGTTAAAGCCTCACCCGCTCTCTTTCCATAGAAGAGGGAGCGCAAAGCGAAAATATCTCTTGTGTGATTATTAATCTACTATTTAATATTTTGTCCGTTTTTTCAGTCTTGGACTATGAGCCTTATGCCTTCTAACCCTTTACCTTCAACCTTCTATTCAAAAATATCTGTAATACTAAAAAAGCCCTTTTTATTTTCGAGCCACTCGGCTGCTACTACAGCGCCTAATGCAAAACCTGCTCTACTGTGAGCGGTATGTTTAATTTCTATTTCATCTACCTCACTACTGTAAATTACGGTATGCGTTCCAGGTATGTTTTCTATTCTGTGCGATTCTATCAATAGTTGGTCGGCTTTCGGGAACATTTCTACATTTGTACCTACAACCTCATTTAACCATTCTGTCTTTCTATCCAAATTATCTACAATGCCTTCTGCAATGGTAATTGCTGTACCACTTGGTGCATCAAGCTTTTGTGTATGATGAATTTCCTCTACCTGAACTTCGTAAGCAGGATAACTATTCATCAGTTTTGCCAAAGTTTGGTTTAATTTAAAAAATAAATTTACGCCAATACTGAAATTAGACCCATACAGTAAAGTATTGTTACTGTTATTGCATTCATTTTTTACTTCTTGTAATTTGCCATACCAGCCAGTTGTTCCCACAACAATAGGCACATTAGCATCAAAACAAGTATAGATATTGTTTAATACAGAATCTGGCGTGCTAAAATCGATGGCTACATCAGCAGCTTTTAAATTTTGACGGGTTAGTTCGTCTTGATTATCAATAAAAATTTTTAAAACTATCTCATGACCGCGTTCTAAAGCGAATTTCTCTATAATCTGGCCCATTTTGCCGTATCCTAAAAGCGCAATTTTCATCGGGATATTTATTTAATTTGGTTAAAATCGTAATGATACTTTTAAAGCTGGTGTGGCATTAAAGCCATACATAGCGGTGGGATTGTTCATTAATGATGGTGTAATTTTCATCGACAGAGAATCATCTATATTAAAATAATTTAAGCGAGCGGCAACATACGCATCAACAACATTTATTGCGTAAACCGCGAAATAAGAGAAAATTACAATCTGTCTGTTTCTTTTAAAAATGGCAAGATTGTTAAGTAGGTTAGAATCACTATATCTATCTAATGTTTTATTCTCTGTTTGCCCCGAATTTAATCCCCTAAATTGCGCCTCCTTTAAAAAAATCTTATACTGTTTATCATTATCAATATATGATAAAGTTAGCAGGGTAAAACCGGCATAAATGATTCCGACTTTGCTTAACGTATATGTTTTCTGCCAGAAATGACCAGTTTTTTCACCTTTGGCATTAAGTTTTTCATTAAGTAATTGGTTGTTGTATAACTGCCCCCAACCCGGAATAATTAAAGATTTTAGTACGGCCTTTCTAGCTGCAACTTTACCAGGATTAACGTATTTCGCTTTCGCTGTATCAGTCGTTTTCTTCGGTGAATCTATCCTAACAACACGTATTGGAGTTGTTTTTATGGTATCAATAGGTTTTAATAGCGTATCTCTAACCTGTGCTGAAGCCAGATTTACAAAGCAAAATGCAAATAAAGAAAATGATATTAACCTCTTGAATTTCAGCATTACCAATCTAATAATTCTAAAATTCTATTCAAATCATCATCGCTAACAAAAGGAATTTCTATTGCTCCTTTACCGTTCTGACTAACTTTTAATTTTACTCTCGTAGCGAATTTAGACGCCAAATCATCTTGCAGTTTCTGATATTGAAACGAAGCGCTTTTTGGTTTAGGCTTATCTTCAATTTTAAATGGTGTATGTTGGAGGTTGCGAACAAGTTCCTCTACTTTACGAACAGAAAGACCTTTATCTAAAATTTCTTGATGGATAAACAATTGTTTATCAACGCCATCTACATTAATTAGAGCACGGGCATGACCCATAGAAATTCGCTGGTCGCGGATGGAAGCTTGTATTGCAGGAGGAAGTTTTAATAAACGCAGATAATTTGTAACCGTTGTACGGTTTTTACCAACACGTTCGCCAAGTTGTTCTTGTTTTAAACCAACTTCATCAATCATCCTTTGAAAACTCAAAGCTACTTCAATTGCGTTTAAATTTTCCCGCTGGATATTCTCGATCAATGCCATTTCCAACATCTGTTGGTCGTTTGCGCTACGGATATAAGCAGGTATTTGAGATAAACCAGCAAGCTTCGACGCTCTAAATCTTCGCTCACCAGAGATTAACTGGTATTTATTTGCACCAATTTTTCTAACGGTAATGGGTTGGATTAATCCTTGAGTTTTTATCGAATCGGCAAGTTCATTTAGTGCAACCTGGTCAAATTCGGTTCGTGGTTGAAATGGATTGGTTTCAACTTCGGTTAAACTTACATGACTGATGTTACCAATCTGTTCGGTTTCGCTAATATGATTAACATTCTGCTTCGGCGGATGAGAAGAATCGCTATCATCTAAAAGCGCACTTAGCCCTCTTCCTAAACCTGTTTTTCGCTGAAAAGATGTCATTTATGATTTATAAAGTTGCTGTATCAATGTTTTCTTCCTCTTTTAACAAGCCGTTTTTCTTAACAATTTCGCGGGCAAGGTTAAGGTAATTTATTGCGCCTTTGCAATTTGCATCATGCATAATAACCGAAACGCCGTAACTAGGAGCCTCACTTAAACGGGTATTTCGCTGAATAATGGTATCAAAAACCAACTCGTGGAAATGCGTTCTTACCTCCTCTACCACCTGGTTTGATAAACGTAAGCGCACATCATACATGGTAAGTAAAATCCCTTCAATTTCCAATTCAGGGTTTAAACGGTTTTGAACAATTTTAATTGTATTCAGTAGTTTACCCAAGCCTTCTAAAGCAAAATATTCGCATTGAACAGGAATTATTACCGAATCTGCAGCGGTTAGTGCATTAATCGTAATTAAACCCAATGATGGAGAACAATCGATGATAATAAAATCATACTGATCTTTAATCTTTTCTAAAACCGCTTTCATTTTATATTCGCGGTTATTAAGGTTTATCATTTCAATTTCTGCCCCTACCAAATCAATATGTGCAGGTAATAAATCTAAATTTGGTGTTTCCGTTTTTTGTATGGCTTGTAAAGGATCGATATCGTTAATGATACATTCGTAGATACTGTCTTTTATATTCCGTGGGTCGAAACCAATACCCGAAGTCGAATTTGCCTGAGGATCAGCATCTACCAATAAAGTTTTATATTCTAATACGGCCAAACTTGCAGCCAGGTTTATGGATGATGTTGTTTTACCTACGCCACCTTTTTGATTTGCTAATGCAATAATTTTGCTCATCTATGTATCCGAAGTTTACTTAATGTGTGTTTGGGCTGTACAATTGTTGCCAATTAATCGGCAAAAAGTTCTATTTTTGCGTTGTTTACGCCCTTTTTATCAATCAGCTAAGATACAAACTATATGGTAATTTTAGCAATAAGGGCTTTTGGGTTTTACACATCTTATTAACAATTCATCCATGATTACAATAATAGCCGGAACAAACAGACCCAATAGCAATACGCTAAAAGTGGCTAAATATTACCAACAGCAACTTAAATTAAAAGGTGAGGAATCTAACCTACTGAATTTAGAGCATTTACCAATTGATGTTTTAAATAGCGATATGTTTGGTAAACGGACGGAAGCTTTTCAAAAAATTCAGGATTTAATTTCTGCAACTGATAAATTCATTTTCATAATGCCGGAGTATAATGGAAGTTTCCCAGGTGTTTTAAAGGTGCTTATTGATGCATGCAATTTCCCGGAAAGTTTTTATGATAAAAAAGCAGCTTTAATTGGAATTTCATCGGGTAAGTATGGTAATATCAGAGGAGTTGACCATTTTACCGGGGTTTGCCATTACATACATTTAAATGTTTTGCCGCTTCGTTTACACATTCCAAATATAAAAACTGAGCTTGATGCGGAAGGCAATTTGATTCAGGAAGATACCATTAAATTTACCAATGAGCAGATTGACAAGTTTATAAAATTTTAGAATAGGATTTTATAGTCAAGCTGAGTTCTGTTACTTAACTTGATATTCTGCTGTTTTAACGCCGTATTGCTTGTGCCACACGTCTTGCTGAATTCATTTCAGCATTTTTCCTGCTAAAAAGACCCTGAAATAAATTCAGGGTGACGTTAACTAAAAAAAGCAACTTATTAATAATGTAAAGGAAAATTAACAATCGATCTCTGGTTGTTAAGCTTATCTAAACCTGTGATAAATTTAGCTGTGATGTTCTTGTTCGTCTTATCATAAAAAACGCAAAAATTGATGCAATAGAGCCAAAAGCCCAAGAATAATCATCTAGGTTGCATTGCACAACTGTGCGGTTTGCAACTATACCAGTAAGCCTAACCCCATTGCAACCAGTTACTGTACCTAAAACTGTAGCATAACCCTGTGGGCAAACTGTACAATTTTGCGAAGCCCCTACCCATCTAAATTGAGAATTCGATACACAAGCAGATACACTTGGCTCATTTGGATTTGGTAGATAAACAGGATTACCAAAGATCGTAGTTAATAAACTACCAAGTGAGTTATCTTGAACCGTATAAACTGTGTTATTACTTGAGACCAAACACCCAGTTTGTGCAAAAGATTTCTGAAAATACGAAGCTAATAAAATCAATAAAACAAGCTTTAAACGCTTCATAGGGATGAAGTAAATTATTCAAAGTTACCGAAGCTAGCAAGCCATTTAACTGTTCTTTTTGTTCACTTACTTTTGTTGATTTCTTGTTTGTTCATTATCTGAACAGAGTCCAATTAGTTGGCCAATTATGGTTAATAGAAAATATTATTACGGATATTCACACCATGAATTGGAGTGAATAAATAGCTGCTTCGGTTCTCATAAATCAGCATTAAATAAAGCTATTAAAACCTTTAAATTAATTAGATATGAAAAATCCTAATAAGATAACTCACGCTTACGCATGAATCGAAATCCAATCATGCCGATTGGTAGTATTAAAAACCAGACGTAGTCATCGAGGGGGCAATTTACATTATAGTAATTTCCTCCACCTAAAAGACATAATGTTTGCGAAATAAATGAAACAGGCGGGGAATTATTAACAGTAAAATTTGGAGTTCCACTATAGCCGTTCGAGCATTGACTTATCGCCGTAATGCCACCGCTCGGAACTGTACGTGCAGGATTAGTGTAAAGCCTACCGCCAGAAAGATAGTAGCATGTATTTGGTATTTGACCGAAAGACTTTACAGAACCAAAACACAGAAGAATTAAAATTATAAACTTTCCCATAAAAATGAATTTTATGGGATATGCTATAACAACAAAGGATAAGTAAATATACAGTATTTACTGTTTAAACAACAACTAGCATTAAATTAACCAATTATAGGTAATTATTAATAAAAATTGCTAAATTACGGTTATAACCAAACAGTTCTAGTTAAGAATAAGCCAAATATTTTTTTCTGAGAACATTTAAAATCATTTTGTTTAACTAACAAATTATTAGGGAGAAGCACTTTATGATAGAGAATTTCAACAGTAAACACATCTATTTATTTATCACGTTTTCCTTACTATTCCTTTTTAGCGCCTGTTCCGTCCGCAAGAAACATAGTCTGTTTAATGCACCAACAGATATAGTTACCGATACCATCAAGCAAGTTTATGTAGTAAATGACCGAGGCATATCAGATGCTTACTACAAAATAAAGGTTAATGATAAGATAGCCATCAGAAATGTTCAAAACCCCGAATTTGGCGCCACAGCAGGCAGCAATTTTACAAATCAAACTAACAATAACATTAATAATTATAACGGACAAAACGTACTCTCCTATCCGGTAGATTTAGACGGGCAGGTAAACCTACCTGCCGTTGGCAAAGTAGAAATTGCAGGTTTAACTAGACGAGAAGCTGCTATTAAAATTCAGGATTTGTATAAGCAAAAACTACTGAAAGACCCCATAATCGAGCTAAATATCGTTAACCTAAAAGTTACGCTATTAGGTGAGTTTAGCAAACAAGGCAACTTTTTTATCGAGCGAGAAAATACCACACTTATAGATATTATTGGTGAAGCCGGTGGAATCACAAAAACTGCCGACCCAAAAACATTAAAAATTATTAGAGGTGATAGAAATCATCCGGAGATAATTTATGTAAACCTATCTGATATAAATAGTTTGGCAAGCAAAAAATTAGTGCTTCAAAACAATGATATTATAATTCTACAACCTACAAAAAGTGCCGCACTTAGCGAAAAATTAACTAGTGTTAACAATGTGATACAACCAATTTTGGTAGTGGTAAATTTAGGGATATTAATACTTAGCCTAACCAGATGATGGAAAATAACCCAACTCCAGCTCAGCCACAATCTGTTAGTCAGCAAATAGATTTTTATAAAATATTTCGTGTTTTTTTAAGTAGATGGTATTGGGTTGCCGGCATGGTTGTAATTGTATTAATAGTTGCTAAAATTTACCTGTGGTATACCCCACCAGTTTATCAAACAGGTGCATCGCTTAAGCTAGAAGACGCTAACCCCGCAATAAGCACAGGCGGGCAAGCTGCCATGCAAAGTTATAATTACACAGATAAAATACAGGCAGAAAGTTTTGTTATTAGAAGCAACGAAGTTATTTTAAACGCCGTAAAAAACATCGATTACAAGATAAGCTATTATATAAAAGGTAGAATAAGAACAACAGAAACCTATCCTAATGTTCCATTTGTAATTGAAATTGTAAAGCAAGATAGTGTAAATTTCGAGCGATCGCTTTATCAGGTAGAAGCTATAAACGAACAAAGTTTCACAATTAAAAATGCGCTGGAAGATTCAAAAAAAACCTATCGTTATGGAGAAAACATAAACGCTGGCAATATGATTTTTCGGATTCGCGATAAGATTCCTCCAAAAAGCATTTATCAATTTAAGTTTAACACAAAAGAGGATTTTATTGGTCGAGCTATGGGCGGTTTAAATATTGGCGAAGCAGCAAGGTTTACCAATGTTATGAGCTTAAGCCAAACCGATGGAAACCCACAATTTGCTGCCGATATTCTTAATGCCATTATGAAAGAATATGTGCTTTATGATGTTATTCAGCGACGAAGATCTGCAAGGCAAACGGTAGAATTTATCGATAACCAACTTGGCTTTATAAACACCGAAACGGGCAAATCAGGAAGTAACTTAGCAAACTTTAAAACCCAAAACAAAATTGTTGATTTATCATCAGCAACTACTCTGACGGTAGGAAAACTTAGCGACCTGGAGAAACAAAAATCTGAGCTAAATTTAAAGGCTTTAGGCATTAGTCAGTTAGAAGAACAGGTTAACAACAATAGAAATAAAATCGAAATCGGCATTGATTTAGAAGGCGAACTGAGCAATAACCTTGGTGGCTTGGTGGGCCAAATAAATACTTTATTAGCGAGTAGAGAAGTTAAATTATCTCAATTCAATCCCGAATCTCAACCCGTTTTAACTATTGATAAGCAGATTGCTGCCGTTAAATCATCTATTAAAAATAACATCAGGTTGCTTCGTGAACAAAATGAGCGAACCATAAGATACATTGATAATCAGATTGCAGGTGTAAACCAAAACATTAGTACCATTCCTACGAAAGAGCAAAATTTTGTAAAGCTTCAGGCCAATTTCGAAGTAAATAATAAAGTTAGATCGTACTTATCAGAGAAAAAACTTGAAGCCGAAATGAACGCTGCAGCAATTGTTCCGGGTGCGTCAATTGTGAATCCTGCTTACCCTTCATTCTATCCAATTTCGCCAAATGAAAACAAAACTTATACAACTGCATTGGTGATAGGTTTGGCCGGAGGAATAGGATTAATATTGCTGGTTAGGTTTTTAAATCCTTACATATACGATAAGGAAATGGTTGAAGGTTTAACAAACACACCGATTATTGGTGTAATTAGGAAATTTCCAGATTATATTGATAAAGACAGCCGTCAAGCACTTTCTATTGCCAAACCAAAATCTGTATTTGCAGAATCTGTACGTTCTGTTAGAACCAACTTAAGTTTTTTAGCTAGCCATAAGCAAAGTAAAATTATTTGCATAACCTCCGAAATCTCTGGAGAGGGAAAATCTTTTGTTACCGTAAACTTAGCAGGCACGCTCGCTTTAATCGAAAAGAAAGTAATATTAATTGCTGCCGATTTACGAAAATCGAAATTGCATAAGGTTTTTGGTAGCGACAATAGTAAGGGATTAAGTTCTATACTTTCCAATCAGGCTATTTTAGAAGATGTTCTTGTACACGATAAGGTTCATCAAATCGATTTTATTCCTTCTGGTCCGGTGCCGCCAAACCCGTCTGAATTGTTGCATACAGCTGCCATGAGAGAATTATTAACACAGCTAGAACCTCATTACGATTACATTTTGATAGATACAGCTCCTGTTGGTTTAGTGTCTGATGCGATTCCTTTAATCAGATCGTCTGATGTAAATCTTTTTGTTATCCGCTCTGGTGTTTCACAGCAACGTGCCGCTGCGATACCAGAAAGATTATCTCGTGAATATGGCTTAAGTAATTTGGCGATTGTACTAAATGCTTTTGGAGACGATGCGTTGTACGCCAACTATTATACAACTGATTATGCCGTGGTGGTGGCAATAGCACTTATTATTATTCTGATTACAGCGGTTATTCAGGTTCGGGATATTACGATGATGAAAATAGAAAATGGTGGATGTTTTGGAAAAAGAAATAGGTAATAGTAAAAAATTAATAATTAAGGTGGTGGATAGTATTCGCTTTTAGATATAAAGCTTTTTAAATTAATGATTGATAATAATTACAGATGGTATCCGGTTTATACGCGTTCGAGGGCTGAAAAAAAAGCCTATCAAGAACTAATGCGTAAAAATATTACTGCATATATTCCATTAAAAAAAGAGCTGAAGCAATGGAGCGATAGAAAGAAAATTGTTGAGGAACCCTTAATTAAATCGTATCTTTTCGTTTATATTTCAGCTAAAGAACATTCGGAAGTATTAATGACGAATGGCATTGCCAGATTCCTATATTTTTCAGGTCAAATTTCATCTATGCCTGAAAAACAAATTGAAAATTTAAAGTTATTGTTAGCTACCGATGCCGAATTGGAGGTTCTGAATTATAAAATCAATCCGGGTGAAAAAGTAATTATCAAAGCCGGTCCATTTAAAGATATGGTAGCAGAACTGGTTTCATTTCAAAATAAACAACGCATTATATTACGATTAGATAATATGGGCTTTGCGATACAAATTAATACTTCAATGGCTTTTATAGAGCCATTACATTAAACACTTTTATTAATGTGGTGATAAATTAACACATTAATAGCAAAAATATTTAAGCACTAATCGGTACGTTTTCAAATTAAAAATGTGACTGAAAGGGCGAAGCTGTGTAAAGTGGCAATCATTAACAACTCATATATTATAACCATAAACATCGATAAATGTGTCGCATAGCCGGAATTATCGATAAAAATAAAAGTTCGCTTCAGCTGGAAAATGATGTAAAAGCTATGTGTGATGTTATGAAACATGGAGGGCCAGATGATGAAGGCTTTTATACCAATGATTCAAAATCGCTTCACTTTGGTCACAGGCGACTTTCGATTATAGATTTAAGTCAAAATGGGCATCAACCGATGTTTTATGATGAAGGAAATTTGGTGATAACATTTAATGGTGAGATTTATAATTACCTGGAATTGAAAGAAGAATTGACACTACTAAATTTCAAATTTCGAACAAAAAGCGATACCGAAGTTATTCTGGCAGCTTACCAGGCTTGGGGGACAGCAAGTTTTGAAAAATTAAGTGGGATGTTTGCATTTGCATTGTACGATATGCAGAAAGAATTGAATTACCTTGTTAGAGATAAATCGGGAATAAAGCCTTTGTATTACTCAACCGCAACAGAAAACCTGGTATTTGCATCTGAAGTGAAAGCCTTCAAAAATATCTCATATTCTTATACAGAGAACCCCAATTGGAAGGTATATTTTTTAGCCTTTGGGCATTTACCCGAACCTACAACAACACTTAAAAATGTTTATGCATTGCCGAAGGGCAATTTTTTAGAATATGATTTGCAGACAAATATCTTCGAGATAAAGCCTTTCAACAATAAAAAGGTGAATTACCAAATTAATACATCAAAACAAGCGGAAGTATTGATTAAAGAATTGTTGCAGAAAGCAGTTAAAAAACATTTAATTGCCGATGCACCGATTGGCGTATTTTCAAGCGGAGGAATTGATAGCAGTATAATTAGTCTTTTAGCGGATAAATATGAAGGTGCATCTATAAATTCACTTTCGATAAATTTCGATGATGAAAAATTTTCAGAGAAACAATATCAAGACTTAATTAGCGCTAAAATAAAAGGAAAGCACTCTGAATATACCATCAACGAAGAAATATTTAGTCAGCATTTTCCAACAGCTTTACAGGCAATGGATCAGCCAACTACTGATGGCATCAATTCTTGGTTTATCAATTATTTCGCTAAAGAAAATGGATTAAAGGCTGTTTTATCAGGCATCGGTGCCGATGAACTTTTCGGTGGCTATCCATCTTTTAAGCGTATAAAAGTTGTAAATGCTTTATCAAAATTTCCTAAGTTTCTACTTAAATCTGGGAAATACTTTAACAGTTCGTCTTTAAAAAGAAGTTACTATTTAAGTTATAAAAATGGAGTAGGGAAATATCTGTTTTTAAGAGGTCTTTTTGCCCCACAAGAAATTGCTCATTTATTAAATTTATCTGTAAACCAAGTAGATAAAATTTTAAACAGCATCAAGGTAAACATTCCTAATCATTTAAAAGATGAAGAACAGGCATCTTGGCTAGAAACCAACCTTTACATGCAAAATCAGCTATTAAAAGATACTGATTTTATGAGCATGCAGCATGGTGTAGAAGTACGTGTACCATTTCTAGATAATGAAATTATTACTGCTATTGCCTTAATTGATAATAACATAAAGTATAAAGGCTTGCGCTCAAAAAGCCTTTTAATAGATGCCTTTAAGGACATATTACCGGAAAAAATTTGGAACAGAAATAAAATGGGCTTTACATTCCCATTTCAAAATTGGCTAAAGCATAATCAGTTTTTTTTAAATGGATTAAAGGCTTCTGAAAATCCTTACATCGATAAAGCAACTAATGATTTTAAAAATGGTAAGGTGCATTGGGCTAAAATGATGGCAGTCTATCAGGTATTAAATGCAAAATAACAGAATACTTTTTCTTACACTTTATACTTTTAGTTTAGCTGGTGGCATCGAAAAAGTTTGCAGAGCATTGATTAAAGTTTTTAATGAATTACTTGCACAAAATGAGGAGAATAATCTGTCGTTTAAAGCTTTCTCTATGTATGATAAAGATGTCGATTTAAGATATACTAACCCTGAAAATTATATTTTTTTTGAGGGCAAAAAATTCAATTTCGGGTTGAAAGCCATTAGTGAAGGCTTAAAATCTGATACCGTAATTCTGAGCCACATTAATCTCTTGGTTTTTGCCTGGGCAATCAAAAAATTTAAGCCTAAAATAAAAATAGTATTACTGGCTCACGGCATAGAAGTTTGGAAAAGCTTAGCACAATGGAAGGTTTCTTTCTTAAATCAGCCTGGACTTAAAATTTGGGCAGTAAGTCACTATACCGCAGAAAAACTGCAAAAAACGAATGGAATTTCATTAAAGCAAATTGAGGTTTTAAATAATTGCTTAGACCCCTTTTTTGATATCCCGAAAAATTTCGAAAAGCCTGCTCACCTATTGAAGTTTTATAATCTAAATCTAAATCAGCCAATTTTATTAAGCGTTTGCAGGCTATCATCAAGTGAGCAATACAAAGGTTATGATAAAGTTATTGCTGCAGTAAAATTATTAACTGATAAGTTTCCAGATATACATTTTATCTTGGCAGGTAACGGCGATGAAGCAGAACTAATTAGAGTGGAACAACTTATTAAAGAATCTGGAGTTGAAAAACATATAACTATAGCTGGTTATATTTCGGATGAGGAACTCACGAATCATTATTTACTTGCTGATATTTTCGTGATGCCAAGTACGAGTGAGGGATTTGGAATAGGTTTTATTGAAGCTGCAGCATGTGGTTGCGAATCTATCGCAGGAAATAGAGACGGAAGTAAGGATGCGCTACTAAATGGAAAACTCGGAATGCTAATAAACACTGATTCCATATCAGAATTAACAAATGCGATAGAACTTTCAATTCTTAAAAAACGCAAAGAACATTTAACTACTCAAGAGAATTGCTTAGCAAATTTCAGCTTTGAAATATATAAAAATAGGGTTTATAACTTACTTTCATAAAGGATGAGCTATCAAAACCATAACTGGACAATTGAATCTAAATCATCGCTTTTTGATTTAAAACTTAATGAGGTTTGGGCTTACAGAGATTTGTTATGGCTTTTGGTTCGTCGAGATTTTGTATCATTTTATAAACAAACCATACTTGGTCCGCTTTGGTTCTTTATTCAGCCGATTTTTACAACCATCATTTTTACATTCATATTTGGCAATTTAGCAGGCATATCTACCGATGGACTTCCAAAACCCTTATTTTACCTAGCAGGTATTACAGCCTGGAATTACTTTGCTGATTGCCTTACGAGAACATCATCCGTTTTTAAAGATAATGCAGCTATTTTTGGTAAGGTTTACTTCCCCCGTCTTATTATGCCCTTAAGCATTGTAATAAGTTGTTTGGTGCGTTTCGGGGTTCAAATGATTCTGTTTTTACTATGTATAGCTTACTATTATTTTATCAGCGCATCCTTTGAAATTACTTCGGCAATTGCTTTGTTTCCATTACTTATTTTACTAATGGCACTTTTAGGTTTAGGCAGTGGAATGATTATATCGGCAATGACTACCAAATACCGTGACTTAGCATTTTTAGTAACTTTTGGCGTACAGCTTTTAATGTATGCCACAACTGTTATTTATCCACTATCTGAAGCCATTAACAAATACCCTGAATATGCCTGGATTATCGAATATAACCCAATGACACCCATTATAGAAACATTTCGATATGGCTTTTTAGGCGAAGGAAGTTTTAGCTGTGGAAGTTTAGTTTATGCTTCTGCAGTTGTATTGATACTTTTAATTTTTGGTATTGTAATTTTTAATAAGGTAGAGCGAAATTTTGTGGATACGGTTTAAAACGTTTGTTGTCTTTCGTTTTTAGTTATGACACGATATGAATACATATTTGGATTCATAAATCACTTTTTTAATTTCTTATTAATATTCAAAATATGGAAAACAAATTAGAAGTATGGAAAAAAGCACATGAGCTTACATTAAACATATATTTGGTTACAAAGGAATTTCCATTAGATGAAAGATTTGGATTGATATCTCAAATTAGAAGAAGTGCGGCAAGTGTTCCAACAAATATTATCGAAGGTCAGGCTAGACAATTTAGTAAAGAATTCAAGCAATTTCTCTTTATAGCAAAAGGATCGTTAGCAGAAACACATTATCACTTATTTTTAGCAAAAAGTTTATCTTATCTAAATGAAGAGACCTATTTGTTAATTGATGCGCAAATTACAAGCATAAAAATGATGTTGGCTAAATTGATTAAATCTTTAAATTAAACATCTTTCTATTCAATTAATAAGTATACTCCCAACTTTTAAATAACTATTATAATAAAGTGTAGTTATTCATAGCTGAACGAAAAACGAATAACGAATAACAAAAAACTAATGCCCACCGCTATAAAAGTAGAAAACCTAAGTAAAGCCTATCAATTAGGGCAGATTGGAACGGGCACAATTGGTCGAGATTTGGAAAGATGGTACGCTAATATTCGTGGCAAGGAAGATCCCTTTTTAAAAATTGGTGAAACAAATAATCAAAACACTAAGAGTGAAAGCAATATTGTTTGGAGTTTGAAAGACATCAATTTTGAAATAGAACAAGGCGATGCAGTTGGCATTATAGGCAGAAATGGTGCAGGTAAAAGCACACTGCTAAAAATTTTAAGCCGGGTAACCGCCCCTACCACCGGAAAAATATCAGGCAGAGGCAGAATAGCAAGTCTTCTAGAAGTAGGAACCGGCTTTCACCCAGAATTATCAGGAAGAGAAAACATTTTTTTGAATGGCGCAATTCTCGGAATGCGCAAAAAGGAAATCCAGCGAAAATTAGAGGAAATTGTAAATTTCGCGGGCATAGAACGTTATCTAGACACTCCCGTAAAACGCTACTCATCAGGAATGTATGTTCGTTTAGCCTTTGCTGTTGCCGCACATTTAGAAAGCGAAATTTTAATTGTTGATGAAGTTTTAGCCGTTGGCGATGCCGAATTTCAAAAGAAGTGCTTGGGAAAAATGAGTGATGTAAGCAAAGGCGAAGGGCGCACGGTTTTATTTGTTAGCCATAATATGGATGCCATATTAAAATTGTGCGGAACTGGAATATTATTGCATAATGGAATTATCTGCGGCAAAGGAAATATAGTTAATGTTTGCGACCAATACATGACACAAGGTGTAGCAGGATTTATTACGCATAAAGTAACTAAGTACGTTTTAAGTGGTGAACTACATGTGAATTATTTCTCGGTTAATAGAAACATTTATAGTCAGTTTGAAGATATTGAGTTTGAATTAGAACTCGAATCAAGCAGTAAAAATCAATTCGACTGTATAGCTATAATTATATACAACGAACAGGAAAGCAGAGTTTCAGTTTTGGATCTTAGAACAAATCAATTGCTGGAAGAATCAAAAATATCTCAGAAAATTAGCATAAATGGAATATGCAATTCAATTGGCCTATTACCCGGATTTTATAAAATGGGCCTAGCGCTGGGCTCTGAAATTTGTACCGGGGATTATCTCAACATTATTGGGTTTGAAGTAAAGAAAAATAGCAAATCCAACACATCATTTATTGAATTTCCAAAAAATGTAATTGGAAATTTAGCCATTGATTTTAGTTTTAAAACAGATTATGCGTAAAAAGTATTATAGCCAATCAGGCCAAGATGAATATCTTAATAAGGAAATTTTCAAAAATAAAACCAAGGGCTTTTTTTTAGATATTGGAGCCAATGATGGTGTAACATTTAGTAACACCTATTTTTTTGAAAAAAACTTAGACTGGAAAGGAATATCTATTGAACCTTTAAGCTCTAGTTTTGAGAAATTAGCGTTAAACAGAAAATCTCTAAATATACATGGCTGTGTAGCAGATTTTAATGGAGAAGGTATATTCTATGAAATAACAGGCTATGCAGAAATGTTAAGCGGATTGAAATCAAAATATGATTCTCGTCATTTAAAAAGAATTGAGAATGAACTTGAAGAGCATGGCGGTACACTAAATGAAATAAATGTACAATGTTATATTTTAAATGAAATTTTAGAAAATAATTCTGTTAAGAAAGTTGACTACCTAAGCATTGATATTGAAGGAGGAGAACTTGATGTTTTAAAAACAATTGATTTTAATAATATTGACATCCATGCAATTTCTGTTGAAAATAACTACGGCGATTTAAGTATTTGTAGGCTTATGAAAAAAAACGGATTTAAAAAAGTTAAAAATCTGGGTGGTGACGAAATCTATATAAAAAGAAGGTCAGGACTTTTTGGGAAAATAAGAGATTTTATGTTTTTCAATTTTGGTTTTCCTTATTAATGTCAAAACTCCCTATATCTGCTATTGTAGTTGGTTTAAATGAAGCAGCTTATTAAAAAATCTCCTCCTAAATTTGATAATTTTAAAAGACTAATGGGCATACCATCACACCTTAAATTATATCTCAGTAATGAATGGAAAAGAATCTAGCAAAAGATATTACCATTCGTACTATTTGGCATGAATAATAAAAAACACATTAAAATATTATTTGTGGATTTTTGGGATGGTTTTATTCCAGAATCTTCATATTTCTATGAATTACTTTTAAAAAACTACCACGTATCTATTTCAACAAAACCTGATTTATTATTTTATTCCGTATTTGGAAATTGCCATAGAGAATACAACTGTACAAAAATTTTGTTTATTGGAGAAAATCAGAGACCAGATTTTTCTCAGTGTGATTTCTCATTCAGTTTTGATTATATTAATGATGATAGAAACTATAGACTTCCCCTTTATGCCATTTATGATGATGTAAAGAAATTAATTGGTACTAAACATGACATTAAAAAAATTCTTGAATTAAAAAAGAAATTTTGTTGTTTTTTAGTTTCAAATCCTGGTTGTGAAATTAGAAATCAATTTTTTAAAGACCTTTCCAAATTTAAAAAAGTCGACTCAGGTGGTCTTTTGTATAATAATATTGGAGGTTCTATCGAAAACAAGAGAAAATTTATTAAAGAGTATAAATTTGTCATCTCATTTGAAAATACAAGTTACCCAGGATATGTAACCGAAAAAATTTTCGAACCATTATTAGAAAATTGTGTTCCAATTTACTGGGGTACTGAACTAGTAAATAGAGATTTCAATACTAAAAGGTTTATTAATTGCCATGATTTTGATAATTTTAATGATGTCATAAATCATATATTATTAGTTGATGCCAATGATGATCTATATGTGAAATATTTAAATGAGCCTGCTTTTGTAAATGATGAGCTCAATGAATTTGTTAGAGAGGAGAACGTAATTCTATTTCTACAAAATATCATTAATTACACATACCAAAGATCCATTCCAAAATATATTAAACAATCGAACAGGGTGTTATATTTTCAATTAAGACGTTTTATTGGTACTGTGAAAAGAAAAATTCTTAGAAAATGATAACCTATGCTGAAATAAGCATAATTATCTGCGTTTATAACGAAGAGTGCTTTCTTAAAGCTTTACGTTCAATAAAGAATAACTACTGTTATAATAAAATAGAAGTTATAATTATAAATGATTGCTCACACAATCCAATAACAAACCGACTTCTACATTGGTTACAAAAAAAAACTAAAGTTATAATTAAGCGCACAGATAAAAACATTGGTTTATCTGGAGCAAGAAATTTAGGAATTTCTATTGCAACATCTCCTTACATAATACCCCTAGATGCTGATGATATATTACCTCCCTATGCTGTAGATTTGATATTAAAAACATTTAAGTCACAGATAAATGTTGATTTTATTTACGGAGATTATTTAAAAAATGACGTAGAAAAAAACACACATATTCATGTATCTAATGCGGTCATATCAACACAATCAAGTTTGAACATATTTGCATTATTAAATAATTGGACATTACTTGGATCCAGTCCTTTTAAAAAAGAAACTTGGTTTAGAATAAAAGGTTATTCCTTAGAATATTCAAATAACGTACAAGATGTAGATTTTTGGCTAAAAGCATTAAAAAACGGCATGAAAGGTTTTTATGTTAATAAAATTCTCTACATATGGAATATCTCCGAAAAGGGAATGAACTCAACATATAACAGAAAATATAATTATTATCTACTACAAGATCATTTAGAATTCTATAGCCTATATTACAACAAAAACATTTTAATCAATAAGATTGTAAATGGTCTGTATAGCAATCATGAATTTTTAGAGCTGATAAAATTTTACATGCAACACTTTTGGAGCGTAAAACTAATAAATCACTTAAAAGTAGTATATATTCCAGTTTTAATTATAAAATCTCTAAAATATAATAAGTCCATTGTTAAATAAAGGAATATCTATAATTATTTGTTGTTATAATAGTGCAACAAGATTACCTAAAACTATACAACATTTAGCAGAATTACAGCTAAATTCAAGTTTATCAGTAGAGGTAATCATTGTAGATAACGCATCTACAGATGATACATCTATAAAAGCCACAATAGAACTAGTTAAATACAATTTAGAATATAAAATAATAAAAGAACCAAAACCAGGATTAAATAATGCAAGAAAAAAAGGCGCAATAATAGCTAAGAACAAATGGTTACTATTTTGTGATGATGATAATTGGCTTGACAAAAACTACATACTTAACTTTATTCAAAATCTTCACGCATATCCAAATTTGAAAGTAATTGGTTGTGGTATTAGCGAAGCTGTATATGAACAACAACCAGCAAAATGGTTCTATAATTACAAACACTTATGTGCAATCTTCGATCTAAACAATGAGAATAAACAAGTAAATATTTCAAAATCGGAGAAAGATACTTGTTGGGTATGCGGTGCAGGAATTTTTATAGACAAAAGTGCACTTATGGCTTACTTTGAGGAAGAAAATTTAATACTTTTTGGCAGAACAGGTAATGATTTAATGTCAGGAGAAGATGTTGATATTTTAAAATTTATGATCAAAAAAAAACATGAGGTTGGTCAATTCACCAATTTACAACTTAAACATTATATTCCAAAGCATAGAATTTCAAGAAATTATATCCTGCGATTATCTAGAGCAATGACATTTTCGAGTGAAATATTAGTATTTAAAAGCAAAAATCTTATAATAAAACCTAATATTTTAACACTTTTTAAAATATCGATTAGAAGAATATGGGAATTAAATTGGTTCGAAACGATAAAAGCATATTATGATTTCAGAGGTAGGATTGACGCTTTTAAGTACTTAAAGAATATTAAATAATCCTGTGTGTAAAGAGCCTAAAATTTCTATCATTACTCCGAGTTATAATCAAGGCAATTATTTAGAAGAAACAATTCTATCTGTTATAAACCAGAATTATCCAAACCTTGAATATATTGTTATTGATGGTGGGAGTACAGATAATTCCATAGACATTATTAAAAAATATCAAGATAAAATAAAATATTGGATAAGTGAGAAAGATGGAGGTCAAAGCGAGGCAATAAATAAAGGATTTAAAATTGCTACGGGTGAAATTATAGCATGGATCAATTCGGATGATATGTATGGTAAGAACACTTTTATTGAAGTTGCAAATGCCTATTCATCTTTGAATTCTACAGAACAAAATACATTTTGGATAATAGGTGATTGTCAAGCATTTGGCAGTTTAAGTTGGAAATTTCAAGCAATGGAATTTTCGACAAACAACTTAATAGAGTTTTGGAAAAACAATATTGGACAACCGTCAGTTTTTTGGAGAGCCAATTTAATTGCTAATCCAATTTTGAATGAGGAACTACATTATTCAATGGATCTTGATTTATGGCTAAGACTCAGCAGAATCAGTAAACCCATTATTTTAAAAAAGATTCTATCATTTGCTAGATACTATTCAGAAACAAAGACTGCAACTGGTCAGCATAAGAGGTATAGAGAAATACTTAATGTACTACTTGAAAATAATAGAATAGAGAACGGTTTTACTGAAAAATACATAATCCAAAACTTAAAAAAAAACTTCTACTCCACGTATTATCATTCAACGATTATTTCATCACTTAATGATTTTAGACTTCAATCACTAAAGCATTGGAAGCCAACATTTACTGAACGATTAAGAATCTCTTTAAAGATTATCTTTATCACTTTGAAATATATATTTGGAGTGGGTAATTTTAAGTAAATTAAAAAATGATAGGTTTTAATTAGAATTATTCAAACTCAAATCAATTATAAAAAAACTTTGATTTCCATCATTATTCCAGCTTACAACGCTGAGCAAACTATTGTTCAAACCCTAGATTCAGTTTATAACTCAACCTATACTGAATTTGAAGTTATTGTGATTAATGACGGTTCAACAGATGATACTTTATTGCTACTAGAACAATATCCAAAACCAATTAAAATATATTCTACTGAAAACAAAGGCGTTAGTAACGCGAGGAATTTAGGATTTGATATTTCAATTGGAGATTACATTCAGTATTTAGATGCTGATGATTTATTGCTACCAGATAAGCTTAATGTTCAGGTAAAAGCTTTGAAAGAAAATAATACAGGTGTAGCTTATGGAGACTGGCAAAAATTTCATATTGAAAAGAATGAAATTATCATTACAGAAACCATAACCCGCGAAATCGAAGGCGACTTAGAAATTTCCATCTTTACTGATTTTTGGTGCCCACCTGCCGCCATTCTATACTCAAGAAAAGTATGTGAAAAATTGAGCTGGAATGAAAGCTTGCCAATTATACAAGATGCCAGATATTTTTTAGATGCTGCGATTATGAAATTTACTTTTTTATATACGCCGGGTATAATGGCTTTGTATCGCAGTGCTCAACCTAATTCTTTATCTAAAAAAAGCGATTTACTTTTTCTATCTGATATTTATGGAAACACAAAAGAAGTGTATCAAATATGGAAAAATGATTTTGAACAGGAACCTGGTAAAAAAATAGCCATCACAAAATCGCTAAGGCATTGCATACATAGATTGAGTGTTGTAAATAAAAAATTAGCAAATGAAGCTATAGAATTATTACTCTCAATAGAGCCAACTTACATACCAAAAGAGAAAGGTTTACTAAGATCATTTTCTAAAATTATTGGTTATAAAAACGCTGAAGATTTAGCTGCATTGAAAAGGAAATATATAGCATGAAAATAGCGCTCGTAACAGCCTATTTCTACCCTAAAAGTACTGGCGGAACCGAGAAATATGTTCTGAATTTAGCTAAAAACTTAATTTCAAATCTTAACGAAGTTCACATTATAACTGTCGGCAATTGTGAATCTAATTTATATGAAAATATTAAAGTTTACTATGTTGCTGATGAATTAAACAATGACCATGATATCATATCGGGTAAAAAACCATCTAATAATTTAAAGGAGTTTAGCGAGCTGTTGATACAAAATAATTATGATTTGGTTCATTTCCACACATTAACGCCAGCATTTAATATTTTTCACTTTCAAGCTGCAAAAGAATTAAATGCAGAAATCCATTTCACCGCTCATGTTCCTGGGATAACTTGCCTACATGGCGATTTGATGAAATTCGGTAAGGAACCTTGTGATGGAGTAATCATAACCAAAAGATGTTTAGCCTGCTATATAAGTAAAAAAGGAATAAATGAAGCTTTGAGTAAATGCATTGCTGAAACAGCCATTGCTGCTGGCTTTCCTAAGCAGCTGGTTTCGGCAGTTGATACAAAAAAGCAAATATTAACCTCTCTTAATAAATTATGCGATAAAATATTTCTTTTTAAAAATTGGCAAAAAGAGGTTTTTCTCATTAATGGTTTCGATTTTAATAAGTTATTTCTAACAGGCCAGTTATTTGATAAAGAATTAATTCCTCGAAAACAAAGCAAAAAAGCGATAAATAATATAGGTTTTGTCGGTAGAATCAGCTACGAAAAGGGATTACATATTCTAATTGATGTTTTTAATTTAGCCAATAGGAAAGATTTAAAGTTACATATTGCAGGCATAGTTAATGATATAAAATACTATAATAAGGTAAGAAGAATATCATCCAAAAACCCAAATATCTATTGGGAAATTAATTTATCGGAAGCGCAAATTAATGAGTTTTACAAAAAAATAGATTTGTTAGTTATCCCTTCGATTACCTATGAAACTGGTCCATTTGTTTTATATGAAGCTTTGGAAAGAAATATTGCTGTTTTAGCAAACGAACTCGGAGACATGAAACTTTGGAAAGATAAAGGATTTGAGATAGGGTTATATAAAAATGCAAATCAACTAAGGGATTGTATAATTGATCTTAACTAAATTTAAAAGGTGCGCAAGTTAAAAAAAGTTAGCATTAGCTGCCCAACAAAATTCCATTCCGATTACATGGCTAATCAATTGAACCACTATTCTTTACTGCACAAAGTTTTTACTAGCCATCCAAAAAATAAATACCTCAACCGTGTGGCTTTGCCGATTAGTAAAATTTTATGTTTCACACCTATTTTTATACTTCCATTTCTTACAAATAAATTAAATCTATTAAACAGGCTAACTGCATATTTAAATGAAAGATTACCAATATTATTTGATAAATGGGTAAGTAAGAAAGTTAAAGATGAGGATATAGTTTTAGTATGGGCATGGGCTGGATTAAGCACAATAAAGGCAGCTAAAAAAAGGGGTAAAGTTGCAATTTTAGAGGAGTGTGGCTCTTGTAATAGGCATCAAAATGAAATACTTGCAGAAGAATATGATAGATTACAGCTTCGCTTCGAGAAGCCAAATTCAAAATTTATAATTGACAGAGAATTAAAGGAGGCGGAAATGGCCGACTATATTTTATGTCCATCTGAATACGTTGCCAAATCATTTATTAAATACGGCCTAAATAGAGATAAAATTAAGGTAATTCCCTATGGCGTTAATCTAGAAATATTTAAGCCAACTCCATGCATTAAAAGCGACTTTACGATAATATTTGTAGGTTCAATAGGTGTAAGAAAAGGGTTAATATATTTATTTAAGGCACTAGAAATACTCAAGTTTAAATACCCTATTAATTGTTTAATAATTGGTACGGTTGATTCTGAATTCAAAGAAATCTTTAACCTATACAAACATTTAATTTATCATATTAAATCTGTTAATCACAAAGAGTTAATTCACTATTACAATTCAGCTTCAGTTTTTATATTACCAAGTTTAGATGAAGGCATGGCTTACGTCCAATTAGAGGCCATGGCATGTGGCTTACCTGTAATTTGCACTCCAAACTCCGGTTGTGAATCTATTATAACGAATGGTATCGAAGGTTTTATAATACCAATTAAAGATTCAAATGAACTTGTTAAGAATGTAGAAAAATTATATTTAGATAAAGATTTGTTAAATATGATGGGTAAAAATGCATACCTAAAAGCACAGTCTTTCAGTTGGAATGCATACGGCAAAAAACTAGTTGATTTCTTAAACCGTGTATGATATCAATTAACAAATTAATTTATTTTACTTCATCTTGTTTTAAGTTTTTCACCAAAAGAATTTGTACCTATTGTGGGAGTACAAGCTATTTATTAATCGATCGAAAGTATTTGGTAACTACCCTTCTGAAGTGTAACAATTGTAATTTAATGTTTAGGCATCCTAGCGATGGCAAAAAATTCAATCATAATTTTTATAATAAATACTACAGTCAAAATGGAATTACAACCGACTTACCTTCTAATGATGAATTAAAATCATTTCTAGAACAGAAATTTACTGATACAAACCGAAATATAGACCAAATAAAACAAATATTAGAATCTATTAATGGACCCATTAACAATAAAAGTATTTTAGATTATGGCTGTAGTTGGGGATATACTACATGACAATTTAAAGACATAGGCATGCTCGCTACTGGTTTTGAAATTGGAAAAGAAAGAGCCGAATTTGGAATCAGGAACCTTAACCTACAGATATTTACTAAAAGTGAAGATATAACTGGTCAACCTTTCAACTTTATATTCTCATCTCATGTAATAGAGCATTTACCCGACATCAAAATGTTTATAAATTTATGCTTTAAACTTCTTGATAAAAATGGGTTTTTAATTTTACTTTCACCAAACGGTTCAAACGACTTCAAGAAAGCAAACCCACAAAATTTTCATCTGTTTTGGGGACAAGTACACCCAAACATGATATCAGCAGATTTTTATTCAACAATTTTTAAGCATTATCCATATTTTATAAGTTCTAGTCCATATAATATAAGGCAACTAAATAGTTGGAATCAAACCGAAAAAATAATTTCACTTACCGGTGGTGAAGAGCTTTTATGTATAGTGAAAAAAAAATAAAAAAAGTTTGTTTTATTACTCCTGGGCATATAAGCACCAACCCCAGGTTAGTAAAAGAAGCAATAACTCTATTAAAAAATGGTTTTTCTGTTCATATAATTTTTACTCAGTACGTTAAAAAATTAATTATTGAAGATTATTACTTTTTAAATTCAAACCCAACAATAAGATATAACGCCCTAGATTGGACTGATAGAAATATAAAATCATACTTAACTAAATTAGCCTCCGGATTTATTAATAAGATAAGCCAAAGAATACACTCTAAATTTAACCTCTCTGCTTTACAAATTTTGGCAATCAATAGAAATTATTATTGGCAATTAAAGAAAGCTATAAGTTTAAATGCTGACATCTATATTGCTCATAATTTAGGTGCATTACCAATTGCTATTTTAGCGGCAAAAAAGAAAAATAAAAAATCTGGCTTTGATGCAGAGGATTTTCACAGATATGAGGAAACAGATGATAAGACTGATTTAAAAGTGAAACTCAAAGTTAGTATCGAGGAAACTTACATGCCTCAAGCCGATTATGTTTCCGCAGCAAGTCCATTAATTGCTGATTATTATCAAAAAAATTTAGGCATAAACGTTACTTGCATCTTAAATGTATTTCCAAAAAGACAATTAACTCCAAATTGTAAAAATGATATACCGTTAAAATTATTCTGGTTTTCACAAACGGTTGGTCCTGAGAGAGGTATAGAAACTATTATAGATGCTTTATGCATTTTAAAAGATTACGACATAGAGTTAAACTTATTAGGTGAAGTAAATCCTGTGTATGAAGACAAACTCAAAAATATATTAGGAAAGTCTAGCGAAGATACTAAGCGAATAAAATTCTATAAGATGATTTCGCCAGACTTAATATTCGATTTTGGACAAGCATTCGATATTGGTATGTGTTCAGAAACTGGTTTTTCAACCAATAATAACATTGCATTAAGTAACAAAATTTTCACATATATGCAATGCAGTTTAGCCATAGTTGCTAGTGACACATTAGCACAAAAATGTTTACTAGAAGAGCATCCACATTTAGGGTTTTTATATAAAAAGAACGATGCAGAATCACTTGCAAATGTTTTGTCAAATTTTATTAATAATAGGGATGAGTTGGTGAATGCAAAGAATTGGTCATATAGATATGCTCAGCAAAAATTTAATTGGGAAAATGAGGAAGAAAAATTTTTAAATGTTATTAGATCCCTGTAGAAATAAAAACCTCCTATATCAATGGGTTAGAAGATTTTAATCGTATTAATTATTTGAAACGCGTTCTCATCATCTCGCCATACTTTGCTCCTGTAAATGCTGCAGACATGCATCGAGTTAGAATGAGTTTACCTTATTTTAAGAAATTTGGCTGGGAGGCTGAGGTAGTTTGTGTAAATGAAAAATACGTAGACCTTGACATGGAACCAATGTTTATGCAAAATATTTCCTCTAAAATTTTGATACATCGGATAAAAGCATTCCCAAAATACTTCACCATCAAATTTGGCTTGGGTAGCGTAGCATTAAGAAGTTTGTGGTACTACAAAACGAAAGTTAACCAATTGCTTGCAGAGAAAAAATATGACTTAGTTTACTTTTCAACAACACAATTTCCTGTTTGCATATTAGGTAACTATTGGAAGAAAAAATTTAATATCCCTTACGTAATTGACTTTCAAGACCCATGGCACACGGAATATTATCAAGACAAACCAAAAAATCAAAGACCAAAAAAATACTGGCTATCATACAGGTTAAATAAATATTTAGAGCCAATTGCATTAAAAAATGTTAGTGGCTTAATATCGGTTTCAAAGAATTACATCAATGATATTAACTTAAGATATCCAAAATTAAAAAACCTACCACATCAAATCATTCCTTTTAGTGCAGAATACAAAGATTTCGAGGTTGCCTTAAAGAGTAAATTTCGGTGCTTATTAAACAATAATAAAAAGATAAAAATATTGTATGCTGGTGTTGTTGGTTCTATAATGATAGATAGTATAAGTAAGATACTATTGGCTTTTAAAGCCCTTCCGATGGAAATTCAAGATAGAACAGAATTATATTTTTTAGGAACAAGCTACGCTCCAAAAGGTACTGGAATACAATCAGTTCTACCCATTGCAAACTTATTTAAATTAGCAAATTCGATTGTTGAAATTACTGATAGATTAAGCTTCTATAATACATTAAATCATTTAAAAATAAGTGATGGTTTAGTGATTATTGGTTCAGATGATTTGAGTTACATACCATCAAAAATTTATACATATCTGCTAGCAAATAAACCGATATTTTCTTTACTAAAACAAAATAGCGAAGGAAATAACATGCTTAGAAATTACACTTCCATATATCAATCCAATATAGAGGATGATCAAACATCTATAAACCAATCATTCCTCCTTTATGTTAATTCTATAATCGAAAAAAAAGATGCTGTAATCAAAAATAAAATAAGGTTCACACCAGAAATTATGACTAAACAACAAACTGAAGTATTTAATTCTGCTATAGGTTGATTGCAATAAAAAGAACATTAGGATTTATAAATAACCATCCGTTAGCAAAAAAACATTTATTGCTTGCCTATTTTAACTTGGTAAAATGGCAAATCAATTCAAGAATATATAAAGGATTAATAAAAGTTCCTTTCGTAAATGATGTTTCCTTTTATGCCAGGAAAAGGTTAACTGGTATTACCGGAAACATTTACACAGGTTTGCACGAATTTAATGATATGGGGTTTGTACTCCATTTTTTAAAAGAAGGAGATGTTTTTTACGATGTTGGTGCAAATGTTGGCTCATATACATTACTTGCATCTGGAGTAACGAAAGCAACAACTTTAGCATTCGAGCCAATTAATTCTACATTTGAAATTTTAAGCAAAAATATTGAGTTAAATGAACTCTCTAATTTAGTTGAACTTGTAAATAAAGGTGTTGGTAAAACGGCGGAAATTCTTTTATTTTCTACAACTGATGACACAACAAACCACGTAATTATTGAGGAAGAGAACATTGATGGCCAAGGCATTGAAGTAATTAATTTAGATTATTTTGAGGATAAATACAGCCCAGCGTTAATAAAAATTGATGTTGAAGGTTATGAATTAGAAGTTCTTGATGGAGCAAATAAAACACTTATTAACCCCGAACTAAAAGCAATAATCATTGAGATTATTGGGGGTTCAAATTTGTATGGACATGACATGGATAGCATTCATAAAAAATTGATTTCTTTTAATTTTAAGCCCTATTCATACAATCCTTTTACAAGAGTTTTGGAGCCCGCCCTTCCCTACATTGAATCTAATACAATTTACATAAGAGATATTGATTTTGTAACAAAAAGAGTTTCATCTGCTAAATCTTTTTATGTTTTTAAAGAGTACGTTTAATAGTTAACATATTCGCTCAACTTGAAAAAACTTGTCGTAATTACAACTCATCCAATACAATACTATGCGCCATTATTTAAGCTATTGGCTCAAAAATGTAATTTGATGGTTTATTATACTTTAGGTTTAGACAACGAAAATTATGATATAGGTTTTGCTCAAAATATTGAATGGGATATTGATTTATTAGATGGTTACAACTATCGCTTTCTAAAAAATTCGTCTAAAAGCCCAAGTTCGGATCATTTTATGGGCATTAAAAATTCATATTTAAATAAACTAATAAGTGATTTCGATCCAAATGCTATATTGGTATACGGATGGGCTTATCATAGCCATTTAAATGTATTGCTGCATTTTAAAAATAAAACACCCATTTGGTTTAGAGGTGATAGTACTTTAACCGACAATCAATCTTGGTTTAAAAAAGGAATAAGAAAAGCCTTTCTAAAATGGGTGTATAGCAAAGTTGATTTGGCATTTTACGTTGGAAAAGCAAATAAGGAATACTTTAAAAGCTGCGGCATTATGGATGAAAAACTGATCGATCTACCACATGCCGTAGATAACAATCGTTTTAGCAAAGATAAAAAACCCGAGGCTAAAGAGATAAGAAATAAACATAACATTGCTAAAAGTGATATTTTGTTATTATTCGCAGGTAAATTTGAAGCTAAAAAATCGCCTGATTTATTGCTGGACGCATTTATAAAACTTCAAAAACCTAATGTGCACTTATTATTTGTTGGAAATGGAGCATTAGAAAAACAGCTTAAAAAAAAGGCAGCTCAGCATTTGCAAAATAGCCAATCATTTAACATCCATTTTATGGATTTTCAAAATCAAAGTAATATGCCTGCAATTTATCAAGCTTGTGATTTGTTTTGCTTACCATCTCAAGGACCTGGAGAAACATGGGGATTAGCAGTCAATGAAGCCATGGCTTGTGGAAAAGCAATTTTGGTTTCTGATAAAGTTGGCTGCCATTTAGATTTATTACAAGAAAGTATAAACGGATTCCTCTTTAAAAACACAGACGTTTTTTCCCAAACATATTTAAGCCAAATTTTGGATAAAGAAGTTCTACAAGAAATGGGAAAAAAATCTTCAGATATCATCAAAAGCCATTCTATAAGCAATCAATCAGAAATTATAATTAATCGGCTGAATAATGCATAAAATAGCTGTCATATTACCTGTTTACAACGGATGTAGGTATTTGGAGCAATCAATCGTTTCGGTTTTAAATCAAACCTTAAGCCCTTTCGAATTTTTAATATGCGATGATGGTTCTACGGATAAAAGTATTGACACCATAAAAAACATCCAGCAAAAATATCCGGGCAGAATAAAGCTGTTAGTGAACATGAAAAATTTAGGCCTTTTTGCTACACTTAATATCCTTTTAGAAGCGGCAACTGCTAATTTAGTCCACATTTGGTCGCAAGATGATATTATGCATCCTGAATGCTTAAGTGAATGTTTAAAATTTCATTCTAACAATCCAAACGTCGGAATGAGCTATCACTCTGTAGAATACATCGATGAGAATAATAATATTATCAGGAACGAAAGTATAGATAATACTCCGCAAATTATTCCAGTGCAGTTGTATTTAAATATATGTATCAGATTTGGATGCATTACTGATAACATTTCTACTGTTACGATAGACAAAACGAAAATAAAAAACATTGGCTTTTTTAATAAAGATTTAAAGGTGAGTGGAGATTTTGAGTTCTGGACTAGAATAGCTCAAAACTCAGATATCGGGAGGATTGATAAGAAGTTAATTTACTTAAGACGACATCAACAGCAATTAAGCAGAAGCTATTCCAGCATTTATCCGCGAATTGCAGAAGACATGGAGATACATGCTAAAATAATCAGTTTATTGATGGGTAAAGAAAAATCTCAAGGCATAAAATTTAACAAGTACAAAACCCAACCCAGCTATTTTAACGATTTGTTATTTTTAATTTCTAAAAAAGAATATATCGAAGCCAAAAAAGCGTTTATGTTGTTAAACGCGAATACCAATATTTTAAGTTTGTTTTTAAGATGGTCGATATTCACCATTAGTCGAAAGTTTAAAGTGGATAAAAAACTAATCAGAATTCTTACTACATAATTTCGTTTTAATTATGTTTAAAAACTCCATAAAACTAGGCGCATTTAAAGTAGTCATTGGTATAATCTTGGCATTATCGCTATTTACTATAAACCCTTTAGCAACTTTTTTTAGTATTTTATTTATTCCCTATTCTGCAAAGTTATTATGGCGAAAAGATGAACCACCAATTCTCTTCTTTGGTCTGTTAATGCAATGGTCTCAGGTTTGTTTAAAAGTATTTTATGCTAATTATCAGTATAAAAATTTTAGCGATTTATTCATTTACTATCAAAACATAAATCAAGCTTATTATTATAGTTTAATATCACTTTATGTTATCACCTTAGGTATTTTTTTAATTGTAAAGAATATACCGATGATTAACTTCGATAGCTTTCAATCTACGATGAAAAGCTACAACTTAAAAAAAATTGTAACGCTTTACGTTACAACAATATGCTTAACGCCAATAATCTTATATTTCTCTCATGCATTTCCAGGTTTGCAGCAATTCTTTATTAAAATTCAAGATTTAAAATGGGCTATCTTCTTTTTCTTTTTTACTTACTATTTTTTATTTAATCAGAATAGAAAATTACTTTATATCATTTTAACTGCAGAGGTTATCTTTAGTTTAACTGGTTATTTTAGTTCGTTTAAGGATTTTTTTATCGTTGCCATAATCTTATTTATTTTTATCAAAAGAACCTACACATATCTTAATTATGCCGCGTTTGGCTTACTAATAGCTCTTCTATTCAATTTGATGATTGTTTGGCAATATGTTAAACCAGAATACAGAAACTATTTATCTGGTGGAGAAAGCAGACAAATCGTTACCGTTTCAAAAGCTGAAGCATTAAAAAAATTATATGATTTAACTACAAAAACAGATAATTTAAAATATGAAGACGGAGTAACCAATCTATTGGATCGTGTTTCCTATATCGACATCTTTTCTGCATCTATTGCATATGTACCAAGTAACCGTCCTCATGAGCATGGCAGATTATGGATAGATGCTTTAAAAAGAATTGTAATGCCAAGGATTTTGTTTCCAAAAAAAACATCTATAGATGATACTGAAAAAACAATAATTTATACTGGGGTTGGATTTGCTGGAGCTAATTCAGGCACTTCCATCAGTTTAGGCTACATTACTGAAAATTACATCGACTTTGGTTTTCCAGGCATGTTAATACCGCTACTTTTATGGGGTATTATTATTGGTTTAGCATATAAATACATTATTCAAAAATCGTACAATCAAATATGGGGACTTGCATTTGTTGTACCTTTTATATTTCAAATAAATCTTTTCGAAATGGCTTTAGATAAGTTGATTGGAAGTTTTGCAGGCTTTTTTATAATCTATATTTTTCTCAATAAATTTATTATCAAAAGATTAGATACGTATTTAAGAAATTGACAATCATCCACATCACACCTTCTTACAAACCTGCTTACACATACGGTGGACCCATTCACAGCATTGCGAAGTTGTGTGAGGTATTGGTCAAATCACAAGAAAACAAAACAGAATGTGATTACAAAATAAGGGTATTCACCACCACAGCAAATGGTAAAACCGAGCTTAATATAAAACCTGGAGAACCACAAATTATAGAAGGTGTTCAGGTAATTTATTATAAAAGACTAACAAAAGATCATAGTCATTTTTCGCCAGCATTATTATTAAATCTGAGGAAAGAAATCATTAAAAACGGCAGTGAAAATAGTATAATTCACATACATGCTTGGTGGAATTTAACATCGATATTCAGCTGCTTTATTGCCAAATGGCACAATGTCCCAATCGTGGTATCGCCAAGAGGAATGCTAACATCTTATACTTTTAACAACCGAAATTCATGCTCTAAACGAGTTGTTCACGCTTTTTTTGGTAAACGTTTATTAAAATATTGCCATATACATACTACCAGCAATCAAGAAAAAGAAGATGTTTTAAAAATTGTTAAACCCAAAAGCATAAGTGTTATCTCTAATTTGGTTAACCTTAAAGATTATAATATAGAGGAGAGCAATTCTAGCTCAATATTTAAGGTAATTTTTCTATCTCGAATCGAAGAAAAAAAAGGTTTAGAACTGCTCTTTGAAGCACTAGCGAGCTTAAACTTTTCATGGTCACTAACTATTGCAGGTTCAGGTGAAGAAGAATATTTGCAAAGGCTTTTGGAAAAGGCAGAAAAACTGAATATCACCGAAAATATAACATGGACAGGGCAAGTTTCAAATTCAGAAAAGTTTGATTTACTCGCAGCACATGATGTTTGTGCTCTAACCTCTTACAATGAAAATTTTGCAAATGTTGTTGTAGAAAGTTTAAGTGTTGGAACTTCCGTATTAATTTCAGATAAAGTTGGTTTGTCTGATTATGTAAAGATTAAAGGTTTAGGCTGGGTTACACCGCTTAATGTGAAAGAAATCAAACATAATCTATCATGCATTTTTCAAGATAAACCAAAACTTGAATTAATTAGAAAATGTGCCCCTAAAATTATCCTAGAAGATTTTGATGATTCTGCGCTCGCTTCTAAATACGTAGCAATTTATCGGCATATAATTAAAAGTAGTTCTAGGGAAACAATAGAATGATTAATAAAAATTTCAGTTTCATCATCCTTACTTACAACGAAGAAATTCATTTGCCAAGATTGCTAAATTCTATTCAAAATTTAAAAGCCAAAACTTATATTCTTGATAGTGGAAGTACAGATAAAACAACAGAAATAGCAACAACTTTTGGCGCACTAATTAAAGTAAATCTTTTTGAAAATCATCCTAAACAATGGGATTTTGCACTTAAAAATTTCGATATACAAAGCCCGTGGATTATTGCTTTAGATGCAGATCAGATTGTAAGCAAAGAACTCTATCAATTGCTAGAAAATTTCAATGCTGATGCATATCGAAATATTAATAGCATCTATTTTAATCGCAAAAATTATTTTCAAGGTAAGTGGATTCGTTTTGGAGGATACTACCCGTTTTACCTTTTAAAAATGTTTAGAACTAACATTGGCTATTCCGATTTAAATGAAAATATGGATCATCGTTTTGTTGTTCCAGGCAAAAGTATTACATGGCAAAAGGGATTTCTGATAGAAAACAATCTGAAAGAAAATGATATAAACTTCTGGATAGAAAAACATGAAAAATATAGTGATTTAATTGCAAAAGAAGAAGTAGATCGGATGCATAAAATCAGGAATCAAGTCATTAAAGCTTCTTTATTTGGCAACCCTGATGAGCAGAGAGCATGGTTCAAAAGCCTTTGGTGGAAATTACCATTAGGCATTAGACCGTATCTATATTTCATTTATCGAATGGTATTTCAGTTAGGCATATTGGATGGTAAAACCGGAATTAGGTTTCATTATTTGCAGGCATTATGGTTTAGATTATTGGTTGATAAAAAGATAAAATCGCTGCAAAATAATCCTACACACAATCAAACAGAGATACATTCCGCATCCATTAAAACAACGAACACTTTATGAACGAAATATCACCTCAACAAGCTAAGAAAGCTGCAGATAGAAAAGCGATAAAGTTTATCGTAATGCTTTTCATATTGTACATAATTTTTAGTCAGGGAAATTTATTTATGAATAGTGTAATGAGTCCTGGCGGAAAATACTATAATGCTTTTATTTCCTCAAATTTTAATTATATACAAGGCTTAAAAAATGCGCTTATTGTACCTGCCGTCTGGATAATTAAACTATTTGGTCTTTACGCCATATACAATGAAATGGATGTTATGGTTGTAAACGGCCCACTACTTCGCATCAATTACTCGTGCCTTGGATTGGGTGTAATGAGTTTTTTGGCAGCATTTGTTTTGGCATTTCCTGCGAGCTGGAAAGAGACTATAAAAATGTTGGTAATAGGCATAATTACCATCTATATTTTAAATATTTTAAGGATAGCGGGCTTAGATTTGCTATTTGGATTTTTTCAAAGTCAGCGAAATTATTTCGAATACCACCATGAAATATTTAATGTTATCGTTTACATTTTCATTTTTATAATGCTTTATGTGTGGATTAAAAAAAACACAAAAATTAAAGTCCCAAAAGATGATAAGCAACCCTAAAATCTGATATGTACATTTTAGGAATTAACGCCTTTCATGGAGATTCTGCTGCTTGCATTTACAAAGATGGAACACTCATAGCTGCAACAGAAGAAGAACGTTTTCGACGAATTAAGCATTGGGCTGGTTTTCCTTCTATGTCGATTCAGTTTTGCTTAAATGAAGCCGGTATTGATATTAGAGATGTTGATCATATCGCAATTTCAAGAAACCCTAAAGCCAATTTTACTAAAAAAGTTTTTACAGCATTAAAAAATCGACTAAGCATAAAAAACATAAACGATAGATTGCAGAACTTAAAAAAAGCCAAAAGTATTGAAGATCAATTTATCATGCACTTTGGATTGAAGCCAAATGAATTGAAAGGTAAAATCCACAATGTAGAACATCATCGGACACATTTAGCAAGTGCATTTTTCGCCTCACCTTTTGATGAATCTGCAATATTAAGTATTGATGGCTTTGGAGACTTTACTAGTACCATGATAGCTACCGGAAAAAGTAATAAGATATCGGTATTGGATACGGTTAGCTATCCGCATTCTTTGGGTTTATTCTACACCGCCTTAACTCAATTTTTAGGTTTCCCACACTATGGCGATGAATACAAAGTAATGGGATTGGCACCTTATGGCGAACCCGCTTATGAACTAGAAATTCAAGAGTTAGTCCACTTAAAATCAAATGGTTTATTTGAGCTAAATCTCAAGTATTTCACGCATACAAAAAACGGTGTTCAAATGGTTTGGAATAATGGAATACCTGAAGTTGAAGCTGTATTTTCTGAAGAGTTAATCCTATTGTTAGGCCCTGCTAGAAAATATGATGAGCCGATTTCTCAACGGCATAAAAACATAGCTGCAAGTGTGCAAAAAGTAACGGAGAAAGTTATTATTCATATTCTAAAACACCTGCAAAAAAATACTGGCTTAAAAAAAATATGTATTGCCGGCGGTGTTGCACAAAACTCTGTAGCAAACGGAAAAATATTACAGCAAACCGAATTCGAACATATTTATATTCCTCCCGCCGGGCACGATGCCGGAACTTGTCTAGGTGCTGCATTGTGGGTGTACAATCAATTGCTTCAAAAACCTAGAACTGTACCAATGTTACATGCCTATTTCGGTAGTAAATTTGATAACACTTACATAGAAGACCTGCTAAATTCGAAAAATATAAAATATCTTAAACCATCAATTGATGAATATTATGAGTTGATTATAAAATGCTTAAAAAATGAAGGTGTTGTTGGATGGTTTCAAGGCCGAGCAGAGTTTGGCCCCAGAGCATTAGGTCACCGCTCTATTCTTGCTGACCCCAGAAATGCAAAGGCTAAAGATATCATCAATAGTAAAATTAAGCGAAGAGAATCATTCCGACCTTTTGCTCCATCAATTTTGTCAGAGTTTGTTGATGAATATTTTGAGCAAAGTGATGATGTACCTTTTATGGAAAAGGTATTCAAAATAAAAAAAAATAAAGTTGATTGCATTCCCGCTGTTACACATGTTGACGGTACCGGAAGGTTACAAACGGTTCATGCAGAAACAGACGAGCGTTATCACAAGCTGATTTATTCATTTTATAAACAAACCGGTGTGCCTATTCTTTTAAACACTTCTTTTAATGAAAACGAACCGATTGTAAACACACCCGAAGAAGCTTTAGATTGCTTTTTGCGCACTAAAATGGATATGCTGGTAATGGAAGATATAATTGTTCTGAGGTGAAATTGCCTTTTCTTAATCATCTATTTTAAAATAATTAAATCAGCTAGTTTTACTTAAAATAAAATTTAGCTACATCAAATGTTAAAGTTCTTTGTACTTGATAATCAGTATTAATTTTTACGTATATTGCTTATAACCAATTATAAAGATATGAGCACATTTAAAAAATTGCAGGATTGGGGTGATAGCCATCACCCAGCTTGGCTTGATTATTTTAGGATTCTTTTAGGTCTAATTTTAATATGGAAAGGCATTGCATTTTACCTGAATATGGGTGCCTTTAGTTCACTAATGCATCATGCGCATTTGGGTACAGCAGTTTTCATTAGCATGATAGCGCATTTTATTATCATTGTACATTTAATTGGAGGTTTGGCTATTGCTTTAGGAACGCATACAAGAGCTTTTTGCGTCATTAACCTACCAATTCTTATCGGTGCGGTCTTCTTTATAAACTTATCGACCAATATTTTCAGACCATACTCCGAATTGTGGCTATCAATATCTGTTCTTATCGGACTAATTTGTTTTATAATTGAAGGAAATGGAGTTTTATCTGTTGATTATACAAGAAAATTAAAAGCAGATGTTAATTAATAATCTCCCAAATAATTTTTAAGGTTATTGGTTAGTAAGTTTTAAATATCTATCAATAAAAGAAAAGCCCCGGATTTAGAACGTTCAAACTCTTAATCCGGGGCTTATTTATTTAATGCCTTTTTATTAGTTTACGTCACCCTGTATTTATTTCATGGTTTTTTCTTATATAGTTTAAGAATCGAACTTAGTTTAAAAGCTAGTTAAAAATGTTTCGACAGACTTAACGCTACAAATTTCGTAACTAATGATTCTAAAAAATCCCGCAAACTCAACACGGCAAATCGAAAATAAGTTATTTTAATACTCAACTTCAAACCATCTTTTCAGTTAATTCCATCCACCGCCAAGAGCGTGATAAATGTTTACAACCGCATTTAATTGTTGTTTCTTGGTTTCAATAAGTTCTAATTTAGATTGTAAGGCATCACGCTGAGTCATTAAAACTTCGAAATAATCGGCTCTTGCTGCTTTAAATAGATCGTTCGAAATGTCTATCGATTGCGTTAGTGCCAAAACTTGTTTCGATTTTAAATCGTAGCTTTTTTGAAGGTTTGTAATGTTTGACAACTGATTTGCAACCTCAACATATCCATTTAAAATTGTTTTCTCGTAGTTAAAAACAGCCTGTAATTGTTTTGCATTTGCTGTGGCATATTCGGCTTTAATTGCATTGCGATTAATCAATGGCCCGGCTAAATCTGCTGCTAAAGAATAAGCTAATGATTCTGGCGTTCTCAATAAATAAGATGGATTAAATGCCTGATAACCAATGGTAGCAGAAATGCCTAATGATGGATAGAATTGCGCTTTTGCAACCTGAACATCTAACTTCGCTGCAGCCAAATCCAATTCTGCTTGCTTTATGTCGGGGCGATTTGCTAATAATTGAGCCGGCAAACCAGCTTGAACAGTTGGCGGTACCAAATCTGTAAAACTTCCTTTATCTCTAATAATTGGTTGCGGAAAACGACCTAACAGGTAATTAATTTTATTCTCACTCTCTGTAATGTTTTGCAGGATATCAAATTCCAAGCTTTTAGAACTTAAAACATCAGCTTCGAATTTTCTTACAGCAAGTTCAGTAACTCGTGTTGCCTGCTTTTGAATTTTCATTAATTCCAAAGCATTACTTTGCAAGGCGATATTCTGCTTTACTATAGCCAATTGATTATCAAGTGCCAGCAATTCGTAGTAAGAATTGGCAACTTCAGCAACCAAATTGGTAATAACAAAATTTCTTCCTTCTACTGTAGATAGATATCTGGTAACGGCTGCCTTTTTAGCATTTCTTAGTTTATGCCAAATATCAGCTTCCCAGTTTGCTTGCAATCCGAAAGCATAATCGGGTAAAACCTCTGGCACTTCCCTACCTGGAGTGATATCTGTAGAAGCGTCGCCCGCACCAGAACTTGTGTATCGCCCAACTTTCTCCAATCCTGCTCCAACACGATAACCTAAAGTTGGTAATAAATCACCCTTTCTAGATTTTATTTCGTTTTTAGCAATCTCAATTTCTTGCAGCGTTACGTTCAATTCCTGATTGTTTTTTATTGCGGTATCAATCAAGCTTACCAAATTAGGGTCGGTAAAAAATTGTCGCCATTGTACTTTTCCCGTATTTGTGCTATCTGTAAGGTTGTTAAAACCAGCAGGAACGTTTTTATTTTCGTTACGTTGGGCATATTCAGGCACATTACAAGCAGAATATGCAGCACATATCAATACTAAACCTAGGTATTTATAAATATTTCTCTTAAACATTATCTTCTATTTCTTCAGTTAATGGATGTTCTTCTTCAATTTTTATCAGCTTATGTTTTGCTGCAATTGTTCCGAAAATAAAGTACAAGCCTGGTATAACAATTACCCCGAATATGGTTCCGAAAAGCATACCACCAGCGGCGGCAGAACCAATCGTTCTGTTACCAATTTTACCCGGCCCGCTTGCTATCATCAGCGGAATTAAGCCTGCGATAAATGCGAATGATGTCATTAGAATTGGTCGGAAACGCACACTTGCACCTTCCATTGCGGCTTTTAAAATTGTTGCACCCTGAGCCTGCCTTTGTGTGGCAAACTCTACTATCAACACTGCGTTTTTACCAAGCAAACCAATTAGCATAACCATGGCAACCTGGGCGTAGATGTTATTCTCCAAACCTAAAAGCTTTAAGAAAAGGAATGCACCAAAAATTCCAACCGGTAATGATAGAATAACGGATAATGGCAGGATAAAACTTTCGTACTGAGCGGCTAGCACCAGATAAACGAAGCCCAAACAGATTAAAAAGATATATATCGCTTCGTTTCCACGCGAAACTTCATCTTTGGAAATCCCTGCCCAATCTATCCCGAAACCGCGAGGCAAAGTTTTCTTAGCCACTTCGGTTATGGCTGCAATAGCCTCACCAGAACTATAGCCAGAAGCAGACTGACCACTAATTTCTGCAGCATTGTACATGTTGTGTCGAGTAATTTCAGATAATCCGTACACTTTATCCATAGTCATGAATGCTGAAAAAGGAACCATTTCATCTTTATCATTTTTAACCGAAAGCTTCAAAATATCACCAGGCAAAGCCCTGTATTGTGGCAATGCCTGAACCATAACTTTGTACTGACGGTCGTATTTTATAAAGCTGGTTTCGTAATTACTACCGACAAAAGTAGATAGCGTATTCATTGCATTATCAATCGTTACACCTTTCTGCTGAGCTATATCGTTATCTATCTTTAGCATATATTGCGGGAAACTTGCGCTATAGAAAGTAAAAACTGATGATAACTCTTTACGTTTATTTAGTTCTCTAACAAAATCGTTAGCAACGATTTCCATTTTTTTATAATCGCCACTTCCTGCTTTATCAAGTAATCGAAGCTCGAAACCGCCCGCTGCACCATAACCCGGAACCGCTGGTGGTTGGAAAAATTCAATCGCTGCACCAGGGATAGATTTTGATTTTTCTTCCAACTCTTTGATGATTTCCTGGGCAGAACTTTTTCGTTCATCCCAATCTTTCAAATTAATTAAACATGTACCAGAGTTGGAACCAGTACCTTCAGTTAAAATTTCGTAACCGGCAAGCGATGAAACAGATTTTACGCCATCAATATCCTCGCACATTTTTTGCAGTTTCTCTGCTATCTGGTCGGTACGCTCTAATGTAGAACCTGGCGGCGTTTGAATAATTGCATAAACCATCCCTTGATCTTCGTTCGGGATAAAGCCAGATGGTACGCTTCCACTTAAACCCCATATTCCTAAACAAAACACAATTAATACACCGAAAGTTAATAACCTGCGACTAACAACTTTGGTTAAAACCAGCTCATATTTACCCGAAAGTTTAGCGAAGCCATTATTAAATCCATCAAGAAATTTATCTACTATGGTTTTCTTTTTAGGTGCGCCATGATTGTTTTTTAGCATGATTGCACATAAGGCAGGCGTAAGCGTAAGTGCAACAATACCAGAAAGAATAATTGCCGTAGCCATTGTTATAGAAAACTGACGGTAAAAAATACCCACCGGACCAGACATAAACGTTACCGGAATAAATACCGATGCCATTAGGAAAGTAATCGCGATAATTGCTCCACTAATTTCTTTCATAGCCTCTTGCGTAGCCCTCAGAACTGACATTTTTCTATCATGCTCCATCTTCGCATGCACAGCTTCAATTACCACAATCGCATCATCCACAACCACGCCTATCGCCAATACCAATGCAAAAAGCGTTATTAAGTTTAGTGTAATGCCAAAGAAAGACATGAAAACAAAGGTTCCAATTAGCGAAACCGGGACAGCAATAGCCGGAATTACGGTAGAGCGCCAATCGCCAAGGAATAGAAATACAACTAATCCAACCAGAATAAAAGCTTCTACCAAAGTGTGAATTACCTTTTCTATAGATGCATCCAAAAATTTCGATACATCATAACTCACTTCATAATCTAAGCCTTTAGGGAAAGAACTAGATTTGATTTCGGCCATTTTAGCCTTAACATCTTTTATTACCTGCGTGGCATTACTTCCGTACGATTGTTTTAAAACGATTGCCGCTGAGGCTTTACCGTTTAAAGTAGAATATAAATTGTAAGCAGAAGCGCTAAAATCTACATCAGCCACATCTTTTAAACGCAGCATTTCGCCATTGGCGTTTGCCCGTAAGACAATGTTTTCGTAACCCTCTTTAGTGTTAAATCGACCAGAATATTTTAATACATATTCAAAAGCCTGCGATCTTCTACCAGAGCTTTCTCCTGTCTTACCCGGCGATGCTTCTAAACTTTGTTCATCAAGCGATTTCATCACTTCATCAACAGAAATTTTGTAAGCCTGCATCCTATCGGGTTTTAACCAAATTCGCATGGCATAATCCCTATCACCCAAAATATCTGCGAAACCAACGCCATCAATCCTTTTCAATTCCGAAAGCAAATTGATATCGGCAAAGTTGTAGAGGAAGTTTTGGTTCATCTTTGGATCCTTACTATATAAGTTAATGTACATCAACATATTAGATTCCTCTCGAGTGATTTTAACCCCTTCTCTAACCACCAATGGAGGTAGCTTATTGGTTACCGCAGCCACACGGTTTTGAACATTTAATGATGCCTGATTTGGATCGGTACCCAAATTAAACACGACCTGGATGGATGCTTCACCATCGTTTCCAGCATCAGAAGCAATGTATTTCATTCCTGGTACGCCATTTAACGCCCGTTCTAGCGGAATAACAACGGATTTGATGAGTAATTCGTTATTTGCCCCTGGATATTCTGCCGTAATGTTAACTTTTGGTGGAGAAATGGATGGGAATTGAGTTACAGGAAGATAGCTTATTGCTAAAACACCTAAAAACACAATTACAAGCGATATAACGATAGAAAGGACTGGCCTTTGTATGAATTTGCTAAACATAAAATAAGTATGGAGGATTTAGATTATTCTGTTTTTAATCTTAACTGTTTAATAACTTCTTGCGGTTGCTGAAATTTGTAATTGATTTTATCATCATCCTTTACTTTCTGCACACCTTCTAGTAAAATCTTATCGCCTAAAGCTAAACCATCGCCAATTACATATAGATCAGGCAATTCGCTGGCAATTGTTATCGCCCTTGAATGAACTTTATTTTTAGCGTCGATTACGAAAACATAGGTTTTATCCTGAATATCGTAAGTTGCTTTTTGCGGAATAACCAATGCATTTTTTAAAGGCACAACCATTTGAATTTTACCGGTTTCGCCATTTCTTAATAAGTTATCGGCGTTAGTAAACCGAGCCCTGAAAGCAATGTTACCTGTTTCGTTATTAAATTCACTTTCAATAACTTCTACTCTGCCTTTCGATTTTAGCAATTCATTATTTGCCAATAGCAGCCCCACCTCTTGCTGCCCTTTAACTTTAGCGGCAGATTGATAATTTAAATATTCGGGTTCGGAAACATTGAAATAGGCAAAAACCTGACTGTTATCAGATAAGCTGGTAAGCAATGCGCCTTCATCAACCATACTTCCCAATTTAAATGGAATGCGATCTATCGTGCCATCAAATGGTGCCCTGATTTCTGTAAAACCTAAATGCATTTTGGCTAAGGAGGTTTCTGCGTTGGCTGCCTGCAATTTGGCTTTAGCCATGGCTAACTCGTTTTTAGAAACCACATTTTTATCGGTAAGTAATTTTGTGTTTTCTAATTCTATTTCGGCAGATTTGGTTTCTGCCTGTGCCTTTAATAACTCGGCCTGAAGCATTTTAGGCATAATCCGAAACAACACTTGCCCAGCACGCACATGCTGACCTTCATCTACATAAATGTTCTGCAAGTAGCCTTTCTCAAGCGCCCTTATTTCTATATTTCTTACAGACTTAATCTGCGAAACATACTCTTTAGTAAATGAAGTATCTATTTTTAACGGTGAGGTAACCGCATAAGTAACAACTTCTTCTTTTTCTTCTTTTTTCGGTGTACAGCCTGTTACGTAGAGTAAAGCACACAAGCCAAGGAAAATGACATTTCTCTTCATCTTTTTTTACTGATTTTATCTGATTTAATTTTTTATAAATTAATCGCTGCGACAGATTAGCTATAAAGATTGTACCTGTGATAAAAGCAGATATAATAACTTCAGTAGATTAGGGCTATCCTTTTGATTAATTACGATACGAAATAACTACAGATTTATGAAGTTATAATGAAGTTGGGTTTTGCTTATTTGTATTCGAGGCTCTAATTTCAGCTTCAAAAACTTAAATTGCAGCTCAAACCTAAACGAATGAAATACATTGCCGGCATTGATATTGGCACAGGAAGCACAAAGGCAGTTGCTTTAAATTTGCTTTACCAGCCTGTTGCTTCTGCTCAGTTTTTTTATCCTACTGATGCGCCAAAAGTGGGTTACAACGAACAAAACCCCGAACTTATTTGGCAGGCATTTATCAATTGCATTAAAGAACTCCAAGAGAAATTAGGTTCGGCACCAATTGCTATTGGCTTAAGTTCGGCTATGCACAGTTTAATTTTAGTTGATGAAGATTGCAAAGCTTTGGCGCCAATGATTACCTGGGCAGATAATAGAAGTGCAGAAATTGCTCAAAAATTAAAAGCAACTGAAAAAGGTTTAGCGATTTATGAAGCTACAGGAACACCCATCCATTCAATGTCGCCGCTTTGCAAAATCATTTGGCTTGCCGAGCATAAACCTGAACCATTTGCCAAAGCACATAAATTTATATCCATAAAAGAATACATCTGGTTTAAACTCTTTGGCGAATTTAAAGTAGATTTCTCTTTAGCATCGGCCACAGGATTGTTTAACATTAATGCCTTAACATGGGATGAGCAGGCGCTTCAATTAACAGGCCTAAATGCCGAAAAACTATCCACTCCAGTTCAAACCGACTACAAAAATTCCATTCTACAATTAACTGCAAAAGCTATTTTCCCTAACCTTAATACTACTTTTGTAATCGGTGCCTCCGATGGCTGTTTGGCCAATTTAGGTAGCGAGGCAATTGAGGATGAAGTTGCTGCAATAACCATTGGCACGAGTGGTGCATTAAGATTAGCAAGTTCAAAACCAATTTTTAATAGGGTTGCAATGCCTTTTAACTACATATTAGATGAACAAACTTTTATATGTGGCGGACCAATAAATAATGGCGGAATAGCGATTCAATGGCTATTAAAAAATATTTTTGGTAAAGAAACTTTAGATGATGAAGACTATAAGGCATTATTCGAGTGTATTGAAGTTATTCCTGCAGGAAGCAGTGGCCTAATTTTTTTACCTTATTTAACAGGCGAACGAGCCCCAATTTGGAATAGCGAAGCATGCGGAACTTTTTTTGGCTTAACACTACAACATAATCAAAACCATATGGCTAAAGCAGTTGTAGAAGGAATTTGTTATGCCTTAAACGACGTAATGAAAACAGTAGAAAACAGTGCCAATCCAATTAAGCAAATTAATGTTAGCGGTGGCTTTGTACATTCAAAAACATGGATGCAGATACTTGCCGATGTAACAGGGAAAAAATTAGTATTGGTTTCAGAAGAAGATGCATCTGCAGTGGGTGCTGCTTATTTAGCCGCAAAAGCGATAAGTTTAACTGAATCATATCCTTCAACAGGAGCAGCAAATCAACAAATTATATTGCCCAATAATTCAAATCACTCAAAGTATCAAAGAAATTTTCTCATATTTAAAGAACTGTATGCAAACCTAAATCTAACCATGCATCATCTTCATCACCTAAATCAATAATATGTCGTTACTTATTGTACTTGCCGGAATCGTGTTGCTTTTTATTTTAATTATTAAAAAGCTAAACCCAATGATAGCATTACTTTTTGTAGCCATACTAACAGGGCTATTTTTGGGCATGCCTGCTACAAAAGTGATGGCTTCGGTAAGTAGCGGCATTGGCAGCACACTTGGTAGCATGGTAATGGTACTTGCCTTGGGCGCTATGATGGGAAAACTTATTGAAGACAGTGGATCTGCCAAAAAAATTGTATTTATCTTAATTAAACTATTCGGGCATAAAAATATACAATGGGCTGTTTTATTAACAGGTTTATTGGTTGGCATTCCATTGTTTTACAACGCTGGTTTTGTTGTTTTAATTCCATTAGTATTTGCTATTGCATCTGCAACTGGTTTATCAAAGCTGTATATTGGCATCCCAATGGCGGCAGCACTCTCTGTTACCCATGGTTTTTTACCTCCACATCCTGGTCCGGTAGCGTTGGCGGCAATATTTCATGCAGATTTAGGTAAGACTTTAATATATGGCTTAGGCTTAAGCATCCCGATAGCAATTATAGCTGGCGTTTATTTTCCACGGTTAATCATTAAAAACAAAAATGCCGGCTTATCAAAAACCTTTGTACTAGCTGAAGATGAAAATCTTCCATCGGGTTTAAAGAGTTTTAGCACCGCCTTACTACCTGTTTTATTAATTGTAGCAGGTACGTTGGGCGTTACATTTACAAATCCTTACTTTTTAAAACCGGTTTTTGTTTTCCTGGCCGACCCAACTTCTGCCTTATTAGTTGCAGTCCTAATTACAATTTCTGTTCAGGAAGTGAGCATTTCTAAAGCTATGGATTCTTGTGTAGAAGGTGTAAAAAGCATTGCCATGATTATATTAATTATTGCTGCCGGTGGTGCCTTTAAGCAAATTTTGGTAGATAGTGGCGTAGGCGAAACGGTAAAAACGCTGACCGCCAATTTAAATCTTTCGCCTTTATTTTTAGCATGGCTAATTACGGCTTCGCTTCGTGTAACATTGGGTTCGGCAACAGTTGCTGCATTAACCGCATCGGGCATTGTTTTGCCGCTAATTGGAACAGGAGCATCTCCAGAATTAATGGTTTTAGCCGTTGGTGCTGGTAGTTTGATGTTCTCTCACGTAAACGATACCGGGTTTTGGATGTTTAAAGAATATTTCAATCTTACATTAAAAGAAACATTTAAAACCTGGACAATGATGGAAAGCATTGTATCTGTAGCCGGATTATTAGGTGTGTTGCTTGTAAATCATTTTGTGTAACTACACATTTTGATTGGGTACAGCTTCTTTAAAAAAAGGAGCAACTTCAACAATATTCCTAAGACGATCAATGTGACGTGTTTTAAGAGGTTTACTTAAAAAATCTAAAACCATTTCATACTGTTGGGCTTTTTCTTTATCGGCTTCGTTAACCGATGAGGTGACCATTATTGTTAAGATATTATTTTTAAATGGATGCTTTTTTATCTCATCAAGCAAATCCCAACCATTCATTACAGGCATATTAATATCTAGTAAGAGTAAAAAATGTGTGTTTGAATCTGCGTCAATGATGTGTTCCAAAGCAGATTTTGCGTTATCAAAATACGCACAAGCGCAGTTTGTTTCTTCTTCTAGCTTGGCCTCATGTATTAATAATATAAGGCTGTCATCATCAATAACCAATATTTTTCTGTTCATTAATTAAATTTTAGAAGCATCAGATTTGATGGTTATATCTCTTATTATATTATCAAGTTCTTTTGCAGAACTTTCAATGTGCTTTACAATATCGTTTTCAGATAGTTTTTTCTGATTTACCGAGCTGCTAAGCATATCTGTAAGGGCTAAAATTCTTGCCAAAGGCGCCCGTACAATATGCGATTGTATCCATGCAATTTCCTTTAACTTTTCATTCTGAGCCTCAACGGTATTTATGTAGTGCAGTCGCTCGGTAATATCATTGGCTACAACCAACTTTGCCTTGCGCCCGTTAAACACAATCGGGTTGGTTTTAATATCAACATTTATCAGCCTAGAATCTTTTGTAAGATGTTGAAATGTGCCACGAAAAACATTTTTATGCTTAGTTTTATCCATTAATCTTTTCTCCAAAATCGCCAATTCTGTATGCGGCCTAATATCGCGGATACTCATTTTTAAAAATTCACTTCGAGTGAAGCCGTAATTCTCAACTGCTGCCCGGTTAACATCAAGAAACTTTAAAGTTTCAAAATCGTAAACCCACATTGGTAGCGGACTAACATGAAACAGTTCTTGATAACGTTTTTGCGATTCGGCCAGTGCCTTATTGGCCTTTGCAAAATCAATTTCAGCTATTTTTCGAACATTAATATCTTGGATACTGCCATAAGCCCTAACACATTTGTTATTTACAAGTTCCGTCTGCCCGATTGTTCTTATCCACTTCAATTTTCCATTTAAAGTCTCAACCTGAATTTCTTCATCCCAATTTTCTAAACTTTCTAAACACACCGCATCACTGGAGCCATTTTTTGCTTTATCATTAGCGGCACCAAAAAACCGTGATATCATTTTAGCATCAGGTTTAAAACCATCAGGTGCTTCAATAATTTCACACGCGACTTTAGAACAATATACATTTCCTGCTCTTGGGTCTATTTCCCAGCTACCAATAAGGGCAAGGCTGTTAGATTTATAGAGAAGAACTTCTAAATTTTTTCTTTCTGTGATATCCTTTCCCACCACAAAAATTGAGCCTTCCTCAACAACTGAAGAGGCCGTCCAAGATAGCCAAATTGTTTTACCGTCTTTAGTAATGTATCTGTTTTCAAAGTGCGAAAGTTCATTATCAATAGCCTTTTTCATAGCTTCAATTGAACCTTCCTGGTCATCTGGATGTATAAAATGGGTAGCAGGTTCACTTAGCAATTCGTTATCCGAATAACCTAGAAGTTCGCAGGCAGCCAAATTTATCTTTCTAAAAAAGCCTTTGTAATTTAATACAGCTATAATATCTGGTGCAAAATTAAAAATTTGGTCTAACTCGTTTTCTAATTGCTTCCGCCTAATTTCTGCACCTAAAAATTTACCCAATTCTTCTCCAACAATTGCTTGCGATGATGATTGTAATTTAGTATCGCCTAATAAAACCAAAACACCTATAAATGCGCCATTGTGTAATAATGGTAGCCCAATTGCAGTATTTAAGCCAGCTTTTAATGCCGCAAAACTTCGAGATAAATCAGCTGTATGTTCCAAACTATCTAGAATTTGCATGTCCATCATTTCCCAAACACTGCCCTCTAAACTCTCGCCTTTAGGTATTTTCTTTATATCTATTGTTTGCTGATGAAACTGGAATCCACTATCTAGATTGGTTTTTTTAGCAAAAAGTTTCAAGTTCCTTTTGTAAGTATCAGGAATCCAAATCTCAGAAATACCGAAATCGGTACATTCATTTATAGTAGCTAGAACAACCGCAAGGATATCGCCCAACCTACCAGGATTGTTAAATGATGCCGCAATATCATTAAATAGTTTTTTACGAATTTCGTCGGTTTTTATTTTGGTAACATCACGTTGAATTGAAATACAACGGTCGAATATGCCCTTTTCATTTGCTACTGGTGTAATGGAAAAATTATTCCAAAATTCTTCGCCATTTTTTTTGTAGTTAACTAGATTGGTTTCACAAGAATATCCATGATTTAAATTATACATGACTCTTTCAAGTTCATGCTGATCTGTTTTAGGACCTTCTAAAATTTTTGCCGATTTGCCAATCACATCCTCAGGCAAATAACCAGTCATTAGCGTAAAGGCGCTATTTACATAAATAATTTTCGATACAGGCAGTTCACCGGTTTCAATTTGCGTTATCACCACGCTATCAGTAGTATTTAGCACAACAGATTCTAAAAGTTGCAGCCGTTGCTCTTCAATTCTTTTCTTGGTTACATCATGCATCGCTCCTACCATTCGTACAGCTTTACCAAATGCATCTCTAATGATAAAACCATTATCATTAACAATAGCATACTGTCCGTTGGCCTTTAAAAAACGATATTCTGATGTCCATGCAGTTTCGCTAGAATTTACCGCACTATTTATCGCGTTAACAACTCTATCCACATCGTGAGGATGAATTTTATCCGTCCACGAATTCATATCTGTGTTAAGCTCTTGTTCTGTATAACCAAACAGCAACCTAAAATTTTCTGCCCAGATTAATGTACCGTTCACAACATCCCAATCCCAAATTGCATCGCTCGTAGCCATTGCTGCATATCTGTACCGTTCATTGCTAATTTCGGCCTTAATTTTATCAAGCACACGTTCGGTAATATCTCTAGAATTGGCTACGAATCCGCAGATATCAGGATCATTTAGTTTATTGCTGATGATTGTTTCCAACCATAACCAATTGCCATTTGCAGTTTTAAAACGATAAGGTTTTAAAAGTATTTTTTCGATGTGTGGAGCTTTAGAAAACTGTGCAGCAATGAGTGGCACATCATCCGGATGGATAAAATCGAAAGCATTTGTATTTTTGAAGTCCTCTGGTGTAAGACCTAAAATCCCTTCAGAAGTTGGACTAACGTATAGATAATTTCCACCTGCATCAATAACGGCAATCATATCCAAACCTTCCATTACCAAAGCATCTAAAACCTTAGTATTGCCAAAGCGATTGTTTACTATTGCAACAGGTACATCACTAAAACCAATTTTGTGAAGAAAATACTTATTTCCATCTTCATCAACATCAATTAAATGGCTGGTAAGGTTATGATTTTCAACTGTTGTGGCATTTAAAATGGGGGTTTCTGCCTCCGAATAAAGATTCTCTTTAAGATTGATGAAAAAATTCTCTACCCCAACCAAATGATTGTTGTAAATGGTATTTAATTCTGCGATGGTTAAATCTTTAAGATTTTGTTCGCTAAGGCCAAAGAAAGAAAGCCATGCACGATTTGCTGCAACAAACTTAAAGTATGTTGGAGAAACACCTACTACTATGGAAGGCATTTCTATGGCATTTAACAATTGGAGATAACCAGTTTGGGAGATCATAACTTCTTTTGCACCTAATCTATATTTACAATCTTTTCAGCTCCCCTAAACGGGATTTTAATGCTTAAAGAATTCAATGTATGAATTTAGATTGAATACATAGCCGATCCAAATCATCATCACACCGAATTCTGGGCGAATTTTATTTAATTGAACATTAAAAGCATTGATTGTTAGATAGAAAACACGCTACAAACCATTTAAATGGATATTTTAACTTTTGTAATATTAAAAGAACAAAATGAATATTTAAATTATCTCTTCTATTCATTTTTACCTTTTACATCTCTTAACGCAATAAATACGTAGTTGTAGGAGTTGATATCTTTCGCATATAAAAAAGACATTTATTTATGATAAAGGAATGGTGATTTCGAAATTCGTTCCCCAACCTTCTTGCGATGTTATTTCCATTTTACCATTTAAGCTATGAACATTTTCACTTACCATTGGTAAGCCTAAACCATAACCTCGCTCTCCCATCGTTCCATCGCTCGATTCTAAATGCCCGTTTAAAATCTTATCTACCGATTCCTGACTAAGTCCATTTCCATTATCAGAAACATCAATCTTTAGCGTTTTTTCTTTATCAATAACACTTAAATCGAGTTTTACAGTAACCGTTCCGTAATCAGAGCTAAACTTTATGGCATTTGATATTAAATTCCCAGCAATGGTTAATAATTTATATTTAGAAAAGTTAACATCATTGTTTGCATTACCAACGATAACCTTGAAGAATATATTTTTTGCCTTAGCTTGTGGAGCATACAATTTCTCCAACCTATCCTTAAATGTGATTACAGTAAAATCATCACTTTTTAAAGCTTTTTCCTGATTTAGTATTTCCTCTGTTAAGGTTAAAACGCCTTTAGTACTGTTTTCAATCATCTTCATGTAATCCAATATATCTGAAATTTGATTTTGAATATCGCGTTTACGAATAATATCTATAATGCCGGTTACACCAGATAATGGCCCACGAATGTCATGAGCAGCCTTACGCTGACTCTTTTTTGATTCATCAAGCTCATTTTTTAAATTTTGAGTAATCTTTAAATTTATCAGTTTATCAACAACTTCTTTGGCAAGCAGTTTTAACAAATCAATCTTATCCGGGCTAAGTGTTTTAGCCGTTTCATCCATAACACATAATGCGCCAATGTTATATCCACCTGGTGTTTTCAATGGAACACCAAAATAATGGCGTAAATTTAGCGGACTACCTACGTAGAAAAAGTCTTTCGAACGTTCATCAATAGATAAATCACTGATTTCGAAATGGTCTTCGCCTGAAATGGTGTATTGGCAAATGGATTCTTCTCGCGGCATTTGATCTACATCTAAGCCGTAATTTGAAACAGACCACTGCGTAAAAGAATCGATAAGGTTTACTAAAGAAATATGACTGCCAGAAATTTTCGCAGCCAGTGCCGTCAAATTCTCAAAGTTACTTTGTAAGTCAGTGTAATCTGGGTCGAAATCTGCGAGCACTTTTAATCGCTCAACTTCATTTGCTGGTATCGGACGGGGGTTTTCGCTGCTTAATGCCATTAGTTTTATTTTAAATCCGAGCGCAGCACAAAGTATGATTTTTGCCGCTTATTCTAAAATAAATTTTACGTAATGGGTGTAATTGAGGTTTACAAAAAGTGATTTTACAAGCTAAATTATTGGTATTGAGGCAGATTTATTTTGTGATGGATTGGGTTTGGAATTTTGATTTAACGCTGACGCTAATGGTAAATTATTCTGAGATTCGAATAACGAAAAACAAAGAGAATTACAACTTCCTAATATTAATAATCTTCAACCAATGAAGAAATTTCATCACCGGATAGGTTGGGTCAAACTCCCACCATTTACTGGCAAAGTTTGGGCTGTTTGGTTTTTTATGGTGATTGTTTTGGAACAACTCCCCCATTAATAAGAAATCCCATGGCAATGAGTTTTTGCTATGGTCATCATTATCGTGGTTAGAATAACCATATTTATGGCCACACCAGTTAACAATCGCACCATGCAAAGGGCCCATTAAAAAATGTACCGGCAATAATATAAATAACCACCAATGATTGGCAAAGGCAATGTAAAAACCGATATAAAATAATCCACATCCTATTCTCCACAACCAAGAATTACCAATTTTATCCACCAATGGCCATTCAGGGTAATTGCCCTGAAACGCAGGTTCTGGCTGAACTTTAAAATGAAGATAATTCATGTACATGTTCTTTGTTGCAATCATCATCCCGAAAACATCCTTAAAAAAATGAGGCGAATGCGGGTCTTTTTCTGTATCGCTATAGGCATGGTGCATGCGATGTAGTATAGCGTAAGCACGAGGATTTAAAAAAGAAGAACCTTGAGAAATCAATAATACCAGGTAAAAAAATCTTTCCCAAAAAAGTTCCATTTTAAACATCTTATGTGATGAGTAACGGTGCAAGAAAAAGGTTTGACTGAAAAGAGAAAGAAACCAATGTAAAAGAAAAAAAATGAAGATAATCATGTAATGTGTGTATGCTTTATAAACGAAATTTATTGCCTTTTAGTTTTCAATAACATTCCGTTAAAAATATTCGCCGTTAAAGCGAACGATATTCTAGTTTAAAAAATACTGTTTAATGCTTTCGACAGGCCTTAGATCACATTTAAAATTATCACCTTGAGCTTGTCGAAATGCGCTACAGCTTAATCGCAATATTTATCTGCCGAAATCATCTTGAACCCTTACGATATCACTTTCATCTGATGGATTTGAAGCATCGGTATGTTGCCAAATTTCTGCAACTACACCCCAATCATCTAAACCAATTAAACGATGGCGTTCGCCTTGTTGCAATTTAATCTGATCTTTAGGTGCATATTTTTTTACTTCACCTTCTTCATCAGTTTCACTGGTTTTAATACCAACGGTACCACTTACCACTTGCCATATTTCTGCTCGGCGGTGGTGATATTGCCATGATAAACGTGTATTTGGTGCAACAATTAATATTTTCGGACTCAATTTACCACCAATTTTAAGGCTTTCAACATCTAATCCGTCAAAATAAGTATCGGCAAATTGTTGTGCTTGTGCCTCATCAATAACGAAAAATCCTCCCCAAGGGCGAGTTTCATCGCGGTTTACTACATTAAAACCTTCAATTTTTAATCGTTGTGCTACGTTATCGAATATTTCTTTTTTGTCGTTTTCCATAATTGCCGTAAAAATAATGGATATAAATTAAAAAAGCCCTTTCGGGCTTCTTTAATTTTGTAAAAATTCTAATCTATTTTATATCTGTAATTACGATATCGGTTGCTTGCCCTACAGATTGAACAACAAAGGGAAATGAAGGGTTATTTAAAACCCACAACTCCAATTTGCCATCTTCGCTAACAACATGAATTGCATCAACATCTTTGCCGCCAATTTTTATCCCTGCAGTATCGGGTGTTTTAACTTTAAATTTTGCACCGCCATAGGTAAATGCTTTTGTATCGCTTAATGTTTTAAACGCAGCCTGAGAAATTACGCCAAATGTCTCATTATCGCCCAATTTAGTAACACCTAGGGCTGGTTGTGTAACTGGCAAAAATTGTGTTCCACTTTCTAGTGCTTTTGCACTCATTTCAAAAGCGCCATCGCCATAACCCTCAACAGACCAGCCAATGCTAACCGGTGCAGTTATACTTTTAACGGTTAATACCAATGGAAATTCTTGCCCCTGAACAAATGCATTTGCAGACATAACAGTGCCCGTTTTAATCTCTGGAACAGTTTTTTGTGCTTTTGCATGAATAGCGAGCGCTAAGCAAAAACAAATAGTGATGATTTTTTTCATGATGAATAGTTTTTATTGAAGGTATAGTTTTTTAAGGATATTGAAAAAAGTATTACATAAAAAAAGCCTCCAATGTTTACAGTGAAGGCTTGATTGTATTTTTAATTTCTCTAGTTTTCCAGAATGTTCTCTAAAACAGATTCAATGAATATCGATTTTCCGTTGTTCCAGGTTTGCGCACAAGACATGTGCTCTATAATGTCATTAATTTTATAATCCGGAATATTTCCAAGGTCTTTAAATTCTGCAACTAAAATGTAAGAGTTCATATCGCCAAAACCTCTTAATTGCTTAACCCTTTGTAAAAAAGTGCTTAAATCAGATTTTCTGTTTGCATTTTCCATGAAACAAATTTAGACTTTTTACTAATTAATAATACAGTAAAATTACCCTTTTTGTAAATTTCATGTTGACTTTAGTCAATATTATTTCAAAGCATAAAGAGTGAAAATAGAATATTTACAATTCCATTCGGGCTTGTAGTAGCTTAATGTAACACCATTTTGGCTTTACAATCGCGAAAGCTGATATTCTATAAATCATTATTTAACTAAGTCACTAATAACCATAGTTCGATTAATATCTTTAGAAAACATTGAATAAAGCACCATTGCGTCATTGCGAGGCACGAAGCAATCTGTTCCCGCAAGAAAGATTGCCTTAGCCTGCTACAAGCTCAGCTTAGCAATAACGACTGTTCCTATTAAACGATTACACTTATTGTAAAAAGCCAGGCTCTGGTTAATTACACGAGTGGTGGGTTGTCCAATCCATTTTTAATTCAATTCGACAAGCCCATTCAAAAAAACATTTAGTAAAAATAACTAGTTCTAATTATGATAAATATTTTTCCGTTAAGATTTTTTTAAGGATTAGCACTTCGTTTATAAAATCATTTGTGAGGTCGGCCAGCATTGGGAAATCAACTTGAGTAATGGCTTCCAGTTTAGAAGAATATTTTTGCAGCAGCATCAATCCGGCAGATGAGGAAGTTCCATAAATTTTATGGCCTAGCAATTTGATATTTTCTATATCCCCTATTTTAGCCAGTTCTTTTAGCTGTTCTGCAACCTTTTCTAGTTGCATAATGGTTAAGGACGCAATTTTAGCAAGCTTTTCTTTATTTTCTCCATAATACATGCTTAGTCTAGATGAATCGAAATGCTCATCGCCTTCAGCACCCGATTCGATTGCTTGAGGTTTATCATCAGTAAATTTTCCAATCCATTTATTTATTACCAATTCTAAAGCACCTTGAAAGATTGGTTTCGTAATAAAATCATCCATACCTGCATCCAAACATTTATCACGCTCACCCGATACATTACCAGCTGTTACCGCAATAATTGGTGTATGTTTTCCCTTTTCCAACTCACGGATAGCTTTAGTAGCTTGCAAACCATTCATTATTGGCATTTGCACATCCATTAAAATAAGATTGGGCGCATGTTTGATAAAACACTCTAAACCATCTTTGCCATTATTTGCTTCAATAATTTCTATTCCATCCAACATATTTGAAATTAAGCTTCTGGTTAAAAATCGGTTTACTTCGTTGTCTTCAACTATTAATATTTTAACTTTTCCGGTATCAGTTCTTATCACCGCTTTCGGCTCCTTTTTATCTGCGGCGATGTTTGTTTCAACATCCTGTTTAATGTGTAATTTGGACAAGGCATCGTACAAATCGGGCATTTTAATTGGCTTAACCAGTCTGCGGTTAACTTGCAAACTTTTGCTCGATGTAATTAAAGTGTTATCATCGGCCGAACTGTGTAGTAAAAGTATTGGCAAGCTTTCATGCGATTCAAAGAAGCTTTTTCTGATTTTATCAATCGTTTCCAAACCATCCATAAATGGCATGTGATAATCCATTAAAACAGCATCATACAATCTGCCTTCGGCTAAATACTGTAATGCCTCAAAGCCACTTTTTGCCAAGTCGGTACTAATGCCTTTTAAGTTGAGCATATCTCTAAGGAAATTCCTGTTGTTATCATTATCGTCCACAATCAGAACGTTTTTGACTGCATCAATTTCTTTCCACTCAATTGCATCACCCTTTTCGCATTCAAGCCAGATATCGAAATAAAATGTACTTCCTTTTCCTGCCTCGCTTAAAAGTTCTAATCTGCTTCCCATCATCCTTAACAACTTGTTTGATATGGTTAGCCCTAATCCGGTTCCGCCATATTTTTTCGTAGTTGATGAATCTTCTTGAGCAAAAGCTTCAAATATTTTATCTTGTTTATCGGCCTGAATACCAATTCCAGTATCGCGAATACTGAATCGAAACATGCACTTTTTAGCTTCTTCTTCTAAAATTTCTACTTTCAATTCTATCTCACCACGTTCAGTAAATTTAGCTGCATTACCGAGCAAATTGGTTATCACCTGTTTCAAACGAACATCATCAGCCCATACAAATCGTGGTAATTGCGGACTTAAATTAAGCAACATTTCCAGGTTTTTTGATTGAATTTGATAGGTGGTAATATCAGTGGCCTGACAAGTCATTTCATATAAATCGCACTTATCAATATCCAATTCGAATTTGCCGGCTTCTATTTTAGAAAAATCTAAAATATCGTTGATGATGTTAAGCAGTGCCCCGGCAGATTGGCTTACGATTTTAAGGTATTGTTGTTGAATTTCGTCTAGCTTAGTTTTTAAAACCAAATCGGTAAAGCCAATTACACCGTTTAATGGCGTTCTAATTTCGTGGCTCATATTAGCCAAAAATTCAGATTTTGCCAGATTGGCCTCATCAGCATGTATTCTTGCCGTTTTAAGTTCTTCACGCTGGGCAATCATGCCAGAAATATCTTGGGTAAAAATCATCATACCTCCAATTTCAGCTTCAGAACGATACCATGGGCGCATCTCCATGGTTATGAAATGCTGCTCTTCGGTTTGAGAATCGATAAAAATATCTTCCTCTCGCCTATCAATCTTACCTTTTAAAATTTCTTTGTGCCTTGCTTTTCGTTCTTCATCTAAATTTGGAAACATTTGGTAATGAGAGGCACCAATAAGATCGTTGGTTTTGAATTTATAATCATCAATCCATTTCTGACTAACCGCCAAGTATTTCATGTCATTATCCAACATAGCCACCGCAGCAGGAGTATGCTCTATAAACGCCAATAGGCGAGCTCTTTCAGTAGAAAGTGCCTCTTCCATTTTCTTTTGATTGGTGATATCTGTAGCCACACCAAGGAAACCGATTACTTCTCCCTGCGGATTGGTAATTAAAGAAACAAGAAGTGAAACATCTAACTTATTGCCGGTTTTAGAAACGAAACTTAATTCGTGCTTGGCTGATGAATTTTTCTTTGATATCTCTAAAAAATATTCGAAGCCAATAAGGTCGTTTTCGAAGACTTTAACAGCTGGCTCATGACTTTCAATTTCGTGTCGTATATAAAGCATTTCAGGATTTTGCTTCCCAATCATTTCGGCAGCAGTATATCCAAGCAAACTTTCTGCGCCTTTGTTAAAAACTGTAATTATACCATTTAAGTCAGTTGCTATAATGCATAAATCAGAAGCGGCATTTAATACATCATCCAAAAGTTTTTTAGATTCTGCCAACGCAATTTCTGATTTTTTGTATTCATCTATATCTTGGAAAGTGCCGTATAAACGCGTACAAACGCCATCTTTAAATACTGCATTTCCAATTGCCCTTACCCAAATATCTCTCCCTTTTGCTGTTGTTATTTCTAACTCCAAATCATAAGGTTCGCCGGTTGTTGTATTTATCCTAAATGCATCCTCAACCATCTCCCTACTTCCAGGTTTATAAAAGCTAATGGCAACAGAAATCTCTGGCACAAAATCTTCATCAACTTCGTGGATTTCTCTCGTTACTGACGTCCAATCTATTTTACTGGTAGCCATATCCATTTCCCATCCGCCCACTTTTGCCACCTTGTTTGTACGCTCCAAAATGCCTTTGGTGTGCAGCAAATCTTTCTCTAAGGCATGTTGTTCGGTAATATCAACCGCATTTCCAATAATATAATAACCATCTGCATCATCCTCTTGCAAAACATTAGAAAACATCCAAGTTCTTTCGCTGCCATTTTTAGCTAAGGTTAACATCTGTCCTTTAGCAAACCCTTGTTGTTGTATTAATTGAAGGTATTGGTCGAGATATATGTGCCTGTTTTTTGGAACAATATTGTAAAGTGAATATCCATCGAGTTCGGCTTTTGTGTAACCTAGTATTTTTGCTCCAGATTCGTTTACAGAAATGAATTTACCCGTCAAATCGTGTGTACACATTAAGCCTTGCGAATTTTCAAAGAATAGTTTAAACTTTTTTTCGCTTTGTAGCAGCTTTTGTTGTTTATCAAGTTCTTCGGTAATGTCTCTACCAATAGCAGAAACTTTTCCCGTTGTAGGTACAACAGTTGCAACCCATTCAATTGTTTTGAATTCGTTTTTAGCGGTTAGCAATCGATGTGTAAATCCTATTCTGCTTGCATCTTTTAGTAAACTACCAAGTTTAGTTTTAGTGTACCATTTATCTTTTTCATGCACAAAATCGTATAGCAGTTTACCCAAAATTTCTTCGCTTTTCCAACCAAGTACACGCTCAAAACTTGGATTTACGTTTTCCAGATTTCCATCTAAGCCGCATATGCAAATCAAATCTTCGGAAAGCTCAAATATTTCAGAGAAATTTTGCAAATCAATGCATGCTCTTTCCTCAAATAGCTTTCCAACTTGTTCACATAATTGGCTTATAGCAGCTATCTGTGTTACTTCTAATGCTTTCTGGTCATCATCCAATAAACATAGCAACCCTAATGTGCCAGCAATTTCATCTGGTATGGCAAATGCATAACATGTTTTATATGGCTTAAGGCTTTTGAAATCAGTTGGATTTAACCTATCAAAAGACACATTATTATGAACTTCCTTCCTGCTGAAATTGGTAATTATTAAATCAAGTTCTTCTCTTGTAAAAAATTCAGGTTCAACATTAGGAATATCACCATAAACTTTACTGCCGCTTGTGGTTACAAAAAAATACTTTAATCCTGAAATTGACTTCGCAACTGCTGCAAGATTGGTAAAATGACTAATCGGGTCAGCGTCTTTATTATTTAACATGGCATGGTTCTCTATTTATTTGGTTAGTCGGAAAAGGGATAAGTGAGCGGTATTTTGCGATTAATCTAAGTTCAGTAATGTATAAAAAACTTTATGCAAATAAATAACATTTCTTTATTCAGAATGATTCAATTTACAAGAAGACAAAAACTTAACACTTAGTGTTAAGTTACCTATAACTAAGTTCTTATATTTAGCAAATGTACTGGTACGAAGAAGAAGTAAAATCTCTAGAGAAACGCAATAAAAACGAAAAAGACCATCCTGGTATCATATTTTATGGAAGTTCTTCAATACGATTGTGGAATAGCCTTGAAAGAGATTTAGAAAACATTACAGTAACAAACCTTGGCTTTGGAGGCTCTACCTTAGCTGCCTGTGTTTGGTTTTTTGATAGAATTATGTTTCTTTATCAACCAAAAGCTTTAATAATTTATGCAGGTGATAATGATTTAGGCGATGGAAGAACGGCCGAAGAGGTATTTATATTTTTTCAGCAATTAATGGTTAAGGCTAACCAAAGGTTTGGAACGCTGCCATGTTATTTTATATCGTTAAAGCCAAGCGTTTCGAGATGGCACATGGCCGATCAATTTAAATACACCAATAACCTTATCGAAAGTGAAATTATTAAGCTAAACAACAATTGGCACTTTATTGATGTTTTTAAAAGAATGTTAGATAAATCCGGCAAACCTAATCCAATATATTTCGACGAAGACGGACTTCATTTAAGTAAAGAAGGATACAAATTATGGACGGAAATTGTACTTGAAAAATTAGGTAATAATTACTTTTAGTTAATACCTCAATAACATAAAGCCACTATTTTCACAAACAAAAGCAATGCACAGAGAATACCACAAATGGTTTAGCAATAACCTGAATAGAGATATGGAACTGCTGGTTTTTGGATATTCTGGAAGAGCAGTGTTGTTTTTCCCAACGCGAACGGCAAGGTTTTACGATTATGAAAATTGGGGTATTGTAAATTCGATACATACGGCGCTAAACAATGGCGAAATACAGCTGATATGCTTAGATAGTATTGATGGTGAAAGCTTTTATAACAAAGATGTATTTCCTTCGGTAAGAATTGAAAGGCATTTACAGTATGAAAAGTACATTTTAGAAGAAGTAATTCCCTTTGTAAATGCTATTAATAACAGTAATTTTTTAGAAACTGCAGGCTGTAGCATGGGTGCTTACCATGCCATTAATCTGGCTACTAAATATCCATGGTTATTTAAAAAAGCAGTAGGTATTAGTGGCCGTTATGATTTAACCGAAGCGCCGGGTGATTTTGAAGACCTTTTGAACGGATTTAGAAGCGATAAGGTTTATTACAATATGCCTGCGCAATTTATTGCCAACATAGAAAATGAGGAAACACTTAACCAGTTAAGGGCAATGGAAATTATTTTAGCTGTTGGCGAAACAGACCCATTTTTAGAAGGAAACCTGCAACTTAGCAAGCTTTTAAATGAGAAAGGCATAAACAATCATTTCTACCAATGGGGTAGCAATGCCCATCGCCCACATTATTGGAGGCAAATGGTTCCTATCTATATCTAAGCGTTTTATTTGGCCATTTATTAATCAAATTACATTGACCTGAAAGCCTCCATAGCTTAGCATATCTGCCGTGTGAATAACGGTTAAGTTAAGTTCTAGGTTTGCAATAATGGTTCTAGCCTGTGTAAGGTTTCTATACATATCGTTAATGCCACGAATTTCTACGCCCGCCCGCGTCATTTTATATTTTTTAGGATCAAATTTTTTAAGAAAAGTTTGTAAATCTTCATTGCTTGGTATCTGCTCGATATTCATAGAATAATTTTTATTTGCGCAAAGTTTAGAATTTAATTTTCAGTAATTGTTAAGCTATCAAAGCCATTAAGTTAACATTTGTGTGTGTTTTTTCCCAGTAATCGTATTCTCAATACAATTCAAATTTTCATTTTCTTTTGTGGGTGGTAATCTTAAAGTTATTAATTGACGCATTTATTCTAAGCCTTAATCTTTTATAAAAAGGTTTTTTTGGAAGTGAACGTTCAGCGTTTCATTGCCGATTTTAGTCCTGCTTTTCGCTGTAGCGCC
>NZ_JBHSBW010000008.1:0-14279 GCF_042650845.1 Pedobacter lithocola | reverse complement strand
TGAATCCGTACTTCATTACCTCGCTTGCGCTACATTGACATCTCTTTTAAGAACTTATCGGCATAAACCTCACGGCTGCCTTTTTTTTTATATCGTTAAACGTTTAATCAGCAGGGAGTCTTATTAGTCTCCCATTTATTAAACGTCTATTTCAATCTTTTTTTAACCCTTCCCGACATCCGCCGTTCCGGTTTGTTTTCCCTTCGTTTCCGTTGGGAGTGCAAAGGTAGAAATCTTTTTTTAATTCGCAAATAAAATAATTTTTTATTTTTATTAGCTCCTTCTCAATCTCTAACCCAGCTTTTCAATTCAATTCCGTCTCTTCCGAACCGGGTTGCAAAGGTAATAAAATTTCCCCCTCCCACAAGAACTATTTTAAAATAATTCCCAACCTTTTTCTCATCTCTTAAACCTTAACCCTTCCTCCGAAGCGGGTTGCAAAAGTAGAAAAAACAAAGCAGTTTCCAAACAGTCCCCCCCTTTTGTTTCATCCCATCCCACAACTCCATGATTCTCAATAAGAAAAAATTAAACTCACTTGAAACATTTTAAGCATTTTAATGTTATCGCCAGGTTTGTTATCGAAATTCAGCTTTTATTGCTTTATGATATTTGCTATAAGAAAAGGATATTTCGGGGGGTTGTATAAATCACTATACTTAAAAAGTTTCACGCATTGGTAATGCTTAAAAATGATAGATATATATTTACAACGGTAAAATACTCCTCCTAATTTCATAAAAACCTTTTCCTGCAGATGACCCCGATAACGCAGAATGAATGCTGGTGAGGATGGAAGCCAATGGGATTATTTCCTTTTAAAGGCCAGAACCGGAAACCTGAGTTATCTGCACAGACCTATATAATCTAAACCCGACCCTAATGGAAAACCCGCAGGTGAGGAACGAACCGAGGATTTGGAATGGAGGGCGGGAGTAACGTTAAAAAAATGATCAGGAACCTGATTTACCGAAAAAATTAATATTGACCTGTGCTTAATAAAACCAATGTACAAGCTTCTACGGGTTCGATATTATGAGCGTTTAACAAATTGACCAATTCGTCATTCTCAGTACCAGGATTAAAAATGACGCGTTTGGGATTAGTTTCTACTATATAATCATGGTATTGGGATTGCAAGTCTGGTCCAATGTATAAAGTAATTGTATCTATGTCGCTATGTATTTCATTTGGTTTCTCAATTTCAACGTCCGCAACTTCACCACGTTTAATGCCAACATTAACTATATCATGGTTAAACCGCTTTAACATGTGAGCAGCTTTATAGGAATATCTAGAAGGATCGGTAGAAGCACCAATAATTAATGTTTTTTTCATATTTTATTTAACAACATTTTAAATGTAAAGTTTTATTGAGATGATAGGATGGCATTGGCACAATTTATTCCATCAATTGCTGCAGATACTATACCGCCGGCATAACCTGCACCTTCTGCGCAAGGGTACAAACCCTTAATTTGAGGGTGTTGGTAGGTTTCTTTATCTCTCGGTATGCGTACGGGAGATGATGTCCGGCTTTCTACTCCTACCAAAATAGCTTCATTAGTATAGTAACCTTTCATTTTTTTTCCGAATAATGGTAAGGCAGCTTTTAAACTGTCCGTTACAAATTCGGGAAGGATGTTATCAAGCATTGTGCTTTTTGTACCCGGTAGATAGGAGTTTTTAGGTAAGTCGATTGATAACTTATTGTTTACAAAATCTATCATTCTTTGTGCTGGTGCAACTAAGTTACCACCTCCTGCATCGAAAGCTAGTTTTTCGATTTCGGATTGGAAGTTTAACATCCTCAAGGGATCATAACCCTGAACATCGTTTAGTGTTACCTGAACCACGGTACCAGAATTTGCAAAAGGATTATTTCGTTTAGAAGGCGACCAACCGTTAACAACGATTTCATTTTCGCCTGTGGCGCAAGGAGCAATTATACCGCCTGGACACATACAAAAAGAGAACACACCACGACTACCTACCTGCTCCACTAAGCTATAATATGCTGGCGGTAAAAATTCTGAACGAATATCGCAGTGGTATTGAGCAGCATCTATTATTTCTTGAGGATGCTCTATCCGAACACCTAAAGCAAAAGGCTTGGCTTCTATTAAAACGTTTTTGCTATTCAATAACTCATATACATCTCTAGCCGAATGCCCGGTAGCTAATATTATATTATCTGCATAAAGTTTATCCTGATAATTAATTTCTATGCCTTTAACTTTTCCAAATTCGATAATGATGTCTGTCATGCGGCTATCGAACATAACTTCTCCCCCGGCATTTAGCATAGTGTCTTTTATCGAAGTGATAATGTGAGGCAATTTGTTAGTGCCAATATGCGGGCGGGCATCAATAGCAATGTTTGGCTCGGCACCATGATTTACAAAAACTTGCAATACCTTATTAATATCACCACGTTTATTTGAGCGGGTATATAACTTACCATCAGAATAAGTTCCTGCCCCACCTTCGCCATAACAATAATTTGATTCGGTATTGATAAGGCCTTGTTTATTTATTGCAGCTAAATCTCTACGTCGTTGTTTTACATCTTTACCTCTTTCTATTATGATTGGCTTTAAACCATTCTCTATACATTGTAACGCCGCAAACAAACCTGCTGGACCGGCGCCTATAATCAGTACAGGTTTTGCCTCACTGACATTTTGATAGTTAATAATATGTATATTAGGAATAGGCTCTTCATCTACATAAACTTTAATTTGAAGCCGATATATAACTTTTCTAGAACGTGCATCTATAGACCGTTTTAATATTTGAAAGCCTTTTATCCTGATTTCCGGAAGCTTTAATGCCTCTGCTAATTTCTGATTGATAACTTCAGTTTGCTCAACCTGATGCGGGAGCAGTGTGATTTCGATATCTTTATGCATACAACTTGTCAGGTTTTTATCCTGAATTGTAACAAAGGTACAGATTTTGATATCTAATTAGTAAATTGACCATAATTCAATTAGACTATAAAACAAAAACCATAAAAATGAAAAGATTAGTATTTGGAATTTTAGCTGCTGTAATAGCAGTAACCACTTTAAGTTCATGCGGATATAACAGCATGGTGAAATTGGATGAGAACGTAAAATCGAAATGGGGAACTGTTCAAACCCAATATCAACGAAGAGCAGATTTAATACCAAACTTAGTTAGTACAGTTAAAGGTGCGGCAAAATTTGAGCAAGGTACATTAACCGCAGTTGTAGAGGCACGTGCAAAAGCAACACAAATGACAGTAAAAGCTGATGAACTAACTCCAGAAAATATTCAGAAATATCAGGCAGCACAAGGTCAGTTAAGTCAGGCATTAGGTAAATTATTATCTATTACCGAAGCTTATCCAGAGTTAAGAGCTACACAACAATTTAGCGATTTATCGGCTCAGTTGGAAAGTACTGAAAACAGAATTACTGTTGCCCGTAAAGATTTTAACGATGCTGTGCAAGAATACAATGGCAAAATAAGATCATTCCCTACAAATTTAACGGCAGGAATGTTTGGTTTTAAAGCTAAAGGTTATTTCGAAGCTGATGCTGCAGCTAAAGATGCTCCAAAAGTAGAGTTTTAAAATTCTGGCTATAACATTTGAGGGTAATAAGTGTTTAAACATTTGAACATTTATTACCCTTTTTACTTCATTTTAAAATAAAGACATGTCGTTATTTTCGGAAACTGAACAAGATAAAATTGCAAAAGCCATTGCTGATGCAGAAAATGCTACCTCGGGTGAAATTAGAATTGCTATTGATAAACATTGCGAAGGTGATGCTTATGAAAAAGCCATTGAGTACTTCGCTAAACTAGAAATGGATAAAACTGCACAACGAAATGGTGTATTGATTTATTTAGCCCATTCAGATCATAAATTTGCTATTATTGGTGATAGCGGAATTAACAGAGTTGTTCCTGATAATTTTTGGGAAACTACAAAAATTGCAATGAATGCACATTTTGCTAAAGGTAATTTAGCCGACGGTATTATAGCAGGAGTAGCCTTAGCTGGAGAAAAATTAGCTCTATTTTTTCCATATCAACGTGGAGATATTAATGAACTACCTAATGATATTGTTTACTTAAATAATGAAAATAAATAGAAGATGAAAAAAATATTTCTTTTATCGTTATTTAGTTTAATATTTTCTGTTGCTTTTGCTCAGGATTTTCCTGCTAAACCTACAACATTAGTAAATGATTATTCCAATGTCTTATCGGCATCTCAAAAACAAGCATTAGAACAAAAGCTGGTTTCATTTGATGATTCTTCTTCAACTCAAATTGCAATTGCAATTGTTAAATCAGTTGGCGATTATGATATTAATGAGTATGCGGTAGAATTAGGCCGAAAGTGGGGTGTTGGTCAAAGCGGTAAAAACAACGGTATTATGATTGTGGTAGCCGTTGGAGATAGAAAAATTTCTATCCAAACTGGTTACGGTGTTGAAGGTGCATTGCCAGATATTTATGCCAAACGCATAATTGATAACGATATTAAGCCGAATTTTAAAGCGGGTGATTATTACGCAGGTTTAGATGCCGGCACAACATCAATTATAAAATACACAAAAGGCGAATACAAAAATGATAATCCAAGAGTCGCTTCTAAAAAAGGAGCATCAGGAAGCGTCGTAATTATCATCATCATAATTATTGTAATCATTATAATTATGAGGAAAGGTGGTGGCGGCGGTAATGGAGAAATTATTGGAAGCCGTGGTGCATCGAATGCATTATTTTGGGCAATGTTATTTGGCGGTGGCGGTGGAAGAGGCGGAAGTGGTTTTGGTGGTGGAAGCAGCTGGGGCGGCGGAGGCTCTTCAGGCGGTGGTGGATTTGGTGGTTTCGGTGGAGGAAGTTTTGGTGGCGGAGGCTCTAGTGGTAGTTGGTAGTTTGGTTAGTTGGTTAGTTGGTTAGTTGGTTAGTTGCTAAACTTGATAACTGCTTAGTTGTTTTTTGGTAATTGTTAACTGAATAACGATAACTGGCAACCGATAACAGGCAACTGGTAATTCATAATTGATAATGTATAGAAGAGATTTAATAACCGCTGAAATTCAAAAACTTGCCCAAGTATTAGCCAGAATAATGGGCTTAAAACTTGAAGGCAAATTAGAAGAAGCCGAGCAGATTTTTGAAGAAACCATGCGTGGAAGCTTTTTTCTTCCAATTGAAATCCTCGAAGATAAAAATGCTCTACCTTTTGAAGAATGGTTAATTAATAGTGATTTACCATCCGAGAAATTGGATTCATTGAGCGAATTTTTATATTATGAATTAGGCGTTAGCAATGAACGCAACGCTATTATTGCGCCAAAGCTTAACTTAATTTATAATGAACTTGCTGATAAACATAAAATTGTTCATCTGGTTAATATGCATCGCCAGAAGATAATTCAGCAGTATTTATAATTGAGTGCTTATAAAACATTTATTAAATTAAAACATGATTATTGAAAAGTGGCAAAAAATTGCTTCAAAATATTTGGTTAAAGAAAAATGGGCTACTTTAAGAGTTGATACTTGTAAATTACCAAATGGAACAATAAAGGATGACTACTATGTGCTTGAATATCCCAATTGGGCTAATGCTGTTGCGTTAACAAAAGAGGGAAAAATCATTTTGGTTAGACAGTATCGTTTTGCTGCAGATATTATTTCTCTAGAAATTCCTGGCGGTGTGATTGAGGATGGTGAAGAACCAGAAGTTGGAGTTAAGCGGGAGTTGCAGGAAGAAACTGGCTATAGTTTTGAAAGCTGTGAGTTAATTGCTACGCTTTATCCTAATCCTGCAACATCAACTAATAAAACATTTACCTACTTATTAAAAGGCGGAACTAAAACTCATGAGCAACATTTAGATGAACATGAGATTTTAAATGTTGAAGAATATACAGTTGAAGAGGTAAAACAACTTTTAAAGGATAATAAAATAGACCAGGCATTACATGTTGCGGCTTTGTTTTACGGTTTGGCTGAAATTGACAAGAGTTATAATCGATAATAAAGTATTCAAAAATACTTGTGGATTCAAAATTAATTCTAAAAAAAATGCCTGACTATTTAAATCAGGCATTTTTTACTTTAAGCAAGATGGTTAAAGGAATTATGCATACATCCTTCACTCTAGCTCATTTTTAATTTCTTTTGAATATCGTGAACATAAGCTTTAAACTTTTTGTCCGTATCGATTAAATCTTCAACCGTTTGGCAAGCATAAATAACCGTACTATGATCGCGACCACCGAAGAAGGCACCAATGGTTTTTAATGATGATTTTGTATGGCTTTTTGAAAGATACATTGAAATTTGACGAGCCTGAACGATTTCTCTTTTACGAGTCTGCGATTTAACCATATCAACCGGAACCTCAAAATATTCGCAAACCAGTTTCTGAATGTATTCCATAGAAATCTCTTTCGAAGTATTCTTTATGAAGTTTTTCAGCATTTGTTTAGCCAAGTTTAAATCAATCTCCTTTTTATTTAAGGTTGCTTGCGCTAATAATGAAACCATCGCACCTTCCAATTCACGAACGTTATTGTCGATGTTATGAGCAACATATTCTACAACCTCTCCTGGCAATTCAATACCATCAGCATACATTTTCTTTCTTAAAATAGCTATACGCGTTTCTAAGTCTGGAATTTGTAAATCTGCTGAAAGTCCCCATTTAAAACGACTTAATAAGCGTTCTTCTAAACCAGCTAAATCTTTTGGTGCTTTATCTGAGGTTAAAATAACCTGCTTTCCTGATTGGTGCAGATGATTAAAGATATGGAAGAAGATATCCTGAGTCTTTTCTTTTCCGGCGAAATTATGTACATCATCCATAATGATTACGTCCATTGCCTGATAAAAATTGACAAAATCGTTAATCGTATTATTTTTTAATGAGTCAACGAACTGTTGGCAAAATTTCTCACAACTAACATAAATAACCAATTTATCTGGCATGCTACGTTTGATCTCGTTGCCAATAGCCTGTGCTAAGTGTGTTTTTCCTAATCCAACACCACCATAAATCATTAATGGGTTGAATGACGTGCCGCCTGGTTTAGCAGCTACAGCATAACCTGCAGAACGGGCTAAACGGTTGCAATCTCCTTCAATATAATTTTCGAAAGTATAGTTAGAATTTAATTGAGGATCTACGTTTAATTTCTTTAATCCGGGGATGATGAACGGATTTTTAATGTCTTTGTTAATCGATACCGGAATAGGCATGGATTGAATTTTTGCTTCTGCCCCATTTCCGTTTGAAGGCATATTTGTAGTGTAAGGACTCCCGCTGTTTGATGATTTATCTACAACGATATTATATTCTAACCGGCCATCCTCTCCGAGTTGTTTTTTAACAGTTTTACGTAATAAGCCTACGTAATGCTCTTCAAGCCATTCGTAAAAGAACAAACTCGGTACCTGAATGGTTAAAACCTTACCTTCTAATTTAAGGGCTGTTATTGGCTCGAACCAGGTTTTAAAACTTTGGTTCGGGATGTTATCCTTAATAATTTGAAGACAGTTCTTCCACACTTCTGTACAAGTTTTTTCCATTGCGATTTCTATAATTTATTGGTTTACAGTGCCGATTCGAATTTACGGGATGGTCCGTTTCGGGACTACGAATATTGATAAAATTATCAACATTTGAAACAAAAATTTCAATTATTTTGTAACGTATTCATAAGCAGTTATCTATCACACTTAACCTGAATTTTTAGTGTGGATAACTATTTATTAACATTGGTTTTCCACAATAAAATCGATTTAACGGTACTAATTCCCCATTTCGAGCAAATCTAAAATTCACAAAGTAATTGGTTAATATTCGCCAAAGGTGTTTCTTAAAACATCAGCTATCTCCCCTAGGGTTGCATATTTTTCTATAGCATCTATAATTAAGGGCATTAGATTAGTGTCAGTTTTAGATGCATCAGCAATTGAGTTCAATGCCTTTGTTACTGCCACATTATCCCGTTCGGTTTTTAGCTGTTCTAATTTTTGAGTTTGAAGTTTACGAATAGAATCATCAATATTAAAAACTTCGGTTATGCCTTCTTCCTTTTGAGTAAATTTATTTACACCAACCGAAATCCTGCTACCATCTTCAATTTCATTTTGATATTCGTATGCGGCAGATGCAATTTCTTGCTGCATGTAATCACTTTCGATTGCATTTACAGATCCGCCCATTGCATCAATTTTTTCGATATAAGCCCAAGCCGCAGCTTCAACCTCGTCTGTTAAACTTTCAACAAAAAAAGAGCCCGCCAAAGGATCCACTGTATCGGTTACACCACTTTCAAAACCAATAATTTGTTGGGTTCTTAAGGCAATTTTTGCGGCAGCTTCTGTTGGTAAAGATAATGCTTCATCATAGCCGTTAGTGTGTAACGATTGCGTTCCACCTAAAACAGCAGCCATTGCTTGATTGGTAACACGGATAACATTATTTAAAGGTTGCTGAGCCGTTAAAGTAGAACCACCGGTTTGAGTGTGAAAGCGAAGCATCTGTGCCTTCTCATCCATTGCGCCTAAATCTTTCGTAATCTTTGCCCACATCCTTCTTGCTGCTCTAAATTTCGCAATCTCTTCAAAAAAATTGTTGTGGCAATTAAAAAAGAACGATAATCGTTTAGCAAAAACATTAATATCTAATCCTTTATCTATCGCTGCTTTTAAATAAGTTTTACCATTAGCTAGTGTAAATGCTAATTCCTGAACTGCGGTTGAGCCTGCCTCGCGTATGTGATAGCCAGAAATAGAAATCGTGTTCCATTTTGGCACCTCTTTACTACAGAACTCAAAAATATCGGTAATTAACCGCATAGATGGTTTTGGAGGATAAATATATGTTCCTCGGGCAGCATATTCTTTTAAAATATCATTTTGTATTGTTCCCGATATTTGTTTTAAATCTGCTCCTTGCTTTTTTGCCAATGCAATGTACATGGCAAGCAGAATGGAAGCAGTTGCATTAATTGTCATTGATGTAGTGATGTTTTTCAGCTCAATTCCATCAAATAATATCTCCATATCTTTTAACGAATCGATTGCCACACCCACTTTTCCTACTTCCCCATCAGCCATTTCATGATCAGAATCATAACCAATTTGAGTTGGTAAATCAAAAGCAACAGACAAACCAGTTGTGCCTTGATTTAACAAATAATGATAACGTTTATTGGATTCTTCTGCTGTAGAAAAACCGGCATATTGCCTCATTGTCCATAACCTACCGCGATACATATCTTTTTGAATACCCCGAGTAAAAGGAAATTCTCCGGGCTTTTCTACCATTGGCTGTGCCGACAAATACAATTCCTTAATTTCGATCCCAGATGTAGTGGTATGTTTTTTATCGCTCATAATTTGATTGTAGGTTGGTTCAGTAGCTCATTGGTAATCTTTTACAATTTAGAATATTGCAAGTTTCCAATTATGTTACAAGCTTAAATTAGAATAGTTTCTGTATGTCTTTTTTTATTAACTCAATAGTTAAATCATAAGGATTTTCATCAATGCTGGCCATGTGCTGCAAAATTGCTTTGCTTAATTCTATTCCGTTGGCATCGGCGGGTAAACCTTGCACAGCATTATTTATCATTGCAATGGTATCATCTTTCAGCTTCCTTACCACGTTCCATGTAATACTATCTACGTAAAGTTGTTGTGTTATATTATGCTGATATTCTGAACGGATTTCGTTTAAAATGCCAGCCTGTAAAACTGCAATTCCTATTCCTTGTTGGTGCAATCGAATTAATAAATTAGCTGGATTAATTCTATCAATAAAAATGATTAAACGTTCGTGTGCCTGTAATCTCAAAGGCAGCAAATGAGCTCTGGATTCTTTGTTTAACTCAACCGTTTTCAAATTAAAAAAAGGCTGTATATCGTTTTTCAAAAAACAATAAAGCACAAATAAGGCAATTGAAATTCCTATTGCAAGAGTAAATATATCGGTTAAGATTTGTTGTGTATTCATGGTATTGTTTAAGTACGGTAATTTTAAAACCCGATAAAAGCAAAAATGTGCATTATTATTTATATTTGTGATAGATTAAATTTAAATAACATGAGCACAACAGTTGATACCGCATTTGCACCAGTTACTTTTTCTGAAGGTGCAGCAAAAGAGTTATATAAATTGAAAGATCAACAAGAAATTGGTGATGATTATGGTTTACGCGTAGGCGTTGAAGGTGGAGGTTGCGCAGGTATGAATTATATTTTAGGTTTCGACCAAAGAAAAGATGGCGACCAAGAATATTATATTGATGGCATTAAAGTTTTTATGAACAAAGCACACCAAATGTATTTAATGGGAATGATGATTGACTGGCAAGATGGTTTAAACTCTCGCGGCTTTACTTTTGTTAACCCTAATGCAACCAGCACGTGCGGTTGCGGAACAAGTTTTTCGGCATAAAGAAAATTAAATTGTAACATAATACACAGTCCCCTTGTCTAAACAACGGGACTTTTTTATTTTTAAAGTAATTTGCTAATAAAAGTCTTATCGCAATTACGCTTATAACTAAATGAATTACAGAGAAAACATCAGGCTGGCATTACAATCTATCAAAAGCAATCGGTTACGTACCATGCTTACGGCTTTAATTATTGCGATTGGTTTAAGTGCACTTGTTGGCATTTTAACTACACTCGATGCCGTAAAAACCAGCATGACTCAGGCATTTAGTAGTATGGGTGCAAATTCATTTACCATACGTAACCGCGGTACCGGGATTAGAATTGGCGGACAAGGAAAAAGACCAAAGCCCTTTAAGGCTATTCGATACGAAGATGCAGTAAATTTTAAAGACAGCTTAAATACACCCGCAACAGTTGCAGTAAGTGTTTTTGCCAGTGGTGGTTCTACTGTAAAAAATGGAAGTTTAAAAACAAATCCAAATATAAATGTTCAAGGTATTGATGAAAACGGCTTAAACTCTCAAGGTTTGAGTTTAGCCGAAGGAAGAAATTTTAGCACATCAGAGGTAGAATTAGGTAGTAATGTTTGTATCGTAGGTAGTGAAATTGTAGAAAAGCTATTTAAAAATGCCGACCCAATGGATAAACTTATTAATGTTGGCAACAACAGGTTTAAAATTGTAGGCGTTTTGGCAACCAAAGGTTCGAGTATGGGTTTTAGTGGCGATAGAGCAGTTTATGTTCCACTATTAAAAGCAAAGCAAATTAATGCAAATGCTAATCCATCTTATACCATTACGGTAATGGTACCAACCAATGATATGCAGGAAAATATTATTGGAGAATCTACAGCATTATTTAGAAATATTAGAAAAGTAAAAATTAATGAACCAAACAATTTTGAAATTACCAAGAGCGATGCAGTAGCTCAAACCTTATTCGAAAACCTAGCTTTCGTAGCAATTGGAGGTGTAGCCATTGGAATTATTACTTTAATTGGTGCATCTATCGGGTTGATGAATATTATGTTGGTTTCGGTTACGGAAAGAACCCGTGAAATTGGAATCAGAAAAGCAATTGGTGCAAACCCAAAAGTTATTCGCCGCCAGTTTTTAATTGAAGCCGTAGTAATTTGTTTGATGGGTGGTAGCTTAGGTATATTTCTTGGTATTGTTATTGGAAATTTAATCTCACTGGCTATGGGTGGTTCATTTATAATACCATGGTTATTTATATTCGGAGGTTTTGTTATCTGTGTTGGCGTTGGTATTTTATCAGGTTATTATCCTGCAAAAAAAGCATCAAAACTAGACCCAGTTGAAGCCTTGAGGTATGAATAAACAATAGCCATATCTCATGCTAATCTTCTTATTTTAAAAGAATGGATTTATAGGCTGTGAGAATTAAAGAATTTAAAGTAAAGCATTATTGAGTTGATGCATGCTTAAAAGTCTTTGCATCGAACTTGTATTCAGACTTTCTTGTAAGGCTGCTGCGTGTTTAAGATGATGCATATCGCTGCCGATAAAATCTACTAAATGATTCTCGACCATGTATTCCGCAACTTTTTTAGCGCTCGTACCGTAGTATCCGGTTAATGCTATAGAATTTAATTGTAGCAAACAGCCAGTTTCCCTAATCTGTTGATAGGTTTCTGTTGCACCATAATAATACGGATATCGTTCTGGATGAGCCAAAACAGGCTTGTAGCCAGCATTCTGAATGGTTTTAATGAAATTGAAAAGGTTTTGCGGAGCGTTTATATAAGAAAGTTCAAACAGTAGATAATTATTTCCAAACGTTAAAACATCCTTTCGCCTGATCTTCTTTTCTAATGTTTCATCTAAATAATACTCGGCTGCTGCATTAACATCTAAATCTAACTGAATATCAAGCAAACCCTTTCTTAGAATATCTAAAGCTCTATTTATTGTATCTGGCGTATTTCTAAAATAATCTGCCATGATATGAGGCGTAGCGATAAGTTTTTTAAAGCCAAGTGCCTTAAACTTTTTGGCAAGCAGTAAAGAATCGTTAAGGGTTTGCGCACCATCATCTATGCCCGGAATAATGTGCGAGTGCATATCCGTACCAATGTTTGCAAAATTAAATTGTGGTGTTGTTTTCTTCTTTTTGAAAAAATCGAGCATTTTAATTTAACTGTGAGATCTAAACTTCTTTGGGCAAATTTGAAGCTTCAGCAGCTACCGCTAATTTAGAAGAATAAATTTTAGATAACAATTGATTTATATTTTCACTTAAATCAAATTGAAAATCTTCATGAAGTTTTTTAGACTTATTTAAGGTGATAGCAACTGTTTTTAAATAATATGTAGCAAATAAAAAACCAAAGTCCTTATATCCGAAAACAGATTTTTTATAATCGACTGGAATTTTATTTAAGATATAAATTTTTAATTCTACCTCACCTACAGCATCTTTCGTTACTTTATAAAAATGATTTACACCAGTAATCATTTTCCTAACTTTAGCTAGCGCTTCTTTAACTGTTAATTTTTTGAGCTCGGGTATTTGATTGTCGATATCAGATTTTATCTGCTCCTTTCGATTTTCCAAATCCGATTCATCTTCAAGCAATTTAAAATGTAGGTGTTCTGTTAAAACTTTATCCTTTGCAATTAAGCGAAGCAATAACTTATCCTTTTCTTTAACAGGTAATTCTGTAATAACGAGTTTTAAGTTTTTATGCTCGGCAAGCTTCATTTAAAACGGATTTGCTTTAATGTACTTTTCCCACTCCCATGCAGAACGCATCATTTCATTAATATCTAATTGTGTTTGCCAGTTAAGCAACTCTTTTGATTTGGTTACATCGCCATAAATTTGTTCGATATCTCCTTCTCTACGAGCACCAATTTGGTAATTCAATTTTTCACCTGTTGATGATTCGAAAGCTTTAATAATTTCCAATACAGATGTTCCTTTTCCTGTACCAATATTAAACACTTCGTAATTGGTTTCTGCACTAGTGCTTTCCATTCTTTTTATAGCAGCAACATGTGCTTTAGCTAAATCAACCACATGGATATAATCACGAATTGCACTTCCATCAGGTGTGTTGTAATCGTTACCATAAACCGTAATCGGACCACGTTTACCTATAGCAGATTGTGTAATAAAAGGTACTAAGTTTGCAGGAACGCCAATTGGTAATTCTCCAATCAATGCAGTTTCATGTGCACCAACCGGGTTAAAATAACGTAAAGCAACAACATTTAAATCTGGAGTTACTGCAGCAGTTTCTACTAAAATTTCCTCAGCAATTTGCTTAGTATTTCCATAAGGAGATTCTGCTTGTTTAACGTTTTCAGCTTCAGTAACCGGTAAATTATCTGGTTGCCCGTAAACCGTACAAGAAGAAGAAAAAACGAAATTGATTTTTCTGTTAAAAGCTTCTAATAGATTAATAAGGCTAAAAAAATTGTTTTTATAGTATTTTAAAGGTTTTTGAACAGATTCGCCAACAGCCTTAAAAGCTGCGAAGTGAATAATACCAGTAATATCATTATGCTTCGCAGCGAAATCATTTACTTTTTGAACATCACATAAATCGAATTGATGAAACGCTGGCTTTACACCAATTATGGCTCCAATCTGATCCAAAATTTTAATACTGGAGTTTGATAAATCATCAATAATTACAACTTCATAACCCGCGTTATGCAATTCGACAACAGTATGAGAACCTATGTATCCGGTGCCTCCGGTAACTAAAATTTTAGACATTTTTTAACGATTGTATTTATTGAAATCTTTGTGTTCTATTTTTGCCAAAGCCTCTTCAGGCAATG
>NZ_JBHSBW010000007.1:0-1514640 GCF_042650845.1 Pedobacter lithocola | reverse complement strand
GCGGATTAATGGTTACCACTATTTCCGCTTTTGGACCTTCGCATCCTGTAGAAAACTTCTGCTCAACATAATATTTCAATGTCCCAGCAACAGCAGTTGAAGGTGTTGGAGCAGATGGCAAAACTTGTCCAGCTTCATTAAACCAAACTAAAGTCGCACCACTTGAAGCCATTGCAGTTAGAGCTGGAACTCCAGCATGATTTTGGCAGTAAGTTACATTTGAAACAGTTGGAGCAGCAGGAAGTGGATTAATGGTTACCACTACCTCAGCTTTTGGACCTTCGCAACCTGTATCAAATTTCTGCGCTACATAGTATTTCAATGTTCCAGCAACAGCAGTTGAAGGTGTTGGTGCAGAAGGAAGAATTTGTCCGTTTGCATTATACCAAACTAAAGTAGCATTATTTCCTTTAGTTGCTGTGAGCGGTTGAACTCCAGTTTCGTTTAGGCAATAAGCTAAAGTAGCAGAAACAGTTGGAGCAGCAGGTAGCGGATTAATGGTTACAACTACCTCTGCTTTTGGACCTTCGCAACCTGTAGAAAATTTCTGCGCAACATAATATTTCAATGTTCCAACTGTAGCATTTGAAGGTGTTGGTGCAGACTGCAAAACCTGTCCAGCTTCGTTATACCAAACTAAGGTTGCATTGGCGTCTGGATTTGCAGTAAGTGCAGGAACTCCGGTTTCGTTTAGGCAATAAGCTAAAGTAGCAGAAACAGTTGGTGCAGCAGGAAGCGGATTAATAGTTACCACTATCTCTGCTTTTGGACCTTCACATCCTGTATCAAATTTCTGAGTAACATAATATTTCTGGACACCAACGGTAGCAGTTGAGGGTGTAGGTGCAGATTGCAAAACTTGTCCAGTTCCATTGTACCAAACTAAGGTTGCATTGGCGTCTGGATTTGCAGTAAGTGCAGGAACTCCGGTTTCGTTTAGGCAATAAGCTAAAGTAGCAGAAACAGTTGGTGCAGCAGGAAGCGGATTAATAGTTACCACTATCTCTGCTTTTGGACCTTCACACCCTGTAGCAAATTTCTGCGCAACATAGTATTTTTGAGTTCCAATTGTAGCAGTCGAAGGTGTCGGAGCAGATGGCAAAACTTGTCCTGCTTCATTATACCAAACCAAAGTTGCATTGGCGTCTGGATTTGCAGTAAGCTCAGGAACTCCAGTTTGATTTTGGCAATAAGTAGGACTTGGTGCTTCTGGCTTTGAAGGAATCGGATTGATGGTAACTAAAATTGCAGCCTTTTCGCTTTCGCAACCAGTATCAAATTTCTGTGAAACATAAAATGTTTGAGTTCCAACTGAAGCGGTAGAAGGTGTTGGTGCTTTAGGAAGAACTTGTTTGTTTGAATCATACCAAACTAAAGTTGCTCCATCTTCTTTAGCTGCAGTAAGCTCAGGAACTCCAGTTTGGTTTTGGCAATAAGAAACTGGTGGTACAGTTAGGGCAATAGGCCGAGGCAATACGTTAATTTTAAATTCAGAAAACTTTTCATCGCAACCTTTTGCCGTAGCTCGAACAGTTGCTTCTCCTACAAACTCTGCTGCCCAATTAACCGCTCCTGTAGCGGCATTAATCGTACCTGCACTCGTGGGAGTAAGTTGATAAACAATTGATTCGCTATTTGTAGCAGTTGCCGAATAAGTTATTTCACCACTTCCAGCACAACGTTCTGTAGCAAGTTCAGACATAAATACAGGGGCGCTAACATTTGGTTTCACTACAATAACACCTGATTTTGAAGCAGGAATGCCGCCAACTGTGGTAATGTTATAAGTAGTTCCTTCTGGTAGTGTAGGAACATTAGATGAACCAGTAATCTTAATTAAATCACCTTCTTGCGTATAATTAAATCCGGCAGGCAGATTCGTAACAACAGCTGATGACGCTCCACCACCAATTTTGTAAACTATTTCTTCGATTGCAGTATTTAAACAAACACTTCGGTCGGGAGAACCTTGGGGTACTAATGTAACCGTACCCAACTCTGTAAGAGTTGATATTTTACTTTTATCGTTATCAGGATTGATGTCAGTTTGCGTGCCAGTGATTGTTGCCTCATTGAAGTTAGTACCTTGTTGCGCAACCTTTGCTTTTATTATCAGCTCAACACTTGCTCCACTATTCATTCCACCTATCGACCAAATACCGGTAGCACTATCATAACTACCGGTTACAGTAGTGTGTTTAACATAGGTATATCCAGCAGGAAGTTTATCTAAAACCGAAACCCCAATTGCATTGCCCGAACCTAAGTTTTCGGCTACCAGTTTGAATGAAACTTCTTCGCCCAAATCTGGTAATGCTTTATCTACTGTCTTTTTTATGGAGCGATCGATATCGCAAAGCGTAATAATAAGCGGCAAAGATTGCGCACTCATTCCGCATTCTAGTTCTACAGTTAAGGTATAATTTCCTGAGGCCCTAGCCACATAAGTATTGGCTTTGGCATCTTCAATTAAAACACCATTAAAATACCATTGATAGCCTTTCGCATCCGATGGGTCGGCAGTCAAAATGGCTGCCGAACAATCTGTTTTATCTACCGATGGTTGTTTGGCTTTTTCGGCAAATCGGGAGATAAAATTAGACATCGAGAAACCATCACCTTGCTGCACCATCGAAACGGTAAGCCTTGTATTACTGCTTAGGGTAATCACGTTTGGTTTGCCAATATCAGCATCCGTAAATTTAATAAGGTATAAACCTGAAGTTCCTAGTGGTTTTCTATTTCCTACTGATGGAATGCTTTCGATATTTTTATTTCCCGTATTTGTTTTTAAATAAATAATGTCGGTTGACGAGTTGGTTAAAATGTATCCGAAATAACTCAATGCACTTTCGGTATAGGAGGTAAACTTATAAGTTTCTACGTTTTTAGAGCCACCGCATTTTTCTATTGGCACAAGTGCTGCAACATCTACTTCACAACCACCACCAACTGAAATACCGCCAGTTCCTGAAAATACAAGAACGTCTTTATCAGCTACAATTCTTGATGATGAAAACTTACCATTATTTGTTGTACTCCAGTTTGTTCCATTAATGTAACCATGTTTAAAGGTTCGAAAACCTCCAGCTGCAGAAATCGTAAAATCTTCTCTACGTCTAAAAATCCCATTCTCATCATAAAATTCTACATAAAATTTAGTGTTCGGTTCCGAAGCGATTACAGTGGTTTGTTCAGCTGTTAGATTCCCTTCACCTTTAACAATAACATATTCAGAACCTAATGAAACGATTGGAGGGATAGGATTATAAGCACCATCACCGCATCCTTCTGGTGCATCTAATCTGGCTCCGGTATTCATAACAGCCGGGCCGGATGACTCGACCAGGGTTCCAATGGGGCTTTGAAATAGATAACTTTCTCCTTTATTTAAAGTTGCTGTTGTAACACCAGCAATTTTAACTACCGTATTATTATCTACAGCCATAATGCTATAAATCGGTAGTTCAGAACCGCTTAGTGTGCCATCACGGTAATAACCCACCCTGAAAGCAGTTCCAATTGCAGCATCACCAAAACTAAATAAAGATGCGTTTCCTTTAATCTGAGCGTCATTTCCATCATTCCCTAAATTATCAGAAGCGATGTTTCGCAAGTTTACAGCAATTGTTCCGTTAGCAATTACGATTAATCCTGCACCAGCTAAAATTTTATTGAGTTGATGGGTGGGTGTAGTTACAGGTGCATTATTAGTTACAACTTTTACAAAAGGTGTATTAGCAATAGTTGTAAAATCATGCAGTTTGGTTCCATCACTTTTATAAATGGTTCCTGATATTGTTGATGTACTTTCCGTCGTAATTACAATTTGATTTGCTTTATTCCAATATTGCCAGGGTGCAGGTGCAATATAATGGGTAGAGTAGGTTGGTACAAACAGATTGGATTTATGAGCATCAGAATCTGCAAATAAATCATTTAAAGATGATTTAAATGTGAAAGATGTTTTATAATTCCCTATATCATTAGTTAATAAATTATTTTTAATAGGCGTGTGGTTCGGAAATGCATTTGCAATTCCAACGGTAAGTATTTTAAAAAATAATAAGCATAATATTATGTATACTGCTTTTTTATTCATTTTTCTTAATCACTTGCACATAAATCCCATGTCCGTTAATAATTCACTAGTGGACATTCGGAAAAAAAAATTCAAAAACTAGGTTAATGAGAGCGCATCTTAAAACCATTAGGAATGTAGTTTAAGATTATAATTTGTATCAAAAGTAACCCCTAAACAAGAGTAGAAATATTAAGATAGTTGATTTTTACACCAACTCAAAATACGGTAAAACTGCGATTTGAGTAATGTTTGATGTATGTAATTTTAATAATACAGGTTATGCAATAATTTGAATAGCATGCTTATAGTTAAGTATTTGATTACCAGATATTTATATCAAAATAATTACAAAACATTAAAAAATTGCGCTACAATCTTTTTAAAGTGCTTTTTTGTGATGAAACCCTCAAAATGTGTCCGTTTTACTACTTTAAGAGGGATTTATAATTGCGATAGATGTAATTAAAAAGCGCCTAATAGGCACGTTTGAGTTTTCTGAAACTTTGACATTTCGAACTGAAAATTTTGCCGATTTTCTGAAAAAATTTCAGTAAATACTCAAACAATATGAATTGGCATATTGGTTGATTTTATCTTTACGAAAAATATAAAGTTTAATTAATTAATAGTTTTAATCATTAAATCAAATTAAGGAGGAAAAACCTATGACACTGGTTAAATTTAATTCTCAAAACAACAAAAGAAATGGTGCTTTACCTGAAATGAGTAACGTTTTTGATTCTATCTTTAACGATACATTTTTTGCAGACAGATTGGTAACACGCGTACCTGCTACCAATATCAGTGAAACTACCGATAATTATCACATCGAACTTGCTGCACCCGGTTTACAAAAAGACGATTTTAGGCTTAAACTGGATGGAGATGTATTAACTATTTCGGTTGATAAATCTTATCAGGATGATTACCAGGATAGAAATTACGCAAAGCGTGAATTTAGCTACACTTCATTTACAAGGGCATTTACACTGCCAGAAACCGCAAATGCAGAACAAATTGAAGCAAAATACAACGATGGAATATTAAACATAAACATCGCGAAGCGTGAAGAAGCAAAACTGGTTTCTCGTCAAATTGAAATAAAATAATTTTTTGGTTGATAGCAAAAGAGCCACCTTTTTGGTGGCTCTTTTGCTTTTCTACTTTAGGGCAAACACATAATTTAAACGAACTTATCCTCATTAAACCCTTCCATACATTTCTACCATAACCTTAATTTTATCTGCAACTTTCTTATTTAAAGCCTCTGCAGAAACAATCCATCGCCAATTTATATCATTATTGGTTCCAGGCATATTTATTCTTGCCTCGCTATCTAGTCCTAAAACATCCTGAATGGGTAAAATTGCCAGCTTCGCTATAGATGAATAGCATAATCGAATTATTATTTCATTTATGTTTTTCTCATTTACTTGTATTCCTGTATAAGCAGATAGGCGTTTGTGCAATGCAGAATCGGTTTCATTTTTAAACCAACCCTTTATCGTATTATTATCATGTGTGCCAGAATATACAATACAATCAGGTGTATCAAAATTATGAGTGGCGTGTGTCGAATCGCCAATATGTTCACCAAAACCAAATTGAAGCACTTTCATTCCCGGCAAACTGAATTTTTTTATAATGGCTTCCGCTTCTTCTGATGTTTCTCCCAAATCCTCTGCTATAAAAGGTAACTGGCCAATATTGGATTTCATGATGTTAAAAAAATCAGCCCCAGGTCCGTCTTCCCAACTGCCATGAATAGCATCTGTATTTTCTGCCGGAACTTGCCAATATGAAGCAAATGCTCTGAAATGGTCTAATCTTAGTAAATCGAATAGCTCCATGTTTTTTTGTAATCGATTTAGCCACCATGCATATTTATTCGCTTTCATATAATGCCAATTAAAAATCGGCATGCCCCAAAGCTGTCCCAATTCATTAAAATAATCTGGTGGTACACCAGCAACCAAAACCTTATTTAACTGCTCATCTAAAATGAAATTTTCAGGTGTCGACCAAACCTCTACAGAATCATAATCAAGATAAAAAGGTAAATCTCCAATAATTTCAATACCATTTTTGTTGGCTGCATTTTTTAGCTTATGCCATTGACGAAAGAAAATAAACTGTTGCCATTTTATTTCTTCTATCTCGTTTTTATATGTTTTTTCAAAATCTAAAAGGCTTTCTTCATCGCGAAATTTGTATTGCTTAGGCCAATTGTACCATTCTAAATCTTGGTAATGCGCTCTTATAGCAGTGTAAACGGCGAAGCTATCCAGCCAATCGCCTTCTATTTTGCAGAAAGTGGTAAAAGCTTTTTGAAGGTTTTTTGGTCTGGTTTCACAGTAGTTTAAATAGGCTGTTTTAAGCAATTTAAATTTCAACTTTTCTACCTTTTCAAAATCTATTTTATTTGATACAGGTATTTTGGTGGCACTCAATTCTTCTGCTGTAATTAAGCCGTCGTTTAATAATTCTTCCGGACTAATTAATAATATATTACCAGCGGTAGATGAATTACTTGAATACGGCGAATAACCATTTTCTGCCTTCGTTGGATTTAGCGGTAATATTTGCCAATATTTTTGCCTCGACTGACGTAAAAAATCAACAAAATTATAAGCGCCTGAACCCATGTCGCCAATCCCGAATTTAGATGGGAGAGATGAAATATGCATTAAAATTCCAGCCGAACGTTTATTCTTTTTAGGGATTGATTTTATTATCGCAATTGGCAACTCAACAAAAAGTTGGTTAATTAATATGCTATTATTTAAAATATCTTTATGTCCTTCTTTTTGGTGCAACAAATTTAACCACTCTAACGGTGCATCGTGTGGAAGTATAATTTGCGTATCATTCCAATTAAGCTTATTAACTGGTAAATTTTGCTCCTCGGCTACTTTTGCTAAACCTACAGGTATTACCGTAATTATCCATTTTTCATTTAGCTGACGTGCAAATGCTAAAATATGTTCTGCATATTTACCTGTAACCGATATTGGCATGTATGTGCCGGAATCAAATATTTCTTTTTCTGATTTCCTGCACTTAGCTAAAATTTGTGTTAGCCAAAGTTTTATCTTTCCTGATAATCTTTCTTCCCAAATACTTTTTACCGAAGCATTTTCATTGATGCTATTCAGTAATTCCTTTCGTAAATTATAATCAACAGGTCGCCTGTTATCTGGGTCAACCAAACTTAAATCCCAAAGCTCAGTGCCTTGATAAACATCAGGAACGCCAGGACTCATAAACTTTAAGGTTGTTTGCGCTAGACTGTTGATGATTGTAAAATCAGATATAGAACTGATAAAATCATTTATCAATTGTAATGCAGTATGTTTTTTATCTAAGAGTTTCTGAGTAAATTCTTTGAAATTTTGCTCATACTTTTCATCAGGATTTTCCCAGTTAGAACGTTTTTTGGCCTCACGAAGTGCTTTTTCTATGAATTGTTCTAAGCGGAGATTAATGTCATCACTATCTTCACCCGGAAAAGGTAATGCTCCAATTACGGTTTGTAAGATTAGGTAAATGTCGTTTTTATGAAGCTTTTTTAATTTTGGATACCGACTTTGAATTTCGGTTGCTGAAACTTGAAGCTTCGAAATTAATTCTTTCCATCGCTGCGGAATATCGGTTAGTACATTTAATCTTGCCCTAAAATCTTCTCCTTTTTTTGTATCATGCGTCGAACTACCATTCATACTTAAAGGCCAATTTTTTTGCCTGTAAACCATAGTTTCGTGAAACTGATCGATAGAAAGCCCGAAAGCGTGTGGTGCATCGCCAACTTCCGAATGCCCAACAAAACGATTGTAGGTAAACATCAACGTATCCTCTACACCTTTGGCCATTAGCGGACCAGTAAATTGCATGCACCTTTGGTAAAATTGATTTAATTTTCGGTTGGCTTCTGAAGCATTACTTTCTGGCTCTTGAATAAAAATTTTATTGAATAATTTTCCAACATCTTTTGTAGCCTCTTTATCAATCATTTTTTGAACGATGTTTTGAAGTTTTTCAATATGAGGTGATGTTAAAGGAAAATTGTATTGATAATATCGGTAAACCGGCATTTGGATTAAAAATTCCCCAATTCCATTTTTTAAATCTTTAGTACTGATTTCATTTTCTGGTGAAAGGTTTAAAGAATTAAACAATTCTAATAAATTATTCAATTCGCCGGCCATGTGTTTCCACAAAATGTTGCTCTTTTTTTGGTAAATAAGCTCCTCCGGATTTAACTTTTTGCCTATAACATTCTGGTAAAGCTTATTAAATGAACTTTCGGCTTCGGCGTTGGTAAACACATTATTCGAAATGGCCAGGAAATCGTAACCTGTATTTCCTTCCATTCTCCAATCTGTTGGCATTTCCTCTCCATGCTCCAGAATTTTTTCTACAACTAAGTAAGTATCCTCACCAACTTTCGTTCTGAGCATATCTATGTATAATTTTGGGTCGTAAAGTCCATCCACATGGTCAATTCTAAAACCCTGAAATACACCTTTGTTAAAAAGCTCGAAAATATACTTGTGGTAGTCATCAAAAACCTCTTCGTACTGAATGTTTACACATATTAGTACGTTTACTGTGAAAAACCGGCGGTAATTTATGTTGCTATTGGTTTCTTGCCAATTGCACAATCGGTAATGTTGTGCATCAGCAATTTCTTTTACAAATTCTGGCTGGGCACTGCGCTTGTTAATATTTTCTTTTTGCAGAATTTTTGCAGTTTCTTGGTTTACTGGCCAATCTGAATCGCCTGCACTTAAGAAAAACTTACTTTTAATTTTTTTAAGAATAATATTCTGATTTTCAATAGAATCCTTTAAATCCTCACCCAAAAATGGAACCATCAATCTGCCATCACCTTTTTCAAAATCGATATCGAAAAACTTCGCATATTTAGATTTATCTCCCTTTTCCAAAACATCCATAAGCATTTTGTTTTGAGGATGAAATGCCATGTGGTTTGGCACAATATCTTGCAACCACTTAATGCCGGCTTTTTTTAATTTTTTAGAAATCGCCAAAAGCTGTTTTTCTGTGCCAATTTCTGCATTCAATTTATGTGGATTTACAACATCGTAGCCATGAGTACTTCCAGGAATAGCTTCAAAAATTGGTGATGCGTAAACGGTATCAATCCCTAAATCTATCAAGTAGGGGATAATTCGCTCAAAGTCATTAAAATTAAAATCCTTATGAAATTGAATTCGGTATGTAGAAGAAGGGTTATTCATTTGTAAGTGAAAAAATTAAAACGGATGCCGGATTAATGTTTACCGTTCCGTTGTGAGCAAGATTTGTGTTGTTTAATTGTGAACCGCCATAATTTTTATCCGATGAATCGAGTAAAAGCTGCCACTTATTTGATAAATTTTTTACCGCTATATTTTGGATATCATTCGAAAAATTAAGCAGACAGAGGATTTCTTGTTTGGGATGTTTGCGAGATAAAATGATTGTATTATTGGCTTCATCAGCTTTCGCATTAGTGCCTTTTCTATCTAATGTATTTAATGCAGGGTTGTTTTTTCTTAATGCGATCAATTTTTTATAATAATTGAGCATTAATTTATGATTACCGATTTCGGGCTTTTCCCAATCGAGCTTTGAAGCCGTAAAAGCCAATTCTGATTGTGGGTCGGGTATTTCACCTTCATTATGGAAGGCAATAAACTCTTCTTTTCTACCTTTTCGCACAGCATCAACCAATTCTTTTTCGTTATGGCTGATAAAAAACTGAAACGGATTGGTTTCTGCCCATTCTTCGCCCATAAAAATTAAAGGCAAAAACGGAGAAATAAAAACCGCGGCAGCCATTACCTTTAGCATTTCAAAGCTTACCAAAGTGCTGCTTCTTTCGCCCAACATACGATTACCAATTTGGTCGTGATTTTGAGAAAAAACCACAAATTGTTCACCTGGATTATTTGCAGGTTTACCAAAATTTTTATTGCGGTGTTTAGAGAATTGACCATCATACACATAAGCATCATTAAATGATTTGGCAAGTTGGGTTATGCCATCAAAATCTGCATAATAGCCCGTTTTATCTTGACCGGCAGTTACCCGCAAAGCATGATGAAATTCATCTATCCATTGGGCATCCATACCATATCCACCATCTTCAAGGTGATTTATATATCGATTATCGTTTAAATCAGATTCAGCAATTAAATAATACGAGCGAGCTGTTAGCTCAGATAATTCATTAGTGTAATGTTTAATTTCGGCCAAAATATGTTCTGCGCTCGAATCTTTAATCGCATGAACGGCATCTAACCTTAGTGCATCTATATGAAAATCGCGGAACCACATTAAAGCATTTTCGATGTAGTAGTTTCTTACGCCTTCACAACCTTCATCATCAAAATTTATAGCACTTCCCCAAGGCGTGTGGTGTTTTTCGGTAAAGTATGGGGCAAATTCGCTAAAGTAATTTCCTTCCGGACCAAGGTGATTATAAACTACATCTAATATTACGGCTAAACCCTTTTCGTGACAAGCATTTACCAGTTTTTGCAATTGCTGTGGACCACCATAAGTATTTTGTACTGCAAAAGGAAATACACCATCGTAACCCCAATTTCTGCCTCCAGAAAATTGACTTACCGGCATAACTTCTATCGCAGTTATACCTAAATCTACTAAATAATTTAATTTCGAAATGATAGATTCGAAGGTTCCTTCTGGCGTAAATGTACCAGTATGAAGTTCGTAGATAATGTATTTCTGTAACTCAAATCCTTTCCAGTTTTGGTCGGTCCATTGGTAGCTGTTTACATTAAATGCAATTGAGTTTTCTTTATTTTGATACAGAGATGCCGGATCTGCCCGAAGTGTTTTTATTTTTTGGCTTTGTTGATTTTCATCTGTTGATAATGTTATGATTTCAAAACAATATGATGCCTCTGTTTTGATTTTATCGGTTTTTAAATACCAATATCCATTATCTATTTTTTCCAGTTTAATGGAGGTATTCAAATCATTTATAACTACTGAAACATCAGTTATAAGTGGCGCCCACAACCAAATTTCTGCAAAACCACCTTCATCGAAATTTAAACCAATTTTTCTTTTAGATATGTCTAGTTGCATTAATTCCTAATCTGTTTTTCGGAAATAACAAAATTGAACAACTATAGTTTCGGCAATTTGAATTACAAGCTGTTAAATATTTATGTACGCGATTTAAAACATACACATATCTTTTTCTGTTACACATGAGAATAAAATACCATATAAAAAGAATATGAACGACGAGAAAAAACAGAAAGCAATTGCTTTAATAAAACAAGGATTAGAAACTGTTATGGATAGAGAATATACAGAAATATCTGAAATTCCTACCGATGACGTGAACGAATTGCAAGTGAAATACAGTTTTGTACATGATGGTATTTCGGGAATATTTACAGTTGTAGGACAAGCAAATACTGAAGAATCTACAACAGGTGATGAATTAATTAAACTTTCTTTATTTAGTAAGTTTGATGAAGATTCTACACATTATGAATCTATGACAGCAAAAGAACAAGTTGATAACGATTTGTTAAATGTTGAGGAATATTTGCATCGCCATATTAACGAAGGTTAAAAGAGCCTTATTACAAGTTTGGAATTGGAATTATCATTTCCAAACTTGTATTATTGTTTCGTAAACTGCAACCAAATCAATTAAAAATTTTCCATAAGAAAGAGTTTCCATTACCTTTTATGTAAACCCTTTTTTTATTTTCTTTTTCCAAATTAGGATAAAAACTATATCTATCCTGTATGTATTTTTGCTTCATTTCTTGGGTTAAACCAGAGAATTTATAGATATGAATTCCGTTTAAATGAGAGTTTTCAATCTTTAATATTTCAAGAAGCTTTACATTTTTAGCTAAATTCTGCACTTTATTTGGCTGTTCCTTAGATAAATAAATAATGCTTTCTGATTTTAGTTCTTCAGGCGAGTTAAGCAAAAAACTATTATGTACGGAGATTACTTTTGGCATTTCCTTACCGCCATAATATTTTAATCCGCCTGCAATTGCATAATTATCTGTTAACACGATACTGCCTAAATTATGTTCATGATCGGCAGCGAGATTTACTTTTTTTGCTAGCAATTCCCAACCACACATATCGGCAAAAAATTGTGGAATGGTGCCTTGGGTTCCGTCTTCCCAGATTAGTGGTCGCGAAAATCCAGTTATTGAAACCACATCAGAAAGATATTTTTTACATTTTGAAATTGATAAAACCGGGATTACAACAGGTAAACTAATTATTGCAAAAACGTAAAGCGTTGCAACAAAAGCTATTTGCCTTGTTAATTTAAGCTTATCTATCAAAATTGCCCAACAATACCCGCCTGCGGCGAAAAATAGTGGGAAAATACCAAGTCCATAGTAAAGTTTTCCTTTTAACACTGCAAGAATTAAAATGACGAAAAGAAATGAAATTGGCCATATTAATAAAGGATCTCTTTTCTTTTGATAAAACAAAAGGAATACAAAACCAGCCGACCAAACAGCAACACTTGCACCGTGGAAAAAAAACAACTGAAATAAATAATCGCCAGGCTCAAATGAAAACGAACCTTTTCCAACAATAGTAGAATAATGAAAAATAGGAAAGCTGTGCAGCCATTGCCAGATGATGTTGGGCGCTAAAATTAACAAAAACAGTAAAGCCGGCTTTAAAAACCTTTTAAATGCTGCCTGAAAAGATGATGGATTTAATAGGAGGGCAGCACAACCTAAAGAAACTGCATAAATTAAAATGGTGTATTTATTAAGCATTCCAAATGCAAGAGCGGCAGATGCAAGATAAAGGAATGATTCTTTCTTAGTTTTTTGAAAGGCAATTATGGCAAAGGCTAACAAAGTCCAAAAAAACTCGTCGAATACTACGGGTTGTAATAAATATGAAGTTGCTAAAAAAGAAGGCGAGCAAATTATTGCAGAGCAGGCAATAACTACAGCAAGCTTGCCACCACCAAGGTTTTTTGCAATATAACCGGTTAGTATAACCGTAAATGCAGAAAATAAGCATGGAAAAATTCTCCAACTTATAACAGATGAGCCGAATAAAATAGATGAAAGTTTACCAATCCACGTAACAAATGGTGATATATCTAAAAATCCCCAGGCAAAATCTTTACTTAGTTCTATGTAATAAAGTTCATCGGCATGTAAACCGTAGGCATTAAGGGCAATTAGATGAATTAAAAGTTTAAGAAAGCCAAAAGCAAAAATGAGTAAATCAAGTTTTGGAAAGCGCTCAAACTTTTCATTCATTTTGGCATAAGTCATATTTTACAAATATAGTATATGCATTCTACTATTTCTTTACACACAAAACTGTTGCGAAAGGCAATTTTCATGATAGATATTGAAGTGTACATTTAAGGGTAAATCTATATCTGAATCACGTAAGTTCTTTACAATTCTATCCATAATTAAAATTGGTGAATCTTCTTTAAAATGCAGTGAGATGGTATTTGGAATTTGAAAACCAATTGAAACCTGCTCGTTTTTAAAATTGCATATCAGTTTTTCAACAACTAAAATAACTTGTTCTACAAGTACTGGTTTTGCTATAAACTGGATTTCTTTGGTATGCATATTAAATGAAACATACCAGATTGGAAATAGATTTAAAAATATATTAAAAGCTATAATTATTAATTCAGCATTAAGAGATTGATTTGCAACTCACTAAGGAGAATGCTTTTCATAACATTTTGTAGAATGAAACAATTTCAAAACGACTATCTAAACACAAATTTTTTCTTTAAACGTATTAATTTTTAATTCCATGCCAACGCGAATAATGTCTGAACCTTGATGCAATAGATTTTGGCCAAACATGATTTTATGATTCCAAGTCCGGTAACTGGAAAGCGTTTTTAAAGGTTCTGCACTTTTAATAGCGGTTTGCTGGTCAACGGTAATCAGAACGCATCTAGCGCAAGGTTTCACGGCAGAAAATGAAACTTCTCCAATAGTAAAATCCTTAAAGCTGTCTTCTATATGTGGCTCACCGCCTGTAATTACAAAATTTGGTCGAAACCTATCCATTTTTATTGGATCCTTAAGTTTGGAATTTAAGTTATCAAGCGCTGATTGACCAATGATTAAACATGGATAACCATCAGCAAAACTTACAATTTCGTTATTTGTAGCATATTTTTTATCAACAGTTCGATGCGCTAGCTCCGGCATTTTTACCAATTTTACAGCCATGTTTAGATAGTTGGAGAACCAAGTACTTACATGCTCAGCTACTTCAATGCCATTGGTTAAGTCATCCCAAATGGTAACTGAAATACTATCGCCAATTTGTTGTTCAATTAAAAATGAAATTTGATGCTGTGAATTTTCTTTATGAGTTACTACGACAGTATCATCAATAATATTTACTTGTAATAATGATAGCTGTGGATATTTTCTCTGAGAAATGAACACTCCTTCGCTATCAATTAAAACCCATCTTCTGTCATATTTAAGCCCTCTATCTTCGATAATAGATTCTTCTAATTTTATCCCACCTAATGATTTTATTGGGTAAATGTAAATGGCCGAAAGGTATAACTTATCCATGCATTAAAGATAGCAAAGTGTTCATGGAAAAAGTGCTTATATTAACTTATCAGGTGTAATTGGCAATTTACGGATGCGTTTTCCTGTAGCATTAAATATTGCATTTGCAATGGCAGCTGCAACACCAACAATGCCAACCTCACCTATACCTTTTACACCCATTTTATTAGGGATTTTATCATCTTCGTTAATAAACATTGCATCAAGTTTTCCAACATCTAAATTTGAAGGCACGTGATAATCTCCAAAAGAACGTGTCGCGAAGTTACCCCATCTTGGATCGATAACAGATTCTTCACTTAGAGCCATACCAATCCCCCAAATATTTCCACCAATAATTTGAGAACGGGCAGTTTTTGGGTTAAGTATTTTACCAGCACCTGTAACTGCTAAAAATCTGGTAACTTTTACCATGCCGGTTAATGCATTTACCCTTACTTCGGCAAAGTTTGCATTGAAACTATGTGCAGAATATTGATCTGCTTCTTTAGGAGGTTTTGCATCAACCCGGGTTTGAAACTCGCTCAAGTTTTCTGAAACCATTAATTGGTAGGCTGTCGGACGAACAAAAAACTGTTTGCCCGATTTAACCAAAAGTTCATCGGTTATTTTAGTACAGGCATCGTTTACGGCATTTGCGAAACTTGCCGCTCCTACAGAGCCGACAGAACCTGCAGCAGGAGGTAGGTTAGAGTCGCCCAGCTTTACTGTAATGTATTCTAAAGAAATTCCTAATCCATCGGCTGCAGTTTGTGCTAAAATTGTATTGGTTCCTGTTCCTAAATCTGATGCTGCAATTTCTACTGTTGCCAAAACATTATTTCCCGATTTTGTTAACTTGATTATTGCAGAACTATCTCTTTGTCTAGCCGGATAAGTGCCGCAAGCAACACCATAGCCAATTAAATCATCGCCAATTTTATTGGTTCCGGGTGTAGGTTTTCTTTTTTCCCATCCAAAAGCTTTTGCGCCTTCTTTTAAACATTCAACTGTTTTCCTTGATGACCATGGTTTGCCATTTGATGGATCTTTTTGAGGTTCGTTTTTTAACCTCAATTCGATTGGATCCATTTTTAATTTATAAGCCAATTCATCCATAGCAGATTCTAAAGCAAAACTTCCTGTCGATTTTCCTGGTCCACGGGTGTAAGTTGGCAGAATAATATTCATAGGTGCCACCTTGTAAGAAATCAAAGAATTTGGTACCTCATACATAACTTTAGAGCAATCTCCACAAGGCTCTAAAAATTCATTATCTATTGCTGTTTGTGTTGTGGTTTCGTGTGCAAGACTAATGAATTTACCATCTTTTGTAGCGCCTAAACTAATTTTTTGAATATTTTGTTGCCTTAAACCAACCGAATTAAACATCTGTTGGCGTGTTAAAGCCAGTTTTACAGGGCGGTTTACTGCCTTGGCCGCAACCGCAGTAAGTATTAGGTTTGCCCACTGCCCACCTTTTGAACCGAAACCTCCACCAATAAATGGAGATACAATTCTAACTTGTTCGGCTTTTAAATTTAGTGTTTCGGCTGCAGCAGTTTGTGCACCATTGATGATTTGAGAGCCATTGTATAATATAACTTTGTCACCTTCCCAAACCGCAATGGTTGAGTGTGGCTCCATCGGGTGATGGTGTTCTATTGGTGTTTCATAAACTTCTTCAACCTTAACTGCAGCAGTATTTAACATTCCTTTAGCATCGCCACGAACTAAATCTGCAAGTTCTTTTCCTTTCGGTGTTGTTGCAGATGGCGCTAATTTTTCAAAATCAGTTTTACCCTCTTTCTTTTGGTAATCAACCTTAATTAAATGAGCTGCATGCGTTGCCTGTTCAAAAGTTTCGGCAACTACCACACCTATATTTTGGCCGTAGAAAAGAATTTCCGGACTTTGCAACAAGGCTCCGCCACGTATTCCGCCTTTCTCGTTAAGTTTTGGAGCATTTTTATGTGTGATAACGGTTAATACACCTTTAGCTTTCTCGGCTAATGTTGTATCGATGTTCGTAATGGTTCCAGCTGCTATCGTACTTTTAAAAATTACCGCAAAGGCCATATTTTTAGCCGGGTAATCGGTAGCGTAAGTTGCCTTGCCTGTTATTTTTAAAATTCCATCAATCCTGTTAACGGCTTTACCAATCGATTTATTTTTTTCTTCCATGATGATAAATTGTAAACTATGCTTTACTATCCGTTCCTCTTAACGCTATTTCTAAGGCGCTAACCATTGTGTTTTTACCCAAATCAACCTTGAATTTATTGTGCGATAGGGGTTTAGCATCGGCCATTTCTGCTTCTGCTGCAGCTTTAAAGTTTGCTGTTGTTGCCATTTTGCCTTTTAGCAAATCTTCTGCTTTTAAAGCACGCCAAGGTTTGTGTGCAACTCCACCCATTGATATATGGGCAGATACAATTTTATTTCCATCAAGAACCAAACCTGCTGCGACAGATACCAATGCAAATGCATAAGAATTACGGTCGCGAACTTTTACGTAGGCCGAATTTGATGCAAATTTGTTCTTCGGAATTTCAATTGATGTGATTAAATCTCCTCTAGTTAGGTTGTTGTCTTTTTCAGGATGTTTGCCCGGTAACCTGTGAAAATCGTTTATCGGAATGATGCGAACTTTGCCATCCGCCTGCATCACTTTTACATTTGCATCCAAAGCAGATAGTGCAATGGCCATATCTGAAGGGTAAACTGCAACACAATCTTCCGACCAGCCAAATATCGCATGCATCCTGTTAATACCTTCTTTTGCTGCGCAACCCGTACCTGGCGAACGTTTATTACAGGGCATCGCTGTATCATAAAAATAGGAGCAGCGGGTTCTTTGCACTAAGTTGCCACCATTTGTAGCCATATTTCTAATTTGGGCAGATGCCCCTGCTAAAATGGCTTTACTTAACAAAGGAAAATTTTGGCGGATAATAGGGTGGTTTGCAGCATCTGTATTTTTTCCGATAGCACCAATGGAAACTCCACCCGTGGCCAATCCTGTTGTAAGTGCTGAAATTGATGTTAAATCTAATCGAGTTAAATCAATTAATTCATCAGGTCTTTCTACGTCCTCCTTCATTAAATCAATTAGATTTGTTCCGCCAGCTAAAAAGTGTGCGTTTGGATTTTTTACCAAAAGATTTGTTGCGTTAGACGTGCTGTTGGTGCTGGTATATTTAAATGGTCTCATAATTTAGTATCGATTAAATTTAACCTGCAAAAAGCCAGTTTTGTTCAACATCTTTTCCTGTTTGAGCCTCTTTAATTGCAGCTACAATATTTGGGTAAGCACCACATCGGCAAATATTGCCCGACATTCTTTCCGCTATTTCATCATCAGAAAGTATTACGGATGATTTACTTGCTCTTATATCTTTTGTAATGTAACTGGCCTGGCCATCTTTTGCCTCTTTCATAAGTGCAACTGCCGAACAGATTTGTCCCGGAGTGCAAAAACCACATTGAAAACCATCATGTTTCAAAAATGCGGCTTGCATTGGGTTTAATTCGTTGTCTTTGGCTAAACCTTCAATCGTTATTACTGATTTTCCTTCGCATGTTGCTGCAAGTGTAAGGCATGAAAGCACACGATTTCCGTCAACAATAACGGTACAAGCACCACACTGACCGTGGTCGCAACCTTTTTTAGAACCAGTTAGGCCTAATCTTTCTCTCAAAGTATCAAGTAGTGTACTTCGCGAATCGATAAGAACTTTCTTGTTGGAAGCATTTACTTTGAAATTTACGGTTACACCATTTTCAATGGCAATTGCAGGTAAATCTTCAATTTCCATATCAATGGCTCGGGCAAAAAGTTGCTCTGCACCAATCAGGTGGCTTGCCAGTAAACCTGCCGAAGCCAAGCCTACCAATTTCATGAAATGCCTTCTGTTTAGTCCCGATTGTGCAATTTCTGCTAATTCTTCGGGCATGAGGTCGCCGAAAAGTTTTATTTCCTCTTCTGTGAGTTGAGTTTTATTCTGATTCATGCTTTTGTTCTGCTGGTTTTTAATATTTGCTAACAATTTGATTAACAGATATACTTTGGAAGAACAGCGGAGGCGAGCTAAGGTTTTATGGAATCAGAAATATTACAGAATTTAATGTCTTTCGCCTTTTATTACTTTAAAAACATGTAATACCTGAGGGAAAAGAGCATCCATGCTTTCCTGAGCGCCTTTAACTGAACCGGGAAATGTTAACACCAAAGTATTGTTAATTAATCCACTAACACTTCTTGATAACATTGCATAAGGCATCCTTTCTTGTCCGTATCGCCTTGCGGTTTCCATGATACCATCTATCGATTTTTCTATTAATGGCGCAATAGCATCACTGGTAACATCACGAGGAGAAAGTCCGGTGCCGCCTGTAAAAATTAGAAGATCAACTTTTTGTGCTAATGTTTTGGCTTTTGTTTGGATGGTATCAAAATCATCAGCAATTACTTCATAAATTTCGGTCTGAATACCTAAAGCTTCGAGTTTGGATACGATAACTTTACCTGATTTATCTGTTCCATTACCAGCCGAAATGGTATCTGAGCAAACAATTACTGCTGCTTTTAAATCAATAAAATCTAATTTGTTAAAATCTGTTTTACCTCCCGATTTTTTAAGCAGTTTAATAGATTCAATTTCCACACCTTTATCTATCGGTTTAAGCATATCGTACATGGTTAATGCCGTAACCGATGCGCCGTGCATAGCTTCTACCTCCACGCCAGTTTTATAAATGGTATGTACTTCAACCGAAATTATTATGGATAAATCTTTAATATCGTAGGTTATTGCGGTAAATTCTACGGGTAATGGGTGGCAATCGGGTATAACATCACTGGTTTTTTTTACGCCAAGCAAACCTGCTGCCCTGGCAAATTCAAACACATCTCCTTTAGGTACTTTACGTTGTTCTACAGCTTCTATGGTTTCTTTTTTTGACACTTTTACGGTTGCCGTTGCAATGGCAATGCGGAGCGTATTAGATTTATGAGTGATGTTAACCATATTATTTATTTTCTTTCCATTGATGTGTTCCGTCTTCAAAAATTTCTTTGCCCCAAATTGGAAGTTCTGCTTTTAATCGTTCTACAATTTCCTCACAAGCAGCGATTGCCGGTTTTCGATGTGCCGATGAAGTAAATACAAAAAGACAAATTTCACCTGCTTTTATGGTGCCTAAAGATTGGTAAATATGCATGCAGGTTAAAGGATATTTATTGAATATGTCTTCCCTAATTTCATGCATTTGCGATAAGGCAGTTTCTTCATAAGCCGTATAGTCGATTGCTGAAACCATTTTTCCGTCAATTTCATCGGCCCGTACCTGACCTAAAAAAATACTATGGCCACCAATTTCTTTTTTAGAACTATGTTTTGCAATACTATCGGCGATAAAGGTGGGGCTTATTGCACCCTGAACAAAAATATTTTTAATTTTTTTATCTGTCATTTTTGGGATGTAAAAAAGTGCTTCCAACGGGCAATTCCGCCTTTGAGGCTATAAATGTTTTTAGCGGTTCCGTATTTCTCGTGAAGTTGTTCTGCAGCTGCTAAACTTCTTATGCCGTGTTGGCAAACTAATACAATATTCGTTTCTACGAGATTTTCGTTCATCAGCTTTTCAAAATTCGACATTGGAAACTGTTTATAGTTTTCCTGATTTAACTGCGGTATTTCGTATACTTCACGCACATCAATAAGTACGGTATCATTATTTGTCTTGATGTTTTGCAGTTCATCAATATCTATTTCTATCACCTTGTAAATTTTTTCATCCATAAAATACCCAAATTTGGTGTTTAAAAATGAGTTTTCATCTTTTGGTATTTCGTAACTGTTTATCAATCCAGGAAAAAGTTCAATCTCGTAAAACGATTGCTGCAACAAGTTATAATTCAACAATTTATTTATTAAAGGTTTGCCAATTCCCGTCAAGATTTTTATCGCTTCAGCAGCTTGCATGGTGCCGATTATGCCGGGTAAAACACCAATAACGCCATTTTCAGAACAATTTGGAATTTCTCCCTTCTCAGGGGGGATTGGAAAAATATCACGATAGTTTGTCGTTATTCCACTATCATCAAGTATGTTAAAAATTGCCAGCTGACCCTCATAGGCGGAAACTGCAGCAAATATTAAGGGCTTTTTTAATAAAACACAAGCATCGTTTATAAGATATCTTGTTTCAAAATTATCTGTCCCGTCGATTATTACATCGTATTCTTTTAAAATATTTAGAATGTTGGTTTGGCCAATAAAAAATGGATAGGCTTTTAACGAAATTTCAGGATTTAATGCAGAAAGATTTTCAGTGGCAACATCAACTTTTAACTTCCCAACATCATTTGTGGTAAATAATAATTGGCGATGAAGATTACTCAATGATACCACATCACCATCGATAAAGCCTAAAGTACCAACACCAGCGGCTGCAAGATATTGTAGCGCAGGGCAACCCAAACCGCCAACACCGATAACTAAAACCTTTGCATTAGCAAGTTTTTCCTGACCGATTGTGCCGAAGCCATTTAATATAACTTGTCTGTTGTATCTCTCGCTCATTAATTATTTATCCCCCAGAGAAAGGTGGCATAATTGCAACAACATCACCCGATAAAAGTTTATGGTTTTGTTGTACAATTTGCTTGTTTAAGGCCAATTTATATTTAATTTCTTTAAGCTTTGGATATGTTTTTTCAAGATGCTGTTTCAAGCTATCGGTATCAAAAATCTCATCCACATGTAAACTATTAATGGTAATAAATTCAGCAATTTTGCCGAAACTTAAAATGTTGATTTCCATGTTGCTAATTTACCAGATGAATATTCATTTTTAAGCATAAGTAAAAAGAAGTTTATACGCTGCAAGCGCTAAAACGCATGCTAAAACATTTTTTAAAATGGTTTGTGGGAATTTCAAAGCACCAAAGTATGCACCACATAATCCACCAACAAAAGCAACAACTACGTATGCAATCATGTCATTGTTAAAAGTAATTCCTTTAACTAGCTGACCGCCAAGCCCTGCAACTGAATTTACGAAGATAAAGGCAGCGCTTATAGCTGCGGTTTGCTTTTGGTCTGTCCATTTTAACAGTAATAGGATTGGAGATAGAATGATACCGCCACCAATGCCAATCATGCCTGAAAGTAAGCCGATAATGCCACCGATAAGCAGTGATAGTGCAAAATTAGCAGGTTTAAAATCTTTAGGTTCTGTATTTTTAAAAAAGAAGAAACGTGCTACAGGTATCAATAGCAATGCGCCAAGTATTTTTTTGTAAATGTTGCTATCTATTGCCATAGTGCCGCCAACAAAAGAAAGTGGTACAGAAGTTAAAGCAAAGGGCCAAAATATTTTCCATTTAAAATGCCCGCCACGATAAAACTGAATGAATGAAACAGAAGAAACAAACAGATTGAGTAGGAGTGCTGTAGGTTTCATAATTAACGGCGAAATGGCAAAAATTGCCATTAAAGCCAAATAACCACTTGCGCCGCCATGCCCAACAGAAGAATATAAAAACGCAACGATAAATAAAAGTCCGAAAAATAGTAAAAGTTCTGCCTGCATTATTTACGCTATTCTGGTATTAATAAAACGTTAACCACATCACCCTTTGCAAAATGTTCTTCTCCTTCCTCTAACATAATCAGGCAGTTAGCTTGTGCAAAAGAACTTAATCTATACGAATCTTGAGCACCAAGAGCAGCTGCTTTTCCATCATTATAATTTCCTTTTAAAAAATGTGTTAGTCCGATTGGTTTTTTATAATCATTTAACAATTCTGCCTTAATTTCTTTTACTGGATTTTGCTTGCCCGAAAACAAAGATATGGCCGGCAATACATAGTTATAAAAGCAGCTTAAAACTGATGAAGGGTTACCAGGTAAACCAAATATTAGTTTCTGATTTAGCTTACCGAAGAATAATGGTTTGCCGGGTTTCTGCTTAACCTTATGAAAAATTTGTTCGATGTTGCATAATCTGGAAGCCTCTAAAACGAAATCATAATCGCCAACACTTACACCACCGGTTAAAATAATAATATCGCTTTGCGATAATACCTTCTGAATAACCTGAGTTAAAATTTCTAAATCATCATCAGCTTCAAGTACCGCTACATCTGTTATTCCAGCCTGATTTAAAGCAGCGGTTAGGGAGTAAGAATTGGATTCATAAACTTGCCCGAACAATAAAGGGAAACCAGGTTTGGTAAGTTCTTTTCCGGTAAGAATTATCGAAACTTTTGGTAAAGGATAAACTAAAACTTCAGTAACCCCTACACCTGCTAAAAAACCAATTGCTGCGGCAGTTAGGTAGTTTCCTTCTTGCATCGCAAGCGCACCAATTTCTATTTCCGAACCTTCATCTCTTGTATTTAAACCCAAAGAAAGATTGTTATCTTGAATGATGAGTTTGCCATTTTCTAAAGATATTTTTTCTTGCATCACCACCGTATCGGCTCCATGTGGCAAAGGTGCTCCCGTAAAAATTCGGCAGGCTTGTCCTGCTGTAATTTCAAGATTTTGTGAGGTTCCGGCCGCCATTTCGCCAACCAATTCGAGAGGCAAATCCTTATCAGAGAACTTTATGGCGTAACCATCCATAGAGGATTGTTTAAAAGCAGGAATGTTGCAAATCGCATAAACATCGGCTGCCAAAACGTGCTGATGTGACGCAGAAATATGCTGAATAATTGGTGAGCATTTTAATGTATGCTCAACAATTAATTGTTTTGCTTCTTGTACCGTTATCATCAATTTAGCCGCCAATGGTAATCATACTTCTGTTGGTAAGTGTATCTGCATCAAGGTTTTCGAAATGTTTACCTAACTGACCGCCAAGTTCTTTTTCTTTTGCCCATATTGATGCTTTTATCAAAGGCAAAATTTCCTCTCCGGCACGATACGCAGTTAATAAATCAGTTTCACCAACAGAGAATAAACAGTTTTTTAATTTGCCATCTGCGGTTAACCGCATTCTGTTGCAAGTGCTGCAAAACGGGGCCGTCATGGTGCTAATAATCGCGAATGAACCTTCATGTCCGGGAATCATAAAGCCTTTAGCCGTATCATTTGGAGCCGATTTTACTGGCAAAGCAATAAAATCCAGTTCAACGGTTTTTAGTATTTCATCAAGCGAAAACATTTTATTGCTTGTCCATTTGTTGCCAGTAAAAGGCATAAATTCTATAAACCTGATTTGAATCGGGTTGTGCTTTGTCCAGTTGATAAAGTCTTTTATTTCGCCATCATTTAAACCTTTCATCACAACCATGTTTACCTTTACCGTAATTTTATGTTGAAGCAATAGTTCGATATTACTTCTAACCTGATGGAAAACATCCCGCCTGGTTATCATAAAAAACTTTTCGGGTTGGAGTGTATCTAAACTGATATTAACGGTCTTAATTCCAGCTTCTAACAAAACTGGTAGCATTTCTGAAATGCGTGTGCCATTGGTCGTAATTACCAGTTCTACAGGTAATTTTCCAAGACCTAAAATAATTTCTGCAGCATCTTTTCTTACCAAAGGTTCACCACCTGTAAGTCTGATTTTTTTTACACCTTGCTCTACAAATGTTTTAGCAATTGCTAAAATTTCGTTTGGTTGCATTAATCGTGATGCAGGTGTAAAATCGTAATCTTCTTCTGGCATGCAATAAAAGCAGCGGAAATTACAATTATCTGTTAACGATATGCGTAAATAATCATGCACTCTTCCAAACGAATCTGCTATCATTTATGGTTTATTAAATTTTTATAGTCACTTTCTGTATCAATATCAATGCTGCCCAATTCAAAAGGAACCGAAGCAGTATCATCAATATTTTGTTTTATTAAATCTTTAGCTCCAACCGAGCCTTGCAAATTTACCAATTTACTAAAGTACTTTTTATTGAACAACGTTGGCGTACCTGTTGTTTTCGAATAAGAAGAGGTAACAATACTTTTATTATCCGTTTGGTGTTTTTTATATAGCGCTGTAAAAACATCTGCCGTAATGTGCGCTTGGTCGGCTACGGTTATAATTGCATTTTCTGTATCTGGGAAATCTTTTAAAACTTCATTTATGCCTATTCCAATGCTTGATGACATACCACTTTCCCACTGTTCATTTAGAATGTAAATAACATCCGGATGATTGTGCAAAGCTTTAATTTCATTCGCGTAAGCACCAAGAACGACTATAACAGGATGAAATTGTGTCGTCAATGCAGCTTCTGTAACTATTTGCAACAGCGTTTGCTCTTTGTATTTTAACAGTTGTTTTGGTTTACCCAGCCTGCTCGAATTCCCGGCTGCTAAAATGATAATTGCGGTATTCATTAATCGTTTTTTAATCGTAGAAATGGATAGGGTTTTTCTTTTCTTTTAGCATCATGGCCGATGCACCGGTGAAGACAGTTTTAATTTCTGCAACAATAGAAACTGCAATTTCTTCTGGCGTTTCGGCACCAATATCTAAACCAATTGGTCCGTACACCCTCAATAAACTTTCATTTTGATTTAATTCATCCAACATTCTAACCAATTTCTTTTTCGGACCTAAAGTGCCGATGTAATTTGCATCTGTTTTTAATAAAATCTCAAGCAATTCGAGATCGTAATTATAATTGTGTGTCATTAGCACAAAAGCAGTTTGCTCGTCAATGGCCAATTGGGTAAATATTTGATTTGGTTTAGATACCAGTGTTTTCTTCACATTTGGAAATCTTTGTGTTGTGCAGTGCGTTTGCCTTCCATCAACAACAATTACTTCCCAACCCAAGATGTTGGCTATTTCTGCCAAGGGTTGTGCGTCATTGCCGGCGCCAGCAATAACAAGTTGTATTGGCGGCGGAATGAACTCTAATAAAGCATCAAATTCTACTCCGTTAACGGTATATGTTTCAATTCGTGAAAGTTTAAGTTTTAATACATCAAAGGCATCATTTTTAACAGCGCCAGCGATTTCTTCATCGAGTTTTTCTATAAAACTTTTTTCCCTGAACAACATCACAGAACCTGGCTGATGTTTATCTTTCATAGAAAAAAGCGTAGCAAACACACAGTTTTCGCGATTGGAATTAGCAGCTTTTAATAACTCGATGGGATTAAGTGCATCTTCAGCAAAAATGGGTTCGAACAGAATGTGTACAATGCCATTGCAACCTAGCTGAACACCAAATTTAGCATCATCTTCATCGGTTGTATCATAGGTAACAAGTTTATTTTCACCTTGATGAATTGCAGATAGCGCTTTTCTTAATGCATCACCTTCCAGGCAACCACCGCTTATCGCACCGGTTAACATCCCATCATCCGTTACCAACATTCTGGCTCCCGGCCTGCGGTAAGATGAACCCTCAACATTAACAACTGTTGCCAATGCAGATTTTTTACCACTTGATGATGCTTTTTTGTAAGCGTTAAGAATATCAACGATTTCTTTCATAGGGAATTTTATTTGGCTTGAAAACCTAGTTTGAATTGTTCAGCCTATTCAAAGATAACAGACTGAAGGCTTTTATGTGTTGGTGTGTTAAATAAATTACTTGCAAATGTGAGATAGAAAGATTTATTGTAGGTTTACTATAGGAATATAATCATAAATCAATTTCTTAATCAGATATTTAAACCATTGCATATTGCGATTACCAATAACGCCATTTTGTAATTATATTCGTATGCTTACAAATTATGTTGCCTTTAGAATATTTATCGGATAAAGAATTGCTTCAATTATTACAAAAGGGAGATGAAGCGGCTTTTTCTGAAATTTTCAACCGTTACTGGGAAAGATTAGCTTCATATTCTATAGGATTAACAAAATCTGAAGAAGAATCTGCAGATATTGTGCAAGAAATATTTATTTCTATATGGAATAGACGAGAAGCATTAACCATTAATGGAAGTTTAGCAGCATATTTAATTAAAAGCGCAAAAAATTTATCGCTCCGGTACATTCAAAGAAACAATCATTCAACAGAATTTGTAGAAAAGCTTGCCGAATTTATTGCAGATAATTCGCAGGATATTGAAGAAAACATTTCAGTTAAAGAATTGCAGCTCGAAATTGATAATGCAGTAGCTAAAATTCCCAAAAAAATGCTCACGATTTATTTATTAAGTAGAGATGAGCAATTATCTTACCGTGAAATATCAAAAAAGCTAAACATATCTGAAGGTACAGTTAAAAAGCAAATCAGTAATGCGCTTAAAATTATCAGTAATTCGTTAAAAGGCAAACTTTCTGTGTTTAGCTATGCATTATTACTGCAGTTTTTAAAATAATATCAATTATTTTAAAATAAATCTACCACCAAGTTTATGTTTTTGGAACATCATAGTGTTAACACACTCAACATGTTGATGATTTATGAAAACTGAGCAAGCCAAAGAACTATTACAGAGGTATCTTAATGAAAATGTAAGTCCGAAGGAACAGCATTTAGTAGATGCTTTTGTAGAAGAACAACTCTTATCGCATACTTGGGAAGCATCTGAAGATGAAAGAAAAATTTTTGCTCAAAAAGTAAAAAGTCGTTTGCACACCCAGATGCATCACCAAAAAAATCAGGACGCAACTTTATTGGTAAAGAAACCGAAGTTTATTAAACTATGGTACTTCTCTGCAGCTGCGATGATAGCAGTTCTATTTGTTGCCGGATTGTATTTCTTCAATACAAGAAATCAATCTACATCTGAACGATACGCAAATGATGTTCTTCCAGGTAAAAACCAGGCAATTTTAACCCTTAGCAACGGCCAAAAAATAGATTTAAATAACAGCAATAATGGCGAGCTGGCAAAACTAAACGGGATTAGTATTAAGAAAGCAGCCGATGGATTGTTGGTGTTTTCAGTTTTAAATGCTGAGCCAAACCGTAAAATAAATTTTAATACGATTGAAACGCCATTAGGCGGACAGTATCAAATAAACTTACCCGATGGAACAAAAGTTTGGCTGAATTCGGGTACAAAGTTAACGTTTCCCGATCGTTTTACCGATGCAAAAAGGAAGGTTGAGCTTTCTGGAGAAGCCTATTTTGAAGTTGCGAAAGATAAAAATCACCCATTTTTGGTAAGTAGCAATGCACAACAAGTTGAAGTTTTAGGAACACATTTTAATGTAAATAGTTATAGCAACGAACCATTTGTAAAAACTACTTTATTAGAAGGTTCTGTAAAAGTTTTCAATTCGATTTCTGAAAAAACCATCGTTCCTGGAGAACAAATTACCTGGAGAAACAACTACTTTGATGTAGAACAAATCGACCCTTCGATTGCAATTGATTGGAAAAACGGTGAATTTAGATTTAAAGATGAAGGATTAGAAAGTATCCTGCGCAAGCTATCCAGATGGTACCAAGTAGAATTTGTTGTAGAAAAAGGTGTTGATAAACTACCGGCATTTTCGGGTTCGGTATCACGCTTCGATCAAATTTCTGTGGTGCTTAAGATGCTTGAAGAAACCGGCGACATAAAATTCTATATAAAAGGAAAAAACATAATAGTAAAGCCATAACATTTCGGGCTTAACCATCCCGAATTAATAAATAATATCAACTAAATAAAACCAAACATGAAGAAAAAACTACATCAGCAGCGTTAAGGAGAACAGGTTTAAAAGAAAAAAACCATGAACGTGTTACCAGCACATCCATGGATAAATATCTGAGTTAACCCTATAAAAACGAATTCTTAGGTCCATTTACGCATTAACCCAAACAAACAAAAATATGAATTTTAATCCTTTTCATCAAGGAAGGCATTCCTCGTGCCTGCCCAAAAAAATCTTGTTAATTATGAAACTCACCGTTATGATTATGATGACCATTATCATACATGCTAGTGCCAGCAGTTTCGCTCAGAAACTAACTTTTTCTGGTAGAAATGTTACGGTTGATAATCTATTTAAAGCAATTGAACAACAAACTCATTATAGAATATTATACGCAACAAGCATTTTAAATGATGATGCCAAAATTACGGTAAACTTTAAAGCTGCACCGCTTGAGCAGGTTTTAAATAGTATATTAAAAGATAAATCACTTACTTATACTATAGAACAAAATACCATCCTGATTAAAAAAGAAGAGCCTAGCTTTTTAGATAAAATTACATCAGTATTTACCGCTTCTCGATTTAACGGAAGAGTGGTTGACGAAAATAACAATCCCTTGGTTGGTGCTAGTGTAACGGTAAAAGGAACCAAAAAATATGCTATAAGCGGCTCAACCGGTAGTTTTGTACTCGATTTAGAAGCCAATGATGTTTTAGTAATCTCTTACATTGGATACGAAACTAAGGAACTGAGAATAACACAGGGCATTTTGCAAAGTGGAGTAGCAAGCTTGTTAGATATCAAACTTAACATTTCAGCTTCCTCGTTAGACCAGGTTCAGGTAATTGGCTACGGAACTACCACAAAACGAAATAATACAGGCGCTGTAAGTTCTATTACGGCTGCAGAAATTGGCAAGCAAACCATCGAAAACCCATTGTTAGCTTTGCAAGGGAGGATTTCGGGTGTTCAAATTACTCAAGATAATGGTTTGCCCGGAGCAGGTGTTAGAATGAATATTCGTGGAGCTTACACAGGTCTCTCTGGCGCTGGATTTATTCCATTATATGTAATTGATGGTGTTCCTTTTACGCTTTTTAACGGTACACAACCTGCTGCTGATAACCTGAATGCCAATGGAATTTCAGCTGCGAATGGAGCAATAAGTCCTTTTAGTGTAATAGCCCCTGAAGATATAGAACGCATTGACATTTTAAAAGATGCAGATGCAACTGCAATTTATGGTTCACGCGGTTCGAATGGTGTGGTATTAATTACCACCAAAAAGGGTAGCAAAGGCAAAACAAGCTATAACTTTAATTTAAACACTGGTATATCTGATGTGGCTAATTATATACCAATGATGAATACGCAAGAATATTTGGCAACCCGGAGAGCAGCTTTTGCGAGGTCGGGCGTTACACCTACTACTGCAAATGCATTAGATTTGGTAAGCTGGGACCAAAATGCATACACAGATTGGCAGAAATATTTTATTGGTCATACCGCACATACAACCAATTTAACAGGTTCGGTTTCGGGTGGAAACGCACAGAATTCATTTCTATTTTCATCTACGTATCGAAAACAAGGAACCATTTACGGAAGCGATTTTGGCGCAACAACATTCTCTAGCAGGTTAAATGCAGGGCATAAAAGTTTAGATGGCAGATTTAGCATCGATGCATCGGTAAATTATGCCTACATGAAAAATCTATTGCCCAATACCGATTTAAGTAGCATTTATGCCTTGGCTCCAAATTATCCGCTTTATAATGCAAACGGAACGGTAAATTGGACATCAACCAGTCCGTTATCTTACGACCCAAAGCGGACTGATGCACAAACTACCAATTTGTTTTCTAACCTAAATCTTTCCTACAAAGTTTTGGAAAATTTAACGCTTAGAGCAAATTTAGGATATACCACAACGCGGTTAAAACAGCAGCAAATCAACCCTGCAAGTTCGCAAAACCCTGCAACTTCACAGATAAGTACATTGCGATACGCAGATAATAACAACGACAATTATATTATCGAACCACAAGCCGTTTATAACGTAAAACTTGGTGAAGGAAATTTAGAAGCTTTGCTTGGAACAACCTTTCAAAAAACCAATGCAACAGGTATTTCATTATTAGGTACCGGATATAATAACGAAGGATTACTGTATTCTTTAACAGGTGCATCGGCTGTTACAACTTCTGCAAATGCAAACAGTATGTATAAGTACAATGCATTTTTTGGTCGCTTAAATTACAATTGGAAAGGCAAATACATTATAGATGGAACTTTTAGAAGAGATGGTTCATCACGTTTTGGCGACAATAATAAGTTTGGAAATTTTGGTGCTGTTGGAGCTTCATGGATATTCACGCAGGAAGATTTTATGAAAGACTTATCGTTTCTAAGTTTTGGTAAGTTAAGAGCAAGTTACGGCGTTACCGGTAACGACCAAATTCCTAATTATCAATACCTTGGATTATATGCAACTGCAGGTTCTGGCTCTAATTACGATGGTTCTACAGTAATTATACCATCAAATATTGAAAACCCTGATTTAAAATGGGAAACCAATAAAAAATTAGATATAGCATTAGAATTGGGCTTTTTTAGCGATAGGATATTCTTAAAAGCTGATTATTTCCGCAACCGCGTTTCGGATTTGTTAAACACCATTACAATTGCCTCGCAAACGGGAAGTACGGGTTATACCGCTAATTTAGATGCCACGGTGCAGAATAAGGGTTTTGAATTTGAATTAAATACTGTAAATATTGCCAGTGGTGATTTCAGATGGACAACCAATATCAACCTAACCATAATGAGAAATAAGCTTTTGGAGTTTGATAACCTAGCTAACACTTTTTATGCAAGTACTTATGTTGTAGGTGAACCAACTGATATTAGAAGATTTTACAATTACACAGGTGTAAATCCCGCTACAGGATTACCAACTTATAAAGATTTGAATGGTGATGGTATAATTAGCTTCGCGGGCGACAGGTATATCGGCTACTATGGACATCCATATTTTGGTGGGGTTAACAATAGCATAAGCTATAAAGGTTTATCACTCGATTTTATGTTTCAGTATAATCATCGTTACGGAATTTTAAATTCTACACTTAGCTCTAGTCCGGCAGGTATAAACTACAGTAATTTAAGTACAGCATTGCTTGATAGATGGGGAGCAGTAGGCGATACGGCACTTTTCCCCGCGGCATCAACAGTTAATGATCCATCATATGGCAATCTTTCTTCATCAGATGTGAACTGGGGCGATGCATCTTACCTGAAATTAAAAACCGTAAGCTTAAATTATGCCTTGCCAAAATCGGTTATCAGTAAACTTAACTTATCCAATTTAACAGTATATGTTCAGGGGCAAAACCTGTACACCTGGGCGAAGCAAAAATATACTTACGATCCTGAGTCTACCGTTCCGGGCACTGGTTCGGCATTAGGCACAGGTCAGTATATCGCAGCGCCACAAGTGCGTACAATTGTTTTTGGTTTAAACTGTTCATTTTAATTTATCAAAATCATGAAAATTAATTATATGTTTTTTAAAAGGATTATGTTGCTTGCATTTGTTGCTTTTTCCTTTGCTTCTTGTAAGAAATTTGTAGAAGCCGATTTGGCAACAAACCTAATTTCACGGGAAAATGCTTTTGCTACAGATGCTTCAGCAACAAGTGCTACACTTGCATTATATTCTTACTTTCCCACGGTCAATTCGCTTCAGTATGTTACCTGGCTTGGTGGCCTTTCGGCAGATGAGTTGCAAAATACAACCTCCACTTCTGATTTGATTCAGTTTTCTCAGAATGTAATTCCATCGAACAACTCATATTCATCATCTTATTTATGGGATTATCCTTATCAGGTGATTAGAGAATGTAATCTGATTATAGATGGTGTGAATAAATCTACGGGTGTATCAGCAAATGCCAAAAATCAACTAACAGGCGAAGCTAAATTTTTTAGGGCTTTAATGTATTTCAATATGGTTAATTATTTTGGTGGTGTGCCAATTAGTTCGGATGTTATCGAATTAAATAATGCTTTTAAGCCAAGAGCATCTGTCGCTGAAACTTATGCGCAAATTCTAGCTGATTTAAAAGATGCTCAAAATTTATTGCCCACCAATTATGTTGGTACAGCCACGTTAAAAGTGAGGGCAAATAAATGGGCAGCTACCGCTTTATTGGCAAAGGTTTATTTGTATAATAAAGATTATGTAAATGCAGAGGCAGAAGCAACTAAAGTAATTGGTTCTGGTACCTACAGCATGGCAACAGTAGCGAATGCATTTGTAAATACAAGTCCTGAAACCATTTTACAATTATCTACACAATTTGGTGCTTCTGGTTTTACATTGTACCGTACAACTAGCTCGGCGAATAATGTAGCGCCACCACAATATGTATTGTTTAATAATTTTACTAAGGATTTTGAGTTAAATGATAGCCGTAAAACCAGTTGGATAGATTCTACAACATTTAATGCGGTAAAATATTATAGAATTAATAAGTATAAAGTTCAAACGGCAACGGCTGCAACATTAGGTAATGAATATACTGTACTTTTTCGCCTTGGAGAATTGTATTTGATACGAGCAGAAGCCCGAGCGCAACAAGCAAATGTAGCAGGCTCACAAAGTGATTTAAACGTGATTAGAACAAGGGCAGGATTGGCAAATACATCTGCTTCAACCCAATCAACATTGCTTACTGCAATTGCCAAAGAAAGAAAATTAGAGTTATTCGGAGAATTTGCTAACCGATGGTTCGATTTGAAGCGTACAGGTACTGCCGATGCTGTTTTAGGTCCACTAAAATCTACCTATAAAACAACTGCGCAGTTGTATCCAATTCCTTTAGCACAAATCGTTTTAAACAATACTTTAACCCAAAATCCGGGATATAATTAAATTCTTAAGGCTATTAAAACCAATAAAAAACATAATATGAAATTAATTAAATCAACTTGTACATTCTTATTGCTTATTGCAATATGTAATGTAGCAAATGCCCAAAATAAACCAGTTGCTGATACCACAATTAAATATTTAGATAAATTGGTTTTGTCTAAAGATTCGGCTGATAAACAAATTTTGAGGAGCAAATTAGCAGCTTTATCTACTGCTAAAACAGAAAAGCAGGTTATGACGGCAGCCAATTATTATTATAAAATTGGCGATGCAAAGCAATCTGAAAAGCTGTACAAAGAATTACCAGCCCGTTTTCCTTTAGGTACTCAAGCTAGGGGAGAAGCATCAAAGGGTTTTTATGAAATGAAAACTGCTGCAGAGGCAGAAGCTGCTTACAAAGCTTGGATTAAAAAGTTTCCGCCAGAAAATTATGAAAACAAAGAAGTGCCAGACCGTTTGGATTATGATTATGTGCGCTCTATGATAGCAAACAAATTCGCGGCAGAGAAAAACGTTGCAAAAGCCAATGCTTATGCCAAAATGCTTGAGGTTGATTTTTGGAAAGGTAACGCATACTCGGGTTTAGCAACAGCTTTTTATAAAAATGGCGACTTGGAAAATGCAGAAATGTATGCTAAAATGGCAATGGATAATGCATTTTCATATCTCGATGGAAAAAAGGGAAATGAGAACTATGCTAAGTTTTCTGCATCAGGTTATCCGGGTTTAACCAGTACGTATGCTAATATTTTATTCGAAAGGAAAAAATTTACCGAAGCATTAAAATATTCGGAGATGGCTTATCAAAAAACTACAACTTTAAATCCGCAGTTAAACTATCGCTATGCTCAAATTTTAATGGGTTTGAATAGAAATCAAGAAGCTTACGATAAATTGGAGGAAGTTGTGAAAGCCGGAAAAGCTAACCCTAAAATGGCAGAAGATTTTAAAAAGCTGTACATAAAAGTTAAGGGAAGTGATGTAGGTTTTGATGCTTACGCTGCGGCTATTAGAAAAAGTTACCTTGAAGCCTTGAGTAAAAAATTAACTAAAGACATGGTAAAAGAACCAGCTGCTGGCTTCACTTTAACTGATTTAGATGGTAAGCAAGTTGCTTTGGCAGATTATAAAGGCAAAATTGTGATTTTAGATTTTTGGGCAACCTGGTGTGGGCCATGTAAAGCTTCTTTCCCGGCGATGCAGATGGCAGTAAATAAATTTAAAGACGATGCTAATGTTAAGTTCTTATTTATCCATACTTGGGAAAATGTGGCAAATCCTACGGAAGATGCGAAGGCATTTATTGCTGGCGCAAAGTATAATTTCGAAGTTTTAATGGATATTAAAGATGCTCAAACTAAAAAGAATAAAGTTGTTAGCAGCTATAATGTTTCTGGTATTCCGGCCAAATTTGTAATAGATGGCAACGGAGATGTAAGGTTTAAACTTACCGGTTTTGATGGGAGTAATGAAGCCGCCGTTGATGAATTGACCATGATGATTGACATGGCTAAAGCAAAATCTTAACCGGATTTTCTGATAAATATTTTATTGAAAGCGAGGTGCTTTTGCTGGATAAAATGAACTAGCAAAAGCATCTCGTTTTTTCTTTTAACCTGAATTCGTTTCTTAAATTTAATATTCTGCTGTTTTATCGCCATATTGCTTGTAGCCACGTCTTGCTGAATTTATTTCAGCATCTTACCTCCAAAAAAAGACCCTGAAATGAATTCAGGCTTTCGTAAACTAAAGAAAAGCAAGTTATTAATCAGATGAAGAAAAATTAATAATCGAAGGTTAAAAATGTCTCTTTGTGGTATCAAACGATTTAGGATAATCATAACAAAACCCGGGGACGTGGGGCGGGTTTTGTTTCTTAACTGACGGCTAAAGTACAAGCCAAAGACAGCATTAAACAAATTTTCTGAATCAATTCTACATCAATGCCACAAAAATTGGCGTATTCATCAAATGTAATGTATTGATCTTTACGCTTATTGAGTACAAATCTTAAATTTCTAAGCACCCTTTGTGCTTGCGCTAAACTTTTTCCAGTTAAGATGCTAACATCCTTCGGATAAATACATACTCTTTTCATGTGTTGTTTGGTTAAACCGCAACGAGTTGGGAGGTGCCATAGCTTTATAATTTTGATTTACCGAGTTAAGCCCTTAACAGCGGATCATCTACGCTTCAACTACGCTTCATCTACGGATGGAGACTAAGGGAAAAGCAAATTGAATATTATTTTGACTTAATAGCAAATTATTCTGTTCATCAATACAAATTCCATAAGCTGACACATTAGTAGTTTGCTATGTGTGTAAATGTAAAAGATGCTCCTGTTACTGCGCCGCTGTGGCCGATTCGAAATAATCCCGCCAGAAGGTTATTGCACCGTCCTCGATGAAAGCGATGATTTTTTGAGAAATTGTAGTTTATAATAAAGTAAGTAATTTCTTAAAGTCTTTATTACTTTGAGGCTATGGGTAGTTGATGTCATATTTATTTTATGTTGATTTTTTGAGCACAGACAATCTATGTTCTATTCCCCATTCGATCATCTTATCCATAACATCTGTAATCGATTTTCCTGAATTAGATAATTCGTATTCAACGGTTACAGGTATAGTGTCGTAAACATTTCGAACAAGCATTCCATTCAGTTCCAATTCCTTTAGCTCTTTGCTTAACATTCTTGGTGTTATTTTTGGAATATTGCGCTGTATTTCGGTAAAGCGCTTTTTGCCAAAAAGAACGGAGGCTATAATTGCCAAACGCCATTTTCCACTAATAACATTCATGGTGTCATTGATGTGTATTACATACTGACCTGGACAAGATTTGAAGGTTTTAATACTTTCCATGTTTCCTTAATTATAAAAAGCTGTCGCTATACTTAAGTATATCACTATACTTTAAGAAGTAAAGATACTATATCTTCGCTTCACAATCTTTAAAAATTAGAAATTATGATTTTAGTAACAGGAGCAACAGGAAATTATGGTAAGTCAACCATTAACGCTTTATTGAACAAAGGTATATCGGCAAGTATTATTTCGGCTTTAGTTAGAGATGCAGCAAAGGCGGAAGATTTGAAAGCGAAGGGGATTAGCTTAAAAGTTGGCGATTACGACAATTATGCCGGATTGGTAGAAGCATTTAAGGGAGTAGATAAGTTATTATTGGTATCGGGCACCGACCTTGTTAATCGTACAGAACAGCATAAAAATGTAGTGAAAGCTGCAAAAGAAGCGGGTGTGAAACATATTTTATACACCAGTTTCGAGCGAAAAAATGAAAGCGAAACTTCACCGATTTATTTTCTTGCGAAATCGCATCTCGAAACAGAAAAATTAATTAAAGAAAGCGGATTGACTTACACCATTTTTAGAAACAATCTCTATCTGGATGTGTTACCGATGTTTTTTGGCGAACAAGTTTTGGATACTGGAATCTTGTTTCCTGCCGGGGATACAAAATCTGCATTTGCTTTGCGTGATGATATGACTGAAGCTACTGCTAATGTATTAGCAAGTGAAGGACACGAAAACAAAGAATATTCATTGAGCAATACCGAAAATATATCATTACAAGAAATAGCTCAAAATTTAAGTGAAATCGTTGATAGAGATATTAATTATGTAAGTCCACCACAAGATGTTTACGTAGAAACATTAACAAAAGCGGGGGTTCCTGCTCAATATGTTGGTATGTTTGCAAGTTTTGCCGAGACCATTAAGCAAGGAGAATTTTCATCTGAGAAAACAGATTTAGAAAATCTTTTAGGTAGAAAACCATTGACTGCTAAAGCGTTTCTAAAAGAAGTTTACGGCACTAAATAACATTTTTGTATATGCTCTTTATATAGCGAACAATTTTGAAAGTTAGCTATATAAAGGCCATATAAACTTGACCTAGTTTAAATGCGATTGAGGTAAAAAGGCGAAAAATTTGTTCTTCACACCTTAAGAATTGTTTCGCATTCAACTTCTAGTATGTTCTGCGCCTTCTAACCAAAACATTTCATGAAATTCACTTTAAGGTAAATGATAAAACATACTTTATGCTTCGCTCCGGTTTTGGGATATATAGACATCCCTATCTCTATGCACAAAGAATTTTAATTTATCTAAAATAATTTCAAAAACCGCTGAACAATCTGCTACAATTACTGTTGATTTTATATTCATTTTTAGAATTGGAAACTAATTTCATCATCCTAAATTGTTAAGCAACCTTCCCGTATTAAAAGAAAGTAAAACCTTAAGGTATTTTAGTTTCTTCTATTTGTATATCATGCAGGGCATCCCTTCGGGTTTTGCACTTACGGCTGTGGCAAATTTTCTTGCTGCAAAGGGTCTATCGTCTTATTCGGTTGGTTCATTTATCGCTATTGTGGGTTTGCCATGGGTGCTGCAGTTTATCTGGGGACCAATAATAGATAGGTATCAATTCTCTGTAATCGGTCATCGAAAACATTGGGTTGTGCTAACTCAAATCCTGGCATTTATTGCTTCATTGGGATTGCTTATGGTAAGCGATCCGGTAAAGCAAATTTCACTTTTATCATTACTGTTTTTTATCCACAGCAACTTTGCCAGTGTTCAGGATGCAAGTGTAGATGCCATTTCCATTTCTATAGTGCCCGAGGAAGAAAGAGGACGTGTTAATGCATTTATGAGAGGTGGATATTTGTTGGGTATTGCGGCAGGTTCTGCAGGTTTATCTACCATTTTAAATCACTACGGGTTCTTTTATGCAGCGGCTACTCAATCGGCACTTTTGCTGTTCTTTACGGTATTAACATTCATTATTAAACTCGATTCTACAGATAATTACCTTCCTGTTTTTAAACCAAAACCTATTTGTAATGAAGCTAATCAAAATGATAACCCAAAATTAAAATGGTTATTTACCCAATTGTATAAGGCCGTAACAGAGAAAACCAGCATTAAAACCTTTTTACAAATTGCATTGGTATATACCTGTTTGAGTATATTCATCAGAGGTTTTTCCTATCATTTAATTCATAATTTGCATTGGGCAAATAATGCGGTATCGGTTTTACAAGGCGGTTGGGGAACCATAGCCACACTTACAGTTACCTTATCAGGAGGATATATTGCCGATAAAATTGGGGCAGCAAAACTCCAGCGGAAGGTGATGATAGTTATTGCTTTATTTCTAATCACTTTTTCACTTTTAGGGAGTTTTTGGTATATCAAATCCATCAGCATAACCGGTTTATTGCTATTTAATTTTGCCGATCCAATGTTTAGTGTTGCTGCAATGCCTGTATTAATGCTGCTTTGCAGAAAGCGGATAGAAGGCTCGCAATTTACAGCTTATATGGCTATGGTAAACTTTTGTGATGTATTGGGTTCTTACTTTTCTGGTTGGGCAATGACCTTTGCCTCTGCATCTCAAATTGGGGTAGCTTGCGGGCTTACCATTCTGTCGGTAATCCTTTTTTATCGGCAAAAACAGGCTAATAATTCGCCTTCTGATATCTAGGTTGATAAAGTCTATCCACTTTATTCTTTACGATTCGATGATGCTATGCATTTACTCCATGATAATCCATAATTCTATAAGTTATTGATTTACTGCAAGATATTTACTGCTAAATTATTATAGTTTATATTAATAGCATTCTTCAAAGCAAAATTTATTAAACCTTACCGTTATAAAACCTACATAAAAACTAATAGGAGATTTTAGGAACAATGTGTAAAAAATTATGTTGGACTAATAAATGCCTTTAGTAAAAAAGGAAATAGATAGGGATAAATAAAATGGAAAACAGCAAGAAAGAAGAAGAGAAAGGTAAAGTTGGTGTAATACCTACCGAGGAAATTGAAGGTAGTGATGCCGATAAAGCTTATGATGAAAACGGAGATTTCGCAAAACCTCAGGTTGAGGAGGTTGACCCAAAAAAAACCGATACACCTCCAGGCAGCGATGCTGATAGTTAAGCTATAAAATAATAATACATAATAAATTGAATGGGCGAAAGCCTGATTAAAATCTACCTACATGAAAGCAGCAGTATTTCACAAACCTGGCGATATCCGCGTTGATACCGTTCCGGATCCGGAAATTTTAGATCCAAGAGATATCATTTTAAAAGTTACTTCGACAGCAATTTGTGGTAGCGATTTGCACATTTTAAGTGGCGCAGTGTCTCAGAAAGACCCAATGGTTATGGGTCATGAATTTATGGGCATTGTAGAAGAAGTTGGTTCGGCAATTACAAACCTTAAAGTTGGAGATAGGGTAGTTGTTCCTTTCCCAATTTCATGCGGAAAATGCTTCTTTTGTACTCATGAAGCATCTCCAGCTTGCGAAGAATCTAACTACAAAAATTATGGCCCGGCAGGTAATGTGGCCGACCAAAAAGGTGGGGCGCTTTTCGGTTATACCGATTTATATGGCGGTTATTCTGGGGGTCAGGCTCAATATGTACGTGTTCCGTACGCAGATGTTAGTCCGAGGGTTGTACCCGAACACCTTAGCGACGACCAGGCGCTTTTTCTTACAGATATTTTCCCTACAGGTTGGTCTGCCATAGATTGGGCACAATTAAAAGGTGGCGAAACGGTAGCTATTTTTGGTTCTGGTCCGGTTGGTTTAATGGCGCAAAAGGCAGCATGGATTAATGGAGCAGCAAGGGTTATTGCAATCGATCCGTTAGATTATCGTTTAGAAAAGGCCCGAATGGCAAACAATGTAGAAACATTAAATCCACATAAAGTTGATGTTGTTGAGGCAATAAGAGAAATAACTGGTGGCCGTGGTGCCGATGTTTGTGTTGATGCAGTAGGTTTCGAACCTGAGCGTAGTTTAATGGATAAAGTTAAAGCCACATTCAACTTCGAAAAGGGTTCTATGAAGGTATTAGAAATGTGTTTCGAATCTGTTAGAAGAATGGGTACCGTTTCGATTGTTGGTGTTTACGGTTCTCCATATGATAATTTTCCGCTATTTAGGATGTTTGATAAGGGCATAACCATTAAACAAGGGCAAGCGCCTGTTGTGAATTATATCGATAAACTTATCGGTTTGGTTGACGAAGGAAAAGTTGTTTTGGATGATATTATTACCCATACGCTACCTTTAGAAGATGCAGCTCATGGTTATAAAATATTTGATGAGAAGCAAGAAGATTGTGTTAAAGTGGTTTTGAAACCTTTTTAAGTTTGAATTTAGGCTGTCGTAAGTGTTTACGGCAGCCTAAGTTTGTTTTAAAGTATTACTAATTGCAATAGAGATTGCTTCGTTCCTCGGTATGACGGTAAGGCAGTCGTTATAGATAGGTACGAAACAATCCTCAATTTTTATAAAACTTTAATTCATTACTTAAATTTTTAGCCAATAAGTTTTCTCCATTCTCTTTTCATGTTGGCGTAAGTTGAATTAGCTTCGGCGTTTTTATAGGCCTGGTAAAAAATCTCGGCAGATTTTGCCTTTTCTTCTGAGCCTGTTCCTCGTTCTAATGCTTTATAATCATGCTCTTTATCATACTTCTTTCCACCTTTATAATTTGCATATCTTCTGGCTCGGGTGTAGCCCATCTGAAGATATTTTCTTGCCATATCCGCACCAACGAAATCATCAGCTTCTACATATTTGGTAAACATTTCGGAAATTTTCCTACTACTTTCTGTGGCAATTTCAGGAGTTTTAAATCGCCAAAATTGTCCAATCTCCGATTTATATGGCTCGCAAATTAATACACCCTGTTCACCTTTACCAACTCTATACTTTTCGGGGTGTGCTCTGTAATCGATATCTGGTTTCCACGGATAAACGTCAATCTCAAAATTAAGGTAAGATGGCTTTTGGTTTGATGGCATAAATGGATAACGATATTGCTACGGTAAAGTTTTTCCCAATAATTACTTAGTGAAATTTGATGAACCGCAACAACACATTAATTCAAAATTTGTTAAGCAATAAATTAATAACTATTAACAGGATTATGCGAAATTTAAAACCATCTGGAATATCTGGTGTTAGTAATGTAGCTGATCTTTATTCAACTTTTATGTTAAGGAAGACAAGGTCAGCAACAAAAAACAAATGAAGCAAATCATATTGGCCGAAGATCACAAAGTAATTAGAAACGGCGTCAAAATGTTACTGGAATCCACTAACCAGTACCAAGTTCTATTCGAAGCTAGTAACGGACAGGAGGTTATCGATGCATTGGATAGAGGTTTGATTCCTGACCTGATTATTTCCGATATTGGCATGCCTGAAATGGATGGCGTAACTATGATTGGGCAACTCAATCAATCGCATCCTAAAGTGCCGGTTCTTATTATGTCGATGATGGAAAACTATACCAGTTTATATCAAACCATAAAAGTTGGAGCGAAAGGTTTTTTAACTAAGGCAGTTGATGCTGAAGAACTTTTCTTTGCCGTTAACAGGTTAATAATGGGCGAGCGTTATATTTGTGCTAGTTTAGTAATACCAATTGTAGATCAGGTAATTGATAGAGAATTGGCATCTGGTTCAAAAGTAGATAATACTGATTTTTCATCACGAGAAATAGAGATTTTACAACTTATTGGTCAAGGCCTTACCAATATGGAAATGGCCGATAAACTTTTTATTAGCAAACGTACAGTAGAAGGACATAGACAAAGTTTAATTGATAAAACGGGCTCTAAAAATACAGCTGTATTAATGCGATATGCTTACGTAAACGGAATTATCGAATAAAAAAATTCCTAACTATGGATATTTCAGTTTCGCAATACTATTCGGGAATAAGCGGCTTACTTTTGCCTGTTCCGAATAAAACTCATTATCCAACAGAATTTCAAGATCGTTCGAGGTTATGCTATTATAGTTCTTTGTTAAACAGCATCGAAATAAATAGTTCTTTTTATAAAATTCCGCAAGCAGCAACCCTAAAAAAATGGTTTACAGAGGTTCCCGATGATTTTAAATTTACATTTAAACTTTTCAAAGGCATAACACATCAACCTGGTTTAAACTTCGATGCTGCCGAACTTTCTAAATTTTTCGATGTAATTGCGAATGTAGGGCATAAAAAAGCTTGCGTTTTAGTTCAGTTTCCACCAAGTGTTCGCATCTCTCATTTTACTCAATTACAAAATCTAATGGCATCATTACGAGATTGTGATCCATCAAATCAGTGGAAAATTGCTTTAGAATTTAGGCATACATCTCTTTACACCGAAGAAATAACTGAATTACTTACCGAGTATAATCTGGCTTCTGTTATTCATGATAAAGGCAATGCTTCGAGCCCGATGCATTTAGATGAATCTCCTTTTGTTTATTTGCGGTTTCACGGGCCGGGCGGAAATTACAAAGGCAGTTATTCGGATGCATTACTTGCAGAATATGCCAGCTATATTAAAGATTGGATGGAAGAAGGCAAAACTGTTTTTACATACTTTAATAATACCATGGGCGATGCACATGGTAATTTAAACATGTTGCAAAGCATGGTTAAAGAAGGTATGGAATAGAAAGTGTTTTTATTGAAGATATAAATTCGTTAAAAAATACGCTTTACATTATGGTTTAAAATTTAAAACCTGCATCGATTTAATAATTTCTTCTGCATAGGGTAAATAAAGCTTTCTCGAAAATGGATTTTCTGCATCGGCATCCCACAAACCCGAATGATGCCAGTAATGCAGGTGATCCCAATCCGGGCGATCGATAATGGGGTATAAACAAATGCCTTTAAGTGGTACACCAAGTTTTAGTGCTTTAATACATTCTTTGGTAATCAATTCTAACCAATTCGGACGATGCTCACCAGGATGGCTGGTTTCTGCAAGTACAATGGGTAATCCATAGCGATGATAAGCTTCGAGAAACAATGATGAAAGTCCTCTCCACCTTGGATCTGGTTCTAAATTTGCCCAAGGCAATTGTGAAAAATCACTTGCTACCCATTGGTTGTTGTAATAGAAATTAAAACCCATAAAATCAATCAAATCTTTCGAGCCGCCTAATTCAGGACACATCAATCCGGTTAGCATATCAGTTGCCTGATATTGAACAAAATGTGCTTCTTCAGCTTGTAAAATCATCTCCATTGTTGCATCTAATGAAGGTACAATATTCACAATGGGTTCTGTACTCATGATTTTAGCCTCTGGATTAATACCTTTAATCGCTCTGATAGCCAGAATATAAGCTCGAACTAAGGCATATTTTACATCCCAACCCATACCTCTGGCGTAAGGTGTTGTACTTGCATGGTCGCCGCCCAGCCACGAAATAAAACCTACTTCATTTATCGGCGTCACAATCATGCTTTCGCCGGGGCAATATTCTTTGTAAAAATTTGTAAAGGCTATACAAACTCCAACAAAACGATCAGCAAAATGTGGATGCAATGGAGATAAATCATCCGGATAGCCAAAGTGGCAAATATCCCAGATTTGTTGAATATTGCCAATCCTTGCTGCGTCGATCATTTTTGCTACCGTAGAAAAATCATATTGGTATGGTTTAACTTCTACATGGCTCCAACGAATGCCTTCTCTAACGGTATTTATTCCGATACCATTAATCAGTTTGTAATCGTTATGGATGTTTGTTATGTGACCGGTTTCCGTTAATAAATCAACACGATTGCCATAATGGTTTAGCTGATCTGAACATTCAAAACCAGCCATCCAAAAGGTTTTAAATGGATATTCATCTACCATTAACTGGCAAGTAATTTGTCGGTTTCGAATAATGTCCAAAGTATTTTCTTTTTCATTTCCTCGTAAGTATTTTCCCACGATTTATCTTCCAAAAATGCATCAACGTTTTTCTTCCAGGTTACTTCATTTTTTGCTGCAAGTGAATATTCAATAGCCTCTATAAATTCATCAGCATTGGATGCAATACTTACCAATTTTTCAATTCCATACGGTTTAACCACATCGCGAATGGGAGTAGAAACAACCCTTAAACCCGCTGCAAGGTATTCAGGCGTTTTTGTTGGGCTAATAAATCTTGTAGAATTGTTAATTGCGAATGGAATTAGTGCAACATCCCATCCAGAAAGGTAAGCAGGCAGGTCCTGGTAGTTCTTCTGACCTAAGTAATGCAAATTTTCACCCGCTGGTAAACTATCAAAAGATACTTTAACTACAGGACCTAACAATACGATTTGCCAATCTGGGCGTTTTTCGGCAACAGCTCTAATTAACTCTGCATCAAATCTTTCATCAATAACACCAATAAAACCAAGTTTAACTCCGTTAATTTGAGCCTGGTCTGCAGGTTCTGTTTCAACCTTGCGAGCCTTGCTAAAATGCTCTTTATCGATACTGCTTGGAAAAACATGTATATTGTTATGATGCTCTTTTTTTGCCTCATGTAAAGAATAGCCGCCTGTAAAAACAACATCGGCCGTTTTAAGCAAAGCTTTTTCCATTAACACCAATTCTTTCGGTGCAAAATCAAATGCAGAAAGTTCATCCATGCAATCGAATATGGTTAATGCTGCGGCATGCTGATCAGAAAATTGAAGCGCCATAGGTGTGTAGTACCAAAAAATCCAATCTGCCATGTCCGCATCACCTAAAAATTCGCTTAACAGTTTACGCATAACTAGTTTTTCCTCATCCTGATTTTTACCATGTTGCAAACGGGGAGTAATTATGGTAAGTTGATGATTACGGTTATCAAATGATAAATGATCGGATACATGATCTTCGAAAATTGGTTCCTCAAGTATAAATACGTTCATTTCTCTGGCAAACCGGCTCATTAAATGTTGAGGGCGCTGAAAAACAAAATCCCAACGTAGGTGAGAGAAACAAAGTAAATTTTTAGGTAAAATAGGTTTTTGTATATTCATTTTAGTTTGATGTATTAGTTTGTAGAATTAAAATGTGTAGCAGTTGCTTTTAAGGCTGAGCCAATTATTTGATGCATATCATAGTATTGATAAGTAGCCAGTCGGCCGCCAAAAATTACATTTTTCTCTTTTTTGCTTAATGATTTATATTTTTCGAATAACGCATTATTATGCTTGTCGTTAATGGGATAGTAAGCTTCCTTTTCTGGTGTCCAATCTTCAGGAAATTCTTTTGTTACAACAGTTTTGGGCTGTGTACCAAATTCGAAATGCTTGTGTTCTATAATTCTGGTGTAGGGAATATTACGTTCGGTATAATTAACTACGGCATTGCCCTGGTGGTTTTCTTCGTTAACTATTTCGTGTTCAAATCGTAAGCTTCTGTATTCTAACCTGCCAAATTGATAACCATAAAACTGATCGATATTTCCTGTAAATATTACATGCTCGGCCATTGCTGTCCAATCAGCTCTGTTTTCAAAAAAATCTGCCCCGGTTTTAACTTCGCAATCGCCTAAAAGGCCATCGATAAGTTTGTTGTAACCACCAATTGGTATGCCTTGATATTTATCATTAAAATAATTGTTATCATAAGTGAAGCGAACAGGCAACCGCTTTATTATAAACGCTGGTAACTCATTGGCTGGTCTGCCCCATTGTTTTTCGGTGTAACCTTTGATTAGTTTTTCGTAAATGTCTTTACCAACCAAAGAAAGTGCTTGCTCTTGCAAATTGGAAGGCACAGTTATCAAGGCTTGGTCTATCTGTGATTTAATAATTTCACGAGCTTCATTTGGCGTTTTTACACCCCAGAGCTGGTAAAACGTATTCATGTTAAAAGGCAGATTATAAAGTTGCCCTTTGTAATTCGCCAGCGGACTATTCGTATATCGATTAAATTCTACGAAAGAATTTACATAATCCCAGATATCTTTATCGTTGGTATGAAAAATATGTGCACCATATTTATGTACGTTTATATCCTCAATTTTTTCGCAATAAACATTTCCACCAACATGATTTCTCTTATCAATAATTAAACATTTTTTACCTCTTTTTATCGCTTCATGGGCAAATACACTTCCATACAGTCCGCTTCCAACTATTAAATAATCATATTTTTTCTTTTCTATCATATTTGTTAAGCCTGTACTTTATAAACATTTTGTTTCTGTGCGATTGAGAAATTTTATTGAAATCTCACGAGTTGATTTCTATTTTTCTCCCACTATTCTTAATGAAAATTATCAATAAGAATGGTTCAGAAATCAGCCTGTTAGTTGTGGAAACGGTGTTTATAGAACTCGTTTTTTTCGCCTTTGTTTACCAGATTAAAACATTCAGGTATTCCGCTTTTATTGGCAAGTAGTTATATCGTTTTAAGATGTTAATCCTGTAAATAAAGGAATGATATTGTGGTTATTGATTATAGCAGAGCGGGAATGAAATAAACTAAACAAATGATTGAAATTTGATGTTGTGAAATAGTAGTTCAGTATAAAAACGCAAACATTAAAAACATAACTGTGATCTCTACTGCAACTAACATACATGCATCAAGAGAAACATTCATCCTTTAGAACTTATCAAAGCAACGGTTTAATCAACTTATATGAATCAAAGTTTACCTAAAGAAGCCAAATTTTTATTCCGAGGAAAAGTACATCCTTCACTAAAACTATCTGTGATTGTTCCGGCTAAAGATGAATCTGACTTTATCGTTAAAACACTCGATGCACTTCGCATTCAGCTTAACGATTTGGGCATAGCTATTGATTCTGGTTTGTATGAAGTTTTAGTGTTGGCCAATAATTGTAATGATGATACTTATGAAATTTGTAAGAAATATCAGCAGCGCTACAGAACCTTTCATTTGCATGTAGAGTGCATCCAGTTTGAACAAAAACATGCACACATTGGCACAGCCAGAAGATTACTGATGGATGCTGCTTACCGCAGATTGACAAGTGTAACCGGTTTAAAAGGGATTATTGTTTCTACTGATGCTGATAGTGAAGTTGCACCAGATTGGATTTACCATATTTTGAAGGAAATAGCAACTGGTGCTGATGTTGTTGGTGGCAGAATTTTACCGCGAGATACTCCTAAGATTAGCAGAAAACATCATTTAAGAGATGTTACCTATCGATTTTTGAAAAGCCGTTTAGAATCGTTGATTGATCCATCCGATTCAAATCCATGGCCCCGCCATTTTCAATGTTATGGACCAAGTTTAGCAGTAACTTGCGAAATGTATGAGCGTGCCGGGCGCTTGCCGATTATCCCTTTTTTAGAAGACGAAGAATTTAGGAAAGCCTTAAATAGGGTCGATGCAAAGATTCGTCACTCGCCACATGTTCGTATTTATACTTCTGGCAGACTTGATGGAAGAGTAAAATTTGGATTTTCGGTTCAGCTTAAACATTGGTCGGAAATGAGCTTAAGAAGTGAAGAGCAATTGGTAGAATCGTTGGATACTTTAATTTTCAAGTTTGAATTTAAAAATAAACTGAGGAAAATATGGAATGCTGAGTCAAAACAAACCAATGCACTAACTTTAACGCAAGTTGCTGATTGGTCGGGCTTTGAAGTTGCAACCTTAATTAATATTTTTAATACCAGCATATATTTCGAATCTCTTTGGGAAAAAATAGAGCAGTTGCTTCACGGAGAGGATAAAGACATATTAAAATTCGAACCAATTAATCTGGTAATCTCTGAAATGCGTTTGTATTTTAATCAGAGAAGCGAATTAAATATCAAAGTGTTGAGTACGGAGTTAGTTTTAGATGCAGGTGCTTTGGCTGGGTAGTTATGGATAAAATTTCTGTACTAACCTTAGTTTATGGTAGGAAAGAGGCGCTTAAAAACTTTCTTTCAGGATTAAAAACCAGCACACAACTGCCTGATGAATTGGTGATCGTTTTTATGAACGAGCCAATATGCGATTTACCAGAAATGCCTTTTTTGGTGAGGTGCTTTCAAATATTTCATGAAAATAAAATTCCGCTTGCCGCCGCAAGGAACAAAGCCGCAAAAGCAGCCCAAAATAATTTGCTTATTTTTCTGGATGTTGATTGCATTCCGTCAAAAACATTAATTTCTACTTACGCCAAAAGTTTTGAATCACAAAAATTATTGGTTGGGACGGTTCGCTATTTAAATAATGGCGCTACAGAACAAGATGAGTTTTTAGCTAAATTAGAATTGCTAAGTAAACCAGATCCCATTAGAAGTGATTTATACGAAATACCTTACGAACTATTTTGGTCGCTAAATTTTGCTTGCCATAAAATTGATTATGATTGTATTGGTGGTTTTGATGAAAACTTTCAAGGTTATGGTGCAGAAGACACGGATTTTAGTTTTGCAGCAAGGCGGAAACACGTTAAATTAAAAATGGTTGACGCTTGCGCATATCATCAATACCACCCGAGTTATTCACCGCCGCTTAACCATTTTAAAGATATCGTTTTAAATGCAGAAAGGTTTTTTATGAAGTGGAATATTTGGCCAATGGAAGGCTGGCTAAAACAATTTATAGATATGGGTTTGATTTCTAAAAACGCAGATCACATTGAAATTTTACGTTATCCGAGTGGTGCTGAGGTTGAAGCAGCGTTAAAAGATTAATTAATTTTAAAGAGTTTTTCGCCTGTTTTTACGATTGTTTCAGCCAGTATTTCTACAGCTTTTGGTGCAATTACACCTTTCCAATCTACTTGCTCACCTTTAATATTTTCAAGTAGCAACAACCAATCTGTTTTTAGCAATTCATTGGGCGATACAATTTTAATTCCTGCTCGGTTTTGAATTGATTTGGCTTTTTCTATTTGCTCATCAAATGGTCGGTTTTCTGGTATTCCTACAAAACGTTTATTTAAACTTGCAGCTTCCATAACCGTGTTGTGTCCGGTATTGCCAATAATGATATTTGCTTCTTTTATTGTTTCAGCAGGATTAACTACTTGCCCTAAAAATTCTAGATTAGCTAAACGATTACTCTTGTTTTGTTCTAAACCTAGTACTTTGAAATGAAATTTATTGCAAGATAAGGCGATGCTTTTAATAAACATTTCTGTTATGGAAGTACCGCCATTTCCAACCAATATGCAAACGGTATTTTGATTAATATTTACATTATTTTCTACAGAATCGAATCTGGAAAAACCGCCAGTAAAAACTGTTTTTTTATATGCATTATCTTTTTCGCCCACGTACATTTCATTGGAGAACGGAGCAATAAGTAATTCTGCACTATCATAAGCGAGTTGATGCGGTAAATCAGTACGATTACCATGTTGCCGCATTATTATAGTCGGGATGCCTGCCAACCGAGCTAATAATGCAACTTCTACAGAAACATCTATAACCAAAATTAGCGGATAATTTTTTTGAAAAACTTCAGTCATTAAGGCTACCCGATTGCGAATACCTTTAATGCCGATTGGTGCATAATGAAATGCCATTGATTTTATATTCCCAACAGATGTGTTTTCATTTTCATCAGCAATATCCAGGGGTAAATGAGCGACTTTTATATTTGAAGGTAATTCAGTTAAAGCTTTTAATCCACTGCCCATCAATATTACCTGATGATTTTTTAGCGCCTTAACTATTTGCAGAGTACGCATCAGATGACCAGAACCATGGTGATGAATATAAAATGCGATCGTAAAACTCATCTATTAGGATTGCTTTTGAAATACATCAATTCTGTAGTCTTCATTTCTAAAATGATTTAAATGTTTCAATGGTAATTCTTTAAAACATTCATGTACATCATCGCCAGAAATTGGATAATCTACAACAAAATGTGTCCAATGTACCAATAATAAAATGCCATCTACATTTAGCTGATTTAGGATTAAAGTTCTCGTGGTTAGTAAATCATCTTTTGCGAGATAATATCCAACCTCACTCATAACAATTAGATCGAACATTTTATTAGGAAAATCACTTGGAATCGAACCTAAAAGAAATTCTACTTTCGGATTATTTGCTAAGCGTTCTTTTGCCTTTGCAAGTGCGGTAGAACTAATATCCATAGCCAATAAATTGTTGCAATATTGCAGAAGCATAGCTGTAAAAACACCAATGGAACAACCTATTTCTAATGCATTATTATAAGTTTTACTAGGTATTGAAGCTATTGAGTTACGATACTTTTTCTGCTCATATTCACTTTTTTCAAAATTCCATGGGTCGCCGTTGCCGCTGTAAAGCGTATCAAAATAATCTTCTGTTAATGTTGAAGAAGGATTTATTTTCTTACGCTCCATAAAATATTCCCTGCCGTTGGTAAAGTTAGACATCATTTCTTCGCTGAGCATAAATCCGGTAGGGTCATCATCAATTAAGTTGGTAGTTTGAGATGCATGAGCAGCAATACAATTTCGCTTAATTTCGATGTATTTAGTTACATCAATTAACTTTAACTCCTGTTCACTAAGTTTAGGAATGTCACTTTCTGCCGCATTTTCATACAACCAAATTGGGTATTCCCATATTTTTGGTCGCTGCGTGTTGCCTTTTTCCAAAGCGGCCATCAAAAGTTGCCATGTTGCTCGGTGGTCTCGATGTGGGTCTAACTCGTAAGGAACCAGCACCAAATCTGGTTGAAAAGAAGTAATGTCATTAGTCAATTTTGAAGCAAGTTCATTAAAACCGGTTTCACCTTTTGCAGGCATTGCAGAATCCGCACTATTGTAACAGGCTAATACATTAGGATTTAAATCAAGCACCTGAAGTACCTGCTCTAACTCCAACTTACGCAATGCAGCAAGTTTTTCTGATGGATATGTTAAAGAATTCGGATGAGATCGACTACCATCGGTAGTTAAAATTATTTTAAATTGAGTACCACTTTCCTTTAGCAAACAAATTAAGCCGGCACAAGCTAAAGATTCATCATCAGGATGAGGTACTAAAATCATGCATCGTTTAACAGTTTTCAAATCATCAATCTGAATAGCTGTTGCCGAATTTTTGAAAGCCTCTTGATTAAATATTTGTACCATAAGAAACATTGTTTTTATTGATAAAAAAAACGGCAATGTTTAATCGGGTTGCATCAGGCGCTGGTTGGCGCAGGTAAAATGTTAAATCTCTAAATATGCGTTCTAAAGTATACGGAGCCATCAATCCTCTTGCACCAACGCATTTATTGCTTTCATCCATAATACGAAGGCATATATCTTCTATGGTTGTGCGTGTCATATTTGCAAAAGCGATAAGATTCTGTTCAAATTCTTTATTTTCAAGCCATTTATCATAATTCTCTCCCGCCTTTTCGAGCCACAATTGCCCAGCCACGAGTTGAGACATAATATTAGCAATTCGCATTCTTTGAATCGGATCTTCGGTTCGGTTTAACTCTTTTAAATATTTTATAGTATTGTGAGCAACGGCTTCTGCACCACCTAAATGTACGGCAGCAAAGCGAATTGCACCACCACTAAAATAAGGCTGTTTCAGGTAAATGCCAGGTTTATAAAGCAGTTCATCGTCAGTTAATTCATAACCAGAAAAATCAACCGTATAACTTCCTGAAGCCTTCATTCCTAAGGGTTTCCAGGTTTCTTTATTTATTTTATCATCGGTAATTTTAGCCATATCAACGATTGACATTTGCCAGCCAACTCTTTCACCATAATTTATATTTCCAGTAATTAATGCTCGGTTAACTAAGCCAACGCCAGAGCAAAATGTTTTATTTCCACTTATAATTAATTTATCATTAACCAGCTTAAATTCTATTCCATTTTGTGCTTGTGTGTTCCAAACCCCAAACAAATGGCCGTATTCTTTAACACCTTCAAACCAGTTATTTTTTTGCTCTTCATTAGCATACAAATGAATAAGGTATAAGGTGTTAATATGACCCTCGAAAATTCTACCAACTGATAAATTTGCCTTACCAACATCTTTTAAAAGCGTTAATAAGGCGGGCATATTTGGTTTGTTAAAATCGAGATGTTCGCCAGGTAATACAATTTTTAACGCACCAATTTCACGAAGCAAGTCGAATTCTTTTTTCAATCCTTCAGGATGATGCTCTGAAACAGCTGCCATTTGCTCTATTTCGGTAAGCGTATTTTGAAAGCTAATTTGATTAAAAGTTTCGTTTATAGTTTCTATCATTGGTATGCTTGTTTAACTGGATGTTGTTTTATTATATTTTCGAGCATTTGCTCGTACTTATCAATCATTTTATGAATATCAAACCTTGAAGCAGATTTTGCTACCAGCTTTCTGTCGAGATTAGAAGCAGACTGAATGGCCTGTGCAAGTGCATCCGTATCAGCAAAATCTACCAAAACCCCACAATCCTCATCAATAAGTTCTGGAAGTGCACCCATTTTGAAACCCACTATTGGTGTTCCGCATGCCATAGCCTCGGCAACAACTAGCCCAAATGGTTCTTGCCAACATGGTGTAATTAAGCAAACTTGTGCCTTACCAATTAATTCATTTAATTCCTGGTGATTTAATAAGCCTAAAATTTCGATGGTTTCATCAATTAAAGGAGCTACTTTGCTATCGTAGTACCGTTGGTCGGCTATTGCACCAGCTACTTTAAGTTTTATTCCAGCCTTTTTACAAGCTTCTATAGCCAGGTGTAATCCCTTATCAGGGTGTATTCTTCCAAACCAAACGGCATACACATCTGTGTTGTTATCCGGATAAGAAATCCAATCTTCTAAAACAATTCCATTGGCTATTACCGAGCAATTTTCTATTTGCATTTGCCAGTTTTGCGCACTTTGTTTGGAAACAGTAACATAATCTATTACCGGATTTTTTCTTTCAGACCGGATGGCCAGCTCTAATTCGTAAAAAGGAGGCGTGTGCAGTACGGTAAGCACTGGGGTTTGAACTGTGTTTGCCATCGTTATAGGAACATAATGCAATGAATTATTGAAAATTACATCAAGTTCATACTCATCAATAGAGGTCATCAAAGTAAAATAGGCATGATGTTCGGCAATATATTCTGAAGGAAGGTCTTTTCTTTTGATTCTAACACCTGTTTGTTTATCATAATCAACATCCGATAAGATGGATTCTACAGGTAGTGAGGCATCGGAATTAGAACTTGCAAATAAAATCACATCATGACCACGTTCACAAAGCAATTTGGTGATTTGATGAGTAAAAACCTCTAATCCACCAGCAAATGGAGCGGCAATAGGATGTTTTAAGTGGGAGATGATTCCAATCTTCATATACGATGAGCATTTAGTTTACACCATCTATGACAATTAAAACAACCGCTAAGTTTTTTAATTCGAAAAAAAATTAGATTTCGCACCTGCTAGACTTACGAAGTTTAACAGGCAAAGAGCAGAGGAAACCTCGTAAGTCTTCTATAGCCGCTTGCGATATTAAAAAAAAAGTCAAGAAAATCCGTATGTATGGATGTATAGGCGAGGTTAGCATCATTTTTGGAGGCATAATCTTATCAGCTTTCTAAACATTACAAGCTGCTAGTATAAAGCCTAAACCTAAGGAAGAATCATTAACCGACCCGGGAACTTTCTCAATAACGACTTTTAAAAGTGTATTACTTATACTGCTTTTAAATTAATATTATTTTTTTCTGCTAATTCAATAGGTGTGTAATCCGATAAAATTAAAGCTTTACCTTTTTTAACGCATACATCATGTTCAAAATGAACGGAAGGTTTACCATCTTTCGTTCTAACCGTCCACCCATCTCTTTCAATGTACACCTCTTTTTTACCAAGGTTAATCATCGGTTCTATTGCCAAAACAAGGTTTTCTTTAAGCATTAATCCCGAACCACGTTTGCCATAGTTAGGTACTTGCGGGTCTTCATGCATGCTTTTTCCAAGTCCGTGACCTACAAAATCACGTACAACACCATAACCTTGTTTTTCGTTATGATTTTGGATAGCGAAACCTATATCTCCTAATCTTCTACCCACAATAGCTTCGTTTATACCTACAAAGAGAGATTCTTTAGTTGTTCTAACCAACTTTAAAATTTCTTCGCTAGCGTCTCCAATTACAAAAGTGTAGGCATGGTCGCCATGGTATTCATTCTTAATTACACCAACATCAACAGAAATAATATCACCATCTTTTAAGGTTTCCTTACTTGGGAAACCATGCACAACAACATCATTTACAGAGGTAATGATGTGATGAGGAAAACCATTATAGTTATAAAAAGAGGGTACAGCACCATTGTCTAAAATAAATTCATTTGCTAATTTATCAATCTCTATGGTAGCCAAACCGGGGCGTAAAATTTTAGCGATTTCAGAAAGAGTTTCGCTTACCAACAACGCACTGATTCGCATCAGTTCTACTTGTTCATCAGTTTTGTAAAAAATCATTAGCGCAAAATTACTAATAATATTTAAAAGTATTTTCTGGCAATACATTTAAAACCAACCTCCGTTTTTTCATATTAAATGCTCGAATATTAACCATCAACTTAATTAATTTTTTTATTAGCGTTAATAATACGTTTATTTGTTATAACTGGATATGCTTCGCTAAAAACTGTATATTCGTTAATACCAAATATCATTCTTCTGTATAATTTATGCCATCTGCTTACAAGATATTAATCGGTTTTGCAACGTGTTTTCTGCTCAGCATAAACTTATGTTTTTCGCAGGCTCAACCATTAATAAAGTACATCGGTGTAGAAAGTGGTTTATCAAACAACATTGTTAATTCTCTTTATTTAGATCGTTTTGGATTTATGTGGATGGGCACTTACGATGGTTTGAACCGATATGATGGCTACAATTTTAAAGTTTTCAGGAACAATCAAAAAGTAGATAATTCTCTTATAAACAATCACATAACTGTTTTAAATGGTGATGAGCAAAATCGCATTTGGATTGGTACACAAAAGGGCGTTTCTTATTATAGTTATGCAGATTCCAAATTCCATAAATTAAAAATAAATGAACATGGGAAGCAAATTGATTTAACGGCTTCTGTTAATTCAATAGCAATAGATAAAAATGCAACGGTTTATATAGCTACCGATGAAAATGGACTTTATGTGCTAAAAAAAGGAAGCGCTGTTGCATATAAAGTTTTGTTAAAAAAGCGATACGATGCAGTAAAGGCACTTTGTTTAACAAATGATGGACAGTTATGGTTTTATGTTAAAGATTTAGGTTTATGCAATTATAACCCTTTAAGTACCGAGTTAAAACTTATAAAACCTGATGTAAAAAATGTAACTAAAATTATTGAAGGAGAGCAAAATATACTGTGGATTGGTACCGAATCAGGGCTTTATAAATTTGATAGGCACACTAAAACCCTTGCCAAACCGCAAAATTATCTAAACAATGATAACATTATGAACCTAATGTTAGATAAGCAAAGAAAACTTTGGGTATCTACTGATGGCTCAGGAATTTATGTTTTAGATATCAGAAACAATAACTTTAATCATTTATCTGCAGGCAAGGAGAAAGGTTTGCTAAGTAGCAATTCTGTAGCAGAAGTGTACGAAGACAGAGAATCAAGAAAATGGATTGCAACTTTACGAGGTGGCATAAATTTAATAGACCAGCAAAGTACTCAATTTAGAACCATAAAAAATGATGCCTTAAAAAGCAATTCTTTGGTCAACAATTTCGTTCTATCTTTTAGCGAAGATGAGCAACAAAATATATGGATTGGAACAGACGGTGGTGGTTTAAGCAAATGGAACCGTAAGCAAAATACATTTACCAATTATGTACAAACGAATGAACCGGGCTCGCTCAAAAGTAACTTTATAACCAGCATTTTAAACGATGCTGATAATAACATTTGGGTTGCAAGTTTTAGCGGTGGCATAGATAGGCTTGATAAAAAAACGCAAAAATTTATTCACTACACTTGCTACAACAATGTAAAAGGTGTAGAAGAAGTTAACATCTGGAAGCTTTTTCAAGATAAGCGTAAAAACATTTGGGCTGGTACAACCAGGGGCGGAGCACTCTATAAATACAACCTACAAACCAATAAATTTGAACTTTTTGATAATAACCTAAAAGATATACACGCACTATTTCAAGATGCAGCAGGCAACCTATGGGCGGGTAATTATACCGCATTGATAAAAATAGATCCGATAAAAAAACAACACCAGTTTACCGATATTAATATGGCGGTAAGGACAATTAATCAAGATTCACAACAGCGTTTGTGGATTGGAACCGAAGATGGTGGTTTATTACAGTTCAATCCATCTACAAAAAGCATAAAGAAATATACCGAGCAAGATGGTTTACCAAGCAGTTCTATCTTAAATATTCTGATCGATTCGAAAGATAATCTATGGTGCAGCACTTACAATGGTTTATCGAAGTTTGATGTTAAAAACGGAACGTTCAAAAACTACTATACTTCTGATGGTTTACAAAGCAATCAGTTTAATTACAATGCAGCGTTAAAACTTAAAGATGGTGCCTTTTTATTTGGCGGAATTAACGGCTTCAACTTATTTTACCCAGATAGTATTAAAGAAAACAAACGCATTCCAAAAATCGTATTAACCGATTTTAGAATAAATAATATTCCGCTCGATTTGGATTCTACTTATAGGAATGTATCTATAGTTGATTTGCAGCAAATTTCAGTTCCATACAACTCTTCCTTATCCATTAATTATGCCGCCATCGAATTTTCATTTCAGGAGCAAATATCATATGCTTATTATTTAGAAGGATGGGATAGAGGCTGGAATAATGTAAATAAACTAACAACCGCTTTTTACTCCAGGTTAAGTGAAGGGGAATATAAGCTACACATAAAAAGTACGGATACAGAAGGTGTTTGGAGTAACAACGAAAAGGTAATCGTTATAAAAATTCTTCCACCGTGGTACCGCAGTTGGTGGGCTTATGGAATTTACCTAATCTTATTTTTGGCAGGTTATTATGTGCTGCAAACCTATCGCAACAAGCAACGAAACCTTAAACACGAGGTAGCCTTAACCAACCTTAAAATGGAACGTGAAAAGGATTTAAATGAAAAAAAATTAAACTTTTTCACCAATATATCTCACGAATTAAGAACGCCGCTAACTTTAATTGTAAATCCTATAAAAGACATTTTAAATGGAAAAGAATCTGGTCAGGAGAAAAACGATTTAAATGTGGTGTATCGCAACTCGCGTAGGTTGCTTAGTTTGGTAGATCAATTGTTGCTATTTAGAAAAACAGAAAGTGAAAACGATACGCTAAACATTGTAAAAATTAATTTGTATCGCTTTGCAAAAGAGATCTTTTTATGCTTTAGTTACTTGGCAAAAAATAACCAAATCGATTATACTTTTAAATGTGATGATGAAGAGATAAATATCTTCGCAGATAGAGATAAACTTGAAATTATATTTTTTAACCTTTTATCAAATGCCTTAAAGTTTACACCAAACGGTGGCTTTGTAGATTTTAAAATTACTTCTGATGATAATGAAATTAAGATTGAAGTGAGTGATAGCGGACCAGGCATTCCGGATGGAGTTGGTGAAAAACTTTTTGATAAATTTTATAAAGTGAGAAATAAAACCTCGTTAAAAATGGGTTTTGGAATAGGACTTTATCTGGTTAAAAATTTTGTTGAATTGCACAAAGGCAAGATATATTATGTAACCAATAATGGTATTGGTACAAGTTTTTTTATTGAAATGCCTGTTGGCGAACCAACAAGTTTGGCTGATGATAAGCCGATGGAAACAGAACTTACCTATGTTAATGAATTAATTGCAGAGGAAGAACTAGAAAATGAATTGGCAGGAAAAGAAAACATTGGAAACCTAGCTTTATTAATATCCGATTTACATTCTATACTTGTTGTAGATGATAACACAGAAATTATAGATTACATCAACCAAATTTTTAAAGATAATTTTAAAATTTACAGGGCAACGAACGGCATCGAAGGTTTCGAACTTTGCAAAGAATTTCTTCCTGATGTTGTAATTTCTGATGTTAATATGGGCGGACTTAACGGAATTGAACTTTGTAAAGCCATTAAAGAAGATTCTGCTTTAAGCCATATTCCAGTAATTTTATTAACAGCCGACCCGAGTGCCGAAATCAGGCTGCAAGGAATTGAAGTTGGCGCTTATGATTTTATTAGTAAACCATTTGATAAAGAGTTATTTACTGCTAAAATTAATGGAATTATAAAAAACAGAACAAATCTGCAATCGTATTTTTATAATGAAATAACGCTAAAATCTGATACACACAAAGTATCGCAAGAAGATAGAGGCTTTTTGCAACAATGTATAAATATTATAGAAAGCAACCTTACTGAAGATAGTTTTAATGTTAAAACGCTGGCAGCAGATTTAGGTATGAGCCATTCTAATTTATACAAAAAAATCAAAGCTACTTCAGGTCAGTCGATTAATGGTTTTGTACGCTTTATACGGTTACGCAAGGCCGCAGAATTGCTGATTAATACAAATTTAAATATTAATGAAGCTGCGTTTAGGGTTGGCATTAACGATATAAAATATTTTAGAGAGCAATTTCAAAAGCTATTTAAGCTCACACCATCCGATTTTATAAAAAAACACCGTAGAACTTTTCATAAATATTACAACATAAATGCAATGAATTAGAGTGAAGATGTGGTTTGTTTTAGTCGGTCGTTATTTTAAGATATGAAGCAATCTCAACCATTTCACATCAATTTAAATTAAAGAAAATGTTATATAAAACGACCTTGTTAATCTTATCTGTATTGCTGCTCACCATACATGCTAAAGCGCAGGATAATATTATTGTGGCTAAAGGAAACCCAATTATTACTGATAAGTACACTGCCGATCCGGCTGCTTTTGTTTCCGGCGATTCCGTTTACCTCTATACTGGGCATGATGTTGCTCCGAAATCTAAAAACAATTACGAAATGCATGATTGGCTTTGCTATTCATCTGCAGATATGATAACCTGGAAAGCGCATCCATCTCCGCTAAATGTAAAAGATTTTAAATGGGCAAAAGATGATGCATGGGCTTCGCAGGTTATAGAAAGAGATGGTAAGTTTTATTGGTATGTAGCTACAGAACATGCAACAATTCGTGGAAAATCAATTGGTGTTGCTGTAGCTGATAATCCGAGAGGGCCATTTAAAGATGCGCTAGGAAAAGCATTGATTACCAATAATATGACTACCGATGTAAACATTACCTGGGATGATATCGACCCATCGGTTATTATAGATAACGACGGACAAGCCTATCTTTTTTGGGGCAATCAAAAATGTTATTATGCAAAACTTAAAAGAAATATGATTGAGCTTGATGGACCAATAAAAACCATCAACATCCCCGAATTTACTGAAGCACCCTGGATTCATAAAAGAAAGAATTGGTATTACCTTTCTTATGCAACGGGTTTCCCGGAAAAGATTGTTTATGCCATGAGCAAAAATGTAAACGGACCATGGGAATACAAAGGAGTTTTGAACGAGATTGCCGGTAACTCAAACACCAATCATCAAGCTATTATTGATTTTAAAGGCAAATCATATTTTATTTACCACAATGGAGCAATTAACACCGATGGTGGTAGTTACAGGCGTTCAGTTTGCATCGATTATTTACATTACAACAATGATGGAACCATGAAAAGAATTGTGATGACATCCGAAGGGATTAAAAAAGCCAAATAATTTATTTTAATCCAGTCTGACCGTATTCTTATCTTCGAATCTCAAAACGCCCCCTTTTAAATATGATTTCACCCCCTATACAAAATTGGATAAATTCGGTACTTCGATTAACCAAATATAAAACGTTGATTAATCTAATTTTCAAAAGAACAAATGCTTTCAAGCTGATTTTATCTGTATCATTATTTTCACTTTTTCCGATTTTTTTAAGAGCGCAAGAAATTTCAACTAGCACCATTGCAGAAAATGGATGGGCAAATAATTCGGTCAACGCGGTTATTTTCAGAAAAAATTCTCTGGTAACTTTTAAAAACTATCAATATGCTGCATATTATGATTCAAAGCAATTTGTTGTTTTGGCTAAAAGGAAAAATGGCTCGAATAATTGGAGTGTAAATAGAACGCAATATAAAGGTGATGCAACTGATGCACATAAATCGATAAGTATAATTGTTGATGGTTTGGGCTTTTTGCATGTAGCTTGGGGTCAGCACAATAATTCGTTAAACTACGCTAAAGGGATTTCTGCGGGCTCGCTTACATTAGGCGAAAAATTAGTAATGGTTCGCAATAAAGAGGTCAAAGTCAGTTATCCTGAATTTTATAAACTTCCTGCCGGAGATTTATTGTTTTTTTATCGCGATGGTGGTTCTGGAAACGGTAACTTAATGATAAACCGTTACGCTGTTAAAAGCAAATCGTGGCAGCGCATTCAGGATGGAATGATTGATGGTGAAGGAAAACGAAACGCTTATTGGCAAGTTGCAATTGATACCAAAGGTGCAATTCACCTATCTTGGGTTTGGAGAGAAAGTCCGGATGTAGCCAGCAATCATGATTTATGCTATGCAAAATCTCTTGATGGTGGCTTAACCTGGCAAAAATCAACAGGAGAAAAATATAAACTACCAATAGTAGAATCTAATGCAGAATACGCTTTAAAAATTCCGCAAAAAAGTGAATTGATTAATCAAACATCGATGTATGCCGATGCCAACGGAAAGGTTTTTATAGCTGGCTATTGGCGGGAAAATCAAGATTCAATACCTCAATACCATATTGTTTTTAATGATGGAAATAACTGGAAAGTAAACAATTTATCTTTCCGAAAAACACCTTTTAGTTTAAGCGGTGGTGGCACTAAAAAAATTCCAATCTCACGACCGCAGATTATCGTTTGGCCTAACAAAAACCGTTTTGCTGCGGGTATAATTTTTAGAGATGCCGAACGTGCGAACAAGGCTTCAATTGCTATAAACCAAGATATTATATCAAATAATTGGCAAATTAAAGATTTTATAACAGAAAGCGTAGGTGATTGGGAACCAAGTTACGACACCGAATTATGGAAAAATAAAACCATATTAAACCTCTATCTTCAAAATGTAATTCAAATTGATGGAGAAGGCAAAGCAGCATCAAAACCTACCGCCGTTAAAGTTTTACAATGGAAACCAATATTGAAGAAATAACATGAACAGACCAACCATACGAAAGCATGCTAACATCATATTTAGTTTGTTTTTTTGCTTTTTTTCGTTTCAATCTTTTGCTCAAAAAGCAGCAAGCAATACCGATAAAAACTCAGGCTATCTTTTTGTTTATTTCACTGGAAATGATAAAAAAGAAGAAGCAGTACATTACGCTATAAGCAAAAATGGATACTCTTTTAATGCTCTAAATAATGATGAAGCGATTATTTCTTCAGAAAAAATAAGCTCTACAGGTGGTGTTCGCGATCCGCATATTTTGCGTGGTGATGATGGAAAAACATTTTATATGGTGGTTACCGATATGGTTTCGGCTAAAGGATGGGATTCTAACCGGGCAATGGTGTTGCTAAAATCGACCGATTTAATAAACTGGACTTCCTCTGTTATTAACATTCAGAACCGATTTCCTAATAACGAGAATTTGCTTCGTGTTTGGGCACCGCAAACCATTTACGATAGTAAGCAGAAAAAATATATGGTGTATTGGTCTATGAAACATGGCAAAGACCCCGATAAAATCTATTATGCTTATGCAAACGCCGATTTTACTGATTTAGAAACCGAACCAAAACAATTGTTTTTTAGTCCGACGAATGGTTCTTGTATTGATGGCGATATCATTTATCAGAACGGAAAATATAACCTATTTTTTAAAACCGAAGGCAATGGTAATGGCATAAAAAAAGCCGTTTCAAGTGAATTAACTAAAGGTTATGTTTTACAGGATAGATATTTGCAACAAACAACAGAAGCTGTAGAAGGTGCTGGTGTTTTTAAATTAAATAATAGCGATGATTACATTTTGATGTACGATGTGTACATGAAAGGCAAATATCAATTTACAAAAAGCAAAGATTTAGAAACCTTTAAAGTTGTTGATAATGAGGTAACAATGGATTTCCATCCAAGGCACGGAACAGTACTGCCAATTACCGGTTCGGAGATGGAAAGCTTGGTTGCCAAGTGGTACAATGCTAAATCGGTATTTAAATCTGCACAATCTACATTCATCAAAAAGAATAACATCGTTGTAGATAGCGTTAATAAAAAATTATTCCTGCCTGTAAATTGTGGTACAAATTTAAAAAGCTTCGACCCAGAGTTTGCTACCTATCCAGGAATAGCAATTAGCCCGAAAGGGAAGTTAGATTTTACAAAAGGTACGCAGAAAATAACGGTTGAAATTACCGGGCAACCAAGTGTAGTTTATGAGGTATCTGCCGTTGTAAATAATAATCCGGTATTAACAGGTTTCTATGCAGACCCTGAAATTTTATATGCTCAAAAAACGAAAAAGTATTATTTATACCCAACCAGCGATGGATTTACGAATTGGAGTGGTACCTATTTTAAAACATTTTCATCACCAGATTTGGTTAACTGGAAAGATGAAGGTGTAATTTTAGATTTGGTTAAAGATGTTAGTTGGGGAAAACGAAACGCCTGGGCGCCAACCATTACCGAGCAAAAAATAAATGGTGCGTATAAATATTTCTACTACTTTACCGCTGCACAAAAAGTAGGAGTGGCAGTAGCTGATAATCCTATCGGTCCGTTTAAAGATACTGGAAAAGCATTAATTGCCTCAAAACCTGCTGGTATAAAAGGCGGACAGGAGATAGACCCTGATGTTTTTACCGATCCAAATACCAATAAAAGTTATTTGTATTGGGGCAATGGTTATATGGCGGTTGCGCCACTCAATGCTGATATGATTTCTATCGATACAAATGCTATAAAAATAATCACACCAAATAAAGATTTTAGAGAAGGTACGGAGGTTTTTTATCGCAATGGTAAATACTATTTTCTATGGTCGGAAGATGATACAAGAAGCGAAAACTACAGGGTTAGATATGGCTATTCTGATTCGCCAACAGGTAAAATCACCATGCCCGATAACAATCTGATTTTAGCAAAAGATGTGGATAATGGTATTTACGGAACAGGACATAATAGTGTGATTCAAGTACCAGGCAAAGATGAATGGTACATGATTTACCATCGGTTTACTCGTCCAAACGGAATTAAAATGGGTAGTGCTGCGGGTTTTAATAGAGAAGTTTGTATCGATAAATTAGAATTCAATGCAGATGGAAGCATCAAAAAAATTATACCAACACTTACCGGAATTACACCTATAAATAAATGAAGATAACATCCTCCATCAGCTTTTTGATGCTACTCTTTGTAGCCATAGCATCAAATGCTCAAAAACTGCCGTCGAAAAAAGAAGTGCTTAACATTATTGATAAAGTAAATACCTATTGGCAAGCCAATAATAAAGCCCAAGTTCGTTCTTTTTGGGATAACGCAGCTTATCATACTGGCAATATGGAAGTTGTTGCATTAACCAAAAATGAAACGTATCGCAAATACTCAGAAGATTGGGCCATACATAACCAATGGATGGGTGCAAAATCGACCGATAAAGGTGTATGGAAATATAAATACGGCGAAACCGATGAACACGTTTTATTTGGCGATTGGCAAATATGCTTTCAAACTTACATCGATTTATACCATTTAAAACCCGAAGCGTATAAAATTGCCAGGGCAAAAGAAGTGATGGAATATGAAATGAGTACTCCGCAAAACGATTATTGGTGGTGGGCGGATGGCTTGTACATGGTGATGCCGGTTATGACAAAACTGTACAAAACCACAGGCAACACTTTGTATTTGGATAAACTTTATGAATATTTTACCTATGCGAACAGCATCATGTACGATGCGGAAGCGAAACTTTACTATCGGGATGCTAAATATGTTTATCCGCAACATAAGAGCACAAATGGTAAGAAAGATTTTTGGGCCCGAGGCGATGGTTGGGTATTTGCAGGTTTAGCCAAAGTGCTTAAAGATTTGCCAAAATCGGATAGGCACAGAAATGAGTATATAGCAAAATACAAAGGCATGGCCGATGCCATTTTAAAAAGCCAACAGAAAGAAGGTTATTGGACACGAAGTATGCTAGATGCTGAGCATGCTCCAGGGCGTGAAACCAGCGGAACGGCATTCTTTACCTATGGATTATTATGGGGAATAAACAATGGCCATTTAGATAAAAAAACCTATTTACCAGCTGCATTAGAAGGTTGGAATTATTTAACAAAAACAGCTCTACAAGATAATGGAAAAGTTGGCTACGTTCAACCGATTGGAGAAAAGGCGATACCCGGACAAATTGTAGATGCTAACTCAACTGCAAATTTTGGCGTTGGTGCTTTTCTTTTGGCCAACTGCGAGATGTACAGGTACTTAAAAAAATAACCGAACTAAAATACTCATGAATATCCCTATAAAGAAATTATCGCTTACCATATTGATGCTTGCTTGCTGTTCAATATCTGTATTTGCTCAGCAAAAGAAAACCAGTAAAAAGACAGCAGTTTTAAGCGATAGGCAATTCTGGCTGCAACAGATGGATAAAATGGTGAAACCCGTTTTGTATAATCTAGCAAAAGATAGTTTACGCATAAATATGCCAAAGGTTACATCAATCCATATTGATAACAAAGAGCATAGAATTAAAGTTCAGTATGTTGAGGTTTTAGGTAGGGTTTTAAGCGGAATTGCACCCTGGCTACAGTTAGAAGGTGGAGATGCTGCTGAAGTTGCCTTAAGAAATCAATACAGACAGTGGGTAATTCAGGGTTTAAAAAATTCGTTGGATTCGAACGCAAAAGATTTTATGAACTATGATATTGGTGGTCAGCAGTTGGTAGATGCCTCTTATGTTGCACTGGCATTTATTCGTGCACCATGGCTTTGGGAAAATTTGGATAAAAAAAATCAGGAGCTAATGATGAAATCTATCGTTACTACCAGAAAATTTAAACCAGTGTTTAGCAATTGGTTATTGTTTTCTGCAATGAACGAAGCATTCTTGGCAAAGTTTGGCTACACTTGGGATCCTATGCGTGTTGATTACGCCATGCAACAAATGGAACAATGGTATGTTGGCGATGGCATGTATAAAGATGGCAGCACTTATGCATTTGATTACTACAATAGTTATGTAATTCATCCATATTTGGCTGGCATAGCTGCGATTATAGGAAGCAAAACCAAAGATTATAACAACCTGTTTGAAAAAATCAGAAAACGGAATGAACGTTATGCAATTATTCAAGAGCGATTAATCAATACGGATGGGACTTACCCGGCAACCGGGCGTTCAATAGTGCATCGCGGTGGTGCATTTCATCATTTAGCAGATATGGCTTTAAGAAAGGTTTTACCAAAGCAGCTTAGTCTTGAGCAAGTTCGTTGTGCTTTAACTGCAGTAATTAAAAAGACTTTAGAAAGTCCTACAACCTATAAAAACGGATGGCTAACCATTGGCTTGTACGGTTCCCAACCAGATTTGGGCGATTTTTATAATAACCAAGGGAGTCCATACATCTGCACAAATATTTTTCTTCCCTTAGGTTTGCCATCAACAGATGCTTTTTGGGCAAATCCACCAGCAAAATGGAGTTCGCAAAAAATCTGGGCAGGTGAAGATTTTCCTAACGATCACAGCGCCGATTTAAGATAAATTCATCTCTCAATTTTTCGATTGATGAAGCTATTTTAGCCAATTAAATAAACGTGTTTTTTACGTTTAAAATTTGCAACTTATTAATCAATATTGTCTTTAAATGTCAATTTGTGCTGTAAAATAACAATTATACCCCTATTAATTACCGTATTACCCCTCATTCAAAGCAGATAATTTATTGTTATTTGTTTTAACCAAATTATAAAATAAGCCTATGAGCAAAGAAAGTCATCCATAACTACCGATGCCATTCATGGCCAATAATTTTTAAAACCTGAAAGGTTTTAAAAATAGATTGATTTAGGAAATCAATCCGCAAAGTATAGAACAAACTAACCAAATAACTATTATGCTAAAAAATTTACTATCACCATTAAGGTGCATTCTGGTATTAATTGCAGTATTTCTTATTGCTGAAATAAACCCAAATCACTTGTATGCACAAACAGCAAATACTGATGTAACAGGTGTTATATTAGATGCAAAAGGTGGCCCAATCCCAGGGGTAACCATCAAAAATCAAACCTCATCAAAAATCGCAATATCCGATGGAAACGGACGATATAGAATTGCCGCTTTAAAAGGCGAAACATTGGTGTATAGCTTTATAGGTTACACCTCAAAAACAGTTGTTGCGGGCGACCAAACACAGGTTAATGTATCCCTGGCCGAGGAGCCAAATAAAACATTAAACGATGTTGTTGTAATTGGTTACGGTACTCAAAAACGTTCTGATGTTACGGGTTCGGTTGTTTCTGTTCCAAAAGCAAGATTATCGCAGCTACCTGTTACCAACATTTTACAATCTATCGAAGGTGCTGTTGCTGGTGTAAATGTTACTACAACCTCATCTGTTCCAGGCTCTCAGCCAAGTGCATTAATTAGAGGGCAAAACTCTATTACCGCAGGTACCGGACCATATGTAGTGGTTGATGGTGTGCCATTAAGCAAAACAGGCGGTTCTTTAAATGATATTAATCCAAATGATATCGCATCGGTTGAGATTTTAAAAGACGCGAGTGCTACCGCAATTTATGGTACAAATGGTTCTAATGGTGTAATCTTAATTACAACCAAAAGAGGTACAACTGGTAAGCCTGTTATACGTTATAGCGGATATGCAGGTATAGATAATTTAGCCAATATTTTAGAGCCACGTACCGGACCAGAATACGCACAAAAATATGCCGACTTTCTGAAACAAACTGGTCAGGTACAACAACGCCCAGTACCAAATATTGGCGAGTTACCAGCTTACAATGCGGGTACAACTACCGATTGGGTAAAGGAGGCTACACAGCAAGGCATTATTCAAGATCATAATGTTAGTATTTCAGGTGGAACGCCAGAAGTTAAATATTTCATCTCTGGCGATTACTTAGATCAAAAAGGTGTTATAAAAGGATACAATTTTACACGTATTGGTTTACGCTCTAATTTAGATGTGAATATAACTAGTTTCTTAACCGTTGGTACATCTTTATTTTTAACCAGTAATAACGATGATGGTGGAAGAGCAAATTTATTGTTCGCAACAGCAATGAGTCCTTACGGACAAGAATATAATGCAAACGGCACATACAAAATTTTTCCTATGGAGCCTGAGCAACTATATACAAATCCATTATTAGGTTTAACTACTACAAGAATTAGTAGATCTACAAATCTCAATGGAAATGGCTATGCTGAAATTAAATTCCCCGGAGCGTTAACCGGTTTAAAATTCAGGTTAAACGCAGGTTACACATATTTACCAAGAAGAGAAGGCAGTTATATTGGCCGATTAGCTAATGATTTAAATGGTACAGCAAGAAGCTTTAATGCATCAACAAATAGCTACACATTAGAAAACATTTTAACCTACTCTAAAGACATAAAAAAGCATCATTTTGATGTAACTGCGCTATACAGTGCACAAGAACGGAAATATAATGAAACTACTGCAGGCGCTGTAGGCTTTATTAATGATGAATTGGGTTTAGATAACATAGGTGCTGGAGCAACACAAACTAGTGGTTCTTATAGAGATAGATACGGACTTAATTCGCAAATGATTCGTTTATTTTATTCTTATGATAGCCGTTATCTTTTAACCTTAACAGCTCGTAGAGATGGTTCATCGGTATTTGGTGCAAACACTACAAAATATGGTGTTTTTCCATCGGCTGCAGTGGGTTGGAACATTACCAATGAAAGCTTTATGAAAAATGTGAAGCTAATCAACAATTTAAAATTGAGATTATCATACGGTAAAACCGGTAATGAAGCTGTTGATGTTTACAGAACCATTACAACCGAAGGCTCTGTACGCTATCCTTTTAATGGTATAAGTACAATTGGTGTAATTCCTAATAATTTAGGTAACTCTTCATTATTATGGGAAACTACAAAAACCGCAAATATTGGTTTAGATTTTGGAATTTTAAACAACAGAATTTCTGGTACTGTAGAGGCCTATCAAAATAAAACCAGCGGTTTATTATTAAGAAGAAGCCTGCCGATAATTACAGGTTACAGCAACGTGTTTGAAAATATAGGTAAAACAAGCAACAAAGGTTTAGAAATAACTTTAAATACTCAAAACTTCGCTGGGAAAGATTTTCGCTGGGAAACCATGATAGTTTTTGCAACCAATAAAAATAAAATTACCGATTTGTATGGCGATGGCAAAGATGATTTAGGTAACAGATGGTTTTTAGGCAAGCCAATTAGGGTTGTATACGATTATCAAATGACTGGAATTTGGCAAACAGGTGAAGATGTTTCTAAGCAAGATCCTACAGCCAGACCAGGTAGCTTAAAATTTGCAGATTTAAATGGTGATGGCAGAATTACCGCAGACGATAGAACTATTTTAGGACAAATAGATCCTAAATGGACAGGTGGTTTAACCAATACCTTTCATTACAAAAACATCAACTTAAGTGTGTTTATTCAAACTGCTCAAGGCATGACTAAAAATAACCAGGATTTAACTTATGGTGATGAAACTGGTAGAAGGAATACCCCTGCAGAAATTGGTTACTGGACACCAGAAAACATGAGTCAAACTCGTCCGGCATTGTCTTATAACAATACTTTGGGTTATGGATATGCATCTGATGCGAGTTACACCAGAATTAAGGATGTTACTTTAAGCTATGTGTTCTCACAAAATATTCTTGATAAATTGCATTTAGGTAGCCTAACTGTTTATGCAAGTGGGCGTAACCTTCATACGTTTACCAATTGGGTAGGTTGGGATCCAGAAAATAATTACTCATCTAGAGGTTCGGGCGATTGGGTAAATAATTATCCAATAACAAGAACATTCGTACTGGGTTTAAATGTTTCATTACGTTAATATAATCATCATGAAAAAATATATAACCATAATCGCATCACTATCCGTATTGTTTATTGCATTCTCATCATGCAAAAAAGCATTTCTGGATGAGAAACCATTTTCATCATATACACCATTAACACTTACAGATTCTTTAGGGTTCGAAGCATCGTTAATTGGATTGTATAACCACACCAGTACTATTTTTACATGGTCCGACCAGCAAGGTTGGCCAAGCGTATGGCAAGTTGGTACGGATGTTGCAAATGCTACAAATAACCAACAAGGCGTAGAAATTCCTTATTACAATTACGCAACACTAACGCCTACTGACAATGGTGCTGCACGTACCTGGAACAGAAATTACATCATGGTTAATTTAACCAACATCATTGTAGATGGCATTGAAAACCCAAGTGTTACTACTTTAAGTGCTAATGGTAAAAGATTGGTTAGTGCCGAAGCTAAATTTTTTAGAGCATACGCATATAATAACTTAGCAACACTATTTGGCGGTGTACCATTAATAACTCAAGCATTATCTGGTCCAAAAACCGATTTTGTTAGAGCACCAATAGCCGATGTCAACAATCAAATCGTATCTGATTTGGTTTATGCAGTTACAAATCTTCCTGATATTGAAGCTGTAAAAACAAATACTAAAGGCAAAATGTATGGCAGAGCCAATAAATTTATGGCAATGCAATTATTAGCAGAGGTTTATTTAAGAATGGGCAAACCAGATTTGGCTGAACAACAAGCACAAGCCATTATCAGCAGCGGTAAATTTAGTTTGATAAGAAACCGTTATGGTGTTAAAACCAGTCAGCGAGGTGATTATTATTCTGATATGTTTCAATATGGAAACCAAAGAAGAGTACAAGGCAACACCGAAGCAATTTGGGTTTTGGAGCAAGAAAATCCTGCAAGTGTTGTTGGCGGCATAAGTGATAGCCCGCAACAGAGAAGAGTTTTTGGTGCTGCATATTATAACATTGCAGGTATGGCTTTGGCAGATTCACTAGGCGGTCGTTCCGTTGGTAGGTTACGTTTAAGCAACTGGGTGCTGTATGGTTTGTACAAAGGAAACGATATGCGTAATTCTCAATACAATATCCGTAGAAGATATTATTACAACGACCCAAATCCAATTTATGCTGCGAGATTTGGTAAACAAGTTCCGTTTACTGGTCCTGATACGTTAATAAATATTTGCCCAAGCACAACCAAGTGGGGTGCATTCGATCCGAATGATACATTTGGATACGCAATGATTAAAGATTTTATCTTGATGCGTTTGGGCGAAACATACCTATTGCTTGCTGAAGCTCAGGTTGCCCAAGGTAAAACAGCCGAAGCCGCTGCTACTATTAATGTACTTAGAACAAGAGCTAACGCCGATCAGGTAACAGCTGCTCAAATGACTAAAGATTTTATTCTTGATGAAAGAGCAAGAGAACTAATTGGCGAGGAAAACAGACGTATGACTTTAATGAGAACAGGTACTTTGGTAGAAAGAGCATTGCGTTTAAATTCAAATGATGCGTCGAAACCAATTACTGGTTTAACATCAAAAGCATTGTTGTTGCCTATTCCTTTAAGTGAAATACAGTTAAATAAGGATGCTGTGTTAACACAAAATCCTGGTTACTAAAAAAATATTATGGTTAGTTTTTCGGGTCGTCTTTGGATGACCCGATTTTTTAAAACTCAATTGCTATCTTCAATTTTTTATTCATCCTTAAATCGTTTTTATGCACAAGCCTATTCCATTTATCTGCACTTTAATTATTTATTGTTTTATTGGTTTTCAGGTTTTTTCACAAGAAACCTACACAGCGTTTACCCCTGGTAAAATCTGGAAAGATAATAATGGTATTCATATTAATGCCCACGGTGGTGGTATTGTAGAAAGCAAAGGTGTTTATTATTGGTTTGGCGAGCATAAAATAGCAGGCGAAAAAGGCAACACAGCACAAGTGGGTGTGCATTGCTATTCATCAAAAGATTTATACAACTGGAAAGATGAAGGCATTGCACTTTCAGTTTCTGAAGATTTAAAAAGTGATATTGCTAAGGGCTGTATTTTAGAAAGACCAAAAGTTGTTTATAACAAAAAGACCAAAAAATATGTAATGTGGTTTCATTTAGAACTTTTAGGCAAAGGTTACGAAGCTGCACGTGCAGGCGTAGCCACAGCCGATAAAGTTACAGGACCATATACTTTTATTAAAAGCTATCGCCCAAATGCCGGCAAAATGCCGTTCTATTCAGATCAAACACCAGAAACCGAAAAAGTTAATTGCGATAAGCCCGCTAATAAAAGCGATGGATTTTTCTGTCGCGATTTACCAGGTGGGCAAATGGCCAGAGATATGACTGTTTTTGTTGATGATGATGGGAAAGCCTATCACATATTTTCATCTGAAGAGAATTTTACTTTGCATCTGGCAGAATTAACACCTAATTATTTAGGTCACACCGGAAAGTTTATCCGTATTTACGTTGGCGAACAAACCGAAGCACCTGCTTTATTTAAGAAAAACGGAACTTACTATATGGTAGGTTCGGGATGCACAGGATGGGCACCAAACCCAGCAAGATGGTTTAAAGCGAAATCTCTTTTTGGTAAATGGGAATATATGGGAAATCCTTGTGTTGGTCCCGGAGCCGATAAAACGTTTGGCGGACAGAGTACTTATGTGCTTCCTGCGCCTGGCAGAAAAAATGCATTTATTTTCATGGCCGATAAATGGGAGCCTAAAAATGCAATAGACGGAAGGTATTTATGGCTACCAATTCAGTTTGAAGATGACAAGTTAAAAATCGAATGGAAAGATAAGTGGGACATGAGTGTTTTTAAATAAGTAAAGGCACAACATTATTGTAAGGCAAACATATCAAAGTTGTGTTTAAACTTTGCCTTAAAATCAGCTACCTAAAAATCAAAATGAAAAAAAATATATTATTAATTATTTGCCTGTGTTTTTCACTAAACGGATTTACGCAGCAGAAACATACATTTCAATTGGGCAATAATGATTTTTTGCTCGATGGAAAAACGTTTCAAATTATCTCCGGAGAAATTCATTATCCACGAGTACCTAAAGAAGCCTGGCGAGATAGAATGAAAATGGCTAAAGCCATGGGTTTAAATACCATCGGTACTTATGTTTTTTGGAATTTGCACGAACCTCAAAAAGGAAAATTTGATTTCTCGGGGAACAATAACATTGCAGAATTTGTAAAAATTGCAAAGGAAGAAGGACTGTGGGTTATCTTAAGGCCAAGTCCTTACGTGTGTGCAGAATGGGAATTTGGCGGTTATCCGTACTGGTTGCAAACAGAGAACGGTTTAGTGGTTCGCAGTAAAGAATCTCAGTATTTGGAAGAGTACAGAAAGTATATAAATGAGGTTGGAAAACAACTGGCGCCACTACAGGTAAACCATGGCGGTAACGTGCTTATGGTGCAAGTAGAAAATGAATACGGCTCTTACGCAGCCGATAAAGAATATTTAGATATCAACAGAAAAATGTTTATTGAGGCTGGTTTTGATGGTTTATTATACACCTGCGACCCAGAAGCTGATATAAAAGGAGGGTACTTATCTGGCTTATTGCCAGCCATTAATGGTCAAGATAATCCACAACGCGTAAAAGCAATGATTGATAAATACCATAATGGTAAAGGTCCGTATTTTATTGCAGAATGGTACCCGGCCTGGTTCGATTGGTGGGGAACACCACATCACACCGTACCTGCAGAAAAATATACTGGTAAGTTAGATTCGGTTTTAGCAGCCGGAATTTCCATCAATATGTATATGTTTCATGGTGGTACCACACGAGCATTTATGAATGGGGCAAACTATAAAGATATTTCGCCTTACGAGCCGCAAATAAGTAGTTATGATTATGATGCACCCCTTGATGAGGCTGGAAATGCAACAGAGAAATTTAGGCAGTTTAGGGCGGTTATAGAAAAGCACCTGCCAAAAGGCAAAAAGTTACCTGCTATTCCTATAGCTAAAACAACAATTACAATCGCACCATTTAAATTAACCAGTAGCTTAAGTTTACTTAATGCATTACCAACTTCAGTAAAAAACGAAAAGCCTTTAACATTCGAAGATTTAAAGCAAGATTATGGATACATGCTTTATCGCACCAAAATTGCGGGTGGCAGAAAAGGTTTGCTTCAGGTTAAACAATTAAGAGATTATGCTTTGGTTTTTATTAATCAAAAGAGCGTAGGGGTTTTAGATAGAAGAACACTTTTAGATAGTGTTGAGCTTGAATTACCTGATGGTGAAGTACAATTGGATATTTTTGTTGAAAACATGGGCAGGATAAATTTTGGTAAATACCTTTTAGAAAATAAAAAAGGTATTACCGAAAAAGTACTTTTTGCTGGCAAAGAAATAAACAATTGGGAAATGTTTAGCATGCCATTTAACAATCTAACTGCACTTTCTGCAAAAAATGCTCAAACAAATAAATTAAGCGAAGGTCCATCAATTCAAAAAGGCACATTCAATATTACAAAAGTTGGTGATACCTATTTAGACATGACGGATTGGGGTAAAGGTGTAGTTTGGCTTAACGGACATAATTTAGGTAAATACTGGTCTATCGGGCCACAACAAACTTTATATGTGCCAAAAGAGTGGTTAAAGGTTGGTAAAAATGAGGTTGTTGTTTTAGAATTGTTAAAACCTCAACAAAATGTATTAAAAGCCAGAAATAAACCTATTTTAGATAAGGTGAATCTCTCATTGATAAAATAAGATATGGTTAGAATAGCTTTTAAAATGAAATTGTTTACCGGTTACGAAGAGGAATACAAAAGAAGGCATACCGAAATTTGGCCTGAACTGATAAGTCTTTTAACTGAAACCGGAATAAGTGATTATTCAATTTTCTTTGATGAAACCACAAATGATTTATTTGGAGTTTTAAAAGTCGAAAATCCTGAACTGATGAATAATTTGCCAGCACAACCCATCATGCAAAAGTGGTGGGCATACATGGGCGATATTATGGAAAGTAATGATGATAATTCTCCTGTTTCTATTCCGTTAAAAGAAGTCTTTTATTTGCCTTAATCATTTCGCCTAAAAAAAATTGCCATGAAATACATCTTTTTCATTTTTCTACTACTTGCTAAATTTACTTTTGCCCAAAATTTTCAAGATTATAAAATTAACCCAATTCAATTTAATAAAGTAAAGCTGAATGATAAATTTTGGCTTCCACGCATTGAAACGAATAAAAATGTAACCATTCCAACTTCATTTGCTCGCTGCGAAACCACGGGAAGAGTTAAAAATTTTGAAATGGCTGCAGCAAAAAAAGGCAAATTTTGTACAGCTTATGTGTTTGATGATACGGATATTTATAAAACCATAGAAGGTGCATCATATTCTTTGGCGGTTTATCCTGACGCAAAGTTAGATGCCTATCTTGATTCTTTAGTAACTGTAGTTTCTAAAGCTCAAGAACCCGATGGTTATTTATACACTGCCCGAACAATAGATCCTGCAAATCCCCCTTCTTGGTCGGGAAAAGATAGGTGGGTTAATGAATCAAATATGAGCCATGAATTATACAACTCTGGTCATTTAATCGAGGCTGCGGTAGCACATTACCAATCTACAGGGAAGAAAAACCTCTTAAATATTGCCATAAAAAATGCTAACCTTTTGGTTGCAACTTTTGGCGATAATAAGTTAAGTGTGGCTCCAGGGCATGAAATTGTAGAAATGGCTTTGGTAAGGCTATATCGTGCAACTTCAAATGAAAGTTATTTAAAACTGGCTAAGTTTTTTATCGACCAAAGAGGCAAAAAAAAGTACGATTTTAAGGATAGAAATCCATGGAAAAATGGAAAATATTGGCAAGATAATGAGCCTGTTGTAGAGCAAGATGAAGCTGTAGGACATGCAGTTAGGGCAATGTATTTATATGCAGGGATGGCTGATGTTGCTGCATTAACTGGCGACCCGGAATATATTAAGGCTATTGATAGAATTTGGGAAAACATGACCAGCAAAAAAATGTATGTGCAGGGTGGGATAGGTGCAGTACCTGATGGAGAGCGATTTGGAAACAACTACGATTTACCAAATGCTACTGCCTACAACGAAACTTGTGCAGCCATTGGCAATGTATACTGGAATCAGCGTATGTTTTTACTTCACGGCGATTCTAAATACATAGATGTTATGGAAAAGGTATTGTATAATGCCTTACTTTCTGGAGTTGGTTTAGATGGAAAATCTTTTTTTTATACCAATGCAATGCAAATCATCAATGGAGTAACACATAAAGATGCAGAACCGGCTAGGTCTGGATGGTTTGAATGTTCTTGCTGCCCAACCAATATGTCGAGGTTTTTACCTTCGCTGCCAGGATACATTTATGCGCAATTGAACAGCCAAATCTACATCAACCTTTTTGTGGCAAGTTCTACAGAGTTACAGATTAATAATGAAAAAGTAAAAATTACTCAGAGCAATAATTACCCTTGGGACGGAAACCTAAATGTTACGGTTGAACCTACTAATGCAACAAAATTTAGCCTCAATTTACGTTTGCCAGGTTGGGTGAGGGATCAAGCAATTCCTTCAGATTTGTATAAATTTAAAACCGAAAAAAGGCAAGCATTTCAAGTTATGGTAAATGGCAAAAAGGTTAATTATAATATGGACAAAGGATATGTGGTGATTGACCGAGAATGGAAAAAAGGTGATAAAGTTGAATTTATTTTGCCTATGCAGGTTAAAAAAATTATCGCGAATGAGCAATTGGTTGATGATAAAGGAAAAATTAGCTTGCAACGTGGTCCGCTAATGTTTTGTGGCGAATCAATTGATAACGACGGTGTTATCGCTTCAATAAAAATCCCATCAAAAGCCAAATTTATTGCCAACTTTTCTCCAGAAATTTTGAATGGGATAGTTAAACTTAAAACTCCAGCAATAAATTCATCATTAAGTGGCGCTCGAAAAAATATTGAACTTACAATGATACCATATTATGCATGGGCAAATCGCGAAAAAGGGGAAATGACTGTTTGGTTTTCGGAAGCGAAATAAGTCTAATCTCAAAAATTGCCAATTTCATTTTAAATTCATTGTTTGAATATCGTAATGTATTCTTTGATTTCCGTAATATTTATTTAACAATTGCACGTTATTTTTGTTGTGATATAGTAAATTAAAATTATTATGATAACAACAAAAGGATATGCGGCTCAAACAGCCGAAACAGATCTTGCACCATGGACTTTCGAGCGTAGAGAAGTTGGTCCACATGATGTACAGTTCGAAATACTTTTCTGTGGCGTTTGTCACTCAGATCTTCACCAGATAAAAAACGATTGGTTTCCAGGTATTTTTCCAATGGTTCCTGGTCACGAAATTGTTGGCCGTGTAATTGAGGTAGGTGATCATGTTAAAAAGTTTAAAGTTGGCGATTTAGCTGGAACAGGCTGTATGGTTGATTCTTGTCAGGTTTGCGAAAACTGTAAGCAAGATTTAGAACAATACTGTTTAGAAGGAAATACACAAACATATAATGGTCTAGAAAGAGATGGCAAAACACCTACCTACGGTGGTTATTCAGATAACATTGTAGTTAGAGAGGAGTTTGTATTAAACATTTCTGATAAATTGGATTTGGCTGCTGTTGCACCGCTTTTATGTGCTGGTATTACAACATATTCGCCACTACGCCACTGGAAAGTTGGAAAAGGTCATAAATTGGCTGTATTAGGTCTTGGTGGATTAGGGCACATGGCGGTAAAATTTGGTGTTGCTTTTGGCGCTGAAGTTACCGTTCTAAGTACATCACCAAAAAAAGAAGAAGATGCTAAAAAATTAGGTGCACATCATTTTGTAGTAACCTCAGATCCAGCTCAGATCAAAGCGGCAGTAGGAACTTTTGATTTCATTTTAGATACAGTTTCTGCTGAACACGATTTCAATATGTATCTTTCTCTTTTAAGAACTAACGGAACACACATTTGTGTAGGTGTACCACCAAAACCTGCAGAAATTGCTGCATTCAGTTTATTAGGTGGTAGAAAAAGCCTTGCAGGTTCTGGTATTGGTGGGATAAAGGAAACTCAGGAAATGCTTGATTTTTGTGCAGAAAACAACATTGTATCAGATATCGAAATGATTGATATGAAAGATATCCAAACCGCTTACGAGCGTATGCAAAAAGGTGATGTTCGTTACAGATTTGTAATCGACATGGCAACGTTGTAGTGCTTTTTCGCTAAACATCAGTTCTAGTAATTTAAATTTTTGCTATTAAGAACCAATCATCAATTTTATCCGTATGTTTAAATATATAAATACTTAGATATGTTAAATACTACAATCGCCGCCCTACTTGGAGGCCCTGAAATGATTTTGATAGCCGTAGGTGTACTTTTACTTTTCGGTGGTAAGAAAATTCCTGAATTAATGAGAGGTTTAGGAAAAGGTATAAAAGAATTTAAAAATGGCCAGGATGGTGTTGATGAACAAGAGGTTAAGAAAGAGGCAAAACCTGTTTCTACAATATAATATCTACTTCAATAGCGTATTACTATAAAATAAAAAAACTGGTTTGCATAGCAAACCAGTTTTTTTATGTCTTAAATTTTAGCTATTCAATTAAAGCATTCTGATTTTAATATTTCTCCACTGGCTCGAACCAGGATGCTCTTGCAATGCAATTTTTCCTTTTGCAACTTTAGCAAAATCTGCAAAGGCTTTGTCTTTAAACTTACTGTTTTGTACCAATTTATTCCATTCTTCATTACCAATTTGGCCATCAAAGGTTTTGGTTCCGTTTAGGTAAAAAGTTAAGTGACCTTTATTTTGTATCAACCTAACCATGTTCCATTCGCCAACTGGTTTTGGTTTAGAAACGGTTGCATCGCCAGACATGTCATACAAGCAACCAGCAAGATGATTCTGTTTTTTATTATCATCTGCATTAATATTATCTAAAACCTGCATTTCTGGTCCTGTTAAATAAGTTGCACGATATTTTGGATCTTCCTGAATATCGAAAATAATACCACTATTACCGCCTTTAGATATTTTCCACTCTAGGTTTAATTCATAATTTTCGTAGGATTCGTTGGTAACGATATCGCCGCCACCATTTCTGGGTTTAGAAGGGTCAAAAACAATAGCACCATCCTGAACTGTCCATTTAGAGCCAACAGTATCTCTTAGGTAGGTATGCCAGCCCTTAGTTGTCTTTCCATCAAATAGTAATTTCCAACCTTTTTTTATTTCTTTCTTAGTTAATGTGTTTGGCGTTTGTGCCATGCTTGCGCTACAAAACATTGCAAATATTGCGATAACAATTAATGCTCTTTTCATTGGTTTTTTGTTTTTTATTTCGAATGTAATAAATAGTTTTAACTTTTATTTATATAAAATAAATTGCGTTAAGACTGTTACAAATCGTTTTAGTAAGAGATAATGATTGGGTAAGTCAAGACTTGCATTTCACCATATCATAATCGATATTGAATGAAAGATTAAATAAAGAGACTTACTTTTTATTATAGAAATTGGAAAAGAGGAAATTGATATCCTAAACATTTTCCTTTTGCAGCAAAGCTGGAATTGTTTTCAAGATTAATTTAATATCATTAACAAAGCTTTGGTTTTTAGCGTAAGTATTATCGAGCATCAAGCGCTCATCTTCGCTCATATCGCCTTTACCACGTTTTTCAACCTGCCATAAACCGGTTATACCAGCTGGTGCAGCAAAGCGAAGTACGTATTTATCAGTGGTTAACTTCTCAGCTTCGTAAAGCGGAAGCGGACGATTACCGACAATGCTCATATCGCCAATTATAACATTCCATAATTGTGGCAATTCATCAATACTTGTGTTTCTTATAAAATTACCCACCTTAGTAATTCTTGGGTCGTTTTTAATTTTGAAAAAGGCAGAACCAGAACTTGCCATTTTAGCATCTTTAAAATCTTTTTCGCACCATTGAATATTATCTGCGTAAAGTGGATATTGGCATTTACCTTCTGCGGCACATTGGCTGCAATGCGTTTCTCTTATTTTTTCAGTAGTATCCTTACTGCCAGCATCAATATCGTATTGGTTTAAGTGTTTTAAATCTTTTATGCGTTGGTCGGCATTAACAAACATCGACCTAAATTTATAAAACTTAAAAACCTTAAAACCCGTTCCAGCTCTCAGTGAATAATAAAAAACAGGTCCTTTCGACTCCATTTTAATCATGATGTAAATGATTAAAAACAGCGGCGATAAGAAGAAGAGTGCTAAACCTGCAAAAAATACATCAAAAGTTCTTTTTGCAAAACCAATATTTTTAATTGGTGGTACTTTTGGTATAATATTATCTTTTAATTGATTCCAGTTATCAATTAAAAAGTTTACTCGTTTTTCAATTCGTTTTGCTTTTAATGGAATTCTAAAAACATCAGATATTCCTGCCGTCAAAGCCAGCTTTCTTAAATTTGGATTAAAATAATTTACTACCAGAAAAAAGGGTACCACAGGGAGCTCTCTCTTTTTGAGCGTTTCGATTAGTGCTAAACCAGCGGGAGCCATAATCTCGCTATAAGATATTATGGCAACGATGTTTATATTATGCTCTGACCAGGCAGAAACCATTTTCATTCCGTTTTCGAAATGTACTACCTCTTTATCATTGAAGTTGCAATCTGTCAATATTTCTGAGAAAGCATTTTCGAAACCAACCAACGCAATTGTTGGTGCACCCTGAGTAGCGTAAATATTTTCACTCATATTTTAAGTATTCAATTTACCCATTCTTCTTAATACTACTCTAATCCTAGCTTCCAATTCGGCTGGGTTAAAAGGCTTTACAATAAAATCATCAGCACCAGCATCCAAGCATTTTATTCGTTTATCAGAACTTTCTTCACCAGATAAAATAATAATAGGAATGGAATTGAAGAAATCGCTAACTTTTACTTGTTCTATTAATTCCAAGCCGCTAAGTTTTGGTGTATTTAAATCTGCAATAACTACATCAGGAATGTTTCCATTTTGAAGGTAGCTTAAAGCATCCAATCCGTTAGATCGCATTTCTATGGTATATGTCGAGCATAAAATTTCTTCGAGTATAGCCTGCATAAAAACGTCATCCTCAACGATTAAGATTTTTATTGTTCTTGTACCTGATAAATTCATTTTTTGGGATGTGGTTTAAACTATGCGTTCTACTAAACGTAAAAACGCAACTTAGGGTTTTTTGGTCAAAAATATTGATTAGAGTTTAAGGGATAGCAATTTATAAATCAATAATTTATAACTAAACTTCAAAGTACAACTTAAGCCCTGCAAGCAATTGCTTAGGTGTATTGCCTGAAAGCTGCCGAGATTTTTTAAACTTTAAGCTAATATTCGGGACGAAAATAGGTTTCATTTTATTTGTTGGGCTTTAATAAAAACCATATCATTCACAAAGTATGCCAAAGTGCCAAATAAAAATTTAAAAGCTTTGCAGAATACTTGTAATGAAATAAATAGGGTGATTACATTTCTGCAATTATAGAGAAAAGCAGCCTAATTACAAACTCATTTGAATTAATATAATGCTAATTTTTTTTTAATTTGACGAAATCAATATTTAAACTCAAAACAAGCGTAATTTTAATGCTATATCAAATTTATTTTTGACGAAATGCCAAAAACATTAAATTGGTTTTGGGTGTTAAGTACAAATAAAATCAGCTATTTATATTATTAAAAATTAAACACATATCTTTAATTTTTAGTTCATCGTTAACAATTGTTTTCTGATAGAACCAAATAGCTTAAATAACAGAGATTTTATTTAGGCAATGATCATCCACTAACTATTAACCTCTCTTTGAGGCGTAAAAACTTCAAAAACTAAATATTATTGAAAAATATGGGCAAATCTTTGTTTTTATTTAACAAAAATCAATTAAACCGTTTACTACCATTTTATATTCTAATTAATAGCGATTTAACGATAGAGGCAAGTGGCTCTGGTTTCGAAAAGTTAAATTTAGATGTAAATGCTAAGCATTTCAGCGAAAACTTCGTTATTGAAAATTTTGAAGCAGAAGTTATAAATCCCGATTTATTAAAGTTTATTGATACCGGACGTGCTAAAATTTCCTTAAAATCAGATTTGACAAAGTATATCGATGGATATTTTGAATTTTTTGATGATGAAAATCTGATTCTATTTACCGGTAAAGAAATAGTTGATGCTATGGTGATTGAAACGCCAATTAAGCAAATCACAAGCAGAGCTCAGCAAGAACAATTATTAATTTTATCACAAATTGCTGAGGTTAATACAAACACAGTTATCATTACAGATAGTAAAGACATTATAACCTGGGTAAATCAAAGTTTCACCACAATGACAGGTTATTCATTTGATGAAGCTATAGGAAGAAAACCTGAAGAATTACTTCATGGTACTAAGACCAGTCAGAGTACTTTAGATTATTTAAACAAACAGGTACAAAGCGGTCAGTCTTTTACTGCCGATATTTACAATTATTCGAAATCTGGTGTACCATATTGGGGTCGTATTAAAGGCCAGCCTATACATAACAGCAATGGAGATGTAACCGGATTTTTTGCTTTGATTGAAGATATAACCAGCGAAAAAGAAGATCAGGAAAGGCTCCAAGATTCTGAAAACAGATTTAGAATTGCTTTAGAGAAAATAGGCAATGTTTGGGAGCACGATTTTACTACCGGAAGAACTTTCTTTTCTAAAACGAACAACGAATTTTGGGGTTACGAAGAAGATGAGTTGGAGAGAATGGAATTAAATTGGTGGGACAATGTGCATAAAGACGATTTTCACTTATTGCTTAAAAACTTTAAAGCATACCGAAAAGGTTTAATTGATTCACATAACGAAGAGTACCGTATTATACATAAAAACGGCGATGTAAAGTGGATTTTAGATCGCGGAGTAGTAATCGAAAAAGACGAGCATGGCAGGCCTTTAAGAGTAGTTGGTACACATACCGATATTACCCCGATTAAGCATACGGAGCAAGAATTAGAGCAAAGAGTTCGTCAATTTAAATCTCTTTCAGAAAACATACCCGGCGTAATTTACGAGTATGAATATAGAGAAGACGGAACGGATGGTTTAAGGTATATAAGTCCGGCTATAAAACGTGTTTTCGGAATAACACCTGACGAATTTTGGTTTCAAAAATACATCACACCTGATGATCAGGAAAGAATAAATCAAAAACAAGAACATAGTATGACTACTTTGGAGCCATTCTATGATGAAACTGAAATAACCATTCCCGGTTTAAATACCAGGTGGTACGCCATGCATTCGTCTTATTCTTACACCGATCAGAATAATTCAAAGGTATTTACTGGATTTATGTCTGATATTACAGAGCGTAAAGCCATTGAAGAATCTTTAAGGATAAATGAAGAAAAATATCGTAGTATTTTAGCCAATATGAAGCTCGGCTTGCTCGAAGTAGATAACGAAGGCAAGATAACCTATGCAAATAATAGTTTCTGTTACATGAGTGGTTATACCATGCCAGAGCTAATTGGGAAATTTACAGATAAATTATTCCTATCAGAAGATAGTTCGGAAGCGGAGCGTGAAAAATGGAGAAACAGAGAAAAGGGACTCGGCGATGCTTATGAAGTTGAAACGAAAGATAAGAAGGGCAATAAAAAGTGGTGGCTAATAAGTGGTGCACCTCGTTATAACGATAAAGCCGAACTGGTTGGTTCAATTGGAATTCATTTAGATATTACTGATCAGAAAATACAGGAAACAGATTTAGTAGAAGCTAGAATAGAGGCCGAACAATCTGCTCATTCTAAAGAAATTTTTCTGGCCAATATGAGTCATGAAATCAGAACGCCAATGAACGCGATTATGAGCATGGCCAGCCAATTGGCTAAAACCAATTTAGAGCCTCAGCAAGAATTTTATTTAGAAACCATTCATACAGCATCAAAAAATTTACTTGTTATTATAAACGATGTACTTGATTTATCTAAGATTGATGCCGGTAAATTAAGTTTAGAAAATATTGGCTTCAACTTGATAGATGTGTTGCAAAATGCAATGCAGGTAATAACCCACAAAGGCGAAGAGAAAGGTTTGGATCTTAATAACTTCCATTTTGATGGGAATATCAATAAGGTTCTAATTGGTGATCCTTACCGTTTAAATCAAATTTTACTAAATCTAATGACCAATGCTGTAAAGTTTACAGAGAAGGGTTCTGTCGATTTAATTTGTAAAGTCATTGCCGATAAACCGAACTCGCAGGTTATCCATTTTTCGGTTGTAGATACCGGTATCGGGATGGAGGAATCCTTCGTTAAGCATTTGTTTGAAAAATTTAGCCAGGAATATGAGTCTGTTAGTCGCAAGTATGGCGGTACTGGCTTAGGAATGAGCATTTGTAAAGAATTGGTAGAGCAGATGGGTGGCGAGATTTTTGTTGAAAGCAAAAAAGGTGTTGGTTCTACCATTTCGTTTATTATCGAATTTCAAAAAGGAGCAACAGAAGATATGCCTGAAAAGGCTGAAACCGAATTTAGCGAAGATTTTCTTGTGGGTAGAAAAGTGCTTGTTACGGATGATAATGACTTAAATCGTTTGGTTGCATCAATTCTTTTGCTTGATTATGGCGCTACAGTTATGGTTGCCGAGAATGGAGAAATTGCTATTGATATGATTTCTAAGGAGAATTTTGATGTTATTTTGATGGATATTCAAATGCCGATTATGAATGGATATGAAACCACCAGGAAGATTCGTAAAACAGGTAGTAACATTCCCATTATTGCATTAACGGCATCGGCAATAAAAGGCGAACGCGAAAAATGTATTGCCTGCGGAATGAACGATTACATTACAAAACCAATTAACGAAGAAGAATTTCTTAAAACAATTGATAAATGGATTGTAAATGAAGAAGAAATTCAAGAAGAAACTGATATGGAATTATCACTACAAGAAGAAGATCTTTATGATTTGTCTGGATTAAGGGCAATAAGTAAAGGCAGAGAGGCATTCGTTAAAAAAATGGTAGATATGTTTTGCGAGCAAACGCCAATTACAGTTAAAGAAATGATTGATGCTTACCATGATAACGATTTAGGGCAGATGGGAGCAATAGCACATAAACTTAAATCGAATATTGATAATTTAAATATAGTTTCCCTCCAAAAAATTATAAGAGATATTGAAAGTACAGGTCGTGAGCGATTAGAAGATCCTTCCTTACCAACTGCATTGAAAGATACCGAAACCATAATTTCTAAAGTTGTAGAGGAACTTAAAAAGGAATTTCCTGATGAAGAATCGAATTAGATGTGAGGGTTTTAAAATGCCATATCAAGCTTTAATTAGGAAAGCTTAGTATGGCATTTTAGTTTGAATGTGTTCCCTTTTAACCTCTTCCAGCCAAAATTGAATCAATTTCGTTCAACTCTTCGTTGCTAAAACTAATGTTATTTAAACCCTCAAGCGAATCAATAATTTGTTCGGGTTTACTTGCACCTATCAGTACAGAAGTTACACGTTCATCTTTTAGTAGCCAGGAAATTGCCATTTGAGCTAATTTTTGATTTCTGGACTTAGCAACGTCATTTAGTTTTGAAATAATGCCGAGTTTTTCGGGCGTTAAATTTTTTTCATTCAAAAAAACACCACTTGTTGCCACTCTAGAATCCGAAGGAATACCATGCAAATACTTATCCGTAAGTAAACCCTGAGCAAGAGGAGAGAAGGGGATGCAACCAACTCCATTTTCTTTTAGTACATCCATTAATCCATTTTCAACCCAGCGTTCAAACATCGAATATTTGGGCTGGTGAATGAGACATGGTGTTCCCATTTCTTTTAATAATTCGAATGCTTTTTTGGCATCATGTGCTTCATAATTTGAAATGCCAACGTATAATGCTTTGCCTTGTTGAACCATCAAACTTAAAGTTGCCATAGTTTCTTCTAAAGGCGTATCTGGATCGGGGCGATGGTGATAGAAAATATCTACATAATCAAGTTTCATACGTTTTAGGCTTTGATCTAAGCTAGATACCAGATACTTTTTCGAACCCCATTCGCCATAAGGTCCATCCCACATTTTATAACCCGCTTTGGATGATATGATTATTTCATCGCGATAGCTTTTAAAATTTTCTTTTAAAATCTTTCCGAAAGTTTCTTCTGCCGAGCCTGGCGGCGGACCATAATTATTTGCTAAATCAAAATGTGTAATTCCTTTGCTAAATGCAGTTGCAATTAGATTTTTACTATTCTCATAAACATTTACATGCCCGAAATTATGCCATAAACCAAGAGATAAAGCTGGTAATTTTAATCCGCTATTGCCACAACGGCGATATATCATCGATTCATAGCGATTTTTTAAATCTATATTGTTCATATTATTGACTTGATATTTGCACGAAATTTAAAACAATTATGTCTGGAAACCAGCTAAATTTTATGAGTTAATAAAAAAGCTAGGCTTTAGATATATCTATTCTTCAATATTTATACTTTCCTTTTCAATTCTATAACTGTAATTTCTGGCCAAATACCAATGCGGCCTGAGAAACCTAGGAAACCAAATCCTCTGTTGATATTTAAAACGCGATTATTTTCTGATTTTAATCCTGCCCAATGCTTATAACGATATTTAACCGGGCTCCATTTTATACCGAAAGCTTCGATACCGAATTGCATACCATGGGTATGGCCTGCAAGTGTAAGTTGAATTTTTGAAGGAAATTGCTTTACCTGGGCATCCCAATGGGATGGGTCGTGAGATAAAAGTATTTTAAAATCGTTCGTTTGCGTATTCTGCAGAGCTTGCTTTAAATCACCTCGTTCGCCAAAACCAATTCCCCAGTTTTCTACACCTGCTAGTATAATCTTTTCTCCATTTTTGTGGAGTTCTACGTGTTCATCCAGTAATAATTTAAATCCCAGTACAGCATGATAGGCTTTTAATTGGTCCAGATTTTTACTTTTATCAGCTTCGGTTGGCCATTTAACATAATCGCCATAATCGTGGTTACCGAGAACAGAAAACTGTCCGTAAGGTGCTTTAATTTGAGAGAAGTGATTTATATACGGAACAATTTCTGAAGCGGAGTTATTCACCAAATCGCCAGTAAATACAAACAAATCACTTTTCTGTGCATTTATTAAATCTATTCCTTTTTGCACAGCTTTTGGGTTCGTAAAACTTCCAGCGTGTACATCCGATATTTGCGTAAGTGTAAAACCATCAAAACTTACAGGTAAATCATCAAAGTATAAAGTGTGTTTAATAACACGATAGGCGTATTTGCCACGGGTTATGCCATAAATAAAAAGTACAATGGTCAAACAAAACATCACTAACGCAAAATCTACCCAATAGGTGCTTCTGGCTAGCCAATGTAAACCTTCAGGTTGAAAGTTTGATGTTAGGCCTAAAACCAATCTGTAAATATCTCCAACAAGTAGAAATGCAGCGAAAATTAATTCGGCAACAAAAACAGTTAAAAACAGGTGACTGGCAATTTGAAAATACTTATCCATGCCACCACTTCCTCTAACTCTTTGTATAGTTAACATTAGTGATGCTATAACAAGTGAAATAAAACCCCAAAAAACTGGTGTTAATAGTTTAGAACTAATTATGGTTGATAATCCTGATAAAATGTATGCGTTTAATAAAATAAATAGTGCAGCAATTATTATTATGGGTATAATGTTGAATCTTCTCTTCATTTGATGTAAAATATGGTGTAAAAATATATTTTATTAAGAGATTTAGAGATTTGCAGCGCTGCTATGTAGTTTTTTGACTGTCAATTGATTATTAAAACATTTCTATGTCCAACGGATTAATGTTGATCGCAAATCGGCAAGGGTGAATGGTTTGGCTAAAAAATCTTTCATACCGGCATCCAAACAGGCAATTCTATCACTTTCCATCACATTCGCACTGCAACCAATTATTATTGGTGCAGCCAATCCATTATTTTTGGATTGTCCTAATATCTTTATTGCCGCCGAAACACCATCCATTTCTGGCATTTGCATATCCATTAAAATAACATTGTAAAAACTGTGCTCCGATTTTTCCAATGCTTCCAATCCGTTGTTGGCAATATCAAAATCATAGCCCGATTTTTTAAGCATTTTTGATGTAATTATCTGGTTAAATACATTATCATCTGCAATAAGAATTTTAATTCCTGATGCAGGTGTTGTTTTGGTGTTCACATCTTCCATCAAATTTTGTGGAAGAGTTTCTATACTTTCAATTGGCAAGGTTAGGTTAAACTCACTGCCTATTCCAACTTGACTGGTTGCAGTAATATTCCCACCCATCATTTCTGCAAGTTTACTGCAAATTACAAGTCCTAAGCCAGCGCCCCCAAACTTTCTGGTTATAGATTGATTTACTTGAGAAAATGGTAAGAACAATTTCATCATATCTTCAGCGCCAATCCCTATACCAGTATCTTTTACGCTAAAAATAAGTTTATCTTCTCCTGATGATCGCTCATGCTTTACAATCAAATTAATCTCACCCTTTTCTGTAAATTTAATAGCATTACTAAGCAGGTTTATAATAATTTGCTTGTATTTAATCTCATCTGTAACAATGGTTTGAGGCAAATTTTCATCGACTATGATGTTGTATGTTAGATTTTTGTTCTTAAGCATTGGCATAACAACATCGCCAATATCCTGGAGGGTTTTCTTTAAATTAAATGGATGTTTATGAATCTCCATCTTATTGGCCTCAATTTTTGAAATGTCCAATATATCATTCACCACATCAATCATAATGCTATTACTAGCTTGCAGCGTATTTAACAATTGCGTTTGTTCATCATCAAGTTTGGTCAATTTCAGCAATTCTGCAGCACCAATAATTCCATTAAGTGGCGTTCTAATTTCATGACTCATATTCGTCAAAAACGTAGATTTGGCTCGTGTAGCAGCTTCGGCAGCTTCTTTGGCTATAATTAATTTTCGCTGAGAATTTTCTAACCGTTCCGTACTTTTTATCAGTAAAAATCTTTCGTAATCTGCAACCTTTCGGTAAACAATCAGCATAAAAATCATCATAAACGAAATAATGAAAAAGGAAAGGATCAAATCAAAATTTCTTGCAAATTCATCTGGATATGGCACTACTAATGCCGGAAATAAATACTCTAAGGCAATACATAACCCTGCGGTTGCAGTAAAAAAAAGTATAAATAATAATCTCGAATTTTTTGATAGCGATAATACAGCTACGCTCAGGTAAAAGATTAGAAATATTGGAGTAGAGCCTCGCGAACCTTCATTTAAAAACCATGATGGTAACATGGTTAAGCAGTTAAAAATGAAATAAGAAAAACGTCCCTTTTCTGAAATTTTATCTTTTAATGCATACAAATAAAATAATGAATGGACAATGACATAGCAGATGATTAATATATTATTAGTCCAACTTAAGCCTAGAAATATGTTGCAAACTAAACTAATAATGGAAATGATAATCAAGCATAAACATAATACTGCAAACAATTTGGATTCGATGCTAATTTTTCGATTGCCAATGTTTAGTAATTCAATATTTTTCAGCATTATTTTTGTAGTTTCTTATTATAGATAAGTCACTTAAGCTCATGTTCTAACATTTATCTATTGCAACGTTTAATAACATATCGTTGTTTTAATTATTACATTCTTTTATTAGCTTTGTATGATATATGCTATCCAAAAAGACTAAATACGCCATAAAAGCACTTGTTGCACTTGGTAAAAATGTAGAAAAACCTCCAATGCAAATTTCAAAAATCGCAGAAGAGGAGCATATTCCCAAAAAATTCTTAGAGCAAATTTTATTAGATTTACGTAATGCTGGCTTTCTTTATAGTAAAAAAGGTGCTGGTGGCGGTTACAGTTTAAATAAAAAGCCTGAAGAAATCTTATTGGTACAGGTAATGCGTGTTACCGACGGACCAATTGCCATGGTTCCATGTGCAAGCTTAAATTTTTACCACAAATGTGATGAATGTGTAGACGAAAAAACCTGTGGTATTCGAAGTGCATTTATCGACGTTAGAGATGCAACACTTAAAGTGCTAAGCGAAACCAGCATTGCTGATGTTATCGGTAGAGAAGACACTTTAAAATCAGAAATAAATATTTTGTAAAAATTCATTCTCAGGAATCATTTAAATTCTTTTTATAAAAATTACTACTATTCCTATATACTTTATATATTTGGCAGATGAACTTCAGATTTATAGCTAAAAATATGGTTGCCCAAATGATTTGCTGTTGTTGTTAAACAATGGAATAGAGGGTGCTAAAAAATTATAGATATAAATATTAGATGCTTCTCGGTTAAAGAGAGGCATTTTTTGAATAAGGCTAACAACACATATGCAAAGTTTCAGAACAGAACTCGAGAACAATATTGTTGAACAAGACATTATTGATTTAGAGAATAAAATAAAGGCTTTTCGCGATGGAACCATCCACGATGAGAAATTTAGAAGTTTACGATTAGCCCGCGGCGTTTACGGACAAAGACAGCCTGGGGTACAAATGATTCGCATTAAATTGCCATTTGGAAAAGTAACTTTTAAGCAATTATTGCGCATCGCCGATATTGCTGATGAATATGGCAGTGGTAATTTGCATCTAACTACTCGTCAGGATATTCAACTGCATTATGTGAGTTTAGATAGAACGCCGGAACTTTGGGCGAAACTTGAGCAAGACGATATTACACTTCGTGAGGCTTGTGGTAATACAGTTCGAAATGTAACGGCTTCGCCAAATTCGGGTATTGATAAAGATGAACCTTTTGATGTTTCTCCCTACGCACATGCCGTTTTTAAATACTTTTTGCGCAACCCAATTTGCCAGGAAATGGGTAGAAAGATTAAAATTTCCTTTTCTTCAAGTGATAAAGACACCGCTTTCAGTTACATTCATGATTTAGGTTTTATCCCAAAAATTAATGAAAAAGGCGAACGTGGTTTTAAAGTTTTGTTTGCCGGCGGCTTAGGTGCGCAACCCTTTTTAGCAAGTGCCATACATGATTTTCTGCCTGAAGACCAGTTAATTCCATTTACAGAATCAGTATTACGCGTTTTCGACCGTTACGGCGAACGTACCAATAGAAATAAAGCTCGTTTAAAATATTTAGTACAAAAACTGGGTTTAGAAGAGGTCTTACGCTTAGTTGCCGAAGAGCGTATTGCCAATAAAGTAAAAACTTTTAAAATAGATACAGAAACTGTTCCTCAACCAGAGTTGCCTTCGGTAGAAAATTTTGGTGATGTAGAAATCTTAAACGAAACACATTATAAACATTGGTCGGCAACAAATGTAGTCGCGCAAAAGCAAGAAGGTTTTTATGCCGTTTATGTAAAAGTTCAGGTTGGAGATATCAAAACAGATAAAGCTAGGGATTTTGTTAAAGCCATTAAACCTTATGTGGCAGATGAAATTAGAATTACACAAAACCAGGGTTTACTATTAAAATATGTGCGAAGAGATGCTTTGCCATCTTTATATGTTGCCTTAAATAAAATTGGCTTTACTACTGCAGGTTTTGATAGTTTGGCAGATATTACAACTTGCCCGGGAACAGATACTTGTAATTTGGGTATCTCCAACTCTATGACTTTAGCTGAAGTTTTAGAAGATGTGATTTACACAGATTTCCCTGAATTTATTTATGAGAAAAACATCAAAATCAAAATTAGTGGTTGCATGAATTCTTGCGGTCAGCATGGTTTGGCAGAAATTGGTTTTCACGGAAGTTCGGTAAAGGCAGAAGGTAAAGTTGTACCGGCAGTTCAGGTTATGCTTGGAGGCGGAACAGTAGGAAATGGAGTAGGAAGAGTCGCCGAACGCGTCATTAAAGTGCCGTCAAAAAGAGCAACCAGCGTTTTGCATTTCATTTTAAATGATTTCAAAGCAAATAATGAAGAGAATGAAAACTTTCATCAATATTATGATAGAAAAGGTAAAGATCATTTTTATCAGTTATTAAAACCCTTGGCCGATTTAACCAACCTTCAACAAGAGGAATTTGTAGATTGGGGACACGTAGAGCAATTTGTTACTGCAATTGGTGTTGGTGAATGTGCCGGTGTAGTTATTGATTTGGTTGCCACTTTATTATTAGAGGCGGATGAAAAATTCGGTTGGGCAAAGCAAAATTTAGAAAAAGGTGCTTACGCTGATGCAATTTATCATATTTACAGCACTTTCGTTAGCGCAGCAAAATCTTTGCTTTTAGATAAAGGTGTAAACAGCAGCACTCAGGTTGGCGTAATCAGAGAATTTGATAATCACTATGTGGAAACAGGCGACTTTAATTTATCAACTAACTTTTCAGATTTGGTTTTACAAATTAACAAAAACGAACCAACAGCAGAATTTGCACAAAAATATTTTAATGAAGCTGAGGCATTTTTAAATCAGATTAAGGAAAAAAGGAAGTAATGTGAGATGTGAGAGGATAGATGTGAGATTTGAAACTTTACAAACGCTTATGTGAAACGCCAAACTATTTTATTCTCTCATTCAAAACTCTTTCATTCAAAATTTAAAACTATGGTCAATCAAAATAAAGAATCAAAAATTACGCTTTTAGGTGCTGGTCCGGGCGACCCTGATTTGCTGACTTTAAAAGGTGTTAAAGCTTTGCAAGCCGCAGATGTGGTGTTGTACGATGCTTTAACAAATGAGGCCTTATTAGAGCATGCCCCAGCTGATGCTATAAAAGTTTATGTTGGCAAGCGTTCTGGAGAACATTCTTATCCACAAGAAACAATTAATAAACTAATGATTGATTATGCCTTAAATTATGGGCATGTGGTACGCCTAAAAGGTGGCGACCCATTTGTTTTTGGCAGGGGATATGAGGAATTGGATTTTGCAGCATCATACAGCATTCCGGTCGATGTGATTCCGGGTATTTCGAGTTCAATCGGTGTTCCTGGTTTGCAACAAATTCCGGTTACACACCGCGGATTGAGTGAAAGCTTTTGGGTAATTACAGGTACAACCACATCTGGCGAGGTTTCTAACGATATTTATCAGGCAGCAGAATCGAACGCTACCGTTTTAGTATTAATGGGCTTAAAGAAATTGGCTAAAATCGTAGAGATTTTTAAAGCCGCAGGAAGGCATCATTTGCCGGCGGCGGTTATTCAAAATGGTTCTTCCGCCGATGAAAAATTAGTGGTTGGCATGGTAGAAACCATCGAAAGTTTGGTTCAGCAAAACCACATCAAAGCGCCTGCACTTTTAATTTTTGGCGAAGTTGTTTCCTTACATCCATCATTTAAAAAATTAGTAAAACAATATGCAAGTATTGCCTAACCAACCAAATGATGCGACACCTTACTTAGAAAATGAGAAAGGGAATCAGCTTTTTCCGGTTTTTATAAAACTGAATAAGTTGCGTACATTATTAATTGGAGCAGGAAACATTGGTTTAGAGAAATTATCGGCGATTGTAAATAATAGTCAGCATGCTAAAGTTACCATAGTTGCAGAAAATGTTTCTCCCGAGATTTACACCTTAATAGCAAACTACCCGCAAATAAAAATAAGGCAAAAAAGTTTTGATGTTACTGATTTGGAAAACATCGATATTGTTTTTGCGGCTACTAACAACAATATTTTAAACGAAGAAATTAGAGCCGTAACCCATGAAAAAGGTTTGCTAATAAATGTTGCAGATAAGCCCGATTTATGCGATTTCTACTTGGGTTCAATTGTGCAGAAAGGTGATTTAAAAATTGCTATTTCTACGAATGGAAAATCCCCAACCATCGCCAAGCGTTTAAAACAGATTTTGAATGAAGGTTTGCCGGCAGAACTGGACGAAACGCTGCAGAATATGAGCGCTTTGCGCCAAACTTTAAATGGCGATTTCTCGGCAAAAGTTAAAAAGCTGAATAAGGTTACGCAGAGTTTAATTAATCCCCGTAAAGGCTTTGCAGAACGGAACATTAAGTGGCTTATTTGGGTCGCATCGATTTTATTAATTGGTGCAATTGGTTTTTCTTTGTGGAATACCGAACCCGAATTTCAAACTTTCTTAATCAATATCGACCCATTATTTTACTGGTTTTTAGGCGCAGGATTTGTATTTGCATTAATAGATGGTGCCATCGGCATGTCGTACGGTGTAACAACTGCATCGTTTTCATTAGCAATGGGTTTGCCGCCTGCATCTGCAAGTATGGCCATTCATATTTCTGAAGTAATGAGCAATGGAATTGCCGGCTGGATGCATTACCGAATGGGAAATGTGAATTGGAAATTGTTTAAAATCCTGATTATTCCTGCAATTGTTGGAGCGGTTTTAGGTGCTTTTATTTTATCATCATTAGAGCATTACAGTTCGTACGTAAAGCCGATAGTGGCGGTATACACGCTGTTTTTAGGTGGTGTAATTTTGATGAAAGCATTTAACATCAAACGAAAAAAGGCAAACGAAAAGATAAAAAGAATTGGCTTACTTGGATTTGTAGGTGGTTTTATTGATGCCGCTTTCGGTGGCGGTTGGGGTTCAATCGTATTATCAAGTTTGATTGCTGGGGGTCGTCACCCATTATTTTCTTTGGGTACAGTAAAAATCAGTAGGTTTTTTATCGCAACATTAAGTTCACTAACCTTTTTTACAATGTTGGGCGGCAAACATTGGGAAGCTGTTTTAGGCTTAATTATTGGTAGTGCGGTAGCATCGCCGATTGCTGCAAAGGTTTCGAACAAAATCTCTGCAAAAACGATTATGGTGGCCGTTGGAATTATCGTAATGATTGTGAGTTTGCGGAGTGTAGTTATGTTTATTTTAAAATTAGTTTAGATGGTGAATTTATCAGAAATACAGACACAATTATCTGAGTTAAATGTGGTTGGTAAACTTAAATATTTAGCTGAGAAATATGCTGATGGAATAATTTTCTCGACTAGTTTTGGTTGGGAAGACCAGGCCATTACACATATAATTTTCTCCAACAATATTCCAATTAAAGTATTTACATTAGAAACTGGTCGGCTTTTTCCTGAAACTTATTATGTTTGGAACCGAACTTTAGAAATGTATAATCAGCCTATTTATGCTTATTATCCTAAAAATGAATTGTTGCAGGATATGGTGAATACCAAAGGACCAAATAGCTTTTACGAATCGGTGGAGAATAGAAAAGAATGCTGTTACATCCGTAAAATTGAGCCTTTAAAACGGGCGTTGAATGGGAACAAAATCTGGGTTACAGGAATCAGGGCTGAACAGAGTGCAAACCGTGAAGATATGCATGATTTGGAATGGGATGAAGGAAATAAGTTGGTTAAATTTCACCCGATTTTTAACTGGACTTTAGAAGATGTGAAAACTTATATTAGAGATAATAACATCGTTTACAACACTTTACATGATAAAGGTTTCCCAAGCATTGGTTGCGCACCATGTACAAGGGCTGTTGCGCCAGAAGAAGATTTTAGAGCAGGAAGATGGTGGTGGGAAGACCAGGGTAAAAAAGAATGTGGTTTGCATGCTACTGAGGTTGAGGAAGGAAAGGTTGAGGGCGAGAAAGGTTGAAGGTTTAAGGTAAAAGGCTAAAGCTGAAAGACCAAAGCTGAAAGATTAAAGCTGAAAGACCAAAATTTAAGGCGGGGTGCATAGGCACTTTGTAATTCCCCTCTTTTAGAGGGGTGCCCGCAGGGCGGGGTGTTTTTAGAAAATAAAACCTCACCCTTTGAAGGAAAGAAAATGCAACACATAAACCAAAGCTTAAACTTTGATTTAGTGAGGTAAACAACAACAACAACAACAAATGATATAACAATTGGATATTTGAATGAACAGACTATCGAAAGTCAATTTGCTCATTCAAAATTCAATCAATCAAAACTTAATAAATGAGTACATATAATTTTGATTATTTAGATGAACTAGAGGCCGAAGCCATTCACATTTTGCGTGAAGTGGCTGGGCAGTTTGAAAAGCCTGCTTTGCTATTTTCGGGTGGAAAGGATTCAATTACTTTGGTTCGTTTGGCTGAGAAAGCCTTTCGCCCTGGCAAATTTCCTTTTCCATTGGTTCACATTGATACCGGACATAATTTTGAAGAAACCATTTCTTATCGTGATAAAATGATTGAAAGAATTGGTGAGCGATTAATAATTGGGTCCGTTCAAGAATCTATCGACCAGGGAAAAGTGATTGAGCAAACGGGTAAAAATGCCAGCAGAAATGCTTTACAAACGATTACTTTACTGGATACCATAGCCAAACATCAATTCGATGCTTGTATTGGTGGTGCCCGAAGAGATGAGGAAAAAGCCAGAGCAAAAGAACGTATTTTCTCTGTTCGTGATGAATTTGGGCAGTGGGACCCAAAACGTCAACGCCCTGAACTTTGGAATATTTACAACGGAAAAATCCATAAAGGCGAAAACGTTCGGGTATTTCCAATTAGCAATTGGACAGAATTAGACGTTTGGAATTACATCCGAAGAGAAAAAATCGAATTACCAAGCATTTATTTTTCTCATGAGCGTGACGTGATTACCAGAAATGGTCAGCTAATGGCCGCATCTCCGTTTTTAAATATGGATGATGAAGACGTGGTTTTCAAAAAGCAAGTACGTTTTCGTACCGTTGGCGATATGTCTTGCACTGCAGCGGTAGAATCTGAGGCCATTTTAATCGATGATATTATTTCCGAAATCAGCGAATCTAAAATCTCCGAACGTGGCGCTCGATTGGATGATAAAGTTTCTGAAGCCGCAATGGAGGATAGGAAAAAAGGGGGATATTTTTAAGAGATTTGAGTATTGAGATGTGAGATTTGAGAACCTTGCATCTTTGTGATATCTCATATATAAAAAACCAAAAGAAATTCGAGTGTTGTGATATGAGATTTGTGACTTACACCAGTCTAACATCTCAGATCTATTATCTCAAATCTGAAAAACATGAACATATTAAAATTTTTCACAGCAGGCAGCGTAGATGATGGTAAGAGTACTTTAATTGGCCGTTTGTTGTACGATACAGATTCCATTTTAGCCGACCAGTTGGAGGCCTTACAAAGTTCTAACCGCAAAAACGATGATGGAACCATTGATTTAGCCATTTTAACCGATGGTTTAAGAGCCGAGCGTGAGCAAGGAATTACGATTGATGTAGCTTACAAATACTTCCAAACGGAAAAGCGAAAATTCATCATTGCCGATACGCCAGGGCATATTCAATATACCAGAAACATGGTTACTGGTGCCTCTACAGCTAATTTGGCTATTATCTTGATAGATGCCCGTAATGGCGTGGTCGAGCAAACCATTCGCCATTCTTATTTAGTTTCTTTATTGGGGATTAAGCACATTGTAGTTTGTATCAACAAAATGGATATGGTTGATTATAGCGAGAATGTTTACAATTCAATCATCGATAAATACCAAATTCTGGCGCAACAATTAAAGCTGGTGGATGTAAATTACATTCCGGTTAGTGCTTTAAAAGGCGACAACATTGTTCAGAATTCGGAGCGTATGGATTGGTACAAAGGCGAAAGTTTATTGCATTTCTTAGAAAAAGTTGATACCGATAATTTAGATAAATCTCAACTGGCTCGTATGCCAGTGCAATGGGTTATCCGCCCTCAAACGGAAGAATTGCATGATTACCGTGGTTATGCCGGACGTGTTTTAAGTGGTACATTTAGCTTAAATGATAAGGTTACCATTCTACCATCGGGTGCAAATTCAACGATAGAAAAAATTGAGTTTTTCGACCAAAATCCTGATGTTGCACACGCAGGGCAATCGGTTACAATTCATCTAAAGGATGATGTGGATATTAGTCGCGGTGATACCATTGTAAATGCTGCAGCCTTACCACAAGAATCAAAATTAATTGAGGCCGATTTGTGTTGGATGGATGCCCGTGCTTTGGATACATCAATAATGTATTTGATTCAACATAACAGCAAAACCAACAAATGTAAAATCAGCGAAATTCTGCACAAGATAGATATCAATACTTTAGAAAAACACGCTGCAGAAGAGTTTAAACTGAATGATATTGGCAGAGTGATATTAAAAACAGCCGATGCGCTTGCTTTTGATTTATACGATGATAACCGGGCTAATGGTTCGGCGATTTTGATTGATAGTCGTACCAATTTAACAGTTGGAGCGCTGATGTTTAGGGCGGCAGTTGAGTAATTTAAAAACGGTAGAGATGCGATGGATGATGTTTTTGGCAAAATTCAAAAGAACCATAACCAAATATCATAATGAAAACTCTAAATTTAGAGGGAAAGCAATTTCAACGGGGCATCGGTAATGATAGCCCCGTTTTTATTTGGGTGATTTTAAAAATGCTGTTTATAATTTCTTAGATGTCCTGTCTAAGGTGGTTCAAACAATTTCCTTATCTTCGTTTATCCCCAAGTAAACATCCCGAACAATTAATTAGCAAAACTATGCACGCTGGGAAAAAATACACTTTTTTCGAATTTATATTGTGGACTCGTAGAGACCTTTACCGTTTAGCCATTTTGGCTATTATTCCTACGGTGCTTTATCACTTTTGTAACTTTACATTCCTCTCAATATCATGGGTTCCTGTGGCGCTTTTAGGTACTGCCGTTTCTTTTATTATTAGTTTCAAGAACAATGCAAGCTATGCGAGGCTTTGGGAGGCTAGGCAAATTTATGGCGGAATTATCAATGGAAGTCGTGCTTTTGGTGTAATGATAAGGGATTTTCTTTCCTCGAAAGATAAAAAATACGATGTTCAAGTTATTTTCTATCGCCATCTTGCATGGTTAACAGCCTTGCGTTATCAGTTAAGAGAAACACGTGCGTGGGAAAATATGGATGATTTAAGGAACATCGAATATGCCAGGAATTATCACACAGCAGAGAAAATCGATAAATTAGAGGACGTGTTAGCGAAATACCTTTCTGCAGATGACTTGACTTATATTGTAACAAAGAAAAACAAGGCCACACAATTAATGGCGTTACAATCAAAACATATAAATCAATTGGTTGCCGCTGGAGTGTTATCTGAACTGCAACTTCAATCTTTACAAAATGCAATTACCGGGTTTTACGATAACCAAGGTAAAGCCGAGCGAATTAAAAATTTTCCCTATCCAAGGCATTTTTCTTCGATAGCAACCATTATGTTAAATCTCTTTGTGTTTTTAGTTCCTTATGGTTTACTAAACGATTTTAACAAATTAGGTACAGGAACGCTAATAGAGGGCTATTCTATTTGGTTAAATATCCCTTTTGCTATATTGTTAACCTGGGTTTTTAACTCGTTGGATGTAGTAGGAGAGAGTTCAACCAATCCATTTGAAGGAAGTGCAAATGATGTTCCAATAACGAATATTTCTCGAACAATTGAAATTGATATGCGTGATATGCTTGATGAAACGGACTTGCCACCTGCCATTACGCCTGAAAATAATATTTTGATGTAAGAACTTTTACTTATGGAATTGCTTAAAACATTTCATCGTATTTCTATATTTAATATTTAAAAAACCCTAAAATTTAAATCATGAAAAATAAGATTATTTGCCTTGCTTTTACTGTATTTCCGTTTATGTATGCTTGTAATTCATCTGATAAAAAGGCAGATGCAGCCAAAATTGATTCGGTAGTTAATGAAAAATGCTATGCTGCATCTTTTGAAAAGGATAGTGCGGCCATGATTGTAAAAACAATGGCATCGGGCAAAGTAACAGGTTCATTACTAATTAAATATGGCGATAAGCCACAAAATAACGGAAAAATTGATGGCAAGTTCAACGGCGATACACTCTTGGTTGATTACCGATTTAATACTGGTATTGATACAACTAAAGCATTTACAAACCCCTTAGCATTTCTAAAAAAAGATGGTAAATTAATTATGGGTGTTGCTCAAATTGAAACAACATTAGGAAGGTCTTATTTTGTTAAGGGCAAACCAATCAATTACGAGGCAGGAAAATTTACTTTTGATGAAGTGCCTTGTAAGTAAAATATATTAGATTATTATTATTCCGTCAGGATAAATTTTAAGCACAATAAAATTATTTTAAAATAAATTACTACAAATTCTATAGACTTTGTATATTTGATTTTAATTAATAGGAATTATCACGAGCTAATTTTTTTGTTATGATTTTAAGTAAAGTAGAAAAAGCGAACATTGAACCCAAAATTACATTAATAGGTGCTGGTCCTGGCGACCCGGATTTGTTTAGTTTAAAAGGTGTTAAAGCATTAAAAACAGCTGATGTTGTTTTATATGATGCAAATGTGAATGAGGCTTTACTTTGTCATGCACCCGATGGAATTCCGAAAGTTTATGTAGGTAAACGTAGTGACGACGAAGATTTTTCGCAAGATGCCGTTAACAAATTGATAGTAGATTATGCTTTAAATTACGGTCACGTAGTACGTTTAAAAAGCGGCGATCCGTTTTTCTTTGCTAAAGGTTACGAAGAAATTGACGCTGCAGAATCTTACAGTATTCCTACTGAAATTATTCCTGGTATTTCGAGTGCAACTGGTGCACCCAGCTTGCAGAAAATACCGATGATTTATAAAGATCTAAGTGAAAGTTTTTGGGCGGTAACCGGAACAAATTCTAGAGGTGAAATTTCTGAAGATTTATATATTGCTGCTAAAACAAAAGCAACTATCGTAGTGCTTAATGGAATTGAAAAGGTAAAAGAAATTGCTGCTATTTTTCAAGCCGAAAGCAAAGGTTTACTGCCAGTCGCGGTGATTCAAAATGGTTCCAACCACGATGAGAAAATAGCTGTTGGCATTGTTGACACCATAGCTGAAGTTGTGGAAGACAAGAATATTACTGCACCAGCTTTGTTGGTATTCGGTGATGTAGTTTCGCTGCATCCACAGTTTCAACCAATTAGAGATTTCTATGAAATAATGGCAGGAGAATAAAGCCTCAACCTATTAATGATTTGTTGGTCTGGTTCAGGTTGCTCTTTTCGAAAGAGAGGGCAAACGTTGTTATTTAGTTCCAACCTTATAACTTTCAAACAATAAAAATAACTCCTTTTGATAGGGACCTATCCTTTGTTAATAAGCGTGATTGCAGTGAAAAGTCCGAAGCGTAGCGAAGGCTTGCAATGAAAAGCAGGGCTGCAATCGGCAATGAAATGCTGAACGTTCACTTCCAAAAAGAACTTCCCCTATGAAAGTTCGAAGTTCAGGTTAGTTGAGTAAGTCCTCTCCTTAAAGAGAGGGAAACAAAGGTCTGTGGTTCTAACCTAACTAAAACATAACTTAAAAATAACTCCCATAGATAGGAACTATCCTTTGTTAATAAGCCTGATTGCAGTGAAAAGCCCGTAGCGCAGCGAAGGCTTGCAACGAAAAGCAGGGCTGCAATCGGTAATGAAATGCTGAACGTTCAATTCCAAAAAAACCTCACCCGATGAAAGTTCAAAGTTTAGGTTAGTTGAGTAAGCCCTCTCCTTAAAGAGAGGGAAACAAAGGTTTGTGGTTCTAACCTAACTAAAACATAACTTAAAAATAACTCCCATAGATAGGAACTATCCTTTGTTAATAAGCCTGATTGCAGTGAAAAGCCCGAAGCGTAGCGAAGGCTTGCAACGAAAAGCAGGGCTGCAATCGGCAATGAAATACTGAGCTTTCACTTCCAAAAAATCCTTATTAAATAAATCTCAATCATTATCCTTAAAATAAAGAAGACAATATGAAGATCTCCGATTCGGAAAAATTTAGATTTAAATCTCAGATTATTACTAAAAATTCCCATCAAAAAATTATTTTTCATTATTTGCAAACAACAAAACAATTAGTAACTTACTAAAGTTATCTACACCAAATATTTGATGGAAATTATACATATAAGCGCCGAGTGTTACCCTGCTGCAAAAGTTGGCGGATTAGCTGATGTGGTTGGGGCTTTACCAAAATACCAAAATAAAATAGGTCACATTGCCAAGGTGGTTATACCTGCATACGACACAAAATTTATACGCGAAAGCGATTTTGAGGTTACTTACGATGCCTGGTCGAACTACGGAAATAATCACTTTTCTTATCGGGTTTTAAAAGAAAAATCTAATAAACTGGGTTTTGATTTGTATCTTATTCATATTCAAGGGTTAACCGATAGACCAAATGTTTATGGCTATGGAGATGATACCGAACGTTTCGTGGCTTTTCAAATTGCAACACTAGATTGGATTGCACAATGGGAGCACCGCCCGGATGTAATTCATTGTCACGATCACCATACCGGATTGATTCCTTTTATGGTTGCAAACTGCTTGAAATATCAGTCAATAAGCAAAGTTCCTACGGTTTTAACCATCCACAATGCACAATATCAAGGTCAGTTTGGTTGGGAAAAATTATACTATTTGCCAGCTTTTGATTTATGGAAGGGCGGTTTATTAGGTTGGAAAGATGCAATAAATCCACTAGCCGCTGCAATTAAATGTGCATGGAAAGTTACTACGGTTTCGCCAAGTTATTTGGATGAAATGATGGATAATGCCCGTGGATTGGAAAGCTTGCTGAGGCAAGAAAGATGGAAGTCGGTTGGAATTTTGAATGGTATAGATACGGAAGTCTGGAACCCGGAAACCGACCCAATGCTAGGTAAAAGTTACAATTTAAAAACAGTAGAGGCTGGTAAAAAAGCAAACAAAAAGGCCCTTTGCGATGTTTTTCAATTAGATTCTTCTAAACCTCTCTTTACTTTTATAGGTAGATTGGTTGATGAAAAAGGTGCAGATTTGCTTCCTGATATTTTCTATTCGGCTCTGCATCAGCATGGTGACAATATTAATGTGCTGGTTTTAGGTTCGGGAGATAATTGGGTTGAAGGCAGGTTAAATCAACTAAAAGATATTTACGGAGGAAAATATAACGCATACATTGGTTACAATGAGCAAGTTTCGCATGAGATGTATGCAGGTGCAGATTTTCTTTTAATGCCATCGAGGGTAGAGCCTTGTGGCTTGAACCAACTTTACGCTTTGCGATATGGAACTGTTCCAATTGTACGAAGAGTTGGTGGATTGAAAGATACAGTTATTGATATTGGCGATGGAGGTTTTGGCATTTGCCACGATCAAACCAGCGTTTGGGATGTTACCCACTCCATAAACAGGGCTGTAGATTTATATAATGATAAAAAAGCTTTTAAAGCAGTACGTAAAACCATGATGAAAATTGACCATTCATGGGATAAGGCAGCAACGAATTACATAGAATTATACCAAATATTAAAATAAGCTTAAACATGACTGACAAAGTTTTAGGCGTTATCCTTGGCGGTGGCCAAGGCTCTAGATTATCGCCATTAACACAAACACGTTCAAAACCTGCAGTACCAATTGCAGGAAAGTATCGGTTGGTAGACATCCCAATTTCTAATTGCCTAAATTCTGGCATCCACCGTATGTTTGTGTTAACCCAATTTAACTCGGCATCCCTAAACAAACACATTAAAAATACGTATCACTTTAGCCATTTTAGTACGGCTTTTGTTGATATTCTTGCGGCAGAACAAACGGTACAAAACGCCGGTTGGTTCCAAGGAACTGCAGATGCGGTGCGCCAATGTATGCACCACATTGTTTCGCATGAATTCGATTACATTTTAATTCTTTCTGGCGACCAACTTTACCAGATGGATTTTAAAGTAATGATTGAGAAACACATCGAAGCTAATGCAGAAATTACCATTGCAACCATCCCGGTAACTGCTAAAGATGCTACAGATTTCGGTATTTTAAAAGCAGATGAAGAAAACATGATTACTTCTTTCATCGAAAAACCTAAAACTGGCTTAGAAGAATGGGTTTCTGATACCGGTGCAGAAATGCAAGGTGAAGGTCGTAACTTCCTTGCATCAATGGGTATCTATGTTTTCAATCGCGAATATTTAATTAATATTCTTAATGAAAATGAAGATGAAAAAGATTTTGGTAAAGAAATTTTGCCAAGAGCCATTGAACAAAGTAGGGTTTTGAGTTATCAATACGAAGGCTATTGGACAGATATTGGTAATATTTCATCGTTCTTCGAAGCCAATTTGGGCCTAACTGATGAAATTCCTAAGTTTAACATGTTTGATAGTAATCATACCATTTTTACTAGGGCTAGGATGTTGCCGCCATCAAAAATTTCGGGTACAACGTTAGAAAAAGCAATTATTGCAGAGGGTTGTATTATTCAGGCTAGTAGGATTGAACATGCTGTGTTAGGTATTCGTGCCCGTATTGGCAAACATACTGTAGTAACGAATACTTATGTTATGGGTAGCGACCGTTATCAAACACTCGAAGAGATTCAATCGGAAACTAGTAAAGGAAATTCCTTAATTGGAATTGGAGACCGTTGCTACATTAACAATGCTATCATCGATAAAAATTGCCGAATTGGTAATGATGTAAAAATAAACGGCGGTACGCATTTGGAAGATGGAGATTTTGAACTATATGCCGTCAAAGACGGTATTGTAGTAATTAAAAAAGGCGCTGTTTTACCAAGTGGAACAGTAATTTAAAATAAATATTTATAATTAACTAAGCCAGTTTCGTTTTCGGAACTGGCTTTTTTTGTAAAAAATCTATGTGTTCAACATTGGTAAAGGTTATGTTTTTTTTGGAAGGTTACGTTCAGCATTTCATTGCCGATTGCAGCCCTGCTTTTCGTTCCAAGCCTTCGCTGCGCTACGGGCTTTTCACTTCAATCAGGCTTATTTAACAAAGGGTAACTTATACTACTGTTATTATATTAAAGGCTAGATTTTATTTGGGCTAAAACCACCAACTTTTGTTTCCCTCTCTTCAAGGAGATGGCTTAAGAATTAACCCAAACTTCTAGCTTTAATAGGGTAAGGCTTTTTTTGAAAGTGAACGTTCAGTATTCCATTGCCGATTGTAGCCCTGCTTTTCGTTGCAAGCCTCCGCTGCGCTACGGGCTTTTCACTGCAATCAGGCTTATTTAACAAAGTTTAGCTTCATGCTTAAATCCTTAAAATTGGTTAAAAATTTTAATATTTGCTAACATTTTTGGTACAGGCTTGTTAGTGTATTAAATAAATTAAAAATAGCTTATGGCTGAACCGCATCTGTATCAAACAGGAATAATAGGAAACTGTGCTTTTATAGCGCATGTAAATAAAAATACTGATATATCTTGGCTTTGCTGGCCACGTTTTGATAGTTCTTTCATTTTCGGAAGTCTGTTAGATAAAAGAAAAGGTGGTGAATTTTCAATATTGCCACAAGGCGAGTTTTCATCAAATCAATACTACATCGAAAATACAAATGTATTAAGAACCGAAATTACTGCTGCAGATGGTAAATATCGCATTACCGATTTTGCACCTCGTTTTCGTCTTTACGAAAGATATTTTAAACCTTTAATGTTCATCAGAAAAATTGAACCTATTGACGGAAATCCAAGAATTACAATAAAGTGTAAGCCTGTTTGTGATTATGGAAAAGGAGAAATGCGAGCCACTATAGGCAGCAATCATATCGATTATTCTGGTTATGAAGAAAATATCAGATTGAGTACAAATGTATCTACTAATTATATTTTGGATGAAAAGGATTTTGTTTTAAATGAGGCAAAATATCTTATCATGACTTATGGCCATAATTTAGAGGCTCCTGTAGTTAGCACAGCTGAAAACTTTCTTCGCGAAACTATAGGTTACTGGCGTTTATGGATTAAACATTCATCCATTGCAGGTTTTTACCAACCATTTGTTATCCGCTCGGCTCTAGTTTTAAAAATTCATCAATATGAAGATACAGGCGCATTCATTGCAGCAAGCACAACGAGTTTGCCCGAATCTCCAGGAAGTACTAGAAACTGGGATTATCGGTATTGCTGGCTGCGTGATTCACATTATGTGCTTACATCTTTAAACCATATTGGGCATTTTGAAGAAATGGAAAAGTATTTCAACTACTTATCCGATATTTCTCATTATGGAGATACACGTTATCAACCACTTTATGGCATTGCCGGCGAGCGTGAAATCACAGAAAAAACTTTAGACCATTTGGAGGGTTACATGGGAGAACAACCCGTAAGAATTGGTAACCAAGCCTATGAGCATATCCAAAATGACATTTATGGGCAGGTTTTAATTTCTATGTTACCACTTTACACCGACCACCGATTTGTATTTTCTGAGCGTAAAGATTCGGTAAAATGGATTGAAAGCGTTTTATCTAAAATTGAAAGAACCATAGATGAAAAAGATGCAGGGATTTGGGAATTTAGAAATATGGCTAATGTACACTGTTACAGTAATTTGTTTCAATGGGCAGGTGCTCAGGCGGCGCTAAAAATGGCTAAAACTATTGGTAAACAAGATTTTGAAAATAGAGCGCAGATATTAATTGAGAAAGCTTCAGTACATATCGAAGCTTGTTACGACCCAGAAAGAAAGGTTTATACAAATGCAGTTGGTAGTCCACATTTAGATGCAAGTACTTTGCAATTGATTATGATGAATTACCTTGACCCAGAATCGGATAGGGCAAAAGACCATTTAATTGCGCTTGAAAAGGAACTGAAAACTGAAGATGGCTTGTTTTATCGATACATTCATGCTGATGATTTTGGGAAACCGAAAACTACATTCTTGATTTGTGCTTTTTGGTATGTGGAAGCATTAGCTTGTGTTGGTAGAATAGATGAGGCAATTAAAGAATTTGAAAATATTATTAAATATTGTAATCACTTGCTACTTTTTAGTGAAGATGTTGATGCGAAAACTGGCAGTCAATGGGGAAATTTCCCACAAGCGTATAGCCATGTTGGTTTGATGAATGCGGCATACAGAATAGCGATAAAATTGGATAGACCGATATTTTTATAGATTTACAAAGAGCTTTTTTGGCTTAATTGCTTTGACAACTTTACATACATTTTGCTTGTTAAGTTGTCAAAGCTTTGCGTTTTTTAGATATCTCCCGCAGATTTACGAAGATTTAAGCAGAATAAATCGTTCGTATTCTTCACAAGCTTTTACAAATTAATAACCTATTGCAGATTAAAATTGTCAAAACTGGATTTGTGTCATTATTTCACAACTGAATCTACCAAGCTCCATAATAATTTCCTTACTTCTTTAAAATCATTCAGGTAATATTTTGCTTCCGAAATGTTGTTTCCAACTTTAATGGTGAATGCATCGTTTGGTAAAGCTTTAAAAATATCTTCATCAGTATGGTCATCGCCCAAGGCTAAAATAAAATCAGGATTTTTATCGTAGAGCCAGTTTAGTGCTGCCTTTCCTTTATTTACTTCCATGTTTTTAAACTCAATAACCTTATTTCCCGGCATAAGTTGCAAACCTTTATCAGCAGCTAAAATTTTTAAATGACTTACAATTTCATTTGCCCTTAATTCGCCTAATCCTTCATCTGCTTTTCGGTAATGCCAAACTAATGAGTAACTTTTTTCTTCGATAAAGGAACCTGGAGTTCTATCGGTATAGGTTTCCAAAATGGTTTTCATTTCATGTTTCCATTGGTCGGTAAGTAATGGCAAGCAATTCCATTTGTCGCCATAGGCTTTTTGCCATGCACCATGTTCAGCAATTAAATCAACTTTCAAATGCCCGAACCAATTTTCCAGCGTTTCATTTCTTCTTCCGCTAATGATAACCACTTTATTTGATTCATCAGCTGTTAATTTACCAAGCAAACTATAAAGTTCTTCATCTGGCGATGCATCATCAATATTACCGGCGAAGTCAACAAGTGTTCCATCATAATCAAGAAATAAAACCCGACTAGATGTTTCATTGTACTGTTGTATAATGTTTTTGTTTATTAAATTAACCGCATGTTTGGTTAATAATGAGTTTTGAGAATCTTTCACTTCGTTTAGTCTTAAAATAAAATTATTAACCCAGTGCTTCACATTGAATTTTTCTGCAATATCTCGCATGGCTTTCATACGAGTTTGTTGTTCTTCTAGAGGCATTTTCAGGGCAACAACAATAGCCTCCATTATATCCCCAAGATTGTTTGGGTTTACAATTAATGCATCCGTTAATTCTTTAGATGCACCAGCCATTTCACTTAAAATCAGTACACCATCGTTATTGTTTCTGCTTGCCACATATTCTTTACTCACCAAATTCATACCATCACGCATTGGTGTAACCAGGCAAATATCTGCAGTTGCATAGAGTGCTGATAAAACTTCGATTGGGTACGAACGATAGAAATAATTTATCGGAATCCAATTTACGGAGCGATATCGGGCGTTTAAATTGCCTACAAATTGGTCTATTTGTTCCCTTAAATCTCGATACTGTGGAACCGTATCTCTTGATGGAACTACAATCATGTATAATTCGAATTTGCCTATGTATTCCGGATGAATTTGTAGCAATAGTTCAATCGCTTTCAGTCGTTCTAAAATACCCTTGCTATAATCCAATCTATCGATAGATAAAATTACCTTCATATTTTCTTTGCCCGTTCGGAAATCTTCTATCTCCTTCTGAACTTCATCTTGCCCAGTAAGGTTAGAAAATTTATCAAAATCTATCCCCATCGGGAAAGCCTCCACCACAACTTGCCTATCACTACTACTTAAAACATTTGCCGATGAATTTACAGGCAATAGTCGGGTTGTGGTACTTAAAAAATGACGAACATCATCGTAGGTGTGAAATCCGATTAAATCTGCACCTAACATTCCATTTAATAATTCATCACGCCAAGGAATTAACCTAAAAATTTCATACGATGGAAAAGGGATGTGTTGGAAAAAACCTATTGTTGAATGTGGTATTTTTTTACGTAAAATACCAGAGAGGAGGAGCAATTGGTAATCTTGAATCCATATTTTATCTGTCTCTGAAAGTACTTGCAATGCTGCTTTGGCAAACTTATCGTTTACCGATTTGTAGCAATCCCAATAACTTTGCTCGTAATGTGCGTAGGTAACCAGATAATGAAAAACCGGCCATAAAACTTCGTTCGAAAAGCCCTCGTAATAAAGATTTATTTCATCCTGTGTTAAAAAAACCGGGTATAGATTAAGTTTGGCAAGTTTTTCAATAACTTCTTGTTGGCGTTCTTCTGGTACTTCAATTCCAGGCCAGCCTATCCAGATGGAGTTGCCGTTTTTATACACATCACCGAGACCAGTTGCAAGACCGCCCTCACTCGGAATAAAGGTGTACTCGTTATTGTCTTCGATGATTTTAACGGGCAGCCGATTTGAAATTATAACTGTTTTCATGCTTGTATTTGATGTATCCACATAAATAAAAGCGGTTTAAACAGTAATTGTTTGAATTTTGTTTCAATAGCACATCAAAATGATGTTAGTATAAGCTAAAAATTTAGTGAATTTAAAAGTATAAGTTCATATTTATTTTGAGTAGATAACTATACATAATTAAACAGTAAAGAGAAAGTTGTTTGCTCATTTGGAACCGAAATAACCTCAATACTGCCACGATGCATTTTCATAATATTTCTGCTGATGGTTAAGCCAATTCCCGAACCGTTTTTACGGGTGGTGTAAAATGGAACAAAAATTTTCTCCAAATCGGAAGATTCAATTCCCTTTCCGTTATCCGTTACATAGATATAAAGTTTATTGTGCTCCAACCGATAATTCACCGAAATATGTGGGATTTCTTGTTCTTCAACAGCATAAATACTATTGGTAATGAGGTTAATTAAAACCTGTTCAATCAATTTTAAATCAAGCTGAACCGTGATTTTGGAGGAAGTCTGTTCTACATCTAAAACCACATTTTTAACCTTAGCGAAGGGCTGCATTAATACTTTTATGTGCTTCAAAATTTCGCCTATGGTGTGCGATTCGAGGTTTGGTGTCGGCAATTCGGCAATTAAGCGGTAATCTTTTACGAAATCTAACAATCCTGATGAACGCCGTTTAATGGTTTGAAGTGCTGTTTTTAAATCTTCCATCTCATCAGCATTTAAATTTTGTTTATCACTAACCATGCTATTAATCGTATCAGACAATGAACTAATTGGAGTGATAGAATTTAATATCTCATGAGAAATAACACCAATTAAACGATTCCAGGCCTCGGTTTCTTTTTGCTCAATCTCATCTTTAATGTTCTGGAAACTAATAATGGTATAGTTTTTTGAGTAAAGATTTAGTGGGATAACTTCTGTAGAAAGTTGAATAAGTTTATCCTGAATTTTAAGTTCTAAAAACCTTTTTCCGCCAGCAGCAATTTGCTCAATTTCGTTCGAAAAGGTTGGTATATGTTGTTTTAAACGATGCCAATATTTATATGCTGGTACGCCTAAAAGATTAGAAGCTGCCTGATTAAAAAATGCTATTTCTTCGTTTCCATCTGTAGTTTTTGTATTGTTAACCACAATTACACCCACCGGAACCTGCTCTAAAATGGTTTTTATCAATTGAAACATTGCTTCTTGCTCCAACCTGATTTGTTTATGAACTTGAAGAATATCACCAAAGGATTCATATAGCTCAGGAAAACTGCCTTTTGTAGCCTTGTTCTTGAAATTTAGTGTATGGTCGCGAGTTTTTACGGCCAAAATAAAGCGCTTAATATCCGATCGAATCTCATTAATGTAATAATAAAGCGAAATAATTGTACCCAGCAAAATCAAACTCACGCCAATAATGGTAAACCAAAGCTGGGTATTTTTAACCAAGTAAAATAGGAGATAGGCCAGTAAATTGATAACTGTTAACCTAAATATTAAACGAAAAGTAAAGCGTTTGTAGAACATGTTTATAAGCTAAAAGCTTAAAGCGAACAGTCTAAAGCGTTCTGCTTTAGTTTTTCTGCTTTGAGCTTAAATTCCAAATTTTTCTATTCTTCTGTATAAAGCTGCCCGGGTTAAACCTAATTCTGCAGCAGCTTTTGATAATTTTCCTTTGTGTTTGCCGATAGCTTTTTGCACCATCATTTTTTCCATGTCGCCAAGTGCCATTTCATCGGGCATTGCTGCATTTTGTGCAAACCGCTGCGGACTCAGCTGCAAATCTTCTTCTGTAATTTCGTTTCCATCGCTCATAATTACAGCCCGTTCTAACACATGTTGCAACTCTCGAACATTGCCCGGCCATTTATAATTCAAAAGCATGTCTTCGGCTTTAGCGCTTAAACTTCGGTTTTCTTTATGATATTTTGAGCTAAAAACCAGCATAAAATGATTGGCTAAAAGTAAAATATCTGTTCCGCGTTTACGTAAAGGTGGCAATAAAAGTTCAACGGTATTTATGCGGAAAAGTAAATCCTGTCTGAATGTATTTTTAGTCACCATTTCATTTAATGGCATATTTGTAGCTGTAATTAAGCGAACATTAACTTTTCTTTCGCGGCTTTCGCCTAATCGCGTAACCGTTCGGTTTTGTAAAACACTTAATAACTTGGCTTGTAGGGGCAAGGTTAAATTCCCAATTTCATCTAAGAAAATTGTTCCACCATCAGCCAATTCAAAACGACCAGGTTTATCTTCTTTAGCATCGGTAAATGCACCCTTTGCATAACCAAAAAGTTCACTTTCAAAAAGATTTTCGTTTAAAGAACCTAAATCAACATGCATAAAAACCTGATTTTTACGCTGCGAATTTCCATGAATTTCGTAGGCAAAAACCTGTTTACCAGTTCCATTTTCGCCTAATATTAAAACGTTTGCATCGGTTGGTGCAACCTTTAACAATGTATTTTGCAGTTGTTTAATTCCTTCGGCTTTACCAACAATGTTTTCGAAGCCTCGAATCATATCTTTTTGTAGAGATGAATGGATTTTCTCCAGTTTTTTTACCTTTCTATTCGATTCGCGAAGTTTAGAAGCGGCAGAAATGGTAGCAAAAAGTTTTTCGTTTTCCCAAGGCTTAAGGATGAAATCGGTAGCACCTTTTTTTATCGCTTTTACGGCAAGCTCAACATTGCCGAAGGCTGTCATTAATATTACCACATAATCTTTATCAATTGATAAAATGTGTTCCAGCCAATAAATTCCTTCTCTGCCGTCGCTTGCACCTTTTTGGTAATTCATATCCAAAAGGATAATGTCAACTTCATTTTTGCTTAACAATACGTTAATTTCTTTAGGCGATTTGCATGTAATCACCTGTTTAACCTGCTGTTTCAAAAACAATCTGGCACTTAAAAGAATATCGTCATCATCATCGATGATTAAAACTGTGGCATCTAACATATTTTTATTTTATAGTTACCTCTGCCTATTACAGGAAGTGGCATTTATTTTTGTGCTATTTAAGTGTTCTAACCTCACCCTATTAAAGGTAGCAGTTTTTGTTTTTTTGTGCTATCCCTCTCCTTGAAGAGAGGGAATGAAGGGGTAAGGTTCTTCCCCCTCCAAAAATAATCAAACTGTCCGCTCTCGCACATAAACTGTTCGATAATGAACATAATAATATTTTCAATACATTTATATAATTGATTATCAGATAATTATATGTTATTTATTCTTTTGGCACATGCTTGGTTATTAAGCAACCGAACACTACAACCAAACAATGGATAAGAAAATAGAGAAGAAAAGATTTAGCACTAAAACCTTAATTATGATAGGTGGAGCGATTGCTTTTGTAGCAGTCGTAATTTATGGCTATACCTTATCACTTAAAAAAACATATACTGCCGATGCCGATAAATTAACCATAAGTAAAGTAGAATATGGCGATTTTGAAGATGTAGTTCTATTAAATGCAAGTGTTGTTCCGCTAACTTCGGTTATTGTAAGTTCGTCGGAAGGTGGTACCGTTGCCGAAATTTATACCGAAAATGGTGCGTCGGTGCAAAAGGGTACACCTTTATTACGCATTGCAAACTCAAACGCCATGCTAAGTTATACGTCCAGTCAAACCGCGGCTACTGAACAAATTAATCAGTTACGAAAATCAAGGTTGGATTTAGAGCAAAATCAAAGGGTTCTGAATCAGGATGTGTTGGATGTAGAAAATAACTTGCGCACTGCAACCCGTCAATATAGATTGGATAGCAATCTTTTTAGTAAAAAAGTAATCACACTTCAAGAATTTAATAAATCTAGTCAGGATTACGAGTATTATCAAGGTAAACTTAAAATTGTACGCCAGGCGATTAAGCAAGAAAACCAAAGCCGTAAAATGCAATTGGCACAAATTGACCAATCGATGGGGCAAATGAACGAAAGTTTAGAGATGATTCGTAAAAATATCGAAAACATGACCATCAAAGCACCGGTATCGGGCAAGCTTTCTTCATATGACCCAGTTATTGGAAAATCTTATAATTCGAACGAAATGATTGGTAAAATCGATGTTTTACAAGGTTACAAATTGCAGGCTGGTGTTGATGAATATTACATTAATCGTGTTAAGGAAGGGCAAACGGCTAGCTGCGAATTTAATGGCAAAACTTACAATTTAACGGTTAGCAAGGTAATTCCAGAGGTTACTGCAGGTCAGTTTCAAGTAGAAATGGTTTTTAAAGGTCCTGCACCCGAAGGTTTACGCCGAGGCTTATCTTTACAAACAAAATTAACTTTATCTGATAACAGCAAATCATTGCTTCTGGCGCAAGGTCAGTTTTTTCAAAGTACAGGCGGTTCGTGGGTATTTGTGGTAAACAATGGTAAAGCGACAAAGAAAAATGTGAAAATCGGTAGGAAGAATTATCTGTATTATGAAATATTGGATGGGTTGGTAAAAGGCGATGAAGTTATTACATCATCGTACGACCAATTTAATCAGTACGATCTTATTGAAATAAACAAATAAATACTATGAATAAAATACTAATAACTATTGCATTAGCTGCTTGCTCATTGGTAACGAATGCGCAAAGCATTTTTAAGAAAGAGGCCAATTGGATGGATACTAAGAATGGTATAAGCTATGAAATGAACATTTTTAGCAAATCGGCAAAATATGACAACAAAAATTTGGCTAAAGCCAATTTTACCATCGTTGGAGATGTATCTCTACTCCAAAAAATTGAGTTGTTACAAGATGGAAATCTAAAATTCAATTTACCATTAAAGTCAGAAACATGTGAAATTCAACTAAAACCAGGAAATTATACATTCAGAATGTTCCACAAAAAGCTTGGTGAAAAGGATTTTGAAGTTGAATTAAAAAAGGCTCAATTAAATAAGATTAAACTTACCATCAAATAAATCTCTTCATGATAAAAATAGAAAATCTGGAAAAAGTTTACAAAACTGAAGAAGTAGAAACTACAGCGCTAAATGGCATCAATCTTCATGTAAAAGAAGGCGAATTCGTTTCCATCATGGGGCCATCAGGCTGCGGAAAATCTACTTTGTTAAATGTTATGGGCTTATTAGATAAACCCGAAGGTGGTAGTTATAAATTTATAGATACCGAACTTTTGACTTTGAATGACAGAGAACGTTCAAATTTCCGTAAAAGAAACATGGGATTCGTTTTCCAGAATTTCAATTTAATTGATGAACTAACTGTTTTTGAAAACATCGAATTGCCATTGATTTACAATAAAATTCCAGCATCGGAGCGCAAAACGCTGGTAAACGAAATCATAGAAAGAATGAATATCGTAAACCGTAGCGGACATTTTCCACAGCAACTTTCTGGTGGTCAGCAGCAACGGGTTGCCGTTGCAAGGGCCTTAGTTACCAAACCGAAATTGGTATTAGCCGATGAGCCTACTGGTAACCTGGATAGTTCTCATGGTAACGAAGTAATGGAACTCCTTTGCGAATTAAATGAAACGGGAACCACGATTGTAATGGTAACGCACTCCAGCCACGATGCAAGTTTTTCTAACAGAATTATCAACCTAAAAGATGGTCATGTGGTTTCAGAAAAGATAAACAAAAGTAGAAACGAGGAACTGATATAAAAAGAGGTTTAAGGTAAAAGGTTTGAGGCGTAAGGTAAGCGCCAAAATCCTATAACCCTTAGAAAAATAGTTTTAGTTAATGATAAGCCAACCGAATCTTTCTGGATGGGAAGATTCGGAAAAGGCGCTCATAACGCGAAAAGACTAAAGCTATTGCTAAGTCTTGATACTTGATACTAAATACTTGATACGATATACTTGATACTAAAATATGTTCAAACTCAACCTAAAAATCGCTTTGCGAAACCTTTGGAAAAACAAGGGGTTTTCACTGATAAATATTGGTGGTTTAGCCATTGGCTTAGCCAGTTGCATGGTTTTGCTCTTGTACGTAGCTTATGAGTGGAGATATGATAAGCAATTTAAGAACAGTGATAAGACCTATGTAGTATATCAAAATTCTGCTGCAAATGGTAAGATTTTTAGTTTTGCCTGGACCCCAAATGTTATGGCTGATGAAGTTGCAGCTAAAATTCCAGGTGTGAAATATGCAGCACATGCCAGTTATCCAAGTCGGAAATTAATTTCAGTTGGCGAGAATAAAATAAGTGCTAGTCTAAATTTTGCGGATCCAAAATTTTTGAAAATATTCGATTACAAATTTATCAAAGGAAACCCAGAACGAGCGTTGAGAGATATAAATACCATAATCCTCACAGAGTCTTTGGCGAAAAAACTTTTTGGAAACGAAGACCCAATAAACAAAACCATTAAGCTTGAGAACCAAGACGTGCTCAAAGTTGAAGCTGTAATTGAAGATGTGCCTGCAAATAACAGCATCACTTTTGAATGCCTAGCACCCTGGGCGCTTTTTATTAAACAAGAAGCTTGGGCAAAAGATCCAAATTGGGGAAATAATATGTGCTTAACCGTTGTTCAACTTAAAGATAATAAGTTTTTGGATGGTGCAAATGCCGATATGAAAGGTATTTACAAACGGAATCAACAAGGTAATAATGCCGAGGCACTTTTGTTTCCATTAACCAAATGGCATTTGTACGATGATTTTCAAAACGGAAAATCGGTTGGTGGCAAAATAGAACAGCTTAAAATATTCTTATTGCTAGCCTTTTGTATCCTTTTAATTGCCTGTGTAAATTTTATGAATTTATCTACTGCCCGCTCCGAGCGTAGAGCAAAAGAAGTTGGTATACGCAAAGCGATAGGCTCAACAAGAAAATCTTTAATTGGGCAGTTCTTTCTAGAATCAGTTTTTATTACTCTGCTTTCAGGTGTTTTTGCTTTTATTTTAGTTGAAGTAAGCTTGCCGTATTTCAATAATTTATTGAATATAAAACTGCAAATTGATTACAGCAGCATCACTTTCTGGGGAACATTTTTAGGCTTAATAATTTTTACTGGATTAATGGCCGGAAGTTATCCTGCATTATACCTGTCGTCGTTCGAACCAATTAAAGTACTAAAAGGATTAAAAATTAAATCAGATTCTTCAGTATCCATTAGAAAGGTTTTGGTAGTAGTTCAATTTGTTTTTGCGGCTTGTTTAATTATTTGTACAGCGGTAATTTATCAGCAGCTTTTTTATGTCAAAAATAAGCCAATAGGTTACAATAAATCAAACCTAGTTCAAATTGCGGTTCAGGGTAAAATTGGTAACAGAAGTAAGTTAGAATTACTAAAAACTCAAATGTTAAAATCAGGTGCAGCAACAGGAGTAACATTTTTTAGCAAAGACATTACCGAAACTGGAAATAACACTACAGATGTGCATTGGCAAGGCAAAACGAAAGGCGAATCTATTTTATTCAACAATAGAGGAATAGGCAATGATTTTATAGAAACTATCGGGACAGAATTAACAGCTGGAAGGACACTTGAAACAGTATCAAAAAAAGATAGCAATAGCGTTATGCTAAATGAGGCCGCCGTGAAGATGATGAATCTCAAGAATCCCATTGGTGCTAAAATTCGGTATTGGGATGTAGAAAAGACAAATGTTGGTGTGGTTAAAGATTTTGTTGTGGAAAGTGCTTATCAAAAAGTTGCTCCAATGATATTTTATCCAAGTTACATGGATGATGTTCAGGTGATCATTGTCCGTTTAAATCCCAATCAAAATATTAGTTCTTCACTCGAAAGTATTGATAATTTAATCAAACAAATAGAACCTGATTACCCGGTTAACCGCAAATTTGTTGATGAGTCTTTTGAAGTCAAATTCCAAGATGAAAAACTTCTGGGTACACTGTCTAACTGGTTTGGTGGTTTTGCCATTTTTATTTCATGCCTTGGTTTATTGGGTTTAGCACTTTTCATGGCGGAGCAACGCAAAAAAGAAATCAGCATCCGTAAAGTTTTAGGTGCAAGCACAGCCAATATTCTTACGCTTTTAAATAAAGATTTTATAAAACTGGTGGCTATTGCCAATCTCATCGCATTTCCGTTGGCTTATATCATCATTAATAAATGGCTATCCGCTTTCGAATACCGCGTTTCCATTTCAGCGTTACCGTTTATCGCTGCAGTAAGTATTTCGGTAATTATAGCAGTCTTAACAGTTAGCATTCAATCAGTAAAAGTAGCAAAAGCAAATCCTGTTGATGCGCTTAAATATGAATAGACAAAAGTTGCCAGTTATGGGTTGCCAGTTAAAAGTCTGGACTCGTAACAGGTAACCGATAACCCACAACCCAGATATGTTTAGACTCAACCTCAAAATCGCTTTGCGAAACCTTTGGAAAAGCAGAGGAATTACATCCATTAATATTGGTGGTTTGGCTATTGCCTTAGCCGCTTTTATTTTGATTGCGATGTATGCTACTTATGAAACTAGTTTTGATAAAGACAATAAAAATTATGATCGTATTTATGTTATTGGTGTAAGTTATCCGGAGTTTAAAACCAACTATGTTGCTGCCCCACTTGCCGAAGCGATTAAACAGAACTTTCCAGAAGTTGAATTGGCTGGTTTGGTAAAAGAAAGTTCTTTTGAGCTCACAATTAAGAAAGAAAACAATACTCTTTTTACAAAAAGAATTCTTGGTGTTGACTACAATGCGGCAAAAATACTCAATATCAAACCAAATGGCGGTTTAGTGAAACCTCAAGGTGATGAAAGGCTTACTTATTTAAGTACTGAAAGTATGAAAACCCTATTTCCAAATAAGACTGATAATAGGCCAGAAATAGTTGGATTTGGAGCGAGCAATTCTGGTATAACAGGAACAATAGCTGGTTCGATAGAAAGTAACCTACATTCTAACTTTAAATTTGACGGTATTTCTATTGCTGCAGAATTAGGCAAAAATGACAATTATGTAATGAACGATTACTCCGTTTATCTACAGTTAAAGCCTGAAACCAATGTTAAACTTTTGGGGCAAAAAATAAGTAAGTTATACCAAGCAGAATTGTTAAAAAGCAAAAAAGTTACAGACGTAAAAAGTACCTCAATATTTCTAGATTCTTTAGCTAATCTACATTTAAGGCCAAAAGCCGGTAATGATGCTGCGTACAAAATATTAATTGCGCTTTCAACTTTAGGGATATTAATTTTGGTTATCGCCTGTATCAATTTTACCAATCTAAGCATTGCTCAGGCTGCTAAAAGAGCAAAGGAAATTGGCGTAAAAAAGGTAATGGGTGCTTTCAGATTGCAGTTAACTACCCAGTTTTTGTTAGAGATTTTTATGCAATGTTTTGTGGCTATTATTCTGGCTTTAATGCTGTCCGAGTTAGTATTGCCGAGTTTTAATAATCTGTTTCAGGTACAATTATCTATTTGGCATTTAGATAATGGTTTGCTTTGGCAATTGCCGTTGATTTTAACAATGATAACTTTCTTAACTGGTATTTATCCGGCGTTGGTTTTATCAAATTTTAAACCTTCATTAGTTTTAAAAGGTAATTTTTCCACAAGCAAACAGAGTTATTGGTTGCGCAACAGCTTATTAATTGTTCAGTTTAGTGTTGCTGTAATTTTTATTATAGGTTTAATAACCATCAAATCGCAGTTAAAATATATGCGAAACCAAGATTTAGGATTTAAACCAAATCAGGTAGTCTACATTAAAAATTTAACACTTTTTAATCAGCCTGCGAAATTGGGCTCTGGTAGTTTTGAGCCAGTTCGGGAAAAAATGATGAAAATTCCTGGTGTAAAGTCTGCCACTGTGGCAACTTATATTCCCGGTGGCACTAATGGAATAAATAGTTATTCGGTAAACGGTATAAAAGCTAATATTGATTTTGTTAACGTAGAATTTGATTATTTCGAAACCCTTGATATTAAATTAAAGGAAGGTCGTTTTTTCTCACAGAAATTTAAAACCGATACCTTAAATGGTGCGGTTGTAAATGAAAGTGCGGTAGCCAAATACGGCATTAAAAATCCTATCGGAAAAACAATTAAAGGCAGCGGTATCGATTATAAAATTGTTGGTGTAATCAAAGACTTTAAATCGCAGGGCTTCGAAAGTGCCATTCAACCAACCATTTACACTATTAATGATCCCTATGGAGATATAAAACGCAAATCATGGTAAAAATCGAGGAAAATAAAATGGCAGAAGTATTAGCAACATTAAAAAATCAATGGTCTCAAATAAATCCTAAAGATGGTGAAGATTTTCGTTATGAATTTTTGGATGAGCTTTATGGTAAGCTTTTTAAGAAACAAGAGCAGTTACAATCTGTCTTTTTTGCGGCGGCTTTACTTACCATTTTCATAGCAATTTTAGGCTTATTTGCATTTGCTAAATACATTACCAACGGTAGAATTAAAGAAATCGCGGTACGAAAAATTTTAGGAGCCACCGATATCCAGATTTTCAAATTGATTAACAGTTCATTTTTTAGGATGGTTTTATTGGCCAACGTTATTTCGTGGCCCATCGCTTACATAATAACCAAAATGTGGCTTGAAACATTTGCATATCGAATCGATTTATCGGTTTTGCCATTCATCGCAAGTGCTGCAATTACCATTTTATTAACCTTGTTTACCGTTAGCATTCAGGCAAAAAAAGCTGTTAAAGCAAACCCTGTTGATGCGCTTAAATATGAATAAAGCTGAAAGCTTAAAGACCAAAGACTAAAGCGGTTTGCAAAGTCTTGATACTTGATACTAAATACTTGATACTAAAAACATGTTCGAACTCAATCTTAAAATCGCATTGCGAAACCTTTGGAAGAACAAAACTTCATCTTTCATAAATGTAATTGGTTTGGCTATTGGCCTTGCGGCTTGTTTAATGTTGTTGCTCTACGTATCGTACGAGTGGAATTTCGATAAACAAGCTAAAAATTCAGCTAATGTTTATATGGCGATGACCAATGTACCAGGCGAGGGAAATAAAATTTCTGGAACCTTTTACGGCTCTACAACGGCATTAGGTCCACTTTTAAAACAAGGCTTACCAGAAGCAAAATATGTAGTCCGAATGAATTATGGTGAAAAAAGTTTAATTGCAAATGGGCAAAACAGTTTTAAAAAGGATTCAAAATTTGCCGAGCCTGATATTCTAAAAATGTACGATTATCAGTTTATTTCAGGCGATCCAAAAACAGCTTTACAAAACCCGCTTTCGGTTATTTTAACAAAGAGCACCGCAAAAACATTATTTGGCTCAACCGATGTTTTAAATAAAACAGTTCGTTATCAGGATAAGCAAAATTTAACCATAACCGGCGTGATTGAAGATTTGCCAGAAAATAGTTCCAACAAATTTGATTTTTTAATGCCATGGTCGTTTTATGAAATTGTTGATGCCAATGCAAAGGATTTGAATTGGAACAATTATAGTTTCGTAACAATGGCTGTATTAAACCCGGATGCAAATATTGACTTAGTGAACCGTAAGGTTGAGGCATTGGTAAAGGCAAATACACCACAAAATCCTCAGTCGCAACCACATTTTTTATATCAGGCAAGCAAACTGCATCTGTTTGGCAAGTTCGAAAATGGTAAAAACGTTGGTGGCGACATTGAGCAAATCTGGCTGTTTATGGCTTTGGCATTCGGGATTCTTTTAATTGCCTGCATCAATTTTATGAATATGGCTACAGCCAAATCCGAAAAGCGGGCAAAAGAGGTTGGCATAAAGAAAACCATAGGTGCAAATCGTACTTCTTTAATTTTTCAGTTTTTAACCGAATCAATGGTGCTCACCTTGGTTGCAGTTGTGCTTGCCATCGCATTATTAGAAGTTTCACTGCCTGCGTTCAACCAACTGCTAAACATCAATTTGGGCATTTCTTACTTCAATGCTGCTAGCTGGTTTGGCATTTTAGGAATCGTTTTAGCAACCGGATTAATCGCCGGAAGTTATCCTGCATTCTATCTATCTGCGTTTAACCCGATTCAAACTTTAAAGAGAAAAATTAAATCGAAGGCTATTTTATCAGTTAGTTTAAGGCAAGTTCTTGTGGTCGGGCAGTTTTGTTTCGCCATTATTCTAATCATTTCCACTTTGGTAATTTATCGGCAGATTCAATACATCAAAAATAAACCTGTTGGTTTTGATGTAAATGCATTGGTAGAAATTCCTCAGGATGGCGAATTAAAAACCAAATTCGATTTATTCAAAACGGAAATGCTAAAATCTGGCGCTGTTACTTCTATGTACCAATCGTCAGTTAGTCTTTCTCATCATGGCCGCAATTTTATGGATATGAAGTGGGATGGTATGACCAAACCGGTAAATACGGTGATGTTCAATCAGGTGGCTACCTCTTACGATTTTATTAAAACAAATGGCATAAAATTAATACAGGGCAGAGATTTCTCTAAGAAATTTGCCTCCGATACCAGTGGGGTTATGGTTAGCGCCTCCGCCGTTAAAGTTTTTGGCTACAAAAATCCAATTGGTAAAAAGATAACCATTTTTGGTACAAATGCTACTATAATAGGCGTTTTTGATGATTACGTTTGGGATTCGCCTTATAAATCGAACAATCCACAAGTTGTTTATTTAACTACCGGGCAAACCGGAACCATTACTATGCGCCTCAACAACGCAAACAATTTACAAAGCAACATCGAAACCATCAACCGAATTACGAAATCATTTAACCCGTCTTATCCTACTGAAGTAACGTTCATAAATTCGTTGTACCAAGAAAAATATAAGTCAGAAAAAACCTTGGGTATTTTATCTAATCTTTTTGGTGGACTAGCAATTTTCGTATCCTGCTTGGGTCTTTTTGGGCTAGTAGCTTACAGTGCCGAGCAGCGTACAAAAGAATTTGGTGTACGTAAAGTACTCGGTGCATCGGTAGCAAATTTAATGCAATTACTGTCCTTATCATTCATTAAAATGATTGGCGTTGCCATTGTAATTGCTATCCCAATAAGTTATTATGCTATGGGAAAATGGTTAAATAATTTTGAATTCCATACTGAGATAACTTGGTGGATTATGCCACTGGCTGCAATTGGTACATTATTAATGGCTTTGATTACGGTGAGTTTTCAGGCATACAAAACTGCTAAAGCAAACCCTGTTGATGCGCTTAAATACGAATAAACAATAATTTATCTGTTATGGGTTACCAGTTGAAAGTCTGGACTCGTAACAGGTAAATCATAACCCACAACCTAAATATGTTCAAACTCAACCTAAAAATCGCCTGGCGAAACCTTTGGAAAAACAAGGGTTACACATTCATTAACATTCTAGGGCTTTCTATAGGAATGGCCAGTTGTATTCTGATTTTCATTTTTATCCGCTATCAAATGAGTTTTGATGAGGGTTTTAACAATGAAAATAGAATTTATCGTTTAACTACAAATTGGACATCAGGTGATGGGCTTGCAGAATCGCAAGGTGTGCCGAAACCAACGCCTGCTGCTTTTAGAAATGATTTCAAAAATCAAGTTGAAAAAGTTGGTGCTATCCGTCAGGATGGTGGAATTATAAAAGTCAAAGATGATGCCGGAAAGGAAAGAATAAAGGTTCAAGAAGATGTGTTTTATGCTGAACCAGAATTTTTTCAAATTATGAATTTCGAGTGGTTGCAAGGAAATCCGAGTCAATCGCTTACCCAACCAAATACAGTAGTTTTATCCAAGGAGATGGCCACTAAACTATTTGGTGATTGGAACAAGGCAGTTGGCAAAACTATAAATTACCAAAATAGAGAGAATTTCACCGTTTCTGGTATTTTGAAAGATATACCTGATAATTCATCTTTCCCCTTGAATATTGTTGTTTCTTATCAAACGTTTAAGAACTATAAAGATGAAGATTTTAGTAGTTGGGGCAATACATCTTCAAACGATGAATGTTATTTTCTCTTAAAACCAGGAGTTTCAATTGATGAGATACGTTCTGTTTTACCGAAATTCTCGGAGAAATATTTTGAAAAAGATATTACAATAAAAGAAGAAATTGGTGCTCAGGCGTTGAGCGATGTTCATTACAATGAAAATTTAGGAAATTTCGCCAACAGAACCATGCCTAAAAAGGAGCTTTATGGTTTAGCGGTTATTGGTGCATTTTTATTGTTGACGGCATGTATCAATTTTATTAATCTGGCTACTGCACAAGCCGTAAGCAGAAGTAAAGAAGTTGGTGTTCGCAAAGTAATGGGCAGTTTACGAAAGCAATTGGTTTTTCAATTTCTTACGGAAACTTTAACGATAAGCGTACTTGCCCTACTTATTGCTTGCGTTTTAACTGAGATTGCATTACCAGGAATGAGAAGTTTATTCCACGATAATATTTCTTTCAGCATCATCAGCCATCCAATTATCCTTGTATTTATGGTTGTATTGGTTATTGTTGTAAGTTTTCTTGCAGGGTTCTATCCAGCTATGGTTATGTCGGGATTTAGTCCGGCTTTGGCGATAAAAAATAAAATTTCGGCAAATGCAGGTGGTTTAGGTCTGCGTAAAGTATTGGTTGTAGTTCAATTTTCCATAACAGTAATTTTAATTATTGGAACGCTAGTGGTGCTTAAGCAAATGAATTATATGAGAGAGAAACCACTAGGTTTCAACCCATCTGCAATTGCAATGGTAAGCGTTAGAAATGATAGTTTAAGTTTATTAAAATATCAAATTTTGCAAGAAAGGGTATCGAAAATTCCAGGTGTCTTGTCGACTAGCTTTTGCAGAAATCCTCCGTCTTCAAGCAATAACAACGAGAGTAACTTTAGGTACAATGGTACAGAAAAGGCCAATTTTCAAGTGAATACAAAAGTAGCAGATGAAAATTATTTTAAAACTTTCGGTTTAAAATTTGCAGCAGGAAGAGGCTTTTCGAAAAGCGATACACTTAGAGAAATTGTGGTGAATGAAACTGCATTGAAAAAATTAAACGTTGTTAATTTTAACGATGCTTTAGGTAAGAAAATAAAAATATGGGGCAAAGAAGGTACTTTAGTTGGTGTTGTAAAAGATTTTAACAACTTGAGTTTGCACGAGCCGATTTCACCCGTTCTCATTACAACTGTAAAAGAGAATTATAGAAACCTAGCGGTAAAAATGAATAGCAAACAGATTCTTGCTGTTATGCCTGAAATAGAAAAAATCTGGAACGAAACCTTCCCTGAAAACTTCTATTCGGCATCTTTTGTAGATGACGATATCAGTCAGTATTATGAAACTGAAAGGGTGATGGGCGTTCTATTTAAAGTTTTTGCAGGCGTAATCATCTTTATTTCCTTTATCGGCTTATTCGGTTTAATATCATTCGTCGCCACACAAAGAACCAAAGAGGTTGCCATTAGGAAAGTTTTGGGTGCCTCTACCATCGAACTAGTAAGAATGTTAAATGGTTCATTTTTAATAATGGTGTTTATCGCCAATCTGGCTGCTTGGCCTTTAGCATATCTATTTATATCTAAGTGGCTTTCGACATTTACTTATCGAATAGAGATTAGTATTTGGCCTTTTGCATTGGCTATGATTATTTCAATGGCTATCACTTTAATCACGGTCAGCATACGTTCGTTTAAAGCTGCAAATGCCAATACTATTGATGCGCTTAAATATGAATAATCAATAAGTTACCAGTTACGGGTTGCCAGTTATAAGTCTGAACTCATAACAGGTAACCGATAACCCACAACCCAACTATGTTCAAACTAAACTTAAAAATCGCCTGGCGAAACCTTTGGAAAAACAAAGTTTATGCTGCTATTAATATCGGTGGCTTGGCCCTTGGTTTAACTGCTTTTGTGTTGATGCTTTTATATATCAATTATGAAGAAAGTTACGATAAGTGGACTCCGGATTTAGATAATGTCTATCAAATCAGAGAACGACATGATTTCTTTACTCCCGATAATAAAGAGCATTGGCAAGATACGCAAGACAGTCGTATTGCCAATTTATTACGAAATAAAATACCAAACACCATAGCTGCAACAAGAGTGCAGCCCGATTGGGATTTTATTAAAGGGTTTTCTGTTAAAATAGCAAATGCCAATCCAATTGTAGTAAGTAAAATGAAAGATGCTGACAGCAGTTTTTTTCAGGTGTTTCATTATGATTTTATTCAAGGCGATGAGCAAACTGCACTTAAAAATGTAAGGTCGGTAGTTTTGAAAGAAAGCCTTGCGAAAAAACTTTTTGGTACAGAGAAAGTGCTTGGCAAGGTAATTAAAGTTGTAATGTGGCGAGATGATGTTGGACAAGATTTGACCATTACCGGTGTAGTAGCAGAACCCAAAACCCCGCAAACTGTAAAATTTAATGCCCTAATGAGGACTGGTGAAGAAGATGCTTTACCTAACAACGCAACTAATTTTCATTATTGCCAGGTGTATGCAAAATTTAATACAACGGATACTGCACAGCTGAACAGTAATTTGCAAAAGGTGTATCTCGAGCATAAAAAACTATCATTCTCTCAAAGAAAAATTAATTTTAAAGAATATTATAAAGATGGAAAACGACCTGGATTAAAAGCTGTATCAATTGCCAATGTGCATGCAAATCCTCCTTTTCAAACCAGTTGGGTAGAGAAACTTAAGCCAATTGTAGGCATCTCGGTTTTTTTATTGGTCATTTCAATTATCAACTTTGTTAATTTGGCCACTGCGCAATCTGTTCAAAGGGCAAAGGAAGTTGGCGTGAAAAAAGTTTTAGGATCATATAAGGCACAACTAATTAGTCAATTTTTAATAGAATCTGCATTACAAAGTGTTTCAGCATTATTTCTGTCTATCGTTTTAGTCGAAGTAGTTTTGTCTTTATTTAATGCTCATTTTAATGTTCAACTCAGTTTCTGGCACAGTGAACAGTTGCTAACCACACTTAGCGAGTTGGTGGGATTATTCATTATCGTTACGCTTTTGGCCGGTTTTTATCCCGCGTGGATCTTATCCAATTATAATCCGGTTTCGGTTTTAAAAGGAAATTATGAAAATGGTTTAAGAGGAATAGCATTGCGAAACGTACTGGTTGTTTTTCAATTCGTAATTTCTGTTACATTTATCATAGCCATTGGTGTAATGCATCTTCAAACTAAATTCATAAGTAACAAAGATTTAGGATTTCAACGTGGGCAACTCATTAACATTAAGTCCAATTATGATGCTGTGCTAGCCGAAAGGTTAAGAACCATTCCTGGTGTACAATACGTGGGCACCAGCACACAAGTGATGGGTAACGTTTTTAATGTATCTGAATCGGGTTATTATAAAAATACAAAACTGAATTTTAATTCAGTTACCGTTTCAATGGATGCTTTACAAGCTTTAGGTGTACAGGTTCTAAAGGGTAGAATCTTTTCCAGAGCATATAAACAAGATACCATTAATAGTATTGTAATTAATGAGACTGCAGCTAAAAGTTTTGGTAAACAAGTTATTGGTGAAAATTATTACCTCAAACGGGATGATAAAAATCTGGTTTTTCAAATCGTTGGGGTAATTAAGGATTACCACAATGAGGGATTTGATAAAGTGGTATTGCCTACAATTTACAAAGTAACTAATCTAGGTGGCACATCTAACACTAATAATCTGCTCGTTAGGTTTAATACCGATAATATCGCTGCCACTATTGATAAAATTAATGTAGAGTGGAAAAAGTTATATCCAAACTATCCTTTAGAGTATGAAACAATGGATGATGCATTTTCCAATGTAATGGATAACGACAACCGATTTATAAATATGGTAATGCTTTTCAGCATAATTTCTGTTTCATTATCTTTATTAGGTTTATTTGCACTTTCTACATTTGTGGCAAAACGAAGAACAAAAGAAATTGCAGTGCGGAAAGTTTTGGGCGCATCAAACATACAGATTGTCAATTTGCTCAATAAATCATTTCTAATATTGGTACTTACAGCAAACATCATTAGTTGGCCAATTGCTTATATTTTGATAAAAAAATGGCTCGAAGGTTTCGCTTACAGAATTGATATGCCTATAGTTCCTTTTATTGTTGCGACAATAACATCAATAGTTATCGCCATTCTAACCGTTAGTATCCAAGCAAGAAAGGCTGCGGTAAACAATCCAGTAAATGCACTAAAATATGAATAATGGTTTGAAGTTTAAGGTAAAAGGCGTAAGGTTAATACGTCAAAACCCTAAACCTTTCACCCTAAACCTTATACCCTAATAAAATGATAGAACTTAAAAACATAGAAAAATATTACGCCAATAAAGGTGTAAAAAATTACGTTTTGCGCCATGTAACCACATCCATAAAACAAGGAGAATTTGTTTCGATAATGGGTCCGTCCGGTGCAGGAAAATCTACATTGCTCAATATTTTAGGCATGTTAGAAGAACCCACTTACGGTACCTATGAATTTTTAGGTGAAGATGTAACCAGCCTGAATGAGCGCAAACGAATTGAGCTGTATCGCAACCACATTGGTTTTGTGTTTCAGGCATATCATTTAATTGATGAAATGACGGTTTACGAAAACATTGAAGCACCATTATTATATAAAAAGATAGGCGGTTCAGAACGTAAAAGCCGAATAGCCGATTTGCTCGACAGATTTAATATCGTAGCGAAAAAAGATTTGTTTCCGAATCAATTATCAGGAGGGCAACAGCAATTGGTTGGTATTGCTAGAGCCTTAGCAGCGCAACCATCTATTATTCTTGCTGATGAACCAACCGGAAACTTACAATCTGCACAAGCCGAAGAAATTATGCAACTTTTTCAAAAATTAAATAAAGAAGAAGGCATAACTATTATTCAGGTAACACATTCAGAAAAAAACGCACAATTTGGTAGTCGAATTCTGCACATTGCAGATGGCGTTGTGAAAGATGATGTTTCAATAAGGTAGATGTTAAATGGATGATGGTATGAGGGATTGGGCATCCAAACCTTCAACCTTCCATCCCTCAACCTTAAACCTTACCTTTGCTTTATGCAAAAATCTTTTACCGACCAAATGGCCCGGGAAGTAACCATAAATTTTCCGCCAAAGCGGATTATATCTGTTGTGCCCTCTCAAACCGAACTACTTTTTGATTTGGGCTTGGATAAAGAAATCATCGGCTTAACCAAGTTTTGCATTCACCCGATAGAGAAATTTGCCAGTAGAACCAAAGTAGGTGGCACTAAAAAGCTTAATATCGATTTAATAGAAGATTTAAAGCCCGATTTAATTATTGGCAATAAAGAAGAAAATTCACAAAGTGATATTGAAGAACTTGCCCAATATTTCCCTGTTTGGATGAGTGATATTTATACTTTGAATGATGCTATGAAAACTATTACCCAAATAGGAGAGCTAGTTGATAGGCAACCCGAGGCAGGCTATCTTAATCATCTTATTTCGGCAGGATTTAACGATTTAAAAACGTTGGCGGCACAACATCATATTGATAAAAAAGTGGCCTACCTTATTTGGCGCAAACCTTACATGGCTGCGGGTAAAAATACATTTATTGATGATATCTTGTTATGTAACGGAATGACCAACATTGTTAATGTAGAACGGTACCCCGAAATTACTTTAGAAACACTACAAACTTTAAATTGCGATATGGTTTTACTTTCTTCAGAACCTTATCCTTTTAATGAAAAACACATTTCTGAAATTCAAACTGCAATGCCTAACTCAAAAATTATTCTGGTTGATGGTGAAATGTTTAGTTGGTACGGAAGTAGATTAGTTAAAGCTGTTCAATATTTCTTTGAGTTTCAAAAAATGTTGTATTAACTGTTGATATAATTTCTCTTAATTTGCAATCCAAATCATCTAAATATTATTTATTATGAAAAAAATATTAACACTATCTTTATTCGTGGCTGTAATTTCAAGTTGCACTTCAATGAAAACTGCCGATACAGCAACTCGTGTTACAGCAACTGGAAAAATCGAAAAAATTGGAATGACTACTTATCAATATGGTACTCATATTTTAAAAGCCGAAAATAAAACTTACGCATTAAAAGGCGGCTCTATTAACCTCGACCAATATTTAGATAAAACAGTTACCATAAAAGGAAGAAAGGTTATTGGTTACCCAATAAACGGCGGACCAGATTTTGTTGATGTTACATTAATTAAGTTTTAGTAAAAGTACAATCCACCAGAAAATACGAAAGGCAGATAAAAGATTAAATCATCTGACTTTTAATATTCTACATAAAATTATAAGTGCTTAGTAAGAGTTACTTAGCTTTTTGAGTGAAAAATAATTAAGAAAATATATTATTTACTTTTTGATAATTCATTCTAATTTCTATCTTTGCAATCCAAAATAAATCCTAATTGCGGATGTGGCGTAATTGGTAGCCGCACCAGACTTAGGATCTGGCGCTTCACGGCGTGGGGGTTCGAGTCCCTTCATCCGCACTATAAATGAAGCCGTTTCGATGTTAAATCGGAACGGTTTTATTTTTTTATTGATTTGATTAAAAATTATAAATCGATGTGAGTTTGAGCCGAAATCTGTCTCAATTATCATATCTAAATACTCATATCTAAAATGAATATTACACAGGAAAAAACCGGCAACTTAAATGCTGTTGTAAAAATCAAAATCGCACCAGCAGATTATACTGAAAAAGTAGATAGGGCCATTAAAGAACAAGCTAAAAAAGCTCAATTACCTGGTTTCCGTAAGGGAATGGTACCACCATCGCACATTAAAAGAATGTATGGTAAAAGTATTTTGGTAGAAGAAGTAAATAATTTATTAAACGATACGTTAACAAATTACATTGCCGAACAGAAATTAGAAATTTTAGGTCAGCCTTTGCCACAAATGGATGATTCTAGAAATTTTAAATGGGATAATACGGATGATTTTGAATTCGATTATGAATTAGGTTTAGCGCCAGCTTTTGACGTTAACATTTCTTCGAAAGATAAATTCACACAATACGTGATTAAAGCTGATAAAGAAACTTTAGAAAGCCGCATTAAAAATATTCGCCGTAGTTATGGTAAAATGACTAATCCTGAAGTTTCTGCTGCTGATGATGTTTTGTATGCAGATTTAACTCAACTATCACCGGATGGTTCTGTATTTGAAGGTGGAATTACAAGCACTGCAACCATTCGTTTAGACCAAGTTAAAGATCAGGAAATTTTAAAATCGTTAATCGGTTTAAAGAAAGATGATGAAATAACCATCGATATTCAAAAAGCTTTGGAAGATGCTGCATTAATTGCAAAAGCTTTGAATATTCCCGAAGAAGATGCTGCTGAATTAAAATCGAACTTTAAATTGGTTGTTAAAAACGTTAATCGTTTAGAAGAATCTGATTTAAACCAAGAGTTTTTTGATAAATTATTTGGTGTAGGGACAGTAACAGATGAAGCAGGTTTCAGAGCGAAAATTACTGAAGAGGTAGAAGGAATGTTTAAGCAAGATGCTGAACGCCAACTATCAAACGACATATACGAACAACTTTTACAAAAACATAATTTCGATTTGCCTGATGAATTTTTACGTCGTTGGTTAAAAGCTACGAACGAAAAATTAACGGATGAAGAATTGGCAGAAGGTTATGATGATTTTGCTAAAAACCTTAAGTGGACTTTAATCGAAAACAAAATCATTAAAGACAATCAAATCGAAATTAAATACGAAGATGTAGTGCAGGCTGCTAAAGCGAAATTAGATGCTCAGTTTAGAATGTACAGCCCAAGTCCGCTACCTGAAGATCAATTGGCTCAATACGCAGTTCAGTTTTTACAAGAGAAGGAAAATGCTAATCGTACTTTTGAAGAAGTGAAAGCTTTAAAAACTTTCGAACAAATTAAAACGATTGTTACTTTAGAAGAAAAGGAAATAGATTACGATAAGTTTATTGCTTTAGATAAGAAGTAAGAAAAATTAGCTGACCAAATGTCAGTCTTTTGAATATTATAAAATAAGAGCAACTCACTGAGTTGCTCTTATTTTATATAAAAAATCTATTAAATTTTAAACTATTATTTCTGTCAATTTGCTGATTTATTGAATGCTAACCTTCATTATCATCAGCGATATTCTCATAATGATTTATCTTTAGAAAGCAAGATTTTTATTTCTTCTACAGATTTGCTTAACATTAAGATTTATTTAAATAAATTGGCATGGAAATTAACCATCTATAGAAAATAATAGTTAAAATTATAGTCCGGTTTGACGATTCGCTAGTAAAAGCGTAACGCCAAACAATAAAAACGCAAGACAAATGAACATAGATTCACAAGAATTCAGAAAATTTGCCGTTAAACATCAAGGTATTGGCGGTTTACATGTAGATAAATTTATTGCACAGGCTAACTTATCGCCACAATCGATGACGCCATATATTATTGAAGAACGCCAATTGAATGTTGCTCAAATGGATGTTTTCTCAAGATTAATGATGGATCGTATTATCTTTTTAGGTGATGCGATTTATGATCAGAATGCGAATATTATTCAAGCACAGTTATTGTTTTTACAATCAACCGATGTAGATAGAGACATTCAGATTTATATTAACTCGCCAGGTGGCTCGGTTTATGCAGGTTTAGGTATTTATGATACCATGCAATACATTCAGCCTGATGTTGCTACGATTTGTACAGGTATGGCAGCATCAATGGGTGCGGTTTTATTAGTTGCCGGTGCAAAAGGTAAACGCTCTGCTTTACCACACTCAAGAGTTATGATTCACCAGCCATCAGGAGGTGCACAAGGTGTAGCATCTGATATGGAAATCAACTTAAGAGAAATGTTAAAATTGAAAAAAGAATTATACGATATCATTTCAGAGCACTCTGGTCAAGCATATGATTGGGTAGAGAAAGCTTCAGATCGTGATTACTGGATGAGCTCAGAAGAAGCAAAAGGTTTTGGTATGATTGATGAAGTGTTATCGAGAAACGCAAAAAAAGATGGCGAAACAAAATAAAGAATCCCGTTGCTCATTCTGTCATTCCGGCAAGCACGAAACTTTAATGTTAATTGAAGGTATGGATGCATTTATCTGCGATAAATGCGTAACCCAAGCCAATCAATTGCTTGCTCAGGAATTGGGTACAAAAAATAGTAAAGGCATTCAATCGTCACTTACCCTATTAAAACCCCTTGAAATTAAGCAGCATTTGGATCAATATGTTATTGGTCAGGATGATGCTAAAAAGGTTTTATCGGTTGCGGTTTACAATCACTATAAACGTTTAAATCAAAAAATTGATAAAGACGAAATTGAGATTGAAAAATCGAACATTATGTTGGTTGGTGAAACCGGTACAGGTAAAACGCTTTTAGCTAAAACCATTGCTAAAATATTACACGTACCATTTTGTATTTGCGATGCAACAGTTTTAACGGAAGCGGGATACGTAGGAGAAGATGTTGAAAGTATTTTAACACGCCTACTGCAAGCTGCTGATTATGATGTGGCTTCTGCAGAACGTGGTATTGTATATATAGATGAGGTTGATAAGGTTGCTCGTAAAAGTGACAATCCTTCTATAACACGTGATGTATCCGGAGAAGGTGTACAACAAGCTTTACTTAAAATTTTAGAAGGAACGGTAGTAAATGTACCGCCGCAGGGTGGTAGAAAACACCCAGACCAAAAAATGATTCCGGTAAACACCAATAATATCTTATTTATCTGCGGTGGAGCGTTTGATGGTATTGAACGTAAAATAGCAAATCGTTTACGTACCCAGGTAGTTGGCTATAGGGTTAAAAAGGATGAAGCTGTTTTAGATTTGAAAAATCTATACAAATATATTACACCGCAGGATTTAAAATCTTTCGGGTTAATTCCTGAATTGATTGGTCGTATTCCAGTGCTTTCACACTTAAATCCTTTAGATAAAGAAACGCTTAGAAATATTTTAACTGCACCAAAAAATGCGTTAACTAAACAATATGAAAAGCTTTTCGATTATGAAGATGTTAAACTGATTTTCGACGAAGATGTGTTAGATTTTATTGTTGATAAAGCAATGGAATATAAACTTGGTGCTCGTGGTTTACGATCTATTTGTGAAGCCATTATGTTGGATGCCATGTTTGATACGCCAACGCAGAATGATGTGAAAGAGTTGCACATAAATCTCGATTACGCGATAGAAAAATTTGAAAAGGCTGACTTTAAAAAGTTGCAAGCCGCATAAAAATTAAATCCTTCCCGAAATCGGGAGGGATTTTTTGTAAATAAGCCTTGCTGCAAAGTTTGGCTCTAAATCCAATTGTTATGAATGAAGAAAAAGACGTAAAAAAAGACGAAAAGATTGTAGAAAAATCGAAAAAAATAAAAGAAGTAGAAAGTCCTGTTAAATCGGGATTAAAATCGAAAGAGGAAATTGTTAAAAACTGGTTGCCTCGTTACACCGGAAGGTCATTAGACCAATTTGGTGATTATATTTTACTAACCAATTTCAGTAAATATCTAACCATGTTTTCTGAATGGAATGATAATGCACCAATTATGGGTCTTGATAAGCCAATGCAAAGTGTTACAGCAAATGGTATTACATTAATTAATTTTGGTATGGGTAGCCCACTTGCCGCTACTATGATGGATTTGTTAACTGCCATAATGCCAAAAGCAGTATTGTTTTTAGGTAAATGTGGAGGTCTAAAAAAGAAAAATCAATTAGGCGATTTAATTTTACCAATTGCTGCAATTCGTGGCGAAGGAACATCAAACGATTATCTTCCTGCAGAAGTACCAGCATTACCGTCTTTCGCATTGCAAAAGGCAATTTCTACAACCATCCGCGATCATGGTAGAGATTATTGGACAGGAACTTGTTACACCACAAACAGAAGGGTATGGGAGCATGATAAAGAATTTAAAAGGTACTTAAAAACCTTAAGGGCAATGGCCGTTGATATGGAAACTGCCACCATTTTTACTACAGCATTTGCCAATAAAATTCCGGCAGGGGCATTGCTTTTAGTTTCAGATCAGCCGATGATTCCTGAAGGCGTTAAAACAGCTGAAAGCGATAGTAGTGTGACAGAGAAATATGTTGAAACACATTTAAGAATAGGTATTGATTCTTTAAAACAATTGATAAACAACGGATTAACGGTTAAACACTTATTATTTTAACCTTTTACCGTCATTGCTAGTAACGAAGCAATCTTAAAGCGACAGAAAAATTTCGCCTACACAGATCAGCAAAAGCTGGTCTTTTTTTATGCGTTAATTTTATTCTTTAAAATCAGGCAAGTAGCCATGCAAAATCAAATCATCTCTATTCTGTATTTGATAATTACAACCGTTGTGAAGGAGTATAATTCTGTCCGAAATATCCAGAATAGATTGAAAATAATGATCTGTTATGATAAATCCTTTAAGCGATTTCATTTTTTCAATATGAATTTTTATTTCATCAACCAATAGAGGTGCTAATTGCGAAAATGGTTCATCTAATAAAACATATTCTGCATCACAATATATAGTAATCAAAACCTCTAATAACCTACATTCGCCTCCTGAAAAGTCTCTTAATTTCTTATTTAAATTATTGGAAACGAATGAGGTGTTCAGTAAGTCTTTTCGGTGGGTGTTGCAAAGCATTTCAATTGCCTGTAATACAGATAAATTCATAGGAATAAAATTATCTTGAGGCAGGTAGGAAATATTTTTGGATAAATAACCTTTTGAAATTAGTTTATCATCAAGTTTTAGATGTTTAAAATCAGGGTTTACAGTTCCGAAAATGATTTTTAATAATGTGGATTTTCCACTTCCATTTCTACCCAATAAACCTACAACCTCACCAATTTTACAATTGATGAATACACCATTTAATATTGCTTGTTGATTAAATTGCTTGGTAACACTGTCAATAAAAAGTCCCGGCATAACAAGCAAATGATTAATGTTATTATAAGAAAAGCAATATCGTAATAAATTATATTTAATAATAATTTACGAAAATCTAGTCCCATATTATTGTAGAAATAGCGATGTTTACTCAAAAAAAAATGCTCGATAACAATTGAAGAAGTCCATCCAATTGGTTTCATAAATATAGCCATTGCATAAGGGGCAGGCTTTTCAAATCCATCGATTACGAAAAATAAGCCAATCATTATACTTAGCAAAATATTCCATATTATGATTGGTTTATAAACCAGCGTAGATTTTTTGAGCAATTTAATAGACATGCTGAAAGATATATAACAATCTACAAGAAAATCCTTAATAAAAAAAAGACCGACAAATTTGTCGGTCTTTAAATATTATAATTTTAATTGAAATTATCCTAAATATGATTTTAAAATCTTGCTTCTTGAAGTATGACGTAAACGTTGTAACGCTTTATCTTTGATTTGTCTTACACGCTCGCGTGTCAAGTTAAATTTTTCTCCAATTTCTTCCAATGATAATGGATGATTTGAACCTAAACCGAAGAATAATACAATGATTTCTCTTTCTCTTTCAGTTAAAGTAGATAAAGAACGTTTAATTTCTTCAGAAAGCGATTCGTTAATCAATGAGCTATCAGTATTTGGCTCGTGATTTTCCAATACATCTAGTAATGTATTTTCTTCACCTTGCACAAAAGGAGCATCCATTGATACATGGCGACCAGAATTACTTAACGTGTCTGAGATTTTATCAACTGTTGTTTCTAAAATGTCTGCCAATTCTTCAGGAGAAGGCTCACGTTCGTATTCTTGCTCTAATTTAGAGAAAGCTTTACTGATTTTACTTAATGAACCAACTTGGTTTAATGGTAAACGAACGATACGACTTTGCTCTGCTATAGCTTGCAAAATAGATTGACGAATCCACCATACTGCATAAGAAATGAATTTGAAACCTTTTGTTTCATCAAAACGTTTTGCAGCTTTAATTAAACCTAAATTTCCTTCATTAATTAAATCGCCTAGGGTTAAGCCTTGGTTTTGGTATTGCTTAGCAACTGAAACAACGAAACGTAAATTGGTTTTGGTAAGTCGCTCTAATGCAGCTTGGTCACCCTCACGAATCTTTCTTGCTAAAATTACTTCCTCTTCTGCTGTTATTAAATCTACTTTACCAATTTCATGCAAGTATTTATCTAATGATTGACTTTCACGGTTGGTAATGGATTGCGTTATCTTGAGTTGTCTCATTTATACGTATTGTGTGCTCTTAAATTATTGAGTGTGCAAAGTTACGAAATTGTATAGCAATCCGAAAGGATAAAATGCTGAAAATGTAGGTGTTTGCACAAGTTTTTTACAGCTTTACTTATAGCAAAAACCATTCCAATAAAATATATGTCACTAAATGTATAGATAGGAACTATATAGCTGTTTATCAGATAATATTTATTGTAAATCAATAAATACATTTTGATTTGTAATAAAAAATAATTTATGTTTGTGTTGCAAATAATTAAATAAATATGACTTTTATAAAATATCTGCTTTTGAAGGCATAATTCAGAAAAACGAAATTATTGGACTTTAATAAATCTCTTAACCTAAATAATAGCAATATGAAAAATACTCTTTTACAACTTCAAAAAATTTCCGTAGGGATGTGGATAGTGGTATGGCTAATTTTTTTTATCTCATCAATATTCGAAATCATCAAAGATTTTAGTCAGCCATCAAATTCTATTTTATTTGTTGATGGAATAAAACAAACAATATCGATTTGCTTTTATTTTTATATTGGATTGCTTCTTTTCAAGTTGTTGTACAGTAATAGGCAAAATCTTATTAGCAAAATAATATCTGAAGATGGAATTAAAAGCATTCGAAGTATTTGGCTTGCAATATTCTCTTATTTACTTTTTAAATTCTTCTTCATAAATACAGTTAATTGGTTTGTTCTATCTCGTTTGGATAATACCTTAAAGGCTGAGGTTTTAGGTTATGGGGTAAGAACAGGAATAAGACCTTATACAGACCTTTTCATTGCCAATATAATTGTATGGACACTCTTATCCGTCTTGAATTATTCCCTGAATTTAAAAAAGGAAAACGATTTAACTATCTAAAATATGAAGACTCAATCTCAATCAATTAAACTTTACAAGTTACTATTAGATCTATCGTGGTATAGCTTTATCTTTCTTGCATCATTGTTGATAATAACAAATATTTTCACAATTGCGACTGAGGGTGTAGTCAAAACAGGCGATTTTTTAAAATTTGAAGTTCAAGCTAAATCTCCTCAAAATATTTTACCACATATTAGCGATTCATTCAATTTTTCTATTTCGAAACCAGCAATATTCCAATTAGAGATTAGTAGCTTTAAGATAAATCAGTTAGGTAAGCCATTTTGCCTGGTTTACATTTTATCCTTATTGATTGTTAGTTTGTTTACTATTTTTCAGTTAAAATTACTGCGAAGTTTTCTAAAGAATATCCTTGATAAAAGAATTTTTGTCTCTGAAAATGTGACTAAACTTAAAAATATTGCAATTATCGAGTCACTCACAATCCCGTTGTCAATTTTATACTATATACTAATGGCATGGATATTTAAAGATCATCAGGTGTTGAATTCAGAGCTCAAATATATTACAGACTTTAAAGAGTTTTACGAACCAATACCAAGAGTGCTAGAATATTTTATGTTTGCTGGTGTGTTTGCTTTTGGTTGTAAACTCAAACAAGAAAACGATTTAACCATTTAACTTTATCTTTAAATCATCTCATGCCCATAATAATAAATTTAGATGTAATGCTTGCCCGTCGCAAAATGTCGCTTACCGAATTAAGTGAGCGTGTAGGTATTACGATGTCTAATTTATCGATTCTGAAAACTGGAAAGGCGAAAGCCATACGCCTGGAAACTTTGGAGTTAATCTGTAATGTTTTAGAATGTCAGCCTGGAGATATTTTGGAATTTCGTTCTGAATAAATGGCTTAAAGTTTTAGATTAATGCAAAAAGCAGCTTTTTGCATATTTTAGGCGTTTGATTGGTTTGTCCTATAATTACTGCATTGACTTAAATAAACCCGATAAAATGGAAATACTTTTTGTTGCAGTATCTCGAAATGCCCAGCATAACACTAACAAAAAGATTGAAGTGATAGCGGGGCTACCTTGACCGAAGAACACAGAACCTTGCTTTCCAAATAATTAAGATAACTGAACGATTAGATTATCAAGTCGAATAAAAATCGGCTTCGAAATAACGGCTAACAAAAAAAACCTTCCAGTTTTACTGAAAGGTTTTAAATATTTATATAATCTTTAATCTTAATTCGCTAAAACTTTAGTTACTAAATCAGCAGCTTCTTTTAAGGCAATTGCCGAGTAAACTTTAAGTCCAGATTCGTCGATTAATTTTTTAGCTTCTTCGGCATTTGTACCTTGTAAGCGGCAAATAATCGGCACCGGAATGTTTCCAATTTCTTGGTAAGCATCGATAACACCTTGCGCAACACGGTCGCAACGAACAATACCACCGAAAATATTAATTAAAATGGCTTTAACATTTGGGTCTTTTAAGATAATGTTAAAAGCAGCTTTAACGGTTTGTGCATTTGCAGTTCCGCCAACATCTAAAAAGTTAGCAGGCTCGCCACCGGCAAGTTTTATAATATCCATAGTAGCCATTGCTAAACCTGCACCATTAACCATACAACCTACGTTACCATCAAGGTTAACAAAGTTTAGGTTACTTGCACTAGCTTCAACTTCCATTGGGTCTTCTTCCGTCACATCACGCATTGCAGCGTAATCTGCGTGGCGGAACAAAGCATTTTCATCTAAATTTACTTTTGCATCAACTGCAATAACCTTATCATCAGACGTTTTTAACACAGGATTGATTTCGAACATCGAAGAATCTGTAGCTTCGTAAGCTTTATATAAAGCGGTTACAAATTTCACCATCTCTTTATGTGCAGCACCGCTAACACCTAAATTGAAAGCAATTTTACGAGCTTGGAAACCTTGTAAACCAACTTTTGGGTCAATTTCTTCTTTAAAAATTAAGTGTGGAGTGTGTTCTGCAACTTCTTCTATATCCATACCACCTTCGGTACTGTACATAATAATATTGCGACCTTTTGCACGATCTAATAAAACCGAAATATAATATTCTTTCGTTTCTGAAGCACCTGGATAATAAACATCCTGAGCAACTAAAATCTTGCCAACCAATTTACCTTCTGGTCCGGTTTGTGGCGTAACCAATTGCATACCAATAATATCGGTAGCACGTTGTTTAACTTCCTCTAAGTTTTTAGCCAATTTTACACCGCCACCTTTACCGCGACCACCTGCGTGGATTTGCGCTTTAATCACAACCCAATCAGAATTGTAATCAATTTTAAGTTGCTTAGCCGCTTCAACAGCTTGCTCTGGAGTATCGGCAACAATTCCTTCTTGAACGTTAACACCGAAACTTTTTAATATTTGTTTACCCTGGTATTCGTGAATATTCATTTGCTACAAAATTTGCCCAAAGCTACAATTTCAAACCCTTTAAACAAATAGCAAATGCCGATTATTTACAGAAAATATACGTTTTATGCTTATCGGGAATTTCAGTCCCGCTAATGTTCCAAGCACCGATGAAGAATCAGTGGCTTTCCACGTATATCGGGTTTAGTTTACGAAGATTGTATTTCTTGGCAAATTGGTTCCTTGCAAATTGTTGCAGCTAACTTCCTGCAAATGGAGTTCCGAAAATGCCAACGGCTAATTCTGCCCAAATTAAAAACAAAGCCATCAAAATGATAAAAAATAATACCGCTCTAAAGTTGCTATTTTGAACATTCCTGATAACAATTTCTATTGCTAAGCAAGTACTGAGAAGTAATACGCCTGCGGCAACAAAATCAAGCAATGTCCAATTTACTTCAGTTGTAAATTGCATTGCAACCAAAGGAATGCTTAGAATAACGGCTGTAATGATAAGCATTATGGTAATGCGCAATTTTGATGGGTTAAGTGTTTCTTGAGTTTTCATGACGTTTTAAATTATGTTTTTGAATGATGAAATAGATTAATTTTTATTCGGGATGTTGAAATATTCAGCTGTTTTCCAGTCTTGTAGATTCCATGATAACCAGCTTACTTTTTTATATCGTTCTTTAAAAAAACTAATGCGCATGTCGAGCTGATGCTGATAAAATTCTGCTGTTTCTGGTTTGGCATAGGTTCTGTCATTTATATCGGTGCCTTCTGTAAAGTGCAATTTTTCTCTGTTTTTCTCTAAAATTGGCAATGTTTTATCCGATAGCGTTAATAAATAACCAGCATCTAAAGAGATTTTAGTTTGTTGCGATAAATTGTATTTTGCAATAAATACATCCCAATTTACTACACTAAATGCAAGTAATAAAGCAAACCAGATATTCCCATTTACTTTTAACAGATAGAATAAAGTTTTCTGTTTGCTAACTTTAAGATATACGGTTGTTAAACCTATAATACAGAGAATGGCAAAAATAATAACCCCTATTCGTTTATACGTTAAGCCATAAAATTCTATGTAATAACCATCGCGAATAAATACAGAAACGATAAGTATTAAATTTTGAAGCATCCATACGAAGGCTAAAAACCTTAATGTTTTGCTTTTACTGTAAAAGTTTAAATTTCCACGGAAAAAATAAATAATAATGCCCATTGCCATAGCAATGCTGAAAATTAAAGCGTTTGTGCCATCGTGTAAATCAGCCGAGAAATTTCCTGACGGCTTGTAGCCAAACCATATTGTTACAATATCAATGCTATTTAACAAAAGCAACAAGATATTTAAAGCAATAAATGAAATTAATGCCGTTATATACTCCGTTTTAAGCGCAAGTTTCTTATCTAATAAGCTAAAGCTAAAAGTACTTAACAATTCACGCCATATACTTTTATATTTGGCGTTTTTTCTAACTCTTAATAGTTGCTCTTTACAGTTTGATTCAGCATTTTGAAGGCTTTTATCAAAAAAGGCAATTACTAATCCGCTTGTTACAAGTAAGCCAAGGCAGAAATGAATGAATCGGAGCGCACTTAAATCTTTAAAAAGTAAGCCGATTGTGTTTTCTATTAATTCGGAAATGCTGGTTAAGATAGTTTCTGCATAATGAGCAAAAACACTATTTGCGGCAGAATAAAGACACGTAAATATGGTTACAATTACCAGTGGGATAAATACATATTTAACCAATTTAAAAACCGGCTTGAAGTTGAAATTTCCAATTTTTACTTCAGCAAGTGTTTTAATTGCATTTAGCGGAACAGTTACCATTTGTAAAATAGCAGCACCAAAAGATGTAAAAACCGTTCTTATTTTTTGGTTATGGCTATAGCCTATAAAAAGTAAAAGGCTGATATAATAACTCACAAGCGATAAATCCGAATTATTAATCAAAACAAGAAAAGCAGCCAACAAATGAGTGGCGCCATAAATTTTGAATTTTTGGCTTTTTATTATATCAGGATTGACGTAAGTGATTATCAAAATATAAACACTGTAAATCAATAAGTTGAGTGCAAGTCTTTCTTTCCAGAAAAGAAAGCTAAACAACAAACCACCTAGTAGGGCAGAAAGTAGCAGAAGATTAGATTTATTTTTCATTTTAATTAGTTTAAAAGTGCTTTGATTTTCAAAGTGAATATTTAAAAAAAAATTTTATAGTTTTTTGATCATTTTTTCAAGCGCATCTAAATGAGCTTTAAAAGCTTGCTTTCCTAAAGCCGTAATTGCGTAAGTGGTGCTGGTTTTCCTTCCAATAAAACCTTTATGCACCTGTATAAACTCTGCCTGTTCCAAAGTATTTAGGTGCGAAGCCAAGTTTCCATCAGTTAATTCTAACATTTGTTTCAAATCATTAAAGCTTATATTGTCGTTTACAATTAGTATCGACATTACGCCTAACCTAATTCTACTATCAAATATTTTATTTAAATCTGCTATTGGGTTTTTCATATTACTTGCCTCTTTCGTATTTAAAATACATTAAAAGTCCGTAAAGAATATGCAGAATGCCAAAGCCAAAAGCCCAAAAAATTAAACCATAACCAACATAAAACATGCAAATCAATCCAAGAATTACTTCGCAGTAGCCTAAGTATCGAATGTCGCTAAATGTAAATTTGCTGGCGTTTATCAATGCTAATCCGTAAAATATTAAACACGTTGGAGCAATAATGCTATACGTATTTGGGTGATTAAATAACAATGCAATGATGAATAAACCACCTGCTGCTAATGGAGTGAATAAATTTAATAGAAGCGATTTTGATGTTTTATCCCAAATCGGGAGGTTATTGCGCTGACTTTTTCTATAGGTAAAAAGAACGCCACCAGCTATTGAAACTATAAGGGTAATAATTGCAAGCTTTACAAGATTGTATTCTAAATCCATTTCGCCTTCTACACCAAAAGAATATCCTCTGCCATTAACAAACTTTAAAATTTCTTCATTAGCGAAGTAAGCACCAATTAAGGCTATGAAACCAGCGAAAACACCCGATAAACCACTCAAAGAAATGAATCTGGATGATCTATCCATCATTTGCCTGATATCTTTTAATGCATTTAATTGTTCCTCAGAATTACTCATTTTTAAAAGTGCTTTGTTTTTCAAAGTTAAATAAGATAATTGTATTTGCAAATTTTTTTAAGACTTTATTCTTTTATGTTCCTTCGGATTGATTTCCACAGATTAGGGATTGCAAAGATTATTTGTTTTATTCGAGGGTATTCTTTAATGTTACTTCGGATTGATTACACAGGTTAGGAATTTCACAGATTACTTATATCATGCCAGGATATTGGTTATTTGCGATTTCAACTTTGGTCTTTATTCTTTAAATCTTTATTCTTTGTTCTTTTATCTTTATTCTTAATTTTGATTTATGCTAAAAGCCACGGGTATTAGAAAATCGTACGGAAATTTACAAATTTTAAAAGGCGTAAATTTTGAAGTACAAAAGGGAGAGATTGTTAGTATTATTGGTCCTTCGGGTGCCGGTAAGAGTACGCTTTTACATATTTTGGGAACATTAGATAAACCCGATGAAGGTTCTGTAGAACTAAAAGGAACGGTTATAAATGAATTGAGTGGAGAGTCGCTAAGTTCTTTTAGAAATCAGAATATTGGTTTTGTTTTTCAATTTCATCATTTGTTGCCTGAATTTAGTGCAATTGAAAACATATGTATTCCAGCTTTTATCGCAAAAACTAATAAAAAACAAGCTGAAACCAGGGCATTGGAATTGTTGGATCTGTTTGGATTGAAGGGCAGAGCAAACCATAAACCGAATCAATTATCAGGTGGAGAGCAACAACGTGTAGCCATTGCAAGGTCGTTAATAAATAATCCATCCATAATCCTTGCCGATGAACCTTCAGGAAATTTAGATTCAGAAAATGCAGCAGCACTGCACCAGCTTTTTGTAAGCTTACGTGATAATTTTCAGCAAACGTTTGTAATTGTAACTCATAATGAACATTTAGCAAAAACTAGCGATAGAATTGTAACCATGAAAGATGGCTTAATCGTATAGGGGCAAGGTTTAAGAGTTTTGATTTTTAACTGTTTGTTTGATTCTTTTACCAAGCAATCTTTCAGTTTAACAATACAACATATAACATATTTTTCAATTGAAGATTTTAATTACCGGCGGAAATAACGCCAAAACAATTAAGCTTTTAAAAGCATTTCCAAATCATTTTGTTTTATTAGCTGATTATGGTGATGTTCCAGGCATTACCACAGAAAATTATGCCTTTACATCATTAGGAACGCTAAATGCTGATAGTATTGCGCATATACTGTTGAATTTTTGCATTACAGAATCAATTGATACCATTATTCCTCTACATAGCTTCGAAATTGAACCTTTAGCGAAATCGGCTGTTTTGTTTAGCGAATATGGGATTGAAGTATTACTCCCAAACTTGGATTTGATAGACCAATATGTTGCTACAGAGCAAAGTGCAAATCCCGAACTGAATATTTTTGTTAAAGGAGTTTGTGTTTTTTCGACCAGTAATAATATTCCTCAAAATTTTTTAGAAGAATTGAACGGAGCTTTTACATTAGATAAATCATCAAATTATAAACTTTTTACCATTTAATTATGGGTGCATATCGATTAGCAAAAGATAAACAGATAGTTATTTTCGAGCTTGATGATGTATTGTTTCCTGCAAAGGATTATCTATTACAGGTGTATTATCTTTTTGCGCAATTTATCGAATATAGTGAGCAAAAGAATGCACAATCTATTTTAGATTTTATGCGAACTGAATATGAAAATTACGGACAGGAAGGTTTGTTTGCTAAAACAGTTTCTCAGTTCAAAATTGCAGAGAGTTATCAGCATAATTTTGATTTACTGCATCAAAATGCAAGGTTGCCATTAAAATTACTACTCTACAAAAACATGCTCGAGTTTCTACAAGATTTAGTTTTAGATAGAAAAAAAATATTTATTGTAACATCTGGCAATGCAGAACAACAATTAAATAAAATACGGCAAACCGAGTGGAACGGGCTTGAAAAATATTTAACAGTTTTTTTTACAACGGAATTAAATCAAACCAAAGCAGAAATTTTTCAGAACATATTAAACAGCAACAATTTAAGTAATATTGATGCGTTAGTTGTTGGTGCAAATAAAGTTGATGAGCAGCAATCTAAATCAATTAATTTGCCGTATATTGAGTCACTAAAAATTTACAAATAAATATGATAAGAAAGTTTTCTGCGCATAACCTGATAATGTGTGCTTTAATTGTTGTTGTAGGGTTAGCAACATCATGTAAGAAATCTTCAGTTTCGCCAGATGGTGGTTTAACAACAACGCCACCCACGCCAGCAACAAGGGCTGAACTTACAAAGGATTCTATTTATTTATACGCACAGCAAACCTACCTTTGGAATGTTGGTATGCCTACTTATGCTGCTTTTAACCCAAGACAATATAACACTAATGATGCGGTTATCGCAGCACTTAGGGGTTTGCCAAGCACAGGTGGAAAGGATAAATATTCTTTTATGGATGATGGTGCAGTAGCAACACAGCTTGGTGGTGTAAGTGGAGATTATGGCTTCTCAGCAAATTTTGATGCCACTAATCTGCTTAGAGTTAAATTTGTTTATCCCAGTTCTCCTGCCTCTACACAAGGTTTAAAAAGAGGGTTTCAAATTACAAAAGTAAACGGTAGTGGTGTAAGTAGATCTAGCCAAAGTGATATAGATAACTTGAACAATGCAATATTTGGAAGCAATCCATCTATTACCATGACGGTACTTAAACCTGATGGAACATCAGCAGATATTACAATAACACGTGCAACTTATAACATCAACCCAATTCTTTATACCAATACCTATACTATTGGTGCAAAAAAAGTAGGCTATATTGTTTTTAATAGTTTTACAACAAATTCTATCACATTATTAGATGCTGCATTTGCAAAATTTGCTGCTGATGGTGTTACAGAATTGGTAGTAGATTTGAGATATAATGGTGGTGGTTCTGTTGCTACATCAGAAGCTTTTACAAACTTAATTGCACCAGTTGCTCAGAATGGCAAGGTAATGTACACTACCTATTGGACACAAACTATGCAAGATGAACAGGCGACAATTCTTCAAAATCAAAAATTTTATGCTAAAGGAACCGATGGTGTAACACGTTTGTATTCATATTTCGATTACTCTTACAAACCTACACCAGCAGCAGGAAACCAAGAAGTTTTTGCTAAAAGAGGCTCGCTTAATACTTTATCGAGAGTTTATTTCCTTGTAACAGGTGGTACTGCATCTGCTAGTGAGTTATTGATTAACAATTTAAAACCAGTTATGGATGTTAAGTTAATAGGTAAAACCACATTTGGCAAACCTGTTGGTTTCTTTTCATTAAGAATTGATAAAAGCGATTTGTATATTCCCCAATTTCAAACTAAAAATCAACTAAATCAAGGCGATTATTTTGCTGGAATGGTCGTAGATAAGGATGTTTCAGATGATTTGACAAAAGATTTTGGTGATACATCAGAGAAACTTTTGTCGCAAGCTTTATACTATTCTGTGAATGGTAATTTTTCTGCTTTCGCTAAAGACAATACTTTAAGCAGCACATCAGGTATTTCTCGTGCCCAAATTGATAATGCTAACGAAAAATTAAATCATGAATTTAAAGGAATGGTAGAAACCCGAAAGTTAAAATTGAACAAATAAACCAAACAAATAAATTTTGAAGCCGGTATTTAACTCATACCGGCTTTTTTTTATTTAAAAAATTAAAATTACAGTTCAAAGATTGCTTTTTTTCTAAAATTTTAATAAGCTTGTTTAATAAAAACAGTCAAAGACATATTATGCCGATAGAAATCGTAGAAAAAGAACATATAAGCTATTTAAATATTGTTAATTCTAAGGAAGATCATTCTGATGAGTTAAAAGTTAAACTAGATGAAGCTCAAAGGCTTGGAAATGAGTTCAAATCAAAAGCAGTAATTACATTTAATACAACCATTGGTCCGAAACGGGTTGATACAACAGTTTGGGCGGTTACAGAAAAATACATTCAACTCAAAAATAATATACATATACCGCTTAAAAGCTTAATTGATATCGATTTTTAGGCTATTAATTAAGGAAATAAATCATCCCGCATTTATTAACCTTAGCCTAAACATCAATGAGTACGCTCCATAAAATTGCATTAACTTTTATTAAATCAATTGGTCCGGTAAATGCCAAAAACTTACTGGCATATTGCGGCAGTGCCGAAGCCGTGTTTTCTGCTAATAAAAAGCAACTGCTCCAAATACCAGGAATAGGGGAGAAAACCGTTGAAGCCATATTAAGTACCGATGCATTAAATAGAGCTACTGAAGAATTAAAATTTATTGTGAAGCATGGTATAGAAGTTCTCTTTTTCTCAGATGAAAATTATCCAAAACGCTTAAAAAACTGCTTTGATCCACCGATTTTACTTTATTTTAAAGGCAAAGCAGATTTAAATCATCCAAGAATTATCAGCATTGTTGGTACACGAAATGCAACTGAATACGGAAGAACATTATGCAGGCAACTTTGCGAAGTTCTGGCTCCTTACAATGTTTTAATTGTAAGTGGTTTGGCTTACGGAATTGATGTGACTACACATAAAGAGTGCATAACAAATGATATTGCAACAGTTGGAGTTTTAGGGCATGGCTTGGACAGACTGTATCCACAGATTCACAAAGCAGTTTCACAAAAAATGGTATTGAATGGTGGTTTACTTTCAGAATATCCTACTTTAACGAATCCTGACAGGCAAAATTTTCCACAACGAAACCGAATTATTGCAGGCATTGCAGATGCTACTATAGTTGTGGAGGCATCTATAAAAGGCGGTGCATTAATTACCGCTGAAATTGCCAATTCGTATTATAAAGATGTATATGCTTTCCCGGGTAGAACAAATGATGTTTTTTCTGAAGGTTGTAATTTTCTCATCAAAACTAATAGGGCAGGATTAATTAACAATGCACATGACTTGATTTATTATTTAGGTTGGGATGATGAAGTGAAGGAGAAAAAGAAACAAGCTCAAACCACATTGCAACTTAACCTGACTGCGAATGAGCAAAAAGTTGTTGAAGTTCTACAGCATGGTCAGTTAGCTATTGATGAACTTTGTATTAAGTTGAACATTCAGCAGAGCAAATTAGCCATTGTATTGCTTACCTTAGAAATGCAAGGTATAATAATTTCACTCCCTGGTAAGGTTTATAAACTGGCTTAATAAATTTGATTTTGGATAAACTCTAAAGGCAATACTGCATTTTCCCCAATAATCAATCTATAATCCCTATCATAGTAATAGATTATGATATATAATTCTATTATTATAAAATTTACAAAATTTTGTTTCAAATAAAATATAGTTTGTAAAATACTTAATGCCTTTGCTTAATTTTGCAACATGTGGTATAACAATATTTTAGAAACCATAGGCAATACGCCATTGGTAAAATTAAATACAATTACGAAAAATGTTCCAGGTACAATTCTGGCCAAAATAGAAACTACAAATCCTGGTAATTCGATTAAAGACCGTATGGCGGTTAAAATGATTGATGATGCTGAAAAAAGTGGTAAACTAAAACCAGGCGGAACGATAATCGAAGGAACATCAGGAAATACCGGAATGGGGCTTGCAATGGCAGCTATTATTAAAGGTTACAAATGCATATTCACTACAACTGATAAACAATCGAAAGAGAAAGTTGATGCTTTACGTGCCTTTGGTGCTGAAGTTATTGTTTGTCCAACCAATGTTGAGCCCGAAGACCCACGCTCTTATTATTCGGTTTCTTCTCGCTTAGAGCGTGAAGTTCCAAATTCATGGAAACCAAATCAATACGATAATTTAGCCAATTCGCAAGCGCACTACGAACAAACCGGACCAGAAATTTGGGAACAAACTGAAGGTAAAATTACGCACTTAGTTGTTGGTGTTGGTACTGGTGGAACAATATCTGGAGCTGGAAAATACTTGAAAGAGAAAAATCCAAACATTCAAATTTGGGGAATTGATACATATGGTTCGGTATTTAAAAAGTATAAAGAAACCGGAATTTTCGATAAAGATGAAATTTATCCTTACATCACAGAAGGAATTGGAGAGGATTTTCTGCCTGCAAATGTGAACTTTGACGTTATTGATTTATTCGAAAAAGTAACTGATAAAGATGCTGCATTAATGACTCGTGATATTGCCCGTAAAGAGGGGATTTTTGTAGGTAACTCCGCTGGCGCTGCTATTGGTGGTTTAATTCAGTTGAAAGATAAATTAAAACCGGAAGATGTTGTTGTGGTAATTTTTCATGACCATGGTAGTAGATACATGGGTAAAATGTATAACGAAGATTGGTTACGCGAACGCGGATTTTTGGAAGATGAGAAATTAACGGCAAAATCAATTTTGGCTAAAAAAGATGCTACCGAAATCGTTACTTTAGATTCTACTAAATCTGTTTTAGAAGCAATTAACACCATAAAATCAATGAATATCTCGCAAATTCCAGTAACTCAGCAAGGTATGATTGTTGGTAAAATTGCAGAAAGTGATATTCTATCAGCATTGTTAGAAAATCCGGGATTAAAATCTGCTGCTATTTCAGAAATCATGACAGCAACATTTCCTTTCGTTGATTTAAATACATCAATTGATAAAATATCATCATTAATAAATAAGGAGAATTCTGCTGTTTTGGTAGAAGATGAATCAGGTAAAATTGAGATTATCACGCAATATGATATTATAAATGCAATCTCGGGGTAGTTAGCTCTGATTTTTATTTATTAAGGCAATTGATTTTTAGACTTAGAAATAGCTTTAAGTTTTTTTTCCTCGGTCTGTGTCTCCACAGACCGAAATTTTAAATATTTCTTTGCATCCATCGATATGATGGTAATTTATAAACCTTTAATAAGTTCTGGATTTTCTTGCTTTAAGCTTTGAATACTTTGTGATTAAACAAACTCAAAAAAACTGAATGAAGAATTGCCGTATTTCCTAGTTTCAGTGTAACCAGGTTGGCTGTTTAGTTTCATATTGCTTTGATGCTCAACAATCAATAGTCCATCGGTTTTAAGCAATTGCTGCTCTTTTACCAAAACGGGAATTTGGGGAATGTTTGGCATATTATAGGGCGGGTCTGCGAATATTAAATCGTAAGAACCCGTCATTTGTTTCAGCAATTTAAAAACATCTCCCTTACGTACTTCAACTTGGTTAAATTCATGCTTGGTAGCAGTAGTTTTTACCCAATTTATACAACCGTAGTCCTTATCTACAGCTAAAATTTTTTGCGCACCACGAGAGGCGAATTCAAAAGTTAAGTTTCCTGTTCCGCAAAACAAATCTAAAACTTCACAGGCCTCAAAGTCGAATTTGTTATTTAAGATGTTAAATAAAGCCTCTTTGGCCATATCTGTTGTTGGGCGAACGGGCAAATTTGCAGGAGGTTGCAATCGTATGCCTTTTAATTTTCCTCCAATTATTCGCATAAATTTAAAGCAAGTAATCCGCTGAAATAGTGTTTAGGCATATCGGCCAATAATTCATTATCCTGTTTGCCTGCGGGAAGAAAGAAGTATAAGTTATTGAAGTATTTTAGCAAAGTATTGTAATAGTCATCATCTTCATTTATAATACCTTGCAAATAAACCGCTGTAGACTCATTCAATCCCAATTGCTCGATAATCAATAACAAAAAATAGTTAAATTCTTCAGCGTTTTCGGCTTGGTAGTGGTTTTGAAAATTGACTTTTTTATCTTTTACAAACAATACATTAAATGATGCGGCGGTAAAATCAATTAATAATGCTTCGCCTGATAAGTGACTAAACAAAGCGAGAAGTGGAGATGATTGCGGATAGAAAATGGTATTTAAAGGAAGTTTATCCTCAATATTTTTATCTATTGAAAAAAGCGTGTTAAAACCTAATTCTTCATTATGTTTGGTATGAATTTCACCATTTGAACCTAAGAATTTTGAGTAAACTGTAAGGTTATCAGCATCGAACAACTCATCAGGAATGAATGTGAATTTAGATGTGTGGACTGCAGCTTTTACTGCTTCATATTTTTGAGATAAAAGATTATCATTTTCAAAAGCAACCTTCAAATCGTGTTCCAAATCCTCGCAGCCTTGTTTATCGAAGATTACATTAATCTGCTCCGAACCTTTATCTACCACTGCATAAGAAAAACTATCATTCGTTATTTTTAACAATAAATGGCAGTTTGCAGATGCATCAGCTTTAAAATTCGGGTTGACTAATAAAAGACTGTTTTTACTCATTGAAACAAAAATAGAGTTTTTTAAGGATTAACCGCAAAGGGTACAAAGTTTTTTCGCAAAGGACGCAAAGTTAGGCGCTTCAATTTTTTTATACATAAAATAGCTTAGTGTCCTTTGCGTCTTGATGCTTAACATTTCTCTGCGTTCTTTGCGGTTAAATCAAACTCAATCTTTTTACCAAAATCAAACTTTTCGCTTATTCAAAATTCAAAATATTCGGCTTAAATTCGAAACATGAGTTACACGCCTACTTATAAAGCAGCGAACACCGTTGCCGCTAAAATTGAGCAACATTTTATTAAAATGCATGAAAATGCGGTGGCACAAGGCGAAGAAGATTTGGCAACTCAGCCCGATAAGAAAATTATTGAGGCCTTAATTGATGTTGCTTTTTGGAGTAGCTTACGGAAAGAAGAGGGGCACTCTCCACGAATTTCTATTGCTTTTTTACCGCCCTCGCAAACTTCAAAACCATTAAAATTTGCAAAACCTTTACCCTTAAATGCCAATACGCTTACCAAAATAGCACCTGGGATTGAGCGTTCGGGTATTCACCTAGGCGTTTGGGAAGAAGATGGCGAACTTTACATTTGGGGTACAACATTAAATATTCCCAACTTTTGTTTTGTTGTAGATGTTTCGGAGCCTGGCTTAATTGTAATTAAACACCGCAGGATTTATGGCATTGGAAAATTTACTAATGTGGCAGTTTTAAAAGGAGAGCAAATTAGAATTGTGGATGATACGAGTTGTTTAAACCGCGATTGTCCGCCGATTTTAAAAGCTTTGTTAGATTTAACGGTGCTCGCAAGCTGGAACGACCCAATAAATATTCTGATTCAGTTTTCGGTTTCGATGCGTGGTCATGGTCGCGGTGGTGCATTGCTTATTGTACCGAAAAACGACCAAAAGTGGGAAGAATCTATCATTCACCCAATTCAGTATTTAGTTGAGCCACCTTTTTGTGGTTTATCTAATCTGGCTAAACAAAGTGGTAACCAAACTGAAATTTTTTCTCAGGGTGCTTTGCGTCGCGAGGTTGAGCATTTAGCAGGTTTAACGGCTGTTGATGGTGCTACAATTATTAACGACCAATTTGATTTACTTGCTTTTGGTGCTAAAATAGGTCGTGCAAAAGGGAAACCAACGGTTGAACAGATTGCTTTTTCAGAACCAATTGTTGGTGGAGAGGATAAGATTTTATATCCTGGTCAGTTGGGTGGAACGAGGCATTTTTCAGTTGCACAGTTTGTTAACGACCAGCCGCAAGCTATTGGTCTGGTTGCATCGCAAGATGGTCATTTTACGATTTTTAGTTGGAGCAAACAGCAGAGTATGGTGATGGCGCATAGGATTGAGACGTTGTTGTTGTAATTGGCTTATTTGACATTATATTTTGTCCTGGCCGGACGGGCTTTTTTCTTTTTGACAACAAAAAGAAACAAAAATTGCCGGCTGAAAATTTTTCTATTAAAGTTAGTGGTTTGGCCTGGATAAGCTATGCCGAAAAATTTGTTAGGCCGGATTAGAGTAAAACGGAGATGATGTGGTAAGGCTTAGTTAGGTGGAAAGGCTAGATGATATCTCTAGTTTTTCTAGAAAATATTGATTTCCATCATGCTATTCCCCTTTGGAGGGGGCAGGGGGAGGTCTTTATTGTTATCGCAGTTTTAATCTTAGGAAATTTCTATACAATACAGTATCCAACTAAATAAATACTTTATACATTTTGCAGCAACCAACTTTAAAAAAAGCCTCTATCTTTGCCACTTAAACCGTGTTGCAGCGGCATCCTTTTTTGTTGCATACTTCAATTGAAACAGCACAACCATTCACAAAAAAGATATAGCGGAAAGACGGACTGCTGCGGCCGAAGAGTACTGCAACTGCTTTCCAAAAACTTAAGTCAAACCATTCACAAATAATACCATTCAATATACATGTACATCGATAAAAGTCAACTCATTGCCCAAGCTTACGAACACACGCCAACCAAAGAGCAATTGCTTTTTTGCGAGCGGATGTCGAAGTTTTTGCAGGAAGAGGATGAATATCGTTGTTTTGTTTTGAAAGGTTATGCCGGTACGGGTAAAACAACTTCGGTTGCGGCTTTGGTAAAAGTTTTGGCAAAGTTTAATTTAAGGAGCGAATTGTTGGCGCCAACCGGGCGGGCGGCGAAAGTGATGAGCCAGTATTCTTACCGAAAAGCACTAACCATTCACAAAAGAATTTATAGGAAACGTTCTGCTGCATCTCCAGAAATGCAGTTTCAGCTGGCACCAAATTTATCAGAAAACACACTTTTTATTATTGATGAGGCATCTATGATTGCCGATGAATTTAACGAAACAGGTTCTTCTATTTTGAGGGATTTGCTGGAATTTGTCTACAATAGTAAAAATTGTTTCTTACTTTTTGTGGGCGATACGGCACAATTACCTCCAGTTGGGAGTTTGGAAAGCCCTGCTTTGAACGAGCAATATTTGAAAGATAAATTTGCATTAACCATTACTGCTATTGAGTTGAAAGAAGTGGTTAGGCAGGAAAAAAAATCAGGAATATTAGCTAATGCAACAATGTTGAGGAACCAGATTTCTAATAATCCTGATAAACCTTTACCAAAATTTTTAACAAAAAATTACAAGGATATTTACAACATGGCTGGCGCTCGCTTGGTTGAGGGTTTAGAATATGCCTACCGGAAATTTGGCATGGAAAACACTTTAGTGGTTTGTCGTTCTAATAAATCGGCTAATATTTATAATCAACAAATCAGGGCGAGGTTGCTCTATCGCGAAGAAGAATTAACGGGTGGCGACCAAATTATGGTGGTGCGCAACAATTATTTCTGGCTGCCCGAAAATGAAGAAACCTCTTTCATTGCTAATGGTGATATGGCGAAGGTGATTCGGGTAAGGGGAGACGAAGAACGTTATGGTTTCCGTTTTGCTGATGCTACTTTAGAGTTTATGGATTTCCAATCAGCTGGGCAAATTAGCTGCAAGGTAATGTTAGATACCCTGAATTTAGAATCTGCAAATCTGCCTTATGAACAGAATAAGAAGCTTTTTGATGGTTTAAATGAAGATTACAGTCATATTGCCAACAAGCGGCAACGTATGCTCGCCATTAAACAAGACCCATTTTACAATGCTTTGCAAATTAAGTTTGCGTATGCCGTTACTTGCCATAAAGCACAAGGCGGACAATGGGATGCCGTTTTCGCCGACCAAGGTTATTTAACGGAAGAGATGATAGATTTGGATTTTTTAAGATGGCTGTACACCGCCGTAACCCGGGCTAAAAAAGAATTGTATTTGGTAAATTTTGCACCACAACTGTTCGCTAAGACCGCACAAGAGGATTATTTTTAGAAGGTGATTACACTTATTTAGAGATTATATAGATTTTTCTAGGCAAATTTAAATTAAGAATACCAGATTCTACACCCAGCATATGTGTTTCTTATATGTCTTATATGGTTCAAAAATAAACTACTGATTCATCAGAGTTATTGAAGGTTCTTTATAAAATAAATAAATATTTTCTAGAAAGCGCATGTGAAGATATTTACCATGTAAGACATATAAGAACATTCAAGCTCGAATGTTCTTATATGGTTGAAAAATTAATCATTTTATTCCGCGTCTTCGTCGGTAATTAACCTAATCGAATCATCAGAAAGGACAATTAAACGTTCTTTGTAAAGTGAACCAATGGTTTTCTTGAAAGCGCTTTTGCTAATTTGAAAACGATGGTAAATTTCTTCGGGAGAACTTTTATCGCCCAATTCAATTACACCGCCACTTTTTTTAAGTTCGGCCAGCATCATTTCTTTCGAATCTAAAATATGACCATAACCGCTTGGTTGTAAGGTTAAATCAATTTTTCCTTCCACACGGATTTTTTTAATCCACCCTTTGCGTTGCTCACCAATCTGAATGTTATCAAAAACTTCGTTGTGGTATAGCAAACCTATATATGTATTGTTAATAATTGCATTAAAACCTAAATCCGTTTCTTCTGTAATTAATAAACTCACTTCATCACCCTCTTCGAAATCAAAATCCTCTTCTTCTACAAAATCTTGCAATTTAGATGATGCCAATAAGCGGTCGTTATTTTCATCGAGGTACAAATAAACCACATATTTGTAGCCTTTTTGCATTGGTCTTTTTTGCTCTTTGCTTGGTACGTAAACATCTTTGTCGATTCCCAAATCCATAAAAATACCATCGTCGCCATCAGAAAGAACTTTTAAAAAAGCAAAATCGCCAACTTCCGCGTAAGCTTTTTGGGTAGTTCCAGTTAATCGGCCATCTTTTTGGATGTAAACAAAAACGCTAACGTTTTCGCCAATTTCTAAACCTTTTGGCACGTATTGATATGGTAAAAGCACCAATTTATCGCCATCTGTTAAATTTAAACCAGCCTCAGTTTTACTTAAAACTCTTAGCTCGTTGTATTTTCCTATTTCAATCATAATGTGGGTTAACCATTTTCTTCAATGGTTTTGTAGCAAAGGTAGCAATGTTTAGGCTCAAATTTGTTTTTAAATGATATGTAAAGGTACTGAAGTGTTTCATCGGAGAAAGCAGTCGGGCTGTTCGCTATATCTTTTTAATGAATGTTTGTACTGAATCTTAAAGAGAGCTGCACCAAAAAAGTATATCGCTGCCATCCCGTTTAAAAACGAAGGATTGTTTCATTTTGGGAAGAATATATATATTTCTGTTGGTTAAAACTAGCGGCAATGAAATGGAAGGTGCTTAATGAAACTGTGTACTCTTACTGAATTGTGTTTGTTATATACTTCATATTTAAAAATAAATAAAAAGCTGTGCTATGAATCTCTCGCATCAACCTACAGTCCAACAAATCTCGCTCTTTAAGGAGAGGGAGTGTACAACACTTGCCAATGCAAAAACGTGATAGGGTGAGGTTTACAGTCCTCAAATCCCTCTCATTAAGGAGAGGTAACATACAAAAGAAGTTAATGCAAAAACGTTGATATGGTGAGGTTATTAACCTAAACTTAAAAATTCAAATAAACATACAGTCTATTCAGATTAATGGCTTAAATTTGATTTTTACAAAAGTTCATTATACAACATGGCAAAACCCAAAGAGGCTAAAAAACCAAGTGTTTTTAGTTTGCTTGCATCATACAAAGGCTCAATTTTTCTGTTGATTTTTTTTGCTTTACTAAGTAACGGAATCAATTTATTACTTCCCAAAATTATTGCAAACGGTATCGATTCATATACCAACAAAACATTCGATTTAAACTCGATTTTATTTCAGTTTGCATTAGCAATTGTGCTGGTTTTTATATTTACTTATCTCCAAAGTATCGTACAAACTTATGCATCAGAACGTGTTGCAAGAGATTTGAGAACCAAACTATCCGACCAAATTTCGCGACAAAGCCATGCTTACATTCTCCAGGCGAATCCATCAAAGTTGCTTACAAACCTTACGTCCGATGCCGATTCGATAAAAATGTTTGTTTCTCAGGCAATCGTTTCATTGGCCTCATCTATCTTTTTAATTGTTGGTGCAAGTATTTTTCTGCTGATGATAAACTGGAAATTGGCATTATGCATCATTGCAATTGTGCCAATTATCGGCGGTGCATTCTTCTTTGTGTTAAAAAAAGTGAGGGTGCTTTTCATCAAAAGTAGAGAAGTAATCGATTGGCTAAATAAAGTTATCAGCGAGAGCATATTAGGTGCTGCATTAATTCGAGTCATCAATTCGCAACAGCTCGAATACAATAAATTTATTGATGCAAATGCTAAAGCAAGAGATTTAGGTTTATCCATTCTGCGTTTATTTGCAGGCTTAATTCCAATAATTGTTTTCGTAGCCAACTTATCGGGCTTAACAATTTTAGTATTGGGTGGTCATTTTGTAATCACCAACAGTATGACTTTAGGCGAATTTGCCGCATTCAACAGTTATCTGGCCTTAATTATTTTTCCAATTTTGGTTATTGGTTTTATGAGTAACGTAATTGCTCAGGCAACTGCATCTTATCAAAGAATAGAAAGTGTATTGAATGCTCCAGAAATTAAACATCCAGGAACTTCAAACGAAACCATAATTGGCAATGTAGAAGCAAAAAACATCTCACTAAACATTGGGCAAAAACCAATTTTAAAAAACATTTCTTTCTCTGCTAAGCCTGGTTCAAAAACAGCAATCATCGGCCCAACCGCTGCAGGGAAAACCCAATTGCTGTACATATTAACAGGATTAATCGACCCAAATGGGGGTAAAATACTTTTTGATAACAAAGAAATCAGCAGCTACAATCAAGAAAATTTCCATAAACAGGTTGGTTTTGTATTTCAGGATAGCATTATGTTTAATATGAGCATCCGTGAAAACATTGCTTTTAGTGACACCGTTACTGATGAATCTTTAGCGAAAGCTATACAAACGGCAGAGCTTAAAGATTTTGTAGATAACTTGCCAGATAAATTAAACACCATTGTTTCTGAACGCGGTAATAGCCTTTCTGGTGGTCAAAAACAACGAATTATGTTGGCGAGAGCATTGGCCGTTAATCCGAAAATTTTATTGCTCGATGATTTCACTGCCCGAGTAGATACCAATACAGAAAAGCGGATTTTGGAAAATATTCAGCAAAATTATCCGGGTTTAACGTTATTATCAGTAACCCAAAAAATAGCATCAGTAGAAAATTACGAAAAAGTAATTTTGTTGATGCAAGGCGAAATCATTGCCGAAGGAACACATTTGGAACTGTTAAAGACAAGTCCGGATTACGTTCAAATTTATAATTCACAACAGAGTACCAGCAATTATGAAATACAATCTTAACCAACTTAGCGATAGTAAGGAAAAGCAATCAACTTACAATGCGCTTAAAAGATTGCTGAAATTCATTTCTGATGAACAGAGAAACCTGTGGCTGGCCTTAATTGCAATTTTGGTAAACTCTGGTTTGCTTCTACTTGGACCGCTCTTAGTTGGGCACACTATCGATACTTACATAAGAACCAAGCAATTTCATGGCGTTTTGGTCTTCGGAGGAATTTTGCTTGTGATGTATATGATTGCGATGGTTACGGGCTACACGCAAACCAAATTAATGGGTGGTATCGGGCAGAGAATGCTTTTTACTCTTCGAAATGCCATTTTTAATAAATTACAAGAATTGCCCGTTTCATTTTTCAATCAGAATAAGGCCGGCGATTTAATTTCGAGGGTAAATAGCGATACCGATAAAATTAATCAGTTTTTTTCGCAATCGCTGATGCAGTTTGTTAGCAGTATTGTAACGATGATTGGTGCAGGGATTTTTTTATTGTCTATCAATTTAGAACTTGGTGCAGCTGCACTTTCACCAGCGGTTATCATCGTATTGTTTACCGTTGCATTATCGCCTTGGGTAAAAGCAAAAAATGCTAAAAGTTTAAAAAGTACTGGTGGTTTAAGCGCCGAAATTCAAGAAAGTTTAAACAATTTTAAAGTGATTATTGCCTTTAACCGCAGGAATTATTTTAGGAAACGCTTTGATGAGGCCAATAAAGAGAATTACAAAATGGCTATTGGTGCCGGTTTGGCGAATAATATTTTTGTTCCGGTTTATGGATTATTATCTAGTGCCGCTCAGTTAATTGTATTGCTTTTTGGTATTTATTTGATTTCTATTGGGCAGTTTTCATTAGGCTTACTGGTTAGTTATATTTCCTATTGTACTAACTTTTATAATCCGCTTAGGCAATTGGCCGCCCTTTGGACAAGCTTTCAAGTTGCAATGGCAAGTTGGGATAGAATCTCACAAATCCTTTTATTGGATACGAATCTGCAACAGGTAGAAGGCGATAAAGCGATTACTTCAGATGCTTTGCTTGAGTTTAAAAATGTTCATTTCGCTTATGATGATTCAAAAGAAATTCTTCATAATATAAATTTAAGGTTCGAAAAAGGTAAAACTTACGCTTTAATTGGGCCAACTGGTGGAGGAAAAACCACAACCGCCTCATTAATTTCGAGGTTGTATGATGCCACAAAAGGTACGGTTTTACTTAATGGAAAAGATATTCGTTCTTTTAGTGCAGAAGAACGCACACAAAAAATTGGTTTTATCCTGCAAGAACCATTTTTATTTACTGGAAGTGTTAAGGATAACATTTTATATGGCAACAGTCAGTATAAAAATGTAAGTGATGATGAATTGAAAAAAATTATTCAGGATGCTAATCTTGATGCGCTTTTAGCAATTTTTGATGAGGGTTTAAACACTCAAATTACATCAGGTTCTGATAGCATCAGTTTAGGCCAAAAGCAGTTAATTGCTTTTATGCGAGCTGTTTTGCGCAACCCCGAGTTACTGATTTTGGATGAGGCAACTGCTAATATTGATACAATAACAGAGCAGTTGTTAAGCAGTATTCTGAATAAATTATCTAAAGAAACTACGCTGGTTATCATTGCCCATCGTTTAAATACCATCGAAAATGCCGATGAAATTTATTTTGTAAATGAAGGCGAAGTTCAAAAGGCCGGAACCTTAAATGATGCTTTGAATATGTTATTAAAAGGAAAAAGAGTGAGTTAATAATCAAGTAAATTTGTTATACAAAAATACCCGAGTAAAAGATATTACTCGGGTATTTTTGTATGATGCTATTTTAACTTCAATCTTTTAGCGTTAAAAATTTTTAGTTTTCACCTTAAACCTTACACCATTAAACCCTCCACCTTTCTAATGGCTTGGTGCATCGGCATTTACACGCTTAATTTGTGCGCCTAAAGCACGCAAACGTGTATCAATATCCTGGTAACCTCGCTCAATTTGTTCGATATTGTAAATGGTTGACTTTCCTTCTGCAGATAAAGCAGCAATAAGCAATGAAACGCCAGCTCTGATATCAGGAGATGTCATGCTGATGCCGCGTAATTTATATTTTTTATCAATACCATTAACTGTAGCACGATGTGGGTCGCAGAGAATAATTTGAGCGCCCATATCTATCAGTTTATCCACAAAGAATAAACGACTTTCGAACATTTTCTGGTGGATTAACACATTTCCTTTCGCTTGTGTAGCCACAACCAATACGATACTCAACAAATCTGGCGTAAAACCTGGCCATGGTGAATCGGCAATTGTTAAGATGGAGCCATCAATAAAAGTATCAATTTCATAATGCTTTTGCGATGGAACATAAATATCATCGCCTCTGCGTTCTAATTTAATTCCTAGTTTTTTGAAAACTTCTGGTATTACGCCAAGCTCATCATAGCAAACATTTTTTATCGTGATTTCTGATTCCGTCATGGCTGCTAAGCCAATAAAAGAGCCAATTTCAATCATATCAGGTAACATTCTATGTTCCGTACCACCTAAAACTTTTACGCCTTCAATGTTTAACAAATTAGAGCCAATTCCAGAAATTTTCGCTCCCATGCGGTTCAACATTTTGCAAAGCTGTTGCAAATAAGGTTCGCAGGCTGCATTGTAAATGGTGGTGGTTCCTTTAGCCAAAACAGCAGCCATTACAATATTTGCAGTGCCCGTAACCGATGCCTCATCCAATAAAATGTAAGCACCTTTTAAATCGGTTGCGTCAACATTAAAAAAAGCTTTTTTGCTATCGTAAACAAATTTCGCACCCAGCTTTTCGAAACCAATAAAGTGCGTATCCAATCTTCTTCTACCAATTTTATCACCTCCTGGTTTCGGAATCGCAGCTTTACCAAAGCGGGCCAAAAGCGGACCAACAATCATAATCGAACCACGTAAACCTCCACCTTTAGCTTTAAAAGTATCAGACTCGAAAAAGTTCAAATCAATATTTTTCGCCTCAAAAGTGTAAGTGTCTTTGTCTATACGCTCTACAATTACACCTAAATCACCCAATAATTCAATCAGCTTATTTACATCTTTAATATCAGGAATATTGCTGATGGTTATTTTCTCTTTGGTAAGCAATACCGCCGATAAAATCTGTAAAGCCTCATTTTTGGCGCCCTGAGGTGTAATCTCGCCCTTTAATTTAATTCCGCCTGTTATTTCAAATGCGTTCATATATTTTTTGTAGTTTGTAGTATCAAGTGTTTAGTATCATTAGTATGAAGTATCAAGATGGGGTGGGTATTTATTTAGGGTTTAGCTCCTTATTACCTTTCGCCTTCTAATTGTCACTTTCAATCTTATACCTTAAACCTTCCACCTTTCTTTAGTATTTAGGTTTGTTGTTGCTATTTGGTCTGCGGTTGTTGTTATTATTCTGACGGTTTTTGCCGTTATTATTGTTGTTATTCGTTCTTCCGCGGTTATTGTTATTATTGTTATTCTGGCGAGGGTTTTGTGCCCTAAACTCAACTTTAGCCAAGTTTACACCTTCATCAAGAGATAACAGTCCACCTGATAAATATTTCAAATCTTTAATGATGGTATCATCGCTAACATTATCCTTATTCCAGGTTACATAAGCCATTTTCATAAAATTCGCAATCCCTTGAACCATAGATTTTTTAATTTCAGGGTTTTGCTCACCCATTGCTTTTTCAATCAAATTTTCAACAGTTTTACCATAATGTTTGTAGGTAATTCTTTGTTGTGGATAAGGCAAGGGTTCTGGTTTTTTAAAAGCATTTTCTGGCAAAGGCTTAGGGTATGGACTTTCAACATCAATCTGATATCCAGAAATAATGTGTAAATGGTCCCAAAGTTTATGCTTAAAATCGGCAACGTCACGCAAATGTGGTTGCAAAAATCCCATCAAGTCAATCACCGCCTGGGCATATTTATTTCGCTCTTCAATGGTTGGCAATTCGCAAATATACTTCACCATATTTTGAACGTTTCGGCCATATTCTGATAAAATCAAATGGCTTCGAGTAGTATTATAATCAAAATTCATGTACAGATAATTTAATGGATAAATCTTCCGGCGATACGAATTATGAAATAACCAAAGGAGATGAGGTTATGAATTCACCGAAATGTCTATTGCCGGACTTTCGTTATTTATAGTTTCAAAGATAGTTAAAATTACTATTTTCAAGGTTATGATTTTCGAGTTTATTTTGGAAATGTGCGTTCGGTAGTTCTTTTGATTTTTCAGTCCTGCTATCACTTCAAGTCCTCGCTCGTTCCTCACTCCGGGCTTTCCGTTCTATCAGGTTTATTTAACAAAGGTAAGGAGCCTTTAGGAAAGTGAGCATAAGTAGATTTTTCTATGAATTCTCTGTTTCCGTGGCAAAAATCTAAACTTCATCGCTATTCTTCGGGTAATCAAAGAATACCAATTCTCCGGTTCCTTTGCTTACCATTTTCCAAGAATTAAAAGGAAAAGATATCAAAACCATTCCTGCAGTTGGAATATTATAAATGTCAGCATCGCTTAACTCATTAGCAAAATCTGTAAAACCAGGATTGTGGCCAAACATAATAACTGTATCTGCCTTATCATTCAAAGCATTAACCACTGTCAAGAGCGTAGATGAGTTGGCCTCATAAATAAATTCTTCGTATTGAATTTTTTCTATTTTGTATGCTTCAGCGAAGAATTTAGCAGTTGATTTGGCTCGTTTTGCCGGACTGCTCACTATCAAATCGAATTTGAAACCCTTATTTATTAAACGTTCAGCCATTTCAGGCGCATTTTCTTTTCCGCGTTTATTTAGTGGTCTATCAAAATCTTTCAAATCGAGGTTACCCCAATCCGATTTTCCATGACGAACTAAAAGTAATTGTTTCATATTTTCTATCCGTTTATAAAACTAACAATTGTTTCGGTTGGAATGTTTTTCATGCAATTGAAATGGTTTAAAGGGCATTTTTCCAAACCGAATTTAGAGCATGGCCGGCAATCTAAATCTACTCCTACAATAAACGAATCCGAAATTTTATAAGGTTGCACACCTAATAAATCTGGTGTGGTACCGCCCCAAATAGAAGCAAGTGGTTTATTAAATGCCTCAGAAATATGAGTTAAACCTGTATCAAAGCCAATAACCTTGTCTGCTTTTGATACGAGGAAAACAGATTGATCTAAATTGGTATAACCGCAAGTGCTGAAAATATTATTACCACATGCGCTTTTTATAATCTCTGCATTATCTTTAACATCTGCACCGCCTAGTAAAACAACAGGAAGATTAAGTTGCTTGCAAATTTCGATAATCTTATCATTTGGAAGCCGCTTGGTAAAATGAGTGGCTCCAATAACAAAAGCAACAAACTTTTTTTGGTGGCTCTCAGGCAAAAAATCATTCAAACTATAATCTTTGGCGATGTAATAATCTATAGGCTTATTATCGTTCTTTATTCCTAAAGTTTTAACAGCGTCTAAGTATCGTTCTACCAGATGCCGAGGATCGATAAGATGCTTTAACCTCAATTTTAAAATTAGAAATTTAGTAATTCTGTCCTTTTTATACGTTAAAGCCGGTATTTGGGTAATTAATTTTATTATAGAAGTGCGAAGGTTGTTGTGTAAGTCTACTATTAAATCGAAATTTTCTCTTCTGATATCGCTAATCGTTTCATTAAGCGTATCTTTTAAAATATGAAGCTTCGTTAAATCGGGATTATTCTGATAAATATATGAAAATTCTTTTTTGGTAAGGAAATGTATCTCAGCACCTGGAATTTGTTCTTTTAAACAGCGCACTACAGGAGTAGTATAAATAATATCTCCCATAGAACTGAACCTGATAACTAAAATTTTCTTTGGATCTTTCAAGCCCGATTTTCCTTTTTTATCTTCTCAATAATCGCCGATGAAGAGTATCCTTCTAAAAAAGAAAGCACCTCTACTTTTCCACCCAATTCTAATGTTTCTTTTGCACCTACAATGTTTTCAAGCGTGTAATCACCACCTTTTACCAATACATCTGGCTTAATTTTATTTATTAATTGAAGCGGTGTTTCTTCATCAAAAAGTATAATAGCATCAATAAAAAACATAGTAGCAAGTAAAATCGCTCTACTATATTCATTATTTACTGGTCGGCTTTCGCCTTTTATTTTTTTTGCTGATTTATCTGTATTTAAGCCAATTATCAACTTATTTCCTAAACTTGCAGCCTCATATAAATAGGCTACATGACCAGGATGAAGCAAATCAAAGCAGCCATTGGTGAAAACAATTTTATCATCGTTTTCTTTCCACTTTAAAATTTTTTCTTCCAAATTATTTGGCGAAAGTAACTTTTCTTCCAGCGCTTTCATTTTGTTCATATTAGTACAAATCATCTATTGCTGTACATAAAATATGCCCAATTAATATATGCATTTCCTGAATTCGTGCAGTGTTTTGCTCAGGAATAACGATATTAATATCACAAAGATTATTCATTTCGCCGCCTCCTTTTCCCGATAATCCGAGCGTTTTACAACCAATACTTTTTGCTGTTTCTAGAGCAGCCAAAATGTTAATGCTATTTCCACTGGTTGATATAGCGATAAATAAATCATTAGGTTTCGCAAATGCCTCAATTTGTCGGGCAAAAACCCGCTCGAAGCCATAATCATTACTTATTGCTGTTAAAACCGAGGTATCTACGGTTAAAGCGAGTGCAGGTAATGCAATTCTCTCCTTAACAAATCTACCTGTTAACTCTGCTGCAATATGCTGGGCATCTGCTGCACTTCCACCGTTACCTGCTAATAATATTTTTCCGCCATCATTAATTGTTTCAATAAGCATTTTACAAGCCTCTTCAATTTGAGGAATGTTTTCGTCAATAACTTTATCGATGGTTTGTTTATGGTGATTTAATTCTCTTAAAATCATTGATTAATGGATTGTACTATTTCTGGAATACTGGTTGTGGCACTACCAATGTGCTTTATAACAATTGCTGCGGCGTAATTGGCTACAGTTGCTGCTTCTTCTACGCTAAAGCCCATGGTTAAACAGTAAGAAAGTGTTGCAATAACGGTATCTCCTGCGCCGGTAACATCATAAACTTCTGTAGCAACAACGGGTATAATTTTACTATCCGAGTTACTAATTACTGCAATACCAGCTTCTGATAACGTAACTACAAGATAATTAGCTTGTGTAATTTTAAAAATATAGTTTGCCGCCTCAACTAAATCATTGCTATTTGTAAGTTTCTCTTTCTTAGCAGCTTCGGCTAATTCTTTTCGGTTTGGTTTGATAATATACGCACCAAGATATTTGCTGTAATCTAATCCTTTCGGATCTACTATTACCCTAATATTAAGCTGATTACATTTTTCAATGATTTTTAATGTAAGGTTGTGACTAAGCAAACCCTTGTTATAATCAGATAGTACAACAATATCTGCATTTGAAAAATTAGCATTTAATTTATCTAAAAAGCTATTTTCAAGTAATTCAGAAATTGAATGAGTATCTTCTTTATCTACCCGAACGATATGATGATTTCCGGCAATTATCCGAGTTTTTACCGTTGTAATTCTGTTATTATCATTAATTATTAAACTCGTGTCAATTTGATTGACCTTTAAAATGTTTTTAATTTCCTCACCAGCTAGGTCATTACCAACTATTCCGGCTAAGGAAACATTAGCTCCTAAATCTTTTAAATTACTGGCAACATTTGCCGCTCCACCAACAATTTTAGTTTCCTTATTTATGTTGATAATAGGGACGGGAGCCTCTGGTGATAAACGATTTGCCGAGCCAAAAACGTAATGATCTAACATTAAATCACCAATGACAAGTACGTTTGGTTTGGGTTTCGTATTGTATGCGGTAATAAGTTTTTCTGCTAGCATGTAAATAATTATATTTCCCAAATATAGGAATATTGGGAATTAAATAGCCTTTAAGCGATTATCAAAATATGCAGTTATCTCGGCTAATGAAAATGCATTCAAACATTTATTAGCGCTTAAGCCACCTTTTCGAGCTACCAAAACTCCATATTTCATATCATGGAAACCCTCTGTTCGGTGCGCATCAGGATTTACAGATAGTAAAACGCCTTTTTCAAGTGCATAACGGTGCCAACGCCAATCTAAATCTAATCGTAAGGGATTTGCATTAATTTCAATAACTACTTTATTTGCAGCACAGGCATCAATAATTTTTTTGTAATCTATCGGATAACCAGCTCTACTCAATAATAAACGACCAGTTGGATGCCCCAAAATAGTAGTGTATGGATTTTCTATAGCTTTTAATAATCGAGTAGTGGCTTTTGCTTCATCCATGCGCAAATTACTGTGGACAGATGCCACCACGAAATCAAAAGTTTTTAAAATATCATCCGAATAATCTAAAGAACCATCGCTTAAAATATCGCTTTCAATACCTTTAAAAATTTTGAACGGAGCAAGTTTTTTATTGAGTTCGTCAATTTCCTGATGCTGTCCATAAACCCTTTGTTCATTCAAGCCTTTAGCATAAACAGCTGTTTTAGAGTGGTCGCAAATGCCCAAATATTGCATGTTCAAAATTTCTTTGCAATAAACAGCCATTTGTTCAAGGGGGTGTACACCATCGCTCCAGGTAGAATGGTTGTGTAAGCTGCCTTTTAAATCTTCGTAGGTAATTAACTTTGGAAGGTTGTTGTTTTTTGCCAGTTCAATTTCATCAAAATCCTCTCTAAGTTCAGGTTCAATAAATGCTAATCCGGCTTTGCTGTAAATATCGTTTTCATCAGCAAAAGGTCCGTTTCCTGCAAGTTTTAATACTTTTTCTACATGTTCGGTATTTCCTGTAAGCTTAAATTGTTCTAGGTAGAAATTAGCTTTTTCTACAACTAAAATTTTGATTCTTAAACCCGTATCAGTTGTTGCAATAAAAGCATCTTCGCCTTCAATTAAAGAAAGCAATTCGAATTCTGGCAATTGCAAAATCACTTTTTCGGGATGTTCAGTGCCTATTACAAACTCCAATTCATCAATAATTTCGCAATAGCGACGATATTGACCGGCAAAGCCTAAACACGACTGATTGTCAATTTTAATTATCCATTTCGAAATTTCATCAAATAAGCTATTCGCAAAACCTTCCACCTGTGCATACAAGAAGCGTCCATTTGCAGCCAATTTAAACTCAATCGCTTTTTTAATTTCTTCTTGAGTTTTTAAACCAAAACCTTTAGCCTCAATTAAACGATTTTCGTTACAAGCGTAATACAATTCGCCGATACTTTCGATGTTTAAATCTCTCCAAATAATCAGAATTTTTTTTGGTCCGATGCCTTTAATACCAAGCATCTCGATAATCCCGGCTGGCGTTTGCTGTACAATATCATTTAGCTCTTTGAGTGAACCAGTTTGTAATAATTCTATTATTTTGGCAGCCAAACCTTTGCCAATGCCATCAATTTTATCAATATCTTCAATAGGTTTATCCTTTAAAGCAAATGGTAATTTATCTACTTTGAAATAAGCATTAGCTATTGATTTAATTTTGAAAGGATTTTCTTCATGCAGTTCCATTAACTGCGATAATAGGCGTAAAGTACGGGCGATGGTTTTATTCTCCATAAGCTGTAAAATTAGGAAACAAGATGTAATTTGAAGGATAAGGTAAAATAGAAAATGTAAGATGGATGATGGTTCGATTCCATTTTCCATCTTACATATTCAATAAAAACCTATTTTATAACCGCTTCAAAAGGCATTCTTGCCTGGATACCAGAACTTGCAATTACCTTTTTCATTTGCTGATACAGCAGGTAGTTGTCGCCTAGTTCTTGTTTTGTGTAGTAAGTTTTAATCTTATCGGTACTTTCTTCCAAAAGAGATTTTAGTGGGTCGATAACATCCGGATATTCTACAACTTTATATTCTTTTACATTAGCTTTTTTAGCAGCAGCGTTTATAGCATCATTAAAACTTCCAATTCTGTCAGCTAAACCAATTTGTACGGCATCGGTTCCAATCCATACATGTCCACCGCCAATGCTATCAATATAAGCTTTAGTCTTTTTTCTGCCATCGGCCACACGTGTAATAAAGCCGTTGTAAATTCTGTTTAATTCGTTTTGGATGATAAATCTTTCTCCTGCAGTCATAGGGCGGTTTGTTGCCATAATATCTGCGTATTTACCTGTTTTAACTCCATCAAAAGTTATTCCGAGCTTATTTGTCATTAAGTTTTGGAAATTTGGAATGATACCAAATACACCAATAGAACCCGTAATTGTATTAGGCTGAACAAAAATACTATCGGCAGCGCAACCAATATAATAACCGCCAGATGCGGCAACATCTCCAAAGGAGGCAATAACAGGTTTTTCTTTTTTGGTTAAAACGATTTCTCTCCAAATTACATCCGACGCCAAGGCACTACCACCTGGTGAGTTAACCCGGAGCACAATTGCCTTAATATCATCATCTAGCCTGGCTTTGCGAATTGCTCTAGAAATTCTTTCAGAACCGATTTGGTTATCAGAACCTTCTCCACCAGTTATTTCTCCATTTGCGTATATAACTGCAATCTTATCTTTTTCCGAACCTGTTGAACCATTATTTTTTGCATAATCATTTATTGATACAGAACTAATGCTTTGTTTTTTAGTTTTACCCGAAATCGCCTTTAATTCTTCAAGAACTTCGTCTTTGTATTTCAAACCATCTATCATTTTAAAACCTACAGCATCTTTTGGTTCTCTGATTTTATAATTATCAGCTATGCTGTAAAGGCTATCCTTCTGAATGTCTCTGCTTTGCGCAATATCTGTAAGGAAGGTGTTGTATAATCCGCCAACGTAAGCAGTAACTTGTTTGCGATTATAATCGCTCATTTTATCAAGAATATATGGTTCTACAGCACTTTTATAATTCCCAACTCGAATTACCTGCATTTCTACACCAACCTTTTCAAGTGTTCCTTTAAAAAAGGTTAATTCAGAACTAAAGCCTTTAAATTCCAATGCACCTTCGGGATTTAAATATAATTTATCGGCAACTGAAGCCAGGTAATAAGCGCCCTGCGTATAAACTTCGCTATAAGCTAAAATTTTCTTATGCGATTTTTTAAAATCAATTAATGCGTTTCTTACCTCTCTCATGGTTGCAAAACCTGCATTCGGACTGCCCACATTTAAATAAATACACTTAATGTTATCATCATTTTTTGCTCTTTTGATAGATTTTAATAGGTCGTTTAAACCAATTCCGTCCTTTTCTTCCCCACCAACAATAGGTAAATTACCGAATGGGTTTTTAGGGGTACGCTCGGTTATGGCTTGGTCGAGGTTTAAAAACAGTACCGAATTATTGCCAACGGTTACCGTTTTATCATCATCAATCGATGAAATGGCTGCGGCAATAATAACAAAGCAGATGAAAAATACAACGATGATTGATAGGAAAAACCCTAACATAGAGGCAAATAGATACTTGAAAAATTCTCTCATTTAAATGTTTTAATTTTGTGCAGTAAAGATATAAAAATACAAAGGCTAAATATGGCATTAGAGCACACAATTGCTTATTTGTTACTAGGAGGAAACCTAGGTGACAGACAGAAGAATTTACAACTAGCAATTGAACTACTAGAGAAGGAAGCAGGAGAGGTGCTGTCGGTATCATCAATCTATGAAACAGCGGCTTGGGGAAAAGAAGATCAACCCGATTTTTTAAATCAAGCTGTAGAAATAAGTACAAAGTTTAATGCTTTACAGTTGCTAAATATTGCTTTAGAAATTGAGCTTAAATTGGGTAGAATAAGAAAAGAAAAATGGGGTGAAAGGTTAATAGATATCGATTTAATTTTGTTCGGTAATGAGGTTATTAATATTGAAGGAAAACTTCAAATACCACATCCGCAGATGCAAAATAGGGGCTTTGTTATGAAACCTTTAGCAGAAATTGCTCCAAATGTGAAACATCCAATTTTGGGAAAAACTATTTTAGAAATTGCAGAAAATATTTTAGATGATTTGGACGTAGTTAAACTGTAAATGGTTATATTTATTTTATGCAAGATAACAGAGATAATCATCCCTTAGATTTATCCTATCTTAAAGAAATGGTTGGTCATGATCCTGAATTTATGATCGAAGTTTTAGAAACCTTCCTGGAGCAAACACCAGTTTATTTGGTAGAATTAAATGATGCTTTACTAAATAAAGATTGGAAAAAGGTAGCCAATTGTGCCCATAAAATAAAACCAACTTTTACTTATGTAGGTAGAGATGATGTTAAAGATTTTGTTCAATTGATAGAAAATGATGCAAAAAATGAAGGCAATATAGATTCGCTAACAACGAAAGTTGAAGAATTGCATTCAGTTTTAGATATAATTTGCATTCAAATACAAGATGCAATAATGAATGTTAAGGCTGTGTATAATATCGGCTAAACTTGTTTTAACGATTCTCGCTCACCTCTAAAATGCAAAATTGATAAAGCGATATAAATTACCAACACAAACGGTATTGCGGCGAATTGTAAAAAGCCAATTAAAATGGCAGATAAGATTAAAAAAATAAATTTAATTTTATTTTTTGCCCAGCTTAAATTGCTAAATTTTAGAGAAAATATTTTTATTTCGCTTATCAATAAAAAAGATGTTAAGGCTGTTATGGCTAGTAATAAAATTGTAGAGCCAACTATTTGTGGGTAATCTACAGCGATGAAAGGCAAGGAACAGATGAAAAGTGTGTTCATTGGAGTGTTTAAGCCAATAAAATCTTCAGTTTGCCTTTCATCGTTATTAAATTTAGCTAAGCGCAAAGCCGAGAAAACAGTGATAAAAAACCCTAAATAGGGCAGTTGTTCTGATGAATAGTCACTTACTTTTAAAAGCTGAAACATAATTACACCCGGTAGAAAACCAAAGCTTACCATATCGGCCAACGAATCTAAATCTTTCCCAATAGCCGATTTTACATTTAATAATCGGGCAACCATTCCATCAAAAAAATCAAAAACACCTGAAAGGATTACGAAATATGCAGCAATTTGTAAATCGCCTTTAAATGCAAAAACGATTCCGATACAACCAGAAAACAGATTTGCACAGGTAATCGCATTGGGTATATGCCTTTTCATGAGGATTATGATATAAGGTTAAAGGTATAAGGTTTAGACAAAAATCTAACTTACAAATGTGTAAGACTTAAGCATCCATTCTGGAAAACTTAAGCCTTACAACTTTTACCTTTCAGCCTTTTACTAGCTGTTCATCGAAATTAAAAACTCTTCATTGCTTTTAGTGCCTTTGATTTGTGCTTGTACAAATTCCATAGCTTCCTGGCTGTTCATATCTGCAAGGTGGTTACGTAAAATCCAAACACGTTGTAGTGTATCTCTATCTAAAAGTAAATCATCGCGACGTGTACTCGAGGCCGTAATATCAATAGCAGGGAAAATACGTTTGTTAGATAATTTACGATCTAATTGTAACTCCATGTTACCAGTACCTTTAAATTCTTCAAAGATAACTTCATCCATTTTAGAACCTGTATCGGTTAAAGCTGTAGCCAATATGGTTAAAGAACCTCCATTTTCTATGTTACGAGCAGCTCCAAAGAAACGCTTTGGTTTGTGTAATGCATTAGCATCAACACCACCCGATAATATTTTACCTGATGCTGGAGCAGTTGTATTGTACGCCCTTGCTAAACGTGTAATCGAATCTAAAAGAATAACTACATCATGTCCGCTTTCTACCAAACGTTTAGATTTTTCTAAAACAATATTGGCAATTTTTACATGGCGTTCTGCCGGTTCATCAAAAGTTGATGCAATAACCTCAGCTCTTACACTTCTTGCCATATCCGTAACCTCTTCAGGTCGTTCATCAATTAAAAGGATAATTAAATAAACTTCTGGGTGATTTTTAGCAATAGCGTTAGCAACTTCTTTAAGCAAATTGGTTTTACCTGTTTTTGGTTGTGCAACAATTAAACCACGCTGACCTTTACCAATTGGCGTAAACAAATCCATAATACGGGTAGAGTAATTGTTGTTATCCGTAAATAAATTTAGTTTTTCAGTTGGGAAAAGTGGTGTTAGGTAGTCAAATGGAACACGATCGCGAACTTCAGCTGGTACTCTGCCATTAATCGTTTCTACGCGAACAAGCGGAAAATATTTTTCACCTTCTTTTGGTGGACGAATGCTACCTTTTACGGTATCGCCGGTTTTTAAACCGAAAAGTTTTATTTGTGATTGTGATACGTAAATATCATCAGGAGAGGTTAAATAATTGTAATCGGCCGAGCGAAGGAAACCATAGCCATCGGGCATAATTTCTAAAACACCTTCGTTTGTAATTACGTTATCAAAATCTAAATTAGAATAACTGTTTTCATTTTTATGATGATTGCCACCGCCGGGTTGCTTTGGCTGGCGATTATCATCACGTTGTGGTTTGTCTTTTTGCTCTTGTCGTTGCTTTGGTGCGGCAACTATTGGTTCAGCACTTTCTTCAAGCAAAGCAGATATTGGTTTGCTGCTGCCTTCTTCCGATTCTACAATCATATCTGGTTGCGTTTCAGTTTGCTGTTGGTGTTGCGGTTCATCAAAAAGTGTTACAGATTCTTTTCTTCTCTCTATTGGAGCGGCTAATTCATCTTTTGATAAACGAGCTCTTTTCTTTGCAGGCTTTTCAGCAGTAACAGTTTCAGTCGCTTGAGCATTAACTTTAGGCGCTTTTTCTGCTTTCAATGCTTTCGCTTTTGGTGTTGGTACTACTTTAACTTCAGTTGCTTCTGCTTCATTGTAAGGATCGGCGCCAGATTTAGCAGCATTTATAATTTCTTGCTGATGTAATAGCACTTCAACAAGATCAATTTTTCTTAGAGAATCGGCAGCTTCAATGCCATAAGTTTTTGCAAGCTCACGTAATTCTGATGTGAGCTTATCATTTAATTCTGTTTTACTGAACATTCTAAATATATATGTTTCAAGAAATTTTTAAATTTTTTATAACAGATGTTTCCTGTTATAAATTTGCAAAGGCTATATATCTTAAGTGAAAGCCTAGCTTTTTGTACATAAATTCTAACGGTTATAAAACTAAACTGAGTTTGATTTTTAATACTCAAAATGTATTATAAATGTTTAAATGCTGAATAAAAACGATTAATCGCTTTCAAAAAAATGGTAACAAAAAACAAGTCTTGATAGATTTTTCTGGGATATTCAGATAAACGGTTGAGAAATTATGATGCAATTGTATGTATTTGAAACGTAAACTGCAAACAAAAGTTTAAAATGTTTATAAAAATATTTAATCAGTTCTCAATTTTATCACTCATAAAACTTAAAAAACCTCATATTTGCAGCAAATAAGGCATTATATGACTAAGCAACAACTTTTCGAGCAGATACAAAAAAAGCGTTCTTTTTTATGTGTTGGGTTAGATTCTACATTGGATAAAATCCCAAAACACCTTCTAAAGTACGAAAATCCAATTTTAGAATTTAATAAACAAATTATTGATGCAACGAAAGATTTATGTGTGGCTTATAAACCAAATACTGCTTTTTACGAATGTTATGGAAAAAAGGGTTGGGAAACTTTAATTGAAACCTGGAAATATATTCCTGAAGATATTTTTAGTATTGCTGATGCTAAACGTGGTGACATTGGGAATACCTCATCGATGTATGCTGAAACTTTTTTTAATCAGCAATCATCAGAAATGAGTTTTGATTCGGTTACGGTTGCACCTTATATGGGTAGCGACTCTGTTACGCCGTTTTTACGTTTTGCAAATAAATGGGTGATTCTACTGGCTTTAACTTCCAATGCTGGTCATGCCGATTTCCAACTGCAAGAAATAGGAGGCGAAAAGCTATTCGAAAAGGTATTAAAAACCTCACAACAATGGGCAACTGATGAACAAATGATGTATGTTGTTGGTGCTACTCGTGGTGCTGCTTTTGCCGATGTACGTAAGTTAGCACCCAATCATTTTCTTTTAGTACCTGGTGTTGGTGCCCAAGGAGGCGATTTGCATGAAGTTTGTAAATATGGCTTGAATGCTCAATGTGGTTTATTAATAAATTCATCCCGTGGTATTATTTACGCAGGCAATGGCGAAGATTTCGCAGAAAAGGCAAGAGAAGAGGCTTTGAAACTGCAACGTGAAATGGAGCAGATACTGGTATCTTATAAGTTAACCACAGATAGACAGGATAAACACTGATTTTAAGAATTTAGTAGCACATATAAGTTATGATTTATCAAGATGAGATTACTGAGAAAATAATTGGTGCAGCATATAAAGTGTCAAATACTCTTGGTTGTGGCTTTTTAGAGAAGGTTTACGAAAATGCTCTCTATATAGAAATAAAAAAAACTGGATTATCAGTAACTAAACAACATGCACTTCAAGTCTTTTATGATGACGAAGTTGTAGGAGATTATTTTGTCGATTTATATGTGCAAAATGAAATTATTGTTGAATTAAAAACAGTTTCTATGCTTACTGAAATTCATCAGGCTCAACTAATGAACTATCTCATTGCTTGTAATAAGAGATGTGGTTTGATATTAAATTTTGGTAAGCCCAGAATTGAAATTAAAAGAATGATTAATGGATATTAAAATAAAAAATTATCCAAAGTATCACAACTACTATTAATCAGTATTGATCTATTCTCATTTTGTTTAAATAAATTCACGATTTATCAAAACCAAAATAGATTGAAATTAATGTATCATTATTATTCTAATCTTAAAGTTCTCCTGATCGTTTACAGTATCTAAATATCAGTGTTTATCTGTGTCCATCTGTGGTTAAATACCTACTCCAATTATGAAACCCAAAATAGATTTAAAACTTATCCTTGCCCTAACCGGCGTCGCCTTAATTTGGGGAACAACCTATTTAGGCATTCGTATCGCGGTAGATAGTATTCCTGCCTGGTACGTAACTGCTATCAGACAAAGCATTGCGTCATTAATTATTTTAATAATTTTAATAAAACAAAAAGAATTAAAATGGATTGGCTGGTCGAACTTTAAGAGACAAATTTTGCTCTCTATTTTAATGGTGATAATAGCAAATGGAATGACAACCGTGGCAGAAAAAACAATTCCGAGTGGTTTAACATCGTTGATTAATGCTACATCGCCATTATTGGTGTTTTTAGGCTGTGTATTTCTCGGTATTCAGAAAGCAAGTTTGAAAGGTTTTATTGGTGTATTTATTGGTTTTTTAGGTATTGTATTTATTTTTAGAGATGGTATTAATGATTTACTGGAGCCGGATTATCGAAATGGAATATTATCATTGGTAATTGCTGTTTCCGGGTGGACAATCGGAACCATTTACTCTAAAAAACACAGCGGGAAGCCTCAATATATATATCTAAATCTTTTCTATCAATTTGTTTTCTCAGCATTAGTTCAATTTGGCTTAGCTATTATTTTCTCTGGCAAAGCCGATGTAAGTTCTTGGAAAACAGAAAGTATTTTTGCTGCGGTATACTTGGCTGTTTTTGGTTCGGTATTAGGATATTTCTGCTATCATTATGCGCTTAAAAAAGTTTCCGCATCTGAAGTTTCCATTTTGACTTACTTCAATACTATTATTGCTATATTTTTAGGTTGGTTAATTTTGAATGAAAAAGTTGGGATAGATTTAATAGTTGCAACGGTTTTAATTATTGCAGGTGTATTTATCACTAATTACAAAAAGAAAGCTGATGCAGTTGGCAAAATATCGTAGGTCAGGCTAATTTAACTCTAAATTTTGATTCAAAACTTTTGGGAATAATTTATTATCTTCATGGATGGATTTTCCAGAAGATTTTTTGCACTATGTTTGGCAGTTCAAGTCGTTTGATAGCAATAAGTTAAAAACCGCTGATGGAGAGGAATTGAAAATTATTCATCAGGGATTTTTAAATAAGAATGCTGGTCCCGATTTTAATAATGCAAAAATTCAAATTGGTGAAACGGTTTGGGCGGGTAATGTAGAAATTCACTTAAAATCATCAGATTGGTTAAAGCACAATCATCAAAATGATGCAGGCTATGAAAATGTAATTTTGCATATCGTTTACGAAAATGATGCTGTTATTAATAGAATTGACGGTTCTATTTTGCCTGTTTTAGAGCTTAAAAATCGTATTGCAAAAGATTTAATTCAAAAATACGAGCACTTATTTTTAACACTTACTGATTTTCCTTGTGTTGCGCAAATACAATATGTTGATAAAATCATCATTGATTCTTTTTTATCAAGAACATTAATTGAAAGATTTGAACAAAAAACAGCTATTGTATTGGATTGCCTGAACGAATTGAAAGGTAATTGGGATGAAACATTCTATTGGTTTTTGGCTCGAAATTTTGGTTTTAAGGTTAATGCTTTACCTTTTGAGCTTTTTGCGAAGGCCATTCCACAGCAAATTTATGGCAAGCACAAAGATAATCCACTACAAATTGAAGCCCTCGTTTTCGGCTCGGCAGGGTTTTTAAAAGACAGCTTTGAAGACGAATATCCAGTAATGTTGCAAAAGGAATTTCAATTTCTACAAAAGAAATATAGCATAAAACCATTGGAGGTTTCTATATGGAAGTTTATGCGTATGCGTCCACAAAACTTCCCAACCATACGTTTGGCTCAGTTTGCAGCTTTAATTGTAAAATCAAATCATTTGTTTTCTAGTATTCTAGAGGTAAAAGATATTACCGAATTGCGCAAGTTATTTGATGATTTACCTGTAAATCCTTATTGGAAAACACATTATCATTTTAAAAAGAAAACTGCAGATGTAGGTATCCAAATCGGTAAAACCTCGGTTGATAATATTTTATTGAATACGATAGCGTTGTTTTTGTTTGCTTATGGAAAACATACCGGAACCCAATATTATATTAACAGGGCAATAAAATTATTAGAAAGTTTGCCAGCAGAAGAAAATGGAATTACATCGAAGTTTACGCAAGCTGGCGTAAAAATGGATAATGCATTTGCATCGCAAGCCATTTTGCAACTTAAAAATCATTATTGTGATGTTAAAAAATGTTTATCTTGCGGTATAGGAATTAAAATTTTAAGGCAAGTGTAATTGCTTAAACTTTTATCAAACTTTCTATAATTAAATAAGTTTTACCAATATGGAATTCCCACACGAACTTAAAGAGCTTTACCCAGATAAAATTATTGAAGTTAGAGGTAACGCTGATGCCTTAACTGTGATTTTGATTGATGGTGTTGATGTAGAATTGTTTAAGAAAGACTTGAAAAAGAAATATTCAGGATTAGAAGACCCGCAAATACTTTTTATTAAGCATGAGAATAAACAGGATTTTGAAAAATTAATTCTTGAATAATAAATTTCAAGAGAAATTAAGATTATTTAAATCAAATTTTATTTATAAATTAGTTTAGAATTAGGTATTTAATTAATTTCATCAGCATAAATAAGCTTAAATATGTTTCAAAAAATTATAACTTATTTCGAGCAACAGAGTTTTGGTGTTTCTACGTATTTAGCCAATAAACTAAATATGAGTACATCAAAAGTTCGTCTATTTTTTATTTATTCTTCTTTCTTAGCAGTAGGTTTTCCTATACTTTTTTATTTCTTAGCAGCCGTTGTGTTAGATATTAGAACATATATGAAGAAAATGCGTTTGAGAATTTGGGAGTAATACAATTGCAATTATGTAATTTACAGGTGCAAACCAAAAACTGAAAATTTTTAACTGATTAATCTTCTCTTAAAATTTCTGCAATTTCATTAAAACCTTTCTCCGCGGCTAAATCTGCAGGCAGTTTTCCACCTTCCATTCTTAAACCTACTTCAGCACCACGTTCTAAAAGCAAAATTATAAGTTCTATGTTGCCAAGTTGTGCTGATGTATGTAAGGGTGCTAAACCAGCTTTCTGACAAACATTTGGATATGCGCCATTATCGAGCAACATTTTTGTAATGCTTATATTATTTGCCGCAACAGCTGAGTGTATAGGAAAAACATTAAATCCATTTTTTGAAGCGAGGTTCACATCAGCACCTTTCACAATCAGAAACCTTGCAATATCTTCATGGTTGAAATAGCATGCCAAACCTAAAGGTGTAAATCCATCATCCGAAAACTCATTTATTAGTTTGGGATTTTGGAAGATAAGCATTGTTGCAGCATCGAATTTACCTGCAGCACAAGCTTCAAATATGGTTAGCTGGTCTATAAACTCCGCTATTAAATTTGCAATTTCAGGTTTTTTGTAATAGCAGGCCAATAACAATGGAGATATCCGGTGCGAGGTATCAGTATTGGCGAGGCTCGGATTTTGAATTAAAATCTCCTTTACAGCATTTAAATTTCCAGCTTCTATTTCTTTTTCAAGGTTTATAATATCCATTGTTTTAATCTATTACAAATAATCTTTTCAAATTAATAAAAATAAATAGCGTGAAGAAATAAGTGATTGAAATTTTGTATTGTGAAGTTTAATTTAGCACCCAGATTTTTAAATAATTAATATTAAAAATAAAAATCCCGTTTCACCTCTCCAGGTAAAACGGGATAAACCTAAAACAAAATCCGTTTCATTTGACAAAACGCGACAACTTGTGTGTTGTTAATTTAATAGACCAGATTTACTGATTAAGGTTTAACAGGTTGTAAGAAAAATTATTTATTATTATTTTTCTCGGCAGGGGAGAATCAATAAAATTGTTTACAATCGTAACAATTTTGTCTAAGTTTGCTTTTTATATTATTACTAGAAAATGGCGGTAAAGGGAAACCAATTCAAATCCAATACATTCAGAGAAAGAGGTGCAGAAAACACATCTGGGAGGTCTTCGTCTATTCGCCAACCAAAGGAGAAGAGAGAATATCTACCAAATTTTGATTTGCAGGATGGAAGAGCTATAAAAATACTGGGTTTATTTTTTGTTATACTTTCACTATATTTTTTAATTGCTTTTACATCGTACTTGTTTACTTGGCAGGATGATCAAAGTTATGTTATAGATGCAAACGGTGGTTGGGGGAATTTATTTAAAACAGCCGAAGAGTTAAAAGATTCGGGTGTAAATATTCCAGTTGTGCAAAACTGGTTGGGTAAATTTGGTGCTTTATTATCGCATCAATTTATATACGAATGGTTCGGTATCGCATCATTTCTTTTTGTATTAGCGTTTTTTATTATTGGATATCGTTTACTGTTTAAAGTTAGAATTTTATCAATTTCTAAAACTCTTGGTTATAGCTTTTTCTTTTTACTATTTATATCCTTAACACTTGGTTTTGCACATAGTTTTTGGGCAGAATCGCCACATTACTTAGAAGGCGAATTTGGTTATTGGAGCAATAAGTTGTTGAGCGCTCAAATTGGTGCTGCGGGTGTAGCAGGATTAATTGCCTTTGCTGGCTTAACCATTTTAATCATCGCCTATAATATCGATTTTAAGTTTCCGGAACGTAAAGAGAAAGAAGTTTATTTAGATAATGAAACGCCAGATTTTGTTAACGAAGTAAGAGAGAAATTTGCACAAAGCAAAGCTAGTGAGGTAGATAATGAACCTATTGAATTTCCGATAAGAGATAAGGCACCTATAAATAATGAACGGAGGCAACAAAATGTTGTTTTACAGCCTAATCGTTATGAAGAACAAGAAGTAGAAACAACCGTACCGCCTGTAGTTTTATCGCCTTTAGCAACAAATTTACCATTGGCAACTGCAGCTGCTTCGAGTTTGCCATTGGTTGTAGAGCCAACCATTCAAGATGAGGAAGAGGTTAGAGAACCTAGTTTTACCATTCAAAAAACGGAGGAAGATAAAAAATCGGAAGATTTGGTTGAACAGTTTGGTAATTATGATGAAAAATTAGATTTAGCTGGCTATAAATACCCGACAATAGATTTATTAGAAAATTATGGCACCAATAAAATTTCGGTTAATGCAGAGGAATTGGAAGCCAATAAAAATAAAATCGTAGAAACGCTTAACCATTACAACATCGAAATTGATAAGATTAAGGCAACGATTGGTCCGACAGTTACGCTTTACGAAATTATTCCTGCCCCCGGAGTTAGAATTTCAAAAATTAAAAACCTGGAAGATGATATTGCACTTTCATTAGCTGCTTTAGGGATTCGTATTATAGCACCAATGCCAGGCAAAGGAACAATTGGTATTGAAGTACCAAACCAACATCCGGAAATGGTGCCGATGCGTAGCATTTTAAATACCGAAAAGTGGACTCAAAACACCATGGATTTGCCAATCGCTTTAGGTAAAACCATTAGTAATGAGGTATTTATAGCAGATTTAGCTAAAATGCCACACTTATTGGTGGCTGGGGCTACAGGTCAGGGTAAATCTGTAGGTATTAATGCAATTCTAGTTTCATTGTTATTTAAGAAACATCCGGCACAATTAAAATTTGTATTGGTCGACCCGAAAAAAGTAGAATTAACCCTATTTAATAGAATTGAACGCCACTTTTTAGCCAAATTACCTGGTGAAGCTGATGCAATTATTACCGATACAAAAAAGGTAGTAAACACATTAAACTCACTTTGTATCGAAATGGATCAGCGTTACGATCTATTAAAAGATGCTCAAGTAAGAAACTTAAAAGAGTACAACGATAAATTTATTAAACGCAAGCTTAATCCGAATAATGGACATAGATTTTTGCCCTTCATCGTTTTAGTGGTAGATGAGTTTGCCGACTTAATGATGACTGCAGGTAAAGAGGTTGAAGCGCCAATAGCCCGTTTGGCACAGTTGGCCCGTGCAATCGGTATTCATTTGGTTTTAGCAACTCAGCGTCCTTCGGTAAATATTATTACAGGTACTATTAAAGCCAATTTCCCAGCTAGGTTAGCTTTTAGGGTTTTATCTAAAATAGACTCAAGAACGATTTTAGATAGCGGTGGTGCAGACCAGCTAATTGGTAGAGGAGATATGCTTTTATCAACAGGAAGCGACTTAATCAGGCTACAGTGTGCTTTTGTTGATACACCTGAAGTGGATAGAATTTCTGAGTATATTGGTAATCAACGCGGTTATTCTGATGCTTATCAACTCCCTGAATATGTTGATGAAGCAGGTGAAGGAAGCAAAGCAGATTTCGACCCAAATGAACGGGATAAGTTTTTTGAAGATGCTGCAAGACTGATAGTTCTGCACCAGCAAGGATCTACGTCGTTGATACAGCGTAAACTAAAACTTGGATATAATAGGGCAGGGCGAATTATAGATCAATTAGAGGCAGCCGGCATTGTGGGTCCGTTTGAAGGAAGCAAGGCCCGCGAGGTTTTATATCCTGATGAATATTCTTTGGAACAGTTCTTGAATAGTATGAACAGCAAAGATTAGAACTATCAATTTGCTAATCAAATGTTTCAAAAGAAAATTTAAAAGATACAAGATGAAGAAATTAATTTCAGCATTAATGGTTGTAGCAGCATTTGCAACTTCAACTTATGCTCAAACTGATGCGAAAGCTAAAGCAATTTTAGCTGATGTAAGTAAGAAATACAAAACGTATAATATTGTAAAAACTGACTTTACTTTCACTTTAGATAACCCTAAAGCTAAGGTAAAAGAAACTCAACAAGGTACATTGTACGTTAAAGCCAACTCTAATAAATACAAAGTTGCAATGACGAACCAAGAGTTGTTTAGTGATGGTAAAAGCCAGTGGACTTATCTTAAAAAAGATAAAGAAGTACAGGTAAGTAATGTAGATAACAGTGGCGACGCTATAAACCCAGCTAAAATTTTTACCGTGTACGAAAAAGGTTTTAAATACATTTACACAGGTGAAGAAAAAGTTGGTTCAAAAACTTACCAAATGATTGACTTGACGCCAACGGACGCAAAGAAATCAATTTTTAAAGTTCGCTTAAGTATCGATAAAGCTGCAAAACAAATTGCAAACGTGGTTTTATTTGATAAAAATGGAAACAAATACACATATAACGTAAAAACTTTTGTACCGAATGTTAAAGTTCCTGAAACTACATTTGCCTTTGATGCTAAAAAATATCCAGGTGTTGAAGTTGTTGATTTAAGATAATTTTCCATCCATTTTAATAGATAATATTTAAAAGGTTCAGCTGGTAACAGTTGAACCTTTTTGTTTTAATCATTAATTTTCGTAGAATATTTAAAATAGGTAGAAGATGCAATTTCTGTTTTTATAAATTGGTAAATAAATCAATTCTATTTATGAATGCTCCTCATATTTCTCTAAGTTTGTTCTAATGTCGTTGCCACTCACCAATCACACTTTAGAGAAACTTGAGCAATTGCTTTTTGCAATGGGTTTCAAGGTTCGTTACGAGAAGGGGAATTTCAAAACAGGCTCTTGCTTATTAGAGCATAGTAAAGTTATCGTAGTAAATAAATTTTCTAATTTGGAAGGCAAAATAACTGCTTTGGTAAATTTGGTAAAGCAAACATCTACCGATGAAAATTTACTGGATGATAAACAAAGGCAATTTTTTCAATCTTTACAGCAAACAGAATTATTTTAATGCAGTTACGAATCGTAAATTATAGGTTTAGAAAGGAAAAATTTTTAGGATGAAGGTTACTTTTTTAGGTACAGGCACATCTCAAGGCGTTCCTGTAATTTCTTGTAATTGTGAAGTTTGCCTATCTACAGATTTTAGGAACAATAGATTAAGAACATCAATTTTAATTGAAACCGATGATAAAACAATTGTAGTAGATAGCGGACCAGATTTTAGATACCAACTTTTAAGAGCAAAAGTTAAAGATTTAGATGCAGTTCTATTTACACATGAACATAAAGATCATATTGCTGGCCTGGATGATATCCGTCCATTTAATTATTTGCTACACAAGGTTATCGATGTTTATGCTACAGAACGCGTCCAAACCGCTTTAAAACGCGAATTTTATTATATTTTTGCTGATACGAAATACCATGGTTTGCCACAAATAAACTTGCATGAGGTAATTAATGGTGTGGACTTTAAAATAGGTAACAGCACCATTATCCCCTTTGAAGTGATGCACCACTTACTTCCAATAACCGGATATCGAATAGGTGATTTTACATACATAACCGACGCAAAAACCATTTCTGAGAGTAGCTTCGAGAAAATAAAAGGGACAAAAATATTGGTTATTAATGCTTTGCAAATAGAGCCGCACATTTCGCACTTCACTTTAAATGAAGCGATTGAATTTTCAGAAAAGGTAGGCGCACAAACCACTTACCTAACGCATATTAGTCACAATTTGGGCTTGCACAACGAAGTTGAGCAATCTCTGCCTTCAAGTATAAGGCTTGCTTACGATGGTTTGAAAATAGATTTATAGAACGCTATTTCTAAAACCTAAAATTAAATTATATTTGCAATATATACTCAGGTGGCGAAATTGGTAGACGCACCAGCTTGAGGGGCTGGCGCCTGTATGGGTGTGGGAGTTCGAATCTCCTCTTGAGTACTTTTATTATATAAAAACCCTTGTAAATCAAATGCTTAAAGGGGTTTTCTTTTACTTACATACTTATTTACATACAGATTAGCTACAGATTAGCTTTGTTTCTGTACCTTCCGTAATTGGTTTATGTGATCGCTTATTGCAGATGGAGGATTTCTTAATTGTTCAGAGACCCAAAAGAACGATTGGAGAAACTCATTAGTTAGTACTGCCCATTCGTCAATTTTTTTTTCTTTGACGATGTAGTTTAGATACATCTGATTATCATCAGTGTTTAAATAGAGAATTCCGTGAGTGAGAATGTTTCTGTCCGCTATAAAATTAAAAAATGTACTTGTGTAAAGTTTTCTCTTGTCATAGTCATCGAAATAAGGTATAGAATGCAGACGCTTATCTTTTTTAATTACAGGACTTAACATATCCCTTAAGCCACTGAAATCTGTCCTTAATATCTCACCTCTATTATTCTCTCCAATAAATCTGTAGTAATTACCTAGTACTTCTCTTAAAGATTGATTTAAATTTTCTGCGCATGCTACGCATTGAAATTTTAAGCTAGAATAATTAACAAATTTTTGAATCATTTCTGTGCTTAATGAAGGATTGTAACCTTCCAAGCTTAGCATGTGTTTCTTATTTTCATATTCATCCTCAGTCAACGTTTGAGATGAATAAAGATTAATGTGTTGGGGGAGTATTATCCCGGTTACATTGTCCCTCAGATGTATAGGAACCCTTTTAGTATAGGTTGCGATTATGCCTGGAAGCTCCTTAGGGTTTAATCTAACATAAGGATAATAAGCAAAGTTAGTTTCTCTTTGAAAATCAAATTTTGGATCATCTACTATTTGCATTTCACTCTTGAATTCATTCATTTATCAATTCCCTTTTTCCTTAACTGTCGTAAAATATTGAATGTACAAAAGTTTTAAATAAAAACCCCTTACTGTCATGTAAGTGGATAGAACAAAATGTTTAAACCCATCTCGCCAATTTTAGTAATTATGTTAATTGTTTAACAATTAATAAGTTAAAAGTTTGGTAATATTTGGTAAGATAGGATTAATGGGATAAGGTTTGTCCAAGAAGGGTCAAATGAAATGTTTTTTCCATGTTATTGAAAAGAGGCAAAACTACTCTCATTCATATTTGCCAAGTTTTTGTGTTCTAAATTCTTAACATAACGTTTACCTCCTTTTCCGAAATACTAGATTTTTATATTAATCCCTTGCTCTTTAAGTCATCAACAATTGTCCCCAGTATCTTTAAAAAGGCACTTAAGCGTTCAAAGTAATCCTCTGAGAGGGTACAACAAAAAACTTCAGTAGTGTGAAAACTACCGAAGTTTTTTTATTAATCTATTTAAACTCTTTATTGATATTTATTATGAAGCTTGCCGCTAAGGATAAATTTTATTTTGTTCCTTTTATCGGATCGCCATAAATCACATCATTTTTATCTGGTTGTTTCTTTGATTTAGGATCAACAGGTGGCGGCGGAGGTGCGATTTGAATGTCTAACACTTGTTTACCTTCTTTAGTATAATTACTTTTAATATCCACCACTTGTTTAGTTCCTTTTGGTTCAACAGGCGGTGGTGGTGGAGCAATATGAATGCCTTTTACTTTTTTTGTTAATGGTATTTCAGTTGCAGGCGGCGGTGGGGCAAGTTTTACCCCTTTTACTTTTTTAGTAGTTGGTGGCGCAGGTGGTGGTGGAGGTGGCGCCAATTTTACACCTTTAACTCTTTTTGAACTAACCGTCGGTTCTTGAATAATGATAACTTCTACAGCTTTTTGTCTTTTAGCAGTATCTTGAATGGAAACAATTTTTGATGTATTCTTTTTAGGATACAAGTCGATGGTTCCGTAATCTTTTGTAAAAGCCATGGTTGAGGCGCATAGCATCCCGCCAACGATAGGTAGAGCCAATAACAATTTGAGCCTTGCCCATTTTGCTGATTTTTTTTGATTTAACATATTTATTCTGTTTTTTAATATGGATGAATTAAATATTTGATTCGTTAATTGTGTTCCTCGATTGCCACATGAGTTTTGTATCAGGAAAACTGCATACTCATATTTCTCTATTCCGTGGTTTGTTGTTTCCTCATCAGCTAGGTATTCATGCACAAGCTTAATGTCACTTTTTAATAAATGAGCAATTGGGTTGAACCAACAAACGCATTTATCGATTTCAAAAAACACTACATCAAAACTATGTCTTTGCCTAATATGAGCCATTTCATGGTGTATAATAGTATTTGTTTGTGGTAGTCCTGGGTCTATAAAGAGTAGATTGAAAAAAGAAAATGCTGTACTGGTATTTTCTAATGGTATAATGGTAATTCCCTGCTCAGTTTTTGTACTTGGTTTTTTTATTAATCGAATAATATGTCTAAATCCCCACAGCATCTTTGCGAAAAATATCATTGCAATAAAAAGATATGCCAACATTAAAAAATTTGCTATGCTAAAAATTGACCTATCAACCATAACTTCATTATAGATGGTTGTTTCTTGGGGCAAAACTTCTTTTGATAAAAACCCCAGTTGAAGTAATGGAATAGAAAATGCCATTACAGTACTTAATACTAGATAGCTTCTGTTAAGCGTGTAAAAAGTTTCTTTTTGTAAGAATAACCTGTAAAACCCATAAAAAAATACGAGGTACAGATTGGCTTCGAGTAAATAATATAGCCAGGTCATCATTTATTATTTTTAAGTTTTTCTGCCAATCGAATAATTTCATTCAATTCTTCATTGCTCATGCTTTTTTCTTCTACTAGAAAAGAAACCAGGCTTTCATACGAATTTTCAAAGTAATTATTCATTACCTTATCTAATGCAAATCGTTTATAATCAGCTTCTTTTACAATAGGGAAGTAGATGTATGTATTTCCAATTGCTTTATGGTCAACAAAACCTTTACCTTCTAGCACTCTTATTACCGTAGATACCGTATTATATGCTGGTTTTGGTTCATTCATTTTTTCTATCACATCTTTTACCAATGCTTCTTGCATTTCCCATAAAATAAGCATGATTTGCTCTTCTGCTTTTGTAAGTTCTTTCATCATTGTAACTATTTTTATAGTTTCGTTATACGAATGTACTACTATATTTATAGTTTGCAAACTATTTATGTAGTTTAATTCTTAAAATGCTGATAATGAGTTATATTGATTTTGACAATGAAAAATAATAAGCAAAAAAAAACCTATCTGAAAGGATAGGCTTTTAAAAAATGAATAGTTCGTCGATTAGTTTTTCATAATCATTTTATCTTTTAATGATTGTTGTAAGCCTGTTTGCTTGTCGACATTTTTTACAACTTGTAAAACAGCATCCGCGGCGTTGCTGTAAAATTGTTGGGTAATGGTTTGATATTCATCAGTTGCCTTATGGTAATCTTTATGGTCTTCTACACCAAAGTATAAAAAAGGAATATTTTTGGCGTTAAAGGCGCCTTGGTCGCTTTGGTTTGTCCAATCATCGTGGCCAAGTTTAGGGTCGTCGTGACCTAAAATAACTTTGATGTCTTTTCTATTGGTATCTACATATTTCTTTAAAGCTGGGTATTTAAATGTGCCACAAACGTACAATTCGCCTTTATCACTATGGCTAATCATATCCATATTTAAATTAACTGCAATGGTATTAATAGGCACTGGCGGATTGGCTACAAATGCCTTTGCGCCTTGTAAACCCATTTCCTCAGCATCAAAAGAGGCAAAAATAATGGTGTTGTTTGGTTTATTTTTAGCGAAGTAGGCTGCAATTTTTAATAAACCAGCCGTGCCAGATGCATTATCATCTGCACCATTAAAAACTTCGTCTTTAACCACACCCAAATGGTCGTAATGGGCAGAAACTACAATTACATTCGTGCCTTTACCTGGTATGTAACCAATAACATTTGTTCCATCAACTTTAGTGCCTCCTCTTGCATTAAATGTAAATTCTTGTGCGTAATTAACGTTTTGCGGGTAAGATTTTAAGCCTAATTTTTGAAACCTATCAATGATGTATGCCCGAGCCATTTCTGCACCTTTGGTACCTGTTTTTCGGCCTTGGTAAGCATCAGAAGAAAGCGTTTCTACATCTTTTAAAAGTTGGGTATCGAGTTTTCCTGAATTGGATGTGCTTTGGTTTTTTACTGATGAACAGCAGCTTAGCATCATAGCTAAGGGAAGAATATAAAGGATTTTCATGTTTATGTTTAATTGATTACCAAAGCAATTTTAATAGGTCTGGGTAAAGTTTAAATTTTTCATCTGCAGACAATAGTGTAGCATCATTATGAATTGCTGTAGCAATAAGTAGTCTGTCGAATGGGTCTCGATGATCATTTAACAAGGGAATGTTTCCATAGTTAAATATCGCAGGATTTTCCAAAGGGATAAATGTAAATCCATCTTTTAGAGCCTGGGTAAAAATATCTTCAACTGTAATGTCAAAATGTGTTAGCTTACCTAGTGCTTGTTTAATTGCAATTTCAAAGAGACTTATCTGGCTAAAATAAATTGTGTTTTCGATATTTTGTATGGTTTCCATCACCAATCTTGGTATTTTTGGATTATTTTCCTGAAACCAAATGAGGCAATGTGTATCTAAGAGATAATGATTTGATGTCATTACATATATTCCTTAAAATCATCTAAAGGTTCGTCGAAATCATCAGATATTGAAATTTTACCTTTAAATGCACCAGGAGTTCTTTTTAAGATGTTATCAGGTTTATCCTCAGTTAAAAACGTTACGATAACATCCGTTTTAGACAGGACTGGAGCCTTTTCATTTAAAATAATTTTTCCTTTTTCGTAATATCCTTTAACGGTGGCTAACATAATCCTGACTGCTTAAAACAAATATACTACTTTCAATATGTTATTCAAACCTGGGTTATGGTGCAATATTACGTCATTTTAGATAACGGCTATATGTTGTGATTGTTTCAATCAGCAAAACTACTTTCAATAATGCGAATTTAGCTTTGTTCATTAAGGTTTTATCATTTTGCTTAAGCCGCTACCTCTCTTAAATCTACCGCTACAACTCTCGAAACGCCTTGTTCTACCATGGTTACGCCATAAATAATATCTGTACTAGCGATGGTTCGTTTATTGTGAGATACAATGATGAATTGCGATTGGTCGGAAAATTTGCGAATGATGTTGTTGAATTTGTCAATGTTGGTATCATCTAAAGGTGCATCAACCTCATCGAAAATACAGAAAGGAGCCGGTTTTAATAGGTATAGTGAAAATAGGAGTGCGGTTGCGGTTAGTGTCTTCTCACCACCTGATAATTGATTGATGGACAAAGGTCTTTTGCCTTTTGGACGAGCGATGATATCAATATCGGCCTCCAGCGGATTTTGAATATCGGACAAAATCAAATCACAACTATCTTCCTCATTAAAAAGGGAGCGGAAAACCACGATAAAATGTTTGCGAGCTTGGGTAAAGGCCTGCATAAATTTTTCTTTCGCGGTATCATCAATTTCTTTTATGGTTTGTAAAAGGTCGGTTTTGGCTGCGTTTAAATCTTTTTTCTGGTTTTGAATAAAAACATAACGCTCTTCCATTTCCTTAAAAGCCTCCATAGCCATTGAATTAATGGCGCCAAATTCATCAAGCTGGCGTTTCATTTTTTCAACTTTCTGGCGAATTTCGAATTCACTTTCCTTCGCTTCAACTTCAGTTTCTGTTTCTAACAAGTCGTTGATATCAATATTAAATTCTACAGCTAAACGCTCTTTTAAAGAATTTAAATCTATTTTTAAGGTGTTCTTTTTGTCTTTTATTTCGTTTAGTAAAAAATCAGATTCTTCACGGTTTTTGCGGATTTGAGTTAGGTTTGTTTCTAGCTCATTGATGTTGCCTTTACTGTCGAAATATGCCTTTTCCGCCTCTGCAAGTCCTTTTTCCATTTCCTCTCGCTGTTGATACATTTCTAAAAGCGTATCATCACTCAAATCGGTATGTTGTAATGTGGCCGTAATTTGAGTTAAGGTTTCCTGCAATTCTTTATCATTCTGAGTAATTCGCTTATTAAGTGCCTCCTCTTGCACAAAGCGATAATCTAAATCTTTTTCTAAACCAGCCAATTTATTTTGTTGCTGGTGGAAACGAATATTATCTTGATTGTACTTACCTGCTTTATCATTAACTTGGTCTGCAAGTTCCTGGTAATTTAATTGTTGTTCTTGTAAATTTAAATGGTCTTGCTGTTGCTTTTTCTGCAACTCTACCAATGCCGGCAACTTTTCTGAAAGCGATTTTTCTATAGAAACAATTTTTTGTGCAATATCGGTTTTACGATTTTCACTTGTCGTAATAAATTCCTGGTATTGGTCGCGACGTGTTTGAACGGAAATTTGCTCATTGCTTAACCGATTTAATTCCTGCTGAAAGGTATTTATTTGATTAAGCTTTGATGATTCTTTCAGGTTTAAAATATTATTCGTTTCAGCGTTTATGGTTGCGTTATATTGATTTATCAGCGATTCTGATTGTTTAATTTCTTTAGCTAAATTTTCTAAATTTTTAGCACGACCAATTCTTTTGCCTTCAAATAAACCTACTGAACCGCCTGATAAAGTAAATTTTGTTTGGGCATATTTCCCATTTTTAGCCAGGATGGTTAAACTTTCTGTTGGTGTTTCTTTGAAAATATTTTCCTGTTCAGCAATGGCGATGTAAACGTTTTGCAAAAGTAGATTACACAGATGCTGGTATTTTTTATCAACCTCAGTAACTGATAATGCTGAAACTAAGCCTTCGTGATTCCCAATTGCAACATTTTTATCAGGAACATTTTCTAAAATAAAGAAATTTGCCCGCCCGCGACTAGCATCTGTTAAAAGGTTAATGGCTTGAACGGCATCGGCATATTTATCAACCACATAATGGTTCATTACAGGCTCCAGGTAATTTTCAATTGCAATGCGATAATCTTCATCACAAAATAAAATATCCGATAGGAGTAGGGTATTTCTAGCAAAGGCATTGTTTTTTTTAAGGAAACGGATAGATTCTGGGAAACCCTCTAAACTATCAACAAGCGATTTTGTAAGATTATATTCGTTTTGCCTGGCATCTTTTTTTCGATTTTCTGCAGTAAGTTTTTCTTTGTTCGAACTTAAATTTAACTCAGCTTCTGCAAGCTTTTCCTTTATAACTTCTTCAGCATCCTTAAGTTGCTTAATGTTAATTTGTTTTTCAGAAATCTGGATATCAAGTTCGGCCAAAGCATGTTCGAAAGCCTTTAATTCCAATGTTTTAGTTTCAGTATCATCAACATTTCTATTGGTTTCCTGTACCAAAGCATCTTTTTGGATGTTCAAAATGTCGATTTCTTTTTGAGATTGATAAACTTGATTTTGCAAATCGTTAACGGATTTAAGCAAATTATCCGTTCTGTTTTTTTCGGTTTGCTGTTGTTCTCTTAGCGTATCAAGGGTTGATTTCAGGTTTTTTAAATCAAATTCCAGCTTATTAAAAACCTCGGTTTCAGTTAATACCTCTTCATTTAATCGCTTAATATTGTATTTAATATGGTTAACCTGATTTTTATCTTTTTCGAGTTCTCCAGATAAACGCGTTTCTTTTTCCTGTAGAAAACGCATCTGCTCATTCTTAACTTTTTTCTCGCTTTCGTAAGCTCGAATTTTTGAAACGAGTTCGTTCGTTGCTTTTTGCTGTAAAGAAAGGTTTTTTTCTTGATTGATGCTTTCTAATTTGAGCTTTTGTAATTCAGCTTCTTGCGTATCAATTTTATTGCTTAATTCGGTTCTTCTATTTTGCTGATTCTGTTCCTGATTTTCAAGAGCCTGTAAATCGGTACGAAAAAAGGCAATTCTGTGTGTTGCCAACTGAACGCTCAATTCGCGATACTGCTCTTTTAATTTATAATAACGTTCGGCTTTTCGGGCCTGATTTTCAAGTTTTTTTAGATTCTTTTCAATTTCGAAAAGTAAATCTTCCACACGTTCTAAATCGGCCTCCGTATCTTTTAACTTATTGAATGTTTGCTTTTTACGTAGCTTATATTTAGAAATTCCTGACGCCTCCTCAAACAAAGAACGTCGACTATGTTCTTTATTGGTAATGATTTCATCAACCATTTTTAGCTCGATAATAGAGTAGCTATCCGAGCCGATTCCGGTATCCAAAAACAAATCAGTGATGTCTTTTAACCGGCATTGAACATCATTTAACCGGTATTCGCTGTCTCCATTTCTATATAATTTCCGGGTAACCGTTACTTGAGAATAAGCCGTTGGAAGAATATTTTTGGTGTTATCAAAACTCAAAGAAACCTCTGCTAACTGAGCCTGTTTACGATTTTTTGTTCCGTTGAAGATGATGTTCTCCATCTTTTCTGAACGTAAAGCTTTAGTGCTTTGTTCACCTAAAACCCAACGCATCGCATCGATTACATTAGACTTCCCACAACCATTCGGACCAACAATAGCGGTAACTCCTTCATTAAAATTGATGGTCACTTTGTCGCCAAAGCTTTTAAATCCTTTAATTTCTAATCGAGTAAGTTGCATGGTTTTTAACGGGCGAACCGAAACCAATAATAAGGATAATTTTGGGGTTTTTCAAACCCAAGTTTCGAGTTTAACCGCAAAGGTGGCAAAGCTTTTCGAAGGGAAAAGAAAGGAGTTTTAGCCACAGAGAGCTCAGAGTTTTTCACAGAGGAAAGGAAAATTTTTAAATGTATTGCCACGGAAGCACAAAATCATGAAAATTTTCTAATTTAATTCTGCATCTACCATGTTTCCGTTGCAAACAATTCTCTTCCTATTTTACAATCATCAACTTCGCAAACTTTAATAACAACTGCTTGTTGCCTAATCCTTGAAAAAATACCGTTGCTTTTACATCAGGTAAGGTTCCTTCTAAGCTTATAATTTTCCCGAATCCAAATTTTTCATGTTCTACTTCCATGCCGCCTTGAAATTCGTGAGGTAGCGATGGGGTAAAGCCAGGAGTTGGAACATGTGCTTTTGCTAATAATGAAGTAGTTTTTGGTCTTACTGGTGGAGTGCTTGCTGTACTGGCAGGTTTTGGTTTGCTAAAGAAATCGCGTGGTTGTGAAGTCCAGGTTTTGCGTTCATCATCAAAATTACCTTCAAGCACGTTGCTTTTAGATGGTTTTACATCCAATTCCAAAAACCTTGGATTAATTTCATTAATAAAACGGCTTGGTTCGCAATTGGTTAAGGTTCCCCATCGATAACGAGATGTGGCGTATGTTATGGTAAGTTTTACCTCAGCACGGGTTATTGCAACATAAAACAAACGGCGTTCTTCCTCTAAATCAGCCCTGGAATTGACCGACATTTGTGAAGGAAAAAGATTCTCTTCTAAGCCAACAATAAATACATTTTTAAATTCCAAACCTTTGGCCGAGTGTATTGTCATTAAAGAAACTGTATCCTTATTTTTATCGCCATCTTTATCGTCATTGGTCAAAAGCGCCACATCCTGCATAAAAATGTCCAAGCCTTTTTCTTCAATATCTTCTCGCTCGGCAAATTCTTTTATACCATTTAACAACTCCTGGATGTTTTCGTACCTGCTTCTACCTTCTACACTATCATCGGTGTAAAGTTCTTTCAAAATACCTGCGTGTTGAGCAATAAACAAAGCAGTTTCATACGCATCAAGTTTTTTAGCTTCTGCCTGAAAACTTTGAATCATTACCGCAAAATCATTCAATTGATTGGCTAAACGCCCCTCAACGTATTGATGCGCATTAGAAATCACATCCCACATCGTTTTGTCGTTTTGATCTGCGGCTACAATAATTTTATCGATAGATGTATCTCCAATTCCACGTTTTGGGTAATTTATAACACGTTTTATAGCCTCTTCATCTTTCGGGTTAAACGTTAAACGGAAATATGCAATCAAATCCTTTACCTCTTTACGTTGATAAAAAGACTGACCACCATAAATCCTGTAGGGAATATTGAGTTTACGTAAACCTTCCTCCATGGCCCTGCTTTGGGCATTGGTACGATATAAAATCGCAAAGTCTTTATGGTCGTAACCTTTTGTGCTGCGTTCCTGAATAATGGCTTCGGCAACCAATTTACCCTCTTCATTATCTGTAAAAGCTCGGGAAACTTTAATTCTATCGCCTTCGGCATTTTCAGAAAAAACATTTTTTTCTAACTGATTTTTATTGTTGGCGATGATGCTACTAGCAGCATCAACAATATTTTGAGTAGAGCGGTAGTTCTGCTCTAATTTGTAAACTTTTAAATCAGGATAATCGCGTTCAAAATTTAAAATGTTCTGAATGTTGGCGCCACGGAAGGCATAAATACTTTGAGCATCATCACCAACAACACAAATGTTTTGATAAGCTGCTGCTAATTTCTTTACAATTGTGTATTGTGAAAAGTTGGTATCCTGATACTCATCCACCATTAAATACCTAAACTTTTGCTGGTATTTATTCAAAACATCGGTATGCTCTTTTAATAATATGTTGGTTTTGAAAAGTAAATCATCAAAATCCATAGCACCTGCTCTAAAGCAACGTTTGGCGTACTGTTCGTAAATCTGTCCAATAAGCGGACGTTTATTTTGATTATCTTCTGCCTGAATTTGGTCGTTAGCCTGGTATTCTCCCCAAGAAATTAAATTATTCTTTGCCGATGAAATTCTACCAAAAACGAAATTGGCTGCATACAATTTATCATCCAGCTGCATTTCTTTTAAAATAGCACGAATTACACTTTTACTATCATCAGTATCGTAAATGGTAAAATTGCTCGGATACCCGATTTTCTCAGCCTCAACACGCAGAATTTTTGCAAAAACCGAGTGAAATGTTCCCATCCAAATGTTTTTTGCTTCAGCACCAACCACTTTGCCAATACGTTCACGCATATCCTTACTGGCTTTGTTGGTAAAGGTCAAAACCAGAATGTTAAATGGATCGGTACCAGTTTGAATGAGGTGTGCAACACGATACGTAATTACCCTCGTTTTACCCGAACCTGCACCCGCAACAATCATTACCGGTCCTTTAGTGTTTTCTACTGCTGCTCTTTGCTGTGGGTTTAATCCTTCTAAATAATCCAAATCGGCTCCTGTTTTTTGAGGTTCAAAAATAGGAAATTCAAAGCTTTTTAATGAATTTGTGGATAAATAGACATGGATTTGATTGTATAGCAGATTATTTTATCCTAGTAAATGAGAACATAAAACTAAGAAAGTTTTAGCGGAAATTACCTTGCTACAATAAACTTTTTAACAGAACTATATTGGCCAGAATCAGATGATATTTTAAAAAAGTAAATCCCGGCGGCAAACGCAGTTGTATTAATCTCTAATGTGTGCTTACCTGTATTAAAATATTCATTCACTACAGTTTTTGTTAATCTTCCCATCATATCAAAAATTTGTACATTGATTTTATCAGGTTCTGGAAGTATTATATCGATAAATGTTTGGCTTGATGCTGGGTTTGGATAGTTTTGAGTTACTACAAAAAGCAAAAACTTGTCAAATATAGCTTTGTTAATCGCATCAAAAATTACATAACTTATTAATCTGTAACCTCTTGCGTTTGGGTGAAAAGCATCTTGATATAAAGAAAAATCTCGTCGCATTGCAGCATTAACATCGGCCAAATAAATTTTAAATTCACTTGCTAGTCGGCGATATGCAGCATTTATATTCCTAATATTTGTGTTTACTTGTGTCAATGCGCTATTATTTCTGTCATCTACATTCTGAAGTGTACATAAAATTGGCACAAGATTTTGCTTCAAGCTTGTGGTAATTAATAAACGCATGTTTGCCGTAGTTTCGGCGATACTTCCACGTCCGTTAGCAATTGCAAGGGCATCATTAATCCCCATAGATATTACAATAAAACCTGTGCGGTCTCTAATTGCTTTATCAATTCTAAGCAAACCTTGCATTGTGGTTTGCCCACCAATACCTTGATTTGTAATGTTTATAACCTTACCTGAATAGCAATTTGTAAAATTATTTTCGAGCATGGTTTGAAAACCAAGGCCATTAACGCCTTCTACCGTACTCGCCCCAAAAGTTACAATGTTGATGCTATCTTTAGCGTAATATTGCGCCGCCTCCGGACAACTAATTTTTACGTTAGTTTGAGCCGAAACTATTATTGGAGTTAAAAATGAAAATAGCAGCATAATATGCGAAACAATTGCGCTTAATTTCATTGATAACTTTCTTGTATTGAGGTTTGTAGTGTGATTTTTAAAAGCCGCAATTTAATAAAAAATCGAAACAAAATGATTTCAAAAGTAAATAACTATAAATAATTTACAACATCATTATATAAACACAAAATGTACAACCTGTAGGGTTAATAATACCAAATTTTAAATATTTTGCTATTGTTCAAATTTTTATTTCTAAATCTAATTTTTGAAGGCTTTTACACTAAAATCATATATTTGCCCAAATTCATTTTGTTATGCAAGAAATTAAAAATTATGTAGAAACACACAAGCAACGTTTTTTAGATGAGTTGTTTGAGTTATTACGTTTTCCATCCGTAAGTGCCGACCCAAAATATAAAGCTGATGTACTAAAAACAGCCGATTATGTAGCTCAAAAATTAAAAGATGCTGGCGCTGATAAGGTTGAAATCTGTGAAACAGCCGGATATCCAATTGTTTATGGCGAAAAAATTATCGATGCCTCTTTGCCGACTGTTTTAGTTTATGGTCATTACGATGTTCAGCCTGCAGACCCATTAGAACTATGGCATACGCCACCTTTTGAACCAACTGTTCGAGATGGTAAAATATATGCTCGTGGCGCATGCGATGATAAAGGGCAGTTTTATATGCATGTCAAAGCATTTGAATTAATGATGCAAACAAATACTTTGGCCTGTAATGTTAAGTTTATGATAGAAGGTGAGGAGGAAGTTGGTTCTGCAAACCTTGGTATTTTTGTAAAGGCAAATGCCGAACGTTTAAAAGCCGATGTGGTATTAATTTCTGATACATCGATGATTAGCATGGAAAACCCATCAATAGAAACCGGTTTACGTGGTTTGGCTTACATGGAAGTAGAAGTTGTTGGTCCTAACCGCGATTTACACTCTGGTGTTTATGGTGGTGCAGTAGCAAATCCGGCTACCATTCTTTGCAAAATGATTGCCTCGTTACACGATGAAAATAACCACATTACGATTCCTGCTTTTTACGATAAGGTTGTTGAATTAACGGACGAAGAAAAAACAGCATTAAATTCGGCACCTTACGATGAAAATGAATACAAAACGGATTTAGATATTGAAGAAGTTTGGGGCGAAAAAGGTTATTCTACATTAGAGCGTACTGGCACACGCCCAACTTTAGAAGTGAATGGCATTTGGAGTGGTTACATTGGTGAAGGTGCCAAAACAGTTTTACCAAGCAAAGCCAATGCAAAAATTTCGATGCGATTGGTTCCAAATCAAAGTTCGGAGGAAATTGCTGAAATTTTTACAAAGCATTTCGAAAGCATTGCACCTAAAAATGTAAAAGTTAAAGTTACGCCGCATCATGGAGGCGAGCCAGTGGTGACTCCGACTGATAGCGTTGCTTATAGAGCGGCCGAGAAGGCGATTGAAGATAGTTTCGGTAAAAAAGCAATCCCAACTCGGGGCGGTGGTAGTATTCCTATTGTTGCTTTATTTGAAGATGTTTTGGGGATTAAATCTGTACTTTTTGGTTTTGGATTGGATAGCGATGCATTGCATTCACCAAATGAGAAATATGATATTTATAACTATTATAAAGGCATAGAAACTTTGCCGCTATTTCATAAATATTACGCAGAGTTAAGTAAATAGGTGCTTAATAAATTATATAATCCCTGTTTGGTTTTCTAAACAGGGATTTTTTTTTAGAAATGAATGCTGATAAGCATTACTATTAAGTCTCTGGAATAAATCCATCGTTACGAAATTTGGAGTAAATATTATATGCAATAAGCTTAGGCACTTTGTTTACTATAATAGTTTTACAGCTTTTGCCCTCTAAACCCGACCGAAGTGTTAAATCCTTTTCTGATTTTTTCTATCAGAAAAGATTTGAAACGGGGGCGGGGCTGGTTTAGAATATTAGCACTGCAATTGCTTTTCAAAACAATAACTAAATTTTAAGCTATTTTTCTTAGATTGTACCCATGAAATACATCATCTCTTCACTTTTACTTTTTGCTGGCATCACCTCTTTTGCTCAAAGTACTAAAACGATTAATCAGTCTGGAAATCCAATATTTCCGGGTTGGTATGCAGACCCCGAAGCTGCGGTTTTCAATAATAAATATTGGATTTATCCAACGTATTCAGCAAAGTATAAAGAGCAGGTTTTTCTTGATGCATTCTCTTCTGATGATTTAACCAATTGGAAAAAGCATGAACATATATTGGATACTTCAGCAATTAAATGGGCAAATAAAGCCATGTGGGCTCCGGCAATTGTAGAAAAAGATAAAAAATATTATTTATTTTTTGGTGCAAATGATATTCAAAGCGATAATGAAGTAGGTGGAATTGGTGTAGCAGTTTCAGATAAACCAGAAGGTCCTTTTAAAGATCATTTAGGAAAGCCGCTGGTAGATAAATTTTATAATGGTGCACAACCTATTGATCAGTTTGTGTTTAAGGATAAGGACGGGCAGTATTATTTAATTTATGGCGGATGGCGTCATTGCAATATTGCAAAATTAAATAAAGATTTTACGGGTTTCGATCCATTTGACGATGGTACAATATTTAAAGAAATAACGCCTGATAAATATGTGGAAGGACCGTACATGTTTATAAGAAACGGAAAATATTACTTCATGTGGAGCGAAGGCGGCTGGACTGGTCCTGATTATTCTGTAGCTTACGCCGTTGGCGATACTCCATTTGGTCCGTTTAAAAGAATTGACAAAATCTTGAAACAAGATCCAACTATGGCGACAGGAGCGGGGCATCATTCAGTAATAATCAATCAGAAAAAGGATAAATATTATATTGTTTACCATCGCCGCCCATTGGGTGATACCAATGGTAACCACCGCGAAACCTGTATTGAAGAAATGAATTTTGATGCTCAGGGAAATATTCTTCCTGTAAAAATTACTAAAGAAGGTGTTAAAGCTCAAAAAGTTAAATAATTGTTGGTTTAAGTAGTTTGCAAAGCTGAAGCTTGTTTTTTGTCATTCATGATACTAAAACCGTAGGCACATAAAACAAGCATGCATGCTAACCCAAACCACAGCCAGTTATAGCCAAAGTGTTTGGCTATGAAAAATCCTGCTAGCGGACCAATTACCTGTGCAAACGACCAGCTTAAAGTATAGCCTGCTGCGTACAATCCTCGGTTATGTTCGTTGCTTCGGCTAATAACTATCGTATTGATAAATGGTAAAGCAAACATTTCGCCGCCGGTAAAAATAACTATGGTTAGTATTGCTGCAGCCAAATGGAAACTAACTGGAGCACTTAAAATTAAGTAAGAAACAGCAAATAGAATAGAACCAATAATGATGAAATAGAGTGGTGATCGTTTATGCTCGATTTTATTTATCATTATCATTTCGAAAAGTGCAATAATGCCTCCGTTTAGGCCTATGATAATACCAATTGCAAATTCATCAATCTGCCATTGCTCTTTAAAAAACACCGGCACAACCCTAAACATTAAAAAAGCGCAGGTAATAAATATCGTTGTTAGTAAAATGAATTTGACATAAAAAGGGTCTTGCCAAGGCTTTGTAATGATGAGCTTATTCGCATTTTCCTTCGCCTGTTTTATAAAATCTTTAACTTTTGGCAAAAAGGATAGAATTAATAAACCTACAATAATGCTTACACCACCTTCTACAATAAACAGCAGTTTATAGTTGATAGAAGCAATTATTCCAGCCAAACTAATACCAACCGACCAGCCAATATTTACCGCCAATCTATTTAAAGAGTAAGAACGCGTAATGGTTTCTGCACCTGCATAATGGGCCACTGCGGTAAAGTTAGCAGGGCGAAATGCTTCCGAAAAAAAGCTAATAACAACGGATAAAAGGCATAATGTAGAAAAATTGGTTATGGCAGAAAATAGAATAAAAAGTATTCCCCCGATTATAGAAGAAAATATTTGAACCGGTCGGAAGCCAATTATATCGGTAAGTTTACCACCAGTTGCAGAACCCAAAATAGAACCTACGCCAAATAATGTGATGATTAAACCAGCGTCCATTTCAGAACGGTGTAAGCTTTGCGTAACGTACAAACCCATAAATGGAACGGCCATGCTTCCGCAACGGTTAAACATCATTACAATACTTAAAAGCCAGGTTTCTCTGCTTAAGCCACTAAAAGAAGTTTTGTAGGTATTGTAAACCAGTTTGAACATTATATTTATTTGGTTCGCGAAATTACCAAAAACTCAAATAAATAATTAGAATTCGCATATATAAAAGCTAATTATTTTGAGCGATTAAAGATTCAATATTTTTATCAAATTTGTAATCGAATTTTAGCGAATGCCTCCAATAAAAAGAAAACCTGCAGTACGTAAAACAGCAACGAAAAAAAAGAAGTCTAAACCATTTTCTACCCAATGGAAGGTTGCTTTTGCGGGTTTACTTTTAATTTTATTATCTCCATTTTATTACGGTTATATCGTTAAGGGATTTGTAGGTACTTGGAGATGGATAAAGGATTGGGGGCAAGACCCTAATTACAGAACCTATGAAAGCTTTAATATTAAAATCCCAAAGAACTATTCAATCCACGGAATTGATGTGTCTTATTATCAGGGCAAGATTAACTGGCAGAAAGTAAAATCGATGAAAGATGACGATGTTAGCATTCGATTTGCCTTTATTAAAGCAACAGAAGGTATTTTACAAGTCGACCCTTACTTCCAAAGAAACTGGCGTGAAGCACCGAAAGCAGGTATTATTTGTGGCGCTTACCATTTCTTCAGACCAAAGCGTAATGGCAAAGCTCAGGCAAAGTTCTTTTTGCAAGTTGTAAATATTGAAAAAGGAGATTTACCACCTGTTGTTGATGTTGAAAGTTTGGATGGTATTTCACCTTTAAAAATGAGAGCCGAACTTTCTGACTTCTTGAATTATATAGAGATGAAAACAAAGGTTAAACCAATTGTTTACACGGGTTTAAAGTTTTACGAAGATTATTTAGAAGGTGATTTTGATGATTATCCGCTTTGGATTGCGCATTATTATCAACCTAAGCTGCGTTTAGATAAAAGCAAATGGAAATTTTGGCAACATTCTGATAAAGCCAAAATCAATGGTATTGGTCATGTAGTAGATTTTAATGCCTTTAATGGAGATAGTACAGCGCTCGCAAGAATGCTCGTTCGGTAAGGTCATTAGTTCATTGGTTCACTTGTCATTATTCATTTAGTTGAAAATCTGGCTTTTGGACCATGTAGTTGTTGCGCCTAAACTAATTCCTAATGAACCAATGACTAATGAACTATACCGTCCAACTTTCGCATTGTTCTAAGAAAAACTCATCCGCTTCGGCACCAATGCCTGGCGTTTCCGGAACATCTAGAAAATAACCATCGTAAGTCAATCCATCAACTACCGGATCTACCAAATGGCCAAGTAAGGCTGTATCTAAATCGAAAAATATTACGTTAGGACTTGACAATGCAAAATGAAGGTTTGCACTTAAGGCAATCCGACTTTCGAGCATACTTCCAATCATGCACTTAACACCACTTTGTAAAGCTTCTTCATGAATTTTCTGCGCTTCTAAAATTCCTCCCGATTTCGAAAACTTGATATTTAAATAAGTTGTTGCCTGGCTATTAATTAATTTTCGGGCATCATGATGGTTATAACAGCTTTCGTCAGCCATCAACTTAATTGGCGAATTAACATTCAGCTCAGGTAATTTATCATCATACCAGGTACGCATTGGTTGTTCGCAAAATTCAATATTATACTTTTCCAAATCGCCCAGGGCAAATAGGGCATCATCAAAACTCCATCCTTGGTTTGCATCCAGGCGTAAAATCATTTCATTTCCAACCGCTTCGCGAATCTTTTTTACCCTTTCAATATCATCATGAACATCTTTACCCAACTTAATCTTTAAAATCCGGCATCCATTGCTTTTGTATTTTATGGCAGTAGCCGCCATTCCATCGGGCGAATCAATACCAATCGTCATGTCAGTTTCTATAATTCGCTTCGTTCCACCAAGAAATTTGTATAGTGGCAAACCGGCATCTTTCGCAGCAATATCAAACAGAGCCATATCAAAAGCACTTTTTATAGTATTGTTGTGGTCGGCATAACCCAATAAATCGTTCATCCGTTCAGGAATTTCTAAAGGATTTTTACCTTTCAAAATGGCAGCAAAATCTTTAGCCATTGCAATGCATGTTTCCTGGGTTTCGCCAACAATCATTGGGAAAGCAGAACATTCGCCAATACCATGAATACCCGAATCAGTATAAATTCTAATCAGTACGTTTTGGGCGAAATGCATCGTGCCTGTTGCAATTACAAATGGCTCCATCGGGATACTAAAGCGGTAAATTTCTGTATGGGTAATTTTCATAGTTTTGAGGTTGAAGGCCGAAGGTTAAAGGTATAAGGTTTGGACTGAAAAATATAAATTTCAATGAACTTTTGCAAAAACCTATGCCTTACGCCATAAACCTTTTACCTTTATGCTTATGGAAAATCAACCCAATAGTTTAATCAATGCTTCTTCTCCTTATTTATTGCAACACGCTTATAATCCGGTGCATTGGTATGAGTGGGGAGCCGAAGCATTACAAAAAGCTAAAGCTGAAAACAAGCTAATTTTGGTAAGCATTGGTTATTCTGCTTGCCATTGGTGCCATGTAATGGAACGCGAATGTTTCGAAAACCATGAAGTTGCCGAAGTAATGAATCAGCATTTTATTTGTATAAAAGTTGATAGGGAAGAGCGTCCAGATATCGACCAAATTTACATGTATGCCATTCAACTTATGACTGGTAGCGGTGGCTGGCCATTAAATTGCATTTGTTTACCCGACCAGCGACCAATTTATGGAGGAACTTATTTCAGGAAGAATGATTGGATAAACATACTCGAAAACGTAGCAGATTTATGGAAAAATGAACCAGAAAAAGCAATTCAATATGCAGAACGATTAACATCAGGAATAAACGATAGTGAAAAAATAGTTGCGATAAATGTTCAAGAAGAATATACTAAAGAACAATTAATAGAAATTATTGAACCCTGGAAGCGCCATTTTGATATTACTTACGGAGGATATAATCGTGCTCCAAAATTTCCTTTGCCAAATAACTGGGTTTTCTTACTGAGGTATGGTTTTTTACAGGATGATGAGTCTGTTTTTACAGCGGTTTGCCACACTTTAGAAGAAATGAGTCGGGGTGGAATTTATGACCAGATTGGTGGTGGTTTCGCCCGATATTCTGTTGATGATAAATGGCATGTACCACATTTCGAAAAAATGCTTTATGATAATGCACAACTAATTAGCCTGTATGCTGAAGCTTATCAATGCACAAAATTTGATTCTTTCAAGCAAACTGTTGCAGAAACCATTGATTGGGTTTTTAGAGAAATGACATCCAATGATGGAATGTTTTACTCGGCATTGGATGCCGATAGTGAAGGCATTGAAGGGAAGTTTTATGTTTGGGATAAAACAGAATTTGACGAAATTTTAGGTGAGGATGCTTCTTTAATCGGTGATTATTACAATATAACCGAAGCTGGAAATTGGGAAGAAGAACATACCAACATTTTGCGGAAAACCATAACGGATGATGATTTAATTGCTAAACACCAAATCGAAGCGGGAACGCTTTATGATAAAGTAATTCTGGCTAAAGAAAAATTGCTTGCACTTAGAAATAAACGCATTAAACCAGGTTTAGACGACAAATGTTTAACGGCCTGGAATGCAATGATGATAAAAGCTTTAGCCGATGCAGCAACTGTTTTAAACCACAATTTATATTACGAAAAGGCATCAATCTCAGCCAATTTTATTTTAAATAATTTGAAAGCCGATGATGGAGGTCTGTATCGAAATTATAAAAATGGAAAAGCAACTATCATAGGTTTTTTAGATGATTATGCCTTTCTAATCGAAGCATTAATTGCCTTATACGAATATGATTTTGATGAAAGATGGATTAATGAAGCAAAAGCATTTAGCGATTATGTGCTTGAAAACTTTACAGATGCAGAATCGCCAATGTTTTTTTATACATCAGTAAAAAGTGAGCGTTTAATCGCCCGTAAGCACGAGGTTATGGATAATGTTATACCGGCAGCAAATTCTGTTATGGCACAAAATTTAAAAAAGATAGGCTTACTTTATGATTTGGAGCATTACGCAGAGAAATCTGCTGAAATGCTTGCTGCGGTTCACCCTAAAATAAAAACTTATGGTTCTGCTTATTCAAATTGGGCTATTCAATTGTTAAATGAAGTTTATGGAATAAATGAAATAGCCATAACAGGTTTAGAAAACGATGTGGTTAAATTGGAATTAAGCAATCATTATATTCCAAATAAAATTACATTGGGGGGAACAGAAAGTACATTGCCGCTGCTAAAAGGTAAGCAAAGCAACGAAACTAAAATTTATATCTGCCGAAATAAAGTATGCCAGTTGCCGGTTAAAACTGTTGAGGAAGCGTTAGGTTATTTGGAATAGAAAGATAAAATTCTATCTTTTAATTATTAAATAGCCACTTTTAAATGCGCATTTAAGTTTATAGTTTAGTGTGAACTAAATTATACCCCATACGCTCTAATTTCGATAATAGTTCTGCTATGTTTTTTTATTCTGCTTTATAAATTGTACTTAAAATACGTAATTAGAAATACCATTCAAAGCTGTATAAGCAGAGTTTGTTGCGTGTATTCGAGAGTTGTGCATTATATTAAAAACACCCTTTCAATGAAAGTAAAATTAGACAGCCAAATCATCTTTATCCTTTGCTGCACATTTTTGATTATTGTAACTAACTCTTCCTGCAATCAAAGTGAATCAAATAAGGAAAATCTGATAGGACAAACTAAAACCGATGGTAAATTATTAAAATTCACAACTGGCGTTCGTTCAATTTTAGAAGATAGTAAAGGAAATATCTGGTTTGGTAGTTATAATGAAGGGGTATGTTTGCTAAATAATGGTAAACTCCAATATTTCACAACAAAAAACGGATTAAGTGACAACCAGGTAAGGAATATTTATGAAGATAAAAATGGCATTATTTGGTTTGAATGTGGAAGAGGATTGAGTACTTTTAATGGTAAGGAAATGGCTATTTACAAAGATCGGGATTACAGTTCAAAGCTTGAATGGACGTTAAATGCAAATGATCTGTGGTTCAAAGGCGATAGAATTGAAGGCTACAATAAACTGGAAGCTTCCCCGGGCGTGTATCAATATAACGGACAAAAACTTTCCTATCGTTTATTTCCTGTTACAACTAAACCTGAAGATGGCTTTAAATATTACATTTCAACACCATTTGTTAAAGGTAAAAATGGAATGGTGTGGTTTGGAACTTACGGCGCTGTAATCGGATACAATGGCTCAAGTTTTAAAATACTAGACAATGCATATCTTGGGCTAGACGCAGAAACTGGTTCTTTGCATGTTCGAAGTATAATTGAAGATAGGAAAGGAAATCTTTGGATTGGTAATAATGGAATGGGCGTTTTGAAATATGATGGAAAAAAAGTGATCAATTTCACCGCACAACTTAAATTGAAAAAGGAGTTTACGAAAGGCAATTCTCTTGAAAAGGCTTTTTCAATTGGAGAAGATACTGCAGGAAATATTTGGTTTGGGACTGTAGCTTCTGGTGTATGGAAATATGATGGTAATTCCATGAAAAATTTTACTAAAGACGACGGACTTAAAAGTCAACACATTTGGACGATATACAAAAGCAAACAAGGCGAATTGTGGTTTGGAGGAGCAAATCCAAGTGGTGTATATTGGTTCAACGGAAGCTCTTTCGAAAGGAAATATTAAATAGATCGCAAATGCATAACATCGATTTGGACAAAGTGCTGATTCAGTTCTAAGAAAATACATTAGTGGTTACTCAAACAATAGTTCTCCGCATCAACATTAATCAATTTCAAATTAAAGTAAATTATCCATGGCATCAGAGCAGAAATTTGTAGATTTTATTATAGATCAAATTGGTTTCTCAGAACAGCTTACAAGCAAAAAAATGTTTGGTGAGTTCGGACTGTATTTTGACAATAAATTATTTGCTCTTATTTGTGACAATAAATTATTTATTAAGCCTACTCAATCGGGAAGAACATATATAAATGAAGTTGTTGAAGCATCACCATATCCAGGAGCAAAACCAAGTTTTTTAATTGAAGAAAAAATAGACGATAGGGAATGGCTGAGAAATTTAATAAAAGTTACTGTGGATGAATTGCCAGAACCGAAGCTTAAAAAAAATAAAGCCAAAGACAAAAAGTAAATTTTATTTAAAAAATAAGTGATAAAGAGCAATGAACCCCTAAAAAGGGTTTGAAAACGTAGGGCTGAAATGTATATATAAAAATATTTTTCTAATTACTCTAGAAATAAATTCGGCTTTTGTAATAAGATTACCTATTTGAAAGCCAAGTTCCCATTCAATAGCCAGGTTTAGTAACCAATCATTTCATCCAAATTCGCAGTAGTTTTAATTTTTATTTTTACTACCCAACAATTAAACACTTTTTTTGTTAAACTAATAATTAGGCTATCTTTGCGTCTCGAGCGTAAAAACAATTAAGATATATTTGCCGAAATAAAAACATGCCATTTGCCGGTTAAAACTGTTGAGGAAGCATTAGGGTATTTACAATAAATTAATTTAAATGAATATTTCATCAAACTCAGTAGTTTCGTTAACTTACGAATTGCATACTACTAACGAAGAAGGACAACAAGTTTTTGTTGAAAAAGCTGATGAGCAAAATCCTTTAGTATTTTTATATGGTGTTGGCATGATGTTGCCAAAATTTGAAGAGCATTTAACTGGTTTAAAAACTGGCGATGAATATAGCTTCGAATTATCTGCTGCTGATGGTTATGGAGAATTAGATCCAGGTGCATTTGCTGATTTACCAAAAAGCATGTTTACCGAAGCGGGTGGTGAAGTACCGGCTGTTGGAGATGTTATTCCGTTGCAAGATAATCAAGGAAATCAGTTTAGAGCTGGTGTAACTGCAGTTCATGATGAAACGGTTGCAGTTGATTTAAACCACCCGATGGCTGGTAAAAACCTAATGTTTGCCGGAGTAATTTTGAACGTTCGCGAGGCTACACAAGATGAATTGGCTCACGGTCATGCTCATGGAGCTGATGGTCATTCTGGTCACTAATAAGTTAATATCATTAGTTTTCTAACTAATAAAACAAGCCTTTTCGATTTTCGGAAAGGCTTGTTTTGCTTTACCTTCAAACCAGTCATTCCCATTTTCTACCATAAAAGCAATTTATTTAAGAATCACTGAGGTCATTAATTTTGGAAGCAATTCTTTCCATGGTTCTTTATAAAAGCCATAAACATGTTCAAATTACTTTTTACTTGCAATAGAGATGTTAATTAGTCACCTTGTGATACCAAATATCATCCAATGAAAAAATATTTATTTATTTCGATTTTTATGTCGCTTTACTCGTTTTCTTTTGCTCAATCTACCAATCCAATTTTTGTTCAGGATAGTTTAAAGCTTATTTCTTCGCAATTTAAATTTACAGAAGGCGCCTCGGTTGATAAAGAAGGAAATATTTTCTTTACAGACCAACCCAATGATAAAATTTGGAAATATGGTATTGATGGTAATTTAAGTTTGTACATGGATAAATCGGGTAGGGCAAACGGAACCTATTTTGATAAAAAGGGAAACCTAATTGTTTGTGCTGATGAAAATAATGAAATCTGGTGTATCGATAAAAATAAAAAGGTAACTATTTTATTCTCAGATTTTGAGGGGCAGAAAGTGAATGGTCCGAATGATATTTGGTTGGATAAAAAAGGTGGAATATATTTTACCGACCCATATTACCAACGCGATTACTGGACGAGAAAATCGCCAGAAATTGTTGGCGAAAAGGTCTATTATCTCCCGAAAGGAAAAAAGACTGCTATTGTTGTTGCCGAAGGTTTAACAAGACCAAATGGGATTGTGGGTACACCCGATGGAAAGTATTTATACGTAGCAGATAGAGTTGCTGATGTAACTTATAAATATGTAATTAATAAAGATGCTACCCTAAGCAATCGCCAGTTATTATTAAAGCAAGGTTCGGACGGTACGACTTTGGATAGCAATGGGAATATTTACATAACAGGAAAGGGAGTTGATATTTACAACCCAATTGGCGATAAGATAGGGCATATAGATGTGCCTGAAAATTGGTGCGGAAACATTTGTTTTGGCGGAAAAGACAGAAATATTTTATTTATTACTGCATCGAAATCGCTTTATAAAATTGTAACAACTGCAAAAGGAGTTGAATAGAAAATAAATTGCCAGTTGTATCAACTGGCAATTTATTTTATCCTAATTTTCTACCGGTATTAATAACATTAACGCCATTAAAGCGGGTGGTGGCACTACCATGCGAAACCGCACTTACTTGCCCGGGTTGACCTTTGCCATCCGAAAAAGTTCCACCTAAGCGGTAATCATTTTTATCGCAGCGCTGAACACATGAATTCCAAAATTCTTGTGTATTTGCCTGGTAAGCCGCATCTTTAAACATGCCTACAATTTTGCCTTCTTTAACTTCGTAGGCAAGTTGTGCGCTAAACTGGAAATTATAACGCTGCTGATCAATAGAATACGAATTTCTGCCAAACATGTAAATGCCTTTCTCTACATTTTTAACCATTTCTGCTGCACTTAAAGCCGCATTTCCTGGTGCTAATGAAACATTTGGCATTCGCTGAAATTGAATACTATCCCAACTATCGGCATAGCAACAACCTTGCGATTCTTTCAATCCTAAAATGTGAGCCTGGTCTCTAATGGTTTGGTAATTAACCAAAATCCCATCTTTTATAATATCCCAGTTGCCACATTTTACACCTTCATCATCATAACCAACGGCACCCAAAGAACCAACCTCAGTTTTATCGGCAAGAATGTTTACTTCTTTACTTCCAAAATTGAATTTTTTTGATTCCCATTTATCTAGTGTTAGGAAACTTGTACCTGCATAATTTGCTTCGTAACCTAACACACGGTCTAATTCAGTCGGGTGACCAACAGATTCGTGTATGGTTAAAAACAGGTGAGATGGGTCTAGAATTAAATCGTACTTTCCTGGTGGAACAGGTTTGGCTTTTAATTTTTCATCAACATGAACTGCCGCTTCGCGAACATCTTCTAAAATATCGTAACGCTTCTTGTATAGTGTTACTGGTCCGCCTTTAATTTTTTCTGAATCTTTTGGGTTCAAATATTCAAATCCCATTCCCATTGGCGCACTTAAGGCACTTCTTGTTTCAAATTTGCCGCTGGCAGAATCTGTTTTGGTTAATGTGAAATTTGGCCAAATTCTATGAATATCCTGATCGATATAAGAACCATCAGTAGAAGCGAAATACTTTTGTTCGTTAATCATAAACAGGTTCGAATTGATGAATTTGGCACCGCCTTTCATTGCTTCGCTGTTTACTTTTAATAATAAATCTACCTTATCTTTAATTGGAACTTCAAATGCATTAATTTCGATTGGTGTTTTCCAGCTTACTTCACCAAATCCTTTTTGTGGCGCCAATTGTACAGGTTCTTCCATCAACTTTGAATTGCCCTTTGCGATGGCAACGGCAGCTTCGGCAGCCTTTGCAATGCTGGCATTATCCATATTGTTGGTTGCAGCAAAACCCCAACTTCCATTGGCAATAACCCGAACACCCAAACCATAAGATTCTGAATTTGAAATGTTTTCAACCCTGGTTTCTCTGGTAGCAACAACCTGGTTTAAATACCTTCCAATGCGAACATCAGCATAGGTTGCGCCTTTGCTTTTTGCTGCGTTAAGTGCGACATCAGCCATTTTTTTCTTTAAAGCAACATCAACAGGTGTTAAAGATTCTTCAACGGAAATAATTTTGCCAAAAGCAGGAATGTTGGGTATCATGGTTGCACCAAGTCCAACACCTGTCATATGTAAAAAATCTCTTCTTCTCAATTTTTGAAAATTTTAGAGGGTAAAAAAACAGCGGAGACATAATCACCGCTGTTTAAATTATTTAAATAGCATCTGATAAAGATGTGAAAGTAAAATCTCGGATTTTCATTGGTGGAATTAAACCACTACCTGTTCTTACCGGTTTACCCAATGCTTCAACGTTGTTTAACATAATAACCGGACTTTCATTAAACCTAAAATTTTTAATCGGGAATTTTATTTCGCCATTTTCGATGTAAAAAGTACCGTCACGGGTTAATCCTGTAAGCAATAATGTTTGTGGGTCAACCGAACGGATATACCAAAAACGGGTTACTAAAATTCCTTTTTCTGTGCTTTTTATCAATTCTTCTAGGGATTGATTACCACCCTCGATAATTACACCACGGCTAAACGGAAGTGGTTCTACACCTTTTTGCGAAGCCCAATATCTTGAATAGGCCAGATTTTTAACCACACCTTTTTCTACCCATTGCGTTCTTTTAACAGGTAAACCATCGCCACTCCAAGTTGCAGAAGGAATTTCGGGATTCATTGGGTCTGAATAGATATTTACATTTTCTGAGAACAATTGTTCACCTAAACGTGTGCCGCCACCTTTTTTGCTCATAAAGCTTCTTCCCTCATCGGCACTTCGGGCATCGAAACCCCTAAACATATTACCTAAAATATCACTTGCAGCAAGCGGTTCTAAAATAACAGTATATTTTCCTGGCTCGATTGCTTTTGCACCTGCAGAACCATTGGCTTTACTTGCAGCAATTTTACTCAAAGCAAGCGTATCCATTTTAGCCAAGTCGTTAAAATCTTGTTCTACATAACCAGATCCTGTTCCTTGCTTGTTTCTAACCGTAACCGAAAAAGAAACATTAGTACCTTTATTATAGGCAAATAAACCTTTTGAGTTCATTACCGAATTGAAGCTTGTAGAGTTTTCTAAGAAACCTGCTGCATCTAAACCTGCTGCTTTTGATACGCTTAAACTTTTGCCAACCATCTCTGCTCTGGTATCGGGCGTCATTGCTGCGGTAGTTGCATTAAAAGTTTTAGATTCTGGAAATGTCTGAGGGCCTAAAAGTGGCATAAATTCAGGATTTTCCGGAGCAAGCATGGCTAATTCTTCTGCTCTTCTAACCACTTTTTCTAATGATGCATCATCAAATTCGTTAATCGTTGCCGAACCTGTTTTTTTACCATAAGTTGAGCTAACACCTAAACTCATTGTACTGATTTGTCCTGCTGTAGAAACTGCATTTCGGGCATAACGAATATTACCGCCATCAGAACCTCTTAAACTTACTTCGCAGAAATCTGCTTTAGAAAAGCCGACCACTTTTTTTAATATCGCCTGGGCTTCTTCTTTACTTAATATGGCCATAATTATATTTTTCTTGCTGTATTTATAACATTAACTCCATTAAATCTCGCGGTAGAACTACCATGAGAAACTGCACTACTTTGAGAAGGCTGACCTTTTCCATCGTTAAATGAACCACCTAAACGATAATCACTTTCATCGCAAACTGCATTACAAGAATTCCAGAATTCTTGCGTATTGGCTTGATAAGAAACATCGTTAAGCATGCCAACAATTTTCCCGTCTTTTATTTCATAAAAAATTTGTCCGCCGAATTGGAAATTGTAACGTTGCTGGTCGATGGAGAAACTACCGTCGCCAATGATATAAATACCTTTTTCAACATTCTTAATCATATCATCAACGCTTAATTTTTCTTTTCCGGGCTGAAGTGAAACATTGGCCATGCGTTGGAATTGAACATCATCCCAACCTTGAGAGTAGCAGCAACCTTGAGATTCGTTTAGGCCGATAATGTGTGCCTGATCGCGAATGGCTTGATAATTTACCAAAACGCCATCTTTAATTAAATCCCATTTCTTACATTTTACACCTTCATCATCGTAACCAACTGCACCTAAAGAGCCAACCTGAGTTTTATCTGCAACAATATTTACTTTATCACTTCCAAATTTGAATTTTTTCGATTCCCATTTATCTAATGTTAAGAAACTTGTACCCGCATAATTTGCTTCATATCCTAAAACACGGTCTAATTCAGTTGGGTGACCAACAGATTCGTGAATGGTTAACCAAAGGTGTGATGGGTCTAAAACCAAATCATATTTACCCGGCTCAACCGATTTTGCTTTGATTTTCTCAGAGGCAACACGAGCCGCTTCCTTAACATCTTCAAGCATATCGTAGCGACCTTTGTAACGGGTTACAATTCCGCTAACTTTATCTTCCGGACGAGCATTCATGTATTCGTAACCTTTACCCATTGGCGAACTTAAAGAGTTACGGGTTTTAAATTGACCGGATGCTCTATCGATTCTGGTAACGTTGAAATTTGGATAAATGCGGTGCACATCCTGATCGATGTATGAACCATCAGTAGAAGCAAAATACTTTTGTTCGTTTACAGCAAAAATTACCGAATTAACAAAGTTAGCACCATTTTGCATGGCAATATCATTAACGTTTAAAAGTAAATCTACTTTCTCCTTAACAGGAACTTCGAATGCATTAATCTCGATTGGGGTTTTCCAGCTTACTTCACCATAACCTTTTTGTGGCGCAAGTTGTACTGGCTCTCCCTGAATTTTTGAGTTTGCTTTTGCAACGGCCACAGCTTGTTCTGCAGCTTTGGCAATAGCATCTTTAGTTACGTTATTGGTGGCGGCAAAACCCCAGCATCCGTTAGCTAAAACACGTATTCCAACACCATACGATTCGGTATTTGCAACACCTTGAACACGTTTTTCTCGTGTAGCAACAAACTGGTTTAAGTAACGGCCGATGCGAATATCTGCATAGGTTGCGCCTTTAGATTTTGCAGCATTTAGTGCAATATCGGCTAATTCTTTTTTAATTCTTACATCAACTCCGTCCAGCGCTTGCAGTGGATCTATAGGAGTTCCGAATGCGGAAAGATTGGGCAGCATTAAAGCACCCATACCCATTCCGGATAAATAGAGGAAATCTTTTCTTTTCAATTGGTTTAGTTTAGGGGTTTACGATTCCAAGATAGCTATTAATGCCGTTAAAAAGTCAATTTGCTTTATAACATTTTAGTTTCAATTGTTATTTGGTATTTAAAATTCGGGATTCGTACCATAAGTATGATGATACAAATAGAAATGCTATGAAAAACCACCAGATTGATACTTCTTCTTCATTTATAACATTATTAGTAATGTTTTCATTGTTTGATTTGCCCTGATTATTAACAAACACTGCAGTTGAGTTTATTTTCTGCTGATTTTTTAACGCTTGCCAGTCTTCTTTTTTATAAATGTAGATGGGTTCGGTACTTTCATTTACCCTTAAATTATGCCAACCATCTTTTTCTGCCCAAAAAGCTGCATCGTACTGAAAAGGAATTTCGATGTTTTGTCGCGGGGATAAATTAATACTATCGATTTTTAATGTCGGAATTTTTTGCGATGAACCTAAATCTACGATAATATTGGTTTTCTGATTTACTGCAGGAAATTGTGGTGAAATTTTAAGCGATTGATTATCTGGTTTTTTTCTCGCTGCACTGGATAAAACCTCCGACCAATACCTTGTGTAATCATTCGTTTTACCAGAAAGAATCCAGTTAAAGGTTGCTGCAATGGAAGAAACAACAATTTTTCCAGAGCCTTTAATGCTGCTGTTAACCAATGTTTTACCGTTTGCATCAACAAGAATTGGTTGATCGTTTAAGCTAGGTTTTATAAATAATGATTGTTCTGCAGGTAATTTGGCAAACTTAAAATTACTGCTTTTAAGCCTTAAGCTCAGTATTTTATCTTTTGTGGCAGGCAATTCAAATCGGCCAAATCTTCCACTTAATGTTGTTGCAGGTTTTGGATTGGAAACTCTGATAACAATGCCCATTCCGCTATTCACGGCATTGTCAATTGCTGTTCTTTCGTTTGCACCAATTGCAACGAGTTCTTCCTCATCAATAATTAATACATCAAACTTTTTTAACGATGAAGAATTAATTTGACTCATATTAAAGCCATCCATATTTAAAAAATCCGAACTGTATTTATTTTTGCTTATCTGACTTCTAAAAGCTAACGGATACTCATTTTCAAATAACCATTTCTTTAAAAATTTGTACTCAAAATCTGGATAAGAAGCCAAAATTAAAACCTTCATCGGCGCTTGTTCAGTAACCAGAAAGGGGACAGGTTCGACAGCTAAAGTATCGTTACCTTGCAGCGAAATTAATTGATAAACCGCTTTTCCAATTTGTTTAGGCTGATTCTTAAAAGAAAATTTTTTGTTTGATTTCGATTCAACAATTACAGAGTCTATAGCATTTCCTAAACCTTTCAGAAATAATTTTACCTTCTGGCTATTACTATTTTGATAAATTCCCTGAACAATTAATTGTTCGGAAGTTTTTATTTTAGGCTGCCAGTTTGCAGAAATAATTCCGCCAGGCAATTGAGATGGGTGAAATTTTAAGTCGTAACCATTTAAAAACTTAAGTTCTTCATTAGTAAAACCGAAGCCATAAACATTTAATCTATTGATGTTTTTGTTTGTAGCCAGAAAATAGGAGAGTTCTGGAATTTGAATGGCTTTGTAATTGGTAAAATTTGCAGATGCTAATGCGTATTTGTTGCCTTTTAATTTTGAAATAGAATCTGCATTTGTGCCAGCAGATATTAAAATAATTTCATCCGTATTTTGCTTTAATTGAGTTTTATATTTTATCGGAATAATAAAGCAAGCGAAGCAAATTACTGCTATTGTGCTTGCTATAATTCTCCAAATTAATCTTGCTTTATTTACCCGAGCAATTTCCTTATACAATAAAAAAAGCAACAATAGCAAGCATAAAATAAGTACGATGTATTTAAAATCCATATTTATCGCCCTGCTTTGTTAAGGTTGTTAAAATAATTTTGATACAAGGAAGAAACAGGTTGTGCACTTTGCATTTGAGGCTTGGCGGCATCGCCTTTTATCATTTTTTGTATTGCTTTTTGCACCAAATCGATATCAATTTGCTTTGCTGTATTATTTAAAGTTAATTTTCTTAAACTGGTTAAAGCATTTAAATAAGTTGCAGGATTATCGGCTGCAGCGCCAATCATATATTTCTCCGTTTCGTTCAATAAATAAATATCGCCTTCGATAAATTTTTTACCACTTCTTCTGCTCTCTAACAGCGATAATGTTGTTTTTAAATTCGATGTCCTTTTTTCTTTCTGCTCGAAAGACATTTTTTGAACAGGTTGCGTAATCTTGTCCAGCTCTCCACTTAAACGTTTTTCGGGTTTTAAGGAAGCAGTTTTAACAGTTGTTTTAGCTACATATGCCCTCGATTTTTGCTGTAAATCTTTCAATAACCGCAAAGCTTTATATTCAAAAGGCAAGGCTTCTTGAGGCTTGTATGTTCTTAAACGCAATTCGGAATTCCACATTTCAGTCAACACCGCTTTTAACTGCGCTTTCATTTCAGGTTCAAAAAACGTTGCATCTTCGGCTATATCATGCTTATGGGCATATTTGTCCATAATTGAAGTTACATCTCCAAATTTTTCTTCCTCACCTTTGTGCTCAGCATGTTCATCATGATCTTCATGGTTGCCGCCAATTTCCGTTTCACTTTCTTCACCTAAAAACTGTCCGTAACGCAACCTCAAGAGTTTTTGGTCTATCCCCAATTCGTTGCTTCTGGTTTTAAATGCTTCGCCAGATAGAGTTGATTGTTCTTTTAATAACTTTTCTGTATCGATAATAATTTGCCTTTGACTACGAAAATATTCTGGAACCAAGTTTACACCATTCGTCATCCCGGCCATGCTCATCAATTCTGTGGTATCTACAATAGAAACAAAATAAACATCAGAGCGGCTCGATTGACCATGATTATCCATTGCTTTAATAAAAAAATAAAGCTCATCTCCAGGCTTCATGCCTAAGCTTTTCAAATCAATTTGTTTGCTTAATGCGATGTTTTTCTGGTTATTAAAATTGGTATTAAAAGTTAATTTTTTCTCGGTAAAACTTACACCTTCGCCTTTACCACTTGCCATCGTAGCTGATATAAAGGCATCGTTTATGCCATAATCATCACTTAAATTAACTTTCAAATTTATTTTTTGCGGTTGGCCAACATCAATTGTTGTATGTTGTTTGGGATGCGTGATTTTAATAGTTGCCGGCAAATCTGGAATGATGTCAATTTGATATAAATCTGATTTTTTACCATCTAAAACCAATTGATAAAAACCAGCTTTTAAAACTGTTCTTGAGTATAACCAATCCTTTTTATCTGCATTTTGGGCTTTAAGCGATACAATTTCCTTATCATTAAAAATTATTTTAACGGTTTTAATGCTGATGTTGGTTTCTATTTTCCAATTGATTTTTGATCCTGTTTCGGCCTTTATGGTAAATTCTTTTTGTTTTCGTTCTGGTTTTCGGGTGTAAGCAGGTGGTATAATGGTAGCTTGCAAACTAGAAATCTCTGGCAAAACATTTTCTTTTGTAACCGTAACAGATTTTGGATTCTCACCTATAGATTGATATTTCTTTTGTATTTGCGGAATTTTTGTAATGCCGAAACTCATTAAAATACCTGCTAAAAGAATAACCAGGCCGATGTATAATTTCTTTACAGGCTCTGTTGGTTGTTGGATTAGTGGAATAATTTTTTCTATTTTATTTCGCTGCAATTGTTGCAACATCGAGAGTTCTGTTGGGTTTTTAAGTAGCAAATCTGCACTTTCTTCTAGTTCTGGATAGCGGTTATTAACAAATCTGGAAAAGTCTTTATCAGTGGTTTTCCAAATTGGTTTAATAAATAGTGCAACGGCTAATACCAGTGGCAAAACTACAGCGAATATCCAAATTGGTAGTTGTAATATGTAAATTAATAAGGCTGATAAAACCAAAGCAATGGCTAAACCAATCGCAAGTATGCGTAGCACATAAAGCATTGTCCACCTTTTACGTAGGTTATGAATCCAATTTTGTCCTTCAGTTTTTAACATAATTTGTGGTTTTTTTACTGAAAGTTAATATGCGTTCGGCAAGGAAAATCAAAAATGCAATTGTCCAAAATATATTGCCAAGGGGTTTATTTTGGGTACTATTTGTTGCTTTTTCTATTGTTGAAACTTGAATGGTTTCTTTCTGATTTTTAGCCAATTGCCTTTGGTCAGCGTCGTTATCTTCGAAACCAAAATTGGTAGCTTTATTATCATGAATAACGATTGGCATTAAAGCTTTAACAAATGTTTCGTTCCATACCAATTGGCTCCATTGTGGGTTTAAACGACTATAGAAATGTAGAATGTTTAATTTATTTTGTTTTTCTGCGGATAAAATTGAATTGCCAAAGCCATCAGTCCAAATTGTTTCTGAAGATTTTGGGGCTTCAATTCTTTTACTTGATGCAATGTTTTTTCCATCAATAACGATAAATGAAGCTTCGGGAATTATCTTACCTTTTTCATATTGAAATAAAGTTCCGCCAGAATCAATTGATGATTTAAAATCTGATGAAACTACCTGATCTGAAAGCCAAAAACCAACATCTACTTTTCCTGAAGGATTTATTTCAATTTGCCTCCCACTAAAACTTGCAATGGCTTTTAGTGCTGAAACAAGGTATTTTTTATCAGTGTTTCCTGAAGATTCGTAAATTTTCACCCGAATTGATGGAACATCATTGGATGCAATTGGCGTGTAAACCGTACTTGATGGATTTGATTTAGCCTCATATTTTTTGCCAGCATAATCAATTATCCAGCTGCCAAGCGTATCTGCTTCGTTGAAATGTTTTCGCAATAATTTATAAGAAACTTTGGGTAGCTCATTTCCAATGCTATTTAATCGATGGTTTTCAAATAAATAAACCGAATTCGCGGTAGGAATAATGGCATTTAATTGATTTAAAAGTGTGGAGTAGCTTATAGGTTTCTTTTTAACGCTATCTAGGTTTGCTGTATCTTTTAATGTTAAAGCAGAAAAACCCATGTTAAAATCATGTATTTCATAATTTAATTTTAATAGAGAATCGATGGTGCTTTTGTAGTTTTTAAAAACAGTAGGGAATTTATATTTATCTACTAAAATCCATCCATTTTGTTTGCCTGTTAAAGGTTTTTTTATAAAAGGTTGTGCAATTATGCAGGCAATTAAAATTATCAGCAAACAACGTAAAATCAGTAAAAGCCATTCGTTAATTTTAAAACTTTTAGAACTTGCATGAGCGCTTTCGCCTAAAAGTGCAATGCTTCCAATTTTTAAAGTTTTGCCCTGTTTCACATTCCACAAGTGGATTACCACCGGGATAATTAAACCCGCAATTGCCAGTAAACCTATGGGATATAAAAATTGCACAGTTAAATTCTTAATTTACTTCTTTGTTTTAAAAAATCTCTTAAAGCTTGTTCCAAGGGTTCGTCGGTAGAAATGGTTCGGTAAAAAATCCTGCGGTCAAGCATTTTAATCCTCGTTTCTTCTAAATAGGTTGCAAACTTTGCTTTGTATTCCGTTCTGGCTTTCACCTGATCAATTTGTATGGTTTCGCCGGTTTCTAAATCTTCGAAAGTGGTGTAGCCTTTAAAATCCAAATCCAATTCGTTTCGCGATACCACATGAAAAACGACTACCTCATGTCTTAGCGTGTTTAACGTATCTAGCAGTTGCGTTATTTCATCATTGGTTTGATACAAATCAGTAACAAAAATTAGTAATTCTCTTTTTTGGGTACCGGCAAAAAGCTCTTTATAATGTATGGGTTTGGTAAATTCTCCGTCAGGATTGATGCTTTCCAACTGATAAAACAATCTTGCCAAATGCTGAAAATCTTGTTTCGGCGTCATCGAAAAAATGCCCGAATTTTTGAATACATATAAACCTATGGCATCACCTTGCAAATTCGCCAGGTAGGCTAGAGATGCGCCAAGGTATTTTGCATAATCAATCTTCGTGAAATCGCCATCGCTGTGGTTCATCGAGGCACTTGCATCAATTAAAATGCGTACACCAATATTGGTTTCAACTTCCGATTCGCGAATGTAATACCTATCCGAACGGGCAAACATTTTCCAGTCTAACGATCGCAAATCATCTCCGGGTTGGTAGCTGCGGTATTGACTAAACTCCAATCCGCCGCCTTTAATTGTGCTCTTATTAATGCCGCTCATGAAACCATCGATTGTCATTTTAGCCGACAAACTCAGTTCTTTAATCGCCATTAAAACCTTTGGATTGAGTAATTTACTCATTAAATATTTGCTTTGGGTTTTGAAATTGCCTTTATCAATTCATCCGTAACTTTATCTGCAGATACATTTTCTGCTTCGGCTTTGAAATTCATCAAAACCCTATGGCGAAGCACCGGATAAGCCATGGTTTGTAAATCTTCCATAATTACAGCATACCTGCCTTTAAACAAAGCTCTGGCTTTAGCCGTTAAAATTAATGCTTGTCCGGCTCGTGGTCCAGCACCCCAACGTACCCATTCTTTTACAAAAGGAACCGAAGTTGTATCGGGGCGGGTTGCTCGAATGAGTTCACTCACGTAAGTAATTAAATCATCGCTAATACTAATTTCTCTCGTTATGGCTTGTAATTCTTTAATTTCTTCGGCACCAATAATGGGATTTATAACGGCTTTTTTGCTTCCTGTTGTGCTGCTTAAAATTTGTGCTTCTTCTACAGCAGTTGGGTAACCAATTTTTATGTATAATAGAAATCTATCTAATTGTGCTTCGGGTAGGGGATATGTACCAGCTTGCTCAATGGGGTTTTGTGTTGCAAGGATAAAAAATGGTCTATCTAAAGGATAAGTTTGCCCTCCGTAAGTTACTTCAAATTCTTGCATGGCTTCTAAAAGTGCCGATTGTGTTTTTGGTGGTGTTCTGTTAACCTCATCAGCCAAAACAATATTCGCAAACAACGGGCCTTTGTTAAACTTAAAAAAGCGTTTCCCGGTTACATGGTCTTCTTCCAGAATTTCTGTACCCACAATATCGGTTGGCATTAAATCGGGTGTAAACTGAATCCTTCTAAAAGAAAGATCTAAAGCTTGCGACATGGTTTTTACCATCAAAGTTTTCGCTAAACCAGGTACACCTTCGAGCAAACAATGACCGCCGGCCATTAAAGCAATAAGCATTTCTTCGATTATTACATCTTGCCCAACAATTACTTTCTGTATTTCGCTTTTTAACGATGAGATCTTGTCGATCAATATTTTTAGGTTGTTTTCTGAACGCTCCAAAATGATTGGTTTTTTGATTAAGTGAGATATTGTGCCTCAATATAGGGCTTAAAGGCAGATATTTTTAACCAGAAGCAAAGAATATCAAAAAATTTACACGATAATCGAAAGAAAAATCTCAATTAATAAAAATTGGCGGTAATTTAGGACGATGCAAAGATCTAAATTTACATTTGCGAGAATAAAATACAATTCAGGAGATTGGGAAACCGATCAGCGCATGCCATCAAACATATTAAATTCGCTATTAGAATATACCACCATTCCGCTTGATGAAGAAGAAAAAATCGTAGAATTGAGTAGTCCAGACTTATTTAAATACCCGTTTTGTTACTTAAGCGGACATAAGTTGGTGCAATTTAGTCAGCAAGAAGCAGTAAATTTTAAAACCTACGTACATAATGGTGGTTTTGTTTTTGTTGATGATTGCAATCATGATATTGATGGTTTGTTTGCCCGTTCTTTCGAAACACAGATGAGCAATTTGTTCGGACCAACGGCTTTAAAGAAAATACCAAATAACCACGGTATTTACAATTCATTCTTTAAATTTGAAAAAGGTCCCCCAACAACATCATTTGAATTAAATGGTTGGGGTGATGATTTAGTTCACGATTACCTTAAAGCAATTACCATTAATAACAGAATTGGCGTTTTGTACAGCAATAAAGATTATGGTTGCGAATGGGATTACGATTTCAGAAACAAACGTTTTCTAGCCGAAGACAATACTAAATTCGGCGTCAACATCATTTTATACGCCATGGGCGTTAACAGTTAAATCATTATAAAACCAAATATTTTGAAATCTACCCTAACCCGACTACTTGTTTTTACAGTAGTTCTTATTACAGCAAGCACATCTGTATTTGCAGCTAAAAATCAATATTACTATCAACTAAAAATTTATCATCTAAAAACCCCAGCCCAAGAGGCAATGGTTGATGCTTATTTAAAAGATGCATTTATCCCTGCACTTCACCGAGCCGGAATAAATAGTGTTGGCGTTTTTAAACCGATTGCAAAAGATACGCTAGAGCAATTGGTTTACGTATTTATTCCATTTAAAAAGATAGATGGATTTTTAAAATTGAATGAAACGTTGGCAAAAGATAAACAATACTTGGCAGAAGGAGCCAAATACTTAAATGCAGCATTTAATGCCGCTCCGTTTAATAGGGTAGAATCTATTTTAATGAAAGCTTTTTCTGCAATGCCTGAATTTGCAGTTCCAAAATTAACCACGCCAAAAAGTGAAAGGGTTTACGAATTAAGAAGCTACGAATCGGCTACAGAAAATTTGGCAATTAATAAAATGGAAATGTTCAACGATTCTGAAATTGCCATTTTTACCAAGCTGAATTTTAATGCTGTTTTTTATGGTCAAGTAATATCTGGCAGCAAAATGCCGAATTTAATGTATTTAACTACATTTAATAATAAGGTTGATAGAGATAAACATTGGGTAGATTTTGGTCCTGAATACAAAAAGATAAGTGGCTTACCGCAGTACCAAAATAATGTTTCAAAAAATGTAACGCTTTTTATTTATCCTACAGATTATTCTGACTTGTAGTTAGATTTGTTTAACAAAAAGCCATGAAATTCATCCCCATATTTATATTATTGAACTGTTTCTGGCTTTCGGCTTTTTGCCGAAAGGATATACCCGATACGGTTAAAACCGGCATTTATGTAACCAGCATACACGATATTAATTTTAAGGATAAAGAGTATAGTGTAAATTTCTGGCTGTGGTTAAAATATAAAAATAAAGATTTCGATTTTTTGAACAACCTTGAAATTCCTCAGGCTAAGGAAGTAACAAAATCTTTTTCTACTATTGATACTACAGGCAACCAGATTTATATGCTGATGAAGTTGCAGTGTGTTATGAAAGATTCGTGGGCCATAGATAATTTTCCTTTCGATCATCAAATTTTAAGGCTTTCTATAGAAAATTCGCAATACGATTCAAAATCGTTAATATTTATTCCTGATACTTTGGGCAAACAATACGACCCCAGATTTACACTACGTGGCTGGAATATCGATAGCTTGATAACATCGGCAGGTATAAAGAAATATGAAACTGCTTTTGGCGATGAAAGTATTACAGTGCCACATACAGAATACAGCAATTATAAAATAAGAATTGGCATTAGCAGAGATGCTTTTGGCCTGTTTTGTAAAATGTTTTTAGGGATGTATGTTGCATTCCTGATTTCGTTTATGTGCTTTTACATACATGCTGATAGCATCGACTCGAGATTTGGATTAAGTGTAGGCTCTTTATTTGCAGTAATTGGTAATAAGTATATTATCGATGGTTCTTTACCCGATACGATAACGTTTACGCTTGTAGATACTTTACACGGTATTACCTTGGTATTCATTTTAATCGTGATAATTTCTACAGCAATTTCTTTAAGGATGATAAAGAAAGGTAAGGTGGATGAGGCAAGCAAATTTGATAAGCGCTTTGCTATGATTTTGCTGGGCATTTATATTTTACTAAACGCCTTTTTCATTATACAATCCATCAATGCTTAATTGTATTTAATTAGCAAACATGCTTGTATTTTTTGTACATTTGCAATCCTGTTTAACGAAAAATAATTTTACAGGATATAATTGGGGCCGTTCTTGGATTTGACAGGGTGGCGAAGGTTATGTTAGCATGCAGTGCGTTGTACGGAGAGCACTTAAAGTGAACGTTCACATTTTAGTTGGCGAAAATACTTACGCCTTAGCTGCCTAGTTTAGAACTAGCTAGCTTTTGTCCCTCTAACTGCTGCATTGTTGGGTTAGAAACCGGGGCATCGAAACAACAAAGCTGGCCTTGAGGAGATGCGACTTAAGGTGAGATAAAGTATCTAAGGATTTAAATAAGGTCGGTTTTCAGCCCGTTTATTTCCCGAAAATCAATTGAAAAATAAGCATGTAGAAGGTATAATTTATCTCACAACTGGACAAGGGTTCGACTCCCTTCGGCTCCACTAGAATCAATAGCAAAATTCACCAAAAAAAACAAAAACCCTGCAAATCATCGATTTGCAGGGTTTTTGTTTTGTGATTTAGTGTCATTTGGGGCAAAAAGTAAAAAGTACGTATCTATTCCTAACGCTTCGTTATCCAAGGTTTTTAGAATTTTCAATGGATATTTTAATTTTGATTTATTGTTGCATTATAAACGATGCTGTATTAGAAGACTTTATTCCACTTATTATACTGGAGTTGTAAGAAATTGTGTATTTCTTGCCAGCCTCGAACTGATAACCTTTTGAAAGATCTATGATACTAACCAATGTGTCCTTCGGATTTACAAACAAATAATTATCAGAAATGGGTGGCATGATGCGTTTTGCCACCGGACCTTTATAAACAGCTTCTTTTCCATTTTCATCTTTTATATCCAGATAATTGCTCATCAGCGGTTCAAATGGCGTGTGCCATTTGCAGAAAGATTTCCCCATTGAGTTGTTATTATGAACTACAAACCTTAAATTAATCTTCTCGCCAGCTTGTATAAGATTCTTCATAGCAAGGGTTACAAAAAGGGAATCCCCAGGTTTTTTAGATATATTTCCAATTCCTGAATTATGGACTTTTTGGCTACAACCTACAATAGCGATTAGCAGGACCGGGATAATAATTTTTAATTTAAACATGCATCAATTGTTTTAGCAAGAAAACGATATAGGATATCAATATGCTACAACTAAATTTTAACTGCTAGATTTTCAGATGTTTATTTTTTTTGATTATAAACAGATATCAGCTTTTGCGCAAAAGAACGGACTGAAGATAATTTTATGAAAGGTATGTACTTCATTAGTGGTTAGGCGAAAAATACTATTAAATTTAAAAAATCGAATTTAATGTAGAAGTTTATTTTTACTAGTGATATCAATCTTTGATGGCTAGATTTGCAAGGATCAAGGTTTATATCAAAAGCAAATTTTTAAAAATGGAGAAATTTATAATATTCATAAAATCTATTGTATTAATAGATGACTCTGATTTGCAGATGATACTCTCAAGGTGTACAATAAAGAAAATAGCTAAAGGAAAGCTAATTTTAAGGAAGGGGCAAATTGCTAATCAATATTTTTTTATTACATCTGGTGGTGTACGTTTTTTTTATGAGCTTAATGGTCAGGAAAATACAACATGGGTAACATTCAAAAACGAATTTTTTACAGAAATTTCTAGTCTCAACCCCCAAAAACCAACCAGATTTAATATAGAAGCCATTGAAGATACCGAATTAGTGGTTATTGAGAAGCGAGACATGGATTTTTTATATGGGCACATCGCCAGTTGGGAAGAGTTTGGAAGGAAAATTTGGGAAGCAATGTCGGTGAGGATGATTGATCAGATTTTAAACTTTCAAACACTTTCTGCAGAGCAGCACTACCTTGAATTAATGAATAATCCTGAGTTTGTGCAAAAAATCCCTATCAAGCAGTTAGCTGCCGTTCTTGGTATAACACCAAATGCACTAAGTAGGATTAGGAAGAATGTTCGTTAGACCGTATTTTCTACCACATGGTAGTTTTGTGCAATCATTAGCCCGCTACCTTTGTGTTATAAAATATACAGAACATGACTCAAATAAATGATGTAAATAATTCGCTTATCAATCCGTATTCCGATGAAGAATTAATTAAAAATTTCCCCGGTTTTACCAATCACTACGCCAGCGTAAATGGAATAAAGCTTCATTATGTAGATGGTGGAATTGGCATGCCGCTTATATGCTTGCCAGGCTGGCCGCAAACTTGGTATTCTTATCACCCTGTTGCGGTTGAGCTGGCCAAATCATACCGGGTAATTATTGTAGATATCAGAGGAATGGGAAGTTCGGAAAAACCCATTACTGGCTTTGATAAAAAAACAATGGCATCAGATGTTTTGGAATTGATAAAGCAACTTAACCTTAGCAAAGTAAATATCATGGGTCATGATATTGGTGGAATGGTAGCCATGAGTTTCGCTTTTAACCATCCAGAATTTACGCAGAATCTCATTGTTGCAGATGGCTCCCATCCAAGCGAAGGCATGATGCAGATGCCTTTAATGCCAGCCGCGGGTACTTTTTCAAAAAAGATGGACGCAAATATGCCTTATGCCTGGTGGATGGGATTTAATCAGGTAAAGGGATTGCCTGAAAAAATATTAGAAGGTCGTTTTCAATATTTAATTGACTGGCTTTTTGAGTATGTGATGATAGATGCAGAGAAAATGAGTTCGTTCGATAGAGCAGTTTACGCTTGGGCTTACAATAACGCAGAAAGCATTAGGGCGTCTAACGCCTGGTATCAAAGTTTTGCTCAAGATATTGAAGATGCGAAAATCTATCAGCAGCTAAATATGCCTGTACTGGGTTTGGCGAGTTATGTGAGCTACAATTACATGAAAATGGGTTTACCTTATGTCGCTAAAAATGTTGAGGTAATAGGCATCCTTGATAGTGGACATTACATGTTTGAGGAAAAGCCCAGGGAAGTGCTGGCAGCTGTGCTTAAATTTTTAGGAGCATAAAGAAAAAAAACTAACGTAAATCATTTAAAAAAAGACATAAAATGAAAAGAATAATTTTGGTAGCCGGGGCAACAGGCAACTTAGGAAATAAAATTTGTAAAGAATTAATAAAAAGAGATGCTGACGTGAAGGCAATAGTTAGAGCTACCACTAGTCTTGAGAAGAAAGAAACCTTAACAAAAATGGGAGTAGAGGTTATCGAAATAAATCTAAGCAATATCGATGAAGTAGAGGCTGCTTGTTTGGGCGTGGATTGTGTGATTTCTGCACTTGCCGGTCTAGGAGATGTTGTTTTAGATTTACAGAAAAGTGTGCTGGATGGGGCTTTGAAAGCTGGAGTCCCGAGATTCATTCCATCAGATTTTTGTACAAATTACAATGCCCTGGTTCCTGGCGAAAACAGAAATTTTGATTTGCGCAGGCAATTTAAAACTTACCTAGATGGAACGGCTATAAAAGCATCTTCTATCTTTAATGGGGCATTTGCAGATATATTGAAGTACAATACACCGATTTTAAATTTAAAGGATAAAAGTATTGGATATTGGGGTGAAAAAGCAGACTGGAAGCTCGATTTCACAACTATGGAGGATACGGCTGCTTTTACAGCTGACGTAGCATTAGATCAAAATGCACCAAGGGATCTACAGATTGCAAGTTTCCAGATTAGCCCTAATATGATATGGACTGATGTGAATACAGCAACCGGGCAGGAATTTAGAATGCAGCAACTTTCCAACCTTGAAGATTTTGCACAGTTTATAAAAAAGCAACGAGCTGACCATCCAGCGGGTGAGAATGAACTATATGCCAAATGGCAGCAAGCACAGTACATGTATTCTATGTTTTCAACGCAACACGCCCGATTAGATAATTTACGTTATAAAGACCTTGATTGGACGACCAGCTTGGAATACATAAAATCATTTGTAAAATGATAACAACTAGAAACTAATTTATAACAATTCATCATGTAAGCTTGTGCTTTGTTACAGACAATCTTAGCCTTTCAAAATGAAAAAATAACCTATCATTTCGGTATGGTTATTTTTGTTAAAATATAATCATTTGCAATCTATTTATTTGATAATCAGATTTTTGTATGTTTTTGTCGATGATGGTATGTTCATTGCTTACAGCTTATAAACTAATTGTATATGTTCAACGAGATTAATATCCAGACCGCTGGAAAAAAGCTGCAAAATGTGAATCATCTGAAAAAAATTTCTTGTTACCGGATGAAACTTACACCCATTCACCTATTAATTTTTACGTTTATGGTTATGATAATTTTTGGTGCCATCGTTAAATCATTTGCTAGTTAATTTAGCTAATGATTATCAAAATGAAGACCATTATTGCCTGCGATTTTTTTATTAAACTTGCATATGGATGCAATAAATGATCAGCAATCGTTTCATCAAAGAGTAAAGGCCGCAGGCGTTTTAATTGCTGCCGGTATTGTATTCGGTGATATTGGTACATCTCCGCTTTATACCTATAATGCAATTTTTCATTCTGGTGAAGTTATTGTTCCAGAAAAAGCGCTAGGTGTACTAAGTTGCGTAATTTGGACGCTTACCCTACAAACTACCATCAAATATGTACTCATCACTTTGCAGGCAGATAACAAAGGCGAAGGAGGCATCTTTTCACTCTTTGCACTCATCAAGCGGTATTATGGAAAGTGGCTAATCGTAATGGCTATTATTGGAGGCTCTTTTCTGGTGGCAGATGGGATAATTACACCGCCAATTTCAGTGGCTTCTGCTGTAGAAGGCATGTTGGCCATTTATCCAAATTTACCAACGGTGCCTATTGTTATTGCAATTATTATAGCGCTTTTCCTCATTCAACAATTCGGAACGCAGCAGATTGGCAGGTTCTTCGGACCGGTAATGTTGGTTTGGTTCACTTTTATAGGGGTTATAGGTTTGTTGGCAGTAAGCAAAGAACCCGGCGTTTTACGGGCCATTAACCCGATATATGCATTTGATTTGCTGGTTCACTATCCGAAAGGCTTTTGGCTATTAGGTGGTGTTTTTTTGTGTACCACCGGCGCCGAAGCAATGTACAGTGATATGGGTCATGTTGGGAGAAATAATATTCGTGTTAGTTGGATCTATATCAAAATATCACTCATTCTCTGTTACGCAGGTCAAACAGCTTGGCTAATAAACTCAGGTAAAGCCAACGATCTTAGCCCTTTTTATAACATCGTACCGCAGGCAATTTATCTTCCCTCGGTAATCTTGGCTACTCTAGCAACCATCATTGCCAGCCAGGCATTAATCAGTGGCTGCTTTACGCTTGCTAACGAAGCCATTCATTTAGGCTTTTGGCCAAGACACCGAATTATTTTTCCGGGTACAGTTAGGGGCCAGATTTATATTCCTTTCTTCAACTGGGCATTAATGGCGGCTTGTATTGGTATGGTACTGTATTTTAAAGAATCCAAGAACATGGAAGCAGCATTTGGGCTATCCGTAACGCTAACCATGTTAACAACCACCGGGCTGGTGGCACTATGGCTTCGAACCAGGCGAAAGCCATTAATTATAGTGGCATCTGTAACGATAGTCTTTCTTTCTGTAGAGTTTTCTTTCCTCATAGCCAATTTGCAAAAAATAAAAGAAGGTGGCTGGATAATGCTAGTCGTTGGGGGCTTGATATCTGGAATCATGTTAATATAGCGCAGCGGCAGGTTGCAACAAAGTTTAATGATAAAGTACCTCGATTTTAAGCCCCGCCACTTGCAACGGCTGGTCGAATTGAGCCATCAAGTAGAAGTGAGCAATTTTGCAACTCATCTGATTTACCTCACGGCATCAAAAAATGCTACCGAAATCGAAGAAAAAACGCTCCTTTCGATATTCTCCAACCCGATTAAAAAGGCTGATGTGTACTGGTTTTACCATGTGGAAATTGCCGATGAGCCTCATTTATTACAGTATAGCGTTACAACTTTGTCGGTTAACAATGTATATCATGTAAACCTTAGGCTTGGTTTCCGGGTTTATCCAAGGGTTGACTTATTTTTTAGGTTGATTGCAGCTGAATTACTAAAAAGCGGCGAACTTGAACTAGAACGTACTATGATTATGAAATACGCGGCAAATCATATTGGTGATTATAAGTTTATAATTATTAATTCATACCTGTCATTTGATAATGAACTGCCTTTCTGGAAGGCATTGTTGATTCGCAGTTACTATAACTTGAAAGGCATTGGAGTAAGTGATGACGTTAACTATGGTCTTGATCAAAGTAATGTTATCATCGAAAAATATCCGCTCGTGTTTAAAGATCGAAAACCGCTCAAATTAGAAAGGATATAATTATAACATGGATTTAAATGCTGCCAAACTAAATTACATTTACTATAATCCCATCCGTGGATTTCAATTAGGTTATTTTTAAGTTAAGCTTTCCTCTTTTACTGTGTTTTAAATAGTGTAGTTAGTAGATTTATTGCAAATCCAATAATTATAAAGTTTGGTTTTTCAGATAAGAATGATGGTTTATAAGAATGTTTTTTGTTTAAAATGCTTTGTTGTAGTTATGGTTTTCCTGTTTGGGTGTCAGGTTAGTACAACTAAACTTAATGATAACCAAGATAAAATACTAGGGCAAACCATTTCGGCCAGGTTTTATGATAGTCTTCAGAAAAAAGATTATCGTGCTACTGTTCCTTATTTCGCAAAGAATTTTATAAAAAAAATCGGAGTACCTATTCTTTTTAAGTATTACAAGCAAAACGAGAAAAGCCTGGGTACAATAAGCGGTATCTCCGTAAGCAATTGCCAGACTAAAGCCACCAGTAATGGTGCCATGCTTTCTAAAGTTTTTCTTATAAATTTCATCATCAAAAGAACAAATGGGATATCTAAAGAAAGACTTATATTGAGATCAGTAAACAATGAGGTACCTAAAATTTACACCTATCAGATTCAAAATCAGCCTAATTGAGATTATTTACATATATAGAAATGCTTAATTTTATTTAAATAATTGGATAGTATGTACATAACTGCAGCACAATAACTATAATTAAAATCAACATGTCATCATCAAGAAGAAATTTCATAAAGGGTAGCCTATCAAGTTTATTAATGGCCGGAATATCAGCAAATGCTGCTGAGCAAATAATTTTAAATGATGAGCTGCAATTAAGTGCAAAATTCAAACTCAGATTTGCTATAGCTTCTGATGGGCACTATGGACAGGCAGGAACAGATTATGAAAAGGATCATGAAAATATGATAAAATGGATCAACGAGGCTCATGATAAAACGGCTTTTGATTTTGTTATCATTAATGGGGATTTGGTTCATGATAGGCCAGAATTATTAAAAGAGGTAAAAGATAAATATTATGACAAGCTTAAGGTTCCCTTTTATGCAATACCCGGAAATCATGATCATGCTGATACTGCACATTGGATGTCTGTTTTTGGGTACGAAGATAATTTTGCTTTTGAGAAAAATGGAGTAGGATTTGTTTTAGCAAATACTTCTAATGCAGAAGGCAAATACTTAAGTCCGGATAATAATTTCTTGAAAAAAGAACTCGATAAGTTTGCAAATCTTAAAACGGTATTTGTAATTCTTCATATTCCACCGCATATCTGGGTACCACAGAATCCGTTTGTAGAATCTCCCGATACCCTTTCTTTACTTCACAGTTATACCAATGTGAAAGCTGTTTTTCATGGTCATGATCATAGTTTGGACGCTGTTTTTTATACTGGGAAGTTACCACATTTTTTCGATTCGCATATTGGTGGAAATTGGGGTACTACATACAAAGGATTTCGAATTGTAGAGGTAGATAACGAAGAAAAAATTTATACAAGACAAGTTAACGCCAGTAGAACACCAGAATTAAACGCTACGCAATTGTAAAAGTATCGTTTAGAAGCTTGGTGCTTTTATAGCTTTGGAAAATTGAAGATTCAAAAATAAAGTTATAACTATCTCCATCAGCATATTGATATTTACTTTGTTCTTACATACAAGAATCTTATAAATTATTTTCCGGTAATTACTTTTCTATGTGCTAATCCCCAATCGGTTAGGTTTGTGATGATGGTTTTTAGTGACATACCATATTCTGATAATTGATATTGAACAGATATTGGCTGCGTATTTAGAACCGTACGGTTTATTAATTTATTAACCTCAAGCTCCTTTAATTCCTTACTTAGCATTTTATTCGATATCCCATCAACATCATTCAGGATATCAGAAAACCTTCTTTTATTATAGTAGCAAATGGATGAAATTATAGATATTTTCCATTTCCCGCTCAGCACATCCATAGCGTCATGCACGGCCATAATCTCTTTTTTGTGCCCTAACCGGCAATGATTTTCATCCATAAGTTACTTGGTTACTCAAAGGTTACTGTTACTTTTAGTTACAAAGTAACCAAAATAAATTGATTTCTAATAGCTTTGCAGCTTAAACAATTAATATTTAATCATGGATTTTACAAATAAAAACGTCGTTATTACCGGTGGAACTACCGGAATTGGACTGGCGACAGCAAAAGCATTTATAAATAGTGGTGCCACGGTTTGGATAACGGGTAGAAGTGAAAATAATCTACAAAAAGCAGCTGAAGAAATAAACAGCCAAAAATTGATGACACTGGTATGTGATACTTCAAAAATTGAGGAAATTGCAATACTCGAGAAAACGATTGCTTTGAGTGGGAATAAAATTGATGTACTTTTCTTGAATGCTGGAATTGCAAATTTCGAGCCTATTGAAAAAGTTAGCGAGGCAAATTTCGATGCGCAATTTAATACAAATGTAAAAGGACATTTTTTTACCATGCAAAAGTTGCTACCTCATTTAGCAGAAGGTGCAGCGATAACATTTACTTCCTCTACAGTAGCAACAGCTGCAAACCTAGGCTCTAGTATTTATTCTGCTACAAAAGGAGCATTAAATAAAATTGCACAAATTGCTGCAAATGAGTTGGCGGGTAGAAAAATTCGGGTAAACATTATAAGTCCAGGACCAGTACAAACACCAGGTTTGGAAAATGCAGTTCCTGCAGATGCGAAGGCGTTTTTAGCAGCGGCAACAGCGCTACAAAGACTGGGCAATCCAGATGAAATTGCAAAAGCAGTATTGTTTCTTTCATCCGATGCTGCGAGTTTTATTACAGGAACAGAACTTGTTGCGGATGGTGGTTACCTTAACTATGCATTAAAATAGATAATTCCATTTTTCAAATCATCTGATGATAGAAGAAATCTCAATTGTACTTCTTCTATCATCAATTACACTTTGTACCAACCGACTGTGCAAAGAATTTATCATTATCATAAAAAATTATTCTCTACGACTTTCTACCGTATATACAAAACTATCAGCTTTGTAATATCCCAGATTATATTCTATCGGCTTTTCATTTATATCAAATACAAATCGCTTACGGAAAAGTATCGGGGCGCCAACTGGCGTTTCAAGTTTTTCTGCGATAAATTCATCTGCCGAAAGCGCACTGATTTCTTCTTTAGACACCATTGCAATAATTCCATGTGCTTTCTCCAGCATTTCGTACAATGGAGCCTTATAATCTTCTTCTCCTGTAAGTCCAACCAATGGGTGAAAGTAAGATTCAAAATATACAAACGGCCCTTCTGGTCGGCCTCTCAATCGAACTAGCTTTAATACTTTTTTACCTTCTTTAATTCCAAAAAAGCTGGCTATCTTTTTATCAGGAAGTATCCAACTAACGTGAAGTTCAAAATTTTTGATAGGAATTCCTCTTGCACTCATTTCTTGCGAGAAACTCATCCAGTTTTTTGATTTTGAACTTAAAGATTTTGATTCCACCACTCTGGTACCTACGCCTTTTTTACGGGTTAGCAAACCATCATAAACCAACTTATTTATAGACTGTCTGAGCGTAGTTCTAGATATACTTAGGATTTTTGAAAGCTCAATTTCATTCGGCAAGAGTTTACCTTCAGTATATTCAGGAGATTCTATGAGCCTTCTGAGCAATTCTTCTGCCTGTATGTGTAAAGGAACTTGACTTTTATGATCGATTTTAAGTTTCATAATCACCGCAATTATAAAAAAAAAATAGTGGATACAGGAATGTCTTTATAGAATACTTAAATACCTAGTGCTGCCATGATATTTATACGGGTTTTTTAAAAATATTACCGAAAAAATCATAAAATAATTTTGAGATTAATTTATAAATAATACATTTGTATATACATACTAACAAATGTATGTTCTAACCAAAATATTGTCATTCCGTTTTTATTATGAGCAACTGCCAAATTATTCCTATAAGTTATTATACAAGCATTTATAGTATCAATTATAATGGTTTTTTTAGTTGGAAATAACCTTTGTCAAAGTTTAGCATTACATAGATATTTATTATAAAAATTGAAATGCAGAATGAATCACATAATATGTATATACAAATAGATAATTTAATTACTAAAATAATAAACATCCATTCTTAGTTTTTATGTCGATAGAAGAACCAATGAGAAAAACCGAACAGGAGATTATGCCTGCTCGCATTAGCAACATACATAAACCAGCGGGTTACGACATTTATCCTTACCACCCGCTAGGTGATAATAAAGTGTTTAGTGGCTATTCATCACTATGTGATTACATCGCTGAACAAAAAAATGTGGTTATAGATGGCTATGTGGGGGTTTATTGGGCTCAGTTAATCAATGCACTTCGTGAAGAACTAACTGCCCGTGATCTGCATATTAATATTATTGATTCTGCATCCTTTTTTAAAAGTGAAAAGCAACTAGATGAATTAATAATGCCTTTTCTTGGGTCAGAAGATTCGGTTTGGGGTAAGAAAACGACATTAACGCTTGCTGATTATTTTGACGCTTCTGCTTTTGCCGAGATTGAAGAAAATCCATCTGCTGATGTTAATATAATTATTGGTTGCGGTGCATCGTTATCGAACTGGAATGCATCTCTTATTTATGTAGATCTTCCAAAAAATGAACTTCAGCACAGAATGAGTGCTGGTTCGATAAGCAATCTAGGAAAAAATCAGCCTGAAGGGCAAATGGAAATGTACAAACGTTTTTATTTTGCAGATTGGGTAGTGCTTAATAAGCATAAAAAGGCGCTTTTAAATAAAATTGATGTTTTCCTAGATGCACAATGGGATGAAGATATCAATTGGGCATATGGAAATGATATTCGTGGAGGTTTAGGCAAAATATCTACATCCATTTTTAGGGCTCGTCCGTGGTTTGCTCCAGGCGCTTGGGGTGGGCAATGGATGAAAGAACATATGCCTCAGCTTGATAGAAACGAAGTAAACTATGCATGGTCTTTTGAACTTATTGTACCAGAAAATGGGATAGTATTCGAAAGCGATGGCTTGCTGCTGGAAGTTTCTTTTGATGCGCTGATGTTTACTAACAATAAAAAGGTTCTGGGAAAACATGCAGCGCAGTTCCAAGATGAATTTCCGATACGATTCGATTTTTTGGATACCTTCGATGGTGGAAATCTTTCCATCCAATGCCATCCAAACTTAGCATACATTCAAAATGAATTTGGTGAAACCATCACCCAAGATGAAACCTACTACATTTTAGATTGTAAAGAGGATGCCACAGTATATCTTGGTTTTCAAGAAAATATCAATGCTGCTGAATTCAGAGAATCTTTGGAAAACAGCAATAACAATAATGAGGAAATTGATATTGAAAAATTTGTTCAGGTACACCACGCTAAGAAACACGATTTATTTTTAATTCCAAACGGTACCGTTCACAGTGCCGGAGCAGAAAACCTGGTGCTTGAAATTAGTGCCACGCCTTACATCTTTACCTTTAAAATGTATGATTGGGTGAGGTTGGACTTAAATGGAAAACCCCGTCCGATAAATATCGAACATGCTTTCAAAAATCTGGATTTTAGTAGAAAAGGCGACAGAGTTCAAGAAGAATTGATATCAAAAGCAGCGGTGTTTTTTGAAGACAAAGACATTATTTGCTATCATTTGCCTACACATCAAGAACACTTCTACGATGTACATCGGTTAGAGTTTGACAAAGAGGTTATGGTTGAAACAAATAATGTTTGTCATGTATTGATGCTTGTTGAAGGAACAGCTATAACGGTAGAGTCGGCTGATGGAACAACAATGACTTTTCCTTTCGCAGAGACATTCGTTATTCCTGCGGCAGCATCAAGTTATAAGATAATTAATCAAGGTGTTGAGCGAGCAAAAGTTATCAAAGCATTCTTAAAATAATAGGTATGAGTAGCATAGAAAAAAATATCACTATGAATAGTAGCAAAATGTACTTATATCTGGTTTGCCTGGTAGCAGCTTTGGGTGGTTTTCTGTTTGGCTTTGATACCGCAGTTATTTCAGGGACAATTAGTTTGGTAAAAGGAGATTTTGGTCTGGATGCAGTGAGTGAAGGTTGGTTTGTAAGCTGTGCGCTGTTGGGTTGCATTATTGGTGTAAGCGTTTCAGGTAAATTGAGTGATGCTTACGGCCGAAAAATAGTACTGATTCTCTCTGCATTTCTTTTTCTAATTTCTGCCCTAGGTTGTATGTATGCAAATTCTTTTACGGTTTTAATTGTTTTCAGGTTAATCGGTGGTATAGGAATTGGTGTTGCTTCAATGGTTTCTCCGCTTTATATATCAGAATTTTCACCATCGAGGCTTCGTGGTACCATGGTTTCGCTTTACCAGCTTGCATTAACGATAGGAATTGTAACTGCATATTTTAGCAATGCATACCTTGCAAACCATGCAGGAGATAACTTTTCAGGCATCCAATCGGATCGTATTTTTTCTCAAGAAGTTTGGCGGGCAATGCTCGGTTTGGGCGGCGTTCCGGCATTAATTTTTTTATTGTGCTTGTTTTTGGTTCCAGAATCACCGAGATGGCTTTTATCAAAAGGAAGAACAGATTTGGCCACCAGAATATTGATTAAAATCGATGGAGAACAGGCTGCAAAAAAAGAAGTAGAAGCTTTCCTATCACAAAATGAAAGCGAAGCAGACGGCTCACTTAAAACACTTTTTAAACCAGTTTACCGTAAGGCCCTTTGGATAGGCTTGTTGCTGCCTTTTCTCTCGCAGGTTTGTGGTATAAATGCAGTTATTTATTACGGCCCCAGAATTTTAGAGCAAGCAGGTTTTACGCTTAACAATGCCTTGGGTGGACAGGTTACCATAGGACTTATTAATGTAATATTCACATTTGTAGCCATTTTTACAGTTGATAGATGGGGTAGGAAACCGCTGCTTTATATTGGTATTGGAGGTGCTGTGCTTTCGCTGGTAATTATTGGTGTTCTTTTTCAGCTTGGTGTAATATCCGGTCCCTGGATTTTGATTTTCATCCTGGCCTTCATTGCTTGTTTTGCATTCTCCTTTGGTCCGGTGTGTTGGGTGGTAATTGGAGAAATATTTCCCAATGGCATTAGAGGTAAAGCAATGTCATTAGCAACACTTACGCTTTGGATAGGGAATTTTTTCGTCGGCCAACTCACTCCTTTAATGTTGGAAGGGCTTGGCTCAGCATGGACTTTCTGGACTTTTGCCATTTGTTGCTCTCCCGCATTATACCTTACATGGAAACTTATACCCGAAACCAAGGGTCGATCACTCGAAGAAATTGATGCACACTGGCAAAGCACGTATACCAAAGAAATGAAATAATATATACATCACCCCAAAAATATCTAACCCAATATTCCTGATGCACAAAAACGCATCTTAATTCAACCCTAACGTTATGAGACTTAAACTTTACCTACTTGAAAAAACAAAACGATTGCCCCATTGGCAATTTGTATTAATGGCAATCCTTTTGATTCCATTTTTACCCAATCCTCTATTGGCCTTCACCAAATCGGCAACAATAAACAACTTTAAATCAATCAATGTTACCATAAAAGGAAAGGTTTCCGATGAAAAGGGAATTGGGATGCCTGGCGTAAGTGTGCAAATAAAGGGCACTAATATTGGTGCAGTAACAGATAATAATGGTCTTTATACCATTTCGGTACCTGATAATATGGCTACAAGCACTTTAACTTATTCTTATTTAGGTTATGTGAGTCAGGAAATTTCAATTGGCGGTCGTACCACAATAAACGTTCAACTTAGAACCGATGCAAACAACTCTTTAGAGGATGTAGTTGTAGTTGGTTATGGAGTGCAAAAAAAGGTTTCGGTAACTGGTGCAATTAATACAATTGATGCTAAAAATATAGAAAACAAACCTGTTTTAAATGTTTATCAGGCGTTACAGGGTGAATCACCAAATTTAATCATTCAGCAAAGTTCATTAAATCCTGGAAGCAATGTTACGGTGAATATTCGTGGTGTTGGTACATTAGGTGATAATACGCCTCTTGTAGTTATAGATGGAATAGTTGGTGGAAACTTAAATACCCTGAATCCTAATGACATTGCAAGTGTAACGGTTCTAAAAGATGCCGGTTCAGCAGCCATTTATGGTTCAAGGGCAGCAAATGGCGTTATTTTAGTTACTACAAAAGGGGGCAAGTTAAATCAGAAAACAGCGGTTTCCTACAATGGCAGTTATGGTATTCAGGATGCTAACGTACTGGTAAAAAAGGTTCCGGCATGGGAAAATGCTTACTACAAAAATGAATCTTTAGTAAATTCTGGTCTTAGTCCTGCTTTTACGCCAGACCAAATTCAACAACTTAAAGATCAGGGAAATGGTACCTGGGACATTGAACATCTTTTACGTAAAGCACCACAACAATCTCATAACTTCAGTATTGTTGGTGGAGGTGAAAAAAGCTCATTTTATGTTTCAGCGGGTTACCAGGATCAGGAAAGTAATTTTATTGGAAACGGTGGCGAGGGACCAGATTTTGGCTACCAGAAATACAATTTTCGTTTAAACCAAAGCAATGTGATTGGAAAGTTTAAAACCAATTTCATTCTCCTTTACACCAAAACACGCAATAAAACCAATAGTGTTGGCGATAATAATATTTTTGCTGATGCCAACCGAGTTCCTTTAAATTACAGCTGGCAAGATGAAAATGGAAATTATTTAACCAATCCCATTGCCTCACAATACAATGAATATGGCGTTTTAGAAAAGGGTGGTTTTAATCAAGCCGACAACGATGAAATTTTTGGAGCCTTCAATGGTCAGTTTAACATAACCAACGATTTAAAAATTACTGGTGAATTTGGAGGAACATTGCAGAATAATGGAACATTTTTCCGCCGTACTCAGGTAAATTACCTGCCATCTGGTGTATATGGAGATGACCGCTCAGTTTTAGACGGCAACAGTAAATCGCAACTATTTAATACAAAGATATATGCAGAATATGGCAAAAAAATAGATGCACATGATTTTAAAATCCAGGTTGGAGCTTCTAGTGAAAACTTCTCTCAACGTGGTTTTCAATTGCAAAAAACATTAACCGACCAGCTGCTTGGTACACCTACAACCGGAACTTTAGTAGATCCTATAAATTCTAGCAATAGCTTGGCTATTAATTCTAATAGTTTGCTTTCTTTATTCGGACGCTTAAATTATACTTTTAAAGATAAATATTTGTTTGAAGCAACAGCAAGGTATGATGCTTCCTCTAAATTTGCCAAAGGAAACCGCGGTAGCTTCTTTCCGTCGGTTAGTGCAGGTTGGATAATTTCGCAAGAATCGTTTATGCAACCCATTAAAAACATCGTAAGCAATTTGAAACTTCGTGCAACTTATGGTGTTTTAGGAAACCAAAATGTTGGGAACTTCCAGTATCAAACCACTTACTTTAACTATGCCAGTGCCTACGGATTTAACAATGTACCCGTTGGTGGTGCAGGTACACTGCTTTCAAATAGAGATTTAACCTGGGAAAAAGCATCCGCATTGAATATTGGGATAGATGCAAGCTTCTTTGAGAATCGTTTAACGGCATCTTTCGATTATTTTAATAAAGTAACCAGAGACATTTTACAACCTAGACAAGATATTCCAGCGATTTTTGGCGCAGCTACACCAGATTTTAACGTGGCAAAAGTAAGAAGCAAAGGCTGGGAGGCTTCTTTAACTTATAATTTGCGAGGAGAAAATGTAACGCAGAGTTTTAGCGTAAATGTTGCTGATAATCAAAATAAATTACTGCAATTATCAGGAGGTGCCACTGAGCAAATCATCAATCAGGATGTATTTCAATTGCTAAGAAGAATTGGTGAACCAATCACTCAATATTATGGCTACGAAACAAATGGTTTTTTTCAAAATCAGGCAGATATAAATGCTTCGCCGAAAATAGCCGGAAACCCAGTAGTGCCAGGTGATGTTAAATTCAAAGATTTAAACAATGATGGAATTATTGATGCCAATGATAAAACTACGTTAGGTAATCCATTTCCAAGATATACTTTCGGCTTTACTTACAGGCTTGCTGTTAAAGGATTCGATTTGCAGCTATTTATTCAGGGGGTAGGTAAACGCGAAACATTCCTGCGTGGCGAATTGGTAGAGCCTTTTCACTACGGTTATGGTGCAACGGTTTATGAACACATGACTGACTATTGGACTCCAAGTAACCCGGATGCTCGCTATCCGATATTTGCTAACATCGGTTCACCTTCAAATACCAATAACTGGCGTACCGGTTCAGATTTGTATAAGTATGATGCAGCTTACGCCCGCTTAAAAAATGTAAACATTGGCTACACATTACCTCAAGGCGTTTCAAAGAAATTTGGAATGGAACGTTTTAGAATTTCGTTGATAGGTCAAAATTTATTCACATTAAGCAAATTGAAATTTATAGACCCTGAAACCTCTGAGTTTGGAAATAATGTGAGCCTGGGTTCTGGTTCGAATAGTGCCCGTGCATATCCGCTACCCATTTTCTATGGGGCCGGATTAGACATAACTTTTTAATGATAACAGTTAGAATTAACAACATGAAATACCTACATAAAATCTTTTTAACAGCCATTGCAGTCTTAGCACTTGGAGGCTGTAAAAAACTTGATATAGCACCGACAGACCGGTTCTCAGATTTAACATTCTGGACAGTTGATGTAAATGTTAATAATGCCTTAAACAATAATTACAGCTTGCTTTATAATAGTTCGCTTTACTTTGAACCGGAGGCTTTATCAGATAATGCCTATTCTCCATCAGGAGATCTAAATCTGATTGCCAGTGGTAACGCTACATCGCTTACAGGTAAATTCCAGGGCGATTGGGCGAGTTATTACCGGACCATTAAATCTGTAAACATTTTTCTTCAGAATGTAGATCAAAATAAAACCCTTCCTGCAGCTACCATCGCAAGAATGAAAGCTGAAAATCAATTTATGAGGGCGTTTGCATTGTTTAATCTAACCAAATGGTATGGAGATGTGCCACTTCCAGATCATGACTTGACACCTGAAGAAGCGCAAGTTATACCTCGAAGCTCAAAAGCTGCAGTTAACGCTTTTATTGTAAGTCAATTAGAAAGTGCTATACCAGATCTTCCTAGTAAAGATCAACTTCCGGCCAGTGAAAATGGCAGGATTACCAAAGGAGCTGCACTTGCCTTACAAATGAGAACGTTATTGTATGAAGGAAATAAAACTGCAGAGGTAATCGCAGTTTGTGAAAAGCTGATAAATAATCAGCAAACCTATGGAAGCTATTCACTTGCGCCTAGTTATAGTGCATTATTTAGCGATCCGGCAACCAACAAAACAAATAACGAAAGCATTTTATCGCTACAATATGTACCCACCATTAGAACGTGGCAAAACTTTTGGGACTTTGCACCAAGAACGGTAGGTGGAAGAGTTAGCAATATGGCCCCAACGCAGGAATTGGTTGATGATTACGTTATGCTTAATGGAAGAGGCATCAAGGAAGTAGGTTCTGGCTATGTGGAAAGTAATCCTTACATCAACCGCGATCCAAGATTAACTGCAACGGTAGTATATGATCGGTATTTGTGGGTTAATGCAAACAATACCACAAAAACAATTTACATTAAACCAGGAACAGATCCTGTTCAGCCAGGACTTGATGAGTATTCTCCGGGCTCACAAAGCGCATCTGCCACAGGGTATTACTGGAGGAAATATTTTGATCCAAGTGCATTATCAAGTTTTGTATCAGGTAACAACTTACATTTATTTAGATATGCCGAAGTATTGCTTACCTACGCAGAAGCTAAAAACAGCTTAGGGCAAATGGACGCGGCAATCTGGGCTAAAACTATAGGAGCGCTTCGCTCAAGAGCAGGTTTTACAGATGCTGCTGCTTTAAATTTTCCAGGTGGAGATTTAACCAACATTATCCGTAGGGAACGTCGGGCTGAAATGGCTATGGAAGGTTTAAGGGTAGATGATTTAAGAAGATGGAAACTTGCCGAAGTTACCATGAATGGTTTTGCCCACGGAGCGAAATTTGCTGCCGACCAAAACATCGACAATGGATACATCCGTACGCAACAACGCAAATTCAATCCGCAGAGAGATTATTTGTGGGCCATACCTTCTAGTGAAACTAGTCTGAATAAAAACTTGACTCAAAATCCAGGTTACTAAAATATTAATCGATATGAAAAATCTAAAAACAACATTTGTTTTAATGACATTATTCGTTATTGCGCTTGCATCTTGCAAAAAGGATGACAGAGATTTAAACGAAAGTATAAATTCAACAGGTAGCTTAAGCATTCCTCAAAATTCGCAAAGCATTAAACTTACACCTGCTAATTTGTTGGCTACGCAACAATTTAAATGGACGGCAGCAAGCGCTGAAGATGGTGGACTTATACTATATGAGGTTGCCTTTGATAAAGAAAGTGGTGATTTTTCTAAACCCATGTACAGGGTAGTATCTGATGGAGCAGGAGTACAACCGCAAGTAACCATTTCGCATAAAGACTTAACTAAAATTGCTGCATTGTGCGGTATTAATTCATCAAGTACCGGTAATATTAAATGGACGGTGATTGCCTCTAAAGCAAGCAACAGAAAAGCAGGGCAGGAAAGTAGAATTTTACAACTGGAAAGACCAGCAGGTTTTGCTGAAGTACCGACCGAGCTGTACATTACCGGATCTGCCACAGAAACAGGTGATGACCTATCTAAGGCCATCAAAATGAAAAAATTAGAAGAAGGTATATTCGAGGTTTACACAACACTGAAACCCGGTTCTTATCAACTCGTTGATAAAACTACATCAGGCGGCAGAAAATTCTTTACCGAAGGTTCATTGGTAAAGGAAGGAACTTCGGCTGTTACGGTTGCAGGTAGTAGCAAAGTATATTATTTAAAGTACGATTTTAATGTGGCTACGGTAGTCGACGCTGTTGAAGTACAAAGTTTGGGTTTGTACATGTCGGCTTATGGTAACGAAATAGGTCAATTAAATTACACCTCAAACGGAACATGGCAATCTGGAAACATTCCGGTTGTGTTTTTTCAATTTTCATGGGGTAGAGATGAGCGTTATAAATTCGCCATGCACACTTCATCAGGTATCCGTTATTTAGGAAGCAGTAATGTAAATAATGTAAGTCCGGTTGGGCAGGGTGCTTCTTACTTTTACTTAAATCCAGTTACCAACGATCAATGGAATAATACTTATAAATTCAATCCATCAGCTGATAACAAAAATGTTAAAGTGCTGGCAAATCTTAATTCCTCAGGACCCTATACTCATACAGTGACCACACAATAGTTTATATGATAACACCATCGGTTTATACCGATGGTTAAAAATTCTAACCATGAAAAAGTTATTTCTCCATACCTTGCTTGTTGTTTCCATCTTTTCTATGGTAGCTTGCAAGAAAAGTCCATCGGTTGAACCGGTAACGCCGCCACCAGTTGTGCCTCCTACAGGTCCCGGAACTTCGGTTGATTACTTAAAATTAGCTCAGGAAACACATGCTTTTACCACAAATAACCTTTTAACAGCCAGTTATGGTTACCGGGCGAATACCACTACGCATGCTAACAATAGTTATGAATGGTATAATGTGAGCCAAATTTACGCCGATGCCGCGATGGTCGGGGTTGGCCAAAGCAAACACTTAGCCTACATGAACAATACTTTCAAATTCATGGAGAACATGTGGGATAAAAAGGATCTCAGGGGTGGCTATTTTGCTTCTGTCAACCTGGATGGTACTGGAGCAGGTGGTGATAAATATGTAGATGATAATGCCTTAAGCGGGATGGTTTATCTCGAAGCTTATGATGTAACCACAGGAACAGATAAACAGGCTTACCTGGCCAAAGCTAAGGCTTGTGGAGATTGGCTGATTAATAGTGGTTTGTGGGATAATGTATATGGCGGAGGGTTTTATTGGAATACCTTAAAGCCGGAAAAACCAACCCAAACCAATGGTCTGACACTACAATTGTTTTTAAAGCTTTATAGTTTAACTGGCGAAAGCGTTTACCGTGATTGGGCTATACAGGTGAATAATTGGCTAAATGCTAAAATGTACGATCCGATTAGTGGTCTTTTTATTTGGAAAATCGATGGACCGGGAGAAGGTATAAGGCGTACTGACAAGTTCACTTATGATAATGCGATTATGGTAGAAGCATTTATTTTGTATAGTAAGATTATGAATGACCCATCTTATCTAACCAGAGCACAAAACCTTGGGAAAGCCATGAATACTACGCTATGGAATTCGGCTTGGAAAGGATATATTTTCAATACCAATGAAACGCGGATTAACCCGGCATGGTGTGCATGGGGATCTCAAGCTATGATACGACTATATGAGGCAGATAAAAATGAAAGCTGGCTCGTATATGCAAAAGAAAATATTAACCGATTAAATATTGCGAACAGAAATCAAACCACATATGCATATTATTTTTTTGCAGGCTTTGACGGTCAAAATCGCTCACCCGAAATAGAAACTGTAGATCAAGCCTGGATGCAGCGTATTCAAGCCTTGCTATCCAAATACTAATACATTCCATTATAATTTTCGTTTATGAAATCGGCCTATAAATTACTGCTAATATTAATGCTTTCGCTTTTCGTTTTGCCGTGTGCTTTTGCGCAAGACCTTTTAAAATTTGTAAACCCAAATATTGGTACAGCACATAGTAGGTGGTTTTTTTACACACCCGCAGCAGTACCTTACGGAATGGCCAAACTCGCTCCCTCAACCAATGGTAGTTATGGAAATTTACAAGGTTGGGAGGCTGTTGGATATGATACACGTCATACTTCAATAGAAGGTTTTGTGCATTTTCATGAGTGGCAGGTGGGTGGAATAAGTTTTATGCCCACCGCGGGCGAGCTTAAAACTGTTCCGGGCTTACTCGATAAACCTGGTAGCGGTTATCGCTCGGGTTTTAATCGCGAAAATGAAATTGCTCAGCCAGGTTATTATTCCGTAATGCTTGATGATTTTAAAATAAAAGCTGAACTCACGGCAACTAAGAGAGTGGGCTTCCATCGATATACGTTCCCAAAAAATGACAATTCCCGAATCATTCTATCTATTGGAAACATTCAGGGAGAAAGTGGTCCGGTAACTGATGCATCGATAAAAATGCTAGATGATAGTCATTTCGAAGGCTTTGTTATAACTTATCCTAAATACGTTAAAACATATGATGAAGGTGGTAAAGTGGCCATGTATTTCTATGGCGAACTAAATAAAACTCCAAAAAGTGTTGGTGCATTTAATCAGGAAAAAACAAGTGCTAATACAAGAAGCTCCTCAGGTGTTGGAGCAGGATTGTTTTTAGGTTATCAAACCCAAGACAATGAAAGTATTGAGATTAAAGTTGGTTTATCTTACACTTCGGTTAGTAATGCCAAAATTAATTTGCAAACGGAAGCAGCTGCTTTGAATTTTGATGAAGCTAAGAAAGCTGCCCAGTCTGAATGGCAATCGGAACTCGGTAAAATTAAAGTATCATCAAAAAATAATGCTGATAAGGAAAAATTTTATACCGGATTGTATCATGCATTGCTTGGCCGTGGAATTGCCAGCGACGTAAACGGTAATTTCCCCCGTCATGATGGAACCATTGGGCAATTGCCGAAAGATAAGCAAGGCAAGTCTGGTTATAATTTTATGAATACTGATGCCATTTGGGGCGGTTTTTGGAATATTACCCAGTTGTGGGCTTTATCTTATCCATCTCACTACAGTGATTTTGTGCACACCCAATTGGAAATTTATAAAGAACGGGGATGGTTTGGAGATGGTATAGCCAACAGTAATTTTGTATCAGGCGTGGGTACTAATTTTGTCGGACTTGCAGTAGCTGGTGCTTACCAGGCTGGAATTCGTGATTACGATTTAAATTTAGCCTACAAAGCGGTGTTGGGCAATGAACTAAATTATCAAGACAGATTGGTAGGTTCGGGTAAAACAGATACCAAAAGCTTTATTCAAAATGGTTATGTACCTTATTTAGAAGCAGATAAAACCGATTCAACGGGTGCTCATTTTTCAGGATCTCATACCATGGAATATAGCTATAGTGCGTTTGCTGCGGCTCAACTAGCCAAAAATATGGGTAAAACAGGTGACTATAATAAGCTTATTAAGTTATCAAATGGTTGGCGGTTATTGTTTGATAAAGAACTAAAACTTATCAGACCAAAAACTATTCAAGGAAATTTTATTGATAAATTCAATCCTTTGGAGGCTTGGAGAGGTTTTCAGGAAGGAAATGCCACACAATATACATTCTATGTTCCTCAAAATCCTAAAGGTTTAATTGCAGAAATTGGAACCAAAACCTTTAATGATAGGCTAAATAATATATTCGAAACTTCGCAGAAAAATGCTTTTGGCGGAGGAAAAACAATTGATGCTTTTGCAGGGATTCAGTCTCTTTATAACCATGGTAATCAGCCTAATCTTCATATCAGCTGGCTCTTTAACTATTCTTCATCGCCATGGTTAACACAAAAATGGACCAGGGCCATCTGTGATGAATTTTACGGAACGGAAAGTATCCATGGCTACGGCTATGGACAAGATGAAGATCAAGGTCAGCTGGGTTCTTGGTACGTAATGGCTTCAATGGGATTGTTTGATGTGAAAGGATTGACGGATGCCCGACCGACAATTCAACTAGGAAGTCCTGTTTTTGATCAGGCTGAAATCCGATTAGGAAACGGGAAACAACTGTCTATCAAGACCGTTAATAACTCAAAACAGAATGTTTATGTGCAATCTGCGCTATGGAATGGCAAAGTGTTGAACAATTCCTGGCTCTATCGTGATGAGTTAATGAAAGGTGGAAAATTAACTTTCAATATGGGTAATAAACCCAATAAAAATTGGGGCGTAAAATTACCACCGCCATCTCAGCAATAATTGTCGAACGGCTTTCTACTTAAACCTGCTTTATGAAATATTGCTTTCTTATAACATGCTTACTTTTCTGCCTCCATGGCTTTAGTCAGGAAGGGAAAAACAATACGCTATATAAAAGCAGGGCTGATGCTATGTTTGAAAAGATATGGCATCATTATCGGGTACAACAATATCCTGGTCTGTTTAGTGAATATTATCCATCAGGAAAAACAGTTTCACTCGATTACTTTCAGGGTGCAAATGTAGATGAAAAAGCGGTGAGTTTTCTTTGGCCATTCTCAGGAATGTTTTCTGCAGCAAATGTTTTGATTCGATATCCGGATTTAAAGCCGAAATACAGTAAATACCTGGATAGTTTAACAATTGGGGTTTCTGATTATCGTGATACCACCAGATCGCCAGTGGGTTATCAAGCCTATCCGGCTACAATGGAAAAATCAGATCGGTATTATGATGATAATGCCCTTGTTTGTATTGATTATTTGGAAGCTTATTTAAACACAAACGATAAAAAATATATCTCACAGGCAAAAGAAGTTTTTGAATTTATATTAAGTGGGTGGGATGAACGCCTCGGTGGCGGGGTATATTGGTTAGAAGGTCATAAGGATCAAAAACCAGCTTGCAGTAATGGAATGTCTACGCTGGCTGCGTTAAAACTCTACCAGTGTACAAATGATGTACGTTACCTTAATTGGGGTAAAAAATTTTATAATTGGATGCATGACACCCTTAGAAATCCTGAAGGCATATATTATAATGATGTAAAGATGGATGGTAAGCCCAAGAAGGTTTATTATACCTACAATACCGGATCAATGCTGGAATCTGCCGTATTACTTTATGGCTTTACAAAGGAACCTAAATATTTACAAGAGGCAGAACTTGTAGCTGAAAGCTCATACCAATTTTTTTCTAATAAAGATAATGCTAGTGGAATGCACTTTAATATCGATTTGCCCTGGTTTGTTACCGTATTATTTCGTGGTTATGAAGCGCTGTATCATGTAAATCAAAATCCAACTTACATTAATGCGGTAGCCCGGAATTTAGATAGTGCATGGAACCAATCTGCTGATGGGGCTGGTTTTTTATCGGCGAAATGGGCTAGGGATGAAGCAGCAAAAAAGAAACCGAAATGGTTGTTAGACCAGGCTTGCATTGCGGAGTTATATGCCAGAATGAGTTTGTTAAACATCAAAAATAAATAATTGCAGCGTGAGTGATAAAATAGTTTTAGGCGTAGATATTGGTGGATCGCACATTACATCGGCATTGGTAAATGTAAACAATGGGACGCTTGTAGAAGGCTCACATTATAGGGCTAAAGTAGATTCTCAAGGAAGTGTTGAAGATATTATAAATGCCTGGTGTGGTGTTATGCTAAAAAGCCTTCAGTCTGATACTCATTCAGGAAAAGTCGCCATAGCAATGCCCGGACCCTTTGACTATATCAATGGAATATCTTACATGAAAGGGATGGGTAAGTTTGATGCCCTTTATGAACAGGATATACGCACATTAATATTACATGCTATTGGTAATTCAATCCATGAAATTTATTTTTATAATGATGCGGGTTGTTTTTTACAGGGAGAGTTGGCTTGTGGACCAGCCTCAGCTTACAAAAATGTGATGGGTTTTACCCTCGGAACAGGATTTGGCTCGGCAATAGGAACTGAAGGCTTAGCTACCGATGCCTCATATTGGCAGTTTCCGTTTATGGGAGGCATTTGTGAAGATTTTTTTTCTTCGAAATGGCTGGTTTCAAAGTATAATATTTACTCAGGTAATCAGGTAAACAATGTAAAAGAACTGATTGATACCGTTCAAAGAGCAGATCCTTTATTTCAGGTGTTTGATGAGTTTGGTATAAACCTGGGTATTTTCCTATCAAAGCTGTATAAAAATACCCCTCTTGATTGTGTGGTGTTGGGTGGAAATATAGCTAAAGCATCTTCTCTTTTTTTGCCTCAATTGCAGAACTACATGAGTGCAAGATCTATATCACTTCCAATATTTATTTCGGAAAAAGGAGAAAATGCAGCATTGATTGGTGCGGCTTATTCAAGGTAATTTGGATTTTAAATCAGGCTAATTAATAAATAACTAATCCTATTTCATATCTGTTAGGTTATACGGCTATCTATCCTAGCGGATATATCATGTCTCGAAGGTGAATATTTTACCTCAAACCATTCTATTTACTGAACCTCGAAGTACATTTATTTTTAAGCCTGCTGCGATAAATAGGGAGCTTTTTTAGTTAAGAATTAATATTAACAAAATATTAGCGGCTTAGCTTTGCCCCAACAATAAAACAGAATGGAAAGACGATTAGCTTTAAAAAATTTAGGCGGATTTTTACTACTACCATCCCTTGGTATTGGGGCTACTTCACCTATAAAAAAGCCAGTGCTTAGGGTTGCGCACATTACCGACGTACACCTTAAAAATGAGTTTGGAGCACCCGGCAAATTTATTAAATGTCTTCACCATATTCAAGCGCAGTCGCCAAAGGTAGATCTCATTCTTAACGGGGGAGATGTGGTATTTGATATGAATAAGGAGAACATCAGCACCATTAACAACCAATGGCGTTTGGTTAGAGATACCATGAAGAATGAGTCTGACATTCCGATTCGCTATTGCCTTGGAAACCACGATATATGGTGGGGTGAAAATAGTCAGAATGACGTTTTTTATGGCAAGAAGTATTCAATGGATCAGTTGGGCTTGGCTAAGCCATACTATAGTTTTGTGCAGGCAGGCTGGAAGTTTCTAATCCTGGATAGCGTTCATTTGGATATTGATAAGAGTTGGTATATCGGAAAGCTTGGCGAGGCACAGTTTGAATGGCTTGAGCAAGAACTTAAAGCTACACCAAAAGATATGCCTGTATTGGTCATGTCGCACATTCCAATCCTTACCGCTTTATTAATGATTGAAGATAATATTGTAAACAAATGGACAATGCTTGGCGGTGATATGCATACTGATACCGCTAAAATTATAAACCTTTTTTATAAATATCCTAATGTAAAACTCTGTTTGAGCGGTCATTTACATATGAGAGACAAAGTGGTTTACAACACCGTTACTTATCTATGTAATGGTGCAGTTTCTGGCGCCTGGTGGGAAGGGCAGAGGAGGGAAACACCTCCAGGATATGGTCTTATTGATCTGTATTCGGATGGCAGCTTTGAGGAAAGCTATCGTACTTATGAATCTTAAAACTAAAAGCAATGAAAATAGAAAGCCCCAGATATTTATTTGTGGCTTTCTACAATAATGGACCTAATTTTAGACACTAACCAATAGCTTAACACAAGCATAATATATCCTGAACAACATCTTAAGATATAAACTGTTAGTGTTTTTGGAGAAACACCTCAGGGGTAATTATTAATTATGTGGGAAATTATACTAATGGTGCTGGGTGGGCTTGGCCTGTTCCTATTTGCTATAAACAATCTGTCCGACACGCTAAAAGAACTGCTTGGTGATAAGGCTAAAACGTGGCTTGGCTACTTTACAAAAAATATTTTTACTGCTATATTAACCGGAACTGTAATTACCACAATTCTCGATTCTTCATCTGCGGTAATTATTATGACCATTGTGCTTGTTAATGCAGGTGCTTTGACATTCAGGCAATCAATGGGGATAGTAATGGGTGCCAACATTGGAACAACCTTTTCCAGCCAGCTGATTGCCTTAGATATTGGTCAATATTCCCCTATACCTATTTTTCTGGGTTTGGTATTTAGTTTATTCTCCAAAAGTGAAAAAGTTTCTAAAACCGGGAAGGTTTTACTTTATTTTGGCATCCTATTCTTCGGTCTTTATACAATGGAACGTGCAGTTGAACCTTTAAAAGATGATCCTGCTTTTTTAACCTGGATGGAAAAATTAGACAATCCGCTAAGGGGAACCGCTATTGGAGCGTTAGTAACTTTAGTCATTCAATCTTCGTCTGCTACGGTCGGAATGGTAATCACCCTCGCTAAAAAAGGACTTATAAACTTGGGCGGAGGTATTGCTATTATGATTGGTGCCGAACTTGGTACGTGTTCAGATACACTATTGGCAACCATTCGCTCGGATAGACAGGCTTTAAAGACAGGTATTTTTCATTTGCTTTTTAATATTATTTCGATTACCGTCGGACTTCTAATCTTTCCATTGTTTATTGGATTTATTCAGCAAATCTCTGGCAATGCTAGTATTGAACAAAAAATAGCCAATGCCCATATGATTTTTAATACCGCGGGGGTATTAATCTTCATCCCATTAGTGCCATTATTCGAAAAGATATTAAATCGATTGCTGCCCACAAAAGAAAAAACGAGTGCATTTAGCCTCGTCTGAATTTTTGATTTTAAAGCATATATGTTTGTATAATGGCTCCCAATATTTATCTATCAGTGCAGCATATGCAAGATGGTTTCCATCTGCTAAAAGTACCAGTAATTTGCTGTCAGAGGAGGCATTCATAACTAACACCAAAATTACAAGCCAATTGTAAACTGAGTATTAATTCTAGGTAAGTTATGGCTCCGGCTATCTTTCTATGAAATTAATTAAAGTAAGCATTTGATTTAATCAAGCCTTTGGCCGATTACTATTTAATAAATGCTGGCGAAAAAAAGTTTCCGGTTTATCTGGTTAGGAATGAGAGGTTAATTGCGAATAATTTCCAATTTTACTGTTTTAGGTGCATTGGCATTAGTTAAATTATTATTTGGAATCACATCTATAAATTTTATAGTGTGATTTACGTCGCCTAATTTAAATTTTGCATTATCACTAATGCCTGCGGTTTTGCAGTCGAAGCCAATGCAAAGGCTTATATATTTGGTTTGCAAGCCAGATTTAACCGTCATTGAAACCACTGCTTTTCCAGCTACTACGCAGAATGCATTAATCGGACAACGATTATCTTCAATTGACGTAACGGTAAATACAGATGAACCAATGTTTTGAGGCGTATTAATGCTGAAATCTCGAGTTTCTGTTATGGCTTCAAAAGATTTTTTCTTACAGCCTGAAGTCATAATCAATAATGCGATAAATAAATAATATAAGCGTTTCATTTTTTGAGGTTTTCTTACAGAAACGGTTAAGGACAAAAAAACGCTACAACTGTTTAATATATAATTTGTTGCAGCATAAGCTTAGAATAATTAAACTTTGACAATACAATAACCGTTAATAGAAGCGTAAATCATTCAAAGGAATACAGAAGTAAGAGCTCATTATTACAATCTTCGGCAATAAATAGAAATTTTTTTATCTATTATTAAAAAGACCTATTCTGATCATAACTGCTATCATCCTTTTCAGCTCTATCTCTAAAATCTTTTAAAAATTCCTGCACTTCTTCCGGTGGAGTGGTTTCGGCTATTTTAACTTTATTTAATTCATCAGTAGGATTGCTTTGCTCTTCCTGTCTGAGATCTTTAATCGGCTCCGTAGGTTCGGGTATTTTCTTCATAGTTATCAAATTTTTAAGGTTAACGTATAGAATTATAATTAAGTTTTTTAGAATAAAGTATAAGTTGTATATCGCATCATATACTATATCTAAAGTTTTTTTTTACTTTAATACATTTCAGTATCGCAAATCGAATCTGCTTCACCCAACCGAATTCAATGTTTTTTGCAAAAAAAAATGCAAGGCGTGGAATCCTTGCATTTTATCTAAATCTAACATTTATCCGATACATCTATACCTTACTTTGTGTGAAAAGTATATATACTACATCCACTTTAAACATAAGTTTTCAGTTAAGCTAAAACGGGTATTTAATGTTTTCTTAAAGGGTATAAATACAATTTTATCTTTTAATATTAAATATCGGGGTTTCTTACAGTTTTAAATTTTCCAAACAAACAAATCAAATATTTACCAGTTTTTTAAAACTATGTCAATTGGCTTATGTTGTCAAAATGCATAATAAAGCTAATAATATGGAAAACTACACAACCGATCCAAAGGAAGAAAAGAAAGAAAATGAACAAAATGATGATGGTCTAGACAATCAAAAGCATGAAGATAATGATTTGCAAGACGGATTGACTGGTGAAAGCGATGATGAAGAGGATGTTGCGGGAGATCTGGCTGGTAATGCTGGCGGAAATACAGATTAAAAAATTAATGCACAACATCTTTAAAGTTTAACAAATAAATTATGGTATTTGAAAATCTAATCTCTGGCCTTATTGGTGCAGTTGCATTAAATCTGCTTCATGAGGGTCTGAAACATAAAAAAGGCACACCCAGAATTGATTTGTTAGGTGAAGAAGCATTAACCAAAATTCTTAATGTTTTCGATGTAAGTATAGATGGCAAAAGTAAACGTTATCAAGCTACACTTGCAGGAGATATTATCTCCAACTCATTATATTACAGTTTAATTGGTAATGGTTCTTCCACATTTATTTGGCACAGGGCAATTTTATCAGGACTTACAGCTGGGATTGGTGCGGTAACTTTGCCAGTGCCAATGGGGCTTGATGAAAAGCCTGTTGCAAAAACTAATCAGGTAAAGATGCTTACAATTGCGTACTACCTTGCCGGAGCATTAGTTACCGCTACGGCTTTAAAACTTATAAAACCAACTGTTAAATTATAATATGCCACATTAATTTGATATTGAGGCATATTATAATTCGTTTCTAACTCATTATTATTCTATATTTCTATTTCCCCCTGACATTCTTGGTGCGTTGGTTGTGCTATCTGGATAACCTTTGGTTCTTGCACTATCAATAGTTGTTGTATCTACAGTAGCTTTATTCGTATCAGAATACCGATACATGCTATCTGCGTTTTCTTCGTCGGCTTTATTTCCTGAACATGCTGCAAAAAGTAATGTGCCAAGGCTTAATAATATTATTGTCTTTTTCATATAATTGGGATGTTGTAGATTATACTATAATAAATTTTTTATGAGATTGTTTGATTAATTTTAAAATAGGGGATAGTCGAATTGATTTTAGGTTTAATTGTTCTTATTATCCAACTTATTTTTTTGCTCTTTATATTTTTGCTTCTTTCTATCTGTCGATGTAGTATCTCCATCTGCTCAATCTCTTGCGCCTATTTTTTCATATTTAAGAGTGGTATCTTTCATTTCAGGGTCAACTTCCGATTGCTTAGTTTTTTCGGGGTCGGTAACACAAGCGGCAAGTAGTATAATCGAAAAACATGCAAAAATTTTTGGTATTGTATTCATAGTATTTGTATTTAAATGCTTTATTATTTATTCAATTCACTTAACCATAGCGCATTAATGAATTCTAAAATAGTAAAGCACATTAGTTATTTTAAAATACTACAAACGCTAGCTTAAATGGGTTTAATTAATTGAAAAACAGGTATTTTACTTTTAAATGGGATCTATACTGCTTTTGTGCATTTGCAAAATTTAAAGGAAAATATGTGGTAGTATATGTAACCGCTAACAAGCGATAAATAAAATCTAACCTTAAATAAAAAGCTTATGTTTCACCATTCAAAAGACCTTCAATTTAACGCAAGAGTCTCTAAACCCGACCCCGCCTTTGCAAACATCTTATTAGAACAGTTTGGCGGAGAAAATGGAGAGCTGGCAGCAGCAATGCAGTATTTTACACAAGCATTCGGCGCCAAACAACCTCATCCAGATAAATACGATATGCTAATGGATATCGCTACTGAAGAATTTAGCCACTTAGAAATCGTTGGCGCAACAATACAAATGTTGCTAAAAGGCGTAAATGGAGAGTTGAAGTACGCTGCAGAATCTTCAGAAATTATGCAAGTTTTAGATGGAAAGGCAACAAAAGAGAATATAATTCACTCTGCCCTTTCTGCCAATCCACATTTTGCAGTTTTAAGCAGTGGCGGTCCAAGATTAGCAAATAGTCAAGGTATCCCTTGGTGCGCTTCATATATTCATTCCAATGGAGATTTGACAATAGATTTGAGAAGCAACCTTGCTTCAGAATCTAGAGCAAAGTTGGTATATGAACATCTTATGAAGTTTACGGAGGATCCGTATGTTAAAGAAACGCTTTCATTTTTAATGACACGCGAGGTAGCCCACTTTAAAATGTTCGAAGCCGTCTTAGATACTATAGAACCGAATTTCCCTCCCGGCGTATTGCAAGCTGACCCAAGATTTACGCAACAATATTTCAATTTATCTCCCGAAAAATCATTTACTGGTCCATGGAATCAAGGTGAAATGCCTGGTATGGGTAAGGATTGGGAATTTATCGATAATCCTTTATCCTTTGTTAAAGAAACAAGCGGATTAACTGATTTGGATGATGATAAGGAAGAAGAACTGAATCAGGTTCAACAAAAAAACCTGATAATGAATGAAGAAAAAAGTGAAGAAGTAAAATCTGCAGAACCAGATGGTATAGCCATTTGGAGCGATTACGGTAAGATTAGTGAATAAGTGATGTTATAATTTGAATAACCGGAAGCAACCCTTCCGGTTTTTTTTTATAGATTTATCAAAAATTGAATGTCATTGGTTTAAAATTATCCAATTAACTTTGAGGCTGCTTTAGTGCATCTTTTAATTTGATTTCAAATGAAGATCCTTTACCAACCTCACTACTTACAGTAACGCTGCCGCCTGCTGATGTTACAATGCTATTTATTAAATAAAGTCCAACCCCTGTACCTTCAATATCGGGGTTTAAACGCTCGAATTTCTTAAAGATGGTTTCTTGATGTTCCTCACTTATACCAATTCCATTATCCTTAACGCAAATTATAAAATCTTCATGCTCAACTTTTGAAGTAATGATAATCTCTGGTGTTTTATCCAAAGGAGTATATTTTATAGCATTATTTATCAGGTTAAAAAGCGCACTCCGTAGTTTCCTTCTGGCAAAGTATAATTGAGTATCGTGTAGTTCTAATGTTATTTTAGCATTCCTTTCCAAAATCTGGAAGCTAAGGGTGAGGCGTACATCTTCAATAATATTTTCCAGGTCGATTAACTCATCAGTAGCATTATACGTATTTCTACTGAACCTTGTTTCACTCAATCCATTAACTACATCTTTCATGTTTTCCAAACTACCTTCAAGATTATTTAGTAGTCTCGGAAATTTTTCCATCTGCTCATTACTTAGCCTTTTTATCAATTCGATAGATAAACCCAAACAATTAATAGGGTTTTGAATGTCGTGAGCTATGGTATCCAATAGCAACTCATGCTCAGCTATCATTTTTTCCTGCTCTTTTAAATCTCTTATCCTTAGTGTGATATCAACGAAGGTAACAATCACCCCATTTGTTATATTTTTACTTTTGATGTGATATGGAAGAATATTCATCTGATACCATTTCATATCTGTAGTTTGAATTTCCTTTTCTAAAATTTCACCACTCTCGATAACAGCACTTATATTTTCAATAATAGTTGGGTACCGAAAATTATCAATAAATTCTTCAAAGGGTTTTCCTATAAACTCTTCTTTTAATGTAAACTGCTTCATTGCCGGCGGCGTAAATTTTCGTAGTCGCAAGTTTGCATCTACAAATAATTGCGGAATAATAGTATTAGAGAAATAGTTTTCTAATTCCTCATTTAGTTCTATAAGTTCGGAGATCTTTTCATTAGTGCTCAGCATAAGTATAAGGTTTGATTGATGATTAGTGTCGAAGTTATTATAAATAAAGAAACATTTATATGCTGCTGGTTTTAAATATTGGTTATGTACAAAGAACACCTGCTTTTTCTATAAGTTTCTATTAACTAGAGAACGCGTAGTTAGATTAATAAACCAATATTTACGGATAATTACTGGTTTTAAAGCCAAGCGTTAGAGGCTATTGTCTAATGTATTATTAAACCTACATAATTGATTGTAGGAAAATAAAGAGAATCTGTATGATGATGTAGGTGAGATAATATTAGCGTGTTAATGGATAATTTGAGCAAATGAGTCTTGATAATTCCATTTCAGATTAGAGTAAATTCATGATTATAATTACATTAAATAATTTTTTATCATGGATTTTTGATGGGTGAAATTTATAAGTCGGTTTACTTTTTATGATGCGGGAAATACCCTTTTTAACAATTTGAGTGTATATATCTGCTTTTGGTATCCTTATTTTAAGATAACAATGCTACTTTAGAAGCCGACTTTAACGATAAGAGTTAAAGTAATTAAAGTGTGCCTGTAATCCCTATTAAATAAATGAAGACTAAAATTTTAATCATCGATGACGATGAACTTACCTTATTCTTACATAAAACGCTAATCCAAAACAGCGAATATTCTTTAGGAGCTAAATATTACCTCAGTGCCGAATCAGCACTTAAATACATCACTAAAAATATTTCTCTTAATACTGCATTTTTATTACTGCTGGATATTAACATGAAAAATATGGATGGTTGGCAGTTGTTAGACGAACTTAAAACCATTGCTAATGAACACAATATTTATGTGGTTTTGGTAACGTCATCTACAGATGAGGCTGATAAAAAACGTGCTTCTAGTTACAAGCAGGTTCATGGTTTTCTATCTAAACCTTTAAAATTAACTGATTTTAAAATGCTAAAACGAATAAAAAAATTATAGATGCTTATTAAGCCTGCTAAAAGCTACGATTTCAATTATTGTTAACTTGCTTATTACTAAACTATTAAACAAACTAAAAATTCGGTGCCTTTAAGCGGATGCCGGGTTTTTATTTCCATTTTTCCATTCATCTCATTTATTAGTTCGTTAACTGATGAAAGTCCAAAGCCATATCCTTTCTCACCGCTTGTTCCTTCGCTGGTTTCTGCAAGTCCGTTGAGAATATCGCCAATAAGTTGAGGGGGAATACCTACACCTGTATCTACAATTTTTATAATGAGTTCCTTCTCATCTTTAACCACTTTCAAATCTAAATAAACACTTACCTCTCCATTTTCGGGTGTAAATTTTAAAGCATTAGATATCAAATTACCAATAATTTGAAGGAGTTTACTTTTTGTAAAGTATTCGAGGGAATATCTCTCGTTAAAACTTATTTCAAGCTCAATATCTTTACTAACAGCCTGAGGTAAATACAGCTTTTTTAGGCTTTCTGCCAGGTCTTTTAGGGTAATTGCACCCGGACGTATAATTAATTTGTGCGGAACAGATGCTACTTCAGTTTCAAGAATATCATTGGTTAAATCCAATAATCCAATGCTACTTCTGTAAATCATATCCATTGCCTTCGAAGTCTCCTTTAACGTCTTTTGATTTGTTGGATGTTTAAAGATTTTAGCAACACCAACAATGCCCAATAACGGACTTCTAACATCGTGAACAACCTTCTTTTTGATGGTTTCTGCCTTAATAACAGCGTTTCCTAAGGTTTCTATAGCACGATAATTTGCTAGTTCACGGCTAATTTCACTTGCAATAATATTTAGAATTTCTTTTTCCTTTGCTTTAATTTTCTTTGTTTTAACATCAAGAACGCATAAAGTGCCGATATTAAAGCCTTCTTCACTTTTTATCGATATGCCATAATAATATTGATAACCTGAACAGGTAAAATCTTCAGAAAAATATTTATTCGAGCTTGTAGTGTTAATTTCCAGCGGTTTTTCTTGTGCAATCGTATACTGACAAATAGTCCTATCTCTAGGATGCTGATCTAAATCGATTCCATAAACGCCAATTACCCACTGTGTGTCTGCATCAATTAAACTAACTATGCAAACCGGGACACCTGTACTTAGTGCAGCTAATTTCGATAAGTTTGAAAAATTCTCTCTGAGTTCAGAGTAATCCAAATTATAACTCGACAGACTTTTAATTCTGTCATTCTCATTTAGTAGGGACGACATTAACAGATTTATTTGATCGCTAATCTACTAAATTAATACTATTGTTTCTTAAGCATATTATTGATGTTGTGAATAATTAATTATGCAAGATATGTATGTTTAACACTGCGTGCTATATTCTGCAGGCAACATTACATTTTGATTTGGTTTAAAAAGTTAATTTATTTGTTTACTAACCAAGAAGTCAACATTTGGGTATTCAATAATAATTTTTAAAGAAAATCTGATGGGGGATATTAGAATAGGCCAAACAACCAAAGTGTTATTACAACACTTATCAAAGCCTGCATGCGTTGTAAGAAAGGAAGGGCATTCCATCGAAATTTGTGCTTATAATGAGAGTTTTAACAGAATCTTTAAAATTAAAGAGCATTCTATTTCTTGTAAAGTTTATAGTACCGTAATTACTAATTTAGTAGTAAATAGAAATGAAGAAGTAGCCCAAATAATTAAAAATATACAAAAGGCTTTTATCAGCAAAAAGAGTTCTGCGTTTACAATTGATAATATTTTTGAACATACAGCCAATCATATATTTTCTGATTCTTTACTAGAAATTACAAATACACCAATTATTGATGTAGAATCTGGTGAGATGCTTATCCTGCAAACAATTAACGAAAAGCAGCAAAAAATAAACGGCAAAAAGCTCAACGAAACAAATACTACAGCTACTACAGAGAAATTTATTCAAGATATAAAAACTGTTAAGGCTAAACTATCAAAAAGCGAACGGCGATTTCGTAGTTTAGTTCAAGATGGTTCTGACCTTATTGCTATTCTTGATGCTCAGGGCAATTACTCCTATGTAAGTCCAACTTCGAAATTTATTTTAGATATGGAGCCTAATGAATTTATAGGATTGAATGCTTTCGATTTTATACATCCTGAAGATATAGAAACTACACACAATGGATTTTTGAAGTTGGGGATAGAAAAAAAAATCGAACTTCAGCCTTTTCGTTTTCGCCATAAAAATGGAAGTTGGCGTTGGGTAGAAACCATCATTACCGACCTTCGAAACGATCCATCGATAATGGGAATTGTAGCAAATTCTAGAGATGTTACAGAAAAAATTTTATCGCAGCTTGCACTCGAAAAGAGCAATGAACGGTACGAATATGTTTTAAAGGCAACTTCTGATGCAATTTGGGATTGTGATTTGCAAACCGGACATGTGTTTTGGGCTGAAGCTTTTCGTTTGATGTTTGGTTATACCAAATCTGTTAAGCCATTTACAATGAGTAATTGGAATCAGAAAATTCATCCAGAAGATATTGCATCGTTTACTGCAGGAGTTAGTAATTTTTTAAATGGTGAGGAAACAAAATGGGAGAGTGAATACCGCTGGCTAAAATCTAATGGACATTATGCTTACATAATTGATATGCGTTTTGTTATAAGAAACGAATCAGGTAAAGCGGTAAGAATGGTTGGAGCCATTAAAGACATCACAGAAAGAAAAAAAGAAGAGCAAAGGCTAAAGCTGTTAGAATCTTTAGTTACGCAAACAACTGATGCCGTAACCATAACCGAGTTTGAAAGCATTGATTACGGCGGCCCAAAAATAACTTATGTGAACCAGGCTTTTACCAAAATGACCGGCTACACTTTTGAAGAAGTTATAGGGAAATCTCCGGGTTTTTTACACGGACCGAAAACAAGTCAGCAAGAATTGCAAATTTTAAATGAGGCAATTAAAAACTGGCAGCCGGTAGAGGTAACCGTTTTAAACTATCGTAAAAATGGAGAGGAATTTTGGATGAACTTTTCGGCAACACCAATTGCAGATGAGAAAGGCAAATTTACCAACTGGATAGCCATACAAAGGGATGTAACCGAAAGCAAAATTGCAGAAGCACAAAAATTATTAATAAGCGAAATCAGTCAAATCTTCAATCGGGGTAGTAAACTTTCAAATGTTTTAAAACTCGCACTAAATAGAATAACCGAAGTAGGAAACCTATATATTGGTGAATTATGGTTATTAGATAGTGAAGAAAAAAACCTGAGATTAATTGCCAAAAGTGTAAATCATCCTGATGCTCGTAAATTTTACCATCCAAGGTGGAATGTAAAAAGTGTTAAATTGGGCTCGGGCTTGCCGGGTCGAGTTTGGGAAACAGGCAGTTCGGAAATTTGGACATCGAATTGCGGAAAGCCACTTATTCGCGAAGAATCTGCCAAATGTGCAGGTATAATAGAACTCCTTGGAATACCACTGAGCCATAATAATGAAATAACAGGTGTAATGGTTTTAGGGTTTTCTGGTTTAGAAAATTCGAGTTTTGTTACCAAGTATTATGAAAATCTTGGTAGGTATTTGGGTTCTGAAATAAAAAGGCGGCAATTAGAAAAGGAGCTTGACCAAATTTTTAGTTTTGCTCCAGATATTCTTTCCATTACCACATTCGATGGGTATTTCAAAAAAATCAATCCTGCTGGTTGCCGTTTATTGGGATATTCATCAGCCGAAATTCAGCGTGAACCTATTACGTATTTCCTGCATCCCGAAGATAAACAAGCAGTTTTAAACAGATTGCCAAAAATTGGAAAGAGCAGCGAAACATTTTCTTTTGAGAACAGATGCATCACCAAATCAGGAAAAATTAGATGGCTGGCTTGGACGGCCAATGTGGTTCCTGAAGAAGGACTTGTGTATTCAGTCGGTAGAGATATCACGGAGAAAAAAAATCTTGAAGACTTGTTAAATAAATCAAACTCATTAGCAAATATTGGGAGTTGGGAAATTAACCTGCCCAATAAATCCGTTTACTGGTCTGAAATAACAAAGAAAATAAGAGAAACACCAGATGGTTTTGTGCCAGATTTAGATACAGAAATTAAGCATTACAAAGGAGGCAAAAATAGGAATACGTTTAAAAAACGATTAGATGGATGTATAAAAGATGGACTATCGTGGGATGAAGAACTGGAAATAACAACTTTCCAAAATAAATCTAAATGGATTCGTTCTATCGGTCAGGCAGAGCTATTAAATGGAAAACTTATTCGTATTTATGGAAGTTTTCAAGATATAAACGATAGGAAAAAAGCAGAAATTGAAGCTGGTAAAGCCTTAATTGCACTCGAGCAATCAGAAAAACGTTACAGCGGGCTCTTCCAACTTAGTCCCTTGCCAATGTGGGTTTACGATGTAGCAACATTAAAATTTTTGGAAGTTAATCAAGCCGCTACAGAGCATTATGGATACAATCCGGAAGAATTTATGAATCTAACCATTCGCGATATCCGCCCGGTAAGCGGTATCCCTATTTTAGATAAGGTATTAAAAAGAAAATTTAATGCGCTTAACAACCATAACCAAGGCATATTTATTCACAAAAAGAAAGATGGCTCTTTAATAAATGTTGAAATCAAAAGCAGTTCAATTGTATTAAAAGAAAAAATGTCGAAGGTGATTATAGTTAACGGTATTACCGAACGCCTTAACTATTATAATGCAATTGCAGAACAAAATGCAAAGTTAAGAGACATTGCCCACATTCAATCTCACGTTGTTAGGGCTCCGCTTTCGAGGCTAATGGGGCTAGTTTACATATTAAAAAACAAGCTCATTCAAAAGGAAATGAGCGATGAACAGATTATTGCAGCTATCGAGGCCTCTGCACAAGAATTAGACTTAAAAATTAGAGAAATAGTAGATAATACCGTACCTTATATTTAATATTATGAACATATTGGTAATTGATGATGATGAAATAATACTTTTTATTCATAGAACCCTGCTTGAAAATGAAGGTATTAACATACCGGTAAGCTATTTTTCAAGTGCGGTAGAAGCCTTACATTTTCTTGATGAACATTCAACTAATTTAGGTAAAACATTACTACTGCTTGATATAAATATGCCTGAAATGAATGGATGGCAGCTTTTAGCCGAAATAGAATCTCGTTCGTATGCTCATCTTATTTCTACCGTTATGGTAACTTCCTCGGTAGATGTTCAAGATAAAAAGAAAGCGCAACTAAGGTATAATGTTGCTAATTTTATCAGTAAACCAATTACGGATACAGATATAGAACAGCTACGAAAGAGTGAAAATTTAAGTATATTCTTTAAATAAAAAATCATCAGCCGTGTTAATTGAAATTAAAAATTTGATTTATATAGTAGAAATATAAGTTGAGCAGTGCTGTATTATTGGATAAAACGTAATATTATTTAGGTTAACGTCTTCCCCTTCCTTATGTTCATATTTCATTTGTTATTCTTTCTCTTATTTTAATTCCAAAAAGGTTTAAAGAAGAGTTAACACAATTTTTGCTACCTTCCATAAATCGTCCTATAAGATTTATGCAAAGCAAACAAGAGCAGATTACCGAACTGCTAGAACTCAATGAAGAGTTGGAAAATTATTTCTACAACACAATTATCCCTCAGCTTTTTGTCGATTCTGCGTTATTGCTTAGAAAATACACGCCTCCGGCAATGAAGCAGTTTAACTTAAGTGAGGCACATATTGGTAAGCCGATAGCAGATGTAACCGAAAACCTGCGTTATCCTACCATTATTGAAAACATAAAAACTGTAATAAAAACGGGCGAAATCTTAGCCAAAGAAATCCAGACTACAGACATGTGCTGGTATCAAATGAACATCATTCCTTACATCATAAAAAGTAAAAATACTACCAATGGTGTAATTATTACTTTTGTAGATATTACCCCACGCATTCTAGATTTAAAAGATCAGGAAAAACTAATTATTGAGCATGAATTGTTGCTTGATACCATCGCACACGATATAAAAAATCCAATTACAGCGTTTGGTTTATCTATTAAACTGTTTAAAAAGCTATCTGCAGTGCAAAAAGATATGCTAAAAACATTGGTTGGTAATTTAGAATTAAGTTTACTTACCATGCAAAAGGTAGTAGATGAACTTACTGAAACCCGATTTCAGAACCACAAATACCAGGCGCCGGCAGAATTATTGAGCATTGAAAACCTTATAGAAGATGTTCGCTTAACACTTGCTTCGCAAATTTTTGAAAGAAATGCAGTTCTTAAATTAGATTTGAAACACACACAAATATCATTCAATAGAAGAAAATTTAGAAGTGTGCTGTACAACCTAATTAATAATGCAATAAAATATACTCCTGAAGATAGAAACCCTGAAATTACAATTACTTCAAGAGCAAAGAAGGGTACATTTGTACTTGAAGTGAGCGATAATGGTATTGGGATAAATAAATCAGATTACAAATCAATTTTTGAAAAATTTGGCCGCATTAAAGATGAGGTGGAAGGAATGGGAATAGGTTTGTATTTGGTAAAAAGCATCATCACATCAGTAGGAGGTAAGATTTCAGTAAAAAGTAAAATTGGCGAAGGTTCATCTTTTAAAATTACGTTGATTGATGACACCGCGGAATAGGTTTTTAGATTTTACCGAATGCTGCGAGCACTAAAATAGGTTGATTTTGTGGAGATTTTATATCTTTAAATAGAAAATAAGATAAATGGATTCAAGTTCAATTTTATCATCCAAGCGCATACTTTCCATAGATATTCTTCGAGGGTTGGTAATGATAATTATGGCATTGGATCATACTCGAGATTTTTTTCATCTGGAAGCTATGACTGGCGATCCGCTTGACCCAACAACAACCACAGGAATGCTATTTTTTACCCGATGGATAACTCATTTTTGTGCTCCAACATTTGTATTTCTATCTGGTTTGTCTGCTTATTTATCAGCACAAACGAAAACACCGAGTGAAGTTAGCATGTTTTTATTAAAGCGTGGTGCGTGGTTAATCTTCGTAGAAATAGTAATCGTTTCACTCGGATTAACTTTCAATCCGTTTTACAATTTTATTATTTTGCAGGTAATTTGGGCCATCGGCTGGAGTATGATTCTTTTGGCATTGGTAATAAAAATATCAAAGAAAGCAGTTTTTATTATAGGCTTAATAATTGTTTCTTGCCATAACGTTTTTAATTTGTTTCCTCCTCCTGATTCAGAAGGGTTTAATTTTATGTTGAAAGTGCTATTTACATCCTTTGGCACCGTTTTACCATTACCAAACAATCATTTGATTGGGTTCTTTTATGCTATTTTACCGTGGACGGGTATTATGTTTATTGGCTATGCTATAGGTAGCTGGTATAGTAAAAGCTACGCAGCAGAAAAGCGAAAACGTAATCTTATAATTGCTGGGCTATGCAGTATTTTTTTATTTTTTATTTTAAGATTTATAAACCTTTATGGCGATCCTGTTCCTAGAAAGGAATATAATGACTTGTTTAAAAACATCCTGTCGTTTTTTAATGTAAGTAAATATCCTCCATCATTGCTATATACTTCTATGACAGTAGGGCTGGCTATGTTATTTTTAGCATTTACAGAGCGGATTAATAACTGGTTTAGCCGTATTGTATCTATCTATGGAGCCGTACCGTTTTTCTATTACATCATTCATTTTTATCTGCTACATTCGATTTTAGTAATCGCATTTTTTGCCTCAGGTTTTACAACTGAGCAGATTGTGCAGATACCTTTTTGGTTCCGTCCTAATAATTTCGGATTTAACCTGCCAATTGTTTATTTGATATGGATTTTAGTGGTAACCGTGCTTTATTTGCCCTGTAAATGGTTTAAAAACTACAAGGAAACACACAGCCAGTGGTGGTTAAAATATGTGTAGATATTGATATCAAGCAGGGTGATAAATCTACCAATCCAGTTTTACTAAAGCTACCGCCTGACGCTCTAAATCTACAGGTAAAGATACTTTGCCATCAATTATTTCAACTGTTGATTTCTGAACACATTTCAATTTGCCAGATTTTTTTAAAGTAGCAATTTGTGTTTTGGTAGGCTTATTAGGCGAACCCATCGCCTTCCAAACTTCATAAGAATTACTATTCTTACTATCGATTAAAAATATGCTCATTACGGCTTTCTTCGAAGGAAGATTGTTTAGTGTTAACGTAAGTGTTTCAGTGTCGCTTTTCTTATCATTGTCGTGATAGTTCCAGGTCATGATTGCAGCCGATTTCTCACTTTTAGTTGCTATTGCACCAATGTCTGATTGTTCTCCGCTAACACTTGATTTTAGCATTTCACTAAGATCATACATTCGGTTCGCTTGCACGGCTACACGCATACCATTCATTAAACCAAACATTCTAAAAACGTTTAATACTGGTTTTTCAACTCCGTTGGTTGCTAAATCTCGAAATCCGAAAAACCAGGGCTGGTTTTCGAACTCGAACGACCATGATACAGCGCCGAGGAAATTGACTTTGGTTAAATCAGCAAGCATATATTTCCTTGCAAATACTGCTGCGGTATAACTCGAATAAGCTGTTCCGTTACGGTAAGCATTTTCTGGATTGGTTGCCATTCCACAGGCGGCACAACCTTCGGGGTCTGATTCGCCAATTATAACCGGTAAGTTTTTAGTATTTGGGTATGAAGCAGCAATCTTAAATCCAGTATAAATATCGTTAAGCTGAGGCGCCATATTCATTTTTACAAATCCATCAACAAGTTTTGGCGAACCTTTAGCGTGGAAAAGAATGGCTTCTAGTGGAGCACCCTTTTCCCCGGTGGCATAGTTAGTACCATTGGTGCAATGTTCTATAAAGTTATTTAGCCATTCCATAGCTATTTTCCCTCTAGTGCCGGCAATATTTGGTCCGCCTATTTTAGCAGTTGGCAAAGCCTGCTTTAAACCGTCTGCAGCATAATCATATAATTTAAAAAATTCTTCTTGTGTACCTTTCCAGTAATCGCCATTGGGTTCATTCCAAACCTCCCAATACCAACTTTCCACTTCCTTTTTGCCATAACGTTCAATAGAGTGTTTGGCCCATTCATAAATTAAAGAGCGCCATTTGTTATAATCTTTTGGTGGATAAGCCCATCCTGTAATAATATCTTTATATGGGTCGCCAGGTTTCCAATGGTGCTTGTATGGCTGGGGATGGGTGGAAAGTGCTTCGGGCATAAAACCGATTTGCACTAATGGTTTCATTCCGCGACTAACATAACTATCAAAAATCTTATCTATAATTTTAAAATTGTAAATAGGATTACCATTAACGTCTTCCGTATATGCATTTGTAGATCCCCACTTCAGATCAGGAATTCCATCTCCGGTAACAAGAAGGCTGTGCGTTCGAACATAAACCGGATTTTCTCCAATTGCAGCAAGTTGAGATAAAAGTTTTTTTCCGTCCTTCATATAGGTGTAATTCGGTTCATCATAACCAAACCACGACCATACAGGTTTCATAGGTGCTATTTCTTTATTAAAATCTACATTGATAACAGGCTTTTGTGCGAAGAGATTAAATGGTAAATGGAAAATTAATGATAGCAATAAGAGTTTTATCATTAAGTTTTTAAACTCTATATTCATATAATTTTGAGCTTTTTAATTGATGATTTATACTTAAAACAAGCCAGGTTTTTAGTAAGGCAAGAGATTTCGATCCAATTATTAATTTAAGTATTAACTAATGCATAATACTATTTACCTCGGCAATAAAACGCTCAACTTTCCGTGTGCTAAAAAAGCTTTGAAGCACTATAGCTTCCTCTTTTTGTTTATCAGGTTTTAAAAAATAAACTTGTACATCAGTTCCTGAGTAAATAAAATTGGTAGATTTTCTTACCGTTTGTACTCCATTAAAGTTATCAAAAGTGTATGTTTTATTTCCTAAACCGATAGGATTTGTCCTTGTGAGTAAACGCGTATTTTTATCCAAGGTAACCTCAGTGAATCCGGCTAGGATAATTATAGGACCTCCGATTATTGTAAAAATTAAAAAGCAAATTCTACCAATATCGTAACCGTGCCCCAGCCATGCATTTGGTGTAAGTTCATGAATACCAACTGCTAATAATACCAGTCCTAAGATAACGCCACCAATTTTATTCTTTTTTATAGTGTAAGCACCGCCTTGTACATTAAAAAACTGATAACTTTCTATATTCACAGGCTTAAAGTCATTGGGTCCGTCATATAACTCCAAGTAGCGATGAATTGGTGTAATTACTTCTTCTACAAATGCTAAGGCATTAGGATCGTCATTTTTTCCATATGCGCTAGAAACCAGAATGCCCTTTCCATATCTATTTTCTTTTTTAAAAACTTTGTATTTGTAAGAACCCAATTCTGTAACCGGATTAATTGCATAAATATTTGAAAACGGAATGGAACTTACAGGTAGGAAGCCAAAAAGTTTTTTACGCATTACGCCACCATTGATATCAAATTCTATAGATGTACCAGCCCAACCAATAAACAACACAATTATAATCAGTAATACCGAAAGCAATAGGAACGATGACTCTAAAGAATTATGTAAATAATTGGTGTACACAATATATCCTGCTGCAAATATTACAGCGAGTACAGCGGCTAAAATGTAAGAAAGACCATAAGGAAAAACGATAATCCGATCTGGCTCAATTCTCCAGCGGGTTTTGGAAAGGGATTTCAGTGACAAGGGCTTTAGATTTTTTTTTAATAAACACTTACAATTAATTTTGGTTTCATCAAAGAATTTGATTTTTTACTCAGTAGCTAAGATGCAAAAGAAATCATAATAATATGAGCTTTTTATTATCAAAAATTCAAAATCTCACAGGTTTTTTTACCAGAAAGACTATGCCTTGTGTTTTCATCAAACGTTTGCGCATCATTTGTTTTTACTTCTTTTTCATTTCCTAAAACAATTATAGCTCAAAGGCTAGAAAACATACTTTTCTTGGTGTTAAATCCAATTTATGTGGCTTATTATCATTCATTTCCAGAAAAATTTCAGCTCAATCAAAAGTTAGCTTATCAAACGTTTGCGCTTCATTAGTTTATAAACCTTGGTTTACATCCTCCTATATTGGTCTAACCGATAACTAATCAAACCTTTATAATTATGAATTTTAAATCCCTTGATGGCTAGGTATTCACCACCATTTCGCAAATTATTTTATACTGTAAAGCAGTAAATAAACTAACCTAACTAACCACAACAAAATGAAAAGACTATTACTTTTTTTAGTACTTCTGTCAACAATGTACAACCTATCTGCTCAAGACTTTGCTGTTTCAGGAACAGTAAAGGATGCAAAAGGCCAACCATTACCAGGTATCATAATTACCGAATCTGGCAGAAACAGCACAACCCAAACCAATGGCGATGGTTATTTTACTATCAAAACATCAAAAACATCAACATTAGTTTTTAGGGGCATTGGCTTTACAAGTCAAACCGTTAAGGCAAATACATCTGTTATAAATATTACCCTTGCCGAAAGCACCACCGATTTGAGTGATGTAATGGTGGTTGGTTACTCTACCAAAAAACGTTCTGAATTAAGTAGTGCGGTTTCAGTTGTTTCGGGCGAAAAGCTAAACGATGTTACTTCTGTAAGTTTGGGTACACTTTTACAAGGTAAAGTACCGGGTGTTGTAGCTTCGACCGCTTCAGGCGACCCAACTTCAGGTTCGAACATTGTAATACGAGGTGCAGGTACAATTAACGCCAGTACGGGTCCGCTTTATGTTGTTGATGGAAACATTGGTGGTTCTTATAACCCGTCGGATGTAGAATCGGTAACCGTTTTAAGAGATGCAGCAGCCACTGGTTTATATGGATCTAGAGCAGCAAACGGTGTGGTGATTATTACAACAAAGAAAGGTAAAGCTGGCGAAACCCGTTTCAGTTTAAATTCTGTTGTTGGAATTGCCAAGGCAACTACCGAGCCAATTTAACTTCGCAACTTACTAAAAAACTAAAGCTTACGGCTTTGCTAAATGGTTTGTACGTTAACGATAATTACAACTCTGCTGGAACAGTTTACCAGGCTTATTTGAACTTACCTTACGACCCTGCGTACAATGCAGATGGAACACCTGTTGATGCCCGATTCGGTACATGGTATGGTCGCGATAGGTCTAACTTTCTGCACTCACTGCAGTACAACTACTCTAAAGCCAGGAGTTACAGAACAACAGCCGATTTAAATTTAGATTACAATATTTTAGATAATTTAACCTTATCAACTTACAATCGTGCCGACATTTATAACTACCGTAGCAGTTCTTATTATGATAAAAGAACAAAAGATGGTGCAGTAAATAATGGTAGCGCATATTTAGGAAACTCGTTTTCATCAACGCTATTATCATCAAACAGATTAAAGTATAATGTAAATTTTGGCCAGCATAATTTAAGTGTTTTAGCTGTAGGAGAAATAGAAAAGGGCTATTCTGATGCCAACAGTTCAAGCGCTAAAGGTTTGCCTGCAGGTAGAGATGCCTTTAGTACGGCTACTGATATCATAAATAATCCGACTGGTGGCTATGATAATTATCAATTTATAAAATACTTGGCACAGGCAGATTACAGCTTCGCAGATAAATATTTTGCCGTAGCTTCTGTAGTAAATGAATACTCATCGAGGTTCGGTAGCAACAATCCTGATGCTACTTTTTATCAACTTGGAGCATCATGGATAATCACCAAAGAAAAATTTATGGAGCCCTTAAAAGCCATAACGTTCTTAAAGCTTCGTGCAAGTTATGGTACAACAGGTAATGCCGATGGAATTGGTTATTACGCTTCAATGGGTTTATATAACATTAACTCATCTGCAAGTTACGCTGGTTTGCCAGGAGCAGCACCAAGCCAAATGGCCAACCCAAATTTAACCTGGGAAAAATCAAAATCAGTTAACTTAGGTTTAGATATAACGATTTTTAAAAGAATTGATATCAGCTTAGATGCTTACGAGAAAAAGAATTCGTCATTACTTTTCTTCAGAGAATTACCAGCAACCACAGGTTACAGTGGCGTTTACGAGAATGTTGGTGTAATTAGAAACAGAGGCTTGGAACTTAACATTACCTTGAAAAACATTGTAAAGAAAGATTTTACATGGGAAACCAATTTCAATATTGCATTAAATAGAAATAAAGTTTTAGAAGTAAATCAGGGTAGAAGTGAGGTTTATGCAGGTGCAACACAGCCAATTGGGGTTGGGCATAATATGGATGAATGGTTTATGCCGGTTTGGGCAGGTGTAGATCCGGCTGATGGCAAGCCTTTGTGGCAAAATGCAATAAGTGATGCCGATGGAAATAGCTATGTACTTTATACCAATACCTACAATTTGGCTTCGAGGGTATATACAGGAAAATCTGCGGCACCGAAATTTACTGGTGGTTTAAGCAATACTTTCACTTATAAATCCTTTACGCTAAGCACATTTTTAAATTTTGTGTATGGTAATTATGTGTATAATACAAGTCGTTTTTACTTTGATAACGATGGTTTATACGAAAGCTATAATCAAATGCAATTGGCTAAGGGTTGGTCGCGTTGGGAGAAACCAGGCGATATCGTTACACATCCGAAACCTGTGTTTGGTCGTTCTGATGCATCAAACCAGTCTTCAACACGTTATTTAGAAGATGGAAGTTATTTAAGGTTGCGTAATGTTACCCTAGGCTACAACATTCCAAGCACTTTTGCTAAAAAACTTTACCTGCAAAATGCAAGAATTTTTATTAGCGGCGATAACTTATACACACTAACCAAATTCTCGGGAACCGACCCGGAGGTAGATTTAGCAAGCGGCGATTCAAGCATCAAATATCCAACCAGCCGCAAATTTATGTTCGGCATCAATGTTTCTTTTTAATTCTAATCCTGTTCATGTTATGAAAAAGAATAATATAATTCTAGCAGCTATTTTAACTACGGTTTTAGGCACTTCATCTTGTAGAAAAGAATATTTTCCTTCAACTCAAATTGATGAAACCTCTGCATTAACAAATGCCGGTGATATTGAAACCGCAACTATAGGTACATATGCCTTATTTAAGGATCTTAATTATGTTAGAAGTGGGCATTTCCTTACCGAATTTCCATCTGATGAAATTGCTCAAGGTCAAAACTCTTCTGATGATTTAACAAACCTTTACAAATACACACACTTAATAAATTCGTCTCACGCATCACTCTTCTGGAGCCAATCTTACAAAGCTGCCGGTGCCGCAAATAAAATTATTCAGGTAATAGATGATAATTCAACTAGCGATTTAAAGCAATTAAAGGGCGAAAACCTTTATATCAGAGCCATGATGCATTTCAATCTGGTACGGATTTTTGGTCGCCCTTATTATCAAAACTCAGGAGATAACGCTGGTATTCCAATTTTAAAAGAAGGCTTAACAGATGAGCAAAAGCTTACACTTCCGCGTAGCAAAGTTAAAGATGTGTATGATTTTATCATCGCCGATTTAATTAAGGCAGCAGATTTAATGACTGTTTCAAAAACGAATCCTTTTGCATCAAAAGAAGTTGCTTTTGCTTTATTATCAAGGGTTTATCTTTATCAGGAAAATAATCAAAAGGCAATTGAATATGCTAATAAAGTTATTTCATCGGGTAGGTATGCACTTTTGCAAGGTTCTGAGTATCAAACTTATTTCCGTTCGGCGCCTGAAGGCAACAAAGAAACTATTTTTTGCACCAGACACATCAAAACAGAAGATAGAGGTTACTCTGCAATTGGTTCGATGTATTTTAGTGGCGATGGAAATGGTGTTGCGCAAAACCAGGCTTTTAGTGGTTGGGGAGAAATTTATGCATCTAAAAAATATTACGATTTCCTTTCCTCAAACCCTACAGATAAGCGTTTAAATTTTATTTCTACTTATAGTGTAAATGGTGTCGTTCAAAATAACACAAAGCTTACACCAAATACACCGATGCATTACATCAATAAATATAATTTGCAAGAAGGAATTGTTAATTTAAGCTCACCTGTTTACCTGCGCTTAGCAGAAATGTACTTAAATAGGGCAGAGGCAAATGCAAAGTTAAATAATAACCAATTGGCATTAGATGATGTAAATGTGATACGCACACGTGCAGGAATTCCTTCCCTAACCATTGCTTCTGTTGCTGCATCTGGTAAAACTGTACTCGATGTGGTTTTAGAAGAAAGATGGATGGAACTTGCATTTGAAGGACAAAGAGCTTATGATTTATTTAGAAACGGAAAATCGATGATAAGGAATTACCCTGGCACGCATGCAGTAAGCGGTAATGTTAACCAAACAGTAACAGCCTTTGATAATCGCGTAGTTTCTTTCATCCCTCTTACAGAAATCAATAAAAACCCGGCTTTAATACAAAACCCATAATCCAAAAAATATGCAAAAGCTAATAACAACTGCTGGGTTTAAATATTATTTAACATCAATACTTTTTTTACTAGTTACGATAACGTTTGCTTGTAAAAAGAATGCCATTATTGAAACACCTAAGATTGAGCCTGTTGAAACTATTGATGGTGTGGTGGTACCTTTTGGCGGAAATGCTTTTATCCAAACAAAAGCTGCGGGTGGAAAGGAAGAGATTACCAAAACCGGCTTAATCAACTGGAATAGTGATAAAACCATCTGTGTAGTATATTTTAGAGCGCAACAAAGTGGAGCGCTTAAACTAGGGCTTAAGTTAAAAGTTCCTGATGGAAAAAGCGAATTTAAGGTAACCGTTAATGGAACTACAAATAAAGTAACTGCCACAAATACTGATGTTAAAAATGTTTATGTTGGCAAGGTAAACATTGCCAAAGAAGGCTACGTAAAAGTAGAAATTCAAGGCATTTCAAAAACAGGAAATAGTTTTGGAGAAATTTCTGATTTAATTGTTTCAGGCTCATCGGCTGCTAATTTAATTTTTGCTAACGATCCTGAAAATTATTATTGGTCTAGAAGAGGCCCGTCTGTTCACTTATCCTACACATTGCCGAGCTCAACTAATATAGAATGGTTTTACAATGAACTTACGGTTCCTGTTGGAGAAGATAAGCCGGGTTCTTATTTTATGGCAAATGGTTTCGGGCAAGGCTATTTCGGAATTCTAAGCAGAGAAAATGATAGATGGATTTTGTTTTCTGTATGGGACCCAAGTAATGGTATAACCGAAGCCATATCAAAAGGTGAAGGCGTAACCATACAACGGTTTGGTAATGAAGGAACTGGGGGTCAAAGTTATATTACATTTAACTGGAAAGCTGGTGTAACTTATAAATTTTTAACTCAGGCGAAGCCTGATGGTACAGGAAATACCCTTTACTCGGCTTGGTTCTTTGACCCAGAAACCAATAATTGGCGCTACATGTGTACTTGGAAAAGGCCGCTTACTAATACTTATTTAATAGGTTTGCATTCGTTTCTGGAGAATTTTTATGACTACAACGGATATATGGGTAGAAAAATGCAAACCAATAACCAATGGATTTGCAGCAGCGATGGCACCTGGACCGAAATTAAAGCCGCTACATTAACTGGCGATGCAACTGCAAAGAATAAGCAAAGAATGGATTATGCAGGTGGAATCGACAATGGAAATTTCTATTTAAAAAATGGTGGTTTTTTTGATGATTATGTTCCTATCAACCAAAATTTTACCCGGACTACAACTGGCGTAAAACCCGAAATTAATTTTAACAACCTTCCTAAAAAATAATATCAATATGAAAAAAGTTGTATTAAGCCTGCTTGCAGGTATTACCTTACTAATTACTTCTTGTGATAAAGCTGATGGTGTTTTATTTGAAGATCAATCTACAGCAATTAAAGCAGATAAAACCAGCTGGACGGCAACCGCAGATAGCGAAACTCCCGATGGGTTTGAAAACACAGGCAAAGCATCAGCTTTGCTCGATAATAACATTGCCACTTACTGGCATACCGACTATTCTGTAACCAATCCTAATTACCCGCATTGGGTGTTAATCGATATGAAAAAAGATTATAAGTTGGTTACCGTTGTAGTTACGAACAGGCAAGCTGCCACGCCGAATAGAAGTGGTATGAAAAAGTTTTCGCTAGAGGGTAGCACAAACGGAACTACATTTACAAGTCTTGGTACATTTAATTTCGCCATTACTAACGACCCGCAAAGTTTTAAGGTTTCGGCTGCTAACGCTTATCGATATTTAAAATTAACCGCTCTCGAAAGTCAGACAGGTACAACAAGGCATACTTTTTTAGCAGAAATTGATGTGTTTACCGTAAAATAATTAATATTAAATAATTGATAAATCTAAAATTTACCTAAAAAATTAAAAAATAATGGAGCGTAGAGAATTTATTAAAAACAGTACAATTGCTGCTGCTGGTGTAACCATTTTACCTACCGGGAGTTTATTTGCATCAAGTGATTCTTCAAAAGTTAGGCTTGGATATATTGGTGTTGGTGCCCGTGGTATGAGTCACATTTCCGAAGGAACACTTCGTGATGATGTAGAAATTGTTGCAATCTGCGATACACAAGAACGCTCATTAAAAATTTGCAGATCATTTATTGCAAAAAAAGGCAGACCAGCAGCTGTTGAATACACCGGCGGTGTAGATGCCTATAAAAAAATGCTCGATAGGAAAGATATCGATGCAGTTATTATCGCCACGCCTTGGCAATTTCATAAAGAGCAGGCAATTGATGCCATGAAAGCTGGCAAATATGTAGGTTGTGAGGTTATTGCCGGATTAAGCATTCAAGACCATTGGGATATAGTAAATACATCTGAAAAAACAGGTATGCCTTACATGACATTGGAAAATGTTTGCTATCGTAGAGATGTAATGGCTGCACTAAATATGGTTAGACAAGGTGTATTTGGAGAACTTATCCATCTAGAAGGCGGTTACCAGCATAATTTAAGAAATGTATTATTTAACAACGGTAAAGATTATTATGGTGGCGGAGTTGAATTCGGACCAAATGCTTTAAGTGAGGCACAATGGCGAACTCAATTTAATATCGATCAGGACGGTGATTTATACCCAACCCATGGGGCAGGACCAATCATGCAGTATGCCAACATCAACAGAGGGAACCGATTTACCAATTTAGTTTCATTTAGTTCGAAAGCACGTGGCTTGGCAGCCTACGTGGATGATTTAGCTCCTGGCCATCCAAACTCAAAAATAAACTATAAAAATGGCGATGTTACCACCACTTTATTAAACTGTGCAAATGGAGAAACCGTGCTGTTAAGTCACGATACGCATTTACCAAGGCCATATTCTATTGGTTTTAGAGTGCAAGGTACCGATGGTATCTGGATGGATGTAAACAAATCAATCTACATCGAAAAAAATTCTAAAGGGGATGATAGGTGGCAACCTGTAAAAGAATGGTTTGATAAATACGATCATCCACTTTGGAAAAAATATGAAAAAGAAGCATCTGGTGCTGGTCATGGTGGTATGGATTGGTTTGTGTTTAATGGATTTATTCAAGCGGTTAAACAGAAAAAACAAACCCCAATTGATGTTTATGATTCTGTGACGATGAGTGTTATTGTTCCGCTTTCTACAAAATCACTTAAAGAAGGAAACATGCCACAGAAGTTTCCTGATTTTACAAAAGGTAAATGGAAAGAAAGAAAAAATACTTTCGCAATTGATGATAGCGGCTTTTAATTCGGTTTGTAAATCTACAGAACGGCAAATAAATAAATACCTGCAATACAAATAATAAGTTAATGATTGAAGAAGTTTTAACAGCTTACGGACTAAACGCTGAAAAATGTGAGGTTGCAGCTTTTGGTAATGGTTTGATAAACAAAACCTGGAAAGTTTCTACTAATGGCAAACGATACATATTACAAAAAGTGAATACAAATGTATTTCAGTTTCCTCAGCTTATTGCAGAAAATACATTAATGTTAAAGGATTATCTGGATAGAATTGCACCACAGTATTTATTTATTGCTCCATTAAAAACGATTACCGAAGCAACACTTTTTGAAAAGGATGGAGCTGTTTACAGGCTCTTTCCTTTTGTTCCAAATTCTTTTACTATCGATACGGTTACTGAATCGCAGCAGGCATATCATGCTGCCAAACAATTTGGTAAATTCACAAGAGTTTTAGAAGCTTATCACACTGAAAATTTAAACGTTACCATACCTGATTTTCATAACCTTAGCCTTAGGGAGCGGCAATTTTTTGATGCTTTAAAAAACGCAAATCCACAAAAGTTAAGCACCGCAAAGGCAGAGATTGAAAGTGCAAATAACTTTTTATGGATTGCAAAACAATATGAAGAACTTATAGCCGAACAAAAACTAAAAACCAGGGTAATTCATCATGACACCAAAATAAATAATGTGCTTTTAAATATAAATACTGGTTTAGGAATTGGAGTTATCGATTTGGATACGGTAATGCCTGGCTATTTTATTAGCGATGTTGGTGATATGATGAGAACATATTTGTCGCCTGCAAATGAGGAAGAAACGTTGTTTGATAAAATTATTGTTCGGGCCGATGTATTTTTAGCGATTTACAAGGGGTATATGGAAGAAATGCGGCGCAGCTTAACCCATACAGAAATGCAATTGTTTATATACAGCGGTCAGTTTATGATTTATATGCAAGCCCTTCGATTTTTAACTGACTATTTAAACAACGATATTTATTATCCGGTTTTTCATCCAGAACACAATTTAATGCGAGCTAAAAATCAATTGGTATTATTAACAAAATACACCAAATCTGTAGCCAATTTCGAGCAAGTTATTAGTGATTATGAGCATGAACTAAAATTGCAAAGTATTTAGATAAAAAAAACTCATTTTTCATGATACACTCTGCAAATAACTTTAATTCCACTAAAACTTTTAGAAATTTTATAAAACATTAAGGCATTAATAACGAGTCAACTTGTTATTAATGCCATAATGTTTCAATATGACCTCACTTAAAATCTGAAAAAAATAAAATCTTTAATTTAAATTTTACCCAACTCGTCCCGGGTATTGTTTCAATGCAATCTCTAAACAGTCCATTGCTTTATTTAAATCCGTTGTATTTAAAACATAAGCCATGCGGACCTCATTTTTACCCGAACCTGGAGTAGAGTAGAAACCTGTAGCTGGTGCCATCATCACAGTTTGGTTTTCATGGTTAAAATCTTCTAAAATCCATTGGCAAAACTTATCCGAATCATCAATAGGGAATTTAGCAACCACATAAAAAGCCCCACCCGGATTTGGACAAAACACACCATCGATACTATTCAACCGATTAACCAAGGTATCTCTACGTAATGTATATTCGGTATTTACCTTTTCAAAATAACTATCTGGTGTGTCAACAGCTGCTGCGCCAGCAATTTGCTCTACCATTCCCGGACTTAATCTTGCCTGCGCAAACTTTAAACCCGAGGCAATCACTTCTTTGTTTTTCGTAATTAAACAGCCTAAACGAGCACCACAAGCACTGTAACGTTTCGAAACTGTATCCATAATTACAACATTTTCATCCAAGCCAGCTAAATGCATAGGTGAGATAAACTCCCGTCCATCATAACAAAATTCACGATAGGCTTCATCAGAAAATAAGAATAAATCATATTTCAAACAGAGCGTTTTCAAAGCTTCTAATTCATCTTTCGAGTATAAATAACCAGTTGGGTTATTTGGATTACATATAATTATAGCCTTAGTTTTTTCGGTAATTAACTTTTCAAACTCTGCAATTGGAGGCAATGCAAATCCATTTTCTATGTACGATAAAATAGGTTTAACTACAACATTACTCATGCAAGCGAAACCATTATAATTTGCATAAAACGGCTCTGGAATGATAATCTCGTCACCTTCATTTACGCAGGTTTGCATTGCAATGGTAATTGCTTCAGAACCACCAACCGTAACCAATATATTTTCGGACTTAATGTTATAACCTAGTTTGTTGTAGTATTCGGTCAGTTTTTCACGGTAAGCTAATGTACCCTCTGATGGTGTATAAGCCCAAACATCAAAATCTATATTTTTAATGGCGTTTAACATTCCTTCAGGTGTTTCAATATCTGGTTGACCAATATTTAAATGAAAAACCTTTTTGCCATCTTTTTTTGCTTTATCTGCAAATGGCGTTAACTTTCTGATTGGCGATGCAGGCATCTGCACACCCTTTTGTGAAATTTTTGGCATGGCGTAAAAATAAAAAAGTCCCGATTAAAATCGAGACTTTTAAAATATTATTGGGTAAATATTATTTTGATGCAGCTGCTACAGTTTCGCCTTTAATGTAAAGCACTTTTACAGGAGTTTTAGCATTTGATGTTACAGTAACTGTTTTAGTAAAAGGTTGTGGTGCACCAGCAGCGCTGAATGTAACTGAAATTGTACCAGTTTCACCTTTTTTTAATGGTACCGTAGTATATTTTGGTACAGTACAACCGCAACTTGCTTCTGCTTTTGTAATAATTAAAGGCTCTTCTCCAACGTTGGTGTATTTGAAATCGTAAGTTACTGGTTTGTTAACCGTAATTTTACCAAAATCATGAGTTTCTGCTTCAAATTTAAATTCAGCAGGTTTAGCAGCAGTTTGTGCATTAGCCATCAAACCAAAACCCATTGCAAATGTTAATAATACTAATATCTTTTTCATGTTTATGTGTTGCTATATTATTTGTACTTTTCGTTATAACAAATTTAATATTTATATACTAAAACAAAAACTATTCCAAATATATTTCTTTACCCATATATAATTTTACAGTTCTTGGTAAAGGCAAACTTTTAATTTTGTATATATTTGCCACAACCAATATTTGATTACGATGCAGAATGAAAAACTGACAACCAACTCTATTGATGCTGCTGAACTGAGTTTTAACGATTTTAAATCAATTGTTATTAACGATTATAAAATTGCGTACGAAAGTAGGCAGGCCAGTGTTTTAGGTCGCAGGGAAGTATTAACAGGGAAGGCAAAGTTTGGCATTTTCGGCGATGGTAAAGAAGTGCCGCAGGTTGCAATGGCTAAAGCATTCAAAAATGGCGACTGGCGTTCAGGTTATTACCGCGATCAAACATTTGCTTTTGCGGCCGGTATTTCAACAATCAAAGAATTTTTTGCTCAATTATATGCCAATCCAACTGATGGTGCTGATCCATTTTCTGGCGGAAGGCAAATGAACTGTCATTTTGCTACAAAATCAATTAATGAAGATGGAAGCTGGAATGATTTGACAAAAATCAAAAATGTTTCATCAGATATATCCCCAACTGGAGGTCAAATGGCTCGTTTGGTTGGTTTAGCTTATGCATCAAAATTATATAGAAACAATAAAGAACTCGATTATTTAAAGAATTTTTCGGCTAATGGAAATGAAGTAGCATTTGGCACAATCGGTAATGCATCAACATCAGAAGGTGTATTTTTCGAAGCCATTAATGCTGCGGGCGTTTTACAGGTGCCAATGGCAATTTCAATTTGGGATGATGCTTATGGAATTTCCGTTCCCGCTAAATACCAAACCACTAAAGAGGATATTTCTGAAGTTTTAAAGGGTTTTCAGCGTGATGAAAATAATGCTGGTTACGAAATTTATAAAGTTAAAGGTTGGGATTACCCGGCGTTATGCGAGGTTTACGAAAAAGCAATAAATGTTTGCCGGGATGAACATGTTCCAGTTCTAATTCACGTTACAGAACTTACTCAACCACAAGGACATAGTACATCTGGTTCTCACGAAAGATACAAATCAAAAGACAGATTATCTTGGGAAAGCGAGCACGATTGTATTTTAAAAATGCGTGAGTGGATGCTTGAATCTGCTATCGTATCAGAAGAAGAACTTATAGAACTAGAAAAGGCTGCGAAAGTTTTTGTTAGAAATGCACAAAAGGAAGCTTGGAATGAGTTTTTAGATAGCATGAAACCCGAACAAAAACAGGTAGTTGATTTTATTTCGGCGATGGCAAAAAACCAGCCAGAGCTTGCTAAAATTTCATCTCAACTGGCTTCAACCGCCGATGCGCAACGTAGAGAAATATTTGTGGCGGCCCGAAAAGCAATACGTTTATCATCAAAACAAAATTCGACAGAACGCGAAGATTTGTTAAAATGGTATCAAAACCAGGATGAATTAAATTATAACAGATACAATTCTAAACTACATACAGGTGGCAAAGATAGCCCTGAAAAAATTTCTGTTGTACATGCTGTTTATGATGAATTTTCTAAAATGGTAGATGGGCGTGAAATTTTAAATGCTTGTTTTGATGAAAACTTTGCCCGCGACCAACGTTTGGTAGCTTTTGGTGAAGATTTAGGTAATATTGGTGATGTTAACCAAGGTTTTGCAGGATTACAAACCAAATATGGCGATTTAAGGGTAACCGATACAGGTATCAGAGAAATGACCATTATGGGTCAGGGAATTGGACTTGCTATGCGTGGTTTAAAACCAATTGCAGAAATACAATATTTAGATTATTTAATATTTGCTTTAAACGTATTGAGCGATGATTTGGCATCTTTATCTTACAGAACCAAGGGTATTCAAAAAGCGCCAGTTATAGTTAGAACCAGAGGTCATCGTTTAGAAGGTGTTTGGCATTCAGGTTCTCCAATTAGTATGCTTTTAGGCTCTTTACGTGGTTTACATTTATGCGTTCCGAGAAATATGACTCAAGCTGCAGGTATGTACAATACACTTTTTAGGGCAGATGAACCAGCCGTAGTAATCGAATGTTTAAATGGTTATCGCTTAAAAGAAAAATTGCCAAATAATATAGGCGAATTTACTATTCCTTTGGGGCATGCCGAAGTTATTGAAGAAGGTACCGACATTACAGTTGTATCTTACGGTTCTAGCTTGAGAATTGTACAGGAAGCAGCAGAAGAATTGGCGGTTTTCGGAATATCGTTGGATATTGTTGATCCTCAAACTTTGTTGCCATTTGATATAAACAACGTTTGCTCATCATCTTTAAAAAAAACCAATAAGCTTTTAGTGGTTGATGAAGATGTTCCTGGAGGTGCTTCAGCATATATTCTTCAACAAATTTTAGAAAAACAAAATGGATATTTCCATTTAGATGGTCAGCCAAAAACTTTAACTGCTAAAGCTCACAGACCACCGTTTGGTTCAGATGGAGATTATTTCAGCAAACCATCAGTTGATGATGTGGTTGAAACCATATACCAAATGATGCATGAGGCAAACCCATCAAAGTTTCCACCAATTTATTAATTGAATAAAAAACTCATTTAAATTGATTCTTACCTTTGCTCAATCGAAGGTGAGAATTTTTTGTTTCTAACACACCCGTAAAAGATTAGTTTAAGTAATATCAAAGAAAAAAATTATATTACACCTTGATTTAAGAAACCAAATCAGTCCCTGTAAATAATTTATTCTGTATTTCTAATCAAAGCGTAAAGTTTGCTTGCGTCTAATTTCTTAAATCAGCAACTTACTATATCATCTAAATTGTGGTTTAATTAATGGAGTCTTGGCGCTATAAAATTCTTAAAATAATAGTTTCCAGGATATTTCTTGCCATTGTATTTGTTGTTTTTGCTTGTAAAACTCAGGCACAGGTTACATATAAACAAAAAAGTTTAGATAGCCTTTAAAAACTTAATCAAACTTATCGCAATATAGATTCAGGTAAAATTGATTTATCAATAAAGATACTGCAACAATACATTTGGAAAAGGGATTTTGAAAAAGCTGAAGAAACTTTAGCCACAGTAGTTTCAATTTCATATAAACTTGATTTAAGGAAATTTGCAGGCGTGGCTTACAGAAAAATGGCTCGATTATATCATGGCCACACAAATATCCAAAAAGCTGAAATTAATTACCTGAAGGCCATAAATGAGTTTCTTACAACCGATGAACAAATTCTTGCCGCCGGTGCGTACCTAGATTTAGGTGCGTTGTATAATATGATTCCAGATTATGCTAAATCGCTGGCTGTAAACCAAAAGGCAGTTGGCATTTACCTTAAAAGCAACAGTAAAGAGGAGTTAGGTAGTTGTTACGTTAACATTTCTGAAATTTATCAAGATTTAGAACAACACAAAAAAGCGTTAGAATACCTAAGAATGGCGCTTAACCTTTTTAACCTGAAAGGTGAGGTTTCCAGAGGTGCCGCCGTTGTTTATATGGGAATTGGTCTTGCTTATTTTCATGCTAGCCCTACAGAATTAATGAGCATGGATATTTTGCCCGACCAAAATTTAAAAGTTGCATTGGAAAATTTAAACAAAGCGCTAAAAATTGCCGAAGCAGCAAGAGTAGAGCAAGATTTAATTGCAATAATTAAGATGAATTTGGGGTCGGTTTATGAGCGACTGGGAGCCAAAGACTTAGCATTAAAATCCTTTTTAACCTCCATTTCTATTAATAAAAATTCGGTTGATAAGCGTATTTATGCAGAGAGTTTGCAGGCTTTAGGCAACTTCTACAACAATCAAAAAAAATATAAAGATGCAATTAAGTTACTTACTGAAGCATTAAATATTTCAAATACAAATAGTTTTTTAGATATTGAGAGGGATGCAAATTTACAACTTAGCCAGGCGCATAGCGGTTTAAAAAACTATGATGAATCGCTAACTTATTACAAACAATATGTGGTTGTAAAAGACAAAATATTTAATGCTGAAAAAGAGCGGGAGATAACCAGAAGACAAATGGAATTGGATTTTGCAGTGAGGGAAAAGGATTACCAACTAAAACAACAAATTACTGATGCTGTATTACAACGCCAGGTTTTGTTTGCCAGGCAGCAGCATCAAAAACTAATATTAAGGCAACAGCAGCTTGATTTGAGCGACAAGGAGAAAATGTTGCAACGATTAAAGTTTCTTCAAAATCAAAAGAATTCGGAAAATGAAAGGAAGATTCAAAGTAATGATTTCGAGCGTTCAAAGCTAATATCGCAATTTGAAGCTGTAAAAAGAGAAAAGCAAATATCTAAACAAGAGCAACAAATAAAGTATGATGAAAAATTAAAAATATTTCTATTTGCAGCCATCGGACTAGTTTTATGTACATCAGGATTTATTTATTATAATCAACGCAAAACCACCAGACTTAATAAAATTATAAACAAGCAAAAGCTAGAACTTGAACAGCTGAGTAGGGTAAAGGATCGGATTTTTAGTGTAGTAAGCCATGATATGCGTACACCTGTAAACTCTTTAATTGCCTTTATAGAACTTTTAGAAAATGGAAATTTAGACCAGGCAAAGTTTAATCGATACGCTGGCTTGCTAAAAAATAGCTTGACCTATACATCATCTATGATGGAAAATCTTTTGAACTGGGCTGCCAGTCAAATGCAAGGTTTTAATCCGTATTTAGAGCGCTTAAATATATATAATGTAATTGAGGAAGTTATTGGTTCACTAAAAGGTACAGCTGACTTTAAGCGTATTACCATCAATAATAATATTAGTAAAAGCTTTGATTGTAAAGCTGATATAAACATGTTCTCTTTAGTGCTGAGAAATTTAATAAGCAATGCTATAAAGTTTACTCCAGAAAATGGCCTTGTTACCTTAACTGCCGAAATTAGTAACGATTGCTTACAAGTTAAGGTAATTGATAAAGGTATTGGTATGACCATAGAGCAAATGAACCATATCAATAAATCTGAATATCAAGGTGCTGGACTTAGTACACCAGGAACAAACAAGGAAAAAGGAACGGGTTTGGGTTTGTTATTATGCAGAACTTTTTTGGCATTGATGGATAGCAAGCTTACGGTTTCTTCCGAAAAAAATATGGGTAGCACTTTTACCCTGTGGCTAAAAAAATGCTAAAACCTTATTTTTTAAATCGATATAGTGTTTTTTTGTCAATAACCGTGTCTAATAATTCTTGGCGATTTATAGAGCTGATTGGTACAACAAAGTTTGATGTTAAATGCACTTCATGAGCGGTAATGGTAGAAATGTGATTTACATTAATAATGTATTGCTTATGCACTCTAGAGAAATAATTTGGAAGTTGCTTTTCTAAATTTTTTAATCCAACCAAAATGATGTGCTTGTCATTTTGTGTATAAATTTTCGAAAAATCTCCCATGCTTTCTATGTAAACCACATTGCTGTAATTTAATTTTGTGATACCCTTCGTTTCTTTGAAAAAGAAATAATCATCTGATGGATTTGGTACGGCTACAGCAGAGTTATCTACAATTTTTCGAAGTTCTATATACTCAATAGCTTTATTGGTGGCTTTTAGTAAGCGTTCAAAAGTTGCGGGTTTAACGATATAATCCAGCGCATCCAATTCGAAACTCTCTGCGGCATATTCACTGAAGGATGTTATAAAGATAAAAAGAGGTTTGTGCTTTAAAGTTTTTAAAAGCGCCATTCCTGATAAATCAGGCATATCAATATCAGAGAATACGATATCTACATTATTGGTTGTTAAAAATGTGGCAGCTTCAATTCCATTATCACAAATAGCAGAAATATTTAATGATGCAATTTTCTTTAAATGCATTTCAATTGCATCGCGTTCTATTTCATTATCATCAACAATTACGCAGTCGTATTTCATTATAGGGATGGTTAAACAAGTTAAAACATGTGTTTGTAACGATTGTTTTACCTAAATATAGACTTTTTCTAAAGACTTAAGCAAGAAAAATGAAATATTTTATTGCACCATTTTTGTCTAAATGATAGAGCTATTTCTGTCAAGGAATAAATTTCTATATACTTCGATAAATTACTGTGCCACAAAGCTTTAAATAATACTCACCTTGTTTCTTAAAAACTGGTCTGCAAGTACTAAAGCTGCCATGGCCTCTACAATTACTACAGCTCTAGGTACTACGCAAGGGTCGTGGCGACCTTTACCTTTAATTTCTGATGCTTCTCCTGCAGCATTAATGGTTTGCTGGTTGTGCATAATGGTTGCAACAGGTTTAAACGCAACTTTAAAAGTAATTTCCATACCATTCGAAATGCCTCCTAAAATGCCGCCGGCAAAGTTTGTTGTGGTTTTGAATACTTTAGAATCAGATGCTTTTGGTTGAGGAATGTCATTGTGCTGCGAACCTAATAATTCACTTCCTGCAAAACCTGAACCGTATTCAAACCCGTGAACCGCATTAATGCTAAGCATGGCTTTACCTAAGTCAGCGTGTAATTTATCAAAAACTGGTTCGCCTAAACCAGCCGGACAACCTTTTATTACACATGCAATCTTACCACCAACAGTATCGCCATCTTTCCGAACGGCATCTATAAATTCTATCATTTCGTGTGCTGTAGCTGGGTCGGCACAGCGAACAATGTTTTCTTCTCTAATATTCAGCAAAGCTGATAAGTCATTACTTTCCAAATTTGGAGCATCAACCTTTCCAACGGAAGTTACATGCGCAAAAATCTCAATGCCTTGTTGTTTTAAAAAAAGTTTGGCAATTGCACCAGCAGCTACACGTGCAGCAGTTTCGCGAGCGGAAGAACGTCCGCCGCCACGATGGTCGCGGATACCATATTTCGCATCGTAAACATAATCGGCATGGCTTGGGCGGTACACATCAACATTATGACCATAATCTTTAGAGCGTTGGTCTTCGTTTGGAATCAACAGAGCAATTGGCGTTCCCGTACTTTTTCCCTCAAAGATACCAGAGAGAATTTGAACAGTATCACTTTCCTTTCTTTGTGTAGTAATTTTGGATTGACCAGGTTTTCGCTTATCCAATTCTGATTGCACAAAATCTATATCGATGTCCAATTGGGCCGGACAGCCATCAATAATTACTCCAATGGCCACGCCATGAGATTCTCCAAAAGTAGTGATGCGAAAAAGTTGCCCGAATGAATTGCCTGCCATTTTATTTTAGATGTTAGATTTGAGATATTATATTTGAGATTTTCCATCAAAAAATATCTAAATCTTGTTATATTTCTTTTTATTGTTTTTGAGTCTCACATCTAGTGTCTCAATTCTCATATCTCTCTCACTTCAAATCCTGCCTTTTTCAAATCTTCCCAAAAATACGGGTAAGATTTTTCTACGACTTGCATTTCTTCAATTTCTACTTCTTTAATTAATAAAGCAAGCGGAGCGAAAGCCATTGCCATGCGGTGGTCTTCGTAAGTCGCAATGGTAATTTTTTCAGGGAAATGAAGTTCATCTGTATTTAAGGTGTAAACTAAATTATTTTCAGTTAAGGTCACGCCAATTTTTGCCAGCTCATTTTGTAAAGCTGCAATGCGGTTCGTTTCCTTTATTTTTAAAGTTTCAAGTCCCGTAAACGACATGTTTTTACCTAATGCAGCTGCAATAACGATAATCGTTTGTGCCAAATCAGGGCAAGTTTTTAAATCTAAAACCTGGTCAGTTTCCAATGATAAACCTAAGTTGCTGATTGAAATTCCGGTTGCTGTCTTGCTTGTCGCGATACCAAAAATTTTCATGATTCTTTGGATTTGGCTATCACCTTGTAAGCTTTTATCTTTTAAAGCAGGAAGACTGATTTCAGCTTCATCGGCCAAGGCTGCAATGCTGTACCAATAAGATGCAGCGCTCCAATCTGGCTCAACAACCAAAGTTCCGGGTTTAAATGCCTGTGGCTTTATGGAAATCGAATTTTCATTCCAGGTATGTTCAATACCAACTTCCGCCAGCATATCCAAAGTCATATCTACATAAGGCTTTGAGGTTAATTCTCCCTCAATTTCTAATGTTAAACCTTGTGGTAAAGTCGGAGCAATCATCAGCAATGCTGAAATATACTGACTGCTGATATCGCCTTTAATTTTTACTTCTGCAGTTTTTTGATTCAGAGGTCCTGTAATGTTTAACGGTGGAAAACCATCGTTTTCTGCATAAGAAATATCTGCACCAATGGTTTTTAAAGCCTCAGCTAAAATGCCAATAGGACGTTGCTTCATTCTTTCAGTTCCTGTTAGCAAGAAATTGCCATTTTTAGCTGAAAGATAAGCAGAAAGAAAGCGCATAGCCGTTCCCGCCGGACCAACATCTACGGTTTTCGATTCCTCAATTTCTACTTCCAATTCTTCTTCAAGAGTACTAAGTATGCCATTTAATGTTACCGTATCGGCTGCATTTGATAAATTCTCTACTTTAACTAATTGTTTACTTAAAGCACTGATAATTAAGGCTCTGTTGCATTCGCTTTTTGAGCCTGTCAATTGGATTTCCGTATGTATATTCTTGGCTCCCTTAAAAGAAACTAAGGCATTTTTTGACATTTTATATTGGTTTTATTCTCAAAATACAATTGCCAGATGTTGCCACCTGACAATTGTATATAATAAATTTAGCATGACGAGTGTTTTTGGCAAACGGCTTTTGCTTTTCGATTTGGTCTTTAAGCTTAGTCTTTAAGCCTTAGTTCTTTAACCTTTAACCTTATTTAACAACTTCGCTATGTTGCTCTGCAGCAATTCCTTTTTCAGCTTTGCCTGCATTCATAATTTCAGTTTGTTTGCGGATAGATTCGCCGTGCATCAACTCTAAAAATTTCTCTGTAAAGTTCAAATCTAATTTTAAAGCTTTAGCAAAAGCGTGACCTTTTTTAATGATGGCATCCCAACGATTAACTTGTAAAATCGTTACCTGGTTATCACGTTTAAATTCACCGATTTTCTCTACAATAGCCATACGTTCAGCTAATTTCTGCAATAAAATATCATCAATTTTATCAATTGATTTACGTAAATCTGCCAATTTATCAACGAAAGCTTCGTTAGTAGATTCTGGTTCGCGAACTGTTAAACGGTCTACCAATTCTGATAAAGCAGCTGGTGTAACTTGTTGTTTCGCATCCGTCCATGCAACTGATGGGTCAACGTGTGATTCAATCATTAGACCTTGCATGTCTAAATCCAAAGCTTTTTGTGAGATGTAAGGGATTAGCTCACGGTTACCACAAATGTGACTTGGGTCGTTAATGATTGGCAACTCAGGGCATAAAGTTTTCAACTGGATTGCCAATTCCCACATTGGTTCGTTACGGAAAGAACTTTTCTCGAATGAAGAAAAACCACGGTGAATTGCACCAATTTTAGTAATCCCTGCTCCATTTATTCGCTCGATTGCGCCAATCCACAATTGTAAATCAGGGTTAACCGGGTTTTTGATTAATACAGGAACATCATGACCTCTTAATGCATCAGCAATTTCTTGGACCGTGAATGGATTTACGGTAGAACGTGCACCAATCCAAAGGATATCAACACCTGCAGCCAAAGCCTCTTCAACATGTTTTGCATTTGCTACCTCAACAGCAGTTGGCAATCCTGTTTCTGTTTTAGCACGTTTTAACCACTCTAAACCAATACTTCCAATACCTTCAAATTCTCCCGGACGCGTACGTGGTTTCCAAATACCAGCTCTTAAAACCGATACTTTACCAGTTGCTGCCAATAAATGTGCGGTAGTTAATAATTGCTCTTCAGTTTCTGCACTGCAAGGACCTGAGATAATTAAAGGTTCGTTGTTAACGTTTAACCAAGTGTTTAATGGTTGGATGTTTAAATTAAGTTTCATGATTTATGGCTTGTTTTTTATTCCGAAGTCCGCTGTCGGATGCCCGGAGATATTTTTATATATTAATTGTTGTATTGCTTTAATGTTAATTCGTAAATCTAAAATCGTAACTCCCTCAGACTTTATCATTCTTTAAATATTCTCCGAGGATATTAAAATTCGAAGTGTATTTAAGTGCTTTTCTAACAGCCTTATCATACTTTTCGGTACTTGGCCATTCTAAATCGACGTAAAAATAATATTCATTTCTTTTACCCAGCACCGGCATAGATTGTATTTTTGTTAAGCTTACCTCTTGTTCTGCAAAGATGTTTAATACGGTGGCTAAAGAGCCTGCTTTATGGCCAACCTGAAAACATATTGATGCTTTATTTATTTTCTTTCCCTCGTCTGTTTTATCTTTTTTAAGGATAAGGAAGCGGGTATAGTTTTTTTTATTTGATTCTACACGACGCTCTAAAATATTTAAGCCGTAAAGTTCTGCAGCTAAATTGTTTGCAATAGCCATAGTATCGGTTAGTTTTTCTTCCTGAATGCGTTTTGCACAAGCGGCGGTATCATTGCTTTCTACAATTTTTATGTGTGGATAATCATAAAAGAAATCGATGCATTGACGGATAGCAATGGGGTGTGAGGTTACGATTTTTATATCTTCAAACTTAACACCGGGCAATGCCATTAAATGCAATTGAATGGGCAAATAAACTTCGCCAACTACCGAGAAACCATAATCGCGGATTAGTGTGTAATTTGGTAATAAACTACCAGCGATAGAATTTTCGATGGCCATGACAACGAAGTCAGCATCGTTTTTTTCTAGCTTGTCGCAAGTTTCTTTAAATGAATTGCATTCTACAGTTTCTATGTTTTTACCAAAGAATTTGTAGGCTGCCTCTTCATGAAAAGATGCTTTAATACCTTGAATTGCTATTCGTTTAATCGTTTCCATTTTGCGTAAAACAAAAAGTCCCGGCTGTTTGCCGGGACTTTCTTATACATTTTAATATTGTTATCTATCTTTTTGCATATTAGCCCCGGCTCTTACTAAAATAGTAAAAGTAACCAAAGTAATATGTGTTGAATAATTTCATTTTTTGTTTTTGAATGAGCCAAATGTAATAACAAAATTTAATTTGTCAATAGGAAATTGAAAATAATTTTAATAAAATTTAATTTTGTTTGAATTAGCCTAGTTTTGGATTGGGTATGAAAGGATTGATTGGGTTCTTAGAAGAGGCTATCAATTATTTTCTAAATTTGGAAATGATTGTAATGGATAGAAAGGCTGTGTTAGCCAAGGACGCACAACCAGTCGTTTCAAAGTCTTAAATAAGTACGTAGACTGTAGATTTCTGGAGTGATTATTATAACATCCTGCTACACAATCTACGATTTAATTCGTGGGCAATACAACGAAATTCCTATCCAGTAGAGCTTAAAGTTCTTTGCTCTTCGTTAAAATCTTTAACCTTATTATTTTCTTGATTTAGTTTTTGTAACTCTTCCGCCTTGCGTAACTCTCGCTGCATAACCTTCGCGATTTTTGTGCTGCCATCATGGCTCCAGCCCGGTGGGTTTATAATATACCGCACCTTATCCATAAAAGTTGGTGCTTTTTTAACATCAGCAGATAAGGCGATAATTTCATGGAAAATAATATTTACAGGACCAGTATCTTTAGGTTGAGTAGTTAAGCCATATTTAATTTTGTCTTCTTCCAGTTCAGCTTGGAAAGTGCCAAACCATCTATCCCAAAGGATTAGAACCATGCCCATATTTTTATCCAAATAACGCACATTACTGGCATGATGAACCCTATGGTGTGAAGGCGTAACAAAAACATACTCGTACCATTTAGGGAAATTAATTTTGTATTGCGTGTGAACCAAATTGCCATAAATCTGTGTAATAAGGTAAGCAAAAAAGATGTCCATAGCGGTAAAACCTATAAATGCTAAAGGCAGATAGAAAAATACCCGGTACAAAGGTTCGAAAACTGTAGAACGGAAACCAGTTGTTAAATTGAAATGTTCTGATGAGTGGTGCGTAACATGCATTGCCCAAAAAAAGCGAACATAATGGCCAACGGTATGCAAAAACCAGTATAGAAAATCTTGTGCAAGAATTAAAACCAACCAATAAATCCAGATGTTGGAAATTTGGAATAACCTAAATTGGTAGCAGTATTCTAACAAAAAAAAAGTGGCGGTTTTCATACCTAGATTAATCACTACGGCAGCAGTCATTAAATAAATATTGGTCCAGGTGTCGCGTTTTGTATATAATTTTCTGTCGTGGGCGTAGCTAAAATACATTTCAACTAAGGTTAAAACGATTACAAAGCCAAATAAGCCGCCTACAGAAATATCACTTCCGGTAAATTTCATTTTATAAACTGTTATAATAATCTAAACTGCTTAAGATATCGGTTTTGGTTACACGGCAGTTAAACATGCATTTTCCAATGGTTTCTAATAAAGAAAATAAAATGTTACCATCTTCATTCTTCTTATCGCTTTTCATCAAATCCAAAAGCGTATCGAAACTTTGTCTATCAATATTGTATTTTGGATATAACGATAAAATATAATCGCCAATATCTTTTAATTCTTCTTTGCTTAAGCCACTGTTTTTAACTGATAAAGCTGCCTCGCAAATAAAACCGATGGCAATTGCCTCGCCGTGGGTAAGTGGGTTTTCATCATTCGCTAGCGAATAACTCTCTATCGCGTGACCAATCGTATGACCAAAATTTAAAATCTTACGTAAATTTTTTTCATGCGGGTCGATTGTAACTACTTCATTTTTAATCTCTACCGAACGGTAAATATCTTCAGCCGATGGCTTTAAATAATTAGTCGTTTTTAACTTTTCGTAATAAGCTTTATCAAAAATTAAACCATGTTTAATCATTTCGGCAAAGCCTGATAAAAGCTCCCGTTGTGGCAGAGTTTTTAAAAATTCAGTTTCGATAAAAACCATTTGTGGCAGGGTGAAAGTACCCACCATATTTTTCACGTTATCGATATCGATACCTGTTTTGCCGCCCACAGATGCATCAACCTGAGAAAGTAGGGTTGTCGGAACGTTAATAAAATCGATACCACGTTTATAAGTTGAGGCAATAAAACCACCCATATCGGTAATCACACCACCACCTAAATTAATCATCAAACTTTTACGGTCGGCCTCAAAATCCAATAAGGTTTTCCAGATGCCAATACAAAAATCAATGTTTTTATTTTCTTCGCCTGCTGATGTTTCAATTAAATCGAAATCAGAAAAATCATCCATAAGCGATTGAAAAACAGGTAAGCAGATTTCGCTCGTATGTTCATCAGCAAGGATAAAAACTTTGCTGTACTTATTGCTTTCTAAAAGGATTTTGAGTTCGGCTAATCCACTTTCGAAATAAAGCGAATGGCCAGCGCTGTTTAGAGTTTCCATTAAATTACTTCGATTTTATCTTGTCCAAACGTAATGATATCTCCAACTCTGACTTTGTATCGCTTGCGGAATTCTACCTCGCCATTGCATTTTACCAAGCCATCCATTACTGCAGCCTGAGCATCGCCGCCGGTGCCAACCAATCCTGTTGCCTTTAGCAATTGGATTAATGGAATAAATTCGCCCTCTAATTTAAATTGTATCATTTTGTTGCAAAAATACGATTATTTCGAGGTTTTACGTTCGTAGAATGGATGCTTTTTATAATTTTGCATCCATCTGACTTATTAATATCATTTAAATGGATTTATCCCCGAATAAACAGCCAAATTTCGACAATACCGAGGTAGCTTTCCGCCAAAAAACTAACGGAGAACTCAAAAAAGCTTTTTGGCTTTTTAAAATGATTGGGAGTAATTTCTTAACAAAAGTTGGTCCGCCGATAACTAATTTCTTTTTAAATATTGGCTTACCGATTCAAGGCGCCATAAAAACAACTATTTTCCAGCAGTTTTGTGGTGGCGAAACCATAGCGGAATGTGATATGGCAATTGCTCAACTTGCGAAGGGTGGCGTTGGAACCATTTTAGATTATTCGGTTGAGGGTGAAGATGAAGAGCAAGTTTTCGATGAAACCTGCCAGGAAATAATCCGCACCATTCTTCGTGCCGATGGCGATAAAAACATTCCGATTACGGTTTTCAAAATCACTGGAATTGGGCGTTTTGCTTTGTTAGAAAAGTTAGATGCAAAACAAACTTTAACCCCTGATGAACAAGCTGAGTTTGCCAAAGTGAAATCGCGGTGCGAGATGATTTGCCGTACTGCTTTTGAAAAATCTGTACCTGTTATGATTGATGCAGAAGAAACCTGGATTCAAAACACGATTGACGAATTGGCTTTAGATATGATGCGTAAATTTAACCAAGAAAGCATTATTGTCTACAATACCTACCAAATGTATCGCCACGATAAGCTGGCTGATATGAAAGCCGACCACTTGATTGCTAAAGCAGCTGGTTTTATTTTAGGTGTGAAAATGGTTCGAGGCGCATATATGGAAAAGGAGCGTAAACGTGCTGAAGAAATGGGTTATCCATCGCCAATACAGTCCGATAAAGCATCTTCTGATAGAGATTATAATGAATCGCTACGCTACTGTGTTGACCATATTGAAGAAATTGCCATTGTTTGTGGAACGCATAATGAAGATAGCAGTCGCCTGTTGACTTACCTATTGGATGAGAAAAAAATCGTTCACAATCATCCTCATGTATATTTTGCGCAATTGCTTGGTATGAGCGATAATTTAAGTTTTAACCTAGCCGATGCAAATTATAATGTTGCTAAATACGTTCCTTACGGGCCAATTAAGGCGGTAATGCCCTATTTATTTAGACGAGCACAAGAAAATACTTCAGTTGCTGGGCAAACTGGTAGGGAATTGGGATTGATAGAAAGAGAATTGCAGCGAAGAAAACTTTAAATAGGGTTTCAAAGTACTTGCTGATTTTTTTGGAAATGAGCGTTCAGTAATTCTTGGGTTTAAGCAGTCCCGCTTTACGCTAAATCGCCAGTGAAAAACTGGCTGATACCGCTCCAATCGGGTTTAGAAATAATGGATTGTTTATGTAATAATACAATTTTCCCACGATTGAAATCATGGGTTAAATTTAGGTGTTGAAATGTAACGAATAAAACTATACGACTGATAACATAACCCACGATTTCAATCGTGGGCATTAATACTTAAACGAAAATTTTAACTACGGGTATTGTTCACTTCGAAACTTTGTTTACCAGTTAATAAATCGTAAAACAAAATAAAATCGCTGGCTAAACTATATAAAGGGTATTGAAAAGTTGCGGGTTTATTTTTCTCGAAAAAGTAATGCCCAACCCAAGCAAATCCATAACCCACAACAGGCATCAGCAAAAAGAATCGCCATTGGTGGAATAAAAAGCCTGTGAAAAATAAAAGCGCAATTAAACCCGTTCCAATAAAATGCAGCACACGAGATGTTGTGTTCGTGTGTTGTGAAAGGTAGAATGGATAAAATTCTTTTATGGATTTGAATTTTTTATCGCTCATTTTAAATTATTCCGTTAGCTTTTAAAAAGGTCTCTAGTTGAGCAGGTTTTTCTGTCATTAATAAAGTTTGTAAACCAACTTTTTTGGCACCTTCTATATGTTGCGGACTATCATCAATAAATAAAGTTTCACCCGGATTTAGGTTGTTTTCCTTTAATACCTGCTCAAAAATATTGGTATTTGGTTTACGCAATTTCATGTGCTGGGAGAAATAGGCTTTCTCGAAATAATTGTCGTAGTCATTTATTTCGAAAGTTGTTTTCAAGTAATTGATAATCCAATCGTAATGAATCTCGTTGTTATTACTCAATAAAAAGGTTCGGTATTTATCCTTCACTTTTAAAAGCAAATCGTGGTTTTCTTGCGTGGTGCCAATTAATAAACTGTTCCAAGCCTCATCAATTTGGGCATCAGTTAGTTCAGGTTTATTCGCTGCTTTTCTAATGCCTGCTCTAAATTCTGCCGGCGATATTGCTCCTGTTTCCAAATTGTCAAACAATGCGTTGTGTGCTTTGTGAGCAAAGAAATTTTCAATATCAGTTATTCCTAACTTTTGAAAAGATGCTTGTGCAATTCTGAAGTCTATATCGAAAATTACGTTACCGTAATCAAAAATGATATTTTTAATGTTTTGCATCGGTTTACTTTTTGCTTCAAATATCTCTAATTAAAAGCTTATTTTATGGTTTAACAAACATTTTTAATTTTTGTGATTTCAATATGTTTATTGTTGCTTAATGCAAAAATGAATAGCCAAAATTCATCATTATCACTAATAGAAATTTTATTTACAACGCCTTCTTTTCCAAATTTATCTGATATGAAATCATTTACTTTTATTTCTAGTAAAGTAGATGTAGGTGTTATATTTTAGCATAGATTTAAATTTTATGGTGTAGGGTTTGAGGATATTGAAAAAAGCGTATTGAAAACCTTATCGCTTATAAGAATATTAAATCAATCACACTTAAAACTGGAATAGTAATTGACAATTAGTGCTCAATGTAATTCATAAGGCGCCTGCAATTGTAGAGAAATCTGAAAACCAGGCGTAGACTAAACTGTGAAATTGCATTTTTTTTGCTAGAAATTTATTGGTTAAAAATAGATTTCAAGGCAACTAATGAGAGGGGTTTTACCGCCCCTCTTTTTATTTTTTTACAGTTATTTTTCGTTCTGTTACTAAGATAAATTCATAAATTCTATATAATCCATCATCGGTTATCTCAATTTGCTCCACTAGTCCTGTTTTACTAAAAGTATCTGTAACCAAATCACCTTTTTTAACTTCTTGCAAATCTTCGCTGCTAGTTTCACTGTTCAATCGCTTCATTTCGTAAAGATAATTTAAAGCTTAAAGAAATTTATGATTTTGTTTCAAAACAGGTTTTTGTAACAATACTAATTTTATTGGTAATTTATTGGTGATATTATAATACCTTTATTGCTTGTAAATATAACAAATACTAATATTTATCTATTTTAAATCTTGATAACCAAACAATTGGAAAATAATATTCAAAATATTCAGGCTGATATTGACTCGATTAATAACATCCCGGCAGTTGTTAATATTTTAAAAGTTATTTGCAGCACTACGGGCATGGGCTTTGCAGCGGTTGCCCGCGTAACGGATGATAAGTGGGTAGCATGTGCTTTGCTAGATAAAATAAATTTTGGTTTAGCACCTGGTGGAGAATTGGCGCTCGAAACCACTATTTGTAATGAAATCCGTCAACATCATAATCCCGTTATTATAGCAAACGTTTCAGAAGATGAATGTTTTGCAAACCATCACACCCCATTATTATATGGTTTTCAGAGTTATATTTCTGTTCCAATAAAACTTAAGTCGGGTTTTTATTTTGGAACACTTTGCGCTATTGATCCAAAACCTCATGTAATAAATACTCCTGAAGTTTTAGGAATGTTCAATCTATTTGCTGAGCTTATTGCTTTTCACCTCGATGCAATAGAACAAGTAAAATCATCAGAGAAAAAACTTATTGAAGAAAGACATGTTGCCGAATTACGTGAAAATTTCATCGGTATTTTGGGTCACGATTTACGTAATCCTCTTAACGCAATATCTAATAGCGCTCAACTTTTAAATCATTTATCAAAAGAAGAGCGAATTCAAAAGATTATTAGCATTATTCAACGGTCATCTCAACGGATGAACGGCTTAATCGAAAATATGCTTGATTTTGCTAGTGGAAGATTTGGCGAAGGAATTTTATTAAATAGAGAAGAAAATGACTCTTTAGAAAGTATTTTAACTGAAGTTATAACTGAGCTAGAAGCAAATTACCCACAACATACTATTAACGTTAATTTTGATTTAAAACATCCAGTTAATTGTGATGGTAAAAGAATTGCACAACTGTTTTCAAATCTACTGGGCAATGCATTAAGTTATGGTAATGTTGCAACGCCAATTTATGTTAACGGTATAAGCAACAGCACCGAATTTGAATTATCCGTTACCAATTCGGGTAAGCAAATTTCTACCTCGGCTATAGAAAGATTATTTCAGCCATTTTCTCGTGGTGATGTAGAACCAAATCAAAAAGGGTTAGGGTTAGGATTATTTATCGTTTCAGAAATTGCTAAAGCGCACAATGGTAAAATTTTTGTAACCTCTAATGATGAGCAAACATGCTTTACCTTAATAATACCTGTGAAGTAGTTATTTTTTAACTCTTACATAAACCTCTACTATTTCTCGGTTGATATTTAATTTTTCAATTTTTTCAATTCCGCTTTGCGTTAAGGTGTCAATATTTAGTTTAACCTTAAAATTAAAATCGTGGTTTTCCCATTCTCTGGCACTGCAATATTCTAAGTTTTCGGTATAGTTTTCGCCCATTAGTAAATACGTACCGCTTCCCGAATCAAAGGTTGCATCAGCACCTTTTCCTTTATTTAAATCATGTTTAAAAAATGCGAAATGTGTATCATTTAAAATTTTAATCATTTCTACATTTTTTGGTGGCGATGTATTTACCGTATCACCTTTTGTAATGGCAAGGCTTGAAATTAATTTCCAGGTACCATTAATTTTAGATTCAACTTTATCTGCAACTTTTGGAGATGGATTGCAGGCTGATAAGAATACGGTTGCGATAATTAGAGATGCGAAAATTTTCATAGGGATATTTGGTTTATTTAAAGCTAGAATAAAATTTGAATAGAATTGCATATCTTTCATAACATTGTTATTATTATGAGGAAAATATTTTTAATTGGCTTGTTATTTATTTCTTGCCAACTTTTTGCTCAACACGAGCTTAGTCCGAGATTAACCTACCCAGGTTTGTTTGAAAAAGTGCAGTTATCAGGAATTTATCCCGATAGTAAATCTTTTGCTGATGCTATACCAAAGCAAACACCTACAGCTATTATGGATGCCTATTTGGCTCAAAAGGATAGAAATAATTTTGCTTTAAAAGCATTTGTAAATGAACACTTTAGTTTACCCGAAAGCCATACTGCATTGTATCAATCGGATATTAATGCAGGCATTAAAAAACATTTGGATACACTTTGGCAAGTGCTAAAACGACATCCTGATACCGTTTCCGCATACACTACTTCCTTATTGCCTCTGCCAAAACCTTATATCGTACCGGGAGGAAGATTTAGAGAGATTTATTATTGGGATTCTTATTTCACTATGCTTGGTTTACAAAAGGCTGGTAAAACGGAGGTAATAAAAGATATGGTTGATAATTTCGCCTTTCTTATCCGTAAATATGGTTTTATTCCCAATGGTAACAGAAGCTATTATTTAACGCGTTCGCAACCTCCATTTTTTTCTTTGATGGTTCAATTATTAGCAAAAAGTGATACCAAAGTGAAAGTTAGCGATTACAAAGATGTACTCGAATTGGAATATAATTTTTGGATGAAGGGTGCTGAAAACCTACAGAAAAATAAAGCAATTGGGCATGTTGTTAAATTAAAAGATGGAACAATTTTAAATAGGTACTATGATACAGGGGATTGGCCAAGGGAAGAATCTTATAAAGAAGATTTTGAAGCTTCTAAAAAGACCAAACAAGCACCTGATGCCTTTATGCGCAATGTTCGTTCTGCTGCAGAATCTGGATGGGATTTTAGTAGCAGGTGGTTTGCAGATGGCAAAAGTTATAGTGAGATAATAACAACCGATTTATTGCCGGTGGATTTAAATACGTTGATGTTTAATCTAGAGGAGGTAATAGCAATGGCTAATCAGCAATCTGGAGATGTAAAGAAGGCAAACTTGTTCCTTACAAAGGCCAAAACCCGTAAAGCTGCTATTCTTAAATATTTCTGGAATAAGGATTTAAATTTCTTTACCGATTACAATTGGAAGAACCAAAGTTTTTCTAAAGAGGAAACACTTGCTGCAATGTTTCCTTTGTACTTTAAAATAGCAACTCCTCTTCAAGCAAAATTGGTTGTTTCAAAACTTCAAACTAACTTTTTAAAATCCGGCGGACTAGCGACTACTTTAAAAACTACGGGCGAGCAATGGGATTCACCAAATGCTTGGGCGCCTCTACAATGGGTAAGTATTCAAGGCTTAAACAATTATGGTTATAATAAATTAGCTCAAACAGTTACGGATAGATGGGTAAATCAAAACGTGGCAGTTTTTAAGCAAACGGGCAAGCTGATGGAAAAATATGATGTAGTTAATCCAAATAGTATTGGCGGTGGAGGAGAATACCCGCTTCAAGATGGCTTTGGGTGGACAAACGGAGTATTACTTAAACTGCTTAAATAAGGTTAGCCACAGAATTGTAGGTTTTATTATTGCCGCAGAATCAAAGGTTTTCACAGAATTAAACGCATCATATTCTGAGGTTTACGTGTTTCTGTAGCAAAACTTATCAAGTGTGTTCTGAGGTTTCTGCAATTCTATGGCAAAACTTAGCAATCTTTCCCCTGCCACATAGGCAAAATTTTCGACTGAATTAGATTGATAGATTATTCCTTTTTTGTGGTTCATATAAAGTTTAAACTTTTATTCCAAACTGGAATGCTTAATTAATAATTAAGTCTGTTTATTGTCATTTATAACGCATACCTTACCGAAATGGGCGATACACTTAATTTTATACTTGGCGTAGTTTTCATTGTTGGAGGTATTAGCGTTTTTTGCGTGATTTTTGGCGGTAAAAAGAGTTAATATTTAAGCAAATCTTTTTTCAAATAGTACAACAATTAGCTTCCATAATCATTGGTTAGTTAATTTTTCTCTTTTACGCAGCGTTAATTACACAATCTAATTTATTACCATTAACTTAATGGCATAATAAATACATCCTAACCATATATTATGAAACGCTTTAGCTTCTTGTTCGCTGCTGCAATTATTTTGCACCTTAATCTGTCGGCACAAAATACAAAGACACTTCAAGTAAGAATTTCAAACGGAATTGTAGAAGGCACATCAGAAAATGCAGGGATAACTACTTTTAAAGGTATTCCTTTCGCAAAGGCACCAATTGGAAATTTACGTTGGAAAGCTCCAGAGCCTGTAAATAATTGGACAAACATTTTAAAAGCTGATAAATTTGGAAACAACGCCATGCAAAAAAAACCTTTTGGCGATATGGGTTTCCGTTCATCGGGAATGAGTGAAGACTGTTTATACTTAAATGTGTGGACGCCCTCAAAAACCTTTAAAGATAAACTACCAGTTTTGGTTTATTTTTATGGTGGTGGTTATGTTGCTGGCGATGGTTCTGAACCACGTTACGATGGTGAAGCGATGGCTAAAAAAGGAATTGTTGTACTAACCATAAACTATAGATTAGGTGTATTTGGATTTATGGCGCATCCAGAACTTACAAAGGAATCTGCAAATAAATCTTCAGGAAATTACGGTTTGCTCGACCAGCGAATGGCTTTGCTTTGGGTCCAAGAAAATATCAAAAACTTTGGTGGGGACCCTAAGAAGGTTACCATTGCAGGCGAATCTGCTGGGTCCATTTCGGTTTCAGCGCAAATGGCTTCACCAATATCCAAAAATCTTTTTGCTGGTGCAATAGGAGAGAGCGGAGCAATGATTCATCCAACATTAGCGCCAACATCGCTCGATGCTGCAGAAAAAAACGGATTAACATTTGCAGAAAAGATTAATGCAAAATCGCTTACCGAATTAAGAGCAATGCCAGCAGAGCAATTGCTTGATGAATCTTCCAAGCCAGGTGCATTTAAAACAGCTGCAAATATCGATGGCTATTTTCTTACAAAGAATTTAGTGGAATCATTCTCGGTAGGAGAACAGGCTAAAGTTCCTTTGCTTGCAGGATGGAATTCTGCCGAAGTTCCTTATCAGGCATTAATGGGTGGCGATGCACCAACTGTTGAAAATTATACCAAGAAATTGAAACAGCTTTATCCCAACAATGCAGACGAAGTCTTAAAATTATACCCTGCAACAAATCCTGATGAAGTTATTGTATCAGCAACAGCATTGGCAAGTGATAGATTTATAGCTTACAGCACTTGGAAGTGGATTGGTTTGCAAGCTAAAAATACGGATAAAGCAGTTTATAGATATCTTTTCTCAAAATCAAAACCACCAATGACACCAAAATTTGCACAAGCTACACCTGGTTTGGCTGGTGGAATTAAAATGGATTCGAGCAACACCAAACCGGCCCCAAAACCTTTATCATCCGAAGGTGCACCTCATGCATTTGAAATTGAGTACGCAATGGGCAATTTAAATTCTAATCCTGTTTATGCATGGACAGCAGAAGACCATAAGGTTTCGGATACAATGCTTCAGTATTTCGCTAATTTTATAAAAACAGGAAATCCGAATGATAGCAAACTGCCAAAATGGTCGCCGGTTAAAAAGGATGCTGCTTCATACATGAATATTGGAGTAAACACGGCAGAATCTTCAGAGCAAACAAAGGAAAGAGCCAGATATTTATTTTTGGATAAATCTTTCTTGAAATAACTATTCAGCATCGAAAAGATAACCGCTATATGCTAACCCTTTAGCAACACTTTTAAAGTTATCTCCAGAATTCATAGGGATGTGTAGGAATTTGTTTTTAAATAAGTTCTGAATGGAAGCAACCATAGATGTGCCTCCGGTAAGAAAGAGGCAATCTATATCCTTAGGGTCTATATTATATGTTGCCAGAAATTTATCAAGGTAATCGCTAATCCGTTGAACATCTTTTTCGATAACGTTTTCATAATCAGGTAAAGAGATGGTTTCGTTTATCTCTATTCCCATATTTGAGTAAAAGAAATTAGAAGATAACCTATCAGATAATTCTATTTTGGTTTTTTCTATAGATTGAAAAACTGAGTATCCTAAGTTATTTTCTATCAGGGTGATGAGGTTTTTGAACTTCCTGTCGTTGCCCGAAAAATAGTAGTAATCTTCTATATCTTTCTGGATACGTTGGCCGTTAAAGAAATTCATTTTATCCCACGAGCAAATGTTTGCAAACAATGATTTTGGTACGTTTAAAATTTGGCCGCGGGTTGCTTCGTACTGTGTGTTTTTGCCGAAATATGGTGTTCCTTTTTCCCACATGAAAGCCGAATCCAAACTATCGCCTCCAATATAAATTCCACCAGAGGCTATCATATCTTTTTTTCTATCTGCACTACCAACTTTATCTGGGTCGAGAATTAAATACGTAAAATCTGTTGTACCACCACCTAAATCTGCTACCAATACTTTTTCTTTTTTAGATATGGTTTTTTCATAAGCAAACGCAGCTCCAATAGGTTCGAATTGAAACCGAACATCTGTAAAACCTGCGTTTTCTGCTGCTTTATTTAAACGCGTTTGCGCTAAAGTATCTTTCTGTGTATTGTCATCATCAAAAAAAACTGGTCGGCCAATTATGGCTTTGGTGCAATTGTATCCGATAATTTCGTCTGCTTTGGCTTTTAAATCTTTTAAAATTAAGGTTACTAAATCAGATGCATTGTATCGCTTATTGTGGATTCTTGTTTCGGTAAATGTACTTCTGGAAAGGATTTGCTTAATAGATTTTATAAAACGACCTTTCATTCCATCATTAAGGTACTCCTCAATAGCTTCTTCACCGACAACATAATTTGCATCATCAGTTGCAGATGTAGCATGCTTAAAATAAATAAGTGATGGTATCGAAATTGTTGATATGATTTCTTTTTTTTCTTCATCATAAATTGATAGGGCAGAGTTAGTTGTTCCAAAATCAATTCCATATAGAAATTTACTCATCGCTTAAAATAAAATTATTGTATTGTGCTAAATCGGGTAACGAAAGTATAAAAAAATTGGCATTAAAATTATTTTACTTCGTATTTGATGATGATGATGAACTTCTACCGGTAATATCAGTAAACATTTCTCCATTTAGCTGATTGATGAAAACCACAATATCTTTTATGGGCGTTTTGCCATTTAAATCGTTTGGCATATTTAGCGTATATGTAAAATCATATTCACTAAAATTTGAGATGTCTCTGGTAGATGTCATGTAATAATATCCACCTCGGCTTGCACTACGCATGTACCAATATAACGTATCAGGCTCGTTATAATTAGTATGTTTAATTTTTGTAGAATAAACTTGCAATCGAACAACATCTGGATCGGGGATGTCTTTTTTGCATGCGATACAAAAAATACAAAGTATTGTAATTAAAAAGTTTTTCATGGTAAGGATAAGAACATATTGGAAGTAATATGGTTTTATATTTTATCATTATATTAATTTTTTGTATTATTAATATTACTTATAATCATGTAGTTTTGATAGTAGCTTGTCGAGCTCTACATTATTTTTTATAGCTTTGAGGCGTAATAAACAATTTGCCTTTTTATACGTTTGTTATTGAAAACTTAACCATAAAAGATAAATATTAGCTTTTTGGCAATGAACATTATTATTTAATGCAAAAATTTAAAGTTTCTATTGTAGTAAATAAGTATATTATACTGTCTTTATAGAAACAAGATACTTTGATATAAAATGATACAACTTGAAGACATCAAGGGTAGGTATAAAAGAGATAAAGCATTAAACGCCAATTATCCTATCAGAGTGCTGATTATAAAAGAAGCCACGGGGTTATTGTGCATGAATTCTGGTGATTATGTACTTTGCCCAGGGCGAGTTTTTTTTATTCCTGAAGAGGGAATAATTCGATTAGAAGGTGAGCTTACATCTGCATATTGGTTAAGTTTTAGCACACTTTTATACTCAGAATTTTTACTTCAGCATAGAGATTCGCAATCGCGTAATCTATTTATGACTTTATCGTTTAAAGATTTGAACGATTCTCAAGCTCAAAAAGCTTACAGTTTATTAGAACAATTAAAAAGGGAAATATTAGCCGATAGAGATGTTTCGTATTTAGCGCAATATTTATCATTGTTGCTTGGGTTTTCTGCTGTATTAAATGCCGAGTTAATGGATTTAAGTATTGATGAATTACAGCAGGTTTTAAGGTTCAGAGCAATACTAGAGCAATATTTTAAAACCGAACGTAACACAGAATTTTATGCATCAGGAATGGGAATGTCATCAAGAAAACTAAACACTTTTTTGAAAAAAGCCTTTACCAAAAACCTTCCTGAGTTGCTTTTTGCCAGATTAATTCGTGAAGCAGAAGAGCTTTTAATCCATACAGATTATTCTATATCAATGATTGCCGAGATATTGGGTTTCGAACAGACCAATTCTTTTGTAAGCAATTTCAAACGCTCAAAAGGTATTTCGGTTTTAGAATTTCGGCGATTGAATTAGCCTTTTGGTTTAGCGATAAAACTTAAAAACGACTGAAACTGGGCTTTATGTTTAAGCTTATCGAGTTTGAAATAAAATGCTCCTCTTCTCGAACTTGATTTATCCTTCTCTGTTTGTTTAATTAACAATCCACTTGCAGTTATTTTTCGAATAAAATTTCTATTGTCAATTGGCGAATCATATACCTGTTCGTACAGGTTTTGCAGCTGGGGGATGGTAAATTTTTTGGGCAACAATTCAAATAATATTGGGTGCAAAGCTGCCTGATATCGAATTTTATCCATAGCTGCTTTTACCATTATGCTGTGGTCAAAAATCAATTCGGGCACTTCTTTTAGTTCAAACCATTCTGCATGGTATTGATCATTAATTTGTTTGCTGTATTTATTAATATCAATGAGGGCAAAGTAAACTACAGATATTGTACGCTCAATCGGGTCGCGGTCTGGTTGACCATAAGCTTGCAATTGTTCCAAATAAACATCATGTAAACCCGTAAGCTCTAACAAGATGCGTTTTGCTGCTCCATCTAAATCTTCATTCGGGCCAATAAAACCTCCCATTAAACTCCATTGATCCTTTACAGGTTCTATAGCTCTTTTTATCACTAAAAGTTTAAGATGTTCGCCATCGTAACCGAAAATTATGCAATCTACGGCAACAAGAACAGGGTTTTGGTTTATATATTTGGCCATTTTATAAAAGCGTTGTTAAAATCGGATTTTTGAAGTTATCAATAAATCCTAAAATATTTGAATATTCAGCAAATTCTTCCAAATCATGCGTGGTTGTGAGTACGATACATTTCATGCCAGCATTATGTGCAGATTCTACTCCTTTTGGTGCATCCTCAAATACCAGGCAATCTGCAGGATTTACTCCAAGTGCATCTGCTGCTTTCAAAAAACTTTCAGGGTGAGGTTTACTAATTTCAACATCATCTGCGCTAACAATGCTTTCAAAATAGCTTCTTATTTTTAAACCATCCAACACAAAATCTATGTTAAATAATATTGCTGCAGAACCAATAGCCATGCTAACTCCATTATTTTTTGCTCGTTTTAAAAATTCATCAAGTCCTTCAATTAAAGCAAGATGTGGGAAATAATTTTCCTGATAACGCTTTTCTTTCTCATCAGAAAGGCTGATTATTTCTTCAGGTGTAAATCTGTTTCTACCGAAAATGCGCTCCAAAACTTCTGGATTTTTCCCATACATTTCTTTCTTAACTGATTCATAGGAGTTACTTTCTCCCAAATCTTCGGTAATTATAGAATGCCAGGCTTTTGTGTGGTATTCCATGTCATTAATCATGGTTCCATTTAAATCAAAAATTATTGCTTTGGGCTTAAAATCTAAAACTTGCATATTGTTCGGCTAAATTATGTGATTTTTTTTGATGTGATAAATGTTACCTTAATTATAAAGCAATTTATACTTATAATCGTTGTAATAACGTTAATTTATTTATTACTTTAGCCTTAACCAAATTAAATCCTTATGAAAATAAATATCCTTTCAGCAATATCAATTGCAACATTATGTTTATCTACCACATTATTTTCCTGTAATTCTCCGACCGAAAAAACAACAACAGAAAACGCTAAAACCGATTCAGCTACTTATAATGCTACAATTGATGGTAAAACGGTTTCAATTTATACTTTAAAAAACAAACAAGGTGCTTCGGTTTCTATTACAAATTATGGTGGGCGAGTAGTTTCGCTTTTAGTGCCCGATAAAAATGATAAATTAACAGATGTTGTTTTAGGTTACGATAGTATTGGTGCATATCGTAAAAAAGGAGAACCATTTTTTGGTGCATTAATTGGGCGCTATGGAAATAGAATTGCTAAAGGAAAATTTAGTTTGGATGGCAAAGAATATCAGTTGCAACTAAATGATGGTGTTAATACCTTACACGGTGGCACCGATGGATTTTTCTCTAAAGTATGGGATGCTAAATTAGTTGATGCTCAGAAATTAGAATTAACCTATTCATCAAAGGATGGTGAAGCCGGATATCCAGGTAAACTGGATGTAACTGTAACCTATTCATTAACAGATGATAATGCTTTGAAAATAGATTATACAGCAAAATCAGACAAGAATACGATTGTTAATTTAACCAACCATGCTTACTTTAATTTAAATGGTGAAGGAAATGCTACAATTTTAGATCACGAATTGTTTATCGATGCAAATGCTTATACACCAGTTGATTCTACCTTAATTCCAACTGGTAAATTACAGCCAGTAGCAGGTACCGCTTTTGATTTTAATAAGGCTAAAACAATAGGAAAAAACATTGAAGATAAAGACCAGCAATTAACTTTCGGCAAAGGTTACGATCATAATTTCGCTTTAAATAAACATGATAATAAAAAGGCGATTGCCGTTGTTAAAAGCACAGTTACCGGCATTAAAATGGAGGTTTACACAAGCGAACCAGGTTTACAATTTTACAGTGGTAACTTTTTAACAGGTAAGGATACAGATGGTAAAGGTGGTAAATCTTACCCGTACCGCTCGGCATTCTGTTTAGAAACACAACATTTTCCTGATGCACCGAACCATCCTAATTTTGCATCGACAGTGTTAAAAGTTGGTGATGTTTACACCACAACCACCACTTATAAATTCTTAAAATAAATCTACTTTTTCTAAGTTATAAAAAGAAGATGCAGTATTCAGTAAAAGGTTTTGCTTTTCCTGAATACTGAATTTTGAAGTATATTTCGTTACCAAATTGAACCAATCGTTGTAAGGCCGGCTAAGCAAAACAACAGGCCAGTCGCTGCCATACATAATCCTTTCTGTTCCAAAATGTTCAAATACCACATCAAAGCAATTGAAAATTTCTATGTCTTTCCAATTTTTCCAATCAGCTTCAACCAGTAAAGCAGATAGTTTGCAATATACGTTTGGGTTTTGAGCAAGGGTTTTAATATTTCTGCTCCAGTTTTTTAAATCTTGGCTTTTAACATCGGGCTTACCACAATGATCTAAAACAAAAGGTTGGTTTGGTATTTTATCAACCAGTTTAATAATATCTGGCAATTGATTATGATAACATAAAAGATCGTAAGTGTATCCAAATTTTTGAAGCAACTTAATTCCATTCGCAAAATCATCAGCTAAAATGAAATCAGAATTTTCTGCCTGAAGTACGTGTCGCCAACCTTTAATCTTTTTAAATGCCGACCAGTATCTCAATCTCTCTTCTAATTTTTCATCCTTTAAATCAACCCAACCAACAATGCCTTTAATCATTTCGTTTTGCTCGGCAAGGGTGATTAAAAAATTATTTTCACTTTCTGATTGATTGGCCTGAACCGCAATACAACCTGTTATTTGTAAATCATTAAAGGTTCGAATTAAGTTTTTTGGTGAAAAATCTTTGCGGATGGCATTCATTTCTTTGTTAATCCAAGAATCTCTTACTGGGTCAAAGTTCCAAAAATGTACGTGAGCATCAATCATCAGTTATTGTATTAAAGTTTAAAAATGTGTTCCATTCGCATCCATTTTTCACCAGGTTTGGCACCAGGCATTGCTTTTTGGTAATTCCACATCAATTTTTCCCATTCTTGTACTTTTCCATTTTCTAAATCTGATTTCGTTTTGGCTTCGAATGAAAATGCTTCATTTACCTCCATTATCATAAATAATCGGTTACCGAACAGGTAGATCTCTAGTTCTTCTACACCTGCTGATTTGATACTGTCTACAATTTCTGGCCACACGGCAGTATGATATTCTTTGTATTCAGCAATAAGCTTATCATCATCAATTAAATCGAGTGCAAAACAGTGTCTTTTCATTATAAATTTTCTTTATACGCCACGGCAGTTTGTTTACTGCTTCCCAAACCATCAATGCCCAGCTCTACAACATCGCCAGGTTTTAAGTACCAAGGTTCTGGTTTCTGACCTAAACCAACTCCGGCTGGCGTTCCTGTTGTAATCACATCGCCGGGTAAAAGCGTCATAAATTGGCTAATGTACGATACCATAAATGGTACATTAAAAATCAGGTTTGATGTATTGCCATCTTGTAGCGTTTTGCCATTAACGGTAAGCCATAAACGCAAGCTATGAATGTCACTAATTTCATCTAGTGTGGCAATAAATGGTCCGATAGGAGCGAAAGAGTCACAACTTTTTCCTTTTACCCATTGCCCGTTTCTTTCTATTTGAAATTCGCGTTCGCTATAATCGTTATGTAAAACATAACCTGCAATGTGTTCTAAGGCATTTTCTTCAGAAACATAGCTTGCTTTTTTACCAATTACGATGGCAAGTTCAACTTCCCAATCCGTTTTTTTACTGTTTTTCGGTATCACTAAATTATCATTCGGACCCACAATTGCAGAGGTAGCTTTGAAGAACAAAATAGGTTCTGTTGGTATTTGGGCATTGGTTTCTGCAGCATGATCTTTATAATTTAAGCCAACACAAATTATTTTTGAAGGACGAGCAAGAGCTGCTCCCAAACGCACATTTTTATCAACTTCTGGAAGTTTAGCTGTTTCTATATCAGTAGCTAATTTTTTAATCGCATCACCGGCAAAAAATTCTTCATTATAATCTTTTACAAGCGAAGAAACATCGTAGTATTTATCATCTATAATTACTCCAGGTTTTTCAAATCCTATTTCGCCAAATCGTATTAATTTCATTGTAATCTATTTTTCGTTGCAGTATTAGTTGTTTAATGTAGTAAAGCCACCATCAATCGGGTAATCGCAGCCGGTTATAAATGCCGCTTCATCACTGCATAAATATAAGGCTAAAGCACCTACTTCTTCAGGCTTTGCCATTCGGCCAATGGGTTGTGTTTTAGAAAGCTTTTCGAACATTTCAGGAATATTATCGGGATAGTTTTTTTGTAAAAAGCCATCAACAAATGGGGTGTGTACACGAGCCGGAGAAATGGAATTACATCTGATATTTTCGCCGATATAATCTTTTGCAACACTCATGGTCATTGCTTTTACGGCACCTTTTGCAGCGCTATAAACGAAACGATCTGGCAAGCCAATTAATGAAGCAATGGAGGCCATATTGATGATTACACCACCACCGGTTAACCTTATTTGTGGAATAGCAGCATACAAACAATTGTAAACGCCTTTAACGTTTACCTTCATAACTCGGTCAAAATCGGCTTCTTCAGTTGTATCTGCCTTGCCAATATGCGCAATTCCAGCATTGTTTACCAGAATATTAATTTTGCCAATTTTCGCAAACACTTCTTTAACGGCTTTGTGGTCGGCAACATCACAGGCATAACTAAAAGCACTTCCGCCAGCTGCAGATATTTCTGTCAAAGCAGTTTCTGCTTGTTCTAAACCAAGCTCAATGATGTGAACTTCTGCGCCTTGCTTTGCTAAGATAGTTGCAATTGCCTTACCAATACCGCTTCCTCCACCTGTTACTACTGCTCGTTTATTTTGTAATGAAAACATCTATTTAGGGTTATATTTGATTGTACGGTTAAAATAGCGATAGTTATTTTAAATTAAAAGTATATACTATCTTCCTACAAATAAAACGGATTTATTTGGAATTACATTTTAACTTTTTATCTAAATATTGGCTGATATTGTCATAGGCCTTTTAAATGTCAAAATCAGCATTGACCTTGCAAGAATTTTACATAAGCCTTTAGCGTAATTACTTATATTTGAATATTATTTTTATATTTAAATAATAATTAACCAAATATACTTCAAAACTTATTAAACGGTTTTGATACTTGCACCAGAATTGAATGAGAAATTTCCTAATTTTTATTTCCCTTTTATTTATAGCGCCAAAAATTACTGTAGCAGCTAAACTGCAAAAGGAATCTAAAACAATCTATATATCTAGTCAAGGTGGACAAAGAGTTAATTTTGGAACCAAACGTTTGCTCGAAACTTTAAATAAAGTTGGTTATGCAATTAATTTTAAGGTGGTTGATTATAAAGGGAAACTGCCAAAAGGGAAAAATGCCATTGTAATCAGCACTATTGCAGATAAAGTTTTAACCAGTTTACTTCCAGTATCTATTAAAAATCTTGCTTTAAATGCCGGAAAGGAAGGTTTTTCCATCTCCTACGATAAGGATGGGACATTATACATTGTTGGTGCAGACCATTCGGGAACTTTATATGGTTGTATTGATTTAAGTGAAAAAATTACCGCTGAAGGAAAAATTCCAACCCAACTTTCTATAACAGACCACCCGGAAATGGTAATGAGAGGAACATGTATCGGTTTACAGAAAACCGATTACCTGCCTGGTCATGATGTTTATGAATACCCCTACACACCCGAAACTTTCCCTTGGTTATACGATAAACAGTTGTGGATAAAGTATTTAGATATGATGGTAGATAACCGTTATAATTCACTTTATCTTTGGAACGGACATCCATTTTCATCACTCATAAAGTTAAAAGATTATCCTTATGCTGTTGAGGTTGACGATGCTACCTTTAAAAAGAACGAGGAAATATTTAAATTTTTAACCACCGAAGCAGATAAAAGAGGGATTTGGGTTATTCAAATGTTTTATAACATTATAATTCCTAAACCATTTGCAGATAAACATGGCTTAAAAACGCAAGACAGAAATCGCCCAATTGTGCCGCTAATTGCTGATTATACACGAAAATCTATAGCGGCCTTTGTAGAAAAATATCCAAATGTTGGTTTAATGGTTGCCCTCGGCGAAGCAATGGAAGGTGTAGGGCAAGATGATATCGACTGGTTTACAAAAACCATTATTCCTGGAGTAAAAGATGGTTTAAAAGCAGCCGGGCTTAAAATAGAGCCGCCAATTGTTTTACGAGCACATGATACAGATGCACCTGCAGTAATGAAAGCTGCTTTGCCATTTTATAAAAATCTATATACTGAAAACAAATTTAACGGCGAAGCTTTAACAACTTACGCACCGCGTGGGGCATGGGCAGAACTTAATCGGAAATTGGCATCTATTGGAACGTTTAATATTTCCAACGTTCATATTTTAGCTAATTTGGAACCGTTTAGATATGGTTCGGCAGATTTTATTCAAAAATCTGTACAAGCAATGAATAAAATCTATGGCGCAAAAGGTTTGCATTTATACCCGCAAGCAAGTTATTGGGATTGGCCATATACCGCAGATAAAACTAAAACCCGCGAACTGCAAATTGATAGAGATTGGATTTGGTATAAAGAATGGGCTCGGTATGCATGGAATAGCGAAAGGGATAGAACAGGAGAAATTAATTATTGGGGTAAAGAACTTGCTACTAAATATGGAACTGATTTATCAAACGGGAAAGCAATTTTAAATGCTTATGAAGAATCGGGAGAGATAGCACCTAAACTTTTAAGGCGATATGGAATTACCGATGGAAACCGCCAAACCCTTACACTTGGAATGCTTATGACTCAGCTTATCAATCCTTTTCGTTATGGTTTATTTACGTTGATGTATGAATCAGAAGCGCCTGAAGGAGAAATTATAATCGACTACGCGGAAAAGGAGTGGAAGAAGCAAGGTCATATTGGTGAAACTCCGGTGCAAATCGCTAAAGAAGTAGTGGAGCATGGAAAGAATGCTGTTACTGCTATCGATAAGGCATCTTCTTCTGTTAAAAAAGATACGGCAGAATTTAGAAGGCTAAAAAATGATATGTATTGCTATGATGCCATGGCAAATTTTTACGCCGAAAAGGTAAAGGCGGCACTTTGGGTTTTAAGGTTTAAATATTCTAATGATGTTACAGATTTAGAAAAGGCACTTCCATTTTTACAAAAAAGCTTAGATTATTATACGGTTTTAACAAAGCTAACAGAAAATGAATATCTGTATGCAAACAGTATGCAAACCAAACAACGGAAAATTCCGATGCGTGGCGTTGATAAAACTTTTATCCATTGGAAAGAGATGATGCCTGTTTTTACTAAGGAATTAAATCATTTTAAACAAAGTATAGATTCTTTAAAATCGGCCAAAACAGCTACCATCGCTAAAATAATTCCTTACAAAAATGCTGATGTAAAGATTTTATCAAATGATGTAAAAAGTTATCTACTAGAAAAGAATGCTGCCGTATTTACTGATTCCACTAACCAAATAAAGGAAATTACTGAGCAATTGGTTGGTTTAAAGGGTTTAAATTTATCTAGAGAGAATCAAATACAAAACGGAACAACGATAAACTTTAGCACGAAAAACGCGGTTAAAATACTGGTAGGATATTTCAATCAAAAAGATAATAAAACACTTTTGCCGCCTCAATTAGAAATAGATGCAAGTGCAAATAATTACGGGCAATCAGAAATTAAGATTTCTAATGCCTTGGTGGTTAATGGTTTTGCTCCAGTAAATGTTCATGCCTATTCTTTCCCTGCAGGAACACATACGTTAACATTAGGTGAAGGTGCCTGTTTGATTTTAGGTTTTATAGATGATAAACTAGAACTGCGGATTTTTAATGCAGGTTTAGATGGTAGAGGTAAGGATATTGATTGGTTATTTGAATAATGGTAAATAAGAAAAACTTTTTAATTGCAATTTGGCTGCTGGTTTCATTTTCAGCTTTTGGACAACAAACAACTCCGTTAAAGGCTAAATTGCAAAGCTACGTAGCATATTTCAACTCGATTGATACCGAGGCTGTAAAAAACTTTGTACCGAATGATGAATCTTTAGAATGGCTAAACTACAACGTTCCATTGCTGGATTGCCCAGATGATGTGATTGAAAAGAATTACTATTTTAGATGGTGGTCGTTTCGTAAGCACCTGGTTAAAACGCCCGATGGATTTATCTTTACCGAATTTATCGAGCCTGTAAAACATGCAGGTAAATACAATTCCATTAGCTGTGCTTTAGGGCATCATATTTACGAAGGTCGCTGGTTAAAGCAAACTGATTATTTAAAAGATTACATTAATTTTTGGCTTTACAAGTCAGATGTTAATCAAACCAAACCACGTTTCCATCAATTTAGCAGTTGGATAGATGATGCTGTTCTGGCAAATTATATGGTAAAACCCGATTCTGATTTTTTAAAAGGAATTTTACCTGCTCTGGATATGGATTATGAGAAATGGGAAAAGGAACGGCAGCTTAAAAGTGGCTTGTTTTGGCAGCACGATGTTAAAGATGGGATGGAAGAATCAATTAGTGGTTCTCGCAGAGATGAAAATCGTAGGCCAACCATTAATAGCTACATGTATGGCAATGCCAAAGCTTTGGCAAGTATATCTGATTTATTGAACGAACAAACTCTTAAGCTTAAATATCATCAGAAAGCAGTTACCCTTAAAAAACTTGTTCAGGATAGTTTATGGAATGCGTCATCTTTGTTTTTTGAAACTAAACTACCTAAAAAAGGATTGGCAAATGTTAGGGAAGCCATTGGATTTACACCTTGGGATTTCAATTTACCGGACGATAAAAGCACATATGCCAAAGCCTGGAATCAGTTATTAGATACTGCTGGTTTTAAGGCACCTTGGGGTTTAACCACCGCCGAAAGGAGAAACCCAACATTTAGAACTCGCGGTTCTGGCCATGGTTGCGAATGGGATGGTGCTTTATGGCCTTTTGCAAGTTCACAAACGCTTAAAGGTCTATCAAACCTATTAAATAATTATAAAAACCATGGTAAAATGACGGCAAGCGTTTTTTACGATGAACTTCATCAATACGCATTGTCACATCAAAAAAATGGCAAACCATATATTGGAGAATATCAGAATGAAAAAAATGGCGAATGGTTAAAAGGAGATAATCCCCGAAGTAGTTTTTACAACCACTCTACTTTTTGCGATTTGGTAATAAGCGATTTAATTGGTTTAAAACCGCGAATGGATAATGTTTTAGAAATTTATCCATTGGTGCCAAAAGGAAAATGGGATTGGTTTATGCTCGATAATGTTTCCTATCATGGCAAAATTATAACATTGTTGTGGGATAAAACTGGAACCAAATACAACAAAGGCAAAGGCTTTTTTATTTACGCTGATGGTAAAGAAATTTACAAAGGCAAAAACTTTAAACCTGTAAAAGTTAATTTAATTTAACGTGTTCATGCAGAGCGAATTAATAGTTAATTTGAATTACCTAAGAAGATTAAAATCAACCTAAATGAAGTGCTATATAATTAAGTCGTTAGTTTTTGTTACTGCAATTTGCTTTGGATGTGCTGCTCATGCCCAGTCTTTTTACAATGTTATAAAGTATGGAGCGAAAAACGATAGCAGTAAATTAGCCACAACAGCAATTAAAAATGCTATTGATGCTGCTTCAAAGGCTGGTGGCGGTACCGTTTATTTTCCAGCTGGGAAATATTTAACAGGTTCGATTCATCTTAAAAGTAACATCACCATATTTATCGATGCCGGAGCAGAAATACACTTTAGCGATAATTTTGATGATTATTTGCCAATGGTTAAAAGCAGGTATGAAGGTGTTGATGTAACTTCATTTTCGCCTCCTTTTTACGCCTATAAGGTTGAAAACATTTCGATAATTGGTAGGGGCTTAATAGATGGCCACGGAAAAAAATGGTGGGATTTTGTTGAAGGATATAAAGAAGGTCAACCTCGCTCGAAATGGCAAACCACTTTTGATGCACTAAATAAAGATATTTTGCTGCCTGATGATGCAAAGCAAATGAAGCGTGGATTTCTTCGTCCGCCGTTTATACAACCTATGTTTTGCAAGAATATCATCATTGATGGCATCACCATAAGAAATTCACCTTTCTGGACCATCAACCCCGAATTTTGTGAGAATATCAAAATCCATGATGTAACCATTAATAATCCACACTCACCAAATACAGATGGGATTAACCCCGAATCATGTAAAAATGTTCATATATCCGATTGTCACATCAGCGTAGGCGATGATTGCATTACCATAAAATCGGGCAAGGATGCACCAGGTAGAAAAATGGCAATTCCGGCAGAAAACTATACCATAACAAATTGTACAATGTTATCTGGTCATGGTGGCGTTGTTATTGGAAGTGAAATGTCTGGTGATGTAAGAAAAATTGCGATTTCGAATTGTGTATTTGATGGAACAGACCGAGGTATAAGAATTAAAACTGCAAGAGGACGAGGCGGAGTTGTGGAGGATATTAGAGTTAATAATATCATCATGAAAAACATCGGTCAGCAGGCTATTGTATTAGATATGCAATATGCAAAAACCAATCCTGAACCCGTTTCCGAGCGAACACCAAGGTTTAGAAACCTTCATTTTAGTAACATTACAGGGCAAGTTAATCAAGCGGGTTACTTAAATGGTTTGGAAGAAATGCCAATAGAAAATATTACGTTTAGTGATATTAATATGGATGCAAAAACTGGTTTTAGTATTGGTTATGCAAATAGAATCGAATTTCATAATGTTGAAGTTAACACCGAAATTGGTGCTGCGCTTTCAGCAGCTAACGTACATAATTTAACCATAGATAATGTTAAAACCTACACGCCAATAGCAAAATCTGCAGTTATCGACTTAAAAAATGTAAGCGACGTTTTTCTATATAATGCGTTTCCAACTGCAGGCACTAACACTTATTTAAGGTTAAGCGGTGATAAAACCAAGAACATTTCTATTGGGAATAATAATTTCAATAACGCTAAAAATGGTATTGTTAAAGAGCAAGAAGTTGCAGAAAATGTTAGGGTAATTTCTGGTGATAAGGGACAATAATTATTTCAAATGGCAGTAGTAAATTTTACACTTTCTTGGCGGCTGCTAATTAGCATTGTTTTAATGCTGCTAAATTTTAATGTCTATGCACAAGAAAATACATCACTTTGGTACACAAAACCTGCAGAAAAATGGACAGATGCTTTACCAATTGGGAATGGACGTTTAGGTGCAATGATTTTTGGTGGTGTAGAAAATGACCATATTCAATTTAACGAGGAAACCCTTTGGACCGGAAAACCGAGAAACTATAATAAAAAAGGAGCATCTGCTTATTTACCACAAATAAGAAAATTACTATCAGCAGGTAAACAAAAGGAAGCAGAAGATTTAGCCCAGAAAGAATTTATGGGACTGCAAAGTGAAACCGGAGATAGAGCAAATTGGATCAGTGAAATGCAATCTGAAAAAGGGATTAAAGGAAATCCGTCGCTCGAAACTTTTGATGATAGCAATTGGAAGAGCATGAAAGTTCCATCTTATGAAGGCTGGGAGTTGGTAGGCTTGGCTAACTTAGATGGTGCAGTATGGTTTAGAACAACATTTAATGTTCCTGCAAATTGGTTGGGTAAAAATTTGGTTTTAGATTTAAATCGTATTCGCGATCAGGATTTCACCTATATTAATGGTGCTTTGGTTGGTAATACAGATAACTTAGAACCCAGAAAATATATTATTCCTGCTAAGCACATCAAAGCCGGCAAAAATTCTCTCGCCATTCTGGTTTTAAACTATTATGATAAAGGTGGAATTGCAGGTTACAAAGATACCAAGAGGCATATTGGAATTTTTCCTGAAGGTTCAAACGTCGAAAATGGTGTATCATTAGTTAAAGAATGGAAATATAAAATTCAGGATGAAAATCCTCCCGAAGTTCCTCAATATCAAGCAAGTTATCAACCATTCGGTGATTTAAATCTAACGTTTAAGCATGGCAAAAATCAATTCACCAATTATAAACGTTCCTTAGATTTAAAAACTGCGATTGCAAAAACTACTTATACAACCGATGGAATTACTTATTACAGATCATATTTTGCTAGTGAGCCTAATCAGGCAATGGTTGTTCATTTAACGGCAAGTAAAAATAAATCTATAAATGTTGAAGCAGCATTATCAAGCATTCACCAAAAATCATCCGTAAAAACCTTAAGCAACAATTCTATTTCATTACAGGTTATGGTAAAAAATGGTGCTTTGAAGGGTGAAAGTTGGTTAAAAGTAGAAACGAAAAATGGTTCTATAAAAATAATTAATAATAAAGTAAGCATTAACGGTGCCGATGAAGTAACATTTTACTTAACTGCAGCAACAACTTTTGTAAACGCTAATAATGTTTCTGGTAATCCTAATTTAATAAATAATAGCCGCCAACTGGGTATCAAAAGCAACAGTTATGAAACCGTTAAGCAAAAACACATTCGAGAATATCAATCTTATTTCCACACATTCAGTGTAAATTTCGGTACTTCTGCTAACGATAAACTGCGGACTGATTTACGTCTGGAACAATTTTCTACATCCATGGATCCATCATTTGCGGGTTTGTACATGCAGTATGGAAGATATTTGTTGATTTCGAGCTCTCGACCAGGTACACAGCCAGCCAATTTGCAAGGCATTTGGAATGATCTGCTTACACCACCTTGGGGCAGTAAATATACCACAAACATTAATATGGAGATGAATTATTGGCCATCAGAAATTCTAAATTTATCTCGGTTGAATGAACCACTATTTAAAAAAACTGAAGGTTTATCCTTATCGGGAAAAGAAACAGCCAACGAATATTACAACGCCAAAGGTTGGGTTTTACATCATAATACAGATATATGGAACGGTACAGCGCCTATTAATGCCTCCAATCATGGCATTTGGGTAACAGGTGGCGGTTGGTTAAGTCAGCATTTATGGGAACATTATTTATTTACGCAGGATAAAAATTTTTTAAAAGCGGAGGCCTATCCTTTAATGAAAGGTGCAGCATTATTCTTTAATGAATTTTTGGTTAAGGATGAAAAAACCGGATGGCTTATAAGCACACCATCAAATTCCCCAGAAAACGGAGGTTTAGTCGCCGGGCCAACAATGGATCATCAAATCATCAGAACACTTTTTAAAAACTGTATTGAAGCATCGAATGTGTTAGGGGAGGATGAAGAATTTAGCAAAATACTTGCGCAAAAGCTTGCCCAAATTGCACCTAATCAAATCGGTAAATTTGGGCAGTTGCAAGAATGGTTAGAAGATAAAGATGATACCACAAACAAACACCGTCATGTTTCGCATTTATGGGGTGTTTTTCCTGGAGATGATATTACGTGGGAGAAGGACAAAAAAATGATGGAAGCAGCCCGGCAATCGTTATTATACCGTGGCGATGACGCAACAGGATGGAGTTTGGCATGGAAAATTAATTTCTGGGCAAGATTTAAAGATGGCGATCATGCCGTGAAACTAATTAAACTATTGCTCAAGCCAGCTCAAAATGGTGCGGGTTCTTATGTAAATTTATTTGATGCGCATCCACCATTTCAAATTGACGGAAACTTTGGTGGTGCCGCCGGCATTGCCGAAATGATAATGCAAAGCCATCAAGGTTACATCGAGGTTTTGCCTGCATTACCCACAGAATTACCTTTTGGAGATATAAAAGGTTTATGCGCAAGGGGTGGTTTTATTGTCGATTTAAGTTGGGATAAAGGAAAGTTAATTGGCTTGAACATTAAATCAAAAGTGGGTGGGGCGTGTAGAATCAAATATAACAGTAAGCTAATTAGTGTAAACACAAAAGCTGGCGAAACATACAGTTTTAACGGAGATTTAAAGGTGCTATGAAGGATTTGAAAAAAATTGCTTTGAAGACTTACGAAGTTTCCGCTCGCTCAGGCTTGTTAAACTTCGTAAGTCTAACTGGGCAGTTGAAGACTTACGAAGTTTCAGCTCGCTCAGGCCTGGTAAACTTCGTAAGTCTAGCATGGCGAATAAGCCTAGTAAATCTTATATTCCTATTGCTATCCATTCCAACAATTTCAGCACAAAAAAGAAAAGACATTTCATTAAATACAGATTGGGTTAGCATCGCAGATGAAAAAAATATTAATGCATTTGTTGGTTTTGAAAATGAAACCTACAATACAGCCCAATGGAAAAAAATTAGCGTTCCGCACAATTGGGATCAATATGAAGGCTACCAAAGAAAACTGCATGGCAACAAACATGGCTACGCCTGGTATCGTAAAACATTCAAAAGCAATGAAATTAGGCAAGGAAAAAGATTTTTTCTATATTTTGAAGGCGTAGGTTCTTACGCAACAATTTGGCTTAATGGTAAAAAAGTTGGTTTCCATGCAGGCGGACGAACAACTTTCACCTTGGATGTAACTACTAATATCAAATTAAATAATCAAAATAATGTTTTATCAGTAAGGGCAGACCATCCTGCAAATATTCAGGATTTACCTTGGGTTGATGGTGGCTGTTCTACCGAACGCGGTTTTTCTGAAGGTTCGCAACCCATGGGAATTTTCAGAGCTGTACACTTAGTGGTAACCAGCGAGGCAAGGATTCAACCTTTCGGTGTTCACATCTGGAATGATGATAAAATATCCTCAAAACGGGCAATCTTAAACATCGAAACTACTTTAAAAAATTATGGTATTAAACCAAAATCACTAGTTTTAATATCTAAATTGATAGATAAAACTGGGAATATTGTAAAAGAATTAAAGGCTTCAAAGTACATCCCCGCAGGCAAAGAAATCATCATTTCGCAAAAAATCGATGACCTGATTAATCCAAAACTTTGGTCGCTAGAAAATCCATATCTCTATACTTTAAAAACAAAAGTTATAGAAAATGGCAAGCTTGTCGATGAAATTAAAACACCTTACGGTATCCGGTGGATAAGCTGGCCAATAGGAGATAAAACCGATCAAAAGCAATTCTTTTTAAACGGAAAACCAGTTTTTATAAATGGTATTGCAGAATATGAACATTTGATTGGTCAAAGCCATGCATTTCCGCCTGAGCAAATAAAGTCAAGAGTGATGCAAATTAAGTCTGCCGGATTTAATGCATTTCGCGACGCACATCAACCTCATAATTTGCTGTATTCAGATTATTGGGATAAGCTAGGTATTTTATGTTGGACGCAAATGGCAGCACACATCTGGTACGATACACCAGAATTTAGAAAGAACTTTAAATCGCTTTTAACAGATTGGGTAAAAGAACGAAGAAATAGCCCTGCTGTGGTTTTATGGGGATTAGAAAATGAGAGTACCTTGCCCGAAGATTTTGCTAAAGAATGTACAGAATTGATTAGAAAGTTAGATCCAACCGCTTCATCTCAACGCAAAGTTACAACGTGTAATGGAGGTAAAGGAACCGACTGGGATGTGCCGCAAAATTGGACGGGAACCTACGGTGGTAATCCTTTAACCTATGGTGATGATTTGCAGAAACAGGTTTTGGTTGGGGAGTATGGTGCATGGAGAACCATCGATTTACATCATTTAAATCCTGCCGAAAAAGGTTACACAGAGAACAACATGACCAATTTAATGGAAACTAAAGTTCGTTTGGCAGAATCAGTAAGAGATAAAACAGCCGGCCATTTTTTTTGGCTGTATAGCTCTCATGATAATCCTGGAAGGGTACAAGGCGGCGAAGGTTTGCGAGATTTGGATAGAATCGGGCCAGTTAATTACAAAGGCATGTTCACACCTTGGGAAGAACCCACGGATATTTATTACATGTTCAGGGCAAATTACGCTCCAAAGAAAACCGAACCAATGGTTTATATAGTATCGCACACTTGGCCGAATAGATGGACAAAATCTGGGATAAAAGATAGCATTGTTGTTTATTCCAATTGCGATGAAGTGGAATTGTTTAATGATATAAATAACAAATCGTTAGGAAGAAAAACTCGTGCTGAAATTGGAACACATTTTCAATGGGATAAACCTAATGTAACTTATAATTTGCTATATGCAATTGGTTATGTAGATGGTAAAGCAATTGCTAAAGATTATATCATATTAAATAATTTACCTGAGGCGCCCAATTCTAATAAACTAACAACTGATAAAAATATCTTCAAGCCAAATCCAGCTTATAATTATCTGTATAGAATAAATTGCGGTGGACCAGATTATAAAGACAAATACGGAAAACTATGGTATAAAGACCAGCAAATGGAAAATGATGGAAATTATGGTTCAACCTCATGGACGGCTGCATTTTCCGGTATTCCTGATTTTTTTGCTAGCCAACGTAGAACCTTTTCTCCAATAAACGGCACTACCGATTGGAAACTTTTCCAAACATTTCGGTACGGCAGAGAACAGTTGAAATTTGAATTTAAAGTTCCAAAAGACGGAGAATATTTGGTCGATATGTATTTTATCGAGCCATGGTTGGGTGTAGGTGGTGGTATAAATGCTCAAGGAATGCGTTTGTTTGATGTTGCCGTGGACGATAAAATAGTAATACAGGATTTAGATATTTGGAAAGAAGTTGGAACAAATTCACTTCTTAAAAAAACTGTTAAGGTTTTTGCTAAGTCGGGCAATTTGACAATATCATTTCCCAACGTAAAAGTTGGCCAAGCCTTAATTTCGGCAATTTCAATTGCAAGTTTAGATAAATCATTAAAGGTTGTTCCTAAAAGTAATGCGCTTATTTTATCCGATAAAAATTTTAAATCTACAAGCTGGATGGATATCGGCGACAAACAATATCTCGATAAGAATATTGAATTTACTGATTTACCACCTAATTTTTACGGTGCAGAGTGGATTCAATCAAAGTTAAACCATCAAAAAATTAGCTTTCGCGTTAATAAAGAAGTTGATGTATTTATAGGTATTGAGAAGGATAATCCAGATAAACATATTGGCTTTGAAGACACGAAAACCTTTGTTAAAAATAGTGCGGAGCAAAGTTTCAAAGTTTATAGAAAGAGATATGCAAAGGGCGAAAATGTTGATTTGGATCAGAACATTTCAATCGTAGCCATAATACCACCAAGCAATTTAGAGCCTGCATACGATTTAAAAACCGTAACAAGTTATAAAGCTACAGATGCAACCTTAAGTGGTGATGGTTTAGTAAAAGAAGACTTTTTAAATAAACAGCGGGTTCTTTTTAAAGGCACAAATGGAAATGTTTTAGAGTTTAAAATTGGAGTTGGTGTAGCTGATACTTATTCGCTGACCATTAAATATCATAATCCTGGCGATAAACCTTTAAAAGCCATCCTTGAATTTTCATCTGCTGATGGCACCGTAATGAAAACGGAAAACGCCGAATTTCTGCCAACTAAAGACGGAAAATGGAATTATTTTAATACCAATACCGGCAGCATGATTAACGCTGGTAGTTATAAGCTTAAGATAATAGCAAAAGAAAGCAAAGGATTATATATCGATGCCCTTGATGTTCAATAAGATAATATGATATAGTTTATAGCCAAAATCTTATACAAATAACAAAATATGGTAATGCATATTTGTTTTAACCAAATTAATAAACGAGCCAACTGATGATGAAGGGATTACCTGTATTCGATCTTGCTATAATCTTCATTTATCTCGTTGGAATGATATTGGTTGGGTTTTATTTCTCTAGAAAAAATAAAAACACCGAACAGTTTACAAAGGCATCTGGTCTTATCCCAGGTTGGGCAATAGGTTTATCTATTTATGCAACCTTTTTAAGCAGCAATACTTTTTTGGGTGTGCCCGGTAAAGCTTTTGGAGGCAACTGGAATGCATTTGTTTTCAGCATATCTATGCCCCTTGCAGCTTGGATAGCATCGAAATATTTTGTTCCATTTTATAGGAATAGTGGAGAGATCTCGGCCTATACGCATTTAGAAAATCGCTTTGGTGCATGGGCTAGGGTATATGCCGTAATTTGTTTTTTACTTACACAGTTGGCAAGGATGGGTTCTATCTTCTTTGGTATTGCTTTAAGCTTACAGGCATTAACCGGCTATTCTATGCAAATGATTATGGTGGTAATGGGAGTTTGCATTATACTATACACAGTTTTGGGTGGTATTAAGGCTGTAATATGGACAGAAGTTGTGCAGGCGGTTGTTAAAACCTTTGGTGCATTACTCATTCTGTATCTCATTATTTCAAATATGCCTGGTGGTGTTTCAAAAATTGTAACTATAGGCCAATCGGCAAATAAATTTAGTTTAGGCAGCTTAAAACCCGATTTTATTGGCTCATCTTTTTGGGTGGTTCTGTTGTATGGATTTTTTATCAACCTAAACAACTTTGGGATGGATCAAAACTACATTCAACGTTATCACACGGCTTCATCAAGCAAAGCAGCATCAAAATCTATTTGGTTATGTGTATGGCTTTATATTCCTGCATCACTATTGTTTTTTATTATAGGATCTTGCTTATACGCCTATTACGAAGTTAATCCCGATTTAATACAATCCATTAAACATCAGGTTGCAGTAGAGAGATTGCCGATAAATTCTTCATCAGCTGAAATTTTAAAATTAGAAAATTCCCTTACATCCGCTGATTATGGCGATAAAATTATGCCTCATTTTATGGTTACAAAAATTCCTGTTGGTTTGGTGGGCTTAATTGTTTCAGCGATTTTATCGGCCGCAATGAGTACCATCAGTTCGGGGATGAATGCATCGGCAACGGTATTTTCGGTTGATATTTACAAACGATACATTAAGCCTGATGTTACAGAGCGGCAAAATTTATCGCTGCTTCATATTGCAACCATAGGATTTGGACTATTAGGTATGCTCGCCGGCATCGCAATGATTGGTGTTAAAAGTATTCTGGATGTTTGGTGGGAACTTTCAGGGATTTTTGCTGCCGGAATGCTCGGGTTATTTTTGCTTGGAATTGTAAGCAGGCAAACCAAAAATCATGAGGCAATTATTGCTACCATGATTGGTATTGCAGTAATCATTTGGATGACTTTTTCTTACTTGCTACCAACCAAGTATGAAGCTTTCAGCTATCCTCTGCACAAAAATATGATAATTGTAGTGGGTACTTTAACCATCTTTCTAACAGGCATTATTCTCACCAAATTTAAGAATAGAAAAATAACGGCTACGAATTAAGCTAATCAAACCTATAAATTATAACCCCAGTCCGATTTATTTATTGGGGAAATATTATTTAGGCGTTAGTCCGCTTTCTGCTGGCTATGAAACCTATACCATCCAACCAAATTTGGGCGGTTTGGAATGGATGGAAGGAAAAGTTCCAACTCCAAACGGCGATATTTTAGTTTACATGAACAAGAAAGAGATTAAAGTTTCTGCGGCAACAGGTTCCGGAAAATTGCGGTTTAAAAGTAAAACTAAACCTCAACTAAAAGGTGCTGAGATTAAAGAAATTTCAAAAGGAATTTATGAGGTTACGATCGAAAAAGGAGTTAATTATTTAGTGAAATACAGCAGTTAGTATATTAAAATTAAGCCCACTCTAAAATAATTTAAACACCAATTCTTTGTTCAATCTTCTTAACGCATTTGTAAGCCTCTTCTAAAATTACATCGTTTTCAATAGTTTTATCTGTATTCAATGCGTTTAACATAGAAATAGTTAAACAAGCAATTGTTCCATTATTACTCGAAACACCAATTGGAACAGAAATATCGGTAACGCCTGAAACCGAATCACTATTTTTAAGGTACGAACCAGTTTGCTGAATATCTTCCAGAGATGTTAAAAATTCTTCTTGTTGCGTTTTATGATATTTCTTAAAAATAGCATTATTTTTTAAAGTTGTGCTACGTTCTGCCTCGGGCATAAAGGCCAATAAAACCTTGCCTGATGCGGTTAAAGGAAGTGGAAATAAATTTCCTTCTTCTATAGAAAGCGCAATTGGCCCCGGACTTTTAGCATGGATAATAACCATAACCTGGTTCATATATAAAATACTTACATGGCAAGATTGGCGAATGGTATTAGCAAGTTCTTCGAGTGGAAATTGAGCTGCTTTTCGCAATTCATCCATAGGAGAATGGCGATGCGACAAGTAAAAAAGCTTAAGTGATAATCGATATTTTCCCGAAACTTCATCACGTAAAATATAACCACGGCCTTCCAAACTCATTAACATTCTGTAAATTTCATTCGGCGTTTTCTCAATGCCGATTGCAATTTCGGTTTGAGATAAAGGTATAGATTGTGAAGAGAGATATTCTAAAATATCCAGTCCTTTGTCTAATGCAGGTGCCTGATATTTCGATTCGTTTTCTTTCATAAAGGCTTAATTTGGTAGTAGCGTTACTTTTAGAGTTTCAAACATACAAAATGCTTTGATAATTCTTGTTTTCAGAAAAATTATATAATTAAAACACGATTATATCTTTTCATATTTAAAAAAAAGATTTATATTTGAATTACCCGTTAAATCTAAAGTTAAGTAATTTATAAATCTTAATTTAAAATATTAAGAATTTAATTTCTACCAAAATTTAACACGATAACCAAATTATAAACCTAAGCAAACATCCCTAAAGATGTGCAATAGTTGATGAACAAACTCGTAATCTTTTCCTGGCTTTATCTGCTCAGTTTTCCGCTTTTTGCTCAGGAGATTAAGGTTGCACATGTAAGTTGCGAATACAGAAATAATCCGATAGGTATCGATATTGTAAACCCTTATTTAAGTTGGAAGCTACAATCATCAAAACACAATGTGTTGCAATCGGCTTATCATGTTTTGGTTTCGGGAAGTTTAGCGGCTTTAAATAAAAATATAGGTGATGTTTGGGATTCAAAAAAGGCAAATTCTAGTCAATCTATTCAAATAAAATACAATGGTTCTAAACTGTTGGCAACTAAAACCTATTATTGGAAAGTTAAAGTTTGGGATAACCAAAAAAATGAATCCAACTGGAGCAATACTGCATCTTTTCAAATGGGTTTGTTACAGTTTGCAGATTGGAGCAATGCAAAATGGATTGCTCATGAAAAAATAGCTGATTCGAATGTAAATATTTTGCCTTCTGATGGCAAGAAAGATAAGTACAATACCAACAATGTATTGCCAATGTTTCGCAAAGATTTTTCAGTTGAAAAAATTGTAAAAAAGGCAACGGCTTACATTTCTGGTTTAGGGCATTTCGAAATGAGTTTAAATGGCAAAAAAGTTGGTGATGATTTTTTAGCTCCCGGCTGGACAAAATATGATAAGCAGGCATTGTATGTAACTTATGATGTGACCAAGCAAATCAAAAAAGGAGAAAATGTGGTTGGCGTAATGCTGGGAAATGGTTTTTACTACATCCCGCCAATAAAAGATAGATATAGAAAACTAAAGGTTGCTTTTGGTTATCCTAAGATGATTTGTCGCCTGCAAATTGAATATACCGATGGAACTTCTGCAAATATTGTGAGTAACGAAAGCTGGAAAACCACACCATCGCCCATAACTTTCTCTAGCATTTATGGTGGTGAAGATTATAATGCAAACCTAGAGCAACCAGGTTGGAATTTATCTGGTTTTAATGATAGCAATTGGCAATCAGCGCTATTGGTTAATGGTCCAAAACTCAGTGCTCAGAAAGAAGAGGCGGTAAAAGTTTTCGAAAATTTCTCTGCTCAAAGCATCAATCCTTTATCAAACAGAGAGTGGGTTTATGATATGGGACAGAACTCTTCAGCCATTATCGAATTAAAAGTTAGGGGTAAAAAAGGCGATACCATTCGCATAACACCTGCAGAATTGTTAAAAGCAGATGGTTCTGTTACACAAAAAAACATCGGCGGACCATCGTATTTCACTTATATTTTAAAAGGAAATGGCTTAGAAACCTGGCGGCCGAAATTCTTTTACACGGGTTTTCGATACCTGCAAGTAAAAGGTGCTATTCCATCGGGCAAGCAAAAGGAAGATAATAACACCATTATAGAAAGTTTGAAATCTCTACATGTTAGAAATGCAGCCGAACAGGTTGGTAAATTTACATCATCAAACCAGTTGCTTAATCAAACGTTCAGCCTAATCAACTGGTCCGTAAAAAGTAATATGTTTAGTGTATTTACGGATTGTCCGCACCGCGAAAAACTGGGTTGGTTAGAGCAATTACATTTGATGGGCAACGCTGTAGGATACAATTTCAATGCTGCTCCGTTATTTAAGAAGGCATTGCAAGACATGAAAAATTCGCAATTGGCCAATGGTTTAATCCCTGCAATTGCACCCGAATATGTTAAGTTTGAATGGGGTGGAGATATGTTTCGCGATTCGCCGGAGTGGGGAAGTAGCGGCATTTTGTTGCCATGGTATTTGTATCAATGGTATGGCGATAAGCAGGCAATGGTTGATTATTACCCAATGATGCAGCAATACATCAAATATCTAGCTACAAAAGCTGATAATAACATTTTATCGCAAGGGTTGGGCGATTGGTACGATTTAGGAGTAAAACCACCCGGGGTTTCGCAATTAACACCAATGGGCATTACCGCTACAGCAATTTACTATTATGATTTAAAAATTTTAGAGAAAATAGCTTCCTTATTAAACAAACAGGAAGATGCCACAGCTTATTTGAAACTGGCTGTAGCGGTTAGAAGAGCCTTTAACCAAAAGTTTTTTGATGCCAAAACCAAACAATATGGTACTGGTAGTCAGGCCGCAAATGCCATGGCGGTTTATATGCAACTGGTTGATGAAAAAGATAAACAAGCAGTAATTGATAATTTGGTAAAGGATATTAGAAATAATAAAAATGGTTTAACAGCTGGCGATATTGGCTATCGTTACGTGTTGCGTGTTTTGGAAGATGCAGGAAAATCGGATGTGATTTTCGATATGAACAGCCGCTCTGATGTACCTGGATATGGAATGCAAATTGCAAAAGGGGCTACAGCTTTAACAGAAAGCTGGGCAGCTTTGCCAACGGTTTCAAACAATCATTTTATGCTAGGGCATTTAATGGAATGGTTTTACAGCGGTGTGGGAGGTATCCGACAGGAAGAAAATGCTACAGCCTTCAACAAAATTAAAATTTACCCTGAAGTAGTTGGCGATTTAACATCGGCACAAACGGAATACAATTCTGCTTATGGTAAAATATCTACAAACTGGAATAAAACAGCCAACAACTTTGAAATGGAGGTTAACATTCCGGTAAATACAACGGCAGTGGTTTATCTACCGGTTTCATCAAATCAAAAGGTATCTGAAGTGCATAATTCTACGTTCAAATCACTTGGTTTTGAAAATGGAAGGTCGAAAATTGCTGTGGGTTCTGGCTATTATAAATTTAACGTGAAATAGCATGAGAACGATTTGGACATTCATTTTTTGCATATTATTAATCTGTTCCGCTACGGCTCAGGTAGCTAGAAATTTAGTTTCTAAACTTGAAATGGAGCAGATTTATCAAGAAGTAAAAACACCTTTTAAATATGGATTGGTGATGGTTCCTGTTGATAAAGAACATAAGATGGATTGCCCAACGATTTTTAGAAAAGGCAAATATTGGTACATGACTTACCTTATTTTTAGTGGTCGTGGTTATGAAACTTGGATGGCAAAAAGTAAGGATTTATTGCATTGGCAAAATCTTGGAAAACTAATGTCTTTTGAAGATTCTGGTAAATGGGATGATAATCAAAAAGCAGGTTACAACGCACTTTTGAATACCAAATGGGGTGGAAATTATCAGGCAGCTAAGTTTAATGGAAGATATTGGATGTCGTATTTTGGTGGGAAAGAGAGAGGATATGAAGTAGAACCTTTATCAATCGGGATGGCCTATGTTACTAAACATCCATCAATAGTACAAGAATGGAACCGATTGGAAAAACCTGTTTTGAGTGCTGCAGATGCTGATGTTCGTTGGTGGGAAAATAGAAATAAACTATTTAAAAGTACCGTAATTGAAGATAAAAAACTGCTAACTGGTCATCGCTTTGTGATGTATTACAATGCTGTTGGCGATTCTTTAGCGAATAATAAAAAAACGCGATGGTATGAAAGAATCGGTATGGCGGTATCAGATGATATGTTTCATTGGAAACGATTTAATAAAAATCCGGTCGTTCATCATCCTGTTGGTATAACTGGCGATGCTGTGATTCAGAAAATAGACAAGAACTACGTAATGTTTTATTTTGGCGCATTTTGGCAAGATAGAAAAGGGTCGTTCAATCGTTTTGCTGCATCTAAAGATTTAGTAAACTGGACCGATTGGAACGGTGAAAATTTAATTGAATCATCAGAAAAGTACGATGAATTGTATGCACATAAATCTTTCGTGTTAAAATACAAAGGCGTGGTTTATCATTTTTATTGTGCGGTTAACAAGCAAGATCAACGCGGAATTGCCGTTGCAACGTCAAAAGATTTAGGAAAAAGTATTATAAATTTTGTTCAATAAAAAATGAGGATAAAAAGTTATATAAAGGTTTTGATTATTTCAGTTTTGGGGTTTTTATCGTCATTTCATTGTGACGCTAAACTAACTTCGCCCTTAATTGCGAAGCAGGAAACAATCTCTTTAGCGAAAAAACCAAATACTAACCTTTCAACATCTCGCACAAAAATTAGCTTTAATAAAGATTGGAAATTCTTTTTAGGTGATAAGCCAGTCGCTAAATCTCCAGCCTTTAACGATGTAAAGTGGAGAAAATTAACTCTGCCACACGATTGGAGTATTGAAGGAAAATTCGATGAGAAAAATCCGGCAAAGCCAGAAGGAGGTGGTTTGCCAACCGGGATTGGTTGGTATCGAAAGGAATTCACAGCACCTGCAAATTTTGCAAATCGCATAATAACAATAACCTTCGATGGGGTTTATAAAAACTCCGAAGTTTGGATAAACGGTAACTATTTAGGAAAACGGCCTTACGGTTACAGTTCTTTTTCTTATGAGATAAGTCGGTTTTTAAAAGCTGGTAAAAATATCATTGCTGTTAAAGTAGATAATTCTGCACAACCAGATTCTCGATGGTATTCTGGTTCAGGTATTTACAGAAATGTTTGGTTGATTTCTACAGCCAAAATTTCAATAGCCAATTCAGGGACTTATGTAAGCACAAATAATAATGGTCAGATTAAAGTTGATGTTCAGTTGCAGAATAAGTCTTTAAAAACACAAAATGTAAATGTTGTGAACATGATTTACGATGGTGAGGGAAAACTTATCGTTAAAAGTAAATCAAGAGAAGTTACAATCGATACTTCGGGAAAAGTAATAAATGGAAACCTGACTGTAAAAAATCCAATTTTATGGTCTGTAGAAAATCCTAATCAATATAAATTAGTCACTCAAATTCTTCAAAATAATAAAGTAATCGATACTTATGAAACCATGTTTGGTATTCGTTCTTTCAACTTTAATGCAGAGAAAGGATTTTCGCTAAACGGAAAACCAATGAAAATTTTAGGTGTTTGTTTACATCATGATTTAGGTGCTTTAGGTGCCGCAGTAAATACCCGAGCCATTGAGCGGCAGTTAGAAATTATGAAAGCAATGGGGGTAAATGCCATTCGTACGGCTCATAACCCACCAGCGCCAGAGTTTTTAGATTTATGCGATAAAATGGGTTTTTTGGTTATGGATGAAGCCTTTGATATGTGGGCTAAAAAGAAAAACAAAAACGATTACCACTTGAATTTTGCCGAATGGCATAAACGAGATTTGGAAGATATGGTTCGCCGTGATAGAAATCACCCATCCATTATTCTTTGGAGCATTGGAAATGAGATTCGTGAGCAATTTGATAGTACGGGAATCGCCATCACAAAAGAATTGGTTTCTATTGTTAAAAATTTAGATGAAACACGACCAGTTATTTCTGCATTAACAGAAACCAATGCAGAAAAGAATTTTATTTACCAGGCAAACGCACTTGATGTTTATGGCTTAAATTACAACCATAAACTATATAAAGATTTCCCGAAAAACTACCCTGGTGTAAAGTTTTTAGCTACAGAAACAACATCAGCATTAGAAACCCGTGGCTTTTACGATACAGCTGATACCATCCGCCGTTGGCCTAAAAATGGTAAAACAAAATTTACAGAAGGTAACAAAGAGTGGTCGGCATCTGCTTACGATAATGTTTCCGCTTATTGGGGTTCTACACATGAAGAAACCTGGAAAGAGGCTAAAAAATACGATTATGTTTCAGGTTTATTTGTGTGGACAGGCTTTGATTACCTTGGCGAACCTTTGCCGTATCCATGGCCTGCAAGAAGTTCGTACTTCGGTATTGTTGATTTGGCTGGTTTTCCAAAAGATTCTTATTACATGTATCAAAGTGAGTGGACAGACAAACCGGTTCTTCACATTTTACCGCATTGGAACTGGCAACAAGGAAAATCGGTTGAAGTATGGGCTTATTATAACGAGGCCGATGAGGTTGAATTGTACTTGAACGGAAAATCTTTAGGTAAGAAATCAAAGCAAGGTGATGATTTACACATCCAGTGGAATGTAAATTTTGAGCCGGGAACCTTGAAAGCCGTTTCACGAAAGAACGGAAAAGACGTTTTAACCCGTGAAGTGAAAACTGCAGGTGCAGCAGCCAAAATCGAATTAATTGCCGATAGAAAAAGCATTAAAGCCGATGGGAAAGATTTGTCGTTTGTAACCGTTCGAATTTTAGATGCAGCCGGGAATATCGTACCAAACGCAGACAATTTAGTGAATTTTAAAATTGAAGGTAATGGTCTTATTGCCGGTGTTGATAATGGATTTCAGGCAAGTTTAGAACCCTTTAAAGCAAATTATCGAAAAGCTTTCCATGGTTTATGTTTGGCTATTATTCAATCGACAGAAAAAACTGGAGAGATTAAACTTACGGCAACTTCGGATGGATTAATTAGTACATCTATCCTGATTAATTCTGGTAAGTGATGTCTGCTTAAATCAGCAGATTTTGCGAATGGATCAATAAGGCATAAAGCTTCGCTGATTTAGAAAAAAAATGAAAATACAGTGCTGCACAAAAAATAACAGCAATAAAAAAATACAGTGGAGAATACTATCAATTTAAAAGGAATTACCTGGAACCACAGTCGTGGGCTTTTGCCAATGGTGGCAACGGCGCAACGATTTTCAGAACTCCACCCGAATGTTAACATCACTTGGGAGAAAAGAAGTTTACAACAATTTGCCGATTTTTCTATTCAGGAATTAGCAGAGCGATTTGATTTACTGGTTATCGATCATCCATGGGCTGGTTTTGCGGCAAAAACACAGTCTATTGTACCTCTTGATGCTTATCTATCAAAAGCATATCTACAAAACCAGCAAGAAAATTCTGTTGGTCAATCTTACGAGAGCTACACGTATGATGAGCATTTATGGGCTTTGCCAATTGATGCGGCAACTCCTGTAGCCGCATTGCGGCCAGATTTATTTGCCGACAAAGATTTGCAGATGCCAAAATCATTTAATGATTTATTGGCGCTGGCTGATAAGGGTTTGGTAGCATTTGCAGGCATACCGATTGATGTTTTAATGAATTTCTACACCCTTTGCTGCTCGCTAGGCGAAGATCCTTGCCAAACGGATGATGAAGTGATTTCGAAAGAAACAGGTATAAACGCACTGCAAATGTATCGAGAATTGGCATCCAAAATTGATAAGGCAAATTTTAACAGAAATCCTATTCAAGTTTATGAAGCAATGACATCAACAAACGCCATTGCATATTGCCCTTTTGCTTACGGTTATTCCAACTATTCGAGAAAAGGTTATGCAGCCAAAGTTTTGCATTTCCACGATATGATTTCTTTGGATGGAAAAACCAATTTACGTAGCACATTAGGCGGAACCGGATTGGCCATTTCATCAAAATGTAAAGCTTTAGACGTTGCAGCTAAATATGTAGAATTTGTTGGTGCTCCAGAGTGCCAATCTACTTTTTTTTATGAAAGTGGCGGTCAGCCTGGCCATTTGGCTGCCTGGCAACACGATGAAGTAAATCGCCAAAGCCACAACTACTTTTTAAACACTCTACCGGCTTTGCAACGAGCTTTTCTCCGTCCGCGTTACCATGGTTCAATGTATTTTCAAGATCATGCCGGAGATATTGTACGAGATTATTTAATAAATGGTGGAAATGAAATGCTGGTTTTATCCATAATGAATCAACTATATCAAAAATCTAAAAGTTTAGTGCTATCATGAACAAGCCTTTAGAAGGACTTTTAGTATTAGAGTTTTGCCAATTTTTGGCAGGACCATCAGCGGGTTTAAAATTGGCTGATTTAGGCGCTCGTGTAATCAAAATCGAACGACCAAATACTGGCGATGCTTGCCGCCAGTTATCCATTAAAAATTTTTTCGTTGATGAAGATAGCCTATTGTTTCATACCATCAACCGCAATAAAGAAAGCTATGCCGCAGATTTAAAAAACCTAGAGGATTTAGAAAAGCTTAAAAAATTAATTGGTAAGGCAGATGTAATGACACATAATTTCCGCCCAGGGGTGATGGAAAAAATTGGTTTAGATTATGACAATGTTCAAAAAATCAATCCTAAAATTATTTACGGTGCAGTTACAGGCTACGGAAATGACGGTCCTTGGCGCAATAAACCAGGGCAAGATTTATTGGTTCAGGCTGTATCGGGTTTAACATTTCTATCAGGAGTTGATGTAGATGGTCCTGTGCCATTCGGTTTATCGGTTTCTGATATTATGTGTGGCAACCATTTGGTTCAAGGCATTTTAGCTGCATTAATTAAAAGAGCCAAAACCGGTAAAAGTGTTTTGGTTGAAGTAAGTTTGCTCGAATCTATTTTAGATGTTCAATTTGAAGTGCTTACCACTTATTTAAATGATGGCGGGAAACTACCAGATAGAAGCGGAGCAAAAGGTAGTGCACATGCCTATCTAAGCGCTCCATACGGTATGTATCAAACCCAGGATGGCTATTTGGCAATGGCAATGGGTAACCTTCCAAGCATCTGTGCTATAATTAATTGCGATATTTCTGATTTATATGTAGAAGCTGGTTCTGCTTTTGAAAACAGAGATAAATTAATCACTCGTTTGGCAGAAACATTTATGAAAAAAGATACGAAAACCTGGGTTAATTTATTGGAAGGGCATGGAATATGGTGTGCCGAAGTTTTGAATTATCAAACTGCAACCACACTTAGTACCTATAAAAATTTACAGATAGAACAAGAATTGGGTTTAAGCAATGGCAAGAAAATAAAGACAACTGTTAGCCCAATTCGAATTGATGCTGAGAAATTATTTGCGGTAAAACCTGCACCAAAATTGGGGATTGATACGGTTGAAATTAATAAGGAGTTTGAAATTGGTTAGGTTGAATATGTTTAGATTTTTGATATTTATGAGAGCTACCATAAAATTTCTGTTTTTCTGTCATTGCGAAATCTAATGACCAATCAACCACTGAATAATGAACCAATAAACCAACAAATCAATAAAAAATATGCGTCCGCTTGAAGATTATTTAATTATCGATTTTAGTCAGTTCCTTTCCGGACCGTCTGCGAGCTTGCGTTTAGCAGATATGGGCGCACGTGTAATCAAAATCGAACGTTTGGGTGTGGGCGATATTTGCCGAACGCTTTACACATCAAACCTGATTATGAATGGCGAATCATCGGTTTTTCATGCCATAAACAGAAATAAAGAAAGTTTTGAAGTTGATTTAAAAAATGATGAAGATTGTGAAATGGTTCGCGAACTGTTAAAGAAAGCTGATGTAATGATTCACAATTTCCGGCCGGGCGTAATGAAGCGATTGGGTTTTGATTATCAATCTGTTATCGCTTTAAATCCATCAATTGTTTATGGCGAAATTTCAGGCTATGGCAACGAAGGTGAGTGGAAAAATAAACCTGGTCAGGATTTACTTTTGCAATCCGTTACGGGCTTAACATCACTTACAGGCAATGCCGATAGCGGGCCTGTGGCTATGGGTTTATCCATTATCGATATGTTAGCGGGAGCACATTTGGCTCAGGGATTATTAGCTTGTTTATATCGCAAAGCAATAAAAGGCGAAGGTGGTTTTGTTCAGGTAAGTATGATGGAATCAGCGTATGATTTCCAGTTTGAAACCATTACAACCTTTATGAATGACGGTGGCCAACTGCCAGAACGTTCCAAAAAGAACAACGCAAATGCTTATTTAGGTGCACCATATGGCATTTATCAAACTGAAAACGGATATTTAGCTTTGGCAATGGGTTCTATTCCTCAACTCGGTAGTTTGTTGGCTTGCGATAGACTATTAGATTTTACTGCAATTGAAGAGGCATTTGATAAACGGGATGAAATTAAAACAATTTTAGCCAACCATCTGCTTACAGAGACGACTGAAAAATGGTTATCGATATTAGAACCTGCCGATATTTGGTGTGCTGATGTTTTAAACTGGAACGCTTTAATGGAGCACGAAGGTTTTAAAGTTTTGAATATGATACAGCAAGTAGAAATGATTGATGGCTACCGATATGAAACAACAAGATGCCCGATTCGAATCGATGGAGAATTATTAACTTCACCAAAAGGTTCACCGAAATTGGGGCAAGACAACCAAAAAATCATTAAAGAATTCATCCTACAGCATACCATTGCAAATGCATAATCAACCCGAAACTTTTAGAATAGCCGTTCGTAAATTTGCTCCATTCGAATCTGCCATGCAGAAATTTTGGGAAAAATTTTGTGAATCATCTGGCTGTATTTTAAAACTGGAAATGGTGGTGATGGATTTGCATGAACTTTACGAAACTACAATCGCAAACAAAGGTTTAGCAAATGGCGATTTTGATGTTGCTCACATTAATACAGATTGGGTTTATGAAGGATATTTAAATCATGCTTTTGAGGTTTTAAATCCATACATCAATCAAATTAAGCCTTTCGATTTTCCCAATGGATGGAGCAAATCATTATTAAGTTTACAGCGTTTCGGATGGGAAGTTGTGGGCTTGCCATTCCATGACGGGCCTGAATGCTTCATCTATCGTAAAGATTTATTCGAAAGCGAAACCGAGAAAGGCAACTACTTAATGCAGTTTGGAAAAGCACTTGAAATTCCAAAAACATGGGAAGATTTCCATCAAATTGCTAAATTTTTTAATCGCCCTGCAGATAATTTATATGGAAGTATTTTTGCCGGATACCCAGATGGGCACAACACGGTTTTTGATTTTTGTCTACAATTGTGGACCAGAGGCGGTGTTTTAGTAGATAAAAACGGAAACATCAACATTTATTCGCAAGCAGCGATAAATGGATTAGACTTTTATAGAAAGATGGCGAAAGATGAAACGGCCGTACATCCAAAATCTGTAACGTTCGATTCCGTGGCTGCTGGTTTAGCCTTTGCTCAAGGTGAGGCCGCGATGATGATAAACTGGTTTGGATTTGCCGCTTTATGCGAAGTCGATTCAAATTCAAAAGTAAAAGGCAAAATAGATGTAGATTTATTACCATCTGCAGCGGGAGAAAAATCAGCATCGTTAAATGTATATTGGCTTTACACGATTGCTAAAGGCAGTAAAAATAAAGATTTGGCTTACGATTTTTTAAGATTTGTAACTGATATTGAGCAAGATAAAGCATTAACTCTTGAAGGTGGAATTGGTTGCAGAATTTCTACCTGGATAGATGTTGAAGTAAATGAAATTATTCCTTATTACCATAAACTGGAGCAATTACATGATGTGGCAAATATGCTTCCGCAACATAAGAGCTGGACATTAATTGCCAAAATAATTGATGAAATGGTTTTGAAAGCTTTAAAAACCAACGAACAAACATCCAATTTAATTGAATATGCTCAAAACCAAATTAATGATCTGAATTAAATGGAAATCGATATAAAATATAAACCAGACCTACCTCAAACCAAACAGCCCATCATTATTATTGGTGCAGGCGGAATCGTTGCCGATGCACATCTGCCAGCATATAAAATTGCTGGTTTTCAGGTTTTTGGAATTGTTAACAGAACCAAAGAGAGAGCTCAAAAACTTGCTGATGCCTTCGGTATTGCAAATGTTTTTAACACGGTTTCCGAGGCGGTTTCGTCAGCTCCAGAAAATGTGGTGTACGATTTGACCATCATGCCCGAGCAATACATTGAAACTTTAAAACAATTGCCTGATGGAAGTGCAGTGCTTATCCAAAAACCAATGGGCGATGATTTTGCACAGGCGAATGAAATTCTAGAGCTATGCAGAGCAAAAAATTTAAAAGCAGCTGTTAATTTTCAATTGCGTTTTGCGCCATTTGTAAGTGCTGCAAAATACCTGATTGATAAGGGGTTTATTGGTGATTTGTATGATATGGACGTTAGGGTGACAATAAAAACCCCGTGGGAAATTTTTCCGCATGTAATCATTCATCCAAGGTTGGAAATTCAATACCATAGCATTCATTATGTCGATTTAATTCGTTCGTTTTTAGGTAATCCGCGAAGCGTAATGGCGAAAACGTTAAAGCACCCGGCGAAGAAATTATCCTCCTCACGTTCAACAATATTGCTAGATTATGGCGATACCATGCATGCTGTTATAAACACCAACCACGACCATGATTTTGGTGCAAAACACCAGGAAAGTTATATTAAATGGGAGGGAACCAAAGGCGCAATTGTAGCCAAAATAGGTTTGCTTATGGATTATCCTCATGGTGTACCAGATGTTTTTGAATATTGTGTTTTGGAAGCAGGGGAATCGCCCGAATGGAAAAAGGTAAAGCTGGAAGGTTCCTGGTTTCCAGAAGCTTTTATTGGCACCATGGCAAACTTAATGCGTTTTAACGAGGGTTCAACCTCTATTTTAAATACTAGTGTAGAAGATGTGATTCAAACTATGGCTGTTGTAGAAAGTGCTTATAAATCGAGCGATAAAGGAGGAGAAATAATTGGATAAGCACAGTATCATGAAGAGTAGATATGGCAAAATATTTTTTTGTCTTGACCAGACGGGCTTTTTTCTTTTGACGGCAAAAGAAACAAAACTCCCGGCTTAAAATTTTTCTTTTGAGGTTTCTGCTTAGGCTTGGAAGTGTATTCCGAAAAATTGGTTAGGCCGGATTTGAGTAGAACGAAGATTCATTACTCAGGCTTAGTTGGATGGAAAGGACAAAGTAAAAACATAGCCGATGATTTCAATCATGTGGACAAAAAAGATATAAGTTTTAGTAACATTTAGGTTTAAAAGAGAAATATTTCTAATTATCTCCTCTGGAGAAATTCAGACAAAACGTTTAACCACAAGATTAAAAAGTAGAGAATTATGTATTTCAAATCAATATTTTTTGAAGATTACCAACTTCAAGACAAACGCGTAACATTGGGTCGCACGATTACTGAAACCGATTTTGTGGTTCATGCCGGCCATACCGGCGATTTTTTTCCGCATCACATGGATGCCGAGTGGTGTGCCACACAACCATTTAAACACAGAATCGCCCATGGAACGATGATTTTTAGTATTGGCATCGGCTTAACTGCCTCCGAAATCAATCCAGAAGCTATGAGTAAAGGTTATGATAAATTACGTTTTGTAAAACCAGTTTTCATCGGCGATACCATCCATTCTGAAGTTACCATTTCCGAAAAAGGAGATAGTAAAAGGCCAGAATATGGAACTGTTACCGAACATGTAGAAATTATCAATCAACATGGAGAAGTAGTACTGGTTTGCGACCATCTTCTTGTTGTGAAGAAAAAAAGATAAGCGTTACACTAACATTTAAAATGGAAATGCGATATTAGATAAAATTTAATCTAACCAAAAAATGAACCACAGCACACAATCAGAAATTATAGCCGAAGGCGATTCATCATCAGGAAAGCGGTATTTATTACCTTTCATCCTCGTTGTAAGTTTGTTTTTTCTTTGGGGAATGGCACACAATCTCGATTCGATATTAATACCTCACCTAAAAAAGGCATGTAATTTAAATAACCGACAATCTACTTTAATTGATACATCTGTGTTTTTCGCTTATTTTTTAATGGCTATTCCTGCCGGAATGATATTAAAAAAATGGGGTTATAAGGCTACCATGATTGCAGGATTGCTGGCTTTTGCATTCGGTGCATTTCTATTTGTGCCTGCCGCAAACAACTTATCATATATCACATTTTTAATAGCGTTATTTATTATTGGTTGTGGTTTAACCATGCTCGAAACATCTGCAAATCCTTATGCCGCTATACTTGGTGACCCTGCTAAAGCTACAAGCAGATTAAACTTAGCAGCATCTTTTAATGGTTTAGCAGCAATGGTTGCGCCATTAATTGGTGGTTTATTTATTCTCTCGGGTAAATCGCACACCCAGGCAGAACTGGCTGCAATGACAGAGGTTACCAGAAATAATTATTTTTTGGAAGAGGCAGCATCTGTTAAAACACCATACATCACATTGGGCATTGTTTTGCTAATTATTGCAGCAATCTTTTACTTCATTCACCTTCCTGAAATTAAAACAAAAAGCATTGATGGCGAGGCTAAGGGAAGTTTCTTTGGTTCACTGCGTCACAAACATTTGCGTTGGGCAGTTATAGCGCAGTTCTTTTATGTAGGTGCTCAGGTTTGCGTAACCAGTTTTTTTATCAGAATGGCACAACAAGGTGGCGGATTTGATGAAAAAACAGCTGCAACTTACTTAGTTATTTATGGCTTTTTATTTACTGCTGGTCGTTTTGCAGGAACGGCATTATTGCAGTTTATCTCATCTAATAAATTACTAGCTATTTATGCTGTTATATCCATCCTGCTGTGTTTAACTGCTATTTTAGGTCAGGGTTCTTATGTTGTTTACGCTCTGGGAGCTATCGGTTTTTTCATGTCTATCATGTTTCCAACCATTTTTGCTTTAGGTATTGATGGCATTGGTGATGATACCAAACCAGGTTCATCATGGTTAATTATGTCTATTGTAGGTGGTGCCATTTTACCATTTGGTATGGGTTCTCTAATTGATGCTTACGGTGATGACATTCAAATTGGGTATAGCATTCCATTAGTGTGTTTTCTATTTGTGCTGTACTTCGCTTTAAAGGGTTATAAAATAGCCTATAAATAGAAATGTATTTAAAGTATATCAAGGTTTTATGTTTTGCAATGCTGCTAAGTTGTATCTTTTCAGCAAGTGTTTTCGGGCAGCAAAACGATAATGCGAAACCTTGGGTATTTTGGTATTGGGTAAAAGGTGCGGTTTCAAAAGCAGGCATAACAGCCGATTTGGAAGCGATGAAAACCAATGGAATAGGTGGTGCATATTTAATGAGCATTCAGGCTCCAGATAGGGTGCCAGTTTATTCTCCGCCAGCAATTCAGCTTACATCAGAATGGTGGAAGTTGATAGCGTTTGCAATGGATGAGGCAAAACGCTTAGATTTGAAATTAGGCATGCATGTTAGCGATGGTTTTGCACTTGCTGGTGGCCCGTGGATAACACCAGAATTATCTATGCAAAAAGTCGTTTGGTCGAAGATAAATATCAGTAGTTCAAATGCTAAAATAACTTTACCTAAACCTTTAAGCAAAGAAAATTATTATAAAGATATTGCCGTTTTTGCCTATCCTTCACCTGATGGAGAAGGCATTTCTACGCGTACAGTGATACCAAAAATTACGTCGAGCACTGGGGCAGATGCAGCGGGATTGATTCAGCCGGGAAATCAAAAGAACTTTGGTTCAAATGAGCCATGTTACATTCAGTATGCGTTCGAAAAACCTTTCACCTGCCGCTCGGTAAGCATTAAAATTAATGGGAACAATTATCAGGCGCAAAGATTGGCTATCGAGGTGAGTGATGATGGTAAAACTTTTCGTTCTATTGGTCGGTTAGAACCGCCACGCCACGGCTGGCAAGATACGGATGAAGATGTTACGCATGCCATAGTACCAACCACTGCAAAGTTTTTTAGGTTTATATACGACAAAACTGGTACTGAACCGGGTGCAGAAGATTTGGATGCAGCAAAATGGAAACCTTCTTTGAAATTGCTTAATCTAGAATTATCTTCTGAGGCAAAAATTAACCAGTTTGAGGGTAAAAATGGGTCCGTTTGGCGCATCAGTAAAAGAAGCACAGCAAATGAAATTGCTGATAAATTGTGTGTCCCGCTTAGTAAAATCATTAATCTTACGGATAAATTAAATCCCGATGGTACATTAAATTGGAAAGCGCCAACAGGCAACTGGACCATTTTACGCGTCGGACATACTTCTACAGGGCACACCAATGCAACCGGCGGTGGCGGAATGGGCTTAGAATGTGATAAATTTAATCCCGAAGCGGTAAAATTGCAGTTTGATAATTGGTATGGACAAGCCTTAAAACATGGCGGACAAGAAATTGCAAAAAAGGTTTTAAATGTTTTTCATGTTGATAGTTGGGAATGTGGGAGCCAGAATTGGTCGCCATTATTTAAAGCGGAGTTTTTAAAACGCAGAGGTTATGATTTAACGCCTTATTTGCCCATTATGACAGGTTTGCCTGTTGAAAGCGCAGCCGTTTCTGAAAACTTTTTGTACGATATACGAAAAACCATTTCAGAATTAGTTGTCGACCAGTTTTATAGTACTCTAGCCAAACTGGCAAACGAACAGGGTGTTACTTTTACTGCCGAAAGTATTGCCCCAACGATGATGAGCGATGGTTTGTTACATTACAAAACTATTGATGTACCGATGGGCGAATTTTGGTTAAACAGCCCAACGCATGATAAGCCCAATGATATGTTAGATGCCATTTCAGGAGCTCATATCTATGGCAAGAATATTATTCAGGCCGAGGCTTTTACAACCGTTAGAATGGACTGGAATGAAAATCCCGGTAATATGAAAACTTTGCAGGATAGAAACTATGCTCTAGGAATAAACAAACTGGTTTATCACGTTTTTACGCATAATCCATGGATAAATAGAAAGCCGGGAATGACTTTAGATGGGGTTGGTTTGTATTTTCAACGCGACCAAACCTGGTGGAAACAAGGAAAAGCCTGGATTGATTATGCAGAGCGAACTCAAAACTTACTGCAACAGGGAAATCCTGTAATAGATATAGCTGTTTTTACTGGTGAAGAATTGCCTCGTCGCTCGGTATTGCCAGATAGATTGGTACAAACTTTACCAGGTATTTTTGGTGCTGATGTAGTAGAATCTGAAAAGAAACGCTTGGCAAATATTGGTGAGCCACTTAGGCAAATTCCGTCAGGGGTTACGCATTCTGCAAATATGGCCGATCCAGAAAATTGGGTTAATCCGCTACTTGGGTATGCTTATGATAGTTTTAATCCGGATGTACTTTACTCAGCGATTGTAAAAAATGGAGAAGTTGTATTTAAAAGTGGTGCTAAATACAAAGTTTTAGTAATTCCGGGGAACATGAAAATGAACCCTAATTTTCAATACATCAGTTTTGAAACTATTAATAAATTAGCTCAGCTGATTAAAGCTGGAGCAAAGGTAATTGTAAGCGATAAACCATTGTATCAAAATGGATTAAAGCAAATACCTAAAGCTAAATTTGATATGGCTGTAGATGAGATTTGGGGTGGTCAGTTTAGTGAAATATATAATGATGCTCATCCAATTTACACTAAAGATTTAGGGAAAGGTACAATCTACAAAGCACCCTATTACGGTGATAGTTTCGAAAAATTAAATGTCGAACCTGATTTTTATGCGGTTGAAAGTGAACCTAAACAGGCTGATCAGTTGGCATTTATACATAGAAAAACCGATAAAAGTGACATCTATTTTATCTCTAATCAAAAGAACGAGGAAAGAATAATTTCAGCCTCTTTTCGAGTTAAAGGGAAATTTCCTGAATTATATGATGCGGTTAATAATAAAATGATAGCTGCACAACAATGGCAAATCGCAAATGGAAGAACATCATTAAAACTCTCTTTAAAACCAAATGAATCTGTCTTTGTGATTTTTGAAAAGCCAACAACAGATTCCCTTTTTAATGACGGAAACAATTGGTTTACCTATAAAACCATTCAAGATATTTCAAAAAATTGGGAAGTAAAGTTTGATGCTGAATATGGTGGTCCGGCAAAACCGGTACAATTTAATGAACTTACAGATTGGACTAAGCATGCTGATAGCTCGATAAAGTATTATTCAGGTACTGCAATTTATACAAAAACCTTTACCTATACTGGCGATGTTAAAAATACCTGGCTAGATTTAGGTGCTTTTGCAAACTTGGTAGAAGTAAAAATTAATGGTATTAATTGCGGCATTTTGTGGACTCCACCTTTCAAACTGGACATAAGCAAGGCATTAAAATCCGGGCAAAATCAAATCAGTATAGAAGTTGTAAATACTTGGGCTAACCGTTTAATTGGCGATAGTAAATTGCCTGAAAATAAAAAGATTACAAATACCACAGCGCCCTTTAGATTGGCTGGAAAACCATTAAATAATGCAGGGTTGTTTGGTCCAATTTTAATACAAACTGAAGAAAAGTAATAGTTAGAAAGAGTAATGATTTTGATGCGAAATATAAGACGAGAAAAATCTGCTTACAGCTTAATTGCTCTTGCATGTCTTATATGGTCAAAAATTTCCATGTTAAACAGTTGGTGTATAAAAAACATTTACTTCAAAAGCTTAAATGTTTTTATATGTTTGAAATCATATTCGCTTCTAACCCAGAATATCCAATTTACAAACTTAACTGTTCTCATATTTCTTACACGCTCAAGATTTTTTGTGCCTTTATCAAATATCTTTAAATCCAAAAACTACGCTTTAAAACTAATTAGCTATCTTATAATCTCTTTTTCGTCAATCGCAGCAATTGCTCAAGAAAATATTCTTTGGACTTCCCAAAGTAAAAATTCGGCAGAATCTATGCCTGTTGGTGGCGGCGATGTTGGCTTAAATCTATGGGTAGAACAGGGCGAAGTTTATCTTTACTTATCCAAAAGTGGAACCTTTGATGAAAACAATACCCTTCTGAAGTTAGGTAGGATAAAGTTGAAATTAACCCCGAATCCTTTTGAGGGTGAAACGTTTAAGCAAGAACTCATTTTAAATGATGGATATGCTCTAATTTCTGGCACAAATAAAAATTTGAGTGCACAGATTAAGGTTTGGGTTGATGTTTTTAATCCTGTAATACATCTCGATATCAAAGCCAATCAAGAAGTTACAACAGAGGTAAGTTATGAAAGCTGGCGTTTTGAAGACCGGATTACAAAAGGCAAAGAGAATAATCAGAATTCCTACAAATGGGCTCCTCAAGGCGTTGTTAAAACCTATAAAGATGAAATTGCATTCGTAAGCAATAGTGTTGAGTTTTATCATCAAAATAAAGCCGAAACTGTTTTTGATGTTGCTGTAAAACAACAAGGTTTATCGCATAGAAAATATGAATTGTTCAATCCGCTTAAAAATTTAATTTTTGGTGGTTCTATGCAAGGAACAAATATGGTTTCATCAGGAAATTATACTGGTACATATTTAAGTACGCCTTTTAAAGGGTGGAAGTTAAAAAGCAAAGTACCTACGTCAAAACAAGATATCACGATAATTTTAAATTCGCAGAAAGCAGATGCTATCGATGTTTGGAAAACGGAATTACATTCTAAAAGGCAAAATCAAACCCAAAAGGCCAGCATAAATTGGTGGAATGAGTTTTGGAAAAAAAGTTTCATCTACATAAGCTCTAAAGATGATGCAGCAGACCAGTCATCAAAAAACTATCAGCTTTTCCGTTATATGCTGGGTTGCAATGCATTTGGGAGCTATCCAACTAAGTTTAATGGTGGCTTATTTACTTTCGACCCGCAACTTACAGATACCACTTTAAAATACACACCCGATTTCAGAAATTGGGGCGGTGGAACGCATACGGCGCAAAACCAACGCTTGGTTTATTGGCCAATGCTCAAAACCGGCGATTTCGAAATGATGAAACCTCAATTCGATTTCTATCTTAACCTATTAAAAAATGCTGAAATAAGAACGGAATCTGCCTGGAGCCATCAGGGAGCAAGTTTTACCGAGCAACTGGAAAATTTTGGTTTACCCAATCCAGCCGAATATGGCTGGAAACGCCCTGCTGATTTTAACAAGGGCATGGAATATAATGCCTGGCTCGAATATGAATGGGATACGGTTTTGGAATTTTGTATGATGATTCTTGAAACTGAGCGATACAATGGAGCAAACATTGAAAAATATATCCCATTGATTGAAAGTTCTTTAACATTTTTCAAAGAGCATTATACTTACCTTGCCAAACAACGAGGTGCAAAAGCATTAGACAGCGATGATCACTTAATTTTATACCCCGGTTCTGGAGCCGAAACGTATAAAATGGCTTATAATTCTACATCAACTATTGCGGCTTTAAGAACTGTTTTAGAAAGGTTTATTGCCTATCCAAAATTATCAAATGCGCAAAAAGTAAAATGGGAAGAAATGCTAAAAACCATCCCGCCAATTAACTTTAGGCAATTTAAGGAGCTCACCACAATTTCGCCCGCAAAACTATGGGAGCGCATAAATAATACTGAAAGTCCGCAGTTGTATCCGGTTTATCCCTGGGGTATTTATGGAGTTGGAAAACCTGGCTTAGATGTAGCAATTAATACTTTTAAATATGATACCGATTTACTCAAATTTAGAAGTCATATTGGTTGGAAACAAGATAATATTTTTGCAGCGAGATTGGGTTTAACGGATGATGCCGTAAAATTAACCACTGCAAAATTGAAAAATTCGGGAAGAAGGTTTCCAGCTTTTTGGGGGCCTGGATTTGATTGGACACCAGACCACAATTGGGGTGGATCTGGGATGATTGGATTGCAAGAGATGCTGATGCAGGTAGATGGAAAGAAAATATATTTGTTTCCGGCATGGCCTAAAGATTGGGATGTTCATTTCAAGTTTTATGCACCATACCAAACTACAGTAGAAGTTGAGCTAAAAAATGGAAAAGTACAAAGTTTAAAGGTTATGCCAGAATCAAGGAAGGCAGATGTAATTAATAAAATGATTGAATGAGAGTATGATTGATTGATGGAATGTGAAATGAAAGATTGATGGAATGAACGAATGAGAGAATAATTGATTGATAGAATAACTTGCGATTGGTAGCTCACATTCACTCATTCAAAATTCAATCATTCACTAATTAAAAAAAGATATGGATTTAAATTTAAAAGAAAAAGTTATTATCGTTACTGGTGCTGCAAAGGGCATTGGGCGTAGTATCGCAGAGGTTTTTGCCAAAGAAGGTGCAATTGCTGTTATTGTAGGTAGAAAAGCTGAAGACAACCAAAAGGTGGTAGATGCGATTGAAGACAACGGTGGACAAGCAGCTCAATTTGTTGCAGAACTATCTAATCCGCAGGATTGTGAAAAAGTTGTATCAGAAATCGTAGCTAAATTTGGAAGAATTGATGGTTTAGTAAACAACGCTGGCGTTAACGATGGTGTAGGTTTAGAAAGTGGTAATTACGAAGATTTTATGGCGTCATTGCATAAAAACGTAGTGCATTATTATTTGATGGCGCACCACGCCTTACCCGAGTTAATTAAAAGCAAAGGTTCCATTGTTAACATCACTTCGAAAACAGCAGAAACCGGACAAGGAAATACTTCAGCTTATGCTGCTGCCAATGGTGGCAGAAATGCTTTAACTAGAGAATGGGCGGTAGAATTATTGAAATACAGCATTCGTGTAAATGCTGTTGTAGTAGCGGAATGTTGGACACCGGCCTATGAAACATGGATTGAAACTTTGCCTGATGCACAAGCTAAATTGGACGAAATTACTTCCAAAATTCCGCTAGAAAACAGAATGACAACCGCTGAAGAAATCGCTAACATGACTGCCTTTTTAATCTCGGATAAATCTAGTCATACAACTGGACAAATTATTCATGTAGATGGTGGTTATGTACACTTAGACAGAGCTTTAGCTAATGCATAATGAATTAGTAGAATGATTGATTGAATGATAGTTGAGTGACTGATAGAATCATTTGCTACTGGTAGTTCACATTCATTCATTCTATTATTCAAAATCCACTCATTAAAACAAATTAAATGAAAACCCTTACCTGCATAACTCCCGGAACTTTTCAATATTCGGAAACAGAAGTACCAAAACTTAAAAAAGACCACGCCATTATTAAAATTAAACGTATTGGAATATGTGGAACCGATTTGCATGCCTTTGAGGGTACACAACCATTTTTTAATTATCCCAGAGTTTTAGGTCACGAACTTTCTGGCGAACTGGTTGAAGTTGATGGCGAAACTGATTTTAAAATAGGAGAGGCCGTTACGTTTATCCCATATTTTAACTGTGGTGAATGCATTGCTTGCCGAATGAAGAAGCCTAATTGCTGTGCGAAAATGCAGGTTTGCGGAGTGCATGTTGATGGTGGTATGAGAGAATATCTTCAAATTCCATCGCATACGCTTTTGCATGGCGAGGGTTTAAGTTATGATGAATTGGCATTAGTAGAGCCTTTAGCCATCGGCGCCCACGGTGTTCGCAGGGCGGATGTGCAGCCTGGCGAATTTGTACTGGTTATTGGAGCCGGCCCAATTGGTTTGGGTACTATGGAATTCACCAGAATTGCCGGGGCAAATGTTATTGCATTGGATATTAACGATTCTAGATTGGCGTTCTGTAAAGAGAAATTAGGCGTTTCGCATGTAATTAATGCTTTATCGGCTGATGTTGCGGAGCAATTAAGCTCAATAACAAATGGCGATATGCCAACAGTGGTAATTGATGCAACCGGGAATCAAAAAGCAATAAATAATGCCATAAATTATATGGCGCATGGAGCCAGATTTGTATTAGTAGGTTTGCAAAAAGGCGATTTAGTTTTTAACCATCCGGAATTTCATAAAAGAGAATCTACTTTAATGAGCAGCAGGAATGCAACTATCGAAGATTTTGAACATGTGATTAAATCAATGAAAGCAGGTTTGGTAAATCCTACCAATTACATCACCCATCAGGTAAAATTTAAGGTGGTAAAAGATGAATTTGAAAGCTGGTTAGACCCGAAAAATGGAGTGATAAAAGCAATGGTAAGTATGGAAGATTAACAATCTTGTTTTATAATTGCTTTGATAACCAAGTTGTGATTACTGAAGCTTTTTCATTCAAATCAATCTACTATGGTGTTCCAAGGTTTTATTGATGAAGCCCACTAATAGACATCACTTTATTTTATTAGTACTATTAGCTTCCTTCAGGCTAAAAATAGCCATCATTTAACATTGGATTTTAAAATTTTCCTTGAGCATCAAGTGTTTAAACTATGTGTGCGTTAACGATGGAAGCGGCATCCTTTTTGGTTTTTCTCCAAAAAGATACAGCGGACAGCGTGTTAAAATGCCAAAATAATTATTACAATGTTCTCTAATAAAAAAGGGCAATTTTCTTCAATAGAAAAGTGCCCTTTTTTAAATATTCTAGATTAACTACCAGAATTTAACATAAATCAGCGTGATTAAAAGTAAGGTAACTACAATTAAAACCAATGTAGATGGCGCAACTTTAAACATCGATTTATCTAATTCGAATGCTTTTGGATTCACCTTCGGACCTAATAAACTCAATCCAACCATCACAATCATAGTAAACAGGAATGATAAACCCATACAAATTAAGAATGGAATTTCATAAATACCATCTTTGTTTAAGTATGCTGTATATAAGAAGTTTTCATGTCCAAACCAGGTTGGTGCGTAGTTGTTAAACACTACCGAAAGCAAAAAGCCAGTTACTAAACCAGCAATGGCTGCAGTACCTGTTGTGCGTTTCCAAAACATCCCTAAAAGGAACATTGCAAACACACCCGGACTAATAAAACCCGTATATTTTTGAATAAAGGTAAAACCTCCCTCGCCACCTATTCCTAATAAATCATCCCAGGTTAAAACAACCGACATGGCAATCGCTACGAAAATACTTACCCGACCAACGATAACTAATTTTCTATCATCGGCATTTTTATTAATATATTTTTTGTAAATATCTAAAGTCCAAATGGTTGAAATGCTATTTGCTTTACCTGCTAATGAGGCGACAATAGCTGCAGTTAATGCGGCTAATGATAATCCTTTTAATCCGTTAGGTAAGAAAGTTAACACTGCAGAATACGCATTATCTGCAATAACCTTTCCGTCGGGTGCCATTTCATGTTGCAATGCACCATTTCTGTGCAAAACATAAGCTGCAATACCAGGTAACATAACAATAATCGGCATACCCAATTTTAAAAATCCTGCGAATAGAATTCCTGTTCTTGCTGTTTTTAAATCTGCACCAAGCGCTCTTTGAGTTATGTATTGGTTACAACCCCAATAATTTAAATTCACAATCCACTGACCAGCAAAATACATGGCGATACCAGGCAGAGCCAAATATTTATTCACGTATTCTTGCGATGAATTTGCATCTGGCTTAGCCAAAATCATTTTAAAGTGGTCTGGAGAATCCTTCATCAGCATTTTAAAACCTGCAATAGCATCTTTACCTAATCCGAAATGATCGCTCACCATTGTTAATGCAATGTAGGTTGTAACTAAACCACCAGCAATTAAAACGATAACCTGAATTACATCTGTAAAGCCAATTACTTTCATTCCACCAAGGGTGATGATTAGCGAAAATGCAGCCAAACCTATTACAATATATTTAAAATATGCGGGATCTACCATGCTACTAATTGCAATAGAACCGAGGTATAAAATGGATGTAAGGTTTACAAAAATGTAAAGGAATAACCAAAATATAGCCATAATTAAACTTACCGTTTCATTGTACCGCGTTTGCAAAAACTGCGGCATGGTAAAGATTTTATTTTTTAGGTAAACCGGAATAAACCACACAGCTACAATGATTAAAGCGATAGCGGCAACCCATTCGTAAGCTGCAACGGCCATACCTACTTGAAAGCCCTGGCCACTCATACCAATAAATTGCTCGGCAGAAATGTTAGAGGCAATAAGTGATGCACCAATAGCCCACCAGGTTAAAGAGCCTTCGGCCAAAAAGAAGTCGTGACTACCTGATGTGCCTTTATTTTTCTTTCTACTATAAATCCAAAATCCGTAAGCGGAGATTAGAATAAAGTAAAAGATAAAAACGGTATAATCTACCGTAGAAAAAGTATTCATAATTCGGTTTTATTTGGTTAGTTATTTATAGAAGTTATCGTTCCACTGAAGTTCGTTTCTAAATTGATTAATTTTAGTGTCTTCACCTATGTTGATGTATTCGATGCCAGCAATGTTAGCAAAATCAGATAAATGCTCGGTAGTTAAATTCTGACTGTAAGCGGTATGATGTGCACCACCGGCATAAATCCATGCAGCACAACCTGTTTTCATATCAGGAAGTGGTTTCCAAAGTACTCTTGCAACCGGTAGGTTAGGTAAATCGTTTTTTACTTCTACCGCTTTTACTTCGTTAACCAACAAACGGAAACGATTACCCATATCAATTAAAGATGCATTCAATGCATCACCACCAGCTACATTAAAAACCAAACGAGCCGGGTCTGCTTTGCCGCCAATTCCTAAAGGATGAACTTCCAAGCTTGCTTTACCTTTTGCTAAAGATGCATCAACTTCTAGCATGTGCGAACCTAAAACCATCGAATTTGCCGGGTCGAAATGGTAGGTATAGTCCTCCATAAATGCATTGCCTCCGGGTAAACCTGCACCCATAACTTTACAAGCACGTACTAACGCAGCTGTTTTCCAATCGCCTTCACCAGCAAAACCATAACCATCGGCCATTAAACGTTGTGCAGCAATACCTGGCAATTGAATCATTCCATGTAAATCCTCAAAAGTATCAGAGAAACCTTTAAAATTACCATCTTCTAAAAACTTCCTTAAACCCAATTCTATTTTGGCGGCCTCGTAAACAGAAGCATGTCTGTCGCCACCGGTTTTTAAATCATCAGCAATTTCATAAGTAGCTTCGTATTCTTTTAATAAATCTTGAATAGCTACTTCATCTATTTGATTAATTACGGCAACTAAATCGCCAATGCCATAAGTATTTACCGAAAAACCAAACTTCATTTCTGCTTCTACTTTATCTCCATCGGTAACGGCAACATAGCGCATGTTATCGCCAAAGCGTACAAATTTAGCTCCTTGCCAATCATGCCATCCAGCTGCAGCACGGCACCAGGTATCAATTTGAGAGGCAACTTCATCATCTTCCCAATGGCCCACAACTACCTTTCTATCTTTACGCATGCGTGTAACCATAAAGCCAAATTCTCTATCGCCATGCGCACTTTGGTTTAGGTTCATAAAATCCATATCAATGGTATTCCATGGGATATCGCGATTGAACTGTGTATGTAAATGAAGCAAAGGTTTTTGTAACACATTTAAACCCCTTATCCACATTTTAGCAGGAGAGAAGGTGTGCATCCACGTTACCACACCAATACAATTTTCATCTGTATTTGCGCTTTGTAAGGTCTCAAAAATTTCATCTGTATTTTTTACAATAGGCTTGAATACAACAGAAACAGAGATTTTTTCATTGTAGTTTAATGATTTAGCAACTTCTTCTGCGTGTATTGCAACTTGTTTTAAGGTTTCTTCTCCGTACAAATCTTGGGTACCTGTAATAAACCAAACCTGTAATTTTTTTAAATCAATCATTTTATTGTGGTTAGAAATTAATTATTTTTTCTTTTTCTTTATTTGAAAAGCAGGCTTCGGCTTTTATCGGTTACGATAGTTCTGCTTTCCGTTTTATCCCGATGAAAAATCGGGATGCTCACTCCAATCAGGTTTATTTTACTTCGGTTAACTTATATAACTTAAACCCGACAATAGCGACAGCCTCCGATTTTTTCTATCGGAGCTATAGCGAATGGCGGGACTATGGTTACCGAAGCATTACTGCAATTGCTTTACAATTTTTTTTGTAATTTTTGAATATGCTCTTTTTTCCTTGCTCCTTCATCCTTGCTCTTAACCTATTGCCCATAATAAGCTCCTTCGCCATGTTTACGTTCATAATGTTTTTTAATAAGTGAGTCTTTTAATCTTGCTGCATTTGCGTTTATCTGCTCAGTAAGTATGGCCATTTGAGCAACAGCTTCTAATACAGCACTATTATAAACTGCTTTTTCAGCGGTTTTACCCCATGTAAAAGGAGCATGGTTCCCAACCAAAATCATTTCGACTTCTTTATAGCTCAAACCCAAACCATCAAAATGATTCATAATTTGGAAACCCGTTTCGTATTCGTAATTTCCTTTAATCATTTCATCATCCATTGGTGGTGCGCAGGGAATGTCAACCGTTAAATGGTCGGCATGGGTGGTACCAAAAATTGGAATTGCCCTCTGTGATTGTGCCCAGGCAGTACCATAAGTAGAGTGTGTGTGTACAATGCCACCAATATCTTCCCAATGTTTATAAAGTACAGCATGGGTTTTGGTATCAGATGATGAGCGTAAATTTCCTTCAACAGTATTTCCATCAAAATCAACAATTACCATTTTTTCGACAGATAAATCCTCGTAAGGAACACCGCTAGGTTTTATGGCAAAAACACCTTTATTTCTATCAGCAGCACTAACATTGCCAAATGTGAAAAGCACCAAACCCAGTTTGGGCAATTGCATATTTGCAATGTAAGCCTGTTCTTTTATATCTTGATAATTGCTCATGATATATATGGTTTTACATCCTTTTTATTATATTTCTCAATGTATCTACCTAAGCCTAAATACTGTTGGTAATGCTGGCGATAAATTTTTGCGTTTTGAACTTGAGGATGATATTCTTTTTCAAAGCCAGTTCCCATTGCTGCCATTGCAGTTTCTATATCAGGGTAAATACCTGCTGCAACTGCTGCAAACATTGCAGCACCCAAAGCGCAGGTATGTTCAAAACGGTGAATGCGAATTGGCATTTCCAAAACATCGGCCATCATTTGCATAATATAGGCCGATTTCTTAGCTACACCGCCAATTCCAATTATTCCTTTTACAGGTACACCTTGATCTTCAAATCTATCAACAATACTTTTGGCGCCAAAACAGGTTGCGGCAGCCAATGCCCTGAAAAATCTTGGTGCATCGGTTCCTAAACTCAAACCTGTTATTGCACCTTTTAACTCTTGATTGGCATCTGGAGTTCTTCTTCCATTTAACCAATCTAATGCCAATTCAGGATAATCATCAATGGGTAATTCGGCTGCTTGTTTACTTAAATTTGAAATTATTTTCTGTTCTAACTCTTCTTTCAAGGCTAGAGCAGTATGCTCATCAATTAGTGCAGATTCGGATAGTAAATTATTTATTGGCCAGCTTATTAAGTTTTTGAACCAGGCATAAACATCGCCAAAGGCAGATTGACCAGCTTCTAACCCAGCCATGCCCGGAATAACCGAACCGTTTACCTGACCGCAAATTCCGTTAACCAGTTTGCCTTCAATATCCTTATTTGGTGCAACCAGAATATCGCAAGTGCTGGTTCCCATTACTTTACTTAAATAATAAGGTTCAATTTGTCCGCCAACGGCACCCATGTGTGCATCGAAGGCACCAACACCAATAATAACATCTGTATTTAAGCCTAATTTTTCTGCCCATTCTGAACTTAAATTTCCCGCTGAAACATCTGATGTATAGGTATCTTTAAAAAGCAATGCTCTGAAACCTTTCAGCAACGGATCTAAAGTTGCAAAAAACTCTTCGGGCGGTAAGCCATCAAATTCTTCTGCCCAAAGCGCTTTATGTCCGGCTGCGCATCTACTGCGTTTCATTTCTTTAACATCGGTTTGTCCGCTTAATAAAAATGGAATCCAATCGCAATGTTCAACCCATGAAACGGTATTTTGTCTTACCTGAGCGTCAACTCTTAATATGCGCAATAACTTAGACCAAAACCACTCTGAAGAATATATGCCGCCAACATATTTTAAGTAGTTAATTGGGAATTTTGTAGCGTGTTTGTTTATTTCTGCTGCTTCTTTTACAGCTGTATGGTCTTTCCAAAGCACAAACATTGCATTTGGGTTCTCAGAAAATTCAGGTTTTAAAGCTAATGGAGTTCCTGTGTCATCAACAGCAACCGGACTAGAACCAGTTGTATCTACTGAAATTGCTTTTACTAAGTCAGCGATTTTCTCACCTCCGGCTTTTTCTATACATTCTTTAATAGTATGTGTTAAACCTTCAACGTAATCTAAAGGATGTTGCCTGAATTGATTTTGAGAGGGCTTACAATATAAACCTTTTTGCCATCGTGGATAAAGAAAAACTGAAGAGGAAATTTCCTTTCCATCCGCGGTATCAACCAGAACGGAACGGACAGAATCTGTCCCGTAATCTACTCCGATTACATAATTTGCTGTGCTCATAACAATAAATAAATGTCTAATTAACGTTTATTTATTTGAATTAAAAAATTTTTGTTGTCTTTGTATCAATATTATAATTGAATGAGGTTTTGTTTCCCGCAAAAATGAGATTGAGAAAAATATTGAATGTGCGTAGTTCAGCGAGTTCTGAGGGAGATAATTTATTTTACTGCCCAGACATCTTGCAGATTTCCGAGGATGTGGTGTTGATAAAGCGACAAAATAATCACGTTTTACCTGTATACCAAAGTTTTACAACGATTTTCTCAAATTTAAGTAGAAGGGAACATGAATTTTTTCTCTAATATTATTTAAAATGCAATTTGCAGCTTCTGTACCAAGCATGGCAAAGTCGGTAGATATTGTGGTTATGCCGTTTAATATTATTCGCTTCAAAGGTGTTTCATTGTAAGATATTACGCCAACATCCTTACCAACTTCCATTTCTTGCGCAAGTAAACGTTCTATAAGCGTAACCAAATCATCTTCCATTAAACTAATATAAACTTCGCCCTTATCAATTTCCTCGACTAAAATATTATCTACAACCTTATGATTGAAAGCATATTGCTGGCAAAATTTATAAAAACCATCTAAAATCTCTTTTGGAAAATATGTGTTTTTAGGGAAGATGATTTTTAAAGTGTTGTATTTTGATAATGGTACAAGCGCCTGTTCCAAAGCATTATAAATATCCTGCGCAAAATTTTCGTAAACTGCTGCATAATCATCGGTAATGCCGGGCAATAATTTATCTAAAATTACAAGCTTTTCTCTAGGTATTGCATTAATAATATCCTGAGCTCTTTCATCCCCTTCGTTAAAATGAGGAATAATTACGTAATGTGTGTAGCCTTCTTTTTTATTATTTATTAGGCTCTTAAAAAGCGAGAAATCGTTGTTGTAAATGTATAAATCTATTGCTGCTTGCTCACCAATGGCTTTGGTAAAAGAATCGTAAATAATTTTTTTATGCGTACTCAGTTTATTAAACAATAAGCATATTTTAAGCTTCCTTGAAAAATCAGTATTAATTACGAAATAGCCTTTGCCTGGAATAGATTCTATAACACCAAGTTTTCTTAATCTTCTGTAACCTTTTTCTGCCGTATCTCTAGATATCTCTAAAAAAAAACTGAGTTCATTGATGGATGGCAGCATATTTCCTTGCTGTATTTTTCCGGTTTCGATAGCATATAAAATTGTATTAACCAGCTGCTTATATTTCGGCGTAGCAGAATACTGATCAATAACAATGTGGCTAACTAAATCTTCTGATTTCAAAACGGGTAATTATTTTCTTCAAATATAATAAAACGTAATTCTTAACAGCATGACAGTACATAACAGTTAAGTTTATTTCAATTTATACATTCGACACACCAAATATAAAACCAATAGTATGCAGGCAATTTTAGGCGTAATTTTTCATTTTATCGGAGGTTTTGCTTCCGGAAGTTTTTACATTCCGTATAAAAAGGTTAAAGGCTGGGCCTGGGAAAGCTATTGGATTGTTGGTGGCATATTTTCTTGGTTAATCGTTCCACCATTAGCTGCCTATTTAACCGTTCCAAATTTCACAGCAATTATTGCCGGTAGTAGCGGAAGTATTTTATGGCTAACCTATTTCTTTGGTATTTTATGGGGAATTGGAGGTTTAACTTATGGCCTAGGTGTTCGTTATTTAGGTGTTTCATTGGGTAGCAGTATTATTCTGGGTCTTTGTATGGTGCTTGGTTCTATTTTGCCATCCATCTATTTCGATTTTTTCCCTCAAGCTGGTAAAGATACTTTTACCATGTTCATTACAACAGATTGGGGAAGAATGGTTTTACTTGGATTATTAGTCTGCGTTTTGGGTATTATAATTTGCGGCAAAGCGGGGATGATGAAGGAAAAAGAGATTAAAACTGATGTTACCGACCCTCACGGAATGGAAGTTAAAACCGAATTCAAATTTGGTTTGGGCTTATTTGTAGGTATTGTATCTGGGGTTTTAAGTGCTTGCTTTAACTTCGGTATAGAAGCTGGCAAGCCTATGGCTGATGCAGCAAATGCAGTTTGGAAAGCTACAAATCCTGCCGAAACAGGCAACTTTCTTTTTCAAAATAATGTAACCTACATCATTGTACTTTGGGGTGGTTTAACCACAAATTTTATCTGGTGTATGGCCTTAAATGCTAGAAATAAGACTTTTGGCGATTATACCAAGGCAAGCACTCCGTTATTAAAAAATTATATTTTCTCAGCTCTCGCTGGTACAACTTGGTTTTTGCAGTTTTTTTTCTACGGCATGGGCGAAAGTAAAATGGGCAATGGTGCAAGTTCATGGATTTTACACATGGCATTTATCATTTTAATTGCTAACGTTTGGGGCTTAATATTAAAAGAATGGAAAGGTGTTTCCAAAAAAACATTCACCACTGTTATCGTGGGGATATTATCCATCATCATTTCTGTACTTATTGTGGGTTATGGAAATTCAATTAAATAAATTTTAGAAAAATAAAATATCAATATAGATGTCTGTTAAAGAAACAAATTATAAGTACGTAAGCTACTTATGGGATGAAGAAGAAGCTGCTAAATTAGCTGGAGATGAAGTTGCATTGTTAATTTACCGCTCAAATTTATTAGGTGCCGATTTACGGTTAACCAATTACGGTGGTGGTAATACTTCATGTAAATTATTAGAAAAAGACCCGCTTACAGGTACAGAAACTGAAGTTATGTGGGTTAAAGGTTCTGGTGGCGATTTAGGTACATTGAAGAAAAGTGGCTTGGCTGCACTTTATGTAGATAGATTAAGAAGTTTGAAAAACATCTATCGCGGAGTAGAACATGAAGACGAGATGGTTGAATTATTTAACCATTGTATTTTCGATCTTAGCTCTAAGGCACCTTCAATTGATACTCCGTTACACGGATTTTTACCCTTTGCACACATCGATCATTTACATCCTGATGCCGCTATCGCCATTGCAGCAGCTAAAGATGGCAAGAAAATTACCGAAGAATTGTTTGGTGGTACAATTGGTTGGGTAGAATGGAAAAAACCTGGCTTTGAATTGGGTTTAACCTTAAAAAAATGCTTGGATGAAAATCCAGGTATTCGCGGTATCATGTTGGGTTCTCACGGTTTATTTACATGGGGCGATACAGCTTACGAAAGTTACATCAACACTTTAGAAGTTATCGAAATTTGCTCTGATTATCTAGCCCAGAATTACGGCAAAAGAGGTTTGGTGTTCGGCGGACAAAAAATAGAAAGTGCCGAAGCGGATAAACGTAAAAATCAGGCTGCTACTTTGGCACCAGTGTTACGTGGTTTATGTTCTTCAAAACAACATATGATTGGTCATTTTACCGATGATGCCCGTGTTTTAGAGTTCATCAATTCAAATGATTTAGAACGCTTGGCACCGATGGGAACAAGTTGTCCGGATCATTTTTTGAGAACAAAGATTAGTCCGTTAGTTTTAACGCTTGCGGCAGATGCTGATTTATCAGATACGAAAGCTTTAAAAGAAACTTTAGAACCTGCTTTCGAATCTTATCGGGCGATGTACACTGATTATTATGAAACTTGTAAACATCCAAATAGTCCTGCAATTCGTGATACAAATCCGGTTGTAATTTTGTACCCTGGTATCGGAATGTTTACTTTCTCCAAAGATAAGCAAACCGCAAGAGTTGCTGCAGAATTTTATATCAATGCCATTAATGTGATGAAAGGAGCGGAGGCCATTTCTGAATATACTTCATTACCTCGTCAAGAAGCTTTTAACATTGAATATTGGTTGTTAGAGGAAGCAAAATTGCAACGCATGCCAAAACCAAAACCACTTACTGGAAAAATTGCCTTAATTACTGGTAGTGCAGGTGGTATTGGAAAAGCAATTGCCAAGAAATTTGTTGCCGAAGGTGGCGTTGTAATATTAAATGATATGAATGCCGAACGTTTGGAAGCTGCCGGTGAAGAATTTAAATCTCAGTTTGGAAAAGATTCTTACGCAACTGCTATTCTAAATGTTACCAGCCAGGCAGATATTAATGCTGCTTTTAATTCGGCCGCACTTGCATTTGGCGGAATTGATATTGTTGTAAATAACGCAGGATTATCAATATCTAAAACCATTGGCGACCATACCGAACAGGATTGGGATTTATTATACGATGTTTTAGTTAAAGGACAATTTTTTATTACTCAGGCTGCAACAAATACGATGCAAAAGCAAAATATTGGTGGCGATATCATTAATATTGTAAGTAAGAATGCATTAGTAAGCGGACCAAATAACGCAGGTTATGGAAGTGCAAAAGCTGCACAGCTACATTTAAGCAGATTAAATGCCGCCGAATTGGGAGCAGATAATATTCGGGTAAATGTGGTAAATCCCGATGCAGTTATCAGCGATAGCAATATTTGGGCGGGTGGTTGGGCCGAAGGAAGAGCAAAAGCCTATGGTGTTACCGTAGCCGAATTGCCTGCATATTATGCAAAACGTACTTTGCTAAATCAAATTATTTTGCCTGATGATATTGCAAATGCATGTTTCGCTTTTGTGGGTGGATTATTACAGAAATCAACAGGAAATGTTTTAAATGTTGATGGCGGTGTTGCCATGGCATTTGTAAGATAATTGAAAATATTTACCACTAAACCAAAGCTTGTTTTAAAGCTTTTAAGATTCTCCTCGGTCTGTGTCCCCACAGACCGATACATAGAATGAAATATTAATTAACCGCAGTTTGTTTTAAGAGCTGTTAACCTATTGAACTAATGAATATCGAATATAACCAAATAGAAAAGCACAATGATTCCCTTTTAACATCTCATCAGCGTAAGCTAAATTTTTTAAAAGAAGAATGGTCGCACGTTGATTTAGAAAGTGTCATTCAAAAACTTGTTGATTTTCAAATCGCAATACCAAGTTGGGCGCTAGGCACTGGCGGAACACGTTTTGGAAGATTTGCCATAACAGGTGGCGAACCCCGAACTATTGAAGAAAAAATTGAAGATGTTGGTTTGCTTCATGCGCTAAACGGAGCAAGCGGTGCAATCTCATTACACATTCCCTGGGATATTCCCCAAAATGCAGAAGCTTTAAAAAATTTAGCATCCAGTTACGGATTAAAGTTCGATGCCATGAATTCGAACACGTTTCAAGATCAGGCTGGAAGTGCACATAGTTATAAGTTTGGTTCTTTACAAAATGTAAATAAAGATATTCGTAAACAAGCAATAGACCACAATATTGAAGTTATAAAACATGGAATTGCATTAGGTTCTGATGCACTAACGGTTTGGCTTGCAGATGGTTCATGTTTTCCTAGTCAGTTAAATTTCCGCAAATCCTTTGAAAATACATTAGAAAGTTTGCAAGAAATTTATTCGGCTTTGCCTGATGATTGGAAAATGTTTGTTGAATACAAAGCCTTCGAACCAAATTTTTACTCAACTACAGTGGGCGATTGGGGGCAATCACTTCTTTATGCATCTAAACTTGGTAAAAAAGCATTTACCCTGGTAGATTTAGGTCACCATTTGCCAAATGCAAACATCGAACAAATTGTTGCTTTGCTTTTAATGGAAGGCAAATTGGGTGGTTTTCACTTCAATGATTCTAAATATGGCGATGATGATTTAACAGCGGGCAGCATTAAACCTTACCAACTGTTTCTAATTTTTAATGAATTGGTTGAAGGTATGGATGCCAAAGGTATGAACCATGCAAAGGATTTAGGTTGGATGATTGATGCTTCTCACAATGTGAAAGATCCATTAGAAGATTTATTACAATCGGTTGAGGCCATCATGATTGCCTATGCACAAGCTTTATTGGTTGATAGAAAATCATTAATTGCCGCTCAAGAAAATAATGATGTTGCTAAAGCACAAGAGATTTTACAGCATACTTTTCGAAGCGATTTAAGAGCATTAGTAGCCGAAGCGAGGTTAAGAGCAAATGCCGCACTATCGCCAATTGGTTTGTATCGCGATTTAAGTGTTCGTACACAATTGGTTAAAACTAGGGGTTTAGGAACAGTTGCAACAGGTTTATAATTAAATAAGAAAACATGCCGAAAGCCGTTGCAGCCATATTTGATGTAGGAAAAACGAACAAAAAATTGTTTTTAATCGATGAAAATTATAATATCGTTTACGAACGTTCTGCCCGCTTTGTAGAAACAAAGGATGAAGACGGAGAGCCTTGTGAGAACCTCGATAGTTTATGTTCTTCGGTTTATGACTCACTAAACCAGGTAATGCAGCTTAAAGAATTTGAAATAAGGGCAATCAATTTTTCTACCTATGGTGCAAGTTTTGTTTATCTCGATGAAAACGGTGAGCCACTAACACCACTATATAATTACTTAAAAGAATATCCGGCAGGTTTAAAGAATCAATTCTATGAAACTTATGGGGGTGAAGAGAAGATTTCATTAGAAACAGCTTCGCCTATTTTGGGTAGTTTAAATTCGGGCATGCAATTGTATCGCCTTAAAAAGGAAAAACCCGAAGTGTTTGCTAAAATCAAATTTGCGTTACATTTACCTCAATATTTAAGCTATCTAATTACAGGTAAAGCTGTTGCCGATATAACAAGCATTGGCTGCCACACACAACTTTGGGATTTTAATAAGAATACATATCACGATTGGGTTTTGGCAGAACAGCTTGAACAAAAATTTGGCGAATTTACCCCTGCAGATTCGAGCTTAAAAACGCTTTTCGAAGGTTTGGAAGTAAAGGTAGGCGTAGGCTTACACGATAGTTCAGCAGCATTAATACCATATTTGGCTAATTTTTCTACACCCTTTATATTACTCTCAACCGGAACGTGGTGCATCAGTTTAAATCCCTTTAATCAGGAAATTTTAAAGGCTGATGAATTAAAGCAAGATTGTCTTTGTTATATGCATTACAAAGGAAAGGCTGTAAAAGCATCGAGAATTTTTGCCGGCTATGAGCATGAGCTTCAGTTAAAAAGAATTGCAGAACATTTTGATAGAGCCGCTTACATTTTCAAGCACCTAAAGTTTAATCCTGCAATGATTTTAAACCTGGCAAATAAAATTCCCGAAAACGCAATACTTCAAACAGAATTTTTTGCTAATTCGGCATTTCCCGATAGAGATTTAAATCAGTTTAAAACTGCTGAAGAAGCTTACCACCAATTGATTTTTGATTTGGTGAAGCAACAAGTTTATTCATTAAAACTAATTTTAAATCAAGGGGTTAAGAGAATTTTTGTTGATGGTGGTTTTGGTAAAAATGCAATTTATATGCACTTATTAGCTACTGCAGTTCCTGATATTGAGGTTTACGCATCATCAGTTTCTCAGGCTACAGCTATTGGAACTGCACTTTCTATTAATGATGCATGGAATTCAAATCCTGCACCTACCGACATGATTCAATTAAAATATTATTCTGCTATTCAACGCAGCGTACAATTATAAACACAACATAAAATGAGCTGGAAATATAACGCAGATTATCCTTCTATCGATGATTTACGAAATAAGGCAAAATCGAAAATGCCACGTTTTGCTTTTGAATATTTAGATGGTGGATGTAATGAAGATGTAAATCTATTTCGAAATACGGAAGATATCAGGAATCTAGAATTGCTACCTTATTATTTAAAAAACTTTACAGAGGCATCACTCAAAACAACACTCTTCGGGCATACTTACGATGCTCCGTTCGGTATTGCACCTGTTGGTTTGCAAGGATTAATCTGGCCAAACGCCCCCGAAATTTTGGCTAAAGCTGCTTTTGAACATAATATTCCATTCGTGTTAAGTACAGTAAGTACATCTTCAATCGAAAGAATAATGGAAATTACGGAAGGCAATGCCTGGTATCAGTTGTATCATCCTGCAGAAAGTAAAATTACTGATGACATTATAAATCGTGCTGAAGCCGCTGGATGTAAGGTTTTAGTAATTCTATGTGATGTGCCAAGTTTCGGTTTCCGACCAAGAGATATTCGAAATGGACTTGCGATGCCACCAAAAATGTCGCTTAGAAATATGCTCCAAATTGTAGGGCGACCAGAATGGGCTTTAAAAACTTTGTTTCACGGTCAGCCAGCGTTTGAAACCATGAAACCATACATGCCCAAAGGATTGAACATGAAGCAGCTTGGTTTGTATATGAACAAAACTTTTTCTGGCAGATTAAATGCTGAAAGAATTTCTTCTATTCGCAGTAAGTGGAAAGGTAAATTGGTATTAAAGGGTGTTGCAACCGAAGAAGATGCGCAAATGGCAATAAGTTTGGGTTTAGATGGAATTATAGTTTCTAATCATGGCGGCAGACAATTAGATGCCGGACAATCTTCCATCAAACCATTAGTTCCCATCGCTGAAAAATATAAAGACAAGATTACTGTGATGATGGATAGTGGTATTCGCTCAGGACCAGATGTAGCGAGAACGATTGCCGCTGGTGCCGATTTTACTTTCTTGGGTAGAACTTTTATGTACGGCGTTGGTGCGCTGGGAAATGAAGGCGGTAACCACACTATTGGTATGCTTAAAACCCAACTTAAACAAGTTATGGATCAGCTTGGTTGCGAGCGGGTAGAGGACTTGCCAAAGCATTTATCTTAAATCGGCTATAGACTTACGAAGTTTTGAAAGGCAATGAGCCAAGGAAACTTCGTAAGTCTTGAAGGCGGCTAAAACTCTGCGTTTTTAGGAAAACGTGGAAACGCTATTACATCACGAATATTGGTCATACCGGTAACAAACAATACCAAACGCTCAAAACCTAAACCAAAGCCAGCATGAGGAGCTGAACCGAAACGGCGGGTATCTAAATACCACCAAAGCTCATCTTGTGGAATATTCATATCTTCCATTCTTTTGGTTAATCTATCTAAGCGTTCTTCACGTTGCGAACCGCCAATCATTTCACCAATTCCTGGAAATAAAATATCCATTGCAGCAACTGTTTGTCTGCCTTCAGCATCTGGTTCGTTCTGACGCATGTAGAAAGATTTTATATCGGCTGGATAATCGGTTAAAATTACCGGTTTTTTAAAGTGTTTTTCTACTAAATAACGTTCGTGTTCGCTTTGTAAATCAGCTCCCCATTCATCAATTAAGTATTTAAATTGCTTTTTTTGATTTGGTTTCGATGATCTTAAAATTCTGATGGCTTCTGTATAAGTTAACCGCTCAAAATCATTTGCCAAGCAGAAATCAAGTTTTTCTAAAAGACTAAATTCGCTGCGTTCGTTTTGTGGTTTTTGTTTATCTTCTTCAGCTAAACGAGTATTTAAAAACTCCAATTCATCTTTGCAATTATCTAAAGCATATTTAATAACATACTTCATCATATCTTCAGCAAGCTGCATGTTATCTTCCAAATCGGCGAAAGCAACCTCTGGTTCAATCATCCAAAACTCAGCTAAGTGGCGTGTAGTGTTCGAATTTTCAGCTCTAAATGTTGGTCCGAAAGTATAAATTTGACCAAAAGCCATAGCTGCCAATTCGCCCTCCAGCTGACCAGATACCGTTAAGTTGGTTGCACGAGCGAAGAAATCCTGAGAAAAATCTACCTTTCCATTTTCAGTTCGGGGTGTGTTGTCAAAATCTAAAGTAGTAACCTTAAACATTTCTCCGGCACCTTCTGCATCACTAGCCGTAATTACCGGAGTATGCATATATACGAAACCACGCTCATTGTAAAACTGATGTATAGCAAATGCCAAAGCATGGCGAACTTTAAAAACGGCATTAAACGTATTGGTACGGAAACGTAGGTGAGCAATCTCGCGTAAAAACTCCAAACTATGTTTTTTAGGCTGTAAAGGAAATTTTTCAGGGTCGCTATCACCTAAAATCTCCACTTTACTTGCTTTAATTTCTACAGTTTGTCCTTTTCCTAATGATTCGATTAACATTCCCGTTGCAGCAATCGAAGCACCGGTTGTAATCCTTTTCAACAGTTCATCGGGTAGATTATTAAAGTCTATAACTACCTGGATATTGCTCATGCAACTTCCATCATTTAAAGCGATAAACTGGTTATTACGGAAAGTTCTAACCCATCCCATAACCGTTACTTCTGTGCCAAATGCAGTCGATTTTAATAAATCTTTAATTTGCTGTCTCTTAATCATATTCTTATTTGTAAAAGCCGCAAATTTAGAAAAAAAACTTTACCAGTTGGCAGTTCCTAGATTTCAATTTATAATTTCTAATCACCAGCCATTAAAAAACTGCATATCTCTTCGCTCTTATCCTGAATTATCCTAGAATCCTAAAATCTCAATAAATTCATGGTCTTATTCTCCCTTATCCTATAATCCCAAAATCCTAATAAATCCTAGTCTATTGTTGTTGCTGCTGCATGGCCTCCATATACTGCTGATAGCTATTTTGCTTCCTTGCAGAGGTTACTGTTGCAGATGGTTTAGAATAATTCACTTCCTTTGGTTGGAAGTAATTTTCATTTTCATTAAAATCCTCGTCATTATATCCTACAGAAACATTTACTTCCATAATGTGTTCAAAGCCACCTTTGTAAACACCTTTAACTGGAGAGCAATCTGTAAAATTTCTACCTACAGCCAAGCGAACATGGTTTTCATTTGCGATGCAATTATTAGTTGGATCAAGCCCTAGCCAACCATATTCTGGCAAGTATGCTTCTGCCCAGGCGTGTGTGGCACCTTCGCCTCTCATGCCATCTCTATTCGGGCATATGTAACCACTCACATAGCGGGCAGGGATTCCAGTCAATCGGAGCATTGCGGTTAAAACATGTGCAAAATCCTGACACACACCTGCTTTTAACTTCATAATTTCTTCAAGGGTGGTATCTACTGCAGTTATGCCTTTAATATATTCGAAATTACGAAACACATGTTCGCAGTACTTTATTGCCGTTTGATAAGGTGTATCATCATCATTTTTAATGGATAATGAGGTGTCTTTCAAAGCTATAATTCCATCGAAAGATTCTTGACGTAAATAATCTATATATGGAACTTCATATTTAAGCATATCCAAGCTGTTCCATTGTTCGCTACTAAACATATCATCTTGCGGCAATGGCTTCGGAAAAGTCTCAACACAAACTTTCGAAAATATCTTTAATTGATTGTGCGGTTCATTCTGTGTAAAAGTTCCAACTTCATTTCCATAATAATCAATAAAAATTTCAATTTCAGGACTTCCAGAAATATTCAAATCATGCTGAACAACTTTTTGAAAATCATCTTTAATCGGGAATAAAATAATCTGATTTGCGCTATCCCGAACAGGCAATTCGTATTTGTAATTGGTAATGTGTTTAATTTTAAATAATGGCATAAATGCTTTCGTTAAATTATTTTATTTGAACCTATCGGGATGACTTATGAATTTGCGAAATAATATTCGTTTAAAGAATTTCCGATACCAAAAACTTCAGATCTGATTTGTGTTAAATAATCATGCAATTGCTCTTCGCCCATAGTATTTACCGAACTGTAAGTTATCATGCTTTTTAACCTTCCAATCTTAAAAGATAAATTATTGTAATGCTCGATATTATTTTCGCTTTTTAAACGGCCAAAATAACGTTCGATATTGTGCATAGAATATAATGCCGAACGTGGGAAATCATTGTTCAGCATTACCAATTCGATAATGTTTTTAGCGTCAAATCCTTGTCGATAGGTTTTTAAATACAATTCGTAGCCACCTAAAGATAGGAGCAGGTGTTTCCAATAAGCAATATCGGTTAACAAATCTGGGTTGGTAGTTATCGAACTAAATTTTATATCCAAAATATCAATCGATTGAATGCTCCGCTCGAGGTGTTTACCAATTTTCATAAAACTTCTGCTTTCACCACGTTCCATAGCGCTATCGGCTGTGCCATGATATAACATTACTTGTTTAATCAAAATATCCAAAGCAGTTATTGGGTCGTCTTTTTGTACATACCACAACAGTTTTTCATCTTTTACGGTGTGATAATATTCATTTAAGCATTGCCATAAATCTTTTGGAATATGCTCTTGCACACTTCTGGCATTTTCTCGGGCAAGGGTAATGATATTTAAAATCGAATTCGGATTTTCTCTGTTTAATAAAAGGTACTCTATAACAGCACGGCTATCATGCTGAATGTTTAACAATTCATTTTCATCATCAGACGAAAAAATTCTAATTACAGGTTTCCAGGTGAATTCCTGTATGGTATCTTGAGATGAAGCATAATTTATTTTTAACATGCGCAACATACCGTCGCTGCGCTCCACGTATCTGCTTAACCAATATAAGCTTGAAGCTACTCTACTTAACATATTTGTATTCTAAGAAGTTAAAACCCATGTATCTTTACTGCCACCGCCTTGCGAACTATTTACGACTAACGAGCCTTCTTTTAAAGCAACTCTAGTTAGTCCGCCTGGTACAATCGAAATTCCATCAGGTCCGTTAAGTGCGAAAGGCCTCAAATCTATTCTTCTTGGAGATAGTTTTCCATTAATAAAGCATGGGGCAGAAGATAAACTAATTGTTGGCTGAGCAATAAAGTTTCTCGGATCTTTTAAAATCTCGAGTTTATATTCTTCTGTTTCTTGTTCGCTCGCTGCATGTCCCATTAACATCCCATAACCACCACTTCCATTAGTTTTTTTAATAACCATTTTATTGATGTTTTCGAAAACATACTCCAATTCGTCGCGGTTGCTTAGTTGATAGGTTGGTACATTTTTTAAAATCGGTTCTTCATTCAGGTAATACTTAATCATATCTGGAACGTAGGTATAAACGGCTTTATCATCTGCAACACCATTTCCAACGGCATTTACAATAGCGACATTACCTTTTCTGTATGCGCCCATTAAACCGGCAACGCCTAAAACACTATTTGGATTAAAAACCAACGGGTCTAGATAATCATCATCTACACGGCGATAAATCACATCGATTTGCTGTAAACCAATGGTTGTTTTCATAAATACCTTCTGATTTTTTACAACCAAATCACGGCCTTCTACCAATTCAACGCCCATCAATCTGGCAAGTGTGGTATGTTCATAATATGCAGAATTGTACATTCCCGGACTTAACATCACAATTGTTGGATTAGAAACTGCTCTTGGTGAAAGCGCCATTAGGTTTTTGTATAAAATGGCTGGGTATTCTGTTACACTTCTTACGCCACATTGCGGAATAAGATCAGGAAAAAGCCTTTTGGTAATTTCCCTGTTTTCGAGCATGTAACTTACGCCAGAAGGAGTCCGAAGGTTATCTTCCAGAACATAAAAAGTTCCATCATGGTCGCGGATTAGATCGATACCAGCAATGTGTATGTAAATATCATGCAGCACGTTTACATTGTGCATCTCACGCAAAAAATGCGGACAAGAATAAATTACATTCGTTGGAACAATTTTATCCTTCAAAATAAATTGATTGCTGTAAACATCCTTCAAGAAAAGATTAAGCGCTTTTAATCGTTGCTTAATTCCCTTTTCAATAAATGCCCACTCACTCGAGGTAATAATGCGTGGAATAATATCAAAAGGGAAAATTTTCTCTATTCCTTCTCCACTATCATAAACTGTAAAAGTAATTCCCTGGCTCATAAATAATTTTTTAGCCAATTCTTCCTTTTTGTTTAGGTTGTCGAGAGATTCTTTAGAGAAATTGTTAATGAAATTTGAATAATGATGCCGATAGTTATCACTATTAAAAAACATTTCATCGTAAGTGTTAGGGTGATTTAAGTAATTTTTTATAAAATCTTCTATCATATAACTTAAATATTTGCTTAAAGTATGACCTTGAAAGTATAATTACCAAGTTTTTTGTATAAAAATTAAAATAAGTATGTTTTTTAGTTCAATTTTATTGATTTTTATACTGATTTTTAGGTTATTATATTTTTATTGAAAATTATTATTAAAAAATTAAATATAAATATTGCAAATCTAAAGTATGTTCGTATATTTGTAATGCTCGTTAATTATTATTATATATTTGGTTTAAAAAAAGCGCTGGTAACGGCGCTTTTTTTATAAAAACGTTCAAAATAGGATATTCATAATCAACATAAACCAAACAACCTAAACTAAATTAAAGCTTCTTTGTAAAAAGAAGCTTTTTTTATTTTTGGAGGTTGAGATACAATGAAGTTAGCATAGTTCATAATTGTTTAAATCTCATAAATAATAAAATTTCCTTATTAATGTTAATGAGTTTCGTGCCGAATTTTTGCTAAACAATAATCAATCTAGATTTTTTTTTGGCTAAAAAAAGTTTATAAACAAAAAAAGCTACCTTAAATTTAATTAAGATAGCCTTTTGATAATATTTGTTTTGTTGCTTATTGTTCTGAATAAGTGATTTTGTTAACGTGTTTGTCAATCTCCCATCTTCCAGTACCTTCTTCGCCAATAACTTCAAACAATTCTAAAGCACGACGAGCTTTATATTCTTCTTCACGTTGTTCTTTCAAGAACCAATTTAAAAATTCCATCGTAACAAAATCTTGTTCGTTTTGGCATTTAGCATAAATATTTTTAAAGCTTTGTGTGATAGCGATTTCTGCTTCCAAAGCATCTTCAAAAACTTCTCTGAAGCCTGCAAAATCTGTCTTGATTCCATTAACTTCTGGCGATATAGCGTTGCCACCCATATCTAAAACGTATTTGAATAGTTTTAACTGGTGCATTCTTTCTTCTTCAGATTGTTTTGCAAAGTAATCTGCCGAAAAATCAAATCCATTTTGGTCGCACCAAGACGACATTGATAAATATAGTGATGAAGAGTGTGCTTCTTTTTTAATTTGCTGATTTAAAAGTGTTTCAATATCCTGAGATATTAAACATTTAATACGCATTAAGTCTTTCATAATTTAATTTGCTTAACTAATAACACAAATGTAACATCTTACTAGGCAAATTGTGTGCAATATTTACTATATGAAATTAGTCTAAATTGTTGTAGAGAAGATGTAAGATGGAGGATGTGTGTGGGATGATGGAAGATGACGTAGGGTGGATGGAGAATGGGTGATGGAAAATGGAAAGAGTAATTACTTATTTGATTGTTAATTTTTTTTCTATTCTATTAGCCAATATCGCTAAACAACTAATCTATGTAAGCAATCGCTAATTAAATGATTTAATTTAAACATGGTAAAAGTACCTTGAAGTAATTCTTTTAAGGCAACAATTTCGCAAGCGTTTAACAGATAGATATGTTCGCAGCCGTTAAAAGTTACTAATTCAAAATCAGCTCTAAGAGTATTTAATAGAAGTGAATCAATATCAATATCTTCTACAACCTTTTTTAATTTGCGAAGTGATAGGCAATTGTAGCGAGCAAACTTACCACCGAAATCAACAAAAAAGCAGTTTAACTTATCCGATTGATAAATAGAACCTTCTTTAGTTGAGAATACGTTAATCAGTTCGTTGATATTGATACAAGCTTTTTCCATCTGATGCAAAAATTGGCATTATTTAGATTAAATACAAATAAAAATAGAAATAAATTTTTGGTTTTAGATTGTAACGATTTACATCGAGATTTGATAAACCATGTGATGATAACTTCCACCAATAAATTGTTTTTCATCAATTATTTTGAAACCTTTGTTTTGATAAAGTTTTAAAGCCTTATGGTTATTAGTTTCGACTAGTAAACCTGCTCTAGTATGATTTAACTCAGCTGCCCATTTAATTGCTGCGTCAATTAATTGCTTGCCAATACCTTTACCTTGTACGGCTGGGCTTACACTAATCGTATCTAGATAAAATTCACCAGCTTGCGTTTCGGGTTCAGGATTAAAGTTTTTTAATCCACAATGGAGGGAGAGGTAATTTAAAAAGTTAGTTCTCAATTCTAATAACTTTGCACCATCATAAGCGTTTATTGAACCTAGTACTTCATCGTTTTCATTAGCATAAACTAATGTATTTTCAAAACTATACTGGTTATTGGCTTCTTTAAAGAAATAGTCAAATAATTCTAATGTAGCATCATGATTACTAGTATTGCTTAATTTGTAAGCTAGTTCGCCCATCGCCTGAATAATTAGCGGGGCAACAGCTTTTGCATCGCTAATTTTTGCTTTGCGAATCATGATAAGATATCGCTTAAGTTAAAAGTTTCTGCCACACGAATTCCTTTTTCAGTTCTTTGCAAAGTACAACACTCGTGAATTGGGTCGTGCTCCAGATACAGAATGTAATTTTCGTTTACTGCTTCCTCTAAAAAAGCTTGTTTTTCGGTAAGTGTTTTCAAAGGAAACATATCATAAGCCATCACATAGGGTAGAGGCAAGTGCCCAACAGAAGGTAATAAATCAGCCATGTAAACGATGGTTTTACCTTTGTAATTTATTTTTGGAAGCATCATGGCATCGGTATGTCCGTAAGCAAAGCTGATATTAATTCCTTTTCTCCATTCGATATTTTCTTGCTCGGAAATGAATTTTAATTGTCCGCTTTCCTGAATGGGCAAAATATTCTCCTTTAAAAATGATGCTTTTTCTCTGGCATTCGGTTCAACAGCCCATTGCCAATGTTTTTCATTGCTCCAATAAGTCGCGTTTTTAAATGCTGGAATTAGTTTTTCTCCATCACGAATTACAGCGCCGCCAACATGGTCGAAATGCAGATGGGTTAAAAATACATCGGTAATGTCTGCTTTACTAAATCCTAAATTTGACAAAGATTTATCCATCGAATCATCGCCATGCAAATAATAGTGACTAAAAAACTTTTCATCTTGCTTATTTCCAATTCCTGCATCTATTAATGTAAGGTTATTACCATCTTCAATTAAAAGGCATCGCATCGCCCAGGTACAAAGGTTATTCGCATCAGCAGGGTTTGTTCTTTGCCATATTGCTTTTGGCACAACGCCAAACATAGCGCCGCCATCAAGTTTAAATAAGCCTGTGTTTATGGTGTGGAGTTTCATTTAGGGTTTAGGGTTTAGGGTTTATTAAAAAAATAGGCTATAAAAATACAAAACCCTTTAGAACAAACTAAAGGGTTTTGATTTATTATAATTTTATTTATGGAAGATAAATTTAACGATTAAATTGATTGAAATTATAGATTTGCAGTATTTCTGCATTCTTCGGCCTTAAACCTTAAGCCTTCAACCTATAAACCTTCCTTACAAATGTATCACTTCTCCATACGCATCAGCGGCAGCTTCCATAATGGCTTCGCTCATGGTTGGGTGCGGGTGAACAGATTTTATCATCTCATGTCCTGTTGTTTCTAATTTACGAGCTACAACGATTTCGGCGATCATTTCAGTAACGTTTGTACCAATCATGTGTGCGCCTAATAATTCTCCATATTTAGCATCAAAAATAAGTTTAACGAAACCATCTTTTGCTCCAGCCGCACTTGCTTTACCCGATGCAGAAAATGGAAACTTACCAATTTTCAACTCGTAACCAGCTGCTTTTGCTGCTTTTTCTGTATAACCAACTGATGCTATTTCTGGTGTGCAATACGTACATCCAGGGATGTTGTTATAATCTAATGGCTCAACATGCTGACTAGCAATTTTTTCTACACAAATAATTCCTTCTGCTGATGCAACATGGGCTAAAGCTTGTCCGCCAACCGCATCACCAATAGCATAATAGCCTTTTACCGATGTATTATAGAATTCATCCGTAACGATTTTTCCTTTTTCTGTTTTGATGCCTGTTTCTTCTAGACCAATGTTTTCGATGTTGGCAACAATACCTGCAGCAGATAGAACGATATCCGCTTCGATAGTTTGCATGCCGGAAGCTGTTTTTATAGAAACTTTACAGCCAGCACCACTTGTATCAACGGCTTCAACAGAAGCAGAAGTCATTACATCGATACCAACTTTTTTAAGGCTACGTAATAATTGTTTCGAAACATCTTCATCTTCAACAGGTACTACATTTTCCATAAATTCTACGATAGTAACTTTCGTACCCATTGTAGCATAAAAATAGGCAAACTCAACACCAATCGCACCAGAACCAACAACAACCATGCTTTTAGGTTGCTCAGGTAAAACCATTGCCTGGCGATAACCAATAATTTTCTTACCGTCTTGCTTCAGGTTTGGCAATTCTCTCGAACGTGCTCCAGTTGCTATAATAATATTTTTAGCTGTTAATTCTTGTTGAGAACCATCAGCACCTTTAACCTCTAATTTGTTTCCTGGCTTAACCTTACCAGTACCCATAATTACATCAATTTTATTTTTTTTCATTAAAAATTGAACGCCTTTGCTCATACCATCGGCTACACCGCGGCTGCGTTTTACTACTGCTGCAAAATCTGCTGTGGCACCAGATGTTGTAATTCCATAATCAGCAGCGTGATTAATATATTCAAAAACCTGTGCACTTTTTAGAAGTGCTTTAGTTGGGATACATCCCCAGTTTAAACAAATTCCACCTAATGATTCACGCTCAACAATAGCAACTTTTAGTCCTAATTGAGAAGCTCTGATTGCAGCTACATAACCACCTGGGCCGCTGCCTAAAACAATAACGTCGTAATTCATCTGTTTTTATAGTTTATTTTTTACTTGTAGACATAAACTTCTGCAACTTATTAACAATTTAAGTAGTTAACTATAGAAGGTTTTCTCTACACTAAAGAGATTTGTATTTTAAATGTTTTGTATTTCAAGTAATCTTTGGTTAAAGAGGTCTTCGCTGAATGCAAATTAATCCCGCATCTATAAAAATATCTGCATTACATTATTGGTGAATTTAATCCTGCGCACCAATCGTCAAAACTAAAAAAAAAATGTTAATTGATTGGGTGATTATTTAGATACAGAAATAAATTATCCAGAATTGACAATTGAAGCATATAAAACGCAAATATTTTATCGAAAACCATTTATTTATGTCATTTATCAGTTTTTGAGATGCTTATTTACATTTGATTTATAACTAATTAGGTTGATTGTTAATATGCTCATAGTGAACGCATAAATTATCGATGTTAATTGTTGAAAAGTATTGGTAGAATTAATAATTATTTAACATTGGATGTTAAAATGTGTTAAAAATTAATAAGTAAATTTGCGGCATAAAATCTTCCCCGATTTATTATTCAAAAAAAACAAATTTAAAAATCAAAGTATGAAGAAATCTTTACTTTTAAGATTAATGCTTGTTATTGTGGCTTTTGTAGCGATTACCTTTAGTGTTAATGCACAGGTAACTACATCATCTATGACAGGAACCATTAAGGATGACAAAGGCACTTTGCCTGGCGCAAGCATTAAAGCTACGCACACGCCCACAGGTACTGTTTATACGGTATCAACCAACAATGATGGTCGTTTTACAATTGGTGGTATGCGTGTTGGCGGACCGTACACAGTTGAAGTTAGTTTTGTAGGTTACAAGGCCTCTAAATTATCAGATGTTTATTTAAAATTAGGTGAGCCTTATGTTATCAATACTACTTTAGTTGATAATAGCTCAACTTTGGCTGAGGTTAAAGTTGTTGGTCAAGGTTCCAATGCGATTTTAAATTCTAATAAAAACGGAACTTCAACAGTAATTAATAAAGCACAAATTCAGAGTTTACCAACAATTACACGTAGTGTAAATGATTTAACCCGTTTAACACCACAGTCAAACGGTACTTCAATTGGAGGTGGTAATTACCGCTCCAACAACTTTACTGTAGATGGTGCTAACTTTAACAATCAATTTGGTATTGGTGGTAATATTCCTGCAGGTGGTTCACCAATTTCGATTGATGCATTGGAGCAAATTTCGATAAACGTAACTCCTTATGATGCTCGTCAAACTGGTTTCACAGGTGGCTCTGTTAGTGCTGTAACTCGTTCTGGTACGAATTCTTTTTCTGGTAACGCTTTTTACACCATGCGTGGTGAAGATAATCAAGGGAAAAGAATTGGTGAAAGCTTTAGACTAGGTACACTTCAAAAATTAGACGAGAAAAATTATGGTTTTAGTTTAGGTGGTCCAATAATTAAGGATAAATTATTTTTCTTCGTAAACTATGAGAAAAAACTTACAACATCACCGGGAACTCAAAGAATCGCTTCAAGTGCACTAAGTCCATACATACCAGCAAATACAAATGTTGCACAAGCATCAGAAACATTTTTAAATGGTGTTAGTTCATATTTAGCTAATACTTACGGTTATGCAACTGGTCCTTACCAAGGATATTCTAACGTAAGTGATAATGAAAAAATGTTTGCCCGCTTGGATTGGAATATTAATAAAAATCATCGTTTTAGTGTTCGTTATAATCAAGTTGAGAGCAAGAGCCCAGCGTCAGCTAGTGCATCAACAACTGGTTCGCCAATTGGCTCTATAACAGGTTTTGCGTATGCAGGTGCTCGTTCTGGTAGTGCTAGAAATTCGGGCCTACCTTTTTTTAACTCAAATTATTACCAAGCAGCTAATTTATATTCTGGAGTTGCAGAGTTAAACTCAAATTTTGGTAGTAAGGTAACAAATGTTTTAAGAGCAACTTATTCTCATCAAAATGATCCTCGGACGTCAGATAGTGCTTTATTTCCTTTAGTCGATATATTGGATGGTGTGCCAACTGGTAATAACTTGGGTAGTGTTTTGACAACGTTTGGTTACGAGCCATTTTCTTATGGAAACCTTAGAGATGTAACAACATACACCTATAGTGATGATTTAAGTTTAGCGTTAGGTAAACACAATTTAACTCTAGGTGTTCAGGCAGAGTTTAGTAAAACTAAGAATGGCTTCCAACGCTTTGGAACAGGTTTCTATACTTTTAGAACATGGAATGATTTCATCACGAATCAGAGACCACTTCAGTACACAGTTACTTATCCTTTAACAGCAGATGGTTCACAAGCATACCCAAGCTTCGAATTTAATCAGTATTCAGCCTATTTACAGGATGAGTTTACAGTTACTGATCGTTTAAAATTAACAGCGGGTTTACGTGTTGAACAAGCTACTTATCCAGATGTGACTGAAGTTAGAACCCATCCATTGGTTGCTGGCTTAAATTTCGGAGGTCAGAGAGTTGATACAGGTGTTTTACCTGAAAATAAAATTTCTTTCTCACCACGTTTTGGTTTTAACTGGGATGTGATGGGAGATCGTTCATTCCAAGTTCGTGGTGGTTCTGGAATTTTTACAGGTCGTATTCCTTTTGTATGGATTGTTTCTCAATCTGGTGATGCTGGTTTAATCCAATATACTCAAAGTTACACTGGTACTGCAGTACCGTTTTTCAATCCTTCGATTGCTCCACAATTATCAACAGCTGCTCCGGCTGCAGGAAGTTCTATCCCTTCTTCGGGTATTAGCGTAATGGCTCCAAACCTTAAATTCCCACAAACATGGAAATCAAGTTTAGCTTTCGATGTTAAGTTACCAGGCGGTATCGTTGGTACCTTAGAGGGGATTTATGGTCGTGATTTAAACGTTGCGGTTGCTAAAAACTTAAACCTTGTAAATCCAACTATTCAAATTTCAGGTTATCCTGATGGAAGATTGTTCTATCCATCAAGTAATTCTGATAAATACATCAATCCAATCAATGGTTCTGGTTTACCAGTTGCTAATGGTACGCCAAGTGGTGGTGCAAATGGAACTGTGACTGGTTTCAATGCAATCCGAATGGAAAACGTTAAAGGCGGTTATAACTGGATGGCAACTGCTCAATTGACTAAACAATTCAGCAACGGCGTTTCAGCGATGATTGCTTATACACGTTCAGACCAACGTAATTACGGAGATCAAGGTGGCGACCAATTGGCTGGGTTATGGAATGCACCACAAACTCAAAACAATGCGAATATTCCTACCTTAAGTTATTCAAGTAACTTAAATCCAGATAGAATTGTTGCTAATGTTTCATATAGAAAAGCGTATTTTGGCAACTTGGCTACTTCATTCTCTTTATTCTACGAAGGTGCTCAACAAGGTAGATTCTCATACACTTATAATGGTGATTTTAACCGTGATGGTGTTTCGGGAAATGACTTAATTTATATCCCTAGAGCAGGTGAATTAACTGCAGCTTCTTTCGTTGCTATCCCAGCAGGAACTACCAACTATACAAGAGCTTATAGTGCTCAAGAGCAAGCAGATATTTTCGAAGCATATATCAGTCAAGATAAGTATTTAAGCAAGAATAGAGGTTCAGTTGCTGAGCGTAACGGAGGTGTATCTCCATGGAGAAATCAATTTGATTTAAGATTAACTCAGGAAGTTTTCAAAGATTTTGGTAAAACCAAAAATTCTTTTCAATTCACTGTAGATATCTTTAACGTAGGTAATTTGCTAAACCGTAATTGGGGTAATGTTAATTTTGTTAATAGTACTCAAGTATTGGTACCTCAAAATGTTAATGCAATCAATGCAAGTACAAGGCCTACATTCAGAGTTGCTACAGCATCTGGTGATATCGTTAGAGAAACTTTTGGTACATCTCAAACAACAGCTTCTACTTATTACATGCAGTTTGGTGTTCGTTATAATTTTAACTAAGACTTAAATTAGTATATACTAAAAGCTCCCGGTTTTCATCGGGAGCTTTTTTTATGACTTAATCTGACTTTTAATAATTATGAGTTTATAATCTGAGTAGTTTTATTTGTTACTATTTCTTCTTAACAAAAAAAGCCTTAAAGATTTTTAAATCTTTAAGGCTTTTTACTTTTTATAGTTTCCTTAATTATAAACAAACGTCCCTTTTTCGCTGCTTATAGTAACTTGCTTTTTATCGCTTTTTTCTACGCGTCCTATAGTTTGGGCATCAATATTAAAGCTTTTGGAGATTTCAATAATATCAGCTGCTATTTCTTCAGATACATAGAGTTCCATTCGGTGGCCCATATTAAACACTTTGTACATTTCTTTCCAATCGGTACCAGATTCTTCCTGAATCAATTTAAATAATGGTGGCACTGGAAATAGATTATCTTTTATTACATGAATATCATCGTTTACAAAATGCAGCACTTTAGTTTGTGCACCGCCGCTGCAATGTACAATACCATCAATTTGTTTGCGGTATTTGTTTAAGATTTTTTTAATTACTGGTGCGTAAGTGCGGGTAGGAGATAGAACAAGTTTGCCAACCGTAATTTTTCCAAAACCATCGATTTCAATCTCATCCGTTAATTTTTTATTTCCAGAAAAAACCAAATCATGCGGCACAGCAGCATCGAAAGTTTCTGGGTAATTGTTTGCTACAGTTTTGTTAAAAATATCATGACGGGCAGAGGTTAATCCGTTAGATCCCATTCCACCATTATATTCAATTTCGTAAGTAGCCTGACCGTATGAAGCTAAACCTACAACCACATTCCCTGGTTTGATATTGTCGTTGCTAATGACGTCATCACGTTTCATGCGACAGGTTACCGTAGAGTCAACAATAATGGTTCTAACTAAATCGCCAACATCTGCAGTTTCGCCTCCTGTTGAGTAAATAGAAATGCCTTGTTCTCGTAAATCAGCAAGAATTTCTTCGGTTCCATTAATCACTGCAGCTATTACTTCGCCTGGAATCAAATTTTTATTTCTACCAATTGTTGAAGAAAGTAATATATTATCAGTCGCACCCACGCAGATTAAATCGTCGAGGTTCATGATGATTGCGTCCTGGGCAATTCCCTTCCAAACAGAGATATCATTGGTTTCTTTCCAATATACATAAGCTAAGGATGATTTTGTACCTGCACCATCAGCATGCATAATGTTGCAATAATCATCATCTCCACCTAAAATATCAGGGATGATTTTACAAAATGCTTTCGGGAAAATTCCTTTGTCGATATTTTTGATGGCATTGTGCACATCTTCTTTTGAGGCCGAAACGCCACGTTGATTGTACCTGTTATCACTCATGTTGCCGCAAAGATAAATGAAAAAGTCCGGAGTTCGAAGGCTGAAGTCAGATGTTTTAATTTCAACTGTATATTAAAAAATAATAGAAATGGAAAATGGGAGATGGGATATGTAAGATGTAAAATGGGTGATGGACATTGAAATCCGAAACTATGAAATGTAAGGGCATTCAAGTTTGAAAGCTATAATCTTAACATCCTATTATCCAATATATCCTATTCTGTTTTACCACCTCAGACACCTAAAAACAATTAAGTTTCTAATATGTATTCAAGTTTGAATGCTATAATCTTAACATCCTATTATCCAATAAATCCTATTCTTTTTACCACCTCAGACACCTAAGAACAATTAAGCTTGTAATTGTATTTAAGTTTGAATGCTATAATCTTAACATTCTATTATCCTATAAATCCTATTCTTTAAAACACTTAAATTTTGAATACTTGAATCTTAAAATCCTATCATTCTAAAAATCTTAATAAAAAAGGGCGTAAAGTTTAACCTTACGCCCTATACTTTAAACCTTACGGCTCAAAATTTATTTCATGAATAATAATTCTCTGAATTTTGGTAAAGGCCAAACGCTATCATCAACAATTTGTTCTAATTTATCTGCATGGTAGCGGATAACTTCGAAGTATGTTTTAACTTTCTCATCGTAAGCAATTGCTTTTTCACGAGTATCCTCGATTTTGTTGGTTAATTTACGTTCTTCTAACATCGCATCGATATTGGTTTTAACAATTTCTAAATGTTCCGTTAATTTTTTAACAATATCTAATGAAACTTTGCTATCAACACCGATTTCTTTTAAACCTTTAACGTTGGCTATTAATGAGTTTTGATATGCAATTGCAGCTGGGATAATTGCAGTATTTGCAACTTCGCCCATTACACGAGCTTCAATTTGTAATTTTTTATAGAAGTTTTCCAACATGATTTCATGACGAGCATGAATTTCACGTTTGCTGTAAATTCCTGTTGAATTAAATAAATCAGCAGATTTTTCAGTTAAATAAGCATCTAAAGCTTTAGGTGTAGTTTTGATGTTTGATAAACCGCGTGTTGCAGCTTCATCTTCCCACTCTTGGCTATAACCATTACCTTCAAAACGAATTGATTTCGATTCTTTAATGTATTTTTTGATTACAGTTAATAAAGCGATGTCTTTTTTATCACCTTTCTTGATTAATTTATCAACCTCAGTTTTAAATTTAACCAATTGCTCTGCCATGATTGCATTTAAGATAGTCATAGGCGCAGAAGAGTTAGCCGATGAACCAACAGCTCTTAACTCAAATTTATTACCTGTAAAAGCAAAAGGCGATGTACGGTTACGATCTGTATTATCCAACAAAATTTGTGGAATTTTAGGGATACCCAACCAAAGTGCATTATCTTCTTTAATTTTTTTGCTGATGCGTGAGTGTTCAATCTCATCTAAAACATCGTTCAATTGAGAACCAAGGAAGATAGATATAATTGCTGGTGGAGCCTCATTTGCACCTAAACGGTGGTCATTACTTACCGATGCAATACTTGCACGTAATAAATCTGCATGTTCGCTAACGGCTTTAATTGTATTAACAAAGAAAGCAAGGAACATTAAGTTGTTTTTAGGCGTTTTACCTGGTGCTAATAAATTTTTACCAGTATCTGTAATTAACGACCAGTTGTTGTGTTTACCCGAACCATTGATGCCTGCATAAGGTTTTTCGTGTAATAAAACACGGAAATGATGACGACGAGCAACTTTTTCCATCAAATCCATCAATAATTGATTGTGATCGATAGCTAAATTGATTTCTTCGTAGATAGGTGCACACTCAAATTGAGAAGGGGCAACTTCGTTATGGCGGGTTTTTAAAGGAATACCTAATTTTAAAGCCTCATTTTCAAAATCAACCATGTAACTAAATACACGCTCAGGAATTGAACCGAAGTAATGATCTTCTAATTGTTGTCCTTTAGCAGACATGTGTCCGAATAAAGCACGACCAGTTAATAATAAATCCGGACGAGCATTAAACAATGACTCATCAACTAAGAAATATTCTTGTTCGATACCTAAAGAAGCATTTACTTTAGTGATACTTTTATCGAAATATTGGCAAACATCAACAGCAGCTTTATCAAGCGCAGCTAATGCTTTTAACAAAGGTGCTTTATAATCCAAGGCTTCACCGGTATATGATACAAAAACTGTAGGGATACAAAGTGTTTTACCAGCTTTACTTTCCATGATGAACGCAGGAGATGAAGGATCCCATGCAGTATAACCACGAGCTTCGAAGGTATTACGAATACCACCATTTGGGAAACTTGATGCATCTGGTTCTTGTTGAACTAGTGCGCTTCCTGCAAATTTCTCGATAGCACCATCGCCGCTTGGCTCAAAAAATGAATCATGCTTTTCTGCAGTTGTTCCTGTTAATGGTTGGAACCAGTGTGTATAATGTGTTGCGCCAGCACTCATTGCCCAAGCTTTCATAGCTGTAGCAATTTGATTTGCGTCATCAGTGTTAATTAATTCACCCTGGTTGATGGATGATATTAACTTCTCATACACGTCTTTAGATAAGAAATCTCTCATTTTTCTCTTATCAAATACATTAGCGCCAAAAAAGTCAGAAATTTTTGCTGATGGTGATTTAACTTCTGGTGAAATTCTGTTTTGAGCCTCTTTTAATGCGATGGTTCTTAAGCTTTTCATTAATTTGTTATGTTTTTTGTCAAAAATAGTATATTTTCTCAATTTTTATGAAACAATTGTATTAAAATTCTAAAAATTATTGAAAATGAAATAAAAAAATGTTTTTGATGTTGATTATTTCATTTTTGATAAATAAAATTGATGTTTCAGCGCTTTATGGAATTATGAGTTTTCCTACATCATCCTAATAAAAAACTAAAGCTATGTTCAACTCTTCATTCAATGTGTACAAAACCGAGTGGCTCGATATTGTATTCGCAGGCAGAAACAAAAATTACGGTGCTTATGTACTTAGAACGCAATCGTCATCAATTTTAACAAAATCGCTCTTTATAGCGAGTGGTGTCTTCTTGCTTTTTTTTATCACTCCATTTATTTATGGTAAACTATTTCCAGAAAAAATTGAAGCAACAACGATTACGAAAACAGTCGAATTAACAGATGTGATCCATTCGATGAAGAAACCTGAACCGGAGAAAAAGGTAGAGCCTGAAAAATCAGAACCGGTAAAAGTTAAAACCGTTGCAATGCCATCTAAAATTGTTGTTGTTGATGAAATTGATATTCCTGAACCTCCAACTATAAAAGATATTCAAAATGCAGTTATTAGTGATAAAACTCAGGATGGCGAGATTAAACCTAATTTAGTTATCACTACAAATGCAGGAAAAGGCGATGGAGAAGTTAAGGGAAGTGATAGTGGCGCAGCAACAGGTAATGAAGTGGTTGATTTACCAGGTGTAGATGAATATCCAGAATTTGAAGGTGGAATGAAAGCCTGGGCAAAATACATTCAGCGTAATTTAAGATATCCATTTCAAGCACAAGAAAATGGAACTACCGGTAAGGTATTTTTAAGCTTTGTAGTTGAGAAAGACGGCTCGATAAGTAACGTAACTTTAGTAAGAGGAATTGGCTCTGGATGTGATGAAGAGGCGATGAAAGTAATAAAAAAATCGCCTGCTTGGAAACCAGGTAAAAATAAAGGTACGCCAGTAAGAGTTCGGTACAATTTGCCGATAAATTTTACGCTAGGCAATTAGTGATGGATGATGTAAGATGGAGGAGGGAAGATGGAGGATGGGGAATGTGAGATGGAAGATGGTGGAGGTTAAAATGAATGATGGGTTTTTTCCATTTCCCATCATCCATTTTCCATCTTGTATACTTACATTTTTTCAATCCATTTTCTAGCATTCACAAAAGCTTCCATCCATGGCGAAACTTCATCTTTACGTCCTTTTGGATAATTTGCCCAATGCCATTGAAATAATGAACGTTCTATATGCGGCATCATCACCAAATGCCGACCAGTTGTATCGCACATCATTGCTGTATTGTAATCAGAACCATTTGGGCTGGCAGGGTAACTTTCGTAAGCATATTTAGCCACAATGCTATATTTATCTTCAGAATAAGGTAAACTGAATCTTCCTTCGCCATGCGATACCCAAACACCTAAAGTACTTCCTGCTAAGGTAGAAAGCATAACCGAATTGTTCTCTGCGACCGTTAATGATGTAAAAATACTTTCGTGTTTATGACTTTCGTTATGAAGCATTTTAGGTTTTTCTTCATGGTCTTTATTAATCAAACCGAGCTCAACAAATAACTGGCAACCATTACAAACACCAACCGATAATGTATCCGGGCGGGCAAAGAATTTTTCTAAAGCAACTCTGGCTTTTTCATTATACATAAATGCTCCAGCCCATCCTTTTGCCGAACCTAAAACATCAGAATTAGAGAAACCGCCAACGGCACCAATAAATTGAATGTCTTCGAGTGTTTCTCTACCCGAAATTAAATCTGTCATGTGTACATCTTTAACATCGAAACCTGCAAGAAACATTGCGTTTGCCAATTCTCGTTCAGAATTACTTCCTTTTTCGCGAATTATTGCAGCTTTTGGTTTTGATTTACTATTATCGATAATTGGTTTTTTTCCATCGAACTGCTGAGGGAAATTGTATTTGAGTGGCTGATTTTTGTAATTATCAAAGCGCTCTTTAGCTTTAACTGCTCCACTTTGCTTTTTATCTAAAAGATAAGAAGTTTTAAACCATGTATCGCGAAGCTGATTTATATCAAATTCGTATTTATTATCGACATTTTTAATTTCTAATCTGGATGATGTAATCACCTCACCAATTTTATGGTATGAAACATGGTTTTTCGAAAGAATTTCTTCAACCGATGCGTCAGCCTGAAAAACTATTGCAACATTCTCTGCAAACAGAAGCTTTATAATGTCTTCTTCTCCCAATGCAGATAGATTTAAAGATGCACCTAAATCGATATCTGCAAAGCACATTTCTAGTAACGTGGTAATTAATCCACCGCTACCAACATCATGTCCGGCTTGTATCTGCTCATCTTTAATTAATTGTTGAATTACATTAAACGCATTTTTAAATTCTGCAGCATTTTTAACATCTGGTGTTTCTGTGCCAACTTTATTTAATATTTGTGCGAAAGAAGAGCCTCCTAGTTTATAAGTATCATTAGAAAGATTGATATAGTAAATCGAGCCGCCATCTTTCTGAAGCACAGGCTCAACCACTTTAGTTATGTCGTCGCAATTTCCACCTGCAGAAATAATAACTGTTCCTGGTGCAATTACATCGCCATCAGGATATTTCTGTTTCATCGATAGGGAATCTTTCCCGGTTGGGATATTTATGCCGAGTTCAATAGCAAAATCAGAACAAGCTTTAACGGCTTCGTACAATCTTGCATCTTCACCTTCATTTTTACAAGCCCACATCCAATTGGCAGAAAGCGATACACTTTTTAATCCATCTTTTAAAGGTGCCCAAACAATATTTGAAAGCGATTCTGCTATAGCAATTCGGCTACCTGCAGCAGCATCTATTAAAGCTGAAACCGGTGCATGACCAACTGAAGTTGCTATTCCTTCTCTGCCTAGAAAATCTAAAGCCATTACGCCGCAGTTATTTAAAGGTAACTGTAATGGTCCGGCGGTTTGTTGCTTTGCAACGCGACCACCAACGCAACGATCTACTTTATTTGTAAGCCAATCTTTTGATGCTACAGCTTCTAACTGAAGCACTTGCTCTAAATATTCGTTAATTTTTTCTGTTTGATAGGTTAAAGCTTCGTATGTTCTACTCAGCTTTTTATCTTCCATTATAACTTTTGGCGAACTGCCGAACATGTCTTTCAATTCGAAATCCATTGGCTTCAATCCTGTGGTTTCTGATTTGAAAGTGAAACGATGATTATCAGTAACTTTGCCCACAGTATACATTGGCGAGCGTTCACGGTCTGCTATTTTTTGTAAGGTTTCGATGTGATCGTTGCCAATAACCAATCCCATACGTTCTTGAGATTCGTTGCCAATTATTTCTTTTGCAGAAAGGGTAGGGTCGCCAACAGGTAGTTTATCTAAATTAATTAAACCACCAGTTTCTTCAACAAGTTCTGAAAGGCAGTTTAAATGCCCACCAGCGCCATGATCATGTATCGAAACAATAAAATTCTCTTCACTTTCTACCATGCCACGAACAGCATTTGCAGCTCTTTTTTGCATTTCGGGGTTAGAACGTTGTATCGCATTCAATTCAATACCAGAGCCATGCTGACCCGTATCGGCAGATGAAACTGCCGCACCACCCATTCCGATTCTATAATTTTCGCCACCAAGAATTACAATGTTATCGCCTTCTTTGGGTTTGTGTTTTTGCGCCTGATTCGCTTTGCCATATCCAACACCACCAGCAAGCATGATTACTTTATCGAAACCTAACGTACGGGATGTATTGCTATGCTCGTCGAAATGCTCGTGTTCGAAAGTTAAAACAGAACCAGTAATTAATGGCTGGCCAAATTTATTTCCAAAATCAGTAGCACCGTTTGATGCTTTGATTAAAATATCCATTGGGGTTTGATACAACCACTTACGCTCTTCAACACCTTTTTCCCATGGTCGATTTTCTTCCAAACGCGATAATGCTGTCATGTAAACGGCTGTTCCTGCTAAAGGCAAAGAACCTTGTCCGCCGGCTAATCTATCTCTAATTTCACCTCCAGAACCTGTTGCTGCACCATTAAAAGGTTCAACCGTAGTAGGGAAATTATGTGTTTCGGCTTTTATTGAAATTACCGATTCAAAATTACTTGTTGTATAATAATCAGGTTCATCAGCACGTTTTGGTGCAAATTGCTGTACCATCGGACCTTTAATAAAGGCTACATTATCTTTATAAGCTGATACAATATCGTTCGGGTTTTCTTCTGATGTTTTGCGAATTAATTTAAATAATGATGATGGTTGCTCTAGGCCATCTATTACAAATTTTCCATTAAAAATTTTATGACGGCAATGTTCTGAATTTACCTGAGAGAAACCAAAAACTTCTGAATCCGTTAATGGTCTTCCTAGTTTGTTTGCTAAAGAAACTAAATATTCTACCTCATCATCACTTAAAGAAAGACCTTCTTGTTTATTGTATGCTGCTATATCCTCAATCTCTAAAATTGGCTCAGGCTTAATATCAATAGTAAAAATGGTTTGCGTAAGCGTGTCGTATTTCTGCGAAAGCATTGGGTCGTAATCCGAAAAATCTTCAACCATCTTCTTAAATTCTTCAATTCTGATGATGCCATGAATATCCATGTTTTGCGTTATTTCTACCGCGTTGGTACTCCAAGGTGTTATCATCGCAGCTCTCGGACCAACAAAAAAACCGCTTAGCGCAGTTTCATTTTGTAACTTGGCACCGCCGAATAACCATTCTAATTTTGTAACATCAGTTGCTGAGATGGATTGGTTTGTTTGCAATACAAAAACTGTGTCGGATTGATTTAAGAAGAAATGAATCATGCTTTTTTTTTGAAGTTGCAAATTTAGGTTTTTTATATTTAATGCGTGAAGGAATGATGGAGTGAATGATAGAATTTTGAATAACAAAATGTAAAATTCTTCAATATCATTAAGTTATTATATTGCTTAGTTCTAAATTCAACAATATGAAATTCATCCATATTTTATGCAACTTTGCCATCATTCAATAATTCATTTCATTAAAATCAATTAGTAAATGTTTAACCGAATTCATCACATTGCTATTATTTGTTCCGATTATCAAAAATCTAAAAGCTTTTATGTTGATAAGTTGGGATTTACAGTGGTTAACGAATTTTATAGAGCAGAAAGAAAATCTTATAAATTAGATTTAGCAGTAAATGGGCTGTATCAAATAGAATTGTTTTCTTTCGAAAACCCACCTGAGCGACCATCGAGACCAGAAGCTCAAGGTTTGCGTCATTTGGCATTTGAAGTTGATGATATAGAAAAAGAAATAGAGCGATTAAATGGTTTTGATATTGATACAGAACCAATTAGAGTAGATGAAATAACAGGAAAGCGATTTACTTTTTTTACAGATCCTGATGGTTTGCCACTGGAATTGTATGAAAAATAAAAAAGTAGCCAACAATTTGGTTGTTGGCTACTTAGATACCGATCGAGTATTTACTTATTTTCACAACTCAAAGACCGGTAAAGACACGGTACATTCAAATTGCTTAACAAACATACCTTAATGCATGCAGGATGCATAGCAAACGTTTGTTAGAATTATTAACAGCGTAGCGATTCTACCTTCAGAATCCAATGGTTGATTTGTAAATTACTTTAAATCAATTATTTGTGTAAAAATAACGTTGTTAATAACATTTTATTAAAATGATGTTTTAAAAAGAATAAGTGGCAAGAAAAAATTCAATATTTAGGTTTAAGCACTTTGAAATAGATCAAACTGGGTGTGCAATGAAAATTAATACAGATGGCGTATTAATTGGTGCAATTGCACATAAAGAACAACCCGAAAATATTTTAGATATTGGAACCGGAACAGGAGTTATTGCACTGATGTTGGCTCAAAGATTTAAAAATGCTGTAATTGATGCTGTAGAAATAGACGCTTTAGCTGCTGAAACTGCAAAGCAAAACGCAGCTAACTCGCCTTTTGCAGGCTTTGTAAATATTTACAACTCTTCTATCGAAGATTTCTTAACAGATAAAAAGTACGATTTGATTGTTTCGAATCCGCCTTTCTTTGTAAATGATTTAAAGAATGAAGAGCAACGCAAAGGAATTGCGAGGCATGCAGATGATTGGTTTTTTTCTACATTAATACTCAAATCAGTTGCTATGTTAAGCGATTTTGGAAAGATTTGGTTAATTCTACCGCTGAAACAAGCAAAGAAAATTGTTGATATAGCTGCGTTAGAAGGATTGCATTTGGTAGAAATCGTTCACATTTATTCAGATAAAGGCAAACCAGAAATCAGGCAAATTATTTGTCTTGCGCAGCAAATTGATGATTTGAAGGAGTATGATTTTTATATTTACGAATCATTAAAAGTTCATACAGAACAATATCGGCATTTATTAAAGGATTTCTTTTTAGCCTTTTAACTTTGCAAAATTGCTATATTAAACTAGCCCGATTAATATATATTGCATTTAAAGTGTGATTAAAAAAATAATATGAAGCGAATAGGATTGATATCTGATACACATGGTTTTTTAGATGATGCTGTTTTTAAACACTTTGATAATTGTGATGAAATTTGGCATGCGGGTGATTTTGGCGAAGATGTTGCTGCACCACTTGCAGCCTTTAAACCACTAAGAGGTGTTTATGGTAATATAGATGATATAGCTATTCGCTCTGAGTACTCTGAACAAAATCGATTTAGCTGCGAGGGAATAAACGTCTTGATGACGCATATAGGTGGATATCCGGGTAAATACTCCGCTTCTATTAAATCAGAAATATACACTAACCCACCAAATCTTTTTATAAGTGGGCATTCGCATATTTTAAAAGTTATGATGGATGAAAAGCTTAAGTTTTTGCACATGAACCCCGGTGCGGCAGGAAAACAGGGCTGGCATAAAGTAAGAACTTTACTTCGCTTTTGCATAACTGACGAAAATATTCATACCTTAGAGGTTATAGAATTATCGGGTAGATAATGTAAAAAGTACACTAAGTATGGTATGTGGAGTTAAAACACTAGGACAATTTATCATTGAAAAGCAAGCAGATTTCCCTTATGCTAAAGGTGAATTATCCAGGCTTTTAAGAGACATTGCCATTGCGGCCAAAATTGTAAACCGAGAGGTTAACAAAGCCGGCTTGGTGGATATTCTTGGTGATATGGGTACCACAAATATCCAGGGAGAAGAACAGAAAAAATTAGATGTTTATGCAAATGAGCAGTTTATTGCTGCTTTAACCAGTGGTGGTGAATGCTGTATTGTTGCTACTGAAGAGGAAGATGAAATCATTCACATTGAATCGCCCGTATCGCAAAATGCTAAATATATCGTATGTATAGATCCATTAGATGGTTCATCAAATACAGATGTAAATGTTGCTGTAGGCACAATCTTTTCTATTTATCGCCGCAAATCTATTGATGGGAAAGCAAGTTTAACTGATGTATTGCAAAAAGGTACTCAGCAAGTTGCTGCCGGCTACATAATTTATGGTTCATCAACCATGTTGGTTTACACAACCGGGAAAGGTGTAAATGGATTTACCTTAGATCCATCTATCGGCGAATTTTGTCTTTCTCATGCTGAAATGAAAATGCCTGAAGTAGGTTATTTATATTCAATAAACGAAGGAAATTATGTGCATTTTCCTGATGGTGTAAAACAATATTTAAAGTATTGCCAGGTTGAAGATGATGCAACGAAAAGGCCATACACATCTCGTTACATTGGTTCTATGGTGGGCGATATTCACAGAAATTTAATCAAGGGTGGGATATATATCTATCCAACAACATCTAGGTCGCCAAGCGGTAAATTAAGGTTGTTGTATGAATGCAATCCGATGGCTTTTATTATCGAACAAGCAGGAGGGGAGGCTTCGACAGGTTTCGAACGTATTTTAGACATTGAACCAACAGAGCTCCATCAACGTGTTCCAATTTTTATTGGTTCTAAAACAATGGTAGAAAAAGCTGAAGAAATGATGTTGATTTACACCGGAGCACCGAAAGTTTTAAACGGAAAAGTTGAAGAGAAGTTAGAAAATTTAGGCATAGTAGGTGGAATTGATTAATCTACAGCAAAGTTGCTTTGTTACGTTCTGCTTCAAAAAAGGTATCAATTGCTAAATTTTGTTTGTTTTGCGATGCAGCAACCGCTAATCTGTCACAACGTTCGTTTTCGGGATGGTCGTTGTGGCCTTTAATCCAAATAAATTTTACCTGATGCAATTTATATACTTCAAGAAACCTTATCCATAAGTCTTTATTTTTCTTGTCTTTAAAATTTTTTGTTACCCAGCCGAAAACCCATTTTTTTTCAACTGCATCAACCACATATTTCGAATCTGAATAAATTGTAACCTGCTGGTTTAAACTTTTTAGCGCTTCCAAACCTTTAATTACGGCGAGTAGTTCCATGCGGTTGTTGGTGGTCATTCTAAATCCGCCACTAAGTTCCTTTTCATGTTTACCCGATCTTAAAATTGTTCCATAACCTCCCGGACCTGGGTTTCCACTTGCTGCACCGTCTGTATAAATCTCGATCATATGGTTGTAAAGTTATGTTTTTAGGTTTAAAATTGCGGCTTGTAGCGATTTAATAAAAAATATTTCAAATTCAAATAATTGAATAATAGCCATTTAAAATAAGTTGTAAATAGTTTATGAAAAAATATTTGCAGGAAATATTAAAAGTCGTACTTTTGTTGCTCTGAAAAAACACGGTGGTTGTAGCTCAGTTGGTTAGAGTATTGGTTTGTGGTGCCGAGGGTCGTGGGTTCGAGCCCCATCAGCCACCCCGTACGGGGCAAAAGATTTTTAACAGTCTTTTGCCCCTTTTTTTTGCCTTCTAATTCTTTGTTAATCAAATAGATACGGTTGAAGTTCTGTGTGAGTTTAGCGGTTCGATGTTTTAGATTAAAAAAATCGAATTTTTCAGAGAACATCGAACCAATCAGCCTTCTTTTTTCGCTAATGTCTGATTTACAAAAGATTGCATTTAGATTTGTGAAAGTTATAATTGCCTTGTCAATGATTGGTTCCAGCTGTGTAACCGTGTATTTGTTGTGTTTGATATCATCCAGTTTTGCCTCAATCCTACACGCTATTTCATCACCCTCAGTCTTTACATCTCGATATTCTATTCCACTAATGTCACCCAGCAACAATAATTCCCTTGCCCTAGTTACCTTATTATTGGCTTCCGTCAGTTTTTTTACCAAATGTGCCTTATACTCTCTGTTCTCCAAACTGTCCATTGCATATTCATCCAAAATAACCCGCTTAAAAAGTGTAGCGGCTTTGATATTCAAACTAAGCTTATCCAAATAAGCAACAAACTCTTTGTTTACTTCGTGTGCCTTTAGCCTACAACCGCATTTAGATGAGCAGTGGTAATAATAGTAATAGGCGTTTCTGCCCTTGGAAGCACTGCCACATAAAGTCCTTGTACAATTGGAGCAATAGATAAAACCCTTTAAAGGCACCTTATCGTCCGCCATAATCTTTGTGCGGAAACTTTTCTTCTTGCCGCTAAGCACATCCTGAACTTCATAAAATAAACTTTCTGAAATGATCGGCTCATGTTGGCCCTTGACAAAATAGGCCTCCTCATCCTTATACTTGGGAATGAGGATATTCCCGCAATAGATTGGGTTTCTAACCAACCTTAAAAAGTTGTTCTTGCTACATAAAAGCCCCATTTCTACTGAACGGTCGAAGATTTGCTGTGTTGAATATTTTGCCTTGGAGATTTCATTAAATGCCCATTGCATGATTTCAGCCTGCTTGCCATTTTGGGCAATGTATTTTCTTCCCTGATCATTGCATTTGTTGATGTAGCCAACTGGTGCAAGCCCTGGCCATCGGCCTTCCTTTCTTGCCCTTCGCATCCCATAAAAGGTATTCAGGCCCCGTCTGTCGTTTTCGATTTCTGGTGCGGTCAGGTAGATTGCTAGCATCATTTTGTTTTCAGGTACGTCCATATCCAATGGCTGTTCAATCGCTTGCGGTTCAACACCCAATGATTTCAAGGTACTTATCATATTATAAGCATCTGGCGCATTTCTGCTAAATCTGTCCCACTTTGTGAATAGCACCAAATCAGATTTGTTTCGTTGTTTCTTTAGTAGAATGATAAACTTGCTCCATGCTGGGCGAATGAAAGATTTGGCAGAGTGATCTTCGAAAATTATCTTTCTTACTGTGATGTTATTGGTGTCGCAATGGCGTTGTAAACGTTCTGCTTGGTCACGCTGTGAGTATCCCTTATCGGCCTGTTCATCAGTACTTACCCGTATATATAAATCAGCTATTTTCATTTTTTGAAGTTTTGGCGAACTATCAATTTAGCCAAAAAATACATGATATCCAATACTTCCTGGGCATCTTTTTTATCTATATTTATGCCGCTCTCTGATAAGATTTTGATAGCTTTTTCTGGGGTGATGTTCTGTTTCCGAATCAATGTATTTCTCATGAGTTCCTTGTTAAGAGAACAATGATGAGGTTTTGGGTAGTTTGTTTATGGGTTAGGTTGGTATAACCCTTTTGATATTAATATAAAAAGAATATTAAATTTGTTCAATTAACTTCTTGTCCATGAGTGATCATTTATTAAGCATATTATTTCAAATTATTGGTGCCTTAGGAGCCCTTGCTACCATTGGGGCTTTTATAGCGGTTTTCCGCAGGGACAAGGACAAACAGGCTCAGATTGAAAAACTTGCTAACATAGCAACGATTCTGAAAGCGCAAAACGAAAGTATAAAGAAGCAAAATGAACTTGTGCAACAGGAAATTGATATTTTCAAAGAATCAGTCAACCTAAAGGCTGGTGATCAGCAAGCAATCATTGCTATTGAAGAAAAGAAATTGAAACTGAGCGTGCAGCCAAACCTTTGGCTGAATGGTGCTGGTTATAAAGGGTATGATGGTGAACTTTCGATTGATCTTAACAATAAAGGAGAAGATGCAAAGCTTTTAGAATTTAATTTGACCTCTGATGATATCGTTCTTCATAGTTTATCTTTACCATGGGACTTGGACAAAGGAGAACGTAGAAATATATATGGACGCAGGGTTGGTGAAAAGCACATCAAAGATGCTCAATATGAAATCGATGTGGTCTACGAAGATAGGCTACACAACAAGTATATGATGAAAATCAAAGGGACGGGCAATAGCGTCAAAATTGTAGACACAAAAGAAATTTAAAGATTATTTAAGAATATTTTCATTACTCCTTACAATAAATGATGCTCTTTGAAAAAGTTCATCAAAAGTGATGATTTCAATTTTATGAATTCCTTGCCTGAACATTTCAAATGATGAAAATTTATCTTCATTGATTCTACTTTCTGTGTTAAATTCCTCTAAGCTGCCAATCACAATAAACGCTTTTGGATTATATAAAAAACTTTTTCTCCTGTCAGATTTCCATCTTTATCCTTAATGTCTGTTTTGGTGCGAATATTGGCCACTGACTTTTGAACAGTTCGTTGCACCTGAGCAATAGCGCCTGTAAGTTCATCGGATACCTGCCAGCTTTCTGGTCGATAAGGTGTTTTTACTTGTTTCAGTAATGTTGCATTATGGGTCTTGATTTCTGCAAAACAAAAGCTCTCTACGATTCCTTTTGTTTTTAATAATGCATCAATTCTCTTCCCAGAATTGTTAAAATCAAAGCCGGAAACGTATTGTTCAAGTTTGCTGTTTTCCAATGGCGTATTGAATATATAACTTAAGCCATAACCAAAAATCCACGTATTTTTTTCGAAATAGAGCTGCCATAGGTGTTCGTCGCCACTGGCTTTATATTTGGACTTAAGGCTCTCAAAATAGGCTTTGTCAGTGAGTAATTTTGAAAATATTTCTAGTTGTTTTTTCCTGTAACCTAGTGCAACGATATCCTCTTTAGTCAACAGTTCGAAGGATAGCATCTCTGAGAGCAACTCTTGGTTATCGATTACAAATTGCCTGATGCTTTCTTTGAGGAAAGCGTGTTTTGTAGTGCTTCATCTGTAATGCTGGAGTTTATTGGACTGTCTAGTGGTACATGTTGAATATTATAGATAAAATCATCTACAGTCTGGATCTCATTGCCCACAAATGAAAAAGAAGATTCATGAGGCTTTCCAGAAGGTAAGGTATAACGTTGAAAGCTTAAAACGGCAACCCCTCGTGTATCTTCGTACACTTTTGCAATGATCTCCTGACGGCCCTTTTCTGTTTTCCTTAGAACGATCTCATCTTTTAATTTTGCGTGGCTGTATTGCTCCTGAGAGTCAATAACCTTCGAAAGAATTCTAATGTTATTGTATTCCTTGTATGGAACCACCTTTATAATCCGGCCTTATTGACAGTTGTGGAAATGGCTTGCTGATGTAGGTTTTCTCTACGGACTTATTATTATGAATAATCTCTCTTTCCATTGGTTGAGGCTTTTGTTAATTATTATGTAAATATCCATAATATCTTGAATATAAATCATTCCTCAATAAAGCTTTAAGTTTGGAATATACCATAACGACCCACTGGTATTTTAATGTCATTTGCAAATTTGCTGTACTTAAAAATTGGTAATGAAAAGTACAGCACAGTTACTCACAATTCTATTGTTTATCTGCATTGCTTCGGGCACCTCGCAATGTCCTTTTTCCTTAGAAAAAAAGGAGCAAGCGGAAGTTAGGCAGAGCCTTACTTTGACCCCTACGCTACTGCTACGGGGGGGTGAAGCATTCTCCGGGAATGCTTTAGGGTATTAGAAGGCAATAAAAGTGTGATAACAGAATTCCTTTCAGAATTCCAACAGCCTACATTAAGCAAAAAACTATGGAAAATGAAAACGTCAATACCGTAAAATATCCAGCAGCAGTCGACTTAAAATTCGCTAAGGTTGCAACCACATTGGGCCTAACCAAGCGTACCCTGTTCATTAAAATGGTCGAGTATTTCTACCGTACCAAAAAAGATCCAGCCGATACCAACGATGAACTCCTGAAAAACACAATGGTCAAAAGCCACAAGGCTTACACCAGTTTCATCAAGACACAGGAACAATTGCTGCTGATCCCAATGAAAGAGAGTATGGATAAAATGATCTCCAATCAAAAGGATATCGTAAAATATTTCAATGAACAGGTAGCTGGACACAATAAGGCAATCCTTAAAAACCAACAGGAGCAGTTGATCAAATTACTAGAAACGGAAAAACTGATCCAAAGAAATTTCGAAGGTAAAGAAAAATTGAAAGCGATCTTTTTACAAATCCTGAACCATTACATCAGTACCAGAGAGGAACTGGGCAGTTTCAAAACAAGGGAAAAAGAGGAACTGGCAGAAAATACACGCATACAGATCAAAAAACTATAGCCATGTACCTAAATATTACCGATAGCGAAAAAGGGAACAATAAGGGGAGTAGCGGTCAATTGGTGCATTATTTGGACAAAGAGAACAGGTTATATAAATCCGAAGAATCATCCTTTTGGTTTAACGGCTCGACCAGTTCCATCCAGTCCTACGATGTAAAAGCCAAATTGGATAATAACATTGCCAAGCTATGCAGGGATGATGCAAAATTCTTTCTGCTCAACATCAGCCCAAGCCAAAAGGAAATCAACCATTTGAAAGAGTTGTATGGAGAAGATGTTGAGAAGCAGAAGCTTAAGGAATATGCTATAAAAGTGATGGATGAATATGCCAAGAACTTCAAAAAGGAAAACATCAATTCGGGTAACGACCTACTTTGGTTTGGCAAGCTGGAAAACCACCGCTTTTATTCTCATAAGGACAAGGAAGTTAAAAGCGGTCAGGTCAAACGGGGAACGGTTAAGCCTGGAGATCACATGCATATTCAAGTAATTGTGAGCAGAAAAGATATTAACAATAAAATTAGGTTAAGCCCGATGAACAAATCAAGAGGGAAAAATCAGGAACATTCCAAAAAACTGGGCCAGTTTGATCGGGTAGCGTTTAAAAATTCTGGGGAAAGGCTGTTCGATGAGCAATTTAATTTCCAAAGGCCAATATCGGAAACCTTCAAATATGCCAATACCCAAGCTAAGGGAAGCCTAAAAGAAAAATTGGCCATGCACTCAGAAATCAACCAAAATAAAATTATCCAGCAGGAAAAATATGTAGAGGCAAAACGGGAGGTATCACATAATTACCTAAAGTTGCCAGAACCGACCGATTACCTAGGGCTATTGCTAGAGAAGCAAGATTTTGATTATTTGGGAGCTGGATTAAAAAAAAGAAAGAAACGAAGGAAAAGCAGATCTCAAGAAAATGAACAAGGATTAAGTATGTAAACTAAAAATTATATGAATACAGGGGAAGACATTCAAGGACTAAGGAAAATCATCGACTTCACAAGGTTGATCAGTATTTTTATTTTGGCCATTCATTTTTATCTAAGCTGTTATTTTGCTTTCCAGCAATGGGGATGGACAGCAGAAATTACAGACCGATTGATCGGAAATATTTCGAGGACAGGGCTTTTTAAAGGCCTGCTCATCCCAAAATTATCAGCGTTGTTATTCCTGGTCATTTCATTGATGGCGGTAAAAGGAAAGAAAGATGAAAAGATAAAGAAGAACCCAATTGTTGCCTATCTTTTAACGGGACTAATTCTGTACTTCATCAGCACACTATGCTTTTACCTATATGTACCGCCAAAGCTGATCACCATTCTATATATGACTATTACGGTTACAGGCTATATGCTGATCTTAACAGGTGGGGGTTTATTGAGCAGACTAATAAAAAACGGTCTTAGCAAGGATGTTTTCAATTCAGAGAACGAAACCTTTCCGCAGGAAGAACGCCTGTTAGAAAACGAATATTCCATCAACCTTCCCGCTAAATACAGATTGAAAGATAAAAGCAGAAATAGCTGGATCAATATCATCAATCCCTTCAGGGGAATATTGGTTGCCGGAACACCTGGTGCAGGTAAGACCTATTTTGTGATTCGTCATATCATTGACCAACATATCAAAAAGGGTTTTTCGATATGGCCACAAAACGGATAGACCGTGTAGTGCAATGCCTGCCAGATGATTGGGGTTCAGGTTATGATAATGTCAATATTTTATGCTCAGTCGAGAACCAGAAACAGGCAGAGCTCCGGCTTCCTGTCTTTAAACAACTTCCTTTTAAGCAAAAGTCGATCATCTGTGAACCGCTTATTGGACCTATAGATCTCACGCAAATTTTAAAAAGTGAATGGATTGATAAAGTAATCGTTGGCGGAGAATCCGGCGATAATGCCCGGCCTTGCAATTACGATTGGGTGATGCAGATTAGAAATGCTTGTGTTCAGAACAATGTTACTTTCCTATTTAAGCAGACGGGTACACTGCTTGTAAAAGATGGCAAAGAATATAAAATCGAGCGAAAACTCCAGGCTTGGCAAGCTCGAAAAGCTGGAATCAACTTCGAGCCATAAACTATCTTTCTGTATTTTCTTTAAATGATAACAGTAAAGTCTTGTAGCGATTAATTTATTACAAGACTTTTCCGCAATCGACGTTAATTTACAAATTAACCAATTTCTCAGTTATATCAACATCACCTCCCTTAAGATTAAATTGATCAAAGTAATTATACCATCCTTCTTCCAATCCCAAGTTTTCAAAAGCTTTTGCCAATTCATCAGTTGGAAATTTCCAAATGACAAAGAACTGGTGCGTTAGCCTCTGAACAGTATCGCTGTCATTTTCGCTCATTACGACCACTTCGCCGCCCTGATCAACAAGAGGGTGAGATGAAAGTGCAATTTTGTTCATGTATGCTGCTCTTTCTTCTTTGCTTAGTTCTAACCAGGCTGGTTTCGGAGTGAACGTCTCAATGTAATATTTCATATTCTTTTAATTTTAGTTTTTAATAAATCTTCCTAACGTTACCATAAATGTATACTTAAGATCACCCTCGATTATGCCACTAATGGGGCAGAAAATATCAATTTAGTTGGCTATCTGGAGTAGCTGGGCGCTTTTTCCAATTTCTCCCATTGTTCACTGTCGTGCCCAATAATAATTAGTTGCACGTTTTCTTCCTTGGCTATTTTCATAAGTTTCTTAGTGCTTATTCGGGCTTGGGCATCATCTACTGCAGAAACATCCAATGGCCGATTATCACCGTCAGTCATTGATGAGTTTAATACCGCATCGACAGTTAAAAGTACTGGACCAGTTTCGGGCAATTTTAATACTATAGACTGATGGCCTGGCACGTGGCCACTACTTTCGATTAGCTTTATGCCAGCCCCGATTTCCTGATCTCCGTCAATTAATCTGAACTTAATTGAGTCGTCATTCCATTGGTCTTTAGTAGATAAAAAGCGGGGATGCCCCACTTTTGCTGTTTCATATTGTAATCTTTGAATAATAACTTCGGCATGTCCAAATGGCAACAAGTTGCCCGCGTGATCGTAATCTAAATGACTCAAAACTACCAAATCAATATCTGTCGGTTTCAACCCAATTTCAGCAAGACGATTTACAATAAAATCCTCCTGATTTACAGCTACTGTAACGCCCTCTGATAGCGGTGGATTAGTGATATATTGCTCAGGAAATCCTGTATCCACTAAAATATTTTTTCCGTTTTTTGTCTGTATCAAATATCCGGGAACCGGTATCGGTTTGGGAGCATCAGGATAAATAAAACGCCCTAGCTCAAATAGAAACAATTTCATACGTTACGTTTAATGTTAGTAGATTACCAAGGTAAACTTTCGCCTGCCTGAGAGAAAGTGCCTGTCGGGCCATTTTCGTCAATCAAAGCTAATGCAACGCCTGTCTCGGCACCTTGTGCAGGTGTTAATGGTGCTTGATCCGAACCGATTGAGGTTTGTACCCATCCGGGATTTGCAGCGTTTACTTTGACCTTGGTTTCCTTAAGTGCATTAGCAAGGAAAACGGTAAATTGGTTCAATGCCGTTTTAGAAGCACTGTAAGCATAAGGTTTTAATTGGTACAGCCAGTGATTTTCATCAAGATGAACGCCAAATGAACCAGAAACACTGCTGATATTTACAATACGACCCGCATCACTTTTTTTAATTAATGGCAACAATGCTTGGGTAAGTTCTACTGTTCCAAAGTAATTGATGTCAAAGGTATCACGAAGAGTTTTCATCGGTGCCGTTTCTACATTATTGCCGAACCACGCACTGTCAAGAAATACTGCGGCATTATTAATCAGAATATCCAACTTTCCATATTCACTTTCAATATAAGTTTTGGCATTTTCAATATCCTGCGAATCACTGATGTCCAATTTTACGAATGTTACGTCAAGAGATTGAGCACGAAGAACTTCCTCCGCCTTTTTTCCTTCAGTTTCATTTCTTGCCCCCATAAGAACCTTGATTTTTTGTTCGGCAAGTTGTCTTACTGTTTCAAAACCAATTCCCTTATTACCACCTGTTACTAATGCTATTTTTGTCATTTTTAATTATTTTAAAATTATAAGACAAAGGTCGCAAAATGGCATTTCGGAATGTAGCGCAATTAAAACCAATCCTTACCAAAATCAAACTTTTGAGTTTAGAATTGTACTTAGCTTACTCTTTTTTTAATTTTCTATAATCTGTAGGCGCTATTTTTGTATGTTTTTTGAAAAATGTATTAAAGTGGGATGGTTCTTCAAAGCCTAATGAATTTGCAATCTGTGCAATATTCCAATTGGTCAATTTCAGTAGAATTTTTGCTTCCTGCTCAATCCTTGCATTAATGATCTCGCTAACGGTTCTTCCTTTTGACAGCTTCACCTGGCGGTTCAAATAATTAGGATGCAGCGATAAATGATCTGCGAATTCGCCAGCAGTTTTTAATTTAATAACATCTTGCGGGTTGTCTATGGGAAACTGTGCTTCCAATAACCTTATAAATGAGCAAGCGATCTCTTCAGTAGTGTTGTTTTTCTTGATGTAGGACAATACAGGATCAAGCTTTTGGGCATTAAAAATAAGTTCAAGAAGGTAGTTGCGTTGTAAACTTTCTTTATAATTACCGTTATTGAGCTTTTCATCGAAAATTTTAGCATAAATGGCTGTAAAATTTTCAGCTTGGTTATCGGTTAGTGAGTAAATATTTTGTGTGCCTGGTTTGTATATTGGAAACTCTAACAAACGGTAACCACAATTATTTTTAGTGATAAAATCTTCTTTAAAAATACAGCTTATACCTTTATAAATTCCATTTAATGTATGAATACCAAAGGGAATTTTGGAAGTTGTAAATAGTAACGTATTGCCGGTTAACTCCATATTTTTATCTTCAAATTCAATACTATATTTTCCTTGTAATAAGGTGGCTGTGTAGAATGTCTTTCGGGAATAATTGAAGGAAAAGAAATGATTGTTATCTACTTTACTTAAATCGAGAATTTCAAAATTATCAACAAAATTCATCGGGTTTCCTGATGTGTGATTTCCCGTAGTTTTATCTGCTAAAGTGTTGCCTGATTTAAGTTCCATAATTTAATTTGTTAATGCTAATTTAATTAAAAGAATCTGTTTATCCACTATCGTCGATGCGATGTTGGTGACTGTTATTTTTGTATTGTAGGCCTTTCTAAGGTCAATTAAACGAAGTCCTAAATTCCAATGGTGTCTGGTTAGTTTTGTTTTTAAAAACCTTGCTGAATGATTGCGGATATTCAAAACCTAATCGATAGGCAATTTCACTTACAGATAATTTTGTTGTTGATAAAAGTTCTTTGGCTTTTTCCAAAAGCTGGTTTTGAATATGTTGTTGTGTGGTTTGTCCTGTTAGATTTTTCAGCATATCATTTAGATAATGAGTGGATACTGATAACTTTTCGGCAAAGTATTGAACGGTCGGTAACCCTGCTATGCTCAAGTCATCATTTTGATAACAAGCATTTAGTAAATCATCAAATTTTAAAAACAAATCGTTTGACGCTTTTTTTCGTGTGATGAATTGACGATTGTAAAAACGGTTGCAATAATTCAGCAACAAATCAATATGAGAAACAACAACATCTTGCGTGTAATTGTCTATCATTGCTTCAATTTCCTGCTTCAAATTTTGCATTAATCCTGCAATGATTGTTTCTTCTTTGTCGGAAAGATGTAATGCTTCATTGTTGGCATAAGAGAAAAATCCATATTCTTTAATAGGTTTTGCCAAAGAGTAGCTTTGAAGAAAATCAGGATGAAAAACAAGCATCCAACCTTCCACTTTTGCTGTACTGTTTTCTTCTATCGAAAACATTTGTTTGGGTGCAAAAAATGTCATTGTCCCATCGTCAAAATCATAATATTGTTGCCCATATTTTATTTTTCCGTCAAAATTCTTTTTCAAATAGATGGAGTAGTAATTAAAGACAAGCGTGCTCATTTCTTCTGTATCGATGCAACCAAGATCATCAAGATTTACAACACTTACCAAAGGGTGTGTGGGTTTTTTGATGTTTAGAAAATGATGCAGTTCTGAAACCGAGTTAAGAAAATAAGTCTTGTTATTTTTCATACCATAAATTTAAAATAAATAGCGGATAAATAATTGAGTTATCCGCTGTTTTACTTGTTATAAATTAACACCTTTCATTGATGCTGCGTCATATCTAGCACCATTATCTGTGCCCAGTGGAATGATTTTTTCCAATCGGTTCAAATCTTCTTGCGTTAGCGATATGCCTGCAGCTGCTATATTCTCTTCCACATATTTCACGCGTTTTGTACCTGGAATAGGTGTGTGTCCTTTGGCAATAACCCAGGCAATTGCCAATTGTGCAGAAGTGATGTTTTTTTCGTCTGCCACTTTTTTAATTTCATTTACCAACTCTACGTTCTTGTAAAATTGCTCACCTTGGTATTTGGGTATAAATTTTCGAAAATCATTTTCGTTAAAATCTTCAGGCTTTTGTATTGTGCCATTTAAAAATCCTCTTCCAACTGGCGAATAAGCAATTAAACCGATGCCTAATTCTTCTAGCGTATCCAAAATGCCCAATTCTTCAATATTTCTTTCGAATATCGAATACTCAGATTGTACTGCCGTAAGTGGGTAAATTTTGTGTGCTTTTCTGATGGTTTCAGAACCTACTTCCGAAAGGCCAATATATTTTACTTTTCCTTCTTTTACCAGTTCGCCCATTGCTTCTACGGTTTCTTCAATCGGTGTATTGGTGTCCAATCGATGTAAATAATACATATCAATATAATCGGTGCCCAGAATTTTTAAGGAACGTTCTACGGCTTTTTTTACATAATTTTTGCTGCCATTGAATGCTCCAGTTGCTTGTCCGTTATCATCAATTTCAAAACCAAATTTTGTAGCAATGATGTATTTCTCTCTATTTCCTTGAGTGGCTTTTGCAATCAATTTTTCGTTTAAAAAAGGGCCATAAATATCTGCCGTATCTAAGAAATTACCGCCCAATTCTAATGAGCGTTGAATGGTTGCAATGGCTTCTTTTTCATCGGCTTTACCATAAATGTCTCCGCCGAACCCGGTTGTCATGCCCATACAACCTAAACCGATTGCAGGAACAACCAATCCCTGACTTCCTAATTTTACTTCTTTAATATTGCTCATAATTTTATGTTTAATTATTTAAGCAAAGTTCAACTTATTGATTTAAAGAAAAGTGTTCGTATATGAGGAAGTTGTATCCAAATGAGAGGTTAATGTTTTTTAGTAACATTTGATGAAGAGGTTTAAGTATGTTTGTTCTGCCTTTCTGTTAATCTGTGTGCGGTAGAAATACCGCGTAATATTAATAATTATATCAGTAATTTATTCATTCGAAAACTTCTGATTCAATTAACTCAGTCACAAAACAGTTAAAGTTAACATCAATACTGAATCCGATCTTAGCCCTAACGACTAATTTTCACATTTGCCAATTTTTTTGTTCTATTATAATCTGGTCAAGGTATCCTAATCTAGAATCACCTCTGTTTTTGGTATCTGATTAAATGAATTTTTTTCTATCCAAATCCTCAATTATATGCTCAATAAGTAATAAAAAGCAATTCAAATGTTCAAAGTATTCCTGCTGATCGGTAGAAAGTGAGAGAAGTATTTAGTTACTCATTTTTGAAATTTCTTCCGTTTTTTCCAAAATTTTCGAAAAACCGCCTATTTCAATCAATTCGTCCACAAAATGGTTCGAATTACGCACCGCCATTGACCCTTAAGTTTAAAAGGCTTCGAATTTCGAAGCCTTTTTTTATTTAATCATTTTTTGTAAATCGTTCCACTTAAATCTATTTAAATTTCTCTTAAATTTAAGTGGTTATACGCTACCATAATTATATAGCATAATAACATCTGCAAAGTTAAAGTCTTCTTATTTAGAAACTTGTTGTAATCATTAACTGCCAGATATTTCTATTAATAATGCCTGCTTCTTCCTTTTGTCTCCAATACATATAACCAAATTCGGTATCTATCTTTTTATTCCAACGGTATCCTAATGAAGCAAATAGCCTGTTTTGGTCAAAAAAGCTTCCGTTTACGTTTTCTTTCTTTTGCAAATTCATAAAAAATTCATCTTGTAAACCTGTGTAAATACCTTTACTGAAATCCTCGTTCGCTAATATTGGTATTTGAGCACTTAAGAAAATTCTTCCTCTTTGAGAAAAATTTGTTTCACCTCCTTCTTGCATAAAACGCTGTTCCAGGCGCAGCCTTAAACTCCCTTCTATTTCACCAAATGAATGTTGGTTCAGGTATTGCTCAAATATTCTTTGCTCTCCTGAACTGGTTTTAAAATCCTGCTCATATTCCCAACTTCCTAGATAGGCATAGCCAAGAGCAATAGAATTTTGCTTGTTTAGATTATAACTCAATGCACCACGCAATAAAATTCCTGATAAATAACTCAATTTATCTGCAGAACGCAACTGAAAGTCTGCCCGTATATCTAGCTTTTCACTTAATGATTGCTTATGGCTGATGAAAATCCAGCCAGCATTCTCGAATTGAGCGAAAAGATGATTAGTGCAACATAAAATTAAAATTATAACCCCTAATTGCTTCATAGCTGGTTTATTCTTGAAAAATTCTGCTTTATAGTATGTTTAAAGCTTATAGTTTTACTTATTTGAGATTTGTGCTTATACTGAAGTATATTTTATCTCCTATTCCACCTTAAAAAAGAGCAACCAGTATTTGATTGCTCTTTTTATCGATATTGAGTTTACAAAGGTTTATAGTTTACCTTTTGAATTGCAAATTTTTTAACTGGAACTTGGTTGCTATCTAGTAATTGATTGAACTGAGCATTCATCACCCAAATCTCGTTACCGTTTTGCGTTGCTGTAGAAGGATACGTAAACCTATCTGTCGTTAACGTCGATGCCTTTACATTTGCAGTTTTCCAGTTATCAGTTGTAGCCAATTGGAATATTTTATCGTTTCCGCCATTTACAACAACCGTAAGTAAATTTTTATCGTTAAGCAAAAGTCCATCTGCACCCAAAAAGAATTGATTGATTACAACTTTTGCAATGTTTTTAGGATTTTTAATATCAATTTTGTACAGTTCACCTTTAGCAGTATTATCAACAATTAAAAACCCATCGGGGTGGTAAACAATTCCGTTTACGCCTACACCTTCTGTTTTAAAAAGTTCATCTTTGGCAAAAACTGAGGCCTTACCATCTGGCGTAACTTTATAAATTGCTCCTGCAAAACTATCGGTTACATATATATTTTGTTGCTGATCAAAAGTCATATCGTTGGCAAAATGCTTTCCTGGAAGCAATCCGGATAAATCAATATCAGAAATTTCTTTCCTGTACTCAATTCCAAACCTATAAGCCTTGCCATCTTTGTTCTTGTGGCAGGGTTGGTGTACTTGCTATAATTTGCATCACTTACGCAAGCAAAAAGCTTTTTGCCATCAGTGTGAATTTTCATTCCATAAGTAGATTTTAGCATTGAATCCTGAAGCAAAATTGTGTAGGCTCCTTGCGGTGTAACCTTACCAATGTTTCCAAGCCTGGCAGATGAAACATAATAATTGCCATCAACTTTGTTATATGCAACACCTTCAGGATAGCTTTCCAAGGCATCGAATTCTATCCTCGGCCCTGGCTCCGGACTAAAAGCAGCGATTGCGGCGAGGCTCGCAAGCCCGCCAAGTAAATATGTAAGTTTTTTCATTTTAGTTTGATTTACGTACTGCATAAATATTTCCTGATGCATCATCAGAAATGTAAATAATTCCTTCTCTAGTTACGGTAATTCCGGCAGGACGCCCAAAGCGTGATTCCCCTTGTAAAAATCCAGTTAAAAAATCTTCAGCCTTTATTGCTTTTCCATTCTCAAAATGGATACGTTGAACTTTAAAACCAACTGGTTTATCTGCATTCCATGAGCCATGCCATGCAACAAGTCCGTCACCAGACCAATCCGCAGGAATATTTGCAGCACCCCTAAAAAATGTGAATGCAATTGGAGCCATATGTGCAGTAAGTTCTAATACAGATGGTTCAGTATTTTTTACCACTGCCTCTTTGGTATTACCTGCAGGATCCTCACGACTTTTATCAACCTCACGTTTTCCATAAGCATAAGGAAAACCATAATCAGCACCTTGTTTTATTTGATTAACCTCTTCTGGCGGCCAATCACTTCCTTTGGCATCGCCTCCATTGTCAATTCCCCAAAGTTCCTTTGTTTGTGGATGCCAATCAAAACCGATAGTATTTCGTAAGCCACTTGCATACAATTTCCTACTCCAGTTTTTAGGGTCAACTTGTAGCATAACAGCGGTTTCCTTGTCACTTTCTTTACAATCATTGCATAAAGATCCAATGCTTATATACAGCATTCCATCCGGACCAAAATCCATTGTACGATTTGGATGTTGACCACCATCAGGTAAATCCTTAATTAAGGTTTCTTTACCATAAATGTTAAGTGTTCCATCGGGCTTTACCGGGTATCTACGCAACTCGTTATTATTGCATAAATACATCCAATTATCTTTCATTGTGATGCCATGGACACCCTTAAATTCAGAAACAACGGTAATTAAATTTTCAAATTTTCCGTTCTTATCTTTATCTTCCAACAATAAAACATCGCCTCCATCTCTCCGTGTAACATAAACTTTACCAGTTAATGAGGTATATAACATTCTAGGTTTTCCCAAACCTGTAGCGGCAAGTTCTACCTGCCAACCAGGTGGCGTTTTCAGTAATTTCAGCATCTCGGGTTTGAATTCCAATACCTGAGCATATTTAGTTACAGAAACAGATCGGGTAACTTCTTTGGGTGGCAGACCTCGCTGGGCATTAGACGTAAAGGCAAAACAGGTTGAAAGCGCCAAAACGCCGGAGTAGAATTTTTTGTATTTCATTATATAGGTATTTATTCTTCAACATAGCCTTAGAACTTAAGTTTTTTAAAAGAACACAAGTCAAACAAAACAGGTATTTGAACCCAATTCATTTATTTTTAAGTAAAAGTTCAACGTTGTGGTATGAAATACCTGATTTGAAATTTTTACACATCAATTAGAAATAGCTATACACCGCGGTATATTGAATTGAAATATAGGTTACTTTTTAGAGATATGGTTGATATAATTGTTTGAAAAAGTTCAGAATTTTAATTCCTACAAATCCACAAAATTTTGAATGAAATTTCATTATTTTAGACCAGATTTATTTAAATCTTCCCATTTATATTATGACCAAGATAAATAGCAAAACTGCATTATTGCTTTTTGTTGCAACAATAATTTTGTTGCCTTCATGTATTGAAAAACCTAAAAAAGTTGATGAATCTATCAGCACTTCAAAAACTGCAGCAATTAAAAAAACAATCTCAAATTATAGTTTGGTTAATTCATGGATTGATGATCTTCAAAATTTTCGAACCGCTGTTTCTGCAAGCGACCTCGAGAAAATGAGTACGTATTTTGACTTTCCGATTGTAAATGATACAACCCAAATTTGGACGGCGGTATATGAAGGAATAGAAGAAAACAAAAGACCGAAGGAATATAAAAAGTTTTTTACAAAAGAGGATTTAAAAGAATATCATACTTTGCTTTTTAATGAGATTTTTATAAAAAGCCTTAATAAGGTAAAGCTAGAGCAATTGTATAAACAGAACGAATTTACAACCCAAAACATTAAGATTGGAACTTCCAATTATTATGTGTTTGCGAGTTTTGATAAAACTAAGTCGATGTTGCAAGTTTCGATTATGTTTTCTGGAGAGTTAGATGAAGAAGGCAATGGAATTAGTGAAACAGAGAGTGCAATTATCTATTTCTTTAAAATTAAAGATGATAAATACTTAAAATTTGATAAAATTTTGTTTGCTGGATAATGTTACTGGGAATAGTTTCAAACTTATGAAGTTTATATCGAAGCTTATTTCTAAGCAAGATAATTTTAAGAATCGGTAAGGTTGTTTGGTGCTTTTTACTAACAAATGAACTAATCAACTATGCTCGTAAAATCACTAGTCATAACTATCTGTAAGGTAATAAACACCAGTCATTTTCTCACTTTCGTTCCATAAGCGTTTGGCAACATCTTTATTATTTGAATATTCATCAGCATCGATAATTATTGGTTTGCCTCTCATTTGTTGAAATCCATCTGGTCCAATAAATTCGCCGCCTTTTAAGCTGTTATGTAGTGCAGCGTATAAAACCGGTAATGCGCCTTTAGCTGCCGGTTGAAGAAAAAGATTTCCTAAAGGTTTAATTAGCGCAGGGAAATATTGGTCTAGGTTTGTTTTACATAAGCCTGGGTGTGCAGCTAGTGAGGCAATATCATACCCAGCTGCTAACAATCTCCTTTGCAATTCAAATGCAAACATTAAGCAAGCACGTTTGCTTTGTCCATAAGCTTTGGTTTTGCTGTATTTTCTTTGAGCATGAAAATCATCAAATTGTATTTCAGCCCATTTGTAAGATAAGCTACTTAAAGTAACTATTCTTGCCCCGTAAGTGCTTTTAAGAATTGGCAATAACATGCCAGAAAGAGCAAAATGCCCCAAATAATTAGTCGCAAACTGATTTTCGAAACCATCTTCTGTAATTTTGTACGGAGACATCATTATGCCTGCATTGTTAATCAAAAGATTTAACGTTTTATATTGTTGTAGAAATTGAGTTACGAATGCTTTAACTTGATTGATGCTACTTGTATCAATGCTCATCAAATTAAGTTTCGCATGGGGATAAAGTTTGAGTATTTTGGCCTTCGCTTTCTCTGCTTTATGCAAATTTCGGCATGCCATAACTATCTCAAAATTTTGCTTAACTAAGCCAATTACAACTTCGTAACCAATACCGCTATTGGCGCCGGTAACAATTGCAACTTTACCCGTTTCCGATGGTGTTTCATTGCTATTACACTCGTTCATAAGTTAAATAGTAATGTTTTTTGGTACAGTTAATTTATAATACTTCATACAGTTTTATTTCCTGAGACTTAGCGTTTCTTTTAAATTCAAACATGGCAGACTCAAATTTGGGCTTGCCGAAGGGTTTATAATTATTGCCTAATCCTATTGGCTCTTTTGGTATGCCTATAAAATTCATATCCGATTTACCGTTTTCGTTCACATCCTGATATATAGTTAAACCATAATTGCCAAATGGAACATTAAATGATGCTGTTTGAACTTCCTGATTGGATGCTAAAACTAATTTTTTATATGGGTTTTTTAGCCAGCTGTTTTTGTTGTTGTATAGCTCCACAACTACATTTCCGGTATTCTTTTTAATATTTGATATTTTAATGGCTAGGGTTTCTTGACCATAAGACTTGGCGGTAGCTAAAGATAGCACTACAATTGTAAGTATCAATTTTGAAAATTTTTTCTGCTCTAACATCATAATGAGTTCTTAAGTATCCTTACAAATTTAACGATTGTAAGAACGTTTTATTAATATAAATCTTAAATAATTAATTCAACCTATTGGCTTCAACTTTCATCATGTCGATGGTTTTTGTTGAGCTAATTTTATGTAAGCTAAATTTCTTAACTCACAAATATTATAATCCAAATAATTCCTTAACCGAGAGTTAATAAGCTAACCATACTTTTGGGAACATGATAACCACAAATCAATCGGAGGATTTTGAACTGCTGGATAAATTACGCCTAGGTAATCGGCAGGCTTTTAATACCATTTTTTTGAAGTATCATGCTGGTTTGTTGAGGTATGGTAAATCCTTACTCTCCAATACAAGCCATCAGACTGATGATGTGGTACAAGAAGTGTTTTTAAAACTTTGGAACCAGAGAAACAGCTTAATCATCCACAGTTCATTATCAGCATTTTTATTTACGGCTTTAAAAAATAAGGTAAAAGACATTTATCGTGAAAAACACCTTCCGCTTTACGACCCAACAGAAATGCAGTTTAACGAAGAAACAAATGTTTCTCAATCGCCAGATAATATTTTGATTTTTAAGGAGCTTAATTACACCATTGAAGAAATGATAAATCTGCTCCCTACAAAAACTCAGCTTATTTTTAGAATGAATAGGGAAGATAATCTTACTTATGATGAAATTGCATCACTATTAAATCTAACCCGAAATTCCGTTAAAACTCACATGTTCAGGGCTATAAAATTTTTAAAAGAACATTATGGACACTACAAATCTCAGCATTAAGGTTAATTTAATGTTACGCATATTACCATTACATTAAATCGAATATATCTTGTAAGGATATCCCACTTCTACTTCGTCTTTCCATTAATCATCATATTATTTTGGAAGAAAGAGACATCTATTTATTAATTACCCAATACCTGCTTAAGCAAACCAGCACAGAAGAAAATGAATTTTTAGCTGATTGGATAACGGCATCGCCAGAAAATGAACAAACTTTTGAAGAAATAAAGGTGAGTTGGTTTGATGTGAAATCGGTTGATAAGGAAGACAGTTTAAATGCATTGCACAAGCTTAACCATATTATTGATGAGCAAGAGGTAAAATCAAAGCGCACTAACAAACAGTTTGTTTTAAAATGGACTATGCTTGCAGCTACTATTGCAATAGTTGGCGTGGTTGCCTTGCTCGTACTTTCATCTAAAGATTTGGCGCCAACATCACCAGTTTATTTGCAAAGGGTTAGCAGAGCCGGAGAGATAAAAACTTTCTATCTGGTTGATGGAACGAAGATTATTCTTGGTCCGAAAAGTATGTTGAAATATCCTGCCGCATTTGAACAGCATCATCGTCAAGTTGAATTAATCGGCGAGGCTTATTTCGAGGTGACTAAAAACCCACATAAACCCTTTACGGTACGTACCGATGATTTGAACATTAATGTTTTGGGTACTCATTTTAATGTTAATGCTACCAAAAATGAAAGTTTAACAACCGTATCGCTATTTAAAGGTAAAGTAAATGTAAATGTAATTGATGACCATGATGAAGAATATAAATTAAAACCGGGGCAGGAATTGGTTTTAAATCGTTCCAATCATCAGGTTTACCAACATGTTTTAGATAGTGCTAATGTAATGGGTTGGATGACTAATACTTTGGTTTTTAACAATGAAAAGCTTAGCGATGCGGCAAAAAAAATCGGCAAAATGTATGGTGTAAAATTGGTGTTTGAGGATGAATCTACAGCCGAAACACGTGTTTTTGCCCGCTTTGAAAACGATACTTTAAATGATGTGCTAGAAATTATCTGTTCAACCGGAAATTTAAGCTATCGCAATGATGGAAACAAAATATACATAATGAACAAAAAATGAATTAAACCTCGGTTACAAAACAATTGAGCAATGCAAGGCAGAACTCAAAAAAATAACCGGCATTTACGAGATGCCGGTTAAAAATTCGCCATACAAACTATTCAAAACTTATTTAACGAATTCCTAATTTATGAAAAAAAAGATTTACAAATCGTCTTTAATTTCTTTGAGATGCAGGTTATTAATCCTAACACTGCTTTTCTCCAGTATCTGCTATCAAGTTTCTGCATTAAATAAAAGGGCAGCAACAGAAAACTTAAACAATATAAAATGCTCCATTAAAGCTAATAATCAATCGCTTACACAAATTTTTAATATGATTCAGAAGCAAACGAATTATAGCATCGTTTGTATTGACCGTGATGGTTTTCTTCAGAAAAAAATAAGTATTAATGCAGTAAACAGCAATTTGGGTAATGTGTTGCAGAAAATTTCATCAACCGTACCTTTTACTTACAATGAGGTAAATAATAAAATCATTGTTAAACCTGTTTTAGTTGTTAAATCTGCCGATGCAAGAATTATCCGCGGACACGTAACCGACAATAAAAAGCAAGGTATTCCAGGAGTTTCTGTATTGATAAAAGGTTCGAATACAGGAACCGTTACCAATCAGGAAGGTGATTTCTCTATCAAAGTTAACGCAGGTGATGTTTTGGTATTAACCAGCCTTGGCTTTACCACAAAAGAAATTGTAATAACCGAAACGGATACTTATAGCATTGAATTAGCAGATGATGAACGTTCTCTTTCTGAAGTGGTTGTAACCGCTTTGGGTATTAAAAAGGAAAAAGCTAAACTAGGTTACGCAGTTCAAGAAGTACAGGGTGAAAGCTTGGTAAAAGCTCGCGAACCGAATATTATCAATTCATTAACAGGTAGGGTAGCAGGCTTAAATGTTCGTAACTCTACTGATTTGTTTCAAGACCCGGTTATTTCACTTCGTGGTAGAAAGCCGCTTATCGTAATAGATGGAATTCCTGACCAGTCGGCAGATTTATATAAAGTTAACGCCGATGATATTGAAAGTTTAACCGTACTTAAAGGTGCAAGTGCATCAGCATTATACGGTTCAATTGGTCAGAACGGTGCAATAATGATTACCACAAAACGTGGAAAAGGAAAAGATTTAAGCATTGATGTAAATTCATCAACACAAATCCAACCAAGTTTTATCAGAATACCAGAAGTACAAACCGAATATGGTGCAGGTTTTAAAGGAAAATACACTTATGTTGATGGTTCTGGTGGTGGCCCGGAAGGTTCTGGCTGGATTTGGGGACCAAGATTAGATCAACCCGCTGCAACCCCAAGTGGCTTTTTTGAGACCCCGCAATTTAATAGTCCGATAGACCCACTTACCGGCAAACTTGTTCCATTGCCATTCATCTCAAGAGGAAAAAATAATGTAAAGGATTTCTTCCAAACTGGATTAATTTCGAGCAATAACATCAGCATTACGCAAAGTTCAGATAAAGGCTCATTTAGGGCATCGGCATCACACATTTACCAACGTGGTATTGTGCCAAATACCGATTTAAACAACTCTTCGTTTAGCATTTCGGGTAATTATAAACTATCAGATGCTTTTACCATAGATGCCCGCTTAAACTACAACCGCCAGTTTACCAAAAACTTCCCTGAAACGGGTTACGGGCCAACAAACTATTTGTACAATTTAGTTTTGTGGACTGGTGCAGATGTTAGTGTTGCAGATTTAAGAGATTACTGGGTGCCTGGAAAAGAGGGTATTCAGCAGCGCAATTACAATACTTCATACTACAACAATCCTTATTTTCAGGCTTATGAATATTTGAGAGGTTACGATAAGGATAACACATTTGGTTCATTAAACTTAAATTACAAAATCAGTCCGGCATTAAATATCCAGTTTAGAAATGGTATCAACGGATATGGTTTAAACAGAACTTATAAAGAACCAATGAGTTATATTGGTTATGGAAATAAATCAAGAGGACAGTTTACAGTAGCTACAGGTAACTATATCGACTTAGCTACCGACCTTATTGCAGATTACAACCACACCTTTACCGAAAAGTTTAAGTTACATGCACAAGTAGGTGGTTCAAATTACTATCGCAATAACAAGTACGGCTCTACCAATACCGATGGTTTAACTATACCTGGCTTTTATAATTTAAGCAACTCGGCTAACCCAATACAAGGCACAAACTTTATTGAAGAAAGACGTACGAGTAGCGTTTATGCCGTATTAGATTTAGAATTTTTAAACGGTATTTATTTATCTGCAACGGGTAGAAATGATGTGATTTCAACACTTCCAACGGCAAATAATAGCTTTTTTTATCCATCGATAAGTTCATCAGTGGTGATATCTCAACTCGCTCAACTGCCAAAATGGATTTCATATTTAAAAGCTCGTGGTTCATGGTCGAGGGTATCGAGTGCTACATTAAACGATAATGCTTACACATATAGTTACCTGCCATCCTTTAACAAGGGTGTAATTTGGAATAATTTACCATCGTTAACTTTTGGTGATGCATTGTTAAACAGCAATTTATCACCACAAACATCAGATAGCTGGGAGATTGGTGTAGATGCTAAATTTCTTAAAAACAGATTAAGTTTGGAGGCGACTTATTACCAAACCCGCGATTTTAACAATATCGTATCCATTCCTGTATCCATAACTACAGCCTACAACAGTCAATTGGCTAATGGAAACGTCTATCAGCGTAAAGGTTTAGAGTTTGTGGTTTCTGGAACACCTTTAAAATCGACCGATTTCGAATGGAATGTTTCCTTAAACTTTAGCCAGTACCGCCGTTACTTAAAAGAAATTTATGGAGGTGCACAAACGCTTAACTTTTTAAAAGTTGGCGATAGAATGGATAGGATTTTTACTACCGTTTTTCAAACCAACAATCAAGGTCAGATTATTTATGGTAGCAATGGCTTCCCGCTTAATGATACTTTTTCGAGATACATTGGTGATCAGGATCCAGATTGGACTTACGGAATTGAAAATACATTTACCTACAAAAATTTTAGTTTAAAATTTTTAGTTGATGGACGTATTGGTGGCATGATGTATTCTACCACCAACCAAAAAATGTGGTGGGGCGGAACGAACAAAGGTACTTTAAACCAATACAGGGTTGATGCAAACAATGGATTATCAACATTTATTGGAGATGGGGTAGTAGTAACCAGCGGACAGGCAACTTACGATGCAACCGGAAATATAATTACCGATACACGAGTTTATGCACCCAATACAAAAGCGGTAAATTATATCGATTACATGACAAATACCAGCAATGGTGCTTATAACAACTACAATTATTTCTCGCAAACATTTTTAAAACTTCGCGAAACTACATTGAGTTACCAAGTGCCAGCTAAGTTGTTGGAAAAATCAGTAATCAAAAGAATAAACGTATCGCTAGTTGGACGAAATTTATTGTTATTCTCTAAAATGCCAAACGTTGATCCAGACCCAGCTACCGATAATTTGCAAACACCATCTACACGCTCATTTGGTTTTAACGTAAATCTGAAATTTTAATTCATCACAAATAGATATGAAAAATTTATTATCACTACTTGTACTCATCATCATCCTACAAACAGGATGTAAAAAGTTTAGTGAGTTTCAAACCGACCCAAATAAATCTACAATTGCTACACCAGATTTGTTGTTGAATTCTGTTGAACAAACGGCTTTCCGGGCATCAAATGTTACTGTTGCTTTTGCATCACGTCAAATGGTTTATACCGATGCGGTTTCTCTAGAGCAATATTATGGCTGGCAACGTGGAAGTTACAACGCCTACAATAATTTAAGGCAAGTGATTAAAATGGAGCAAGCTGCAACAAGCCAAAATAAGCCTGAATATATACCAATTGCTAAGTTTTACAAGGCATGGTATTTTCTTCAGCTTACGCAAATGTTTGGCGATATACCTTACACACAAGCTTTAAAAGGTGATGAAAGCATTACAACACCTATTTATGATAAACAGGAAGATATTTATTTGGGCATTTTAAATGATTTAAAAACTGCCAGCGGACTTATAACTTCTACCACGCCAAATGTTGCCGGCGACATTGTTTACAATGGAAATATGCAACAGTGGAAAAAGGCAATTAATTCTCTTTCTTTACGAGTGCTTTTAAGTTTATCGATAAAAGAAAATGATAACAAACTGGAAGTTAAAAAGCGTTTTGCCGAAATTGTAAATACACCAGCTACATATTCAATTATGGCATCAAATACCGATAATGCACAGTTAAAGTATTATGACTTGCTGAATAACCGCTATCCGTATTTCAATAGTAACGATATGCAAACAGCTTATTACATGGAAGAAACCTTTGTTGACTTATTAAAATCGTTAAAGGATAATCGTTTATTCTCATTTGCAGATAAAGCGCCTAAATTTTCGAGCCTTGCTGCAACTGATTTTAATGCCTATGGTGGTGCAAAAGGTAGTGCTCCTGTAAATGAAAATAATGCCAGAAGTGTGGCTGGAGAACTATCTAAAATAAATCCAAGATATTATAATAATCCTGTAAACGAGCCAAGCATAGCACTTGGTTATGCAGAAGTTCAATTTATATTGGCTGAAGGTGTTACCAGAGGTTGGATAGCTGGAAACGCAAATGATTATTATCAAAAAGGAATTCAGGCATCAATGTTATTTTACAATATCAGTCAAACGGCAATTAACAGCTATTTAGCTCAAAGTTCTGTACAATTAACTGCTGGTTCGGGTGCCTTAGCAAATATTCTTACTCAAAAATACATTGCCTCTTTTATGAATAGCGATTGGCAACCATTTTATGAGCAGAGAAGAACAGGGATTCCAACATTTGATGTTAGTGGAGCGGGTGTTTTAAATAACAAGCGCATTCCTAAACGTTGGATGTATCCTGAATCAGAATTGCGCTTAAATCAAGCCAATGTAAGCGGAGCTATAGCTTCACAATATACGGGTGGCGATGATATTAGTGGCATAATGTGGTCTATTAGGCCATAATAAAATAAGGCTGTATCATAAAAATTTTATCAAAAGCCTTGTCGAAGCATTCGAGAGGACGCGAAAATTTGTAGTTTATGATACTGTCTTTTATTAATTTAATCAAACTTGATGTATTTATATTTTCAATATGTGTAAGAAATTTTTAGTTGCTTTTTTGCTATTTTCTGCTGTACAGGCTAATGCTCAAAAGGCGAAAAAAACAGTATTTGTAATAGCCGATGGTATTCCCGCCGATTTAATTGAACGTTTAGATTTACCACATATTAAAAAAATTATTGCCGATGGAAGTTATACGCGAATGTCGGTTGGTGGTGAAAAGGATGGTTATACACAAACGCCAACCATATCTGCGGTATGCTATAATAGCTTGATTACAGGCACTTGGGTTAACAAGCATAATGTGCCCGATAATAACATAAAAGCACCCAATTACAATTATCAGAACATTTTTAGGCTGCTTAAAAATCAATATCCCAATAAAAAAACAGCAATATTTTCTAGCTGGACTGATAACCGAACAAAGCTACTTGGGCATAATTTAAGTGAGGCAGGGAACTTAAAAGTTGATACTTATTTTGATGGTTATGAGCTAGATACGGTTCGATTTAGGCAAGACAAAGCCAGAGATTTTATGCATAAAATAGATGAACAGGTAATTGATGATGCTTCTACAACAATTGCTAAAGATGCGCCAGACCTTTCGTGGATATACTTAGAATATACCGATGATATGGGGCACATGTATGGCGATAGTCCGCAGTTTGAAAGCGCAATAAAAAAATTAGATATTCAGTTGGGAAAAATTAATGATGCGATACAATTAAGGAAGAAACAGCATAATGAAGATTGGCTGATGATTGTTACCACCGACCACGGTAGGGATGAAAAGACTGGAAAAAACCATGGCGGTCAAAGTGCAAGGCAGCGTTCTACCTGGATGGTTTCGAATTATAAGCCTTTAAATACCTATGCCACTTACTATCGCCCCGCAATTGTTGATATTATGCCGTCTATCGCTAGGTTCATGAACATCAATTTACCGAAAGAAGTTAAAGATGAAGTTGACGGGACTCCATTTATTGGTGATGTTGCTATCGCCCAGGTAGAGGCAAATTATGTACACGGCAATATCGATTTAAATTGGAAAGCTTTAAAAAATGGTGGTAAAGTAAAAATATACCTCAGCACTACCAATAATTTTAAAACAGGAGGAAAGGATGAATATCATCTTTTGGGAGAAGTTGATGTCGCTCAAAAACATGCATTCATCAATATAGAAAAATACCCATCTGATTTTTATAAAATAGTCTTAGAAACTCCAGAAAATACGGTTAACAAATGGATTGTAGTAAATACTAAATCGAAGTAAGATAAGTGCAAAAGAGAATGTGTAATACACAAAATGAATTATTGAGCTTGTCTAAAGAATTAAGGATATCTTTTCGACAAGCTCAATTAATTTTCCATCCTGTAATATTTGCGATTGATTGAAACTTCTTAATATTGGCTTAACACAACATTGATTAATTGCCCATATTTTTGATTCGCTAATACTATTGCAAAAATCAAAAATGCTCATCAAATTTTTCTTTGCGCAATCGTAGCTTTGTATTCAATCTCCTTATGAAAAAATATTTAATCATATCTGTTTTTGCCCTGGTTTGCCAAATCGCTTACAGTCAATTACCCGGTAAAATCGAAAATACGAAACAAGTTTTACTGCCAAATGGTTGGAAATTAAGCCCAGCCGGCCGATCGATTACCTTAGGAGACTTGCCGCTAAATATGCAGGTAAGTTCTTCAGGGAAATTTATTGCTGTAACCAATAACGGGCAAAGCACTCAATCTGTTCAACTTATTGATGCTAAAACCGAAAATTTGCTTGATGAGAGAATAATAAAAAAATCTTGGTATGGTTTAGCTTTTAGTAAAGATGAAAAGCATTTATATGCATCTGGAGGAAACGATAATATCATCATAAATTACAGTATCAAGAATAACAAATTTGCCGAAAGTGATACCATAAAGCTTGGCGCAAGTTGGCCAAAAAACAAAATCAGTCCGGCAGGAATTGCAATTAATAAGCTTAATACCAAACTCTTTACGGTAACAAAAGAGGATAGCAGTTTGTACATCATTAATCCGATAGAAAAGAAGGTTCTAAAGAAAATTCAATTGCCTGCTATAGCCTATAGCTGTACCTTATCGCCTGATGAAACAAAGTTATATGTTTCTTTATGGGGTGGGCGAGCTGTTGCGGTTGTAAACATCAATGAAGAAAAAATTACTTCTCTTATTCCCGTTGGAGACCATCCAAATGAATTATTGCTGAACAAAAAAGGAAATTATCTTTTCGTAGCCAATGCAAATGATAATACTGTTTCGGTAATTAATACTGCCACAAATAAAGTTATAGAAACCATTGCAACAACACTTTATGCTACACAATTAACGGGTTCTACCACAAACGGACTTGCTTTAACCACAAACGAAAAAACCTTGTATATTGCTAATGCAGATAATAATTGCCTTGCTGTATTTGATGTAAGCCAGCCAGGAAATAGCCAAAGCCGGGGATTTATTCCTGTTGGTTGGTATCCAACAAGTGTAAAAGTAACTGGCAATAAAATATTGGTAACCAATGGTAAAGGCAATACATCTTTAGCAAATCCTCAAGGTCCTCAACCCATCTCTAAAGCCGATAATAGTGGCTACCAAATGGGTAGCACTGCAAACAACAAACTTCAATACATTGCTGGTTTATTTAAAGGGTCTTTATCTTTTATTGATGCTCCAAAGCCCGAACAATTAAAACTTTATACCACTCAGGTTTATGCCAACACGCCATTTAATGATAAAAAAACCATTACAGCTGAAGGTGAAAAAGGAAATCCAATACCTAGAAAACAAGGTGAAAAATCTCCGATAAAACATGTGTTTTACATCATAAAAGAAAACAGAACTTACGACCAAGTATTAGGCGATATGCCAAAAGGCAATGGCGATTCGAGCTTAACACTTTTTGGAAAAAAAATTACGCCAAATCAGCATGCTTTAGCCGATAATTATGTGCTTTTAGATAATTTTTACGTTGATGCTGAAGTTAGTGCCGATGGACACAATTGGAGTATGGCAGCCTACGCAACTGATGTTGTAGAAAAAACCTGGCCTACCAGTTATGGCGCACGTGGCGGAACTACCAATTACGAAGGTGGTCGCCCGGTAACCTATCCTAAAGATGGTTTCATCTGGGATTATTGCCAGCGAGCTGGTGTTACTTATCGCAGCTATGGTGAGTTTGGAGATTATGGAAAAGCCAATATCAAATCTTTACAGGGTAATATGTGTCCAAATTCTCCCGGTTTTGATATGGATATAACAGACCAGGTAAGAGCTGATGCCTGGATTCATGATTTCGATTCGTTGATGGTTGCAGGAAAGGTTCCGCAGTTTAGTACTTTAAGAATTTCTAACGACCATACCAGCGGACAAAAGAAAGGTAAAGTATCACCTCAATCTGCCGTAGCTGATAATGATTTAGCAGTTGGACGAATTATAGATAAACTTTCTCATAGCCCGGTTTGGAAAGAATCTGTTGTTTTTATTTTAGAGGATGATGCTCAAAATGGTCCCGACCATGTAGATGCACACCGTTCACCAGCCTTTGTGGTTGGTCCTTATGTAAAAAGAAATGCGGTTATACATACCATGTATTCTACCTCTGGCTTTTTACGAACAATGGAATTGATATTAGGCTTACCACCAATGAGCCAGTATGATGCTGCAGCAGTTCCACTATTTGAATGCTTTACCAGCAAGCCCGATTTTACACCTTATACCACAATCGTACCTGCAATTAATCTAGATAACCGAAATGTTGCTGTAAACGAAAGCAGCAGGCGTTCAGAACTTTTTAACTTTGCGAAAGAAGATGCTGCACCCGATTTGGATTTAAATGAAGTTGTTTGGAAATCGGTAAAAGGAGAAAATTCTATAATGCCTGCACCTAAAAGAAGTGCATTTGTAATTCTCGAAAGGAAAAAGAAGGATGATGATTAAGTTTCTTTTAAAATAAAATCTGGAAAAAAAAGCCAAACGCTTCGTCATATCTGCTTTTGTTAAATAATTGTTTTTTTAAAACTCAATTATCAAATAATCCTTAATATTCTGTTAAAACACCAGGTGTTATATTAACAATATCATAACGCTACATCAGCAAATCCCTAATGCTGTTAAACCATCTTTGTGGCACGTTTAAAGCGCCCAAATTGGTTGCTATGCATGTGTTTTCCAAACAAATTTTAACTGATTATTCATGAAACAAAATTACAAATTCAATGATTTTTGTCTGGTAAGAAAATGGCAATGTTTTGCTCTGTTCTTACTTTTATTTTCCTTAAATGTTTTCGCCCAGGGTGGCAAAACTATAACAGGTAAGGTTATAGACGAAACCAATCAACCTGTTCCTGGTGTTACCATCAGAATTAAAGGTACCACAAGCGGAACATCAACAAATACCGATGGTGTTTACAGCATACAAGCTAAAAACGGCGATGTACTCGTTTATTCTATGTTGGGTAGCGTATCTAAAGAAATTATTATTGGCACACAAACCAATATTAATGTAACTATGATGCCCGATAATCAAACCTTAAAAGATGTTGTTGTAATTGGATATGGTACAGCCAACAAAAAGGATTTAACGGGAGCTGTAACTTCTGTAAAAGCAGAAGAATTTAACCAAGGTGTTTTAGTTAACCCGGCACAGCTTTTACAAGGTAAAGTTGCGGGTTTAAACGTTACCAAAAGTGGCGACCCAAATTCAAGGCCATCTACAATTTTACGTGGTCCATCTACATTAAGAGAAGGAGCTGCTCAAGAACCATTTTATGTTATTGATGGCGTTCCTGGTGCATCTATCGATTTACTTGCACCATCCGATATCGAAAATATAGATATTTTGAAAGATGCCTCATCAACCGCAATTTATGGTTCGAGAGCTGCAAACGGTGTAATTATCGTAACCACTAAACGTTCTAAAAATGGTCAGGCTCGTTTATCTTACAATGGCTATGCAGCGGTAGAAAAGGTATCAAAAAAATATGATATGCTTTCTGCACCTGAATTAAGACAATATCTTGCTGATAATAAACAAACTTTAAATGCGATTGATGATGATGGTTCTGACACCAACTGGCAATCGTTATTGGAAAGAACTGGTTATTCGCAAAACCATAACATTTCTTATGGTGGTTCTGGACAGTCATCAGATTATGGTGCAAGTGTAAACTACTTAGATAACAAAGGAATTTTAAAAAACACATCTTTAAAGAGAACCATTGTTCGAGGTTATTTAAACCAGAAGTTTTTTAACGATAGGTTAAAACTTGGTTTAACAATTACGAATAGCAATTCAAAAAGCTCAGATATTTACCAATCTCAGGCTTTACCAAATATGCTTTTCTACTTACCAACAGTAAGTCCTTTTAATGCGGATGGTACTTATAAAGAAAATTACAATCGTACAGGAAGCGGAACACGTAACCCACTATCAATTGTAGATAACAACAATATTGATAACCTAAATAACAAAACGTTGATTAATGGAATGGCTCAGGTTAACATTATTGATGGTTTGAAATTTACGGCTAGCGTTTCATCTCAAAGAGATCAAAACAATTACAGTACATATTTAAACAGTCAATCGGGTTTAGCCAGAGGTGTTAACGGACAAGCACAAAAAATTGATGTTTTAAACAAAAGTCAGGTTTTAGAAGGTTATTTTAATTACGATAGAACCTTTGGAAAGCACAGCTTGAAATTATTAGGTGGTTATTCGTGGCAGGAAGATAGAACCAATGACGGTTTTGGTGTTACCACACAGAATTTTTCTAATGATAATTTAGCTTACAATAACCTTTTCCTTTCTAATCCAACTTTACTTTCGCAAATTGCTTTCAACAATGCTCCAATTTCCACGTTAAGATTAATTTCATACTACGGAAGGGTTCAATATAACTATAACGAAAAATATTTATTCCAGGCTTCTTTAAGAAATGATGGTTCTTCTGCTTTTGGTAGAAACAACCGTTGGGGATTGTTTCCGGCTGTTTCGGCAGGTTGGAGAATCATCGGCGAAGATTTTATGCAATCAGTTCCGGTTTTTAGTGATTTAAAACTTCGTGCTGGTTACGGTGTATCTGGTAATAGCTTAGGTTTCGATGCTTTTTCTTCGTTACTAATTTACGGTACGCTTTCTGGTAGTAACAAATTTTTAAACAACGGTAATGTTAGCAATGCAATTGGTCCGGTTAGAAATGAAAATCCCGATTTAAAATGGGAGAGTACCGCTACAACAAACATCGGTTTAGATTTTGGTTTGTTTAAAGATAGAATAACCGGTTCGGTAGATTTTTATGTAAAACAAACTTCTGATTTAATTTACGACCGTTACGAAGTATCAACAACACAATTCTTTTTGCCAACCATTACCGCAAACGTTGGTAAAATCAAAAATACAGGTATCGAGTTTTCATTAAATGCTGTAGCCGTTAAAACTGATAATTTCAGATGGACTACTTCACCAAATATTGCGCATAACAAAAACGTTGTAGAAACGCTATCTGATGATTTTTATAAAATTGCAGCAATACAAACCGCACAATTGGGTGGTAAAGGTCAATCAGGAAATTTCAGTCAGTTAATACAACCAGGTTATGCTTTAGGTACATTTAACTTATGGAATTATGCAGGTAAAAATGCTGCGGGTGTAAGTACATACATCAACGCAGCCGGACAAACCATTGCTACACAACCATTAACAACCGATGCTAAAATTGCTGGCGATGCACAACCAAAATTAATTTATGGATGGGCAAACAGTTTCAGCTACAAAAACTGGGATTTAAACTTCCTTGTTCGTGGTGTGTTGGGTAACAAAATTTTAAATGCAACAGCTGCATCATTAAATAACCCTGCTGATGCTAAACTTCAAAACATACCGAGGTTTACTTTAGGCGAATCTTTTAATGATATTAATGCATACCTAATTTCAGATCGTTTTCTTGAAAGTGGTTCTTACCTGCGTTTAGATAACGCAACAGTAGGCTATACCATTAAACCAAAAACACCATCTATAAAAGCAATTAGGTTATACGTAACTGCAAATAATCTTTTTGTAATTACAAATTATACCGGTATAGACCCTGAAATTAACATCGGTGGTTTAACTCCGGGTATCGATAACAACAATTATTATCCCAAAACAAGAACCTTCAGTTTTGGTGTTAGTGCATCATTCTAAAAAATACGAAAATGAAAAAACTTATAATTTTATTTAATATTCTTGCCTGTTTAATGGTTTTAGAATCTTGCAGCAAGCTCGATGTAGATGTAGAATCGCAATACGTAAAAGAGAATTTTCCGGTTACCAATTCTGATTACGCTGCGCTTTTTGGTACCATGTATTCCAATCTTTCATCTCAATATGGTGTTCCTTATTGGAGAATGCAAGAACTTTCTGGCGATGCAGCAATTATCCCGGCTCGTGATGGTAATTTTGATGATGGTGGTCAGTATCGCCAGTTGCATTACCACACCTGGACTATCGATCATCCAAATGTTAGAGATATTTGGCAATGGGGTTTTGGAGGCATAAACAATTGTAACCGTTTAATAAATCTTACCAACGAATCGAATGTTGCAGCAGCAACTAAAGCAAGCAGTTTGGCAGAAGTAAAAGCTATGCGTGCCTTGTATTACTTTTTTATGATGGATTTATACGGAAATGTTCCCATCATTGATACCTTTCCGGTTAGTTCATTACCGGGAAACCAAACCCGCGATAAAGTTTTCGAATTTATTGAAAAAGAACTTTTGGCCGTTGTTGCACAATTGCCGGTTAAAGATAATAACAACCGTATTGCGGTTTATGGTCGCCCTACACAGGCTATGGTTTATGCATTGTTAGAAAAAATGTATTTAAACGCAGAAGTTTATACAGGTAAACCTCGTTACGCTGATGCAGTAATTATGGCCGATAATATCTTAAAAAACACCAATTATGCTTTAGATAATAAATACTCTGACATTTTTGATGTAAACAATGGTCCTCAAATTAATGAAACTATTTTTGCAGTACCTTACGACCAACAAATTCCGGGTAACCAAATGACAAGATTTGGATTTTATCCAGCCTTGGCACCTGCTTATGGTATTAATGTTGGTTTTAGTATCGCAATGAGCACAACACCAGAATACTATAACCGCTTTAACTTAGCAAATGATATTAGAAACAGTTTTTGGTTAATTGGTAAGCAATATGCGCCAGATGCTAACAGAAGACCAGATTTAACCAAGCCTGTATTTGTTGCTGGTACAACTACTCAAATTGAAATTACGCCAGATTTAATTTTAAAACCTGGTAAACCAATGGATTTAGGCAATACCGTAGCCGACCAGGCAAAAGGTGTTCGTTCGGTAAAATACTGGCCAGATATAAACGCGATTCAGGCAACAAGGTTAAATGGTAATGATATGCCACTTTTGCGTTTGGCTGATGTAATGTTAATGAAAGCAGAAGCAATTTTAAGAGGAGCAGCGGCAACAACTGTAAATGGCGAATTGCAAACGCCTACGGTACTTTTAAATAAAATTAGAAACCGTGCAGGCGCACCAACAGTAGCAACTGTTACCTTAAGTACTTTGCTTGATGAAAGAGCTCGTGAGTTTAGCTGGGAAGCATGGAGAAGAAATGATTTAATCCGTTTCGGGCAATTTGAAACCGAATACCCGCTACCAAATGATGTGCTTTTCATGAATAAAGATTTAACCAGAAGGATTTATCCAATCCCGGCAAATGAGTTAAAGTTAAACACCAACTTAAGGCAAAATCCTGGTTACTAATTTTCCTGCAAAAAAAATAAAATATGAGACTGATAACCTGTGTTGGTTTATTGCTGGTTCTTCCAGCCATCGCCCTAGTAACTTCAAAAGATGATTTACCGATAAATCAAATTCAGGTTATCGGTTCGCATAACAGCTATAAGCAAGCCATTAACCCGGCATTGTTTAAAGCAATTAAATTAACAGATTCTAACGCTGCAAATAGTTTAGATTACGAGCACATATCTATGCCAGAGCAATTGGATATGGGGCTTCGCAACCTAGAAATAGATGTTTATGCAGATGAAAAAGGCGGCAAATATGCGCATCCAAGAGGCTTCGATATGATTAAAGGTCAGCCAGAATTTGATGCAGATGGCGAACTTAATAAACCAGGTTTTAAAGTTTTGCATGTTCCTGATTTAGATTTCCGTTCATCGGCACTAACATTTAAATTGGCTTTACTGCAAGTTAAAAAATGGTCGGAAGCTAATCCTCAGCATTCACCTGTTTTTATTACGCTTGAAGCAAAAGACGATTCGATTAAACGTAAAGGTTTTACACAACCCGAAGTTTTTACCAGTTCAACATTTGATGAGCTGGATAAAGTAATTATCGAAAATTTAGGTAAAGAACATGTAATTACTCCAACTGACGTTAAAGGAAAATATAAAACTTTAGAAGCTGCGGTTTTAGGGCAAAATTGGCCAAAACTTAGCAAAGCAAAAGGTAAATTCTTATTCGTTTTAGATGCTACAGGCAGAAAACGCTCGACTTACATTAATGGTCATCCATCGTTGACAGGTCGAGTGATGTTTGCTAATGCCGATGCTGGTACACCAGAAGCTGCGGTAATGATTAGGAACAATCCAAAAGATGCACAAATTCCTGACCTAGTAAAAAAGGGTTACATCATAAGAACCCGGGCAGATGCCGATACCAAACAGGCTAGAAAAAACGATTTTACAGATTTTGAAGCGGCTTGCAAATCAGGAGCACAAATTATTACTACAGATTATTACAATAAGAGCACTCACTTTAAATCTGATTATTCTGTAAGCTTTGCTGATGGAAAATATTTGAGAGAGAACCCATTATTTAAAAAATAAGCAACACACATGAATAGAAGATCGTTATTAAAAGGAGGTTTCCTTGCCGGTTTAGGCTTACCCTTTGTTGGCTTAAAAGATGTTGTAGCCTCACCACTTATAGGCGCCAAAAGAGCTAAAAACATTATTATGATGGTGAGCGACGGAATGAGTATAGGTACGCTAAATATGGCTGATTTATATGCTACCCGAACGTTTGGTAAAAGCAGTAAATGGCTTAGTTTATATCGAGATAATAAGGCAGTAAGAGCTTTAATGGATACCGCATCAGCAAGTTCTATGGTAACCGATTCGGCTGCAGCTAGTTCATCATGGGGTGGAGGTATGCGGGTAAGAAATGGCTCACTTAACGTTGGTATGAACGGGGAAAAGCCTCAACCAATTCTTCAAAAGTTTAAAGAAAAAGGCAAAAAAGTAGGCTGCGTTACTACCGTACCCATTACACATGCAACGCCTGCGGGTTTTTGTATAAATATAGATAATCGCGGCGGACAGGATATTATTGCCGAAATGTATATGGGATTAAAGTTTGATGTTATGATGGGCGGCGGACATAAATATTTTGGTGAGAAAAGAACTGGTGGTAATCTGATTCCTAAGTATTTAACCCAAGGTTACAAAGTTGCTGAAAACAGGGCAGAAATGATGTCTTTGGATAAATCTAAACCAGTTTTAGGTTTGTTTGCTGAAGACGGAATGCCTTATGAAGTCGACCGCCAACATGATGAAGCTTTAATGAAAAGTACGCCATCTTTAGCCGAAATGACGATGAAAGCCATCGAATTGATGAAAGATAACAAAGATGGTTTTGCTTTACAAGTTGAAGGTGGAAAGATAGATTGGGCAGCACATTCTAATGATTTAAGTGGATTAATTTTCGACCAGCTGGCTTTTGATGAAGCTGTTGGGAAAGTTATTGAATTTGCCGAAAAAGATGGTGAAACTTTGGTTATAATAACAACAGATCATGGAAATTCGAATCCTGGTTTGTTTTATGCAGATGAAGCCAACAAGAAATTCGACAGCCTTCAAAATTTTAAACATAGCAACACCTGGCTTTTAGGTCAATTAAATCAATCTTTTAGCGAACAAAAAATTATAGATTTAATTAAAGAAAATCAAGGTTTTGTAATCAAATCTGATGATGTTAAATCGCTGCTTGTACACTTCAAGGATATTGTTCCGGGGCAACTTTACAATGAATCTAACCTTCCGTTTTACGAGTACGGAAAAATTTTAGGTAAATATACAGATGTGCAATGGGCCGGGATGAATCATACAGGAGATTATGTAGAACTAACCATGTTCGGACCTGGTTCTGAAAACTTAAAGCCTTTTGTAAAAAATTACGAACTGCATAATTTCATGTTAAAAGCCGCCGAGATGCCAGAATCGCTCATGGTAAAGGCTTAATGCGAATCCTAATAAACAATTGAAGTCTATTTTTTACAATCCATTTATTTTGATTTCTATAATTCAATCAGTTTGTAAAATATAGATTTCGTTTAAATCAAATCCTTAATTTTGAACATGCATCATTCCTCTAAATTCTTTTTTGCAATATTATTTTTCGTTTTTTGTTTAAACACTGCTTCTGTTTTTGCTCAAGAAAGTTCAACTCCTAATGTTATCAATAATCTATCAGGAATGTGGTTAAAAGGCGATTTACATGTGCATTCCAGACATAGTACAGAATCATCCAACAATCCGATTGCGAAGATTATAAATTTTTCTAAATCAGTAAAGATGGATTATTTATGCATAACCGATCATGATAATCATGTAAATGGCGATGTAGCTCACAACACCTGGACCGACCCAGAATTTAAATCAGATTCGCTACTTTTATTGTATGGTGCAGAATGGACCACTACAAGAGGACACGGGAATGTTTTTTCTGCTAAACCTTACGATCATCAAAAGTTATTTGATGTTAGAGACCAACGAGATGTAAACATTGGCAAAGTGAAAAATTCATTGGGTGTTCATTTATCTGCAAACCACCCAAGCGGAAAAGATAATTTTGGCTTTTCTTATGATTTGGTAAAATCGATAGAGGTTTGGAATTCGGCAATTTGGCCTAAAAATGCCAACGCAATTATGATTTGGGATGACATGCTATCATCGGGTAGAATGATGGCAGGAAGGGGAGGAAGTGACGCTCACCATGGTGTACCTACCGCTGCCGAAAAACCAACCGCAAATACTTATCAAGCCGAATTTAATTATGTTGGCACACCCACAACTTGGGTTTTTGCAAAAAAGCGAAGCTTAGATGCCATTGTTTATGCTTTAGATAACGGAAAAGTTTCGGTAAGTGCAAATCCATTTTCGCCAAGAGTAGAGTTTTATGCTGATGAAAAAGGAAACGGAAAGTTCGAAATGATGATGGGTGATAATGCCATTTCAACAGGTAAGCCGGTAAAATTCCAGGTACAACTTATGGGCAATACTTTGGTAGATGAAACCTACACAATTACCGTTATAAAAAATGGTAGAAAATTGAATGCTTACGAAGTAAAAGGAAAAATACCAGCTGTAGAATTTACCGATACACCTGATTTAAAAACGCGTACATATTACCGTGTAGTGGTAGAGGGTAAGAATACACCTTATCCGCAAGTGCCAAAATCAGTAGGGTTAAGCGAAAAAATGGTAGCCCTTTCTAATCCGATATACTTCAACTTCGATCCGAAATTTTAAAATTTTAATTTCCGATACTAAACGTAAAACGACTTCCTTTTGTAGGTTCTGATTCGACAGAAATTTTCCCATTCAATTTTTCTACCAAAAACCTTACGGTAAAAAGCCCTATGCCCGTTCCATTTTGCTGAAACCGGTCGGCATGATTTAAAGTTACATGCCTGTCGAATATGCGTTCCAGTTCTTCATTAGGTATGCCTATTCCATTATCCTCAATCACAAAAACATCTTTGCCGTCTTTTTTATAGTAGCTAATTTCAATATTGCAAATTGGTTTATCATTGTAACGAACGGCATTTGTTAGCAAATTGATAAATATTTGCTGCAGTGCAATTTCTGAGGTTGTAATTATTGGGTTTTCGGTTGGATAAGTAATCACCACATTATCGGGCATGGTAATCATCGAAACGGTTTTGTCTAAGAAATTACTAAGTGAAATGGAGGTATGATTTTGAGTTAAAGTTTCTGGTCTGAGCGAATATTCAAGCATATCATTAACCAGTTTAGCCAACTTTTTTGTTGATGATAAATTAGTAGAGGCAAGTTTTAATGCCTTTGCATCACCAATCTGCTCTAAATGCCTAGTTAAAAGTTCGGCACTTACTGATATACTGCTTAAAGGATTCTTTAAATCATGAGCCGCAGTTGTAGCAAAACGTTGCATAAACTCATTCGTTTCGCTAAGCTGTCTATTTACTTTATAAAGGTCGATAATTTTCTTTCTAAGCTCCATTTGAGTAATAACCTGTTTGGCTAAAATTTTCAACGCATCCAATTGTTGAGGCGTTAAAGATTTTGGTACCCTATCAATTACACAAAGTGTTCCAAGTGGATAACCGTCAGGGCTTTGCAAAGAAACGCCTGCGTAGAAAACAATATTTGGATCAGAAGTTACCAGGGGATTTTCAGCGAACCTTAAATCTCTCCTTGCATCGGTAATTTGCATCGTTCCCGTTGGGTCGATAATAGTATGAGCACAAAAAGCATGTTCTCTTGGTGTTTGGCTTACACCTAAACCAATTCGGCTTTTAAACCATTGGCGTGTTTCATCAACTAATGTAATTAATGCGATTGGTGTACCACAAATTTCGGAAGCCATTTTAGTTAAATCATCGAAATCATCCTCTTCAGATGTATCCATGATTTTGTAAGCTTTTAATGAGGCTAAACGTTCTGACTCATTATTTGGTAAGGGCAATTCTTTATTCAAACTAATGGAAGGTGTATGCAGATTGCCAATTTGGTTTTCTGATAATAAGCTAATCTTCAAAGGTATTTAATTTTATTCTAGATAACTATTTTATAGCTTTCGGGAATGCTAAAAATGACAGCATTATAGCTCACTGTCAATTTACAACAATAAAATGTTCAGTTTTCTCTAAGCCTTACAACATAGGTGTTTAATCAACTTATTTATTTTATGTGATAATGATAATTCTGTCATTTTAAGTGTCAAAATATAAAAAAAGCAAAACCATAAGTTAAATCCGATTGTAGTATAATAACAAAACTTAAAAAGAAACATCAAAATTTAACAACATGGAAAATACAGAAAAAACAGTGGAAATTTTAAATGATTTAATTGAAATCAACAACGATAGAGCAGATGGATTTGATAAAGCATCAGCTGATTTAGATGATGTAAATATCGATTTGAAAGCTACTTTTGAAAAATTATCTTCAGATAGCCGTGCAAACTCGTTAGAATTAGCAGGATTAGTAGGTAGAAATGGTGATACTCCAGATACTGGTAATACAATTTTAGGTACTTTACACAGAGCATGGATTGACATTAAAGCTAGTTTCGGTGGTGATGATCGTCACAGTATTTTAGCAGAATGTGAGCGTGGAGAAGATGCAATTAAAAAAGCTTACAAAGATGCATTATTGGAAAACGAATTAAGCGAACCAATACGTTCAACATTGTTAAAACAACAAGAAGGAATTATTGCTGGTCACGATTTAATTAAAGGCTTGAGAGATATTCACAAAGCTATTTAATAATAGATATTTAAACCAAAAAAGCCGCTAATGAAATTTTCATTAGCGGCTTTTTTATGACTTTATTTTTAATTCCTGTTAAGAACTATTGTAATGCCTTTATGAAATCTGCTTTGATTAATGACTTAATAGTTTAAAAATAATGATATAAACCAAGAGCAAGCTTTGCTAGAGATAAAAAAAATCAATTTGAATCAAATAAAATTAGTTATGCAAATGATTATTTAATACACCAAGTAAATTATCAATATCATAAGGTTTGGCAATAAAGTCTACAGCACCACATCCCATGGCTATTTGCCTCGCTGTATCGCTAGCAGAAAGTACAATCATAGGTACATTTTCAAAGTCGTTGTTTGTTTTTAATGATGCAATAATTTTATCACCAGAAATACCAGGCATCCACAAATCTATCAGTAACAAATCCGGCATTTCATTTTTAAAAACTTCTTCAGCTTTTAAGCTATCTGATACTGCGATAACCTCGTAACCGGCATCTTCTAATATCATACCGGTAACATCCAATATATCCATCTCATCATCACATATCATTATTTTTATTGCCATATTAATTTTGCTTTAGTGGGATGGTGAAACTAAATACCGATCCCTTATCTTCTTCACTTTCAACCCAAAGTGTACCATGGTGTTCTTTAATTATCTGACTACAAACATATAAACCAACGCCAACTCCAGGGAATCTTTCTGAAATTTCATCTGCTCGGTAAAAGCGTTCAAAAATTCTTTTATGGTCTCTTTTATGTATACCCACACCCGAATCTGTAACAGATACTTTGCAATACCCAGACAACATACTTATGTGAATGTTAATTCCTTTTTCTATCGGACTATATTTAACTGCGTTTGATAATATATTTATCATCACCTGTTCTAATCTTCCAAAATCGCCCTCTACAGTAATATCAGGTAAGCCTGTTATCGAAATTTTATGTTCAGGTGCACTTTGTTCTAAAATATTTACCGAATCTTTTATAAGTTTCTTTAAGCTAAAAGGCTCAAACTTAAATTCAATTTTTCCTGATTGCATTCTAGCCACATCCAATAGGTCGTGTATTAATCTTTCTAACCTACCGATTGATTTACCAGCGGTGGCAAAACCTTTTAAATATGTAGTATCATTATTTCTTTTAGCTATTTTCTCTAACAGTTGAAAATTCCCTTTAATACTTGTTAAAGGCGTTTTCATTTCATGACTGGCAATATTTATAAAATCTTCTTTTCGGTGTTCAATGGCTTTTCTTTCGGTAATATCTTCAATCGCTAAAAGTATCCTATCTTGATATTTACCTTTAAGTGTCATTTGTCTCGCATTTAAGATTAGCATTTTGCGCCCGATAGAAGCAAACTCATTTTCCATTTCAAAACCTTCGAAAGGATTGTTATGCGGAAGGATATTTAACAAAAGCTGGCGTAATTCTGGAATATCCCATTGTCCGTTTCCTATTTTAAATAAATGTTCACCAATGATGTCTTGATACCGTTCTCTAAAAAAACTACAAAAATTTTCATTCGCACTTAATATTCTTAATTCGCTATCCAATACAATCAGGCTTTCTCTGATGGTTTCTACAATGGCAGATAAATAGCTTTCACTTTCTTCTAAGTTATGCGTACGTTCTCTAACTTGTTCATCTAACAGCTCTCTTTCCCCCACCAATTCATTTTCGGCATTTACCCTTTTAGTAACATCATTTTGAATACCTATAAAATGTGTAACGGCACCTTCGTGATTTTTGATGGGCGAAATCATGAGTTCATTCCAAATCATTCTGCCATCTTTTTTATAATTTCTTAGCAAAACTTTGCAATGTTCACCATTTTTAATGGCAGTCTTTATTAAACCTCTCGATTTTTGATGGCGGTCTTCGCCTTGTAAAAAGCGGCAATTATGACCTATAATTTCTTTTTTAGTGTATCCTGTTTGATTTTCAAATGCCTTATTGCAATAAATGATGGGCTCATCTGGTTGATTATGATCAGTAATAACTACACCATTGCTCGATGCATGTAATGCGGCTGCAAATAGCCTTAAATCAGCATTTCCAAAATCTGGCAAATTCACTAAAAAGTCTTCCATTCTATAAAAACATTTTCTTGGGTTAAAGAATTTGAAGTGGTTATGTTAAACCATTACGGGTAGATAACTTGAAGCCATAGGGTTTTGTTTAGTAAAATGTGAAAATTATCAAAATGACAGCATTAATATTCTTAAAGGTTGTGTTCATGATGAATATCGCTACTAAAAAAAAGCAATTCGTAGGGAATTGTTTTTAATATATTTTATAGAATAATCTGAAGAATTAATCAAAACTTAACTTTAGTTTTTAGGGTTATATATACAAACAAAACCATCATCACCTATCATTATGAAAACAAAAGAAACCGGTAGCGACCCAAAATTTGCTTCCAAAACAACACAACAAGATTCTCCGGCACTTAACGAACTTTTTAAAGATTCAATTGCTGATTTATATTGGGCAGAGAATCATTTGGTTAAGTCTTTACCAAAAATGATATCTGCCGCAACAGCTCCCGAACTTATTAATGCTATCGAATCTCATCTTGAAGAAACCAAAAATCACGTAGTAAGGTTAGAGCAAATATTTGAACTTCTTGGTGAAAAAGCAATTGCAAAGAAATGCGACGCAATGGAAGGTTTGACGAAAGAAGCCGAAGGCATTGTAGAATCTACAGAACCTGGTACTGCAACGAGAGATGTAGGAATTATTTTGGCATCGCAAAAAGTAGAGCATTATGAAATTGCTAGTTATAATGGTTTATACCAATTGGCAATAACACTTGGTTTGAAAGATGTTGCAGAGATTTTAGAGCAAACTTTAGCGGAAGAAAAGCTTGCCGATAACAAATTAGGCGATATCGCCGAAAACGAGATTAATTACAAAGCAGCTGAAGAAGCATAAATAAAATATGGCTAAGAAAACATCCGATAAAAATAGTTCGCCTGCACAGCAAGAGAACGACAAAACAAAAAAATTAGAATCCTTTGTTGCAGATTCAACTGGTCAATTTATGACAACCAATCATGGTGTTAAAATAAATGATGATCAAAACTCGCTTAAAGCTGGTGATAGAGGTGCAACCTTACTGGAAGATTTTATATTAAGAGAAAAAATAACGCATTTCGACCACGAACGTATTCCTGAACGTGTTGTTCATGCAAGAGGTTCGGCTGCACACGGTGTTTTTAAAGTTTATGATGATTTATCAGACTTAACAAAAGCAGCATTTTTATGTGATACCAGTGTAGAAACGCCAGTTTTCGTACGTTTTTCTACTGTAGCAGGTTCTCGTGGTTCTAGCGATTTAGCTAGAGATGTACGTGGTTTTGCCGTTAAGTTCTACACACAAGAAGGTAATTTCGATTTAGTAGGCAATAATATGCCTGTATTCTTCATTCAGGATGCGATTAAGTTTCCTGATTTAATACATGCTGTAAAGCCAGAGCCAGATAATGAAATGCCACAGGCGGCTTCTGCTCATGATACTTTTTGGGATTTTATTTCACAACTTCCAGAATCAGCACATATGATTATGTGGGCGATGAGCGATCGTGCTTTACCAAGAAGTTACCGCATGATGGAAGGTTTCGGAGTGCATACATTTCGTTTTGTAAACGCTGAAGGTGTTTCAAATTTTGTTAAATTTCATTGGAAACCGCTATTAGGTGTACATTCTGTAGCGTGGGACGAAGCGCAAAATATTTCGGGCAAAGACCCTGATTTTCATAGAAGAGATTTGTGGGATGCGATTGAGGCAGGTGCGTTTCCGGAGTGGGAGTTGGGTGTTCAAATCGTTCCTGAAGAGGATGAATTTAAATTTGAATTTGATTTACTCGACCCTACAAAACTGATTCCTGAAGAACTTGTTCCAGTACAACGTATTGGCAAAATGACTTTAAACCGTAACCCCGATAATTTCTTTTCAGAAACGGAGCAAGTTGCTTTTCATGTTGGGCATGTTGTACCAGGTATTGATTTTACAAACGACCCGTTATTACAGGGTAGATTGTTTTCTTATACCGATACGCAATTGATACGTCTTGGGGGACCAAATTTCCATGAAATTCCAATTAACCGACCAGTTATTTCTGTTCATAACAATCAAAGAGATGGATATATGCGTCAAACCATTAATCGTGGTAAAACCAGTTATGGGCCAAATGCTATTGCAGCCAACGACCCACAACAAGCCAAAGCCCAAGAGGGTGGTTTTGTAAGCTACAATGAAAGAATTGATGCTAAAAAGATAAGGGCAAGAAGCAGAAGCTTCTTCGACCATTTTTCTCAAGCTCGTCTTTTCTTCAATTCGCAAAGCGATCCAGAGAAAAATCATATAACCGATGCGCTTAGTTTTGAATTGGGAAAAGTTAAAGCAGTAGAGATTCGTGAGCGTATGCTTGCAGTACTTGCCCAAATTGATAAGAACTTGGCTACAGAAGTTGCTTATGCATTGGGTTTACATATTCCGAAAATTGCTTTAGAGGAATTGAATAACAGCATTCCGGCAGACGGTGATAGAAGTGAGTATGCTTCAACCAATCCTGAAGGTAGTTTAGCAAAATCGGAAGCTTTAAGTATGGCTGGAACAATTAAAGATACTATTCAAACCAGAAAGATTGCAATTTTAGCTGCTGATGGCGTTGATGAAAAATCATTAAGTAAAGTTAAGGATTCATTAATTGCGGAAGGAGCAGTGGTTCACATCATTGCACCAAAATTAGGTAAAATCATTTCTGAAGGTGATGTGGAAATTACTGTTGATGAAAGCTTTTTAACTGCGGCATCAGTTTTATATGATGCAGTTTACGTTCCCGGCGGTGGAAATTCAGTAGCCACTTTAGAAGCAGAAGCTAATGCAGTTCATTTTTTAAATGAAGCTTTTAAACATTGTAAGGCCATTGCAGCTGATGAACAAGCTTTACAAGTATTAGAATCAACCTATTTCTTTAAAAAACTACCTGCAGAATATTCTAAAGAAACAGTGCTACGCGAAGGCGTATTGGTTTCGGCTGATGTGAATAGCTTGACAAGCATTTTTATTGAGATGATTGGAATGCACCGCTTCTGGGAAAGAGAAAATCCCAGAAAAATCCCTGCTTAAACCAAAATAGCATTTCAGTTTATCGAGTGCTCATCTTCGGGCATTCGATAAACTTTTAAACTCAACTATTCCTATTAACCCAAAATCCCACCTATGGCAAGTACTAATAATCTTTCTAAAGTTCCTGAGCAAATTTGCGGAAGTGAGATGGATGTTGTGGATGAACGTACGTTTGATAGTGAGGAAGAAGCATTGAAAAGGTATTTAATTTCCTCTGAACGACTTTTAAATGTAAATAACTGGGGTTTATATGCTGGAATTTCTGCTTTTCAATTGATTGATAGTCATGGAGTTCGTGCTCAAAGACTAGCTGAACAAAAAGATTATATTCGTATTGATATTCCAGGGCCAGGTACTCAAGCCGGGATGGGCTATGATTGGGTAAGAATTGAAGAAATTGTTCGCATTGATGATGTTAAGGAACGTTATGTTTTAATTACGGTTAGACCGTGTCCTCATCCACTTTCTGATAAAAAAGAATCAGCACATTTTTTAAAAGACAGCGCTACATCGACATTTATTGTAAGGCAAAAAGGAAACGTGGTTTATGCCGAAGAGCATGGTCGCAACGAGTTACCAAATACCAGTGCAGGCAGTTTTTATGATAAAGGTAGAAACTTTTTTGTAGGTATGGCCGCTAAAATGGGATTATCTTATCCACAATGGAGCAGCCTTGTTAAGGGTTTGCTAGCTGATTAAGTTGTCTGGTATTCCTGTATCATTTGCATGCCCACTTCATTACCTTGCAGTGCTGCAAATTCCAACGCCGATTGACCAGTTTTATCTAATATCTTAGTATCGGCATTGTTCTCCAAAAGCATTTTTAATACATCATTTCTACCAAACATAGCAGCAAACATTAAGGCAGTTCCGCCATTGCCATGTTGCAGATTTAAATCTGCTCCACTTTCAATCAGCAGTTTCGCTATTTCTGTGTAACCTTTAAAAGCAACGCCCATTAAAGCGGTGTTACCACCATTATCTGCGTCATTTAAATCTGCACCTGCTGATATTAATAATTTTGTAGCTTCGTATTGATTGTTATAGCAAGCAATTATTAGTGGCGTAAATCCTTTTTCATCTTTAAGGTTAACATTTGCTTGTTGCAGAATAAGTTCTTTTAATACTTCAATTTCGCCTTTTCTGGCAGCAGGAATAATAAGTTCGTTAATGTTCATGGCATAATAACCTCTGCCGGTTATAAAAGTTTTACCATTAACAAGATTTAGGATTATAAATGAAAAATTATCTTCCTATGATTTTTACAGTTAAGAAATATTTAAATCATGTTATAATTAAAACATTGAAACAGTTTACTGGTTCTATTTTAAGCTTTAATTTTGCTTATCTTTAAAATCACCCCGAAACAATGAAACACTTTGATGCTATAGTTATCGGTGCCGGCCAAGCTGGTGTTCCTTTAGCTAAAAAACTTGCTCAGGCTGGTAAAAAAACTGCTGTTATAGAAAAAAGAATAATTGGTGGCACCTGTATAAATGATGGTTGTACACCAACGAAAGCAATGATTGCTTCTGCAAAAATGGCTTATCAAGCTCGCAAGGCTAATGAATTGGGTGTAAACATTGGTTCAATAAAAATCGATTTTAAAAAGGTAAAACAGCGTAAAGATGATATTGTATCACAGTTCCAAAAATCGGCACAAAAGGGTTTGGAAGAAACCAAAGGACTAACAATAATAATGGGTGAAGCCCGGTTTAGCGGCGAAAAGCAAATCACCATTTTACTAGCCAATGGAAAAGAAGAAACCATTACAGCTGATTGGATTTTCATAAATACAGGTGCAAAATCTGCAATACCAAGGATAGAAGGACTTGAAGAAATTAATTTTTTAACCTCTACTACCATACTGGAATTAAAGAAAATCCCCGAAGAATTGGTTGTAATTGGTGGCAATTATATTGGTTTAGAATTTGGGCAAATGTTTAGTCGATTTGGTAGTAAAGTAACGATTATCGAACAATCTGCAACAATTTTAGCAAGAGAAGATGAAGATGTTTCGGCATCACTAACTGATATTTTAAAAGATGAAAAGATAAAAGTAATCACGAATGCTGTAGTGAAAAAATTTACATCGCATAAAAAAAAGCAGATAGAAATAGAAGTTAAAGTTGATAAAACCACCAAAAAGATAAATGCTACTCATGTTTTAATTGCTACAGGAAGAGTTCCACAAACCAAAAATTTAGGTTTAGAATTTTGTGGTGTAAAAACGGATGAGAAAGGTCACATCATAGTTAACAATAAATTAGAGACCAATATCGAAGGTATTTTTGCTTTGGGAGATGTTAAAGGCGGACCAGCATTTACGCATATTGCATACAACGATTACACTATAGTTTATCGAAATTTAATTGAACAAACTAAGTTTAGCATTAGAAACAGACCTTTACCTTACTGTATGTTCACCGACCCGCAACTGGGCAGAATCGGGATGTCTGAAAAAGAAGCCAAAGAGAAAAAACTTGATTATAAAGTTGCATTGTTACCAATGGCTTATGTTGCCCGTGGAATCGAAACCAATGAAACCAAGGGATTGATGAAGGCGATTGTAGATGCAAAGAGCAAAAAGATATTAGGTGCGGCGATTTTAGCTTCAGAAGGAGGGGAAATTATGTCGGTTTTACAAATGGCAATGGAAGGTGGTATAACCTATGATAAAATTAGATATGGGGTTTTTGCACATCCAACCTATTCAGAATCTTTGAATAATCTTTTTATGAAGCTTGATGATTAAAATGATTGAAGTTAAAGGTGTTAGTAAAGAGTATGGCGAAACAATAGCTGTAAACCAGGTTTCTTTTGATGTTAAAGAAAAAGAAAATTTAGTGTTGCTAGGCACAAGTGGTTGTGGTAAAACAACAACCCTTAAAATGATCAACCGACTTATTAATCCTGATGAAGGTGAAATCATAATTAATGGACAAAGCATTATTAGTCAAAATACAGAAACGCTAAGAAAAGGTATTGGTTATGTAATGCAAAACATAGGGCTTTTTCCACACTATACAATAGAAGAAAATATAGCGGTCGTTCCAAAATTATTAAAATGGGACAAAAAGAAAATTCAAGATCGAGTTCATGAACTTATCAAGAAACTTCATCTTCCGGCTAGTAGCCTCAAACTTTTTCCTAACGAATTAAGTGGTGGTCAGCAGCAAAGGGTTGGCCTTGCCCGTGCTCTGGTTGCAGACCCGGCTGTATTATTAATGGATGAGCCTTTTGGTGCCTTAGATAATGTAACCCGAACCAGCATCAGAAAAGAGTTTAATGATTTAGAAGAACTTAAAAGAAAAACTATCGTGATGGTTACGCATGATGTTGAAGAAGCATTTGAGCTTGGCGATAGAATTTGTTTGATGGATAAAGGTGAGATAATGCAAATTGGTACCCCAAAAGAGTTACTTTTTTATCCGGTTAACGATTTTGCCAGAAAGTTTTTAGATGGGCAACGATTGGCTTTAGAGTTTAAAGTATTAACAATTAATGATATTTGGGAAAATCTTCCAAATGCAACGAACAAAACCAAAGAATTTAGTGCTGATATGAGCGTTTGGGATGCCATGGAAAAATTACGCAGCACACATTTTGCAGATTTGGCATTCATTAACAATAATAAAGACTGTAAAAACGTAACCTTTGACGATTTAATCAAAGCCTTCAACCAGTACAAAAATCTTGGCAAACATGAATGAGCAACAAACCTTGTGGCAATTCATGTCGATGGAATCGGATAAATTGCTTAGTCAAACCGTACAACATATTGGTTTAACCTTTATATCACTTCTTTTTGCAATCGCAATTGGTTTACCTTTAGGAATTTTAATCGCCCGTAAGCGCAAACTCGCTGGTGCAATTTTAGGTATTGCAGGCGTTTTGCAAACCGTACCAAGCATTGCATTATTGGGTTTTATGATTCCCGTTTTAGGTATTGGGGCTAAACCTGCAATTGTAGCGCTTCTTATATACGCATTGCTACCAATTATTAGAAATACTTATACCGGCATTATAGGTATTGATAAAGATATTATCGAAGCTGCCAAAGCAATGGGGATGAGCAAATCTCAGATTTTGTTTAAGGTAGAAACGCCCTTGGCAATGCCTGTTATTCTTGCCGGCATCCGAACAGCTACAGTTATCAATGTTGGTGTGGCAACTTTAGCGTCATATATTGCTGCCGGTGGTTTGGGCGAATTCATTTTCGGAGGAATATCTCTAAACAACACCAATATGATTTTGGCAGGCGCCATTCCTGCAGCTTTGTTGGCTATTTTGTTAGATGGATTACTTGCGCTAACCCAAAAATTGGATTTTAAGAAGCTCAAAAAAGTTTTGATTTTTTCTTCCGTCTTTCTAATTGTTTTAAGCGCTTTTTATGTCTTACCATCTGCCTATGGCTCAGGTTTAAAAGCTGGCTTTACACCCGAATTCATGGGCAGGCAAGATGGCGATTTAGGTTTAAAGTCGGCTTATGGATTAAAAATTAAAACTGTTGTAATAAGCGATGCAGTAATGTATAAAGCTGCGTTTTCAAAGGAATTGGATGTGATTAGTGGTTACTCTACCGATGGACGGCTAAAAGCTTTCGGACTTAAAATTTTAAAAGATGATAAAGGAATTTTCCCACCTTATTATGCCGCACCTATTGTTAATCAATCTTCTTTAAGCAAATTCCCCGAATTAGAAGATGTTTTAAATTTATTGGCCGGTAAAATTACCGATTCGACTATGACTGATTTAAATTATCGAACCGATTACCTTCACCAAACACCAGGCAAGGTTGCAAAAGATTTTTTAATGAAGATTGGTTTATATAAATCGCCAAAAGGAGGAAGTGGTGAAATCGTTAAAATTGGCTCAAAAATTTTTGGTGAGCAATACATTCTGGCAGAAATTTATAGTATGCTTTTAAAAGGAAATACCGATTATCAGGTAGAAACTAAAACCGGTTTAGGCGGTACAAAAATTTGTTTTGATGCTTTGGTTAATAATCAAATCGATTTTTATCCTGAATACACAGGCACGGGATTGTTAGCTATTTTAAAACCCGACAATAAAATTGTTTCGCAAATATCACATAATAAAGATGAAACCTATAAATATGTAAGCGATGAATTTAACAAGAAATTTAAGATTAAATGGTTAAAACCAATTGGGTTTAATAATTCTTATGCATTGATGATGCGACAAAAACAATCCTCAGAAATAGGTGTTAATACCATAACAGATCTCAAGAACTATCTCGATAAAAATTAATGAATCTTGCTGAAAAATACCTAAGCATTCGAAAACATGCTGAGCAACTTTGTGAGCCTTTACAAATAGAGGATTACGTGGTTCAACCTGTTATAGATGTTAGTCCGCCGAAATGGCATTTAGGGCACACCACTTGGTTTTTCGAAACCTTTATTTTAATCCCATATTCAACTTCTTACCAAGTTTTTAACGAAGATTACAATTACGTTTTTAATAGTTATTATGAAACTGTGGGTAATCGAGTTATTCGTACCGATAGAGGAAATTTAAGTAGGCCAAGCGTAAATGAAGTTTATCAATACCGCCATTATGTAGATGATGCAATGGTATTTTTTCTTTCCTCAGAAATATCTTCAGAAGTGCTAGATTTGGTAATTTTAGGTTTCAATCACGAGCAGCAACATCAAGAATTGCTTCTAACCGATATCAAATTTATTCTTGGCAATAATCCACTTTTTCCGATTTATGATGTAAACAAAAAGGAAAGTTTGTCTCCGATTATCAATTCAAATATGCTAACCATTTCCGAAGGTGTTTATGAAATTGGCTATGATGGAAATGATTTTTGTTTTGACAATGAGTTAAATCGACATAAAGTTTATTTAAACGAATTCGAAATCAGTTCTACTTTGGTTTCAAATCAAGAATATTTGGATTTTGTAAGTGATGGTGGTTACCAAAATTTTAATTTTTGGCATGCTGAAGGTTGGGATTGGGTAAATACCAATAAAATAAAGGCACCAATGTACTGGCATTTAATTGAAGGTAAATGGATGAATTACACCTTGCAAGGTTTAAAGGAAATCAATTTAAATGAACCCGTAACTCATGTTAGTTATTACGAGGCTTATGCCTTTGCCAGTTGGAAAGGGATGCGCTTACCAACAGAATTTGAATGGGAAATTGCAGCACAAAATTTTAACTGGGGCGAAAGGTGGGAGTGGACCGAAAGTGCTTATCTGCCATATCCCGGATTTAGCAAAGCTGCAGGCGCAATAGGCGAATACAATGGAAAGTTTATGGTTAACCAAAAAGTTCTACGTGGTTCATCAATCGCAACGCCAACAGAACATAGTCGCATTACTTATAGAAACTTTTTTCACTCACATTTAAGATGGCAATACACCGGTATTCGCCTTGCTAAATAAAAATTGACGATGCTATCAACAGAGAAAACCACAATAAATAACACCCAGTTTTTGCAAGAAACTTTAGCCGGATTAAGTGCTGAGCCAAAGCGAATGTTCTCCAAATATTTTTATGATGAAGTTGGCGATCATATCTTTCAGCAGATTATGGATATGGAGGAGTATTACCTCACCAATGCAGAAATGGAAATTATGCAATATCAGGCAAGTGGACTTGCTGATGCAATTTCTACTGAAAATGAAGCTTTTGATTTAATTGAGTTAGGTGCTGGTGATGCCACAAAATCTATTCATTTACTCAAAATGCTTTTAGCTAAAAATCTTAATTTTAAATATTATCCTATTGATTTTTCGGAGCATGTGATAGACGATTTAGAATTAAATTTGCCAATAAAACTCCCTGAATTAGAATTTGAAGGCTTAAATGGCGATTATTTTGATATGCTTAAAAAGGCTGCAGAAATATCAGAGAGAAAAAAAGTTGTATTGTTTATGGGTGCAAATATTGGCAACATGAACGTTAACGAGGCAAAAGAATTCTGCCTAAGCCTTAAACAATTGTTATCTCCAAATGATATTCTAATCATTGGTTTTGATTTGAAAAAAAATCCTCATCAAATATTAGCAGCATATAATGATAGAGCAGGAATTACACGCTCGTTCAATTTGAATTTGCTGAGCCGAATTAATCGCGAACTTGATGGAAACTTTGACTTAAATGCGTTTGAACATTATGCAAGTTACGATCCTGAAACTGGCGCTTGCAAAAGCTATTTAATCAGTTTAAAAAATCAAGTTGTGAATATTGGCAGCGCTGCAATTCATTTTTCAGAAAATGAATTTATATTGATGGAAATCTCGCAAAAATATTCATTAAATGAAATTGATGAACTCGCTCAATCATCGGGTTTCCAGTTAGTAATTTATTTTACCGACCAGCAAAAATACTTTGTTGATGCAGTATGGAGGGTAGGTTAATTAGTCCAATACGCTAAGTAAATGCATTAATTCTGCCTCTGTATTGTAAAAATTAAAAGATATTCTGGTTCCTGTCCCTCTGGGCGAACACAATATTTTCTCAGCAATAAGCTTTTCAACTGTTTGTTTATTAAGCGGTAAACTCATAATAGAAGATTGTTCTTTTCGCTCCATCATCCAATCTGTAAGTAAACCTTTATCATACAAAGCCTTTCTCGCCTGGCTTGCCAGGCTTGCTATAGTTTTTTCAATTGTATTTAATCCAATTTCGTTTAAATATTTTAAACCCTGGTTTAATGTTCCAAAGCTTAAGCTATCTAAATGTCCGGGTTCTAAACTCAGAGATAAATAATCTCTGCCACTTAAAAATGGTACAGTTGGTAATGTAGAATGCCTCCTATTTTCGTAAAGCAAGTCTTTAGTTTTATCTGATAAGAAAATGTACCCATTTCCATAACCACCTAAAAGCCATTTATAACCGCTACCAATCAAAACATCTAAGCCCGACTTCTCGAAATTAAATTCTGCGGTACCTAAAAATTGCGTTCCATCAGCAATCAAAATCAAATCAGGGTAATTTGTTTTTAAATTTCTAATAAAATCACTTTGCATTTTTAATCCGCTGATGTATTGCACCATGCTAAATGCAAATATGGTTGGTTTAAATTTTTCAATGGCGTTTAATATATTTTCTTCGAGATTAGCATCAATTGCCACTTCTAAAAACTCAAATCCTCTGCTTGTAACCGGATAACTTACTGATGGATAATCCTCTTCCAATAACAGAAAACGATGATTGTTAGTCAAACCATCTAAAATAGAATTAAATCCACTAGAAAAATTTTGACTCAAATAGGTATTGTCTTTTTTGGATGAAAAGCGCTCTGCAAGATTTAATCTTAAATCTTCCATCACTTTTAAATTGTTGGCTCTAAAGGTACTTCCGCCTTCAATAAATTCTGCATCGTGTTGTTTGCGCCAATTTGCAATTTCAACAGATAGCAACCCTGAGTTTGCTGTATTTAAGTAAGTACAATTTTTAAGAATCGGGAAGTTATCACTAAACGTCATCCTCAAAAATAAATAAATATCTCTAGCATAAGAATTTGAAATTATATTTTGTCTAAATCCGTTTTACATCTTTAAGCTTTCTTGGTTCCTCGAAACGATGGTGCGTTTATCGTTATTGGGAGAAACGAAGCAATCGCTTTAAGCTTATAATTCACCCTTTTCTTTTAAAATTTTATTATCATTTATAAATATTATAAGGTTAATTTAAGAATAAGAAGTTACGTAAATCGTAGCTCATTTCCACTTCAGAGGTTAAAGTAAGTTAATACTAGGATCACACAAGGGCGATAGCTTTGCCACATTCTAAGGAACCAAGGAAATACACTAAAACGGTTTAGTCCGAAAACTAATTTTTAACAAATGAAAAAACCTTTACTGCTAATGCGGAAGCTTTTGCTTTGTACTTCTATTGCATGCCTTCTACAAAACAATGTTTTAGCCGCCCCAATTGTTGCGGCAGAACACAATTTTCTTGATTTCGAAACTAAAAATCAAGAAACAGGAACCATCAGCGGAAAAATTGTTGATGAGAAAGGCGAAACGCTTCCAGGCGCAAGCATTTTGATTAAGGAATTGAACAAAGTTGTTCAGAGTAATCCTGATGGTAGTTTTAGCATCACTGCTCCGGCGGGTACTTACAACATCCAGGTTAGTTTTGTGTCTTACACTACTGTTACGTTGGGTAAAATTGTAGTTAAAGCTAAAGAAACTACGCCCTTAAATGTTACACTAAAAGGCGAAACTGGTAGTTTAAACGAAGTACTTATTGTTGGTTACGGTACGCAAAAAAGAGAAAATGCAACAGGTGCTGTAGATCAGATTACATCTAAGAATTTAGAGAACAGACCGATTACCAACCTAACTCAAGGCTTGCAAGGTTTATTGCCCAATCTTAATCTTAAAATGTTAGATGGTAAGCCAAATCAATCTCCAAATTATAATATTCGTGGTACAACTTCTATCGGTCAGGGTGGAAGTGCGTTAGTTTTAATTGATGGTTTTGAAGGCGACCCAAGCTTATTAAATCCAAACGATGTAGAAAGTGTAACTATTCTAAAAGATGCGGCTTCTGCAGCAATTTATGGTGCACGAGGTGTGTTTGGAGTTGTTTTAATTACAACAAAAAAACCAGAGAAAGGTCGCACGAGTATATTTTATTCAAGCAATTATGCCATCAAGAGTCCTTTACAGGTTCCTGATTTTGTAACCGATGGTTACACATGGGCAAAAATGTTTGCAGAAGCGTTTGTAAATGGAGATGGAGCCTTCCCTCAAAATGCCAATAAAACGCAGAAATTTTCTCAAGCTTATTTAGATGAATTTAAGCGAAGAGCAGAATCTGGTCAGCCTTATAACGAGGTAGAAGTAAACCCAACTACCGGAGAATATACTTATTATGGCAATACTGATTATTACGCAGAGTTATATAAAAAGAATACTGCTGCAACAGAAAATAATCTTTCCGTAAGTGGTGGTAGTGAGAAGGTATCGTTTTTAATATCAGGTAGATACTTAAATCAAGATGGATTGTTTAAGTATAATAGTGATGATTATGATATGAAAAACATCAGGGCAAGAGGCTCAGTTCAGGTTTTTCCATGGTTAAGTATTGAAAACAATGCCGATTATTCGGTTTCAAACTACCACAATCCTATAAATGTTGGTGAAGGTGGCGGTATTTGGAGAAACATTGCCGATGAAGGTAAACCAACCATGCCAATTTATAATCCTGATGGTTCTTTAACTTTTGCTTCAGCTTATACCGTGGGAGATTTTATTTATGGCAAAAATGGTATTTATACCCGCAAGCAAATTTTTAGGAACATTAGCGGTATAAGAACTAAATTTTTTGACAACAAGTTTCGTGTAAATGCCGATTTTACTTTCCGTAATACCAATAATGATATCGAACAAAAGCGTGTTCAGGTGCCATACAGCAGCACACGAGGTGTAACTGCTTTCGTAGGTACAACAACCAACGATTTATTATTTGATAAACGAGAAACACAGTACATAGCAACCAACGTTTTTGCCGAATACGAAAATCGTTTTGGCACAAACCATTACGTAAAAGCGATGGTTGGTTACAATTACGAACAATCTACCTATAACAGAGTTGCTGTACAGCGTAACGGAATTATTTTTGAAGATGCTACCGATTTAAATCTTGCGCTAGGGCAATCTATAAATACTGCTGGTGGTTACGAACAATGGGCTATTTTGGGTGGTTTCTCTAGATTGAATTATTCATTTAAAGATCGTTATTTATTAGAGGTTAATGCCAGATACGATGGTTCGTCTAAATTCCCTTCTAATCAGCGTTATGGATTTTTCCCATCTGTATCAGCAGGCTGGAGAGTAAACAAAGAAGCTTTCTGGAATGTATCTGATAAGATTATTTCTGATTTAAAAATCAGGGCTTCTTATGGTTCACTTGGAAATGGTAACATTGCGTCTTATGCTTTCCAAGAGATTTTTAACATCAGCCAGTCGGGTGTAATTTTAAATGGTGTTCGGCCACAAACTACGCGTATCCCAGCAGTATTGCCTGATGGTTTAACCTGGGAAACTTCTACAACAACCAACCTTGGTTTAGATTTAACCATGCTTTCTGGTCGTTTAAGCTTTACTGGTGATGCTTACATTCGTAAAACTACGGATATGTTTACATTCGGATTAACACCTCCAGCTGTTTTCGGTGCCGATGTACCTAAAGGTAATTATGCCGATTTAACCACACGTGGATGGGAAGTTTCACTAAGCTGGAACGATAAAATTGGTCAGTCTGAAAAACCTTTCAGCTATAATGTAAGGTTAACGCTTGCCGATAATAAAACCAAAATTGATAAATACAACAATCCGGATAAATTGCTTAGCGATTATTACGAAGGACAAACCTTAGGTGATATTTGGGGTTATGAAACAGAAGGATTTTTTATTGATGATGCAGATATTGCTACTCATGCCAAACAAGATCCTCAAATGCGTGCTTCTCCAACCGGTAAATGGTTTCCTGGTGATATTAAGTTAAAAGATTTAAATGGCGATGGTTTTATCAATGTTGGCGAAAACAAAGTTGGTAAATCTGGCGATAGAAGAATCATTGGTAATTCAGCACCAAGGTATCTTTATGGCATTAATTTAGGGGCAGATTGGCACGATTTCTCTTTCTCTGTTTTCTTTCAAGGCGTAGGCAAGCAACAATGGTATCCAAGTACAGAAACCGAAATGTTTTGGGGCCAGTACAACAGACCATATAATAATATACCAACTTTCCATTTGGGCAATATGTGGACACCACAAAACACAGATGCTTATTTCCCTCGTACAATGTCTAGAGCCGCATCTAGCAATACCAATCGTACACTTGGTGTAGCGCAAACCCGCTACCTTCAAAACGTAGCCTATATCCGAATGAAGAATATCCAGGTTGGTTATACACTTCCGGCAAGATGGGTTAATAAAGTTGGTGTACGTACAGCAAAAGTATTTTTCTCTGGCGAAAACTTGTTTACTTATTCGCCAATGTACAAAATCGTAAAAAACACTATTGATGTTGAAAATGCAGTGCCTTCCGATCAGGACTTAAACCCGAATAGCACAAATGGAGATGGTTATAATTATCCGATGCTAAAAAGCTATGCATTTGGTGTAAATATTGGATTTTAAGGTTATAGAATATTTAAAATGATTAAGATGAAAAAACAATATATATGGATATTGCTAGGTTGCCTGAGTTTGGCAGCTTGCAAAAAACTCGACCAGAAACCAGAATCTACGGCATCAAAGGAAGCTGTATTTGGCACGGAGAACGGACTAAAACTCTACACGAATTCCTTTTACAACATGGATTTTTTACCAAAAAATTCTACCAGTTTGGATGGAATGTCTGATTATTTGGCAGTTAGATCTGTACCAGATTTTGTTCGAGAAGGTGGTTTTGCTGCAAACAACAGCTCAGGCTGGACATGGAGGGATTTAAGAAACATAAATTACTTTATCGAAAACTGTAAAGACCCAGCCGTACCTGCTAGTGTTCGTAACAACTACATAGGTTTAGCTCGTTATTTCAGGGCGTACTTTTACATGGAAAAAGTTAAACGCTTTGGTGATGTGCCTTGGATAGGTAAACCGCTTGATGTTGATGACCCATCGCTTTTTGCAGGTAGAGATAAGCGAGAATTGGTTATGGATTCTGTTTTAGCAGATATAAACTTTGCTTGTGCCAACATTACAGCTACGAACGAGGCAAGCCGTACAACCATTACTAAATGGGTTGCTTATGCTTATAAATCAAGGCTGTGTTTGTTTGAAGGAACATTTAGAAAATATCAAACTGAATTAAATTTAAGTTCTACGGCAAATAAGTGGTTAGAAGAATCTGCTTCAGCTGCAGATCAAATTATAAAAAATGGTGGTTTTTCATTAAACACAGCCGGCGGACCAGGTGTTTCTTATCGCCAGGTTTTTACCAGCAATACGCCCGTAGCCAATGAGGTTTTACAATCGGCAGTTGCTGATTTAAATCTTGGTGTACTTAGCGACGCCAATTGGTGGTGGACCAGCGGAACTTATGGAGCAAAGGCAAGTTTTACACGTACCTTCATAAACACTTATTTAAAACTTGATGGAACACCATACACAAATGACCCATCGTACCGAACGCAATTATTTAAAGATGAAGTAAAAAATCGCGATTTAAGGTTAAAACAAACCATCCGTTTAGGCGATTATAAACGTATTACCAGCGGTCAGCAGGTTGCGGCTCCACCTGTGTTTTCTTATACGTTTACAGGTTATCAGCCAATAAAATTAACGCTTGATGATACTTATTTTGATGCAGGTGCACTAAACACGAATGCGGTTTCATTGTTTCGATATGCAGAAGTGTTATTAAATTATGCAGAAGCTAAAGCAGAATTGGGTACGTTAACCGATGCCGATTGGGCCTTAACTGTTGGAGCTTTAAGAGCAAGAGCTGGTATAACAGGCGGCTTAACTGCCAGACCAACCGTTGCAGACCCATATTTAACAACGAATTATTTCCCCGGAATTACAAATGCAGCTTTGTTAGAAATTAGAAGAGAGCGTGGCATAGAATTAAGTTTAGAAGGATTTCGTTTTGCTGATTTATTAAGATGGAAACGCGGACCATTAATGGAGCAGGAGTGGAATGGTTTTTATGTTCCGGCTTTAAATACACCTCTTGATTTAAACGAAGATGGTATTTTAGATGTTGCTTTTTACCAAGGAACCCGACCAACACCAGCGGTTGCAGGCGTTACTTATGTTGATGTTTCAGCTACCATAGGTACAGCAATAAATTCGCAGCTTTTAAAAAATGGTACATCGGGCGAATTAACATGGATGAAAGAAATACCTAGAAAATGGTTGGAAAGAAACTACTATTATCCAATTCCATTAAATGATTTACAGCGTAATCCAAATTTGAAACAAAATAACGGCTGGTAAATTTCAAAGAAACTTAGTGGTGAAATTTGAAATACTAAAAATAATTTCACCACTGCTTTCCGCTCGATTAATGGAATTCCAAAATTTAACAGCCTTCTAAATTTAAATAAATAATATCAATGAAACTAAAAATATGGTCTGTAGCAGTATTGCTCTGTATGACTTTTACTGCTATTAAAGCTCAAAATTTAACCATCGGTACTTTTAACATTAGATTTGATAATCCGCGAGATAGTGGTAATTTGTGGGTAAACCGTGCGCCAATTGTTGCAAACCTTATTCGCTTTCATCAATTTGATGTTCTTGGTGTGCAAGAAGGGCTTAAAAATCAACTTGACGATATCAGTACTGCTTTGCCAGAATATGCAAGGTATGGTAAAGGCAGAGATGATGGTAAAGATGCCGGAGAACATTCTGCAATCTATTATAAAAAAGACCGTTTTAAACTGATTAAAAGTGGTGATTTCTGGCTTTCTGAAACGCCCGATGTTCCTGGAAAAGGTTGGGATGCTACATGCTGCAACCGTATTTGTTCGTGGGTTTATCTAGAAGATTTAACAACTAAAAAGCAATTTTACGCTTTCAATGTTCATTTCGATCATCAAGGCGTTATAGCTCGGAAAGAAAGCGGTAAATTAATGTTAAAAAAGATTAATGAAATTGCTGGCAATAAACCTGTTTTGCTTACTGGAGATTTAAATGGTGGTAGAGATAGCGAGTGGTATAAAACCATTGCAAATTCGGATGTTTTGATGGATGTAAGCACAAAAGTTAAATTTCCTTATGCAAATAATTCATCTTCAAATGGTTTTAGAACACCAAGAGGTCAATCCGTTATCGATCATGTATTCATGAGCAAACAGTTTGTGGCAAGCCGATGGGGTATTCTAACAGATACTTATTTCGGTAAATTTCCTTCTGATCATTTTCCGGTACTTGCAGAAGTAGAACTTAAATAATTACTTAGCGAGCATTGCTGAAAGATATTGTAGTTCAAATTATTATACTAATTTTATTTTATGCCTTTTGTAGTTAAATTTACAAGAGGCATAAAATTTTAAAGAAAAAACAACTCTATTGTAGCGTTTTCTGTTTAGCTTCCGTACCTATTAAAAAATCTAAATTATGAGAAAGCTCTTATTTGCCTTTTTAATAGCAACAATCATTTTATCTTGTAAAAAGAATACTGAAAGTTCAAATGAAATTTATGGTAAATGGAAGCTGACGGAAACTTTGTTTGATATAGGCAATGGAAAAGGTAAATATACAAAGGTTACTGGTCCGGATAAATTTCTAATATTTGATAAATCTGGTACAGTAGAAGGTGATGTAATGCCTGATATTAAACGGTTCAGACTTTTAGATAGTGTTAAAATTGAATTAATTTCAAATAATTACGTTATGCCAATAACGTATCGTTATAAAGTTAATGGAAATAGTTTAACAATTAATCCACCTTGCATAGAAGGTTGCGGATTAAAATTTATAAGACAATAATTTTTAATGATTGGATAAAAAAACTCTGTTTTATCCAATCTTCTTTTCCGCTTGTAGCCAATGAAAATCTTCTAGTTTAAGCAACAAATCTATCAAATTCATTTTTTCTGTTAACGAAAGTGGCTCTGTAACATTTGCTGAAGCAGTTTTTATTTTATCCATGCTTTCCTTTAAATGTTGGTTTCCTAAAGATGTAATACTTATAATTTTGCTTCGTTTGTCACCATCACCCAAGCGTTCTTCTATAAAGCCTTTATTTAATAACCTGTTGATAATTAATGTACCAACAGGTTTTTCGTGGATATTTTGTTTAATCAATGCAGTTTTGCTCATACTTCCACCTGATGCTAAACCAATCAGATAAATAAATTCATCGGGCGTAGAAAATGAAGTATCGGCAATTGCAGTTTTAGCATGCATTTTTGCATATCTGTATAAGTGTACCAATGATGTATTAATTACACTATCTGCCGATCGTCCATTGGCTTTTCCTATCCATTGAGGTTCTGGAGATGAAATTTCTACCTCGCTTTTTAAGTGTTTGTTTAACCAATCTTGAAATTCGATGATATTATCGCTTGGCCCTTCTACATCGGTTTCATACTTTTTTACTAAATCAATAAGTTGATTAACGAGACCGTAAAGCATACTTCTAGGTATTAAAGGTTTGTTCTTAAACTTCCCATTCCACCATCAACCGGAATTACCTGCCCAGTGATCCAGCTGCTTTCTTCTGATAACAAAAAGGCAGCTGCAGCACTAATATCTTTTGGCGAGCCGTATTTTCCTAAAGGATGTCTTTTTGCAGAAGCCTCCATTTTTTCGGGCGTGTTTAAGAATTTTGATGCAAGTGGTGTATCTGTTAAAGAAGGAGCAACAACATTCACTCTTATGTTCTGTCCCGCAAGTTCTGCTGCAAGCGAAACCGAAAGTCCTTCTATTGCAGCTTTTGATGCCGCTATACTGGCATGAAAACCCATTCCTGTTTTTGCGGCCACCGAGCTAAAAAGCACAATAGATGATGAACCTGCATTTTTTAACGATTTTAATGCGTGTTGAATGGTAAGAGCGGCACCAACAACATTTAGTTTATAATCATCTATAAAATCATTCGCACTTACGCGGGCAAATGGTTTTAAATTAATGCTACCCACACTGTAAACCAAGCCATGAAGTTGCTCTGGTAAAAATTCTGATAAAGCATCCAAATTTTGCATAACATCAAGTTCCAAATATTTTACGGATGATGGCCAGGCATCATTTTTTGTTCGAGAGGCAGCATAAACGGTTGCACCCTGTTCTGTTAATAGCTTTACAAGGTCTAATCCGATGCCCGAACTGCCACCTACCACAAGTATGTTTTTATTTTCGAATCTCATTATGCTATATATTTTAAAAACTCATTTTTGATATCTGTTTCTTTAAATTTTCCATTGAATGAAGTGCTAATTGTAGAACTTCCAATATCTCTAATCCCTCTTGAAGAAACACAATGGTGGTTGGCATCAATCATTACGGCAACATCATCAGTTCCCATTACACGCTTAATTTCTTCTGCAATTTGGATGGTTAAGCGTTCCTGAACTTGCGGGCGGCTGCTATAATACTGTACAATTCTATTTAACTTCGATAAACCAATAACTTTACCTTTGCTAATGTAGGCAACATGTGCCTTACCCGTTATTGGTACAAAATGATGTTCGCAATTACTAAAAACCGAGATGTTTTTCTCTACTAACATTTCGTTGTATCGATAATTGTTTTCAAAAAGTGTTGCTACAGGTTTGTTAACAGGGTTTAGCCCGCTAAAAATTTCTTTAACATACATTTTAGCAATTCTCTTAGGCGTACCTTTTAAACTATCATCCGTTAAATCTAGACCTAAAATGTTAAGAATGCTGGTAAAATGTTCTGAAATCAAATCTATTTTTGTTTCATCATTCATTTCGAAAGCATCTGGTTTTAAAGGAGTTCTAAAATACTCATCCGCTTCAATTTGATATTCAGCTATATCTTGTTCTGGCATATTTATCTATTTGGTATATTTATATGCTAATATATATCATTAAAGTATATAAATATATCATTATTACAAATCACATATTAAAGTGAAAATTGTATGACTGAAACTGATCAAATTTTTAAGTCAAGAAAACAACAATGAAAAAAATTTCAGTTAGATAATAGCTCCTATTAAAGACGCTTTCTTATATCGATCCACCTTGCACAAGTCTCGATTCATCGATAATTGTTTGTGCAAAAGAACTGCCTGCAATGCAACGCATCATTCTGCTGAAAGCAAGTTTTCCCAGGTTGTAACCACTTGTTTCGGCATAAGTTATTTCGGGGTAAAAGAGCTTGGGTATCATTCCATCGCTGATGCTAATCACACTTATATCATCGGGCATTTTTAAATTCATCCTTTGTATCGCTTTCATGGTTCCTGCAAGTATCTCATCACTCATACAAAAAACCGCAAATTTATTACCTAAAAAATCAGGAATTAATGATAATGAGCGTGCTTCCGCCTCATCTGAACTTTTAGCGTGAACAGTTTTAATATTTATCTGTGAATTATTCGATAAGATTTCGTTAAATTTTTTCATTCGAGCTTGGGTTATCGACATGTTTTTATCTCCAAAAATCCCTAAAACATTATCAATGCCTTTATTCAGAATTTCTTCTGCAACAATTGATGCTGCATGTTCATCACCAACACAAATTTTATTACACGATTCATATTCAGGTACTTTATCAAAAAAAATAACCGGAATTCCATGTACATCTAATTTTAAAAAAGGTTCAATTTCGGTTGTTTCTGCGGTTATGGCAATAAATATCCCCGAAACTCTTTTATGTCTGCAGCTCTTTAAAATTTCGTGTTCTATTTTGGCATCATTAGAAGAACGATAAATGATTACCGAATAGCTATAATCTCTTGCATCTTCTTCTATAGCGGTTATAAAAGAGTGGTAAAAGAAATTCGACAGGCTTGGAACAACTATTGCAAATTCTTTACTGCTGTGTGTTCTTAAGTTAACGGCGTAGGGATTGGGGTCGTATTCTAATAATTCTGCCAACTCGTTTACTTTCTTTTTAGTTTCAGGAGAAATATCTGGATGGTTTTTTAAAGCCCTCGATACCGTTGATATACTTAGATTTAGTTTTTCAGCAATCTTTTTTAGCGTGGTATTTTCTCTCATTCTCGTTTATTTAGTTTTCAAATATAAGTTATCCACAACAAACATTCTCGCAAATGTTTCCGCAAACGTTTGCGATAGATTTTGGCTTATTTACTATTTTTTGAATTAAATATAAACCTACCTTCATATTACAGTTATTTACCAAAAGCAATAAAACGAACTTTAGTATTTAACTTAACATAACCAAATATAAAAATACAGCCTAGTCTTTATAATGGCTTGCTGAATTATTGTTTCAATACTTATGAGCATTCTCAATCGATTATTTATCTTTTTACTGATTTATGCATGCGCAATAAACTATGTGCAACATGATAATATTGCTATTGAATTGCATAAATCAAAAAATGTTGCTTTTAACGATAAATGTGAATTGAAATATTCAGGAACTAAACCAACCTTAATATGATAGTTTCTCAAGCAGAAAAGGTTGACAATATTACATCCGCAGTTAAGTTAAATTTCGGTTCTATCATTGCTATGAACCTGGGTTTTTTTGGTATTCAGTATAGTTTTGGTTTACAGCAAACCAACATGACACCAATTTACTCTTACCTCGGTGCAGATGCAGACCAACTTCCATTATTAAATTTAGCCGGACCAATGACAGGTTTAATCATTCAGCCAATTATTGGCGCAATGAGCGATAAAACAACAAGTAGATTTGGTAGGAGAAGACCATATTTTTTAATCGGAGCCATAATTTGCAGTATATGCCTTTTTGCAATGCCTTACAGCAGTTCGATATGGATGGCAGCCGGAATTTTATGGATTTTAGATGCTGGTAATAACATTACAATGGAACCGTATCGTGCCTTTGTGAGCGATAAACTTCCGGCTAATCAACATGCCCTTGGCTTTTTAACGCAAAGCTTTTTTACAGGTTTAGGCATTACCTTGGCTAATCTAACGCCTGGAATTTTAATCGCTGCAGGTTTAATCAGCATCAATTCAAGAAGTGAAAATAACATTCCTTATACCACTTATGCCGCATTTTTTATTGGTGGTGTTGTGTCTATCGGGTCAATTATGTATAGCTGCTTAACAAGCAAAGAAGTGCCTTTATCTGATGAGGAAATAAAGAAAGTTAAAGCAGAACAAGGTGGGGTAACCAGAATTTTTAAAGATATCATCGAAGCATTTAAAGTGATGCCAACAACAATGAAAAAGTTGGGCGTGGTTTATTTGTTCAATTGGTATGCCATGTTTGTTTATTGGCAGTTTATTACACTTTGCCTAGCCAAAACCATATACAACACCACCGATGCCGCTTCAGATGGTTTTGCATCGGCTCAATTACTTACCGGAACAGTAAACGGAGGCTATAACATTGTAACCTTTTTGGTGGCCTTTCCACTTGCATTTTTTGCCAGGAAAATCACAGCTCAAAAGGTGCATTTAGTAAGTTTATTATTTGGAGGATTATGTTTAATCTGTCTACCAATGATTCATAACTCCTCACTTCTTTTTATTCCAATTATTGGTTTGGGTGTTGCCTGGGCAAGTATGATGGGTACGCCTTATGCCATGCTCGCGGGCAGTATTCCGAAGGCTAAAACAGGTATTTTTATGGGTATTTTGAATATGTTTATCGTTTTGCCTATGCTTTTAGAAACCCTAACATTTAAATATGTTTATAAATATTTGCTTGGTCATAACCCCGAAAATGCAATAATTTTTGCTGGTGCTTTAATCACCATTGCTGGAATTATGGTTTTATTAATTAAGAAAAGAGATAACATAGCAACCGTATAATGTTCGATTCAAAGGCATATCAGCAAGCATTAAATCTTTTGCATAAAGCATCAACGCCATTCGGTTTTGTTGCTGCAGTACAAGAACATGATAATTACAAACGTGTTTGGACTAGAGATGGTGTAATTACAAGCATAGCAGCTATGTTAAGTGGCGATGATATACTAATTGAAACCGCTAAAACAACAATTCAAACCTTGCTGAACAATCAACATAAGAATGGTTACATGCCATCAAATGTTGCAGAAGATGGTGCAGTGAGTTATGGAGGAACTTGCGGTAGAGCCGATAATCCATCATGGGCAGTAATAGGTTTATGTGCATATACATTATTAACTCATGATAAAAGCCTTTGGGAAAAATATCAGCCACAAGTAGAAAATTGTTTTGCTGTGTTAGAAGCTTGGGAATTTAATGGCAAACATTTAATTTATGTTCCACAAAGTGGAGATTGGGCAGATGAATATATTCAACATGGGTATATATTGTTCGACCAATTGTTGAGGTTATGGGCTTTAAGATTAGCATCAAAATTAGCACTTAATAAAAGCTGGGAAAATAAAGCCAATCAAATCACTTCATCTATCCAAAGAAATTATTGGAAAGTTGATGGTCAACCTAATGCTTACGCTCCTAACTTGGTTCATCAACTTAAAGATGCATCATCAAATTTCTGGTTGATGGGTTTTAATCCAGCAAGAATTTATAAATACTTTGATTTACAGGCTAATACATTTGCAATTTTGCTGGGTATTGGAAACACATCTCAAAATGAAAGTGTGGCAGATTATATGTTAACGCTTCATAATAAAAAGGAATCGTTATTGCCATCATTTTATCCAACTATTGAAGATAGTGATGCAGATATGAACGACCTAAAAAACAATTACGCATATAATTTCCGCAACGAACCAAATTATTTTCATAATGGAGGCTTATGGCCTGTTTGGAATGGATGGGCTGTTGGCGCTTTAAAAATCCAGGGTAAAAATAAATTAGCTGAAGGCATGTTAAAAGCCATTCACCAATCAAACGGTAACCAAGATTTATTTAATGAATGTTTGCATGGCGAAACAGAAAAGCCTTGTGGTGTGCCAAATTGTACATGGAGCGCAGCGGGTGCTATAATTGCTGAACAAGCTTGGATAAATATTGATTTTAAGAAACTCTTTCAATTTTAATAACTGATGACGAACGCAAAGGATAAACTGCTTGGAGAAAAAATTTTGGTGGTTGGTGAGCTGCTAGTAGATATTATTTCGAATGATAATATCGATTCACTTGCTATATCATCACAATATACAACCAATCAAGGTGGTAGTTCGGCCAATTTGTGTGCAAACTTAAAATGGCTTGGGGTAGATGCACAATTACACGCAACAGTAGGAGATGATAACCTTGGAACTTTTCTAACAAATGAATTAAAATCGGTTGGATTAACAGATACATATATATCACGCTCTAAAAACAGGCAAACCAGTATTGTTTTGGTTGCTAAAAACGAGCATACACCAGATTTTATACCGTATCGAAGTGCCGATTTGGCAATTAAAAGAGTTGAAGATGAAGTGATAGCCTCATGTACTTTAATACACACAACCGCTTTTGCTTTAAGTAAAGAACCTGCCCGTAGCAATATTTTAAATGCTTTTTCAACAGCAAATGAAATGGGTAAATTTATATCAATTGATTGGAATTTTGCGCCATCCATTTGGCAGGAAGACGATGGGAGAGATGTTTTTAAAAAAGTTTGTAAACTCAACCCATTAATTAAAATAAGTTTAGATGATTTGGACCGCTTTACTGGAGAAAAATTAAATATAGAAGAAGCTAAAGAATGGTTAGGTAAATTAAATGCAAATGTAATTTGCCTTACCTGTGGCAAAGATGGCGTTTGGTTTAAAACCCAAAATGAAGATTGGAAATATAAACCTGCTCTCGAGGTTAAATCGGTAGTGGGCGTTACCGGTGCCGGTGATGCTTTTTGGTCGGGCTTTTTAGCTCAGTTTGTTAAATCTCAACCTATAGAAGCATGTGTAAACCATGCACTTACAACTGCTAAATTAAAAATAGAAAAACCCTTTCCTTTATATAAGAATAACAAATAATTTATTTAAATTAAACAAAATAATCTATGTAGAAATAACCATATCAGACATTAGACAAGCACAAAAACAAACAAATTAAATTTTACTAACCAATTAATAAATCAATTATGAACATGACTCTACCAAGCAATTGGTCTGTTTTACCTATAAAACAGAAATTGTATTCACTAGAGAAACTTATTGTTTTGAGTTTCTTTATGCTCTTTTTAAGCACGGCCGCTTTTGCGCAAACCGTTGTAAAAGGGGTTATTCTCGATAGTGATAAACTGCCACTAGTTGGCGCAACCGTGCAGGTTGTAGGTACAAGCACAAAAACTCAAAGTGATGCAGAAGGAAAATACCAAATCACTGTACCATCGGCTACTTCTAAACTTTTGGTAAGTTTTGTTGGTTTCGAAAGCCAAACGGTAACTGTAGGCAATCAGACCGTAGTTAACATTACGCTAACATCATTAAATAATTTAGATGCAGTTGTAGTTGTTGGCTATGCATCGGTGAGAAAGAGCGATTTAACTGGAGCTGCAACAACGGTTTCGGCAAAGGATTTTAACAAAGGTCCGCTTAACGCTCCAGATCAGTTGATTCAAGGTAAAGTTGCTGGTGTACAAATGATTAACAACAGTGGTCAGCCAGGTGGTGCATCTACTGTTCGTATCAGGGGTAACTCGGCAATTACTGGTACAGGGCAGCCTTTGTATGTAGTTGATGGAGTTGCTTTAGATGGAAGATCAGCAAGACCATCCAGCAGTGCAGGTATTGGTACCGCACCAGATGGTAATCCATTAAACTTTATCAATCCAGCTGATATCGAATCGATGGAGATTTTAAAAGATGCTTCTGCAACGGCAATTTACGGTTCACGTGCTGCTTATGGTGTGGTATTAATTACTACTAAAAGAGGTAAATCTGGTGATACAAAAATTGATATCAGCGCATCTGCAGGTGTAGGTAACATTGCAAGGAGAGTTGATGTTTTATCTGGCGATGAATACCGTGCTGCATTATCAAGGTATAACCTTACCACCGGTAATTTTGGTTCGAGTGTTGATGCACTTGACGCAATTACCAGAACAGCTTACAATCAAAACTATTCTGTTGGTATTAGCGGTGGTGCAAATGGCAATACATACCGTGCTTCACTAGGTTATCAGGATCAGCAAGGTATAATCAGATCAACAGATTTTAAAAAATACAGTGCTGGTTTTAATGGAAATTTTAAGTTTTTAGAAAGCAAAAAATTAGGTCTTGATGTAAACATGATCAGCAACCAGTACTTAGAAAGTATTGCGCCAATTACCACCGATGCCGGTTTTACAGGAAGTTTAATTAGTCAGGCACTAGCTTGGAATCCTACCCAATCTTTTTACAATCCTGATGGAAGTTTATTCATTGATTACGGTTCTACAACGATTAATCCAATGGTTGCATTAGCTGCAAATAACGATAAATCAAAAGTATCAACCATTTTGGGGAGTGTTTCTCCATATTACAAAATTACCCCTTGGTTAGAATATCGCATGCTTGCAAGTGTTAATTATAGCACAGGTATAAGAAGAGCATCAACCAGAAGTTTCTTAAATCTTCAGAATATTCAGCCCTCAGGTGCATTTCTTGGAGGTTATGCAAGTTATTCTAACAGCGAATTGATTACGCAGCAATTTACAAATACTTTAAATTTCAATAAGGAAATTGTAAGTAAATTAAATTTAAACGCAATTATCGGTTATGAGTATTCTAATTTCATAAATAAAGGGACAACCAATACCGCTACCGGTTTTGGAGAAATTGATGGTGATTATACTGATGCCTTCCAAACAACGGCACCGGCAAACCGTACGTTTTCTGCTTACAACAGTCCAACTACAGAATTGCAATCATACTTTGCAAGGGCAATCTTTAACTACGATAGCAAGTACATTTTAACAGCTACTTTCAGAGCAGATGGTTCTACCAAGTTTGGTAAATCTAACCGTTATGGATACTTTCCTTCGTTCGCTGCGGCATGGGATATCAAAAAGGAAGACTTCTTGGCTAACACAGTGTGGATTAATCAGTTAAAATTAAGAGTTGGTTATGGTAAAACTGGTAATCAGGATTTCCCATCGGGTTCTGCTCAACAGCGTTATGATTACGGTAACTCAAATGGAGCCCCAACCTTAATTGCCATTAACAATGCCAATCCAAGTCTTAAATGGCAGTCGGATGTTCAAACAAACGTAGGTATAGATTTCGCTGTGTTAAAAAACAGACTAACAGGTTCTGTTGATTATTTCAATAAAAAAACCAACGATTTGTTATTTCCTCAGATTTCATTCGTACCGGCAGTGGGTGGTAACGTACCAACCTGGGTAAATCTACCTGGTCAAATCATCAATAAAGGTTTGGAGCTAACTTTAAATGGAAACATCATCGAGCAGGATAATATTTCCTGGTCTTTAGGTGGTAATGCAACTTTCATCAAAAATGAAGTTCAAAACATCAACGGTATCATAAAAACAGGTTCATTAAATGGTCAGGGGTTAAGTGGTGTAACTACAGAAGTGATTCAAAATGGTTTGCCACTATTTGCAATGGTAACCAGACAATACAATGGTTTGGATGCCAACGGATTTTCACTTTACACGGATGATGGTTTTACCAACTATTATGTAGGTAATCCAAATCCGAAGGTTATTATGGGTTTAAGTACCAATTTCAGATATAAAAAATTGTCTTTCACAGCTAACTTTAATGGAGCATTTGGACAGGACATTTACAACAACACCGCAAATTCTGTGTTGGCAATATCTAACTTAGGTACAAGAAATATTTCTTCTGCTTTAGCAACTTTACCAGTTCCAGAATCATTAGCAAATCCAATCGCTGCATCATCAAGATACATTGAAAAAGGTGATTATGTAAAATTGGCTAATGCAACGCTAAACTATAATTTCGGAAATATTGGTAAGGCAATAAAATCATTAAATGTTTACGTTAACGGTCAAAATCTTTTCGTAATTACAAATTACACAGGCTTTGATCCAGAGGTTAATGTTAATAAAGGTGTGAGTGGTGTTCCATCGGCGGGTATTGATTATACAGCATACCCAACCGCAAGAACATTCAATTTTGGTGTTAATTTTTCTCTATAATTTTTAATAAATAAAGACATGAAAAATAAATATATTTTCGGTTTTGCTGTGGTTGCCCTAAGTTTTTCGGGTTGTACCAAGCTTGATGAAAACCTGAACGGACAGGTAGGTAGTGCAGGTGTTTCGGGTGGTAATGTTGCCAGTTTATTGGGTGCAACTTATGCCGCTATGATTGGACCATACCAGGCTCCGTGGAACTGGGCTGCTTTGCAGGAAGTTACATCTGATGAAATAATTGTGCCGACCAGAGCGGGTGACTGGGATGATAATGGCGCTTGGCGTTCGTTACATTTACATAAATGGGCTCCGGATCATACCAGGATTTCTGATGTTTTCAGAGATTTAAATAGTATTTCTTACGTAGCAACCAGCGTTTTAGGCGCTAGTCCTACGCCATCTCAGGCTGCACAGGCTCGTTTTTTACGTGCTTTTGCTCAGTTCTCTATTTTAGATGGATGGGGACAAGTGCCCTACAGAGATGCAGGAGAAGATGTAACCAAACCATCACGCGTTAGAAATGCAGCTGATGAGATTACTTATTTAATTAGCGAGTTGAACGCAATTATTCCTGATCTGCCAAACGGACCGGCAAATGTTGCTAATAAAAATGCAGCTAAAATGCTTTTAATGAAAGTTTACTTAAACAAAGGTGCTTTCTTAAACCGTACTACACCAACATTTGATGCTGCAGATATGGCTAGAGTAATTACTTTGGCAGATGAAATTGCCGCTGGTGGATATACTTTAACTGCTAACTATTTTGATAATTTTGCACCAACAAATGATATTCTGTCAAAAGAAAACATTTTTACGGCACAAAATCTTGGTGGTACTGCTGGTAGCGATTTAGATGGTCAGTGGAAATGTACAACACACTATAACCAAAATCCTAGTGGCTACAATGGTTTTTCTACGCTATCAAATTTTTACGCAAAATTTGAAGCAAATGATACCAGAAGAGGTGGTTCTTATACTGGTCAAACAAATGTTTCTGGTATCAGAATTGGCTTCCTTGTAGGTCAGCAGGTAAACCAAAATGGTGTTGCTTTAAAAGATAGAAAGGGCAATCCACTATCTTTTGATCCTCAAGTTAGCATCATCGAACGTGATCCAAATCACTTAGAGATTGCCGGTATCCGTGTTATAAAATACCCTATCGATTTTGCAAATTCGGGTTCCAACAAACCAGATAACGATTGGGTTTACTTCCGTTATTCTGATGTTTTGCTAATGAAAGCCGAAGCTCAAATGAGAACTTCTCAAACAGCTCAGGCACTTGCATTGGTAAACACATTAAGAACGGCTAGGGGTGCTTCTGCATTAACATCTTTAACGCTGGATGTTTTGATAGATGAACGCGGTCGCGAACTTTATTGGGAAAGCTTTAGAAGACAAGATCTAATTCGTTTTGGAAAATTCCTTGCAGCTTGGCAAGAAAAACCAGCAAGTGAAGCTAAATATTTAGTGTTCCCAATTCCTGATAATCAGCTTGGTAACCCTAATCTTATTCAAAATCCAGGGTATTAAGCACGCTTTAATATCTTAAATGCCAGAGGTTGCATCGTTAACAGATTATTTAATAATTTGATTTCGGTTCAACCTCTTGCTTTTTTAAACCTCTCTAAAATATAGGTTTAAGCTTTACAAATCATCAACTAACAAATCATGAAAAACAGATTTTTATTTTTCTCTTTCCTAATTCTCAGTTTTAGTTCTAAAGCGCAGGATGCATGGAAAATTACTGCTGATAAAATTGATCCAAACAAATATTTTGGCATTACTGCTGCTAATGGAATTTTAGGCATCGTTTCATCTCCACAACCATTTAAGGTTAAAAATGTGATTTTAGCAGGAGCTTATGATACCTACGGCCGTGGACGAGTAAGCAACTTTTTAAATGGTTTCAATTTGCTAAATATGTATATTGAAATTGATGGTAAACGTTTGGATGAACAGAATACATCAAACATGCAACAGCAGTTAGATATGAAACATGCGGCTTTTACAACTCAGCTTCAATTTGGCAAAAAGGCAAATGTAAAATATACATATTATGCGCTTCGGCATTTGCCCTTTACCGTTTTAGTGGATGTAACCATTACGGCAAATGAAGATTTAAAATTGACTGCTGCAAGTGTAATGGAAACTCCTGATGCGTTACGAGATGTAGAAAATTATTATAATGAAATTGACAGACCGCATGTTACCTTAAGTTTGCTTACTTCAGCGGCTAAAAGTCCGACTGGTAAATTGCAGCTATGTGCTTCGAATAGTTTTTTATTTACAGAGCAGCATGGAAGTGAACCCCAAATTATCCACGAAATGTGGGATAATAATAGTCATTTAATGAAGTTTAGTAAAACTTTAAAAGCTGGTGAAACCTATACATATTCTGTTGTAGGAAGTACTATCAGTTCTGCTCAACATGCCGATCCATTGAATGAAGCCGAAAGGATGACAATTTTCGCAAAGCTTGAAGGGCATGACAGACTGATTAAATTTCATAATTCGGCTTGGGATGAGCTTTGGAAATCGGATATCATAATTGATGGAGACCCACAAGCGCAACAAGATGTACACAGCATGCTCTATCATTTAACTTCCTTTTCTCGTGCAGGAACTTCTTATTCCCTTTCGCCAATGGGTTTATCTGGTTTAGGATATAATGGTCATATTTTCTGGGACACAGATATATGGATGTTTCCGGCACTATTGGTTCTTCATCCAGATATAGCAAAATCATTAATTGAATATAGATTTGAGCGATTGGAACCAGCAAAGAGAAACGCATTTGCACACGGCTATAAAGGTGCAATGTATCCATGGGAAAGTGCCGATTCTGGTGTAGAAGAAACTCCGGTTTGGGCTTTAAGTGGTCCATTTGAACACCACATTAGCGCAGATGTTGCCTTAGCTGCCTGGAATTATTATTGTGTAACGCAAGATAAAGCATGGCTGAGAGAAAAGGGCTGGCCAATATTAACTGAAACTGCTGATTTTTGGGCGAGTAGGGTAGAACGTAACGGATCAAATCAGTATGATATTAAAAATGTAGTAGCTGCCGATGAATGGGCAGAAAATGTTGATAATAATGCATTTACAAATGCTGCAGCAAGGTTAAACCTCACTAATGCAAATGCTGCAGCGGCAATTTTAGGTTTGCCTCAAAATAAAGATTGGGATTTAGTAGCGAAAAACATCCCGATTTTAAAGCTTGAAAATGGCGTTACAAAAGAGCATGCAACTTACAAAGGTGAGGGCATAAAGCAGGCCGATGTCAATTTGCTATCGTATCCATTAAAAACCATAACAGATAAAAATCAGATAGAAAAAGATTTGGCTTATTATGAAACCAGGATTCCTGATGAAGGAACTCCGGCGATGACACATGCAATCTTCGCACTTTTATATGCAAGAAAGGGTAATGCAGAAAAGGCGTACAACTTTTTCAAAGAATCTTATCAGCCAAATTTAAATCCACCATTTAGGGTTATTGCAGAAACTAAGGGCGGCACAAATCCTTATTTTGCTACTGGTGCAGGTGGTGTTTTGCAAAGTGTTTTAATGGGTTTTGGCGGACTAGATATTACAAACAAAGGAATTGTTCAAATCCCAAGTGTGTTGCCTCGCAATTGGAAATCAATTAAAATTACCGGTGTTGGTGTAGAAGGAAAAACCTTTATGGTTACAAATAAAAATTAAAATTGCAGCAATAAAAAATTACTATGGTGAATGTAAGAGGCACTATAGCTTTAATTGACTAACGCATCTCCATGTTTTGAACGTAACTTAGCAATAGATTTTAACTATAACGTTATAAACTTTTATGATTGTTTTTCTATAGCTAATAACCTTACATTTATAAGTAGTTAATTCAAAAGCATAGAAACTAAATATAATAAACATAAAATGGATATGGATTCAAATGATATCAGCAAATGCCCGTTTCATAACGGAAGTATGAAACACAACGTTGGTGGCGGTGGAACAAGAAATAATGATTGGTGGCCAAACCAATTGAAACTAAATATTTTACGTCAAAATTCTCCTTTATCAAATCCTGATAAAGATTTTGATTATGCTGAGGCTTTTAAAAGTTTGGATTTAGAAGCGGTTAAAAGTGATTTACATGCGCTAATGACTGACTCACAAGATTGGTGGCCTGCAGATTTTGGTCATTACGGTGGTTTGTTTATCAGAATGGCATGGCACAGTGCCGGAACGTATCGCGTAGGCGATGGTCGCGGTGGTGCAGGTGCAGGCTTGCAACGATTTGCTCCTTTAAATAGCTGGCCTGATAATGTGAGTTTAGATAAGGCTCGCAGATTGTTATGGCCAATTAAACAAAAATACGGGCAAAAAATTTCCTGGGCAGATTTAATGATTCTTGCTGGTAATATCGCTTTAGAATCAATGGGTTTTAAAACATTTGGTTTTGCCGGCGGTCGTGCTGATGTTTGGGAAGCAGATGAATCTGTTTATTGGGGTTCGGAAAGAACTTGGTTAGGTGGCGATATTCGTTATGCACATGGCTCATCTGGAGTAAGTGGCGATGGTGTATTGGTAAGTGATGATGATGCTGATGGCGATATCCATACCCGAAATTTAGAAAAACCGCTTGCAGCAGTTCAAATGGGTTTGATTTATGTTAATCCTGAAGGTCCGGATGGAAACCCTGACCCAATTTTGGCAGCAAAAGACATACGCGATACATTCGGTCGTATGGCCATGAATGATGAAGAAACAGTGGCTTTAATTGCTGGTGGACATACTTTCGGTAAAACTCATGGTGCAGCCTCTTCAGACCATGTGGGTTCGGAGCCTGAAGGTACTGATTTGGAGCACCAAGGATTTGGATGGCATAATAGTTATGCTTCAGGTAAAGGTGCAGATACCATTACAAGTGGTTTAGAGGTAACCTGGACAACTACACCAACACAATGGAGCAACAACTACTTCGAAAATCTTTTTGGATTTGAATGGGAATTATCTAAAAGTCCGGCTGGTGCACAGCAATGGGTTGCTAAAAACGCAGATGCAATTATTCCTGATGCATTTGATTCAACGAAAAAGCATTTACCAACTATGCTTACTACTGATTTATCGTTGAGGTTTGACCCAGCTTACGAAAAAATATCACGACATTTTCTAGAAAATCCTGAAGATTTTGCTGACTCTTTTGCTCGTGCCTGGTTTAAATTAACACACCGTGATATGGGTCCTGTTAGCCGTTATTTAGGTGCAGATGCTCCTCAAGAAGAATTATTGTGGCAAGATCCAATTCCTGCGGTAAATCATCCATTAGTAAATGATATTGATGTTGAATCGTTAAAGAGTAAAGTATTATCATCCGGTTTAAGTATTTCCGAACTTGTATCAACCGCATGGGCATCGGCATCTACTTTCCGTGGTTCTGATAAACGCGGTGGTGCAAATGGAGCTCGTGTTCGTCTATCTCCACAAAAAGATTGGAAAGTAAATAATCCTGCACAATTGCAAAAAGTGCTTTCTGTTTTAGAAGCAATTCAACAAGAATTTAACAGTTCTAATATAGAAGGTAGAAAAATATCTTTAGCCGATTTAATCGTACTTGCTGGTTCAGCTGCTGTAGAAAAAGCTGCAGCAAATGGTGGGAGAAATATAAATATTCCTTTTCTTGCTGGAAGAATGGATGCTTCTCAAGAACAGACAGATGTAGAATCTTTCAATTATTTAGAGCCCGTAGCAGATGGTTTCCGTAATTATCGCAAAGCAAAGATATCAGTTTCTACTGAAGAGTTATTGGTTGATAAAGCACATTTACTTACGCTAACATCTCCAGAATTAACTGTTTTAGTTGGTGGTTTGCGTGTACTTGATACCAATTATGATGGTTCAAAAAATGGTGTGTTCACTCAAAATCCTGGTCAATTAACCAATGATTTTTTTGTGAATTTATTGGATATGAACACGGCCTGGAAAGCTACATCAAACGAAAATGAAATATATTTAGGTAGCGACCGTTCGACTGGCCAACCGAGATGGATGGCAACACGGGCAGATTTAGTATTCGGCTCGAACTCAGAACTTAGAGCTCTTGCAGAAGTTTATGGAAGTGCTGATGCGGGTGATAAATTTGTGCATGATTTTGCCAAAGCGTGGACTAAAGTAATGAATCTTGATAGGTTTGATGTAACCACGAACTAATAGATTTAGCACTTAAGTGTAGTTTTATCGAGAAGTAAATATTTGCAATTAATTAGAGGCTGTTTTCATTTAAAATTTATGATAACAGCCTCTTTTTTGTTTCTATCTAACGAAATGCTAAATTGAAAACCTAATTATTTATTCATAATTTGGCCTTATGCTTTTTGAGTTTAGCCTTTACAGCTGTCTTCTTCTCATCTTTTTCTTTCATATATCAGTATATAGTTTTTTGTTTTTTAAAAGAGCTATAAAACTAGAAAACTATGCAGATAAATTAATGGGTTGGTTTTTGCTCATTGCTGCGCTTTTGATTATTCCTTTTATGGTGGGCTTTGCCGGCTGGTATGATAATCAACCTTATCGCGATATTCTATTTTTTGTTCCTTTTGTACACAGTTTGTTTATCGGGCCAATACTGTATTTCTACACCCAGTCTATCTTTAATTATAATTTTAGAATAAAAGGAAAAGCACTTCTACATTTATTACCGGGTGTACTTTATTTGGCAATTAATGTGGCATTAAGCTTAATTGATGTGCTTATCTATAAAAATTACCATCTAACCAACGAATACGAAGATCCTGACTTTGCCACTTGGTACACACTTCTTTCTTTGGTAAGTGTGCTTATCTATCTATTCTTATCTATACGTTATTACAATCAATATAAAAAATACACGGCCATTGCTACATCTTTTGCAGACCAAGCCAGCTTAAAATGGCTAAGGAACTTTCTATATGCATTTGCATTGTTAAGTGTAATGCCAATTATCAGGGCAATACTGTCTAACTTTACCTTTTTTGAGCGCATGCGTTATTTTGGACCTTGGTACTATTATGTAGGTTTTGCAATTGTTGTATATTATATCGCTATAAATGCCTATCATGCTGTTTATTTGCCGCTATACAAAATCCAATTTAATCCAATTTTATTATCTGGATTTGATGAGGAGCAAGTAATTACCATAACAGAAAGTAAGGACTCTACAATTGCAATAAATGAATCTTTAGTAGTTGATGAAAAGATGATTGCACTTAAACTTGCACTTAATCAATTAATGGAGAAAGAGTTTCTATTCGAACGTTCGGATTTAACTTTAAGCGAAGTGGCAAAAAAACTTCACACAAATGCTGTTATTTTAAGTAGGGCTGTAAATCAGCAATTTGGACTTAACTTTAATGACTACATCAATCAATATAGGGTAAAGGCGGTAATTGAGCGATTATCTTTATCGGAGTTTAAAAATCAGACTTTACTTGCCATTGCGTTCGATGCAGGTTTTAATTCTAAAGCAACTTTTAACCGGAGCTTTAAAAAGTTTACAGGCAAAAACCCAAAAGATTTTCTAAATCTACAGCAATAGGTTTCAAATTATAATCTGAGTCCTTTTTATATTGCCTCAAATTATGATTTGAAGCGATAGCCTGTATGTTTATGTTGAGTTTTGATGAAAAAAGCTCGATATGAAACTAATCCTAACTATTCTCTTTTCATGTTTTATTTATTTGTCGGCCATTGCACAAAAACCTGATAGCAATGCGGTCAAAACGGATACATTGAAATCTTATACCCTAAAGGATGTTAATATAAAAAGCCTAACACCTATACTACAGGTAAAGTTAGATAGAACACAACTGAATGTTGATGCAATGCCAAATGCAGTTGGCCTAAATGCATTAGAACTTTTAAGACAAATGCCTGGGGTTACTGTTGATGGGCAAGATAATGTTAAAATTAGTGGTAAAAACGGTGTTCAGGTATTATTGGATGGACGAATCCAAACCTTGAATGCACAACAATTAAGCGCATTATTGAAAGCAACATCTGCATCAAACCTAAAAACAATTGAAGTAATTTCTAATCCATCCGCTAAATATGATGCCGCTGGAAATGCCGGAATAATTAATCTTGTTTTTAAAAAATCAGGCGCTTACGGTACAAGTGGTAGCCTAACTGCTGGTTATCAAAAAATGGATAATTACAGGCAAAATGGTGCTTTTAATTTAAATAATAAAGGCAAGACGTTTACATTTTTTATAAACGGAAATTTAGATAATAGTTTACAGTTTACTAAAGTGAACAGTAACCGCATTTTAGCTGATAAGATTTTGGCGCAAAATGGATTAGAGAAACAAGGTTACAGCAATTCTATGGCTCGGGCAGGTTTAGAATATATTATAACAGAAAAACATAAAATCGGTTTAATTACTAATTTTCAACGTACTTGGGATGATTTTCCTTCACAGGCAAATACTCAAATAATAGGGAGTATGGCTGATTTACTTCTAACCAATACCTTAGTAAATTTAACAGAAAACCGTTTTTCAAATAACATAAATTATCAATTTCAAGGTAAAAACGAAAGTAAATTGCAAGCTGAAATAGACCAAATGTATTATAAATCTCATTTGAGTAATAAAGTTGATAATCTTTTCGCCAATACTGGTTTAACATCTTTATTTAATATTGATACCAAAAGCACCATAAATTTATTGTCGGGCAAAGTCGATTACAGTCGTAAAATTGATAAAGGTAACTTTGAATCCGGATTAAAATTTTCATCGAGTAAAACCGAAAATGCATTGAGAGGATTTCAAAATGGAAGTGGAACAATTGTAAATCAATTCAATAATTTTAGCTACAGCGAAAAAATTGCAGCTGTTTATGGAAGTTACGAGCGGAGCTATGGTAAATTTAACATAAAAGCGGGCTTACGTGCAGAATACACCAAAATGAAAGGCCTTTCTGTAAATGAAACGGGTTTCGAAACTGCTTTGCCAGATACATCTTACCTTAATGTGTTTCCAACATTGTTTCTTCGGTATCAGTTTAACGAGAAAAATAGCATTGGCTTTGCATATAGCAGAAGGCTAAACCGACCATCATTTCAAGACCAGAATCCTTATATTTATCGTACTGATTTTTACTATGCATCGCAGGGGAATCCTTTATTATTGCCTCAATTTACCCATAATTTTGAATTTAATTACTCTTTCGATGGTCAACGCCAGTTAAAATTAAATTTCAACTCCACCCGAGATTTAATAGAATTTGTACGAACTCAACAAGGCGACCAAACCTTAGAATTACCAGTAAATGCTGGCATTCGTAGCTTTTTAAACATCAGTTTGAGTACACCATTTACATTTTTTAAAATATGGTCTGGTTATTTTTCTGCCGAACCTTATTACCAGTTTTACAAAGCCGATTTAACCAAATACAATGGCCTAGCTAGTATAAATAGAGGTGGAGCTGGTTTTAATGGTTATATAAGCAATACTTTTAATCTAGGAAAAAATTGGAAGGCTGGTTTAAGCAGCTGGTTTAATTATGCAAGTAGGTCATCTATCTACAGTACCAAAGCCATTTACAGTGTAGATTTATCACTAAAAAAATCGTTTATAAATGATAGATTAAACTTGAATATCGCCATGAGAGATGTTTTTAATACACAAAGGTGGGAGCAGACGGCTATCATCGGACAAATAAATCAAACCAACTCAAGAAAATGGGAAAGCCGCGGTTTGTATTTAGGTTTGAGTTATAATTTCGGGAATAAAAAAATTAAAAGCATAGGTACAGATAAGAGTAAAACTGAAGAACAAGAGCGAATAAAATCAAGAGGATAGATTTTTTCTATAATTAGTTATCGGATTTTTATTTGTTGTTGATACTTTATTTGTTTCAAAATAAGGATTTTTCTGTACCAACTAAAACAATCTTAGGATTTAGAGTGTTTGCCTTCAAGAATTATACATAAAGCCAAATATTTAAGCCATTAATCAAGATAAAATTATATTACAATAAGTTAATTACCGGATGAGTAAATTCGATTGTTTGTATTAATTTATTTTTCAATAATCAATAAATAAGTAAATTATCTTCGGCATAAAATCATACAACTTGACAGCAACAGATACACCTCAAAAAGAACGTAAACCAATTTTATCTAAAATCCTGCTAATACTTGGCTTGGGGTTATTGTTATGTGTTGAAGGCTACTATGGTTTTCGATTGCATACACTTTCGGGTCAACAGAAGGAGATAAAAGAAGATTATTCGAATGTAAATAACATTACGTTAGGTTTATTTTCTGTCGACCAATGGCATGATGAGGTTGCCGCTATTTTAAAAAATCAGGTTCGAAATTTTAAGATGACACCTAAGCAAAAACGAGCGCTTCAGGTTGAGGTAGAACAAATTATTCTGGCTCTTATTAATAAAGCAGAAGGATTAATTAATAAACCTCAAAAATCGGTAAGTGGAAAGATAACCAAATTTGCGGTTAGAAATTTTGTAAATACCGATGATATAAAAGCTCAGATTCCCGGCTTTGCAAAAACGATTATAGCTCAGGTAGATAACCCAAAAAATAAAAAGCAATTGAGTACAATGGCTATGGGTAAGTTTACGCAAATGGAAAATACAGGAGTTGTAGATAGTCTTTTATCAGAAAAAGAAGCCTTAATTTCTAAAACGTATAAAAAATATCAGGTTACAACGATAGATCAGTTTAATAATAAGCTAACCAATTCATTAGAAAACATTAATAGCAAAACTTATACGTATTCATTTATCATGCTAATTTGTATCGTTGTAGTTTTATCACTATGGTGGATGCTTAGAAGAAGGGTTGAACTTCATGCTACACTTTTTATCATGTCATTACTCTTTGCCTTCATACTGCTGGCTGTGGGTTTAATGGCTTCGATGATTGAAGTTGATGCCCGAATTAAATCGTTCGATTTTGTGCTTTTAGGTGAACATGTTGTTTTCAAAAATCAGGTTTTGTTTTTTCAAAGTAAAAGCATATTAGATGTTGTTGAGGTTTTGATTAAACAACCTGCAATAGATTCGATACTTGTAGGTGTTTTAATTTTGGTATTTAGTATTCTTTTCCCGGTAATGAAATTGAGTTCTACAGGTGTTCATTTATTAGGGAAAAAGAAGTTGGCAGAAAATAGGTTTATCAAATATTTTGCTTTTCAATCTGGTAAATGGAGCATGGCCGATGTAATTGTAATAGCAATTTTGATGGTTTACATCGGGTTAAATGGTTTGTTAGAAACTCAATTGGCAATGCTTAACATTAAAAGCGATGCCTTAACCGTAATCACGACAAACAATACAGCATTACAACCTGGTTACATCATCTTCATCAGTTATGTGTTGTATGGTTTAACATTATCAACCATTTTAAAGTTTATCACCCCAAATGATTCTCATTAATACGTTTGCTAATCTTTTAAGTTCATCTTTTTAAATCTACTATAACTTTGACAACTCATATACAAGAACCTTCAGCTAAGAAAAGTATCTTCGCAAATATTATACTTATTATAGCATTAAGTATTTTACTTGCCGGCATGGCCTACTTTGGATATCGTTTGCGCCAAACCTCAATTGAGCGGGAGCAGATAAAGGAAGATTACAGCATGGTTAATAACATCACGTTTGGGCTTTTTTCTGTAGATCAATGGAGAAATAAAATCGTTTCGGTTGTAGAAGGCCAAGTTGGCGATTTTAAAATGACTGCGAAGCAAAAAGCGGAATTACAAGCGCAAGTTGAGGCACAACTTAGTGGTTTGGTTAAAAAAACTGTAGCAGAATTTAACAAACCACAAAAATCAATAGGTGGTAAGTTAAAGAAATTTGCATTTAAACAATTTGTAGATCCGAAGAAAATACAGGCACTAGTTCCATCATTCGCCAGAACAATCATTGCGAAAATTAACAGTCCGGCAAGTATTAAAAGGTTAAAAGGTATCGCGACTAGCAAAATTGATCAGTTAGAAAAACAAACTTACGATAGTACAGAATTTGCTGGGGCAGCAGTAACAAAGTACATTGCTAAAAAATACAATGTATCCGATCCTGATCAATTCAATAAAAAAATTAACATACGTTTAGAGGGGATAAATAAAGCAACGCAAAATGCAGCCTGGGCAATGATCGCTTGTTTGGTGGTTGCATTAGGCATTTGGCTATTGATGAGAAATCAAACAAAGCTCCATACAACTCATTTTATTGTTTCGCTATTATTTGCAGTAGTAATATTAGCGGTAGGTATAACAACACCAATTATTGAAGTTGATGCCAGAATACAATCATTAAATTTTATGTTAATGGGTGAGAAAATTGTATTTGAAAATCAAGTATTATTTTTCCAAAGTAAAAGCATTTTAGATATCATTTGGGTTTTAATTAAGCAGCCCAAGCCAGATTCTGTGGTTATTGGTGTGCTTATATTTATTTTCGTAATCATATTTCCTGTTTTAAGGTTAATTGGCAAAGGAATACACATTCTAGGAAATCACGAGTTCGGTGAAAATAAGGTTGTGAGGTATTTGGCTTTAGACTCAGGTAAATGGGATATGGCTGATGTAATGGTGGTTGGAATTTTAATGACATATATTGGATTAAATGGTATCCTTAAAAGCCAATTATCCAATTTAAATATTCATAATGATTTTCTAACTACAATGACTGTGAACAACACATCGTTGCAGCCTGGTTATTATGTATTTGTTGGATATGTTGCATACGCTATCATACTATCGCTAATTATGAAAAGAATTACGCCAAACGATACCATTATTTAATTCAAAAGGCTGTAAATATTAATGTTCATAAGTTTGAATGAATACTCCTTCGAGATTTATGCTAAAGCAGCTATTTCACATACATAACTCAAATATTTGCAAATTCTGCCCTGTTTTTGCTAATATCATTGCCTTTAATTTTTAAAGCATATTTTTGATATATCAGCTTCTTAGTGGAAACATTAAACTATGCTTATAAAACTAAATAAATTAAACTTACCCATAAAAACTATCCTAAAAGGTATTTTTTGTTGTGGTTTGTTAATGACCAACGCATTAATCAGTTTCTCTCAATCGCCATGGATTGCGCTTGGTAAGAAGCCTTCTACTTTAGCACTAGAGCAAGGTTTCTTAAATTTTGACGCAGGTGAGCTAAATCTAAAACTTGTTAAATCTTCACAAACTGTTGCAGGATTAACGCCAAAAACGGTTAAAGATTTTGATTTTGTGCCAAGCGATAGTTTGAAAGTAAGAAGTTCTGATGGACTGTACCACCTTGGTGATATCAATCTAAAACTAAGAATTGGAAATTATCAACCTTGGAAAAGTTACAGCACGGCTGCTAAACGCAATCCAGTCAAAAGTTTTTCCATATCTAATGTGCATTCAGCCGCAGATTTAAGTCAGACTTTACCTGCAGATTTTCCATTATCGGTTACAAGAATTTGGGAAACGATTGCCGGAAAATTGGTTTTGCGCTTCGAATTATCCAATAAAACAGATCAAAATATAGAAATAGGTGCTTTAGGTATCCCAATGATATTTGATAATATTTTGGAGGGCAGAACACTTGAACAAACCCATGTAAAAAATGTATTTTACGATCCTTATATCGGTATGGATGCTGGTTATCTACAAGTTACAAGATTAAGTGGACATGCGCCTTCCTTAATTGTTGCACCTTACGGCAAAACTCCCTTTGAAGCTTACAATCCTTTAAATGATGATAAAACCCCACGTGGAATTGCTTTTGAAGGTTTTTACGAGTGGATGGTTTGCAGTAAAGCTTATGCCAAAAATGAATGGAAAGGCGCCGAGCAATGGAACAACCCAACATCTATTATTTTAAAACCTGGTGAAACTAAATCCTACGGACTTCAATTCATTTTATCAGGAACTGCAAAGGATATTGAAAATAAACTTATAGAAAACCGCAAGCCAGTCGCCATGTCGGTACCAGGCTATGTGATTCCAAAAGATGTTGACGCGAAATTATTCATCAACTATTATAAAAAAATTAAATCTGTTGATGTATTTCCGGCAAATGCTTTAACGGTTTCATCAAACGGTGTAACCAAAAGTGGGTGGAAAAGATTTAAGGTAAAAGGTATAATTTCTGGAAGAGCAAGGTTAACCATTAATTATGGTGATGGTTTAATTCAAACCATAAACTATAAAGTTATTGAACCGGAAAGTGAAGTGATAGCGAGCTATGGAAATTTTTTAACAACCAAGCAATGGTTTGATAAATCGGATACTATCTTTAAAAGAAGTCCATCTGTAATCTCCTATGATTATGAAAAACAACAGCAGATTACACAAGATAACCGAGCGTGGATTGCTGGTTTAAGTGATGAAGGAGGCGCCGGTTCTTGGCTTGGCGCAATGATGAAACAATTGGTTCATCCCGAAAAGGCAGAGATAGATAAGCTAAAGCAATTTGTAGATACTGTAATGTTCGGAAGAATCCAGATTAAAGAAGGACCCGAAAAATATGGTGTTAGAAAAAGCTTATTCTATTATGCACCAGATTCATTACCGAAAGGTACTTATGCACAAGATATAAATTTTAAAACATGGTCTGCCTGGCCAAAAAAAGAGTCTGATAACCTTGGTCGCTCATACAATTATCCTCACGTTGCGGCAGCACATTGGGTAATGTATCGTTTGGCTCGAAATTATCAGGGTTTGGTTGATGAAAAAACTTGGAAACAACACCTTATTAACGCTGCTGAAACTGGCTTGGCAATGGTAAACATTGCTCCATATTATGCACAATTCGGACAGATGGAAGGCACCATTTTTTTCTTGATTTTAACGGATTTAAAAAACGAAGGTTTAACCGACGAAGCTAATAAGTTAGAAATTGAAATGAAGAAACGAGCAAATCATTGGCGCTCGCTCGATTATCCATTTGGCAGCGAAATGCCTTGGGATTCGACAGGGCAGGAGGAAGTGTATGTTTGGTCGAATTATTTTGGTTACAAGGATAAAGCACAAGTAACGCTCGATGCAATACTTGCATATATGCCGGTAGTTCCGCATTGGGCTTACAATGGTAATGCCCGTAGGTATTGGGATTTTTTATATGGCGGCAAATTAATGCGTATAGAACGTATGATTCATCATTATGGTTCGGCATTAAACGCAATTCCAATTTTGATGGACTACCGCAAGCATCCCAACGATTTTTACCTATTGCGTACAGGTTATGGCGGATTGATGGGGTCTATATCTAACATCACCAAAGATGGTTTTGCACCAGCGGCTTTTCATGCTTATCCATCAACACTTAAAAATGATGGTATTACAGGAGATTACGGTTCTGGATTTTTTGGATATGCTGTTAATACATCATCATATATTATTAAACACAAGGATTTTGGTTGGCTGGCCTTTGGTGGTAATCTTACTGAGCAGGCTAACACTATAAATTTAAAGCCAACAACAGCAGCAAAGTCTTCCATCTATATTGCAGCTGCTGGGCTATGGATAACTTTAGATACAGGTACGGTTGACGAACTTATCTACAACCCGAAAAACGGGGAAATCAAATTAAAATTGAGCAAAGCTGATGATCACACGGCTAATGCAATTTTAAGAATAAGTCAGCCTGCAAAAATTGAAGGTATTGGAGTTTACAAAGTGAAAAATACAGAAATCGGCAATCGCGGTGCCTACGAATTTCAACTGAAAAAAGAACAAGAGACTGAAGTTATAATGAGTACGAAATAAATTATCCATTTACAATCAATTTTAAATTTGTTGAAACCATAAAGCCGTTTTCAGGTTAATTAAACATGGAAAAACAGCAACTTGCAATTCAATACTTTCAGCAAAAAGAAAAAGCACTGGTACAACGTGAATATATAGACTACACAATGGCCGACCATTTAAAGCTATTAAAAGAAGATAAAACCCATACTGGCAAAGAGCATTTAGCGCAATACGAAAAGGAAATTGAGCTTGCAGAAGACGAATTTAAGGATACCCTTTTAGAAGTTAAACCTGTATTTGAACAGCTATTTTTGTATTTGCAAAACGATGCTGCAATAAAGACATCACCATATATTTTTAACTTTTCAGAAATGCAGATAGAAATGTATATTGATGATAACTCAAATATTCATTACAGAAAAATTTAAAGATTTCTATTACTCTCTTCTGACTTAAAAACCTTTAGGTTAGAAGCTACTAAATTTTTGTTTCGGAATACTATCTCAAAAGAAACGGTTTCACCAACAGATGGGATTTTTTTTGAATCGTCGGCATAAAACCTGATATGCTGATTGTTGCTGTCTTTTATGATACCAACACCTGCAGATTTATTAAATGAGAGAATTATTCCGTTACGCATTTCCTTAGTTTTGTAGTTCTACTATTACGAATATTCAGGCTATTATTATGCCCAAAGTATAGCTTTAATTGCTTAATCCAAGCACCTGTAGTTTATAACAATAGAATAGTAGATGAAACTAAGTATAAAGTAGATATAGCAATTTTGCTTTTTCTACGTATTTATAACAATTATAGTGCATAATACGGCATTTGGTGCATATAATTATTGTATTTGGTACTTTTTTGCTAACTTCCCCCGTTGGATTTATCCCGCCAACAAGTAAGATGGATACCAAAAGCGAGCAGATTAAGACTCTTATCGGCTTGAACGATGAGTTGGAAAACTATTTTCGCAATACCATTATTCCGCAGTTATTTGTAGATGCTAATCTTATACTACGAAAATTTACACCACCGGCTATGAAGCAATTTAGCTTAAAAATGGAGGATGTGGGAAGGCCAATGGCTGATATAAAAGATAATTTCAGGTTTCTAAGTATAATAGAAAACATACAGCATGTTATAGAGTCTGGTGAGTTATTGGAGAAAGAAATACAAACTACAGATATGCGTTGGTACCAGATGAATATTTTGCCTTATCTGGTTGCTAAAGAGAAAAAGACGGATGGTGTTATCATCACATTTGTAGAAATTACAATGCGTATTCGTGATCTTAGAGAGCAGGAAAAGCTTATAGCAGAACATGAAATATTACTTGATACGATTTCTCACGACATCAAAACACCTTTAACAAGTCTAGGCTTAACAATTGAAATGCTTAGAAAAATTCCAGAAAAAGGCATGGAGAAATTTCCAATGTTATTGGAGAAAGTTGAAAGTAGCCTGATAAAGATGAAGGATATTATTCATGATTTAACCGAATCCAGGCAATCAGAACACCGTTATAATGCGGTTGAAGAATTGCTTAATTTCGAACACATCATGGAAGATGTAAGGCTTACATTAGCGCCACAGATACTAGAAACCGGAGCAATAATCGAATGTAATGTATGCCACTCAGAAATAGTTTTTGTTAGGCGAAAGTTGCGTAGTGTAATCTTCAATTTAGTAAGCAATGCAATAAAATATGCTCAGCCAGGCAGAACACCAAAGGTTGTTTTACATACTTTAAATGAAGATGGATTTACAATAATTACAGTATCTGATAACGGTCGCGGAATTGCTGAGAAAGATTTAACCAAAATATTTACCAAATATGAACGTATATCGAAAGAAGTTGAAGGAACTGGTATTGGACTTTATTTGGTCAAAGAAATTGTTAATATGGCAGGTGGACACATTTCTGTTGAAAGCGAAGTAAACGTAGGAACGACTTTTAAAGTATATCTCAAAAATCAAGTTTCAGCTTAACTCTTTACCCACACAAACTTTTGGTTTTAACCGTTATTGCATCGTAAATTTCTTTAGCCAAATCGTTTTCCGTTAATTTAGTTATTATAGCATAAACTGGATTTACCATTATAGAAACCAAATTTAAGCTATTTGCTTCTATACTTAATGATTTGTGGTCAGAACTCATTTGAGTATTAACATTAAACATATTAGCAGAAAGCGTTTCTATTGTATTAAGATAATTATCTGCAGTTTTATTGAAAGGGATGTATATATATTCTTTAGTTAGCATAATACATCAACATCTATTGATAAAAATAGTTTTGGACTGGTTAAATATCTTTTTATGATTTAAAATGTCATGTGGTAACGCCTTCTTTAATAATACTTTTAGAGTTTAAATCTTATGCTTTATTAGAACTGCATTTTTTACTACAGTATATCACATTATCCCAGTTTTTTTCCCACTTCTTTCGCCAAGTAAACGGTCGATGGCAAACCGGACATATTTTAGTTGGCAAATTTTGTTTTTTAACGTTATTCATTTCCAATCATGTTATGTGTGCATAATGTAATTTATTGGTAAAGAACATAAATAAAATTGATTTTTTATTGTTTGGAAAGCATATTTGCAGCAAAAATTGGCAAAAAACAGCTAATATATACGCGTATCTTACATGTTACAAAACATACATTTGACGAAACCTGTTACGTGAACGATTTATGAAAAAACACCATCGAGTAAATAGTCTTACACCCTGGCAGCGACTTGTCGAAATGCTTCATGTAGAGAGATCGACAATTAACTATATTTTTTTATATGCCGGTTTTATAGGTATAATAGGTTTATCGCTTCCATTAGGTACAGCCGCAGTTTTTAATCTATTATCAAACGGATCTATGTATAGCTCCACCTATATCCTCATTGCGGCAATATTATTAGGTATTGTTATCGGGGGAATTTTACTGATGGGGCAACTTGCATTGGTTGAGTTTTTAGAGCAGAAAATTTTTATTAAAGCTGCTATTGAATTTGCGTATCGTTTACCTAGAATAAAGAAAAAGGAACTTGAAGGTGAAAATCCACAGGAATTGGTTAACAGATTTTTTGATGTATTAACGATACAAAAAGGCTTAACTAAATTGTTGATAGATATAGTTGCCGCGGCAGTTCTTATCGTGTTTAGTGCTATATTACTATCTTTCTACCATCCAATATTTATTGGTTTTGGCATTTTTACTATTCTTTGTATTTCTTTAATCATTCTGATATATTACAGAAGGGGCGTAGAAACAAGTATTGAAGAATCTGAATATAAATATGAAGTTGTGGGATATTTAGAACAGGTTGCCTCAAATTTAGATGAATACCGCGGTCAGGAAAGTAAAATGGCCAAAGTAACTTCTATTACAGATGAGATTACATCTAAATATATTGCTGCAAGAAATGACCATTTTAGTATTTTAAGAAGGCTATTTGCAAGTGCTGTAGCATTGCGCACCATTTTAATGGGCGGACTGTTATTGCTAGGTTCATACTTTGTGGTAGAACGCCAGATGACATTTGGACAATTCGTTGCTGCTGAGGTAATTATTGTTCAAATATCTTATGCAGTAGAAAAACTGATGACCAGCTTAAATACAGTTTTTGATATGGTAACAGGAAGTGAAAAGCTTGCCGTTGTAACCGATTTGGAGATTGAGGAAGGAGATGTTCGCCATGATTAACGAAACCAAAAAACTTGTTGTACAAAAGGTTGATGAATATTCTACATTATCAAAAGCACAATTAATATCATCAAACGGAGCTAGGTTACTTGGCAGGATAATGATAGGTGTACTGGTAATATTTATTATTATTTTATTGTTGCCATGGCGCCAAACCATTTCTGGTCGAGGTGTAATTACCGCTTTAGGACCCGAGGATAGACCACAAACAGTACAAAATCAAATTGGTGGAAGAATTGAATATTGGGCGGTTAGAGAAGGTGAAGAGGTAAAAAAAGGGGATACTATTTTAGTTATTTCTGAAACCAATCAATCGTATTTTAACCCTGATTTACCTGAAAGATTAGATGAACAGCTAAATGCCAAACGCGGTAGCGAAATGGCGGCTGAGCAAAAAATTGCAGCAACCGATGCTAGAATTAGTGCACTTACTAATGGACTTAGAATTCAGCTACAAGCGGCAGAGAATGATGTAAGAAAAGCTAAAAACACGGTAAGAATAGATAGTGCTGATTTGGTAGCCATTAGAAATTTATATCAAACCAGCCGCTCGAGGTTAGAGCGTTATGAAGCCGGATATAAAAATGGTTTGTTTTCTTTAACGGATATCGAAACAAGAAGATTGAAACTTCAGGAAGATAAAGCGAAAGAGGTTAGTCAGGAAAATAAATTAAGTAGTGCAAGACAGGCACTTTCGAGTGCAATTATTGAATTGGATAACATTAGAGCTAAATACAGTCAATCTCTTGCTTCTGCTCAATCCGATAAAAGCTCTGCGCTTTCTGGTAAGGCATCTGTAAGAGAAGAGATTTCAAAATTAAAAAATGAAATGTCTAACATCAAAATCAGAAGGAGTTTATACATAGTTAGAGCTCCCCAAGATGGTTATATTGTAAAAACATTAAAAGCTGGTTTAGGTGAGAATATAAAAGAAGGTGAATCTATCGCAACGTTGCAACCACTCACGCCAATGGTTGCTGCAGAAATTTATGTTGATGCGATGGATGTGCCGTTAATTTTAGATAGTAGCGATGTAAGGTTACAGTTTGAAGGATGGCCATCAGTTCAGTTTTCGGGTTGGCCTTCGGTTGCAATAGGAACTTTTGGAGGTAAAATATCTGTAATAGATAGGGTTAGTACCGATGGTAAATATCGGATTTTGGTTAGGCAATTAACGCATTTACCTAAAAAGGAAGAGCCATGGCCCATTCAATTAAGGCAAGGTTCGGGTGTTTATGGAAGGGTTATACTTAGAACAGTTCCGGTTTGGTACGAAATATGGCGCCAACTAAATGGTTTCCCGCCTAGTTTGGATAAAGCACCTTCTAAAGAAAACATTAACAATAAATAGATTTTAAACAACAGAAATGTACATTATTAATATGCGGGCAAAACATAAACTTAAAACGTGTACCTGGATATTTTTTATTTTTTTTGCTGTTATTTGTAACGCTTCATTTGCACAGCAAGTGCAACCTGTTTCAGGTTCGGCTGCAGTTTTTACGCTTACTGATATGCAAGAAATTGTGCTGCAAAATCACCCAATTGTTAAACAGGCTGCATTATTAAGTAAGGAAGCAAGTGCCAAAGTATTACAATCTTTAGGTAAATTCGATCCTGCAATTAATGCATCATTCGGGAGAAAGATTTTTGGTGGTACAGAATATTATAACCACTGGGATAGCGAATTAAAAGTTCCGTTGTGGCTTGCAGGTGCTGATTTAAATGTAGGCTATGATAGGAATGTTGGCATTTATAACAATCCGGAAACCCGCACCAGCACAACTGGTTTATCAGGCATCGGACTTACAATTCCGCTGGGGCAAGGTTTTATCATTGATTCACGCCGTAATACTTTACGTCAGGCTAAGATAATGGTCGATTATGCTGAAGCTGATAAAATTAATCAAATTAATAAGGTTTGGTTCGGAGCCGTAAAGGATTATTGGAGCTGGTATTTGGCCCATCAACAATATGCTTTAATAAATGAGGGAGTAGAACTGGCTTCACGAAGATTTGCTGCAATCCGCCAACAGGTTATTATAGGCGATAAACCGCCAATTGATTCTGTGGAAGCTTCAATTACATTAGAAGATAGGAAAGTTCAGCTTCAGGATGCGAATGTAAAACTCACAAATTCTCGACTAATCCTATCCAACCATCTTTGGAATTCGCAAGGCGTACCAACAGAACTTCCTGCAAATGCATTGCCCCAAGATACTAATGATACAAATAAGGCAATTAATCAGTTGGTTTTAGATTCTCTTCTACAGCAAGCTTCAGAAAATCATCCGGAGATACTTAAAATCAGATATCAAAAATCGAAATTAGATGTGGAGCGCTTGTACAGGCAAGAAATGCTTAAACCTAAATTAAATATAAAGGGCTCATTTTTAGCAGGTAGGAGAGATTTTTCATATGTACCCGATTACTATGATTTTAGATTGGCAAATTATAAAGTAGGAATTGATTTTGCCTTTCCTTTATTTTTACGTGAAGAACGAGGTAAGCTTAGAGAAGTTAAAATTCAACAGGCAGAAGTCGAATTCGGACTTCAACAAACTGGAAGAGAAATTCAGACTGGTGTATTATCAGCGGTAAACGAAGTTAAAGCTTTGCAAGCTCAATTTGCATTGCAAACTAAAAATGTGGCTAGTCAACGTGTGTTGGTAACTGGTGAATTGCAAAAATTTGAACTAGGGGAGAGTAATCTTTTTCTCATTAATAGTAGAGAGACTAAGTTAATTGATATGCGAATAAAACAAGCCGAAATTGTTTCATATTACCAAAAAGCACTAGCCGAACTCTATTTTAGAGCAGGTAAAAGAATTGATTTTATTTATACTAACAATTAAGTATTTTTTACAAAATCGAGCTGGATTCAATAAATTACTACCAATCTTTGTGAACTTTCTTATAGCTGTAATGTTTAAAGCGGCGTATTTCTACTCTATATAGTCTGGTTACTTGATAGAAATTATCTTTATCTATAAATTAGATATTCTAAATTATTGATATGGCCACCTATTTCAAAAATGAGATTCCCGTAGTAACGATTATCCATGAAATAGAGGAGTTTCTTGGTGACGCTGGTTTTAGGAGTGTTCTGGATTATAAAGAAATTACACTTTATGTTTATGATAATGCTAATACGGCCATTTTATCTATTCGATTTTGGTTAGAAGGTGTGGAGTATAAGAAGCTTATAGCTGATTATGTATCCGAAGAACTTGACGCGTTATACAATGATATTGAGCAAATCATTTTAAAATATTAATAAATTGTAAGAGATGTTAAGTTAACAATTCGATGTTAGCTGCAATTAACCCACTTTCTGTCATCTCAATAATAAATGTTATTTCCTGATTAATTATTGGTTTGAATTTGAGGTTGTTCAGCAGAAAATTTATTTCTTGGTCATTAGTATCTACAATAGTTCCAAGCGCTATGTCTTCATTGATAGATACAATACAACCTCTCCTGCGCATGATGATTTGGGACTAATTAGTATAGCATTCAAAAGAAAATATTCTAATAAGTGCTGCAATATAAATTAATTAATCTAGAATTATTACAAATAACGTGTAATTATAATTAATATTTTATTGATTATTAGTTATTTAACATTTAAATAATCCATTATTGCTCGTTGAATGGTGTACAAATAACACTTATACAATAAATCATTAGGAATGATTTATTAAAAAGTTATGATCAAAACTCTGCTACCGAAAGGCAGCAGAGTAATAAACAACTAAAATAATTTTTCTTGTGGTGGTTTTACACCTGCCAAGCGTAAATAAACTGTCGCCTGACCACGGTGATGGGTTTGATGTTCAAAATCTTTGGTAAAAACCATTTCTTTCGTTAGCTCAAAACGATTCATGAATTTTACTTTTTCTTGCAACTGCGAAGCAGAGATTTTTTTTAATCCTGCAATTACATAATCGTAACCCGCTAAAACTACCTTAGTAACATTGGCTTTTGATTTATCTGTAATTTTTTCTACATCACCAAAACCGTAAGGACTTTTCTCTCCGGTTGCAGTAGCTGTAAAGCCATAATTTGCATCTGTAAGGTGAAGCATTTGCTCAGCAAAAGATCTCATTTCCGGAGTCGGTTTTAAGGCGTAACCTGTTTCGGGCATTACATCTAAATATTCTTTTGTGTAGGCTTTAGCTCTTTCCCATTCCGCAATTTTTGCAGTTAATTGCTCTTGAGCATTAACAATGCAAACCATTCCCATTAAGCAAATGATAAGCAATAAAGATTTTAATTTTTTCATAATTTGATTTGTTTATTTAAATCAAAGATATGATAGATTGGATAATCAATAATCATTTATCCTTTAAAAAATCTAATTGCGTTTGTATTGAGTTAATTGATGATTTATTGTGAATACTTTTTTAAGAAATCAAAAATATCAGCGATAATTATCTTGGTGGAGCATGAAACACTTCTAATACTATACAGCTAAAGCCAAGTCTAGTGAACATGGATATTACCAATTCATTAATATTTACCTGAGAATCTATTCTTAAAATTTTATCACAATCAGTAAGATCAATATGCCAGTTGAGATTTGGCACGGCAACATTTAAGTTTGGTACAAGTTCTTGCAGTTCTACTTCTGTGTGCACATTTGTTTTAAATATGGATATCATACGTTCGGTTTTCCTCAAAAATTAAATTTGTGTAGGGTTTACCGATGTAAACGGATGATTTAGAATTTTACTTTAATATTTATGAAAAATTATTTTTTAATTATGCATTTGCCTCAACTATTAATTTTAGTGCTTTTAACCGCCAAATCAAAGGTTGATTTACACGACTTGCAGGATCTATTTTTAAAGGAATAAAATGACTCTCTAAAAAATGCTCATAATTATTTATTACCGTAGCCTGATTTAGATATATGGGCGTAGCCTGTTTTTCTGCACTAGCAAAAAATTCTTCTAGCTTATTAACTTCTTCTATTGTCATCCATCAAAATTAGGAAAATTAAGTTTTTGCAGGTGTATTTTTATTATGAAAATATTAGGAACATAATAGTCTTTTACCTTTTATAAGTATTTATATTCGAAATGGTAATTACCCGAACCAACCTTTTCTTTTTTATCATTTTTAGGTAGTAAAATTGTAGCTGTTGTATTTGCAGGTATTACAACATCTAGCTTAAAAATACCATTTTCAATTATCCATGATGATTTTAGTAACCCATAACTGGTTTCTAATGTTGCAGTAGCGCTGGTTAAACCGCCACCAGGTTTGGGTGCAATAATGGTTGCCTTATAGCCAGGCTGTTCGGTAACTACATTTATACCAGCAATGTTTATATACATCCAATCGCCTATGGCACCGTAAGCATAGTGGTTGTACGAATTCATATTAGGGGTTTGAAAACTTCCATCAGGTTTTATACCATCCCAGCGTTCCCAAATTGTAGTTGCACCCATTTTAACCGGATAAAGCCATGAAGGGTATTTTTCCTGCATCAATAAATCGTAAGCTACGTTTTCAAATCCAAAGCGACTTAATACGTGGCATAAATATGGCGTTCCTAAAAAGCCGGTTGTAAGGTGGTTTCCATAACTTTTTACATTTTGCACCAATCGTTCTGCCGCTTGTTGTCTTAAATTTTCGGGCAGCATATCAAACTGTAAAGCAAGTACATAAGCAGTTTGTGTGTTAGACACCAGCTTGCCATTTGGTGTCATATACTCTTTTAAATAAGCTGTTTTTATCCGTTCTAATAATGCTTTATACAATCTAACATCATCTTTTTTATCCAGCACCGTTGCTACATTTAAAAGCAATTGTACAGAATGGGCATAAAAGGTTTGTGCTATCATATATTTATCTGTAACTGCAGCACGACCATCATTATCATCTTCAGGGCGGTAAAACAACCAATCGCCAAAATGAAAGCCACTATTCCATAAATCATTTTTTGATACTGATGAAATGTAGGTGACCCAATTTTTCATGCTTTCATATTGGGTTTCTAAAATTCCTCTGTCGCCATACAACACATACATATCCCAAGGTATAATGGTTGCTGCATCTGCCCATCCGGCAGAGCCATTAGAACCTGCATTTAATACATTTGGCACAACAAAAGGTACACTACCATTAGGTAATTGGTCTGCTTTAACATCTTTAAGCCACTTGCTAAAAAAGCCAGAAACATCCATGTTAAAAGCTGCTGTTTTTGCAAATGCCTGTGCATCGCCAGTCCAACCTAATCGCTCATCTCTTTGCGGGCAATCTGTAGGTACATCAACAAAATTTCCTTTTTGGCCCCATTCTATATTATGCTGTAATTGATTTATTAATGGATTAGAGGTTGTAAATTTTCCGGTAGATTTTATGTCAGAGTAAATTGCTACTGCAGTGAAGTTTGCCAAGTTTAATAAGCCAGGATAACCATCTACTTTAACATACCTAAATCCCTGAAACGAAAAATGAGGTTCGAAAGTTTGCTCATTAGCACCTTTTAAAATATAATGATTTTGTTGCTTGGCACTACGCAAATTTGTGGTATAAAAATTTCCTTCTTTATCTAAAACTTCGGCATGGCTTAAAGTTATTTTTGTACCTGCGGGTCCTTTAGCTTTTAAAATTACCCAACCAACTAAATTTTGTCCGAAATCTATAACGGTTTCTCCTTTAGGCGTTTTGATAATTTTTAGCGCTTTAAATTCCTCATGTTTTACAACAGCAGGCCCGCTCATTCCAATTAGCTTTTCAGTCCCTTTTTCTAAAATTCTTACAGGTTTCCAGGTATTATTCTCTTTAAAGCCAGCATTTGTCCACCCGGGTTTTTCACGTCTTGCATCATAAGTTTCACCATCGTAAATGCTCGATGCTAAAATAGCACCAGTACTACTTTTCCAACTTTCATCACTAATTATAACTTTTCTTTCTCCGTTGATATATTCAATTTCTAGCTGTAATAATAAGGCTCTAGTATCTCCATAAAAGTTTTTTTGATTTTCAAATCCAATTCTGCCTTTGTACCATCCATCGCCAAGCACAACACCAATAGCGTTTTGGCCATTTTTAAGTGATGCTGTAACATCATAAACCTGATATTGAAGATGGTTTTTGTAGCTCGTCCATCCTGGAGATAAATATTCGTTGCCTATTCGTTTGCCATTAATATTGGCTTCATATAGACCTTTTGCAGTGACATAAATCATTGCTGATTTAATCTTTTTATCCAAATTGAATTCCTTCCTCATTAGTGGACTTTTCAAAGAAGTATCTGGATTTACCATGCTAATCCATTTTGCTGTCCAATCTGCTGGTAATAAACCAGTTTGAAAATATTGTACGGCAGACCACGGAGAGGTATTTCCATGATTGTCTTTAATTTTAACCTGCCAGTAATACTTTGTTTTAGAGATAAGTGGCTTATCGTTATATGCTATCAATACTGACTGTGGTGAATTTTTACCGATTTTAATGGCATTATTATCATTGATTGATGGCGTTGTACCAATTCTAATTTCGTAGCTGGTTTGCAGTGTGTTTTGTACGCTCGAATTTATTTTCCAACTGAATCTAGGCACAGGATTATCAACACTTAGTGGATTTGTTTGATGCTCTACCGTTAAGTTATTTACCGAAAGTTGTTGTGCAAAAGTGTTTTGCGTAAAAATGACAGAGAAAATTAACAGTAATAATTTATTGCCGATTTGGGTTAGTACGCTCATAATTTAGTTGGATGATTTATAAGGTTCGTTTAAATTACTACACTAAAACGATTTTCCAAAATCTTCAATCCAAATTATTAAAAACGTTACTTGCTAATTGATATATTTAACTTACGTAGGGGTATTGATTTTCTCTTCTGCCAAAGCTTTATCTTCTTCTGTAGCTTCAGGGATATGATTTAAATCTTTAGCCTGTGGATTGAATTGTAAATTTACCCACATTGGAAAATGATCGGAACCACAGCTCTTTAATCTTTTTATCGAACTTAATGAGAAATCAGGAGAGCAGAAAATATGATCGAGTGGAAAGCGTAAGAAGAAATATTTTGCATTAAAGCTGTTAAAAAATCCTCTTCCTCTTCGCGGGTCGAGCAAGCCGCTTATTTTTCCGAAAAGTTCGGTGGTGTAGCTCCACGCCACATCATTTAAATCGCCCATAACAACAACAGGTAAATTACATTGCTTAGCCTTTTCGGCAACCAATAGTATTTCTTTATCTCGCTCGGTAGAACGTGGGTTTTCTTGTGGAACAGGCGGTTGAGGGTGCAGGCAAAACAATTTAACCGTTTGTCCAGAAGCTAATTTCACATCTGTTTCTATTGATGGAATATCTTCCTCAACTAAATATTTTACCTCACCCGATAACTCAAGTTTAGAATACAATAACATTCCGTATGTATTTTCTAACGGAACTTTTATTTGGTAAGGATATTCTTTCTCTAATGTATCCATTTGATTTTGCCACCATTTATTGGTTTCTACCAATAGAATAATATCAGGTTGGCACTTTTCTATCAAGCCATAATATGCCGAAGATTTTTTATTTTCTTGATAAACGTTGGCGATTAAAAGCCTTAGATTGTTTTCGTTGTTTGAAAGTTTACTACTAACAATTTGTTTTTTACCAAATATTGTAAATGGAAAAATTAAATAAAAGAGATAAATCACATTAATAGAAAGTGCTATTAATATTACAACATCAGCAGGTTTGGTGAAATCTGAAAATATTGATAAACAAATAATCAATATTAAATTCAGTACTAATTTTTGGATTCTAGGGTATTCAAAAACTCTAAAAATCCAGAAATCGTGTCTGATGAAAGGTATTATGGTAGTGCATATCAAAAATACACTCAGATAAGTTAAAATATTGTGCGTTAGTTCCAATGGTTTAAAATAATTGTTAAGTTTTGTCGCTAAGTACAGGCTTTCTCCGGCGGAGGCGTTTAATTTGCCCCATGTGCTCCGTCGGGATGGTATCACCTAATAATTTACCCCAAGGTTTTAATCCATCAATTCTATCAAAAATTATTTTTAACACGGCAATAAAAGGAATTGATAAAAACATACCCGGAACACCCCAAAGTGCTGCACCTAATAGTACAATTATAATAGAAATTAATGCATTTATCTGCACTTTAGATGATACAATTTTTGGTACAAGAAAATTATTATCTATAAATTGTATCAGTGCGTATGCTCCGATAATGAGTAGTTGGGTGGTAAAACCATCGGTTGTTAGTGTTGCCATAAGTACCGGAAGCAGAATAGCAATGATACCGCCGATGTAAGGTAATAAGTTTAGTATTGCTCCGATAACACCAATTAATATGGCATTCTGTACGCCTAAAATTAACAAAGCACAAGAATTCATTACAGCTACGATTGAAGTTTCTATCAATAAACCAATTATATAGCTTTGTATTGCAGCCTTGGTTTCTGAAAGAATTTCACCAACTTTTGTTTTGTTCTCCTCAGAAAAAACCTCATATAGAAAATTTAATATCAAGGTTTTATAAAACATAATTAAGAACGTGTAAACCGGAATTAAAAATATAACGCTTAAAATACCGAGAACGCCGCTTAAAGTCTGCCCAATTACCGCCTTACTGCCTTTTGCTGCATCATTAAGCATTTCTACTTGCTTTTGTGATGAGATGCCAAAAGTTTGCTGAAGCCATTGTTGCGCAATATTTAAAATTTCGGCAAATTTTTGCTTCATTGCGTCAAGGTTATCAAAAAAGTGTGCAATTTGAGAAGAAAGGAAATACATCAACCCGAACAAAATTAATACTGCAACAATCATGGTAATAAGAATGCTTAATACCTTTGGCATCTTTCGCTCCAAACGATTAGATAACGGATTTAGCAATATTGCAATTAGCGTTGCAAATGCAAGCGGTACCAAAACATCTCGCAGAATATTTAAAATAAATACAGTTATAACTAAACCTAAAAGTATTATTGGTGCTTTAATGTAGAATGGAAAGTTTTTTACCATGGTTTTTCAATAAGTAGGCTTAACAATAAATATCGGTAAATGTTTATGATATCAAATTAAATAGATTTGCAATTTACAAATCAATAAGATACTTTTATCATTCAGAAAAACGTAATAGAGGATAGCTTGCTATCGTATTAAGCGACTTTTTCTTTAACCTTTTTTTATAATGTGTTAGGGAGAATTATAAGCGTAACTAATACATCTCTTTATTCGTTAATCTTATTTAAAATTGTGGATTACCGGAATCGTAGCAATTTTATTGGCTTTAATGCAGATAATTGCTATGTACCTTAACTCCACGCCATTTAGCCTATCGTGTTTAACGATAGGCTTTTTTGTTTATTAATACTTATGACTTTTGTCAATGTGTATTTTCTAACATTCGGACGCCAGCCATCTTCTAAAAAAAACTTTGTTACTATTTTTATCGTATCTAAAGTTCTCAAGTATGAATACAATAATCGAAAAACAGAAAATAAGATCGTTTTTAAGAAAAATGGATCTGGAGTGGCCTGGAAAAATCGAGCGTGTAAGCTTCAAATCTGAAGATTTGGTGTTTGTTCATTTGCAGGACGATACTCCTCCAGTAGAATTTGCAGAAAGTTTAGTGCCTAAAGTAAATGTATTTGTAGATTTTTCTGCACCATTAAAAATTTGCTTTTTGAATGATGATGGCGAGGGTAGTAGCAGCATGGTATTTAACTGGGTAGCATAAATCTTCTTTCCAAACTATCTATCTTAAGATTGACTCAAAAAACTTTCAGCATTGTTTTTGTTGGTTTAGCTGTGGATTAATATGACTACTTTGTAAGAAATCCCATTTCTTATGAAAATTGCTGTATTCAGTACCTGTTCTTACGATAAAGAATATCTAGAACTTTTAAATACCGGTCACGAGCTTACATTTTACACCGAATCACTTAATGTACAAAATGCATTGCTTACCAAAGGCTTTGATGCGGTGTGCATTTTCGTAAATGATAAAGCAGATGCAGAAATGATGCCTCTACTCGCTGATAATGGTATAAAATTAATTCTTCTTCGATGTGCAGGTTTTAATAATGTTGATTTAGTTATGGCTGAAGAAGTTGGTATTAAAGTGCTTCGTGTTCCATCTTATTCTCCAGAAGCTGTTGCTGAACATGCCATGGCGATGGTTTTAACCCTAAACCGCAAAACACATAAAGCATATAACCGTGTTAGAGAGGGAAATTTTTCACTAGAAAACTTAATAGGATTTAATTTACATGGTTGTAAAGTTGCCCTAATTGGTACAGGACACATTGGTAAGGCATTTTACAAAATATTAAAAGGTTTTGGTTGCCATATTTCTGCCTTCGATCCTTTTCCTGATGCCGAACTTATTAAAGAAGGATTAAAATACGAAAACCTGGAAAACGCATTAAAAGATGCACAAATTGTTTCTTTACATTGCCCATTAAGTGAGGATACCTTACACATGATTAATGCAAATACCCTGAAATTATTTAAAAAGGGTGCAATGTTGATAAATACCAGCAGAGGCGGTTTGGTAGCAACAAGCGATGTTATTGAGGCCTTAAAAACTGGGCAATTGGGTTATTTAGGTTTAGATGTTTACGAGCAGGAAAGGAAACTGTTTTTCAAGGATTTATCAGCCAATATTATTCAAGATGATGTTATTTCACGATTAATATCATTTCCTAATGTATTGGTTACATCACATCAAGGTTTTTTTACGAAAGAAGCCATGACGCAGATTGCAGAAATTACATTTTTAAATGCAGATTCATTTGCAAACGGTAAGCCATTAGATAATGAATTATTAAGTTAATTCGAATTTTTAAATGTTAAAAGCAATAGCTTTTGGGAATACCATATAGCCGTACTTTAACTGAGCGCAAGTTTTTGTTAGCAACTTCTATTTTGTTTACAAAAACGAGCGCAATATTGTATGATTAGTAAGTATGTTTTTTAGATTTGTGTCCATGGAAAAACGCAAATCTGATCTAAAAGATTTTTTAAAGAAGGTGAAAGACTTACGTGGCTTTGGAGATATGAATTCATATCAAGTTGTAAAAGATTATAAGCATTTGGCAGAAGATGAACCAGATGAGAAGTTAAATGTTATTATCGAAGACTTTTCGAACCCCCAAACTTATAAAGAAGGTAAAGATAAATTAATAAGAAAAGTTGAGCGTAAGCTTAGAGATTTATAAAATTATATTTATCTCCTTTTAACAGGATTTAAGCGTTTATCCTATCGATTTAGATTCTGATTTTACTTTAAATTTTTAGCTAAATCGTACTGCAATTCTCTAAATTGTGCCACATTCGAAATAGTGGTTTTTTCTATCTTATTCCATAGTGTTCCATCATTTTTATAGATTTCTACTGTTGATGGATAGGTTTGAACAGCGTTATTTGTTTTGCTTTTAACGTTTGGTGATTGGAACAAAGCATATATTTTAAAGTATTTATCGCCAATGGTATGGTTCATAATACCGGTAAGCAATGTTTTTGTTATCGATGCTTTTTGTTCTTTTGTTTTGCCTCTAAATTTTGAACTCCAAAGTTCAGGTGATTTTGGTACACAGATTATTTTTGCTGTTCCTGCTTGCGCATCAGAATAGATAAACATGGGCACATTACTTATCAATTTTTCATCATTTTTAGAATGTAAAAATCCAAGCCATGATGCCGTAATATTATTTGGGTTACTGAATAAATCTTTATTATCTAATACAATTGTTTTAGGATTTATCAATAACAATAACGTTAGGCTTAAAGATAAAATAGGAATGTTCATTTTGGTTAGAGATTCAAAATTATACTGCAAGATAAGGCACACAACATCGTTTTACCTCGTTGCAGAATCATTATGACATTTCGTAAAGTATTGAGTATGATTTGTCAGTTTCGTTGCATGGCCACCTATACACAGAATAGATTTTATTTTTGGTTGTAAGCGTATTTTGAATTCAGGTGAGAAAATACATTAGCAAATACAAGCTTGTAGGGCAAATTTGTGGTTTACATTTAAACAACATCAATATTTAATTCTCTATTGATAACCCATGGCTTGCAGGTTAAATAATTCTGCATATCTTCCATTTTTATTAAGCAATTCTTCATGACTACCAGATTCTAGAACAGTTCCTTTATCTAAAACCAATATTCTGTCGGCCAGCCTTGCTGTAGAAAAGCGGTGTGATATTAAAACTGCAGATTTACCATGGGTAAGTTCGGCAAAGCGTTGAAAAACTTCATACTCTGCTCTGGCATCTAATGCCGACGTAGGTTCATCTAAAATAAGCACTTGTGCATCTTTCATATATGCTCTGGCCAAAGCAACTTTTTGCCATTCACCGCCAGAAAGTTCAATTCCATCATTAAACTTTCTACCTAACCATTGGTCGTAGCCTAAAGGAAGTTTTTGGGCTAATAAATCTGCTAAACTTTCGGTTGCAGCCTTCTTAATTAAGTTTTTATTATCAATTTCTTCGATGTTCCCGATGGCAATATTTTGAGAGAATGTCATTTGATAGCGGATATAATCTTGAAAAATGATACCGAGGTTTTTCCTTAACTCATCCAAATCATAATTTTTTAAATCTTGTCCATCCAATAAAATCCTTCCTTCAGTTGGGTCGTACAATCTGGCAAGTAATTTAACAAGGGTAGTTTTGCCTGCTCCGTTTTCTCCAACAAGCGCTAATTTTTCGCCTGGCTTAAGGGTAAAATTTAATTCTCGGCATGCGTAATTTTCGCTATTGTGGTATTTAAATCCAACGGCCTCAAATATAAAACCAGTTATAATAGGATTTGGAAAGGGTAGTGGGTTTTTAGGTTTGGTTATTTTAGGTTGTATATCAAAAAATTCAATAAAATCGTTTAGGTAAATTGCGCCTTGTGAAACTAGTGTAAATCTGGATAATGTGGTTTCCATCAAACTGCTTAATTGCCTGAAAGAACCTGCTAAAAAAGTAAGACTTCCAACGGATGCCTTTCCATTTATAGTTTGATAAATAATAAAACCGTAAGCAGCATAGTAACCGATTGTACCAAGAATGGAAAAAAAAGTTCCCCAGCCAGAACGATTTACGGCAAGTTTACTGTTATCGGCATAAAATTTATCTGATAAGGTTTTGAATCTTTTGATGATAAAATCTGCCAAACCAAATATTTTTACTTCTTTAGCCGTTTCATCGCTAGCACCTAAATAGCGAATGTAATCAAGTTCTCTTCTTTCTGGGGTTTGGCTTCTGGAGAGGGCATAGTTTCTACTATTAAAGTAAGACTCGCCCAAAAATGAAGGAATTATCGCGATTAAAAGTAATAGAATAAGCCAAGGATTAAAAGCAATTAATCCGGTTAAGAGAAATGCCATCGAAATAAAATCCTGAATTTGGCTCATCACCTGCGATAGCAACACAGTTCGCCCCACGGTTTGCTGCCTTGCTCTTTCTAACTTATCGTAAAAAACCGAATCTTCAAATTGATCGAGATCTAATGTAGCCGCATGACGCATAATTCGCATAGAAGTATAGTTAGAAAACTGATCACCCAACAAACTATCAGTTAGGTTTATCATTCTATTTAGTCCATCTGTTAATATGGCCAAGCCAAATTCTATTGCAACCAACTCCCAAAGTTTACTTGTATCTGCAGTGGGGTTGGCATTTAACGCAATTACATTATCAATAATTAATTTACCGGTATAAAGTAATGCAACTGGCATTGCAGAACGTAAAATACGTAAGCCAAAGCTAATAAGCGTTTTTTTTGGACTACTTTTCCAAACCAATTTAAAAAATACAGGTAAGTTTTTAAGTGATGAGAATCGTTGTCGGAAGGTTATGTTTTCGAGTGGTATGGTATTTCTATTTTTAGCCATTAATGTTCGTGATGCTCAATTTAATGCAATCCTGATATAGGTTTACAATGGAGTTTAAATAAAGCTTATTTTGATGCAAGATTTTATAATGCGATATGCTGCAAAATGGCAGTTACGCTGGGCGATGTTATTTTAACGGTATGAGATTTATGTAGCGGAATTGACATGTAATCTCCAGCTGCCATATTAAAATCTGAATTATCAATGGTACAGATGCAGGTTCCTTCAAGAATTAAAAAGCTTTCTAATTCGTTTTCATGGATTTCTTCCTTAATGTCAATTTCCGAAACCACAAGCATCTGCATAACTTTATCATTAGCCGTTAACAGGTGTGTAAATGTACCATCAACTCCATTTCTGGGAATAAGATTTTCTATAAGGCTTAACCAATTTTGATAATTGGTGTCTTCATCAATTAAAGGAAGATTGCTGATATCTAAATCGGTTTTAGAATTTAATTGATTAAACAGCTTTAACATTTGCGCATCAATTTCGGTGCTTACTGAAACAGAATGTTGCAAGGCATCTTGTTCGAAAAACAACTCAATTTTATTTATCTCATCTCTAACCGCCGATGAAGTTAAGCGTAGATTTTCTACTTGCGAAAGTTCATCACCTTCCAAAAGATTTAGTACATAAAGTTCTAACAATCCACTCTCAAGAATATCCACAACAGCTTTCAATATTTTTATGTTAAATCTTTTTATAGAAGTGATTGTATTAAAAATTAGATTTTAAACAATTACCTCTTGTGCGAATATATTCATTTATTTGTTCGCAATTGTAAATTTGAAAGTGAAATTAAATTTTCTTCCTTGATTTTTTTTGGTCTGAGGCTTCGCCGGTTAATAATCCTGCTAATAGTTCAAATTTCTCAGGGTTTTGATTGTATTCTTCTTCAATAGTTTGCCATTGTTGAAGCTCGATTTTTGCATTTTCTACTTCTGCTTTTAAGAATTCTATCTTGTTCTGCAGTAATTTGCTGATGTTTTGATTTGCCATGATACAAAAGTAAGGGCTTCGGTGTTTATTTGTAAAAATTTCTGTTGGTTAAAATGTAAGTCATTAGATATCAGGCGAAAAACATTTATTAAAGAATATTATGAGGATGTGGCTATGGGGAAATAAACTCGAAATTAAAATCACATAACTTTAATGGTAGTTTTAGTTAAGGTTGTATTGTGAATCAAAATAGATTCTACTTTAAGATAGATGAATAATTTATGGCAATTTTATTTTGCTAAATAGCAGTCTGTTATCAACAAATTGTTGAATTTCCTTTTCAAATATTTGCATGCTAAAAATATTAGTATAATTTTGCCGTTGTTAGAGGATAGCAATCTTTCATTTAGATGTGCTAAATTAATTTGAATATATTTTATGACAGTTACGGTACTAGCCATTACAGAAACTGATTTTGTTCCAGATGTTTCGCTTGCCCGAATTATGAACGAGCGCTTAAAACAAGCGGCGGCAGAATTGCAGGATATACATTTAGAACCGATGCTTTCTGTAGGTCAACGTAAAGATGATTTGGTAGTTTACATTAGTTACAATCCTAAATATACCATTAGGTTTCGTGTTGTTAACGATGTACCACAAGATGTAGAAAATTTTGTGGCGAATGTTTGTGGCAACCTTGGATACTTAAAATGGAAAACCAATGTTGTGAACGTTTTTAAGGGAAATGATTAGTGATGAGATAATTCAAAGCAGTATCAAAAATGCAATGGTTTTACCAACATTGCTGAAAGAACCATCATTATGCCAACCCGAAAAATACCATAAAGAAAGTTTATGGCATAGAAACTGGAAAAAGGCTTTCCCAGAAAGTTACAGGGAAAAAAGTTTTTATTGCAACAAAACTGGCGAATTGCATAGAGCCGACGTTTTTACTCCTTGCTTAACAGCTATAGAATTTCAAAACTCGCCCATTAGTTTAGCAGAAATGCAAAGTCGGGAAGCTTTCTATCCAAACCTGATTTGGATACTAAACGGAAAAAAGTTCAAAGGATTTAGAATTTTGAAAAACTTGCCAAACCCAAATGATTCCAAGTTGGTTGATTATGAATTTTGTAATACTGATCATTTATCAATGGTTAGAAAAGCTGAAGTTATAGACGGAATCATTAAGCCAAAGGTTTTAAACTTCTATCATAAAGAAATAAAAGGTGTAGCCATTACATCTAATTTTTACCATTTCTGCTGGAAACAGCCTCACGCAGTCTGGTATGCGGCGAAAGCACCGATTTATGTTGATTTAGGAGGTCATTTTCTTTATAAAATGCTAATTAGAAGGCAACTATCGGGAAATTTTCCCTATCTCGAAATGATAAGCAGAAAGCCCTTTATAGAAAGCTATTCAATCTTCTAATTATCTCGAACTAAAAATATTTGTCGATGCTTAAACCATAAGTAAGGTTAAGGTTTTCGCGTGTTGTAATATTAAACTTGTTATAGTTTAATGCGGTTGTTAAACTTATCCACTTTCTAATTTTTAAACCTAGCGTTGTAACCGATCTGATAATGTAATCGCCTTCTCTGGAATAGGAATTTTGCAAAAAGTTGCTTCCATCAAAAGTTACTAAATCTTTAAATCCAAAATGAAATTGTAATCTTAAAGAGTTTCTTAAAGTAGTATAGCTCGCCATTTCAACCAAACTGCTTTTATCAAATAAAATACCGTTACTGATATTTAAATAGGCATTTGGTTTATCTATAAAATTATATGCAATACCACCTCCAGCTAGCAATTGATTTTTTATTTTAAGTGAATAACTCGTATTATAATTTACCAAGCCCCAGTAATAGAAATGCGGAAATGTTTTGTACAGATTAAAATTCATTGTGCTTGAAAAATCGTTGTTGCTTAAATTGCTATTTTGTTTACCATAAAGCCATGAGGTGTTGCTGTTTAGTACAATGCTTTTCTTTTTAATCCCAACATTAAGGCTGTTATTCAACAAATAAGCTTGCTCATTATTTGTTTTATTTATTGACCCAGCCGATATTAAATTAAGATGATAGTTGGTGGTATCGGTGTATTGAGCTCTGGTTTCAATGGAAAATGCCAATAAAAATAATAGCAGTGGTAATATCTTCATAGAAGATTAACAAACTAATCTTCCGTGATGTTTAAGAAAAATGTCATCTCATAATCCAACTGTTTCTTTACCGTCATTTGTTATCAATAAAACCTCAATTGGTTTTTTAAAGGATAGTTTTGCATTATTAATTTGTTACCCTTAATTATGTCAGTAAATACTTTAAAAAATATACCATATTCAATTCTTGATTTAGCAACTGTTTTAGATGGATACAACGCAGCCGATACTTTTAAGAACAGTTTAGAAATTGCACAACAATCTGAAGCATTAGGTTATAACAGATATTGGTTTGCCGAACACCATAATATGGGCGGTGTTGCGAGTTCTGCACCCTCTGTTTTAATCGGTTACATTGCCGGTGGAACGAAATCCATCAGAGTAGGCTCGGGCGGAATTATGTTGCCAAATCATTCGCCATTAATTGTTGCAGAACAGTTCGGGACATTGGCTTCGCTATATCCAAACCGTATTGACTTAGGTTTAGGAAGGGCACCAGGTACAGATCAGGTAACCGCAATGGCTATAAGAGGCGAAAATTTTAACGCAGCACATAATTTTCCAAGAGATGTAGAAAAATTACAACAGTTATTTTCTGCAGACAACCGAAATTCAAATGTTAGAGCCATGCCGGGTGAAGGACTTGATATTCCAATTTGGATTTTAGGTTCGAGTACGGATAGCGCAAGGTTAGCAGCCGAAAAAGGTTTGCCTTATGCCTTTGCAAGTCATTTCGCACCTACTTATTTCGAACAAGCAATAACAATTTATCGCAATAATTTTAAACCATCTATTCATTTAAGCGAGCCCTACGTTATGGCTTGTGTAAATGTTGTTGCAGCCAATACTGATGATGAAGCTGAAGTTTTATCAAGTTCTGTAAAAAGAATGTTTCTGGGTGTAATTACAGGTAAAAGAGAACTTTTAAAACCTCCTGTGGAAAATATGAATGTACATTGGGGGCAAATGGAGAAGGAAGCTGTTGAGCAAATGTTATATTATTCCTTTATTGGAAGTGAATTAACAATTAAAAACAATATGGAAGGTTTTATATTAAAATATGGTGTTAATGAAGTTATGGCAACATCGCATATTTACAATCAAAAAGCTAAGCTTCACTCTAATCTACTTTTTGCAGGAATTTTTAATTAGTTCGTTGAATATTTAAAGAAGTATTTGTAGTAAGGACTCACTTATGCCTTCATAAGCGATATTACCATCATCATTAATTTTTGGTAGTTTCGCATCTGTAAAAATGAATAGAAAAATTCCTTCCCCTACGGTAACACAACCATAGTTGTTAGCCACATACCTAAATATTATATTATGGTAAAAACACTGGGATAATATTTCTGTTTCTTATTTTCTTACTTCCTTACTTTCAAATCCATGAAGGCTTACTTTAACTTGTTTGATTTCAAGCAAAAAATCGATTATAAAAACGAAATTCTGGCAGGTTTAACCGTTGCAATGACCATGATGCCAGAATCATTGTCATTTGCAATTCTTGCTGGTTTTCCACCTTTAATGGGTTTATACGCCGCGTTTATAATGGGCTTGATAACCTCAATTTTTGGTGGCAGACCAGGTTTAATTTCTGGTGGCGCTGGTGCAACTGTAATTGTACTTATCGCGTTAATGAAATCTAATGGGTTGGAATATGTATTTGCAGCGGTTGCATTAGTAGGCTTGATACAAATCGTAGTCGGCTTATTTAAATTGGGTAAATTTATTAGGCTTGTACCACAACCTGTAATGTATGGCTTTGTAAATGGTTTAGCCGTTATCATTTTTATGGCTCAGCTAGAGCAATTTAAAACAGTTGTTAATGGTCAGGCTACCTGGCTTTCGGGTAATGCCTTGCTGATAATGTCGGCTTTGGTTTTATTAACAATTCTTATTGTAGCATTTCTTCCAAAAATAACCAAGGCAATACCACCTTCGTTAGTAGCTATAATTGTGGTGTTTATTATCGTATTAGTATTTAATATTGATACTAAAACGGTAAAAGATATTGCCTCTGTAAGTGGTGGTTTTCCTCCATTTCATATTCCAAAAATTCCTTTTGAATTTGAAATATTTAAAATAATATTTCCTTATGCCGTAATAATGGCTGGTGTAGGTTTAACAGAAGGTTTGCTAACACTAAATCTGGTAGATGAAATTACCGGAACTAAAGGAAATGGAAACAGGGAATGCATTGCTCAAGGTACTGCCAATATTGCTAATGGTTTCTTTTTTGGGATGGGTGGCTGCCCAATGATTGCACAAACACTTGTAAATCTTTCAGCAGGAGCAAGGGCAAGATTATCAGGTATCGTGGCTTCATTAACCATTTTAATCATTATTCTTTTTGGTTCGCCAATTATCGAACGTGTACCAATGGCAGCTTTAACGGGTGTTATGATTATGGTTGCAGTTGGAACATTTGAATGGGTAAGTTTTAGAATTGTTAATAAAATGCCAAAGCATGATATTTTTATTGGAATGTTGGTTGCAGCCGTAACTATATTTTTTCATAACCTGGCATTGGCGGTTCTAATTGGAGTAATTATTTCTGCGTTGGTTTTTGCCTGGGAGAGTGCTAAACGGATTAGAGCTAAAAAATACATTGATGCTCATGGTATAAAATATTATGAAATCTATGGTCCGTTGTTTTTTGCATCGGTAACAGCATTTAACGAAAAGTTTGATGTAAATACCGACCCAGCTGAAGTTGTAATTGACTTTAGGGAAAGCAGAATTGCAGATATGAGTGGAATTGAAGCATTAAATAAACTTACAGAACGTTACGCAAAATTAAATAAGAAACTCCACCTTAAACATTTAAGTGAAGATTGCAGAACATTATTAAAAAATGCTGAGGCAGTGGTTGAAGTAAATATTCTAGAAGACCCAAATTACAATGTCCTACCGGATAAGGCAAAATCTTTGCATTAGAAATAACCCTATTAAAAAAAATGTGCTGATAAACTTTTAAGCGCTGTCTTTTTTAAAACCATAATAGTTTTTAAAGTGTTGAGTTCATATCTAATTTGGGATGATATGATAAAAAAGGACTCAAGAAATATTGAAATAAACAAAGTTTTGCTTGGTGGATTACAATTGGCTGGTAATGCAATTGGAAGGCATCAATCTAAAAGAACTATTGGCAGAAAAGTAGCTAATAATGTTGGTATTGTTAATCAAGTATTACGGTTTGCTCTAAATAGAAAAGGTTCGTCGAACAGCTTACAAAAAAATATAGAATTGGGCGGTTTAGGATTGATTGCTCTGTATAACATCTATAGAGGAATAAGGCGAAAAAGAAATTATTTACTTCTTCAGGGAGCATTCCTAACCGTTTCGTTAGCAGTTACAGTACTAGGTTCAAAAGAAAAAGATACTTTAGATAGCACTAGTAAAGTATAAAACTCACCTATAATTGTTGAGCAGAAGGGTTTTGAAAGGAACCATTAATTTTTAAACTAAAATCATATTTCTGGTATTCGTATGCCATAGCAAGTTTACTTAAATGCTTAAGTTCTTCACTTTCCGAATTATTATAGTTTTGCAAAGCAGATAATGCAGCAATTCGGTTAACAACTTGTTTGTACTGAGTTTCAGTAAAAATGATTTCCATGATGTAAATAAGATTAAATAGAGTAATCAACACTGATAAATACAACATTATCCTCTATCCAAAAGTTTTAAACCATTGTTAATAAATATTTTTAGGGTTGAGGTTGAGATCAAGGCTAAGGCTAAGGCTAAGGCAACGACTGAGATCAAGACTTAATTTAATAAGGTTTCAATCTTAAACTCGATTTCGGTATCAAGCTCAATCTTAGCCTTAGTCTTGGTCTCAGCCTCAACCTCAATATCAAGCCTCAAACTCGATCAAACCTTTTGTATCACAGCGATGTTCTAATTAATATTTCATCACTATGAGTCTGGATAAATATGCTGAAAAGCGAGATTTTTCAAAAACAACTGAACCAAAATCTGGTAAAAGTACAGATAGTAATAAACTACATTTTGTAATTCAAAAACACGATGCATCCCGGTTACATTACGATTTCAGACTGGAAATGAATGGTGTTTTGAAAAGTTGGGCTGTACCTAAAGGTCCATCTACCGATCCTAAAACCAAACGTTTAGCCATGATGGTTGAAGACCATCCATATGATTATAAAGATTTTGAAGGCATTATCCCTAAAGGAGAATATGGTGGCGGAACAGTCATCGTTTGGGATAGAGGTACTTACGAGCCAATTGAAAATATCAAAGGAAAAAAGGCACAAGAAAAACATCTCCTTCAGCAGTTAAATGATGGTTCTCTCAAAATAAAATTAGATGGCGAAAAACTAAAAGGTGAATTTGCCTTAGTTAAAACCCACGGTATGGGTGAAAATGGATGGCTTCTTATTAAGCATAAAGATGATTTTGCATCAATTAAAGATATAACCAAGCAAGACAAATCTGTTTTATCGGATAAAACCATAGAAACCATGGCGAAAACTTCGGATAAAGTTTGGAAAGAAGGGCAGGAGCAAAAGATAAAACCATCAAAAAAAACACCGGAAGAAAAGCTAGAGAAAAAAATAAAACCTTCCGAACCAGAAGAGATAAACACAGATAACGCTTTAAAAAAAATAAAAAAATCTGCTCTGCCAGAGGGTATTAAACCTATGTTAGCAACACTGGTTGATGAACCTTTTGACGACCCGGATTGGCAATATGAAGTTAAATGGGATGGCTATCGTGCTTTAGCTTTCATAAATAAAGGTAAAGTTGATTTATTTTCTAGAAACAATAAATCGTTTAATGAGAAATTTTATCCCATTTATGATTTATTGCAAAGCTGGAAAATAAATGCTGTTTTAGACGGAGAAATTTTAGTACTAAACGAAAAAGGAATCTCAAATTTCGGTTCTTTACAAAATTGGAGAAGTGAAGCTGATGGAGAGTTGGTATTCTATGTTTTCGACATTCTTTGGTACGATGGGAAAAATTTAATGGATTTGCCTTTACATCAACGGCAAGCAATTTTGCAAGATATTTTGCCTACAGATGATGATAGGGTTAGATTAAGTAAAGTATTTAAAGCTAGTGGAATTGATTTTTTTGATGCTGCCGGAAGAATGGGTTTAGAGGGTATAATTGCTAAAAAATCTGACAGTTTGTATAGTCCTGATAGGCGTTCAAAAGAATGGCTAAAAATAAAGGTTCACAGGCGGCAGGAAGTTGTTGTAGCTGGTTTTACAAAAAATGCCGATACTTCTAAGTCTTTCAGCTCTTTGTTATTAGGTGTTTACGAAAAAGGAAAATTGCAGTACGTAGGTAAAGTTGGTACTGGTTTTTCTGATAAACTGCAGAAAACAATGATGGAGCATTTTAAGCCCTTAATTATTGATGCTAGTCCTTTCGAATCAATACCCGACGTGAACAAACCCTCTAGATTTCGCCCGAACCCACCAAAAGCACAAGCCACCTGGTTAAAGCCTGAATTGGTATGCGAAGTTGCTTTTACAGAAGTTACCGATGATGGTGTTTTTCGTCACCCTTCTTTTCAAGGCATGCGTGAAGATAAAAACGCTAAAGATATTGTAAGGGAAAATGAAAAGCCAACAAATGAAATAATAGGAGTTGAGGAAAAAAAATCTTCGAAAAGTAATGACCACGCTGATGCTATAAAACCACCTAAGCGTAAAGAACCTAAAACTTTACTTAACCCAAAAGATGAAACGCAAGTTAGGAAAATTAAAGGTCATGATTTAAAATTTACCAATTTAAGTAAGGTTTATTGGCCTGAAGATAAGGTTACTAAACGTGATATGTTTAACTATTACTACCAGGTTGCTGAATACATATTGCCTTATTTAAAAGATAGACCTCAATCACTTAATCGTTTTCCGGGTGGCATTCATGGACCAAGTTTTTATCAAAAAGATGTTAAAGGTAAAGCCCCAAATTGGGTTAAAACTTTTCCTTACGAAAATGGCGAAGGTGAGAAAAAGGAGTACTTGGTTGGAACTGATGTTGATAGTTTATTATGGATGGCATCTTTAGGTTGTATAGAAATGAACCCATGGTTTAGTAGAGTTCAAAGTCCCGATAACCCAGATTATTGTGTGATTGATTTAGACCCCGATAAACATACTTATGACCAGGTTGTAGAAGCAGCTTTGGAAGTGAAAAAAGTTTTAGATGCAATAGATGTACCATGCTACCCCAAAACTTCTGGTTCTACCGGGATGCATATTTATATACCTTTAAATGCGAAATACAGTTATGATCAAAGCCAGATGTTTGCAAAAATTATTGTAAGCTTAGTTCATAAACAAATTCCTGAATTTACCTCATTAGAGCGAATGGTTTCTGCAAGAAAGGGTAAAATGTATTTAGATTTTTTACAAAATAGGCCAGGGGCTACAATTGCAGGTCCATACTCCTTGCGACCAAAAATTGGCGCAACCGTTTCTATGCCTTTACATTGGGATGAAGTTAAGCCTGGTTTAAAAATGAAAGACTTTAACATTTTTAATGCGATTGAACGCTTGAAGAAAGAGGGAGATTTATTTAAAGGCGTATTAGGAAAGGGAATTGATTTGAAAAAAGCAATCAGCGCTGCAAAAAATACCTTCGGATAAATGGAAATAAAAAAGGGGTAAGCTAAAAAGCCTACCCCATATCTAAACCCAAACATGCGCTCAAACATGAATGAATTATTTAGTTAACAAATGTATTAAATATTGGTTTCAAAAATATCCTGATAAGGGTAATATTGTATTAATTAATCGAATTATAAGTACATATGATGTGGCAAAATTCTTTTCAGGGTTTGATTAATACTTAAAATTTAGCGCTAAATAAAATAGAGCGGCTAACGTTGCACCTATAACCGGACCAACAATTGGTACCCATGCATAAGCCCAATCACTTGTACCTTTACCTTTCATCGGTATTATGCTGTGTATAATTCTTGGTCCTAAATCCCTAACCGGGTTTATAGCATAACCAGTTGTTCCACCCAATCCTAAACCAATAACCCAAACCAAAAAAGCAACCGGAATAGCACCAATAGAACCCAATCCGATGGGGGTTTTATCAGTTCCCATTTCAGCATTTGTAAAGAAAAATATCACAAAAATAAGAACGAAAGTCCCTATAATTTCCGAAGTTAGATTAGATTTTAAGTTTCGAATTGCTGGTGAAGTTGCAAATGGAGCAGCTTTTAATCCTTTATCTTCAGTTGCATCAAAATGATCTTTATAAATTATCCATACTAAAAACGATCCTATCATGGCTCCGCAAAGTTGGGCAAGAATATAGTAAGGAACTTTTATCCAGGCAAACTTTTGCGTTATGGCAAGCGCAATTGTAACTGCAGGATTTAAATGGGCACCACTATATGGCGCAGCAATAACTACACCTACAAAAACTGCAAGTGCCCAAGCTGTGGTTATAACCATCCACCCACTATCATTTCCTTTGGTTCCTTTTAATACAACGTTAGCAACAACGCCATTTCCGAGTAGAATTATAAGTGCTGTACCTATAAGTTCTGCAACAAACTCTGTCATTTTATATTTTGTTAAAATCTTAATTTATCGATTTACTCTTCTGCACAAACTCGTGCAGCTTTAACTGCTCTATTCCAACCTTTAATCCGTTCAGTATTGTCAATGCCTTCTTTGGCTGCAAAAGTTTTATCTATTTTCCATTGGGATCGTATTTGGTCGATGCTATCCCAAAATCCTGTAGCCAAGCCTGCAAGATATGCGGCACCAATTGCGGTAACCTCGGTAACTTCTGGTCTGATGACTTTACTGCTTAATAAATCAGCCTGAAATTGCATTAACAAATCATTTGCGGTTGCCCCACCATCCACACGTAATTCAGAGATACTTACACCGGCATCGGCTTCCATTGCTTTTAAAACATCCATGGTTTGGTAAGCAATACTTTCTAATGCGGCTCTGGCAATATGCGATTTATTGGTGCCTCTGGTTAAACCGGTTATGGTTCCTCTGGCATGTTGATCCCAATGTGGTGCACCTAAACCAGCAAAAGCAGGCACAACATAAACGCCTTGTGTATCCTCAACTTTTTTAGCGAGCGTTTCTACATCGGCAGATTTTGATATCAAACCCATTTCATCCCGAAGCCATTGCACTACTGCGCCGCCAATAAAAATACTGCCTTCTAAAGCATATTGAACATCATCTTTAATTTTCCATGCAATTGTTGTAAGTAAGTTATTTGCAGAAAGTTTTGGTTCTTTACCGATATTCATCAGCATAAAACAGCCTGTACCGTAGGTGTTTTTAACCATACCAACTTCTGTACACATTTGCCCAAACAGAGCCGATTGCTGATCGCCTGCTATACCAGCGATGGGGATTTTTGCGGCCAATATATTACCAGCAGTTTCTCCATAAACTTCGCTTGATGATTTTACTTGTGGTAACATTTGCTTCGGAATACCAAAGAGTTCTAAAAGCTCATCATCCCAAGATAAATTATGGATGTTAAAAACCATTGTTCTTGATGCGTTTGTTACATCTGTTACATGAGTTTTTCCTGCGGTTAGTTTCCATATTAACCAGCTGTCCATCGTACCGAATGCCAGTTTTCCTGCTTCGGCTTTTTCTTTCGCACCATCTACATTTTCTAAAATCCACTTTGCTTTTGTTGCCGAAAAATAAGAATCGATTATTAAACCCGTTTTTTCCTGAATTTTTTTAGCCAATCCTTTCGCTTTTATTTCATCGCAATAGGCTGATGTTCTTCTGTCTTGCCACACAATGGCATTGTAAACTGGTATTCCCGTTTCTTTATCCCAAACAACGGTGGTTTCTCTTTGGTTGGTAATTCCGATAGAATCAATATCTCTCGCAGATAAGCCGGCTTTTACGATTACTTCGGCGGCAACAGCAATTTGCGACGACCAAATTTCCATTGGGTCATGCTCAACCCAGCCAGCCTTTGGATAAATTTGGGTAAATTCTCTTTGTGCAATGGCTACGATTTCACCATCGTGATTAAATACAATTGCTCTCGAGCTCGTGGTTCCTTGATCGAGAGACAAGATAAACTTGCTCATAACTAAATTTGGTTAGGTACTATTTGGCTAAAGCCACACTTGGTATTTTTAAATCGGGTTGATAAATATAACCAGATGCCAAATTATTAAAAATTTCGACTTGGTTATCTTCCCAATGTTTATCTGCATGTAACTCTTTTGCTAAGATTGATGCAACCTTTGCACTCATTTCCATTGCTGCATGCGCATCAATAAATAAAATTCGCAATCTCCTGCTCAAAATATCTTCTATTGTTTCGGCCATTTCATTTCGTATAGCCCAAACAACTTCAGCTTTATTATAGGGGAAATGGGGGTGAAGTTGCTCCCTCAAATCAGGGTTTTCCGCCATCAAAGCTTCAATTTTAGGTTTGTCACTACCATAAATATCCAAATAACTGCTATCATTAAAGTTTGCACAGCCATGTATTTTTAAACCTTTTGTTATGCAAGGTTTAGAAACCATGTTTGCATGGGCAATAGCCAAATCAACGGTTTCTTCTGCCATACGGCGATAGGTTGTCCATTTACCACCCGTTATGGTTATTAATCCTTTAGCAGATACAATTAATTTATGATCGCGACTAATTTCCTTTGTACTGTTTCCGCCACTTTTTGATGGTGCGGCAAGTGGCCTCAAACCAGAAAAAACACTTAAGATATCTTTCTCATACGGTTTCTGATTAAAATATTCACCAGCGGTATTCAAAATAAAATCTACTTCTTCTTTTAAAGCTCGTGGTTCCAAACTATGTTCATCTAAAGGTGTATCAGTTGTGCCAACCAGCAAATGCTTGTGCCATGGCACTGCAAAAAGTACCCTTCCGTCAGATGTTTTTGGAATCATTAATGCAGAATCGCTATTGAGAAATTTTTTATCCAAAACCAAATGAACGCCCTGACTTGGACGAACCATATTTTTAGAATTGGGATTGTTCATTTTCAAAATATCATCAACAAAAACCCCTGTAGCATTAATAATAATTTTTCCCCTAAATTTTACTTTTTTTCCTGTTAAAGTATCTTCGGTTTCTATACCAACAATGCTATCATTATTTTTTTGCAACGCTACTACCTTTGTGTAGGTTAGCAAAGTGGCGCCATGCTCTATTGCTGTTTGCGCTATGTTTATTGCCAATCGGGCATCATCAAATTTGCCATCAAAATATCTTATGGCTCCTTTTAAACCCTTTGCTTTGATTTCCGGGATAGCTTCGAGCGTTTGTTTTTTGTTGAGGAATTTAGATTTACCAAAGCTATACTTTCCTGCAAGCCAATCGTAAATGGTTAAACCTGAAAGGTATTTTAATATCGAAAACCAACTGTAGCATGGAATAATAAATTCCTCTTTATTTACTAAATGGGCAGCATTTTTTTGTAATAAACCACGTTCTTGCAAAGCATGTTTTACCAAACCAATATCGCCTTGAGCCAAATAACGTACACCGCCATGAACCAATTTTGTACTTCTGCTCGATGTTCCCTTTGCAAAATCTGATTGCTCTACCAATAAGGTTTTATACCCTCTGCTTGCAGCATCTAAAGCAATACCTAAACCGGTTGCGCCACCACCAATTATGATGATATCCCAATGGATATTTCCAGAAAGGATGGGTTTATGAATTCTATTCATCAAAACAAAAGGTAATAAAACGAAACAATACGCAATTATAAGTAATCTAAATCGAAATAATATAATATCATCGTTAAAAAATTATTATATTATTTACATAAATGATTTAGCAAATGATTAATTTGTCGCATTGCAAAAAACCAAGTAATATTTATGATGAATTTAGCCGAAAGGCACCAATTAATTTTAAGTCGTTTACAACGCGATCAATATATCAATGTTGTAGATTTATGTAAGGAACTGAAGGTTTCATCTGTTACCATAAGAAAGGATTTAAAACTACTTGAAGATAAAAGCTTGCTTTTTAGAACACATGGTGGCGCAACGATGAACAATCCCTACACGGTTGATAGACCGGTAAATGAAAAGGAAAAGATTCAATCTTCAGAAAAAAATAAAATAGGTGCAGCAGCTGCTACACTAATAAATGATAATGACTCTATAGTTATAGCTTCGGGTACTACTGTATTGTATTTTGCTAAAAATCTACAGCCCGCAACCAATTTAACCGTTGTAACGTCGGCCTTAAATGTGGCGTTAGAACTTATGAGAGAACCAAGCATAGAAGTAATACAATTGGGTGGGATTTTAAGAAAAAGTTCTTCATCGGTTTTAGGAAATTATGCAGAGCAAATTTTAAGCGATTTTTATTTTAATAAACTGTTTTTAGGTGTTGATGGAATTGATTTAGATTTTGGGTTAACCACAACAAACGCAATGGAAGCGCAGTTGAATAGGAAAATGATTAGCGTTTCACAAAAAACAATTGTTCTGGCAGATTCATCTAAATTTGGTAAAAGAGGTTTTGGAAAAATATGTGGATTAGATGAAATTGATCACATTATAACCGATAAAGGAATTTCTGAACAAATTGTAAAACATTTAGAAGGTTTAGGTGTTACTGTAACTATCGTATAGTAAAAATCACCCAATACAGTAACCAAACAATAATTTGAATTATGTCAAAAAAGAGAATACACATTTTAGAAGATGACCAGGAAATCAGAAACGTGATTGAGATTCTTTTAAAAGAAGAAGGGTTTGAGCTACAACTATCATCATCTTTTTCTGAGTTAAAGAAAAACATCAAAGATGCAATGCCAGATTTATTTTTGCTGGATGTAATGTTGCCTGATGGAAATGGTGCAGAGATTTGCGAAGATTTAAAAACCGATATTTTTACCAAACACATTCCTATCATCGTAATGTCTGCGCAAAATAACAGCGAGCAAAAAGCTATTGATGCTTTCGCCGACGATTATATTAGCAAGCCATTTGATATCTACGATGTTTTAGAAAGAATAAATGCTCAAATAAAAAAGAGCCATGAAGGTAAGCCGGCCCAGGCATAACCAATTCGATTGATATTAAAAAGAGAGATAATTTTCACATTATCTCTCTTTTTTTTGCCTGTTAATAATCGGTTTTAATTTTACCGCTTAGGTTTTTTATGGGTACTACAATATCATCGAGCTGAAAAGCATTTTCTAAATCTGCAGGTAAATTTGGGCTATGATTAAAATTATAATCTGTAAAATCTACAGTGTTTTTTGTTAGCGATAAGTAATACAAACCACCAGATTTAGCTTTCCTAACATACCAATATAAAAAGCTTGGCTCATTTTCGTTTGTATGTTCAATCTCAGTTATATATACTTTTAATCTAATTACATCGGGTTCGGGAATTGATTTTTTACATGCAACTAACGTAATTGCAAGTGCAAAAAGAACAATGAAATTTTTCATAAGTAATTAGAGGGATGACAAATAGCTTGTAAAATTAATAATTTTTGGTGAAAAAATTACGGTGTAATTAAATATGAGATGCTTCTTTTTACTTCATGCATTTTAAGCAGTTGAAAAGCAGTCTAAAATGTATATTATTGTAATGCATATCCAAATCAACATTAATCTGCACCATTAGTAAATCGATTAACTATTTATCTATTCTCATGATACTATCCCTACGAAAATTTAATATAATTCTTGTCTTATTACTTCTTCATCAAATTGCTTTTGCCGCTAAACCTGTACAACTTAAATGTGAATATTTGGTAAGGCCGATAGGTTTAGATAATCCAAAGCCACGATTGACCTGGATGATGGTTGATGAAACTAAAGGTGCCATTCAAAATGCCTATAGAATTATCATGGGTACAGATTCTTTACAACTCGTACATAAGCAAGGCATTCAATGGGATTCAGGCAAAATCCCATCTTCATCTAGTTTGGTAACTTATAATGGAAGAGCATTATCTCCATTTACTAAATATTATTGGCGGGTAGAAATTTGGGATAAAGCTAATAAAATTTCATCAGCAACATCATCGTTTGAAATGGGGATGATGGGTATGGAGAATTGGAAAGGAACCTGGATAAGTGATAGAAACGATATCAATACTTTACCAGCACCCTATTTTAGAAAGGTATTTGAACCTGCAAAAAAAATTAAATCGGCTAGGGTTTATGTAGCTGCGGCTGGGTTATACGAATTATACCTTAATGGTAAAAAAGTTGGCGACCACCGTTTAGACCCAATGTACACTCGTTTCGATAGAAGAAACCTTTACGTTAGTTACGATGTCACATCAAATCTTAATGATGGAAAAAATGCAATCGGTGTTTTATTGGGCAATGGCTGGTACAATCATCAATCGCTTGCAGTTTGGAATTTCGATAAAGCACCATGGCGTGCCCGTCCGACTTTTTGCCTGGATTTAAGAATAACTTACACCGATGGATCAATAGTAACGATAACTTCTGGAAGCGATTGGAAAACAAGTTTAAGTCCGATTATATCAAACAGCATTTATACTGCCGAGCATTATGATGCCCGTTTAGAACAAAAAGGATGGAACACCGTAAATTTTGATGATACAAAATGGCGTGGTATTACATTAAGGGCTGCACCATCCAAGAATATAGTTGCTCAAGCCATGCACCCCATAAGAAATGTTGATGAAATTCCAGTAAAATCCATGCGTAAATTTAACGATACCACATATCTTTTTGATTTAGGTAGAAATATAGCAGGGGTAACAAAAATTAAAGTTGAGGGAGAAAGAGGCACTGAAATCAGGTTAAAACATGCAGAGCGATTGGACAGTTTAGGGCATGCTGATTTATCTAACATTGATGTGTACCACCGTCCGAAAGACAAATCCGATCCCTTTCAAACCGATATATTTATTTTGAATGGCGAAGGAGAAGAACAATTTATGCCGCTATTTAATTATAAGGGTTTTCAATATATCGAGGTAAGCAGCTCAAAGCCTATAAATTTAACCGAAAAGAGTTTAACGGCTTACTTTATGCATAGTGATGTGCCTGCTGTTGGTCAGTTATCTTCTTCAAACCCATTAATCAATAAACTTTGGTGGGCAACCAATAATTCGTACTTATCAAATTTGTACGGTTTTCCAACCGATTGTCCGCAAAGGGAAAAAAATGGTTGGACAGGCGATGGGCATTTTGCTATAGAAACCGGACTTTATAATTTTGATGGCATTACGATTTATGAAAAATGGATGGCTGATCATCGCGATGAACAGCAGCCAAATGGCGTACTGCCAGATATTATTCCTACCGGAGGCTGGGGTTATGGAACTGCTAATGGTACTGATTGGACAAGTACAATTGCCATCATTCCATGGAATATTTATACCTTTTATGGTGATAGCAAATTACTTGCAGACAATTACCAAAACATAAAGCAATATGTAAATTATGTTGATGGGATTAGTAAAGATGGATTAACGACCTTCGGAAGAGGAGATTGGGTACCTGTAAAATCTACCTCCGATTTGGAATATACATCTTCTGTTTATTTTTACGTAGATGCAGATATTTTAGCAAAGGCCGCTAAATTATTTAATAACCAAAATGATTATTTAATTTATAGTGCACTGGCCAAGAAGATTAAAAACGCTATTAATGCAAAGTATTTCAATCCCAAAACTGGGATTTATGGTAAAGGTGTACAAACCGAATTAAGTGTTGCCTTGCAATGGAACATTGTGCCCGAAGCTTCGAGGCAATTGGTTGCAGATAATTTAGCAAAAAGGGTTATAGCCGATGGAATGCATATTGATGTAGGTGTTCTTGGTGCAAAAGCAGTGTTAAATGCTTTAAGCGATAATGGTCATAGTGATGTTGCATACAAATTGGCGGCCCAAGATACTTATCCGGGTTGGGGTTGGTGGATTGTTAATGGCGCAACAACCTTACATGAAAACTGGGACATGCAAGCCACGAGAGATATTTCTGATAACCATATGATGTTTGGCGAAATTGGTGGCTGGTTTTTTAAAGGTATAGGTGGTATAAAAGTAGATGAAGACAATCCCGGCTTTAAAAACATTTTATTAAAGCCACATTTTGTAGATGGCTTAAATCATTTTGAAGCTTCACATGATGGACCTTTCGGCAGAATCATTTCATCTTGGAAAAGAACCGTCAAAGGTGTAGCGTATAATGTTACCATCCCAGCAAATTCTTCAGCAAGTTTGGAGATACCAGTAATGCCAGGACAAAGTTTATTTCTTGATAGAAAGAAATCAAGCAATAAAATACAACTCGGTGCAGGCAAATATCAATTTGAGGTGAAATAAATGTTTCTAAAGCAAATAATTAAATGTAAAAGGAATATAATAACATAGAAAAAATGAAGGTTGGTATGATGAAAGAAACATAGACAACTAACATCAATTATTTAAAATAAAAATGTAAAAAAAAATAAACAGAAAAGTATATTTACTAGTGCTAAAATTTAATATAAATGAAGAAAATTATATTATTTATTGCCTTGGTTATTGTATTAAATTCTGATGCAAATGCACAAAAAGGATTATCTGTTGGTGCAAAAGCTCCATCATTTAGTGGGGTAGATCAGAATGGAAAAAAAATTAGTCTGCAGGCTTTATTAAAAGAACATAAATCTGTAGTGCTTTTTTTTTACCGCGGTCAGTGGTGCCCGTACTGTAACAAACACATTAAAGAACTTCAAGAATCTTTAGAACAACTTACTGCTAAAGATGCTTATGTAATTGGGGTTACACCAGAAACGAGCGACAACATTTCAAAAACAATAAATAAGACAAGCGCCGGTTTCTCCATTATTCAAGATAAGCAAGATGTTATTATGAAAGCTTACGGTGTAAATTTTACGATGGATAATGCCACGTTTACTAAATATAAAGGCTATGGGATTGATTTAGATGCGAATAATGGTAATGCCCGACGAACATTGCCAGTTCCTGCTACCTACATTATTGATCGTTCAGGTAAGATAAAATTCGTCCATTTTGATCCAAATTATCAAAAAAGAGCATCAGTAAAAACATTATTAAGCGAGCTTTAGTTATCACTCACGATTAATATTGTTAGTAAAAAAAGGTAAATACAAAACCCTACAATGATTCTGATGTTCTTATAGAACATAAATCGTTTCAATTATGCAGCCATTTAACATCAATATTGGACAAGGGCAAGAATGCCAATTATATACTATTATTCCTAAACATCCTGCATATGCAATTATGGTTTCCGATAATGTGGTGGCAGTGATTGAACAGGAGGAAGGAACATGGGTAAAAAGACAACTCAGTGAAGTTGACATTGAAGATCTCCATATTGATCCATCTTTGGGAGAATCATTAACGCAAGCAGTTGTTGATGAGCTGGGTAGGGAAATAGAATTAGTACTCGCCGGATTACCAGAACCTAATCCGGATGAACGTTGTGAGTCATAAAGACTTTCATAGGCTTATTCATATTTGATTCATTTTTAATTAGTAGAGCCTAATAAGCTTATTATGAGCTAGTTTTCCGTTTTAGCTTTTCTATTTGCCAATTTATGTTAAGTATGTGGTTATGATAAATGAAAAACCAAATTGTTAATTGCTATCCCCACAATAGAACCAAAAACCTTATAAGTCCGAAAATTCTTAATTCAAAAGATATTTATTTATAGCTAAAACATTTATTGTTATTTAGATATTATTGATACATATGGCTAAAAGATTTAAAAATAAAACTGCCCTTATTACTGGAAGTAGTCAAGGGATTGGTTCGGCATGTGCTTTACGCTTAGCTGAAGAAGGCGCAGACATTATCCTTAACGGACATAAATTTGATGAACGTGGAGAAAAGCTTATTAAGCAAATTAAAAATTTAGGTAGAAAAGCAGAATTTATTGAGGCTGATATGAGTAAGGTTAAATCAGTTTTAAAGCTGATGAAAAGCGCAGTTAAAATTTATGGAACATTAGATATTCTCGTAAATAATGCAGGGCTCGAAACAAAGGCAGATTTTTTGGATGTTACCGAAGAAGATTATGATTTGGTGATGAATACGAACCTGAAGGGAGTCTTCTTTGCCACTCAGGCTTTTGCAAAATACTGTAAGGATAATAAAAGAAATGGTGTGGTTGTTAACATGAGTTCTGTACACGAAGAAATTGCTTTTCCACACTTCGCAGCATACTGCGTAAGTAAAGGAGGACTTAAAATGTTAACCCGAAACCTTGCATCAGAATTGGCACCGATTGGTGTTAGAATTAATAATGTAGCGCCAGGTGCAATTTCAACACCAATAAACAAAGAACTATTGGCGAATAAAAAACAACTTAAAATGGTGCTTCAAAATATTCCTTTGAAAAGAATGGGTAAAGTTGAGGAAGTTGCCGCAGTTGTAGCTTTTTTAGCTTCAGATGATGCAGCTTATGTAACGGGATCTACTTATTTTGTTGATGGTGGATTGAGTTATGATTATCAAGAACAATAGTAATTTACCATTCCTGAATTTATTAGCACTTTGGAAACCCATGCTAAAGCAAACATAGCCTAATTGTTATTTATAAATCAGGAAGAAATGCTGTTCAAATTTTAATCGAAATTTGCCACATATTAATTATGCAATGATCATCATGTGTTATAATCATTTTCTGACATAAAGATTTTGATTAATAAATATAATAAGTTGGCAGGCAATTTTAACCAATTGCTTCAGCCATTTCCTTAACCTTTTGCTGTGCCTTAGGCCATAAATCCTCCATAAATGTAGCGAACTCAGGTGTAGCATCCATCTCCACAATCCAAAATGTACGCTCCCCGTTTTCTTTTAAGGTGTAATTTTCTAATAATCCTGCCCAAGCCTTAACGTTTTCACTATCAGTATCTTCTATGCCATCCTTTACTTCTCCAACATGTTTAATTGAAAGAAATGAATAGGGAATATTTTCCTCTATGATAGAAACCATACCCGAGTTGCTATCATCAACAAACAGTGCTTTACTTCCTGTTGCCCAGTTGGTTACAGCTTTAGAACCTTCGCAAAATACAGATGCCCATTCCGGGTAAGTATCATCACCTATGATTATGTTCCAAACGATTTCTTTGGGTGCATTAATCAAAATTTCAAAAGTTAGCTTTTTCATACCGTTATATTTAGTTTTTATTAGGTTGTATATCTAAATATCATCAAATTATTTTAAAATTTGAGCAAGTAAATGATAGGCGTTACTTTAGTAGTTCTAACTTATTATGATACGTCATTTTATCTAACTAAATTTTACAATGTATGTCATTAATGGCCAAATATTTTAAACCGATTACTGCTCTATTGATATCCCGTTTATAGAGATGGAATTACAGCTAAGAGATATAGAAACATTACCTATCGAATCTCCATAGTAAGATGATGAGTATTGGTCGGCAAAGCTATATAAAGTTGCTTTAAAAAATTTTATCGTTCTAGTAGGTAGTTTTCCGAAGCTATCAGTTATTGTAATAATGCCGTCAAAGCTGCTCTTTTTTACTGCTATTAATCTCAAAACATCATCAGGCAAATTTTTAACATCAAGGTTTAAATAGAATATCCCTGCTTTAAATCCTGATGTAGGTATGTCGGCTTTTGTTGAGGTAGAATCTTTACCTTTTGCTGCTACAGGCGTAGTATTAACTTCATCGTAATATCTAGAAACTGAAGTTGAAACACTGTTAAGCGGAACATTAATTTGCTTTCCATTGGCGGTGACTGACAAATTTATTTTAACGCGTGTTTCTTCCTGCGCATGACTTTTCTGTAAAAAGACGATTACTAAAAATAAAGATAAAATTGTGCTAATTAGATTTTTCATAAGATTAATAAATTAAGAAGTTGTTTTTAAGGTTTGAGATTTATGTATGGAATGATTAATTATATTATTGATTCAGTAATTCTATTTTTTCCATCATGTAAATGTTAATTAAGAGCATAATAATGTGGCTTTGTATTTTATAGATAAAATAAATAAACAATGTATCTTACTTCGAAATTCATAGCTAAACCAAATAGAACTAGCTTCGATAAATCATCTGGCAATTGGGTTTAAATTAAGATAGGTTTTTGATAGTGATTTGAGTTACAAGGGCTTTAGATTTTATGCTTAACAATTGTGATTTATTTTGGTTTTGTGGAAGCTTAAAATCTTTGTAATCTATTTCCCTAATGTATTATAGTCTAAAAATTTAACAAATGATAAGAAATACCGAAAACATGTTTACACTTAAAGATAAAGTTATTGTTGTTACCGGTGCAACCGGCGTATTAGGCCAAGCATTTATTAATGGTTTAAATGCTGCAGAGGCAACCATAATAGTAATCGGAAGGAATGAGGATGTAGCGAAATATAGAGTAGAAACCGTAACAAATGCTGGTGGCAAAGCAATTTACATTGTTGCTGATGTTTTAAATGAGCAAAACCTGTTTGATGCAAATGCAAATATAATATCCAAATTCGGTCGTATTGATGGATTGGTAAACGGAGCTGGCGGAAATATTCCTCAAGCTGTAATTCAACCAGGTAGTGACATTTTTAACTTAGATATTGCAGCGTTAAAACAAGCGTTTGACTTAAACTTATTTGGAACTTTGATACCTACACAAATTTTCGGTAAGGAAATAGCAAAAAATGGAGGTAGCATTGTTAACATCTCCTCAGTTTCGGCAACGCAAGCTGTAACTAGAGTTTTAGGGTATTCATTAGCAAAAGCTGCGGTAGATAGTTATACCAAATGGATGGCTGTAGAACTTGCCAACAGGTATGGAGATAAGGTTAGGATGAATGCAATTGTTCCTGGATTTTTTATTACCAACCAAAATAGGTCTCTACTAACTAATGAGGATAAGTCATTAACCGCCAGGGGAGAAGCAATAATAGCTAACACGCCTTTTAAGAGATTTGGAGAGCCAGATGAATTAATTGGAGCATTAATTTATTTGTTGAGTGATGCGTCTAAATTTGTTAATGGGCAAAATTTAACTGTAGATGGTGGTTTTTGTGCTTTTTCGGGAGTGTAACGGGTAGCAGAAAATATATTTTTTAGGAATAGCCTTTTAAATCGAGTTTTAGCCTTTATTATAGGTGATTGAGACTGAATAAACAAAAAACGCTTTAAACATATAGTTTAAAGCGTTTTGATGTATTTTGATTATACATTGGCGGAGAGTGGGGGATTTTAACCTATGTATTTTTGATGTGCTCATTTTTACATAAAATGCCTTTAAGATATGTTTAAAGCTATTTTTGTGTTAACACGTGTTAAGCTAAGTTAACCAATGTTAGTAAAATTAGCCCCACAATTAGCCCCACAAAAGTAATTTTTGCTATGTTTGATGTCAATATTAAAAGGGCAAAAAAATGGCATTATCACTTAGGTATGAACATCGAAAAGATGTAGTAAATAAAAAGGGTGAACACCCAATTATCTTAATTTTGAGAGTAGAGGCTCAAAGAAAAAAGATACCTACTGGAATAACCTTACTTCCCGAATATTGGGATAACGAAAATCAAAAGGCGATTTACCTAAATAAAAAATCTTTGAAAGAGGTAAATAAGGATTTTGATTTGAGCCTAAGTCCGCTACTTAATGATATCAAAAGAATAAATGATGATTTGCAAGACTTAAAGAAAAGTCTTGAAGACATTGCCCATCGGTATGAGCTTGACAATGTGCCATACAGCGCAGATATGTTAGTCGAAAAACTAAAGAATAAGAATAATGTAAAGACTAAAAAGGAAGAAAAAAACAATATCGTATTCGATTTTATTGATAATTACGTTACAGAGAATGAACCAAGTAGGGCAAAGGGTAGCTTAAGTGTTTACAAAGCATTAAAATCTCATTTAGGTGCTTTCGAAAAGCATAACAGATCAAGAATTAGGTTTGAAGATATCAATTATTCCTTTTTTCAATCATTTCAAAATTTCTTGATTAAGCACCGTGGAATTAATAATATCACTATTGCCAAGCAATTAAGTACACTAAAAACGTTTTTGGGTTATGCTAAAATGAATGGCATTAAAATTACTGATAGTTACAGGGACTTTAAAATTCGTAAGCAAAAACTGGAAGTTATAGCATTAACTGGCGATGAATTTGAAACATTATACAATCTAGATTTGAGCAAAAATGAAAGGTTAGCTAAAGTAAGGGATGTTTTCTGTTTTAGTTGTGTAACGGGTTTAAGGTATTCAGATTTGGCTCAATTGCGTCGAGAGCATATTAAAGCAACCGAAATATGCTTAACTATAAAAAAGACAAAGGAGCAGTTAATAATACCAATTAATGTTTACGCTGAAAGTATTTTAGAAAAGTATAATGAGCACCTTTTGCCAATCCCAGTAATATCAAATCAGAAGTTTAACGATTACATTAAAGAACTATGTGAACTGGCAGAAATTAATGAAAAAATTGAAATCATCCGTTTTAAGGGGGCAATTAAAGAGGCTACTGTACATCCAAAATTTGATTTAATAAGCGCTCATACGGGTAGAAAAACATTTGCAACACTTTCACTCGAAAAAGGTATTCCTGCTGAAACCGTAATGGGAATTACTGGCCATTCAGATTATAAGAGTTTTCAACGGTATGTAAAAGTAACCGAAGAGCGTAAAAGAAATGAAATGAATAAAGCTTGGGGAACACCTAAAGAAAGTATTAAATAGCTAAGGTAATGGAGAATTTTAGTACAATACCTGAAATAAAATATATTTTTCAATCTCTTTATTTATCGGGAGATATTGAAGAGTTTTATCACGAGCAGTATATTTTCTTTTTGCTGAAAAATGATTTTATACAGGGATTTAATCCATTTGATGAATTTGAAAAATTTGGAATTGAAGTTTTGGTAAAATATTTAGATGATGATTTATTGCTAAAGGACGAGTACAGAAAATTTCTTTTCAACGAAACCGATTTTGTAAATCAGGAAATTGATAAATGTAATTTTATTTTGCAAATCCCCATTACCTTATCCCCAAATAAAAAGGTTGAGCAAACCAGTAAAAATATTAAGTATCATAAAATTTTTCAACCATTTTATGACATCAAGACACTTTTTACAAAATTAGACCCTGATGATATTGATACTCCTCTTTTAAACGAGAATACCAATATGACGGTTAAGAAATATTTTGATTATTTATCAGATAAACTTATCGAGCTACAATTAAGTTCAAATAATATAGTTTCAGAACAGCAAAAAGAAAAAAACATTTCCAATCCACAATTAACCCTAAAAGATGTTTGTTATGAGGGTGCATACAAAGAACTTATAAAGCTTTTAGAAAACAACATATTAATTGAGCCAGAAACTCATATTTTTCTTGATAGTAAAAGTAATTTGATTGGTATTTTCAAAGAAATTAAACTGAAAAAATACTTTTACCGAAAAGTGAATGTTAGGGAGTTAATAATAATTGCAAAAAATACTTTTGGATTAGATATCACATATACATACTTTACTCAAATTCCGACTGGTGGAAATACTGGAGGAAATGACGGTATTTCATTAAACATACCAATTTATCAAAATAACAAATAGAGTATAGTGAGCATTCCGAGTAATGCGCTGTCCCTGTGTCTTTTTAGGTTAATTTAAGTTATTCTTTTGTGCTGTACTTAAAAACAACAGCATATGGAAAACATCATTTTTTCGCCACTATCAGTAGGCGATTTTGAAAAACTAGTTACTAAAAGTGTAGAGGATGCACTAGTAAGAATTCAAGAAAATCAGAACAAAAATGTTTCTGAAATAGTAGATGGAGATTATCTGTGTAATAAATTAAACATTACAAGGCAAACTTTAGCTTGCTGGAGGAAAAAGAAGCTGATACCATTTACACAAGTTGGTCAGGTAATTAGATATGATTTCAATGAAGTTATACAATCATTAGGTTTAACAAATAAGGGAGGTAAAAGATGAAAAAGTCTTTTACCAAAGCTGAAAGTTTAATTCAAGAAGAGTATAAAAGTAAAGTTCCAGTAGAAATTTTACCCGAGAAGCTACAAAACATTATCAAGCATTATTCTTCGATTAGTAAATATCCAATTGATTATTTTTTTTCTGCTGTAATTTCTGCGTGTTCATCGGCAATAGGTAGAAGCTATATTCTAAAAACTGGAAATTACACGGTAAATGCATCTTTATGGTTAGTTATAGTTGGACAACCAGGATTAAATAAAACTGCCCCACTAAATCACGCCTATGAGTATTTAATTGAAAAACAGCGAACAGTATTAGAAGAAAATAAAAAACACCGCAAAATAAATCCTGATAAGGAAACCAAAACAATTCATAGTAGCATTTTATCTGATACCACTCCAGAGGCAGTTATGGTATCGCTGGCAAACAATCCAAGAGGTGTTACTATTTTTATGGATGAAATAGCGGGTTTTGTCGCTTCATTTAATCGTTATCATAGTGGCGCAGATGAACAAATGTATTTATCATTATTCAACGGTAGTTCAATAATCAGAAATAGATTAAATGCAGAAGATACCATAACCATAAATACATTTTTAACTATTGTAGGTACTACCCAGCCATCAATTCTAAATAAATATTTTTCCTCGAAAGCAGAAAGTGGTTTTTTTGATAGGTGGTTGCTTTGTTATCCTGAACATATCAAGAAGAAATATCCATCTGATGAAAGAATTGATAAAGCAATAGAAAACCAATATAAAAGTATAATAGAAACACTTTGTTGTTTAAATGCTGATGGTTTGGTTACTACAGAATTAAGTTATAGTCAGGAAGCATTTGACATTATTAATCATTGGCAGAAACAAGCCATTGACAGGCAAAATAATACAGAAAATGATGTGGAAAGAGCTATACTGTCAAAATTTGAAATTTATGTTCATAGGTTCGCTTTAATACTTCACATCATTGAAATTAGCTGTAGTGATCATAAAAATAATTCTGAAGCTGTAGGAATAAAATCTGCAAAAGGAGCTGTACAAATGGCAAATTATTTTTATAGTATGGTCGAAAAAGTGAGGGTGAAAGAGCCATCTGAATTATTACAAGGCTATTGGAAAAGTGTTTATGATGTGTTACCGAATTTAGGAGAAACATTTACCACTTCTCATTTTATTTCGATAACTAATTCTATGGAAATTCCTATTGCCACAGCAAAGCGATGGTTAAGAAAAAACAGTGATAAAAATGAGCCACTTTTATTCGTTAAAATTAGTCACGGAATTTATAGTGTTTTATAAAATGATATTTTCGATATTTTGATATTTGTAATTTCAACTGTCTGTCTTTTAGGTTTTTATTTGATTTATAAAGTTCATTGAAAATATCAAAGTATCATTAAATATATCAGCTTTAAAATTTATTTTTTATACATAAATAATTGTTATATAGTTACTTATATTCTTTTAATATCAAAATATCATAAATATCAACTCTAAATTATATCTCAATAAGCGCAGACTTTTTAAGAATGATAAAGATTGCATATACAGTTATATGAATATCTAGATATATGGCTATCTAATTATACGTATATACAGATATACAAAGTTGAATTGAAAATGTAGGTAAAATAATGGATGGTTTTATAGTGCGAGATGTCTTTTTGTGTGCCCAAAATCTGTTGTTTTTGTAAAGAAAGTTGCCGAAGTAATTAACCATATATCCGTATATACAGATATTGGTATATATGTATATCTGTATATATTATGGCTGTTAGATTTTGTTCTAATTTCTCTCGGTTGTAATGTATACTGCAAGGTGTGTTTTTGTGTATCATAAACCTATGGTTTTATGATTTACACAATAACGTCTTGCAAAATTTTTTAAAGAAAATTTTGATTAAAAAATTCGCAACTCATTTTTTTTGGTGTAATTAAATGGGTAAATCAGGTAGAAAATCCTTGATGGAACAACCTAATATCTTTGCCAATTTATTTAAGTGGCTTAGGTTGTATTTTGCTCTATATTTTGTGCTTTCGATATGACCAATAAAGCCCACAGATAAATCTAATGCAAGTGCTAAATCAGCTTGTGAAATTCCAGCAACAGTTCTTAATTCACGTACTTTATTAATTACATAAATATCTATTTCTGATTTTAAAAGGGCTTTACTCATTGCAATGCAAGAACGGAAAAGCAACTTTTCTAAACACCGATACAGGTATAAGTAAAATTTTGTAGTTTTACTTATTAAAGCAATCTGTAAATTTTAAATCGACTATGAAAAAGGCATTATTTATAATTATTATTGGACTTTCTGCCTGCAGTGCAAAAGATAACCAAGAGAATGTATCGACTGATACCACATCTAAATTCAAGAAGATTAATGCCCAGGAGGTAGACACTTTGAAAAAACTTCCAGTAAAACAAAAATCATTTGAACAGAAAGCTGATGATAGGCTTGATAAAATTATGAATAAAAGGAAATACGTTAAGTGATTAATGCATAACGTTATTTGATATTCGCTACAATAAATAATTTCTTAATTTTGAATATGTCTGAAACGCTAAATATTAAGAATAATGGCTCAATAGTTTATATCTGCATAAGCGAATTGCCTTTGAATGAACAAGAGCCTTTTAAAAATTGGCTTTTGAAAGAGGGGCAAACACAACCAGTAATAGAAGAAGAGCCGATTAAATTTGATTGCGCCTATCCGTGGGATTATGAGCTTTGGAAATCAAATCCAAATGCTACTCATTTGCTGTAGATTATTTTTTTTCTTTTGCTGTAACTAGACGTCTTTTTTTTCTTTAAAATACGGTTTTGCTATATTTTCTATCAATTTTGCTATAAAAATATATCGTTCAATGTCTTTTAAGGATTTTGATTACTTAATATCTATATTGAGAATTAGATAACCGTAATTTGTTTTTTTAAAAAAAACTTGAGCGGATTAATTTTATATAATCGGCTCAAGTAATTTCGTTTTGCATATTGAATAATTTGTTAATTAAATAAATCCATTTGATATGGAACACCGTGTTGTTCAAACATTTTAACTCTAAATTCATACCAAGTAGTTGAGTTTTTCATCACTTCAACTGCTTCATCAATAAACTGTTCAAGTTTACTTTGTCCCGCTTCATTTAAATATTGAAAATGTTTAAATCTTCTAACGCCAGCAACTATATAAGGGTTTTGCAATTTTATTGCCATTAATATATCTTTTGTGAAACGCCCGTAAATTACTTCAACAGTATATTTTGCAACCAACCAAGGTTTCCTGTAAACATTTGCACCTTGAACTTTCCAGCCCTTTAATCGAAACATCTCTTTGTAATACACTTGAGGGAATGTAACTTGATGAGCCTTAGCTGTATGCAAAACAAAGTTTTTTATCGCGTCTAATGAGATTTGGCTTGCTCCAAGTATAGCTAATCTTTCAAATTCTTTTTCCTTGTTTTCTTTCGATGGACTTTGCTTAATTCTTAATTCTGGTCCATCTAATAGAAACTGGAATAGTTCTGCTCCTGCAACTGGAATGTTTTCAATCTGATGTTCGTCCTTGACGGCATCCTCTGGTTTGGGTTTGTGTTTTTTCATATTTTATTAATTATAAATTTTTAATTTAAGAGGCTTTACAAATTGGGAAATGGGTTTATAATTTCCCCAAGAATTTTCCAGTAGAGTTAGTATGTTAGTGATGTCTGGATTATACTTTTTTGCTCTTGGCCAAGCATATTTATCTTTATTATTTTTCCCAATGTTATAAGCGTGAAATACATATATGAAGCTTTTATGCACGTGATTCGCTTTTGCGAACGAATCCACGTAGCTGTCATCATTGATGTAAGCTTGAATGTGTTTCAGTTTTTCGTTTGAAAAAAGATATTCTCTAGCAAAATTATCCGCTTCCTGCTCTTTTTCTCTTACTGAAAGTTGTCTTTCGCTTTCATCTTCAGAAAAATGATATTGTCCAACTTTAATTTCATCCCAGTCAAAAATTACGTGATACAATTCGTGGAGTAGGGCAAACCAAATTGTTGGATAAAAACCCCTATAATCCGTTAATATAATGCAAGGTTTTCCATTAACGGGTATTGTAGCACCTCGTAAATGTATTGATGGAAGAGAAGCTTGCCAAACAACTGTAATGCCTAATTTAAACAAATCCTTTATTACATTAATTAATCCAAAATGTACATCAGTTGAATGCCATCTAATCTGCGAGAAATATTTAATAAGAGAGTTTCTGTTATATTCATACGAATTATTTAATGCCTTGATAGTTTTCTCAGCTTGCATTAACCATATTGACCTATTTTGTAAATTTTTAGGCTGAACTGCACCGGAGCTAAAAGCTACATCTACACTTGGGCTTTGATATTGAAAGATATCCTTTAGCTCAAAAAGCTCGCAAATATTTCGTTCAATTTCTTCAAAATCACTAATGCTTTTTATAAAGCCAACTTTTTTGAGCGTTGCTAAATCGAAGTTAGATTTTATGAATTCAATTTTGTCACTTGCTAATCTGTTCGTATCAGGAAAAGATTGCTCTAATGCCTCTAAATATAATTCGGCAACTTTTTGTTTTGAAATTTTAAGAAAACCAGCAAGTTTTAAAAGGATAAAAAAATCAACCCTTTTTTGAGAACCACTCAAAATTCCATTTAATGTTCTATATTCAATATCTATAATTTTTTGAGCATCTGTTCTGGTAATATCCAGTTCGTGAAGCCTTTTTTCAAACAGTGTGGTTAGCGTCGCTTTTTCGTTAACTTCTTGTGGTTTATACAAGTCGTTAAGTAATTGGTCTAAGCTAAAACTTTCGTTGTTTTCTGTCATTTATAAAATGTATTATTACAGATGCTAATATAGCAATAATATATATTTAAATGTCATTTGGGTTGAAAAAATGTATTAGTACATTTTTTTTTAATTAAACCTTAGCAAGAAGTTGATTTTTTAATTTCCAAAAAAATACGGTTTTGCTATATTATATGGTTTCCCGTAATTTAAATATGTGATTACTATCTATCTTAGTTCTAAAATTAAATAACTCAATTTATAAAAAGATGAATATTTAATCTGTCGGTCGGTATGTTATAATGGTTTTATGAAATTTACATTTATAGGAGAATAGAACCGTTACTTATGCCTGTATCGGTCGGCATGTTATAATGGTTTTTATAAATGAGCTTTAATTTACCATTAAACATCATTCTCTTAAAAACATTCGGTCGGTATACTATTACACTTTTAGATAAATTATCAACTTGTATTCATTTAATCTTTCTATTTTAGGAAATATTTAAATTAAAAATGTCTCATTGCCCTTTATGCCATTATTTCAAAAATCTGTAATTACCAAACATTTACAAAGTCAAGATAAATCTAAATTGCTTTTACAGTGGAGCATATTTAAAAATCATTTTCACAATCTATTTATTCAAGAGAATATTCGTAGCAGTAAAGAAGAACAATACCAAGGCGAGTTTCTAATTGATTTGTTTGTTAATGTTTTAGGCTATGTTAAAAACCCTACACCAAATTTTACCTTAACAACAGAATACAAAAATGTAAAGGACAGTAAGAAAGCCGATGGTGCAATATTAGTTGATGGTAAGGTAAAAGCTGTTATTGAGTTAAAAGGAACTAACACAACAGATTTAGGTAAAATAGAAGTACAAGCCTTTGGCTACAAGAACAACCAGCCCGATTGTGTATATGTAGTAACTTCTAATTTTGAAAAGCTACGATTTTACATAGATAACGCAACAGAATTTTTAGAGTTTAATCTATTTCAACTTACCGAAAAGGAATTTGAGTTACTCTATCTGTGTTTGGCTTATGATAGTATTTCAAATGATGTTCCTAAAAAAATTAAAGAACAATCTTTAAGTATAGAAAAAGACATTACCAAAGCATTATATAGTGATTACTCATTGTTTAAAAGGGAACTTCACCACGATTTAGTTAAACAAAACCCTGCTTTTGATGCTTTAGAACTATTTAAAAAATCACAAAAATTATTAGACAGGTTTTTATTTCTGTTCTTTGCAGAAGACCGCCAATTGTTGCCTCCCAATTCGGTACGGTTAATTTTAAATGACTGGCGAGATTTGCAAGAGCGTGATGAGAACGTTCCTCTATATAAAAGATTTAAAAAGTATTTTGAGTATCTCAATACTGGCTTTAAGGGTAAGCGATATGATGTATTTGCCTACAATGGTGGCTTGTTTAAACCTGATGAAGTTTTAGATACCATTACAATTGATGATGAATTATTATATAAACACACCCTAAAACTTTCTGAATATGATTTTGCGAGTGAAGTTGATGTAAACATTTTAGGGCATATTTTTGAAAATTCATTAAATGAACTAGAGGAAATAAAAGCACAGCTAGAGGGTGGAGTTATTGATAAATCCACCACTAAACGTAAAAAAGATGGCGTTTTTTACACCCCAAAATACATAACCAAATATATTGTAGATAATACCATTGGTAAACTGTGCACCGATAAAAAAACAGAATTTAACCTGATTGAGGAAGATTACACAAACGATAAAAAACGTACTAAAGCAACCAAACAACCACTTTTAGAAAAACTAAATAACTACCGAAATTGGTTACTGCAAATTACTATCTGCGACCCAGCCTGTGGAAGTGGAGCTTTTTTAAACCAAGCTTTAGACTTTTTAATTACCGAGCATAAATACATTGATGAATTGCAAGCCAAACTATTTGGCGATGCATTGGTTTTGAGCGATATTGAAAAAAGCATTTTAGAAAATAATCTATTCGGGGTTGATTTAAACGAAGAAAGCGTAGAGATTGCAAAGCTGTCTTTATGGTTACGCACTGCACAACCCAATCGAAAACTAAACGACCTAAACAACAATATTAAGTGTGGAAACTCATTGATAGATGATGTGGCCATTGCCGGCGATAAAGCATTTAATTGGCAGACGGCATTTCCTAAAATATTTGAAAATGATGGTTTTGATGTGATTATTGGAAATCCGCCTTATGTTAGGCAAGAGCTATTAGGGAATATTCAGAAGAAGTATTTTTCTGAAAATTATCCAAATGTATTCAATGGTACTGCTGACTTATACGTTTATTTTTATAGTCTATCATTAACAATATTAAAGCCAAAGGGAATATTAGGATTTATAACTCCAAATAAATGGATGGAAAGAAAATATGGTTTTGAATTAAGGAATTATTTGAAGTCATTTTATATTCTTCAAATTATTAATTATGGTGAACTAAAAATCTTCGAAGATGCTTCTACTGAACCTGAAATCACAATTATCGAAAACACTATCAATAATCAAGATATAAAATATTCTATTATTAAATCATTAATTGATGCTCAAAATTATGATTATAAGTTACAATCATATAAAAAGGAAAATTTGGAAGATGCAATTTGGAGGTTTACTGATAATGAGGTTAATAATATCCTTAGAAAATTTAACAGTTCAAATTATACTTTAAACGAGTATACAAATGGAGGAAACTATAGAGGTATATTAACGGGACTAAATGAGGCATTTATTATTGATGAAAATACAAGAAATAAAATAGTTAGTAATGATAATAAATCCATTTCAATTTTAAAAAAGATGGTCGAAGGGGACGACCTAAGAAAATGGAGTTTATTATATTCAGGTAGGTATTTAGTTGCAACGGAATACAGTTTAGATGTTCCAAATGAATATCCTGCAGTTTTTGACTATTTAAAGTCGTTTGAGGAGAAATTAATAAAACGTCAGGATAAAGGATTAAATTATTGGAATTTGAGAAGTTGTGACTATTATAATGAGTTGGAAAAACCTAAATTAATTTATTATCACACAGCAGTTAACCATAACTTTTATTATGATACAGAAAAATATTATATAAGTGCGAACTGTTACTTTATAGCCAATGCTGATAGATACTTGCAGTGTGTTTTAAATTCAAAACTATTTAATTGCGTTAAAAAATATTTATTTCCAGCTTTTGGTGATAGCGAAAATGGGGGTAGGGTTAGATTAGATGCTAATAAAATGGTTAAACTGCCTATCAAGATAATTTCAGAAGAAATCAAGTCAAAATTTACCAAGAAAGCTGAAGAAATAACTTTATTCAGTAACCAACTACAGGAGCAATCTCAAAAATTCCAAAGAACGTTACAAAGAAAATTTGCTTTTGAAGTTCTATCTAAGAAATTACAATATTGGTATTTGTTAAGTTATGCTGATTTTATTAAAGAATTAACCAAGCAAAAAGTTAAACTTTCGATAAGTCAAGAAGCGGACTGGGAAGATTATTTTAATACCGAAGCAAAGAAAGTTTTAGCCTTAAAATCTGAAATAGATGCTACCGATAAAGAAATAGATGCAATGGTTTATAAGCTTTATGATTTAACTGCAGATGAGATTAAAATTGTGGAGCAGAGTTGAGGTTTATTTAGAGCTATAATGTTGAGTTCCCAGGGATATATCATTGTCACATATTCTGGTTAAAACCACAACAGTAATCAATTAACAATAATATTCATATTAAATAAAAGATAATTTAAATCGAATGGAAGATATTTTTAAACCTAGTAGCTTAACAATTAAACAACTATTTGGAAATACAGATAGTCTATATCAAATTCCAAGATATCAAAGACCATATTCTTGGGGCGATGACCAATTGGAAAAGCTTTGGGATGATTTAATTGAGGCAAAAGAGAATGACCCTAATTATTTTTTAGGTTCTGTTATCACCGCTAAGCCTGAAGATAGCTCAAGCTATTTGGATATTGTTGATGGACAGCAAAGACTTACAACATTAACTATTTTACTTTGTGTATATAGAGATTTATTCCCTAACATAAACCAAAATATACTTGACCAAGACCCTTTCGCAGTTGATAATAAAGTTATAGATAGTTCGATAAAATTTAATGACCGCTTTGAGAGATTGAGGCTTAGAACACATTCTAATCATCAGAGTGATTTCGAAACTATTATTTTAAATAACGATACTACTACTACAAAGAAACCGACAAAAAAAGATTTAAGAAAAGAAGAACCAAAGTTTAAGTTTCAAAATACTTCAAATTTTTTTACGAATAAATTAAATGAAATCGGAGAAGAGGAGGCTGGAGTTTTAATAAACTATTTATTCAATAGTGTTAAAATTATACGAATTGATTGCCAGTCAGTAGCATTTGCTATAAAACTTTTTCAGGTTTTAAATGATAGAGGACTTGACTTGTCAAATTCGGATTTAATTAAAAGCTTTTTGATAGGGCAGATACAAAAAAAGTATGAAAATGACTTAGAATTAAAGAAACAGAAAGAAGACCAATTTATGGACGATTGGAAAGTTTGTGAAAATTATTCTAATGATACTGAAACTACATTAAATGATTTATTTGTAATGTATGAGTATTATTTGCTAGCACAAAATCCAAAGAAGTCTTTATATGATGAACTTGTAGAAGAACTTAGAGGGAAAGACCCTAATCAAGTTATCAAGGAAATAAGAGATTTTATAGGTAATTATAAAACAGAAATTTATGATAAAGATGATAAACTAACTTATTCATTTTTCTATATAACCTGGGGAATGTATTGGCGTTCCATTTTACTCACAGCATTAAAAGAAAAATATCCAGATTATTTAGAATTTTCTAAAATTTTCAGGCGCTATTATTACTTGAATTGGATAGCAGGCAATACTCTAACAAAGATTAAGCAAACTTCATTTAATCTCATTAAATGGCTTAAAGAGAAGAAGTCTCTTGAGTTTATAAAAAATGAACTTGAACAAAATTCTGCTGAAACTACACGAAGAGCAATTGAAAATTTGCAAGGAGATATATATAATGAAAAATGGTGTAAGCCTTTACTTTTTTTAATTGAATATCAGCAGACAGACGATAGTAACCTTAATTTTTTAGCAATGTGGGACCGAGACATTCAAGTAGAACATATTCTTCCACGTGCTTATAGCAACAATTTAGAATGGAGAAATAAATTTGAATTGAATGACGAAATAGAAGACTGGGTAAATTCTGGTGCTAATCTTACTCTTTTGAGCGGAACAAAAAATTTGCAAGCCAGTAATTATGGATTTGAGAGAAAATTAGGCGCTTATACTGGAAAAGGATTTTACTCAGAAGAAAATGAAGGCATAACAGCTTTTAGGATTACTCAAAAGATTGTGGACGATTACACCAAAAATAAATACAATAAAGAGTGGAATTTAGAAGCGTTACAAGACCGTTGGAATTGGTTCTGTGGTCAAATAGAAACTATTTTGGAAATAGACCTAACTGAAATAAAGCATTAAAATCAAGAAAATTCTATGGATATAGAAGACCTTTATGAATTGATAAGAAAAGATAATGTTTGTCTTTTTATTGGTGCGGGATTTTCATTATATGCAGGATATCCTTCTGGAGGAACATTGGCAAAAATCATTTTTAACTCATTAACGGAAGAGGAAAAGAATAAAGTTTATGAAAATAGTGGCTTAAGTAAATTAGCCCAGGATTTTATAACGCTTAAAAATGGAAGTAGAAATGAATTAATTGCTATCCTGAGAAAAGAATTTATTAAAAAACCAACAAATACTCACAACCACGATTTGTTGAGTAGAGTGTCTTTTTTTAGAACTATCATAACGACTAATTATGATACTTTAATTGAGGACAGTTATACAAGTCGAGCTGTTGTAATATCAAAGCCAATAGATGTTACTATTCCTCAGCACAATAAAGTTAAAATTTACAAATTACATGGCGATATTCATGATGATAAAAGTATAGTTATCACCGACAAAGATTATTCAAATTTATACGGTACAGATTACAGAAATCCTTTTTGGGCTTCGATAATTAGTGAATTGGCTTCGAAGCATATAGTTTTTTTAGGATATGGATATGAAGATTTAAATGTATGGTCTCTTTTTGAGAAAATCCTTGAACATACAAACGGAGAGGGAAAAAAAATGTTCTATGTTTCTCCATTTATCCCTGAATTGAAAGAGGCTTTCTTGAAACAAAATGACATTCATAGCTATAAAATTACCGCAGAAGAATTCTTAAATGGCTTACATGAAAATATCAAGGATAATTTAAAAAAGGATATTGAAGATAAATCTATTTCCATCAGTACAGGACAGGAAGTATTTGATGCCCATAATTTAAAAATAGGGCTGAATTTATCACCTGAAAAAAATTGGATAACATCTATTGAAAATGCTACTGGAGTAACACAGCAGGAAATTCAATTTCAAATTTCAGATAGGCGGGTAATCGAAAAATATAAAAGATTTACGAATGGTAAAGGAGGGCTAAACCTTACTTTTACAGGAAAAGATTTAGCGAGTTTCAAATATTCTATTGAGGGTTTCAGTTTTCTTAAGCTTGATACTTTAGCAAAGTTAACCGTGCAAACACCCGCAGTATTTTCTCAAACTTGTTCAATTCAATTCTTGCATAGTGATTTTGAAGTAGAGAACATTAGATATGATGTTTACAACTTAAAAAGCAATAGGTTACTTGTTAAGACAACTATTGATACTTTCCGAATAGAGATAAATATTGATATAAGCAAACAACCAAAGTTTACTTTTAAGGTTAAAATTTTCGAACCTAACAAATTGATTTCAATTAATTCAGCTATTAAAGTCTATTTGCTGGCTCATTTTATTTTTAGTGGTAAGTCCTTTAATTTGCATTTCCAAAACAATAAAAGCTTACTTAACAAATCATTAGATGCCAAAAATAACTTTACACCGAGTTATCTTGAAAAATTAAGGTTTTTTGAAGCTCTTAAGCAGATAGAAAAACATTTTAATGTGAAATTCAAGGATGTTAAAATTGCTGATTTACAGAAGTCTGCTTTGCCAGTTAATCATTTGTTAAAATTAATTAATCAAAAGCGTGTAGTTGTAGATAATAAGGATGGAGTAATTATTGACGCTCAAAACAACAACATTGAAGTTGTAAGAGCATTAAAAAAAACATTGAAAAATAAAGTAGGGGTTGTAGTATTCCATAAAGGCAGAGAAATCATTCATCTTTTAGGTTTAGATTTTGATTTAGGAGATACTCAAATTTTGATTTTCGAGCCATACTCTTCTGAAGAAACTGATACATCAATATTGGTAAAAAGTAAAAGTAATACTATTACAATGATGTATGAGAAGTTTGGTTTTCAAGATGATGGCAATCTGATAGCAATTTGGTAATTAATTTTCCGAATGTGTTCTTTAATTTAAAATTAATAATCATTCGTATATTATACTATCGTGTCATCATTGGATTTAAATCTTTCCACACAACCCATCTTTTAAGCACTCTAATCAATTATTAATAATAATATGAGTAATTGTGTTTAAACTCCGAATAAAATCTATTATCCGCTCATTTCGACAGCAGATGAAAACTTGTATGCTATATTAATTTTCTACTTCAAGATTAATTTTTAGCCCCACAATTAGCCCCACAGGGCAAAGAAAAAGCCCTAACTAATTGATTAACAATTAATTAGGGCTATAATCAGCGGAGAGTGGGGGATTCGAACCCGCGGACCCTTTAACAAGTCAACAGTTTTCAAGACTGCCGCAATCGACCACTCTGCCAACTCTCCGCGACAAAAGTACAAATCCCATTTAAATCTGCAAATAGTGATTGCGTTTTTTTTCTAAAAAGTTGATAATTGCTTAACACAGAGAGAGAAAAATTTACTTCTTAGTAATATTATCTTCAATTGGAGCTGTTTTTTTGAACAAATTGAAGGTCGGGCGAAGGATTTTTACGCTCCTTTTGCTTACATCAACGCTTGCATTTAGCTCAAAACCGATTAATAAGATTAAAGAATTTAGATAGAGCCATATCATTACCACGATCAATGTCCCGATTGAGCCGTAAACTTTATTGTAAGAACCGAAGTTATTTATGTAAAATGAGAAACCCCAAATGGTTAAAAATGCCAAAATAGTGGCAAGCCATGAACCCGCACTAAAAAGTTTCCACTTTTTTGCATGCGATGGACCGTAACGATATAAAATCGAAATCGTGATAAAATACAATACCGTTAAGAGCGTCCATCTGGTAAGCTGTATAGCATAAACTGCAAGGCTATCTTTTATGTGTAATTCTGTTTTAATATAGTTTAAAAGTAATTCTCCAATAGCCATAGCGCTAATGCATAATATAACCGAGAAGAATATCGTCATCGTTAATACCAACGCAATTAAACGTTGCTTTAACCAGCTTCTGGTTTCGATGATTAGTGAAGCTTTATTGAAAGCCTTCATTAAATTTTTTACGCCATTTGTGGCAAAAAATATTGCCGATAAAAAACCAAAGGAAAGTAATCCCTTATTTTGATTTTTAACGATGTCTTTTAAAGTCACTTCAAACGCGTCGAAAGCATTATGGGGTAGTATTAGTTCGATTAGACTTAATAGCTTATCCTGAAAGCCTGATATCGGTATAAATGGTATTAGTGTGAATAAGAAAATTATGCTTGGGAATATGGCAAGCATAAAGCTATACGCCAGGGAAGAGGATTTGTTAACTAACGATTCTTTACCAATTTCTTTAAAGAAGAATGTTGCGACAGTGTAAAGTGGCAGCGGACTAAATCCAGGCAATACGCAACCCTTAGACCATTCGATAAAATTAGAATAGAATTTAAGATGTAATAATTGCCTGTGTAACCATTCCATTATAAGTGTTAATTAAAAAATGCCGATATTTTTTTCATAAAATTTTCGGGAGGATTTGTTGGTTTACCTTTCTTCATATCAACAAACACAAGTGTTGTTGCGCCAAGGTTAATAAGTTCGTCTTTTTCGTTGTACAATTCATATTCAAAATAAATACGAACCCCTGGCAATACATTAACAATAGTTTTAACGGTAATTTCCTGGTCGTAATGCGCTGGTTTTATGTATTTACATTTTAGTTCTAAAACCGGCATCATAATGCCTTCTGCTTCCATAGAACTATAACTCATACCTAAACTACGCAACATCTCTACACGACCAACCTCATAATACTGTGCATAATTACCATAATACATGTAACCCATTTGGTCGGTTTCACCATATCTAACCCTAATTTTAGTTGTGTGGCTGTACATTATTTAAAAATGTTTCTTTTATTTAAAGCCTCACGATATTTTTTCGCATTAATTTCATGCTGTGCTTTTGTTACCGCAAAATTGTGGTAACCAGAAAAATCTTCTTTTGCACACATATAGATATAATCGTTTTGATCACGATTTAACACCGCATCGATTGCGTTTATGCTCGGCATCATAATAGGGCCAGGAGGCAATCCAGCGTATTTATATGTATTGTATAATGATTGTACCTGCAAAAGTTTATTGGTTACACGTTTTACCGTAAAATCATTGTTAGCAAATATAACAGTTGGGTCTGCCTGTAATAAAACACCTTTATTCAATCTGTTTAAATATAAACCAGCTATAATAGGCATTTCTTTATCATATAATGCTTCGGCATCTACTATAGAAGCTAAGGTGTAAACCTGTGCAGGTGTTAGATTTAAACTTGCAGCTTTTTGTTTACGTTCAGCAGTCCAAAACTTATCATATTCTTTATGCATGCGCTCAAAAAATTCTATCGGCGAAACATTCCAGTACATTTCATAAGTATTTGGAATAAACATAGCATAAACATTATCCTGATTGAAACCATATTTTGATATCAGTGGCGTAGAATCCAATACGTTTATGAAACTTAAAGAATCTGCTTCTAAGTTGCTAGCCAAATAAGCTGCAAAGTTTTCCTTTTTGCGGATGTTTTGAAATTTCAGTTTTACAGGTTCTTGGTTACCTGCCTTTATCAAATTAATCAGCGTTCGGTTTGTCATTCCTTTTCTTAAACGATAACGACCAGGTTTTACATTGCCCGTCAGTTTCATTTTTTCTGCAGCAGTTGCGAACGATGAGACACTTTTAACAATATCTTTCGTTTTCAAATTTTCTACCAATGCATTGTAATCAGAATTGGTTTTTATGTATAAGTATTTTTGATTATCCGTAACGTTTGGTGCGAAATATACTTTGTACAAATTTCCTGCAAAGTATCCCCCAATTAGAATAACTACAGCGGCTATAATTAATGCTGCTTTCTTGCCGCCACTCATTTTATTTTTTTCTACTTCAGTCATTATGGTTTGATGCGAATTTATAATTGCTTGTTAGATAGCGTGATATTTATTTTTGTGCCGATGGTAACTTTAGTTATTGAATCGGCTGGCATTGGGTCTTGCTTGGTGATTAATGCATTTGCACTATCTGTAATGGTTCCTTCGTACAAAATATCGCCTAAAGTAAGTGCAGAACCTTTTAAACTAAATTTAGCTTCATCAATGGTTAAGCCAAGTAGTTGAGGAATATCAACATCCTGGTTACCACGACCATCACCTAAAACTAAATTAATTCTTGAGCCAACAGGAATGGTTTCACCAGCCTGTATCTGCTGACCACCAAAGGTTGCTTCTAGAACAACATCACGACTAACATCTGCTTTGTAAGTGGTATCTCCAAGCTTTAACCTCGAACTTTCTATAATTGCTTGTGCTTCTCTTAAAGTTTTAAATGCAATATCAGGGAACTTGGTATTTGGAATGTTTCCGGCGTTTATTGTTAAGTAAATTGTTCTGTTATCTTTAACAAATGTATTTGGGTCAGGGTCTTGATCGATAACTATCCCCGCAGGTTGGTCCAAAATAAACACAGAATCTACCTCGTATTTAAGCCCGGCTTCTTCTAATTTTACAACTGCATCTGTAAAAGAAAGTCCTTTTACCATTGGTACGTTTAACCCTTGGCCATGTTTGGTGTAAAATCTTAAACTAAAAAAGGCAATAAGTAGTAGTACAAAAACGGTTAAAACGGCTGCTATTATGGTCTTTCTAAAAGAACTGGTTTTTAAATAATCTATAAATTTAGACATGAAACTTAAATTCTGGGGTTAATGCTATAAACTCAAATGTAGTTATTTTCATTATCGAATAAGCGATTGTTGAATTATTGAATGCACAGCATTTAGCAAATACAATACCATCAAATGTTATTTCTCCAATTCAAAATTAATTATTGCTCAAAGATATTTATATTTTTGAAGATATATTTACATCAATTTCTATTTATAAATAAGGATTTTTTAACATGAAAAAAACGATAGCATTGCTAACAGGCGGTACCACAGGCGAATGGGTTGTTTCGGTAAAAAGCGCAGCTACTATTGCTCAAAATATTGATACCAACTTATATGATGTTTATAAAATTATGCTAAATGATAATGGTTGGTTTTACGAACCAGCCGATTCTTTTAAAATAGAAATAGACAAAAACGATTTTTCCTTAAATTTTGAAGGCCGAAAAATTAAATTTGACGGTGTATTCATTGCTATTCATGGTTCGCCAGGTGAAGACGGGAAATTGCAAGGATATTTTGATATGCTTCACATTCCGTACACCACTTGTGATGCCTTAACATCATCAATAACAATGAATAAGGGTTATACAAAAGCCATTGTAGAAGGAATTGATAATTTATACACCGCTATATCCATTCAAATTTTTAAAAATGGAAATTACGATTTAAAGCAAATTAAACAAGATTTACGGTTGCCATATTTTGTAAAACCCAATAGTGGCGGAAGCAGCATTGGCATGAGTAAAGTAAAACACGCTGATGATTTGGACAGCGCTTTAGAAAAGGCATTTAAGGAAGATACACAAGTATTGATTGAAGAGTTTGTTAGTGGAAGAGAATTTTCTATTGGCGTATTTAAAGCGAAAGGAGAAATTACAGTTTTACCAACTACTGAGGTTATTCCCGCAAACGAATTTTTTGATTACGAAGCAAAATACACCCCGGGTGCAACACAGGAAATTACGCCTGGTGATATGACTGAGGAAGAATTTAATCGAGTTCATCAAATTATAAAAGATGTTTACAATAAATTAAATTGTAGGGGAGTAGTGCGGATAGATTATTTCTTAGAGCATGAAACAGGTAAGTTTTATTTTATTGAAATTAATACTATCCCTGGTCAAACCGCTACAAGCTTTATACCACAGCAAGTGGCTGCAATGGGCTTATCTTTAAAGGAATTTTATACAGGCTTAATGAAGGAAACTTTGGGTTAAATTTATTTTTTTATAACCAAATGTATATCGAGCAATTAATTGATAAAGGATATCCAATAAAAAGGATTCTTAAAGATTCGATTATTTACGAACCAGGCATGCAACCACGCTTTGTATACTTCATTAAAAGTGGTGAAATAAGGATGGTTACAGTTAGCGAAGAAGGAAAAGAATTTATTCAAGGAGTTTTTAAAAGCGGGCAGTATTTTGGTGAGCCTGCATTATTGGTAAACAGACCTTATTTGGCATTTACAATTGCCACCAAAAATTCTGAATTAATAGCTTTAGGCAAAGATGATTTTTTTGAACTTTTAAAACGTGATGCTGATTTTAGCATGGATTTAATTAAGGTTTTAAGCAATAGGCTTTTTTATAAATCGATGATGCTGGAAGAATTGGCAAACGAAAAGGCAGAACACAGGCTGGAAACTATAATTAATTATTTATTTGCCGATTTAGCAAGTGGCGAAAGCTTAAAAGTTACGCGACAAGATTTAGCTGATATGACCGGCTTACGTGTTGAAACCGTTATAAGAGGCGTTAAATTATTGGCTGATAAAGGTTTAATTTTGCTTAGTAAGGGTAAAATCATAAAAAAATAATCTTAAATAAATGTTATAACTTTTGGCATTATCTACTGTTCATAAATATGATACAGATCATAATTATTCAACTTCATAAGGATTAGCTTTGCATCAATAAAAAAAAGATAGATTATGGCAGAGTTATCAAAATTTCAAGCGGTTATTCAATGTAAATGCCCACGTTGCCGCAAAGGAGATATATTTTCAGGAAATGCTTATGCTTTTAAACTGCAAAAAACGAATATAAATTGTCCGGTGTGTAACTTAAAATTTGAAAGGGAGCCTGGATTTTTTTATGTTTCGATGTTTGTGAGTTACGCTATGAATGTTGCTGAAATTATAACCATTGGCGTGGCTTCATACATTTTAGGTTTAGAGCTTGTATATGAAAATTTGTGGTATTATGTTGGTTTAATTCTTTTTGGTGTGTTGCTGCTATCACCTATAAATTATCGATATTCTAGAGTAATTCTTCTGCACTGGTTAACACCAGGTTTAGGTTACGTTATTGGTAGTGGAGATAAAAAATGAAAGAGGCTGTATCGTAAATGAATTTATCTCCGAAACACTACATGATGAACTTATCTAAACGCCTCAACAGGCAGTTTATGCATGTCCTTATACAGGATCAGGATGACACTTCGTTTTTATGATACAGCCTTAAATATTATTTCTTCATTGGATGTTGTACATATTCAGATAAACGTAAAACTTTTCCATCTTTTAATTTGATATCATTGAATAGTTTCACGGTGTCAGATTTTCCATCTTTAGTTGTAGAAATTTGACTGTACCACAAACTTACCCATTCTTCTGTTTTATCTTTATTGATTACAGATTCGGCATCTTCCATAGTAACTTTAAAACCGCTCATTTTTGCAAATTCGCCTTGTATTTGTTTTAAAAATTCCGGTTTTGTTCCCTTAAATTGATAGCCATCCAGATCAAACATTACGCTATCTGCCAAAACTTTTCCCATGCCGGCTGTATCTAAATTTTCTAAAGTTTTAATTAAAGTCATGGCCGTAACCATATTATTGGGATCGGTATTCATTGCCCAATTTTGAGCCTTTTTGAGCTGATAAGGGTATTTTGTTGTATCTGAAGTTGCAGCATCAGTTGTTTTAGCCTCCTTACTTTGGCAAGCTGCAAAAAATAAGGCAATAGATAATAGGAACGAGAGTTTTTTCATAACATTTAGTTTTTAGGTGATTTAGTTAATTAAATATACTTAATTATCTGAAAACTAAACGATTGAATTATTTTTTTATTTAAGTTCGATCTGAATATACAGTTTTTTAATTTTCATTTATTAGCTTAACTAAATCTTTTACCTTATCTACAGAAGTTACTTCATATTGATATTCATCTTCAATACTTCCCATTTTGGTTTGTGTATTTCTGTATATCATTTTGCTACTTACAAAGCTTTTAGCTGATGCATGAAATTCAGTTGCCTCAGTTTTATGCATCAGTTCTTTAATATTATCTTTATTTATTCCTGCACCTGGCATAATAGATATTCTTCCTTTTGCTTTTTCAATTAATTTTGCCAGAGTATCTGCTCCCTCAATTGCAGAGTTTGCACCACCTGATGAAAGTATGCGTACAATTCCTAAATCGATTAAATCTTCTAAAGCTTTATCCATGTTATTACTCATGTCAAAGGCCCTATGAAAAGCCACCGGTAATGGCTTAGCTAGTTCAAACAATGCTTTACATCTAGTCTTATCTATACTTCCATCTGCTGTAAGTATTCCAATAACAATTCCATCACAATTTAATGATTTACAGATTTTTATATCCTCTATCATCAAGTTAAATTCAAGGTCGGAATATAAAAAATCGCCGCCTCTCGGACGAATAATGGGCCAAATTTCTATACTGAGGTTCTTCTTAGCCAAAGCAATTTGTCCGTAACTGGGCGTGGTTCCGCCTTCGGCTAAATTATCACAAAATTCTACTCTTTTAGCACCACCAATTTGTGCTGCCAAAGCAGATTCGTAGCCATTTGCACATACTTCTAATAATCCCTCAACCCTCAAAGAAGGCTTTGAATTTGCTATGTTCATGCTATTTTTTAAAATTACAGTAATTTACTTTTGGTGCAGTTAGAGATTAAATACAATGACTTAAACAAATATTTAGTCACCTATTTAACAGAAACCTTTGCCCTTCGTATAAAATATTTTTAATATCAATTATTCTGTTTGCCTCTTCTTTGGTTATAGGAGGATTAATAATAACTCTTCCCTTTGATTAGCAAATCTTGTTTCTCAGCATTACAAACTGCATAACTAAATCCTTGCTGAATGGCATAAGCACCATATTCACCTTTTTTATTGATAGCTAAGAAACCAACCTGAATATTCTTGGCTGTTTCGGGTTTCTTCTTAATGATACGCATAACAGCTTCTTTACAAGCAGCTTCTGGTGTATAACCTTGTCGCATTAGTTCAACTACCAAAAATGAGCCAACATTGCGAACAACTTCTTCGCCAACACCTGTGGAAGTAGCTCCACCAACCTCATTATCAACAAATAAACCAGCACCAATTATCGGACTATCACCAATTCTACCATGTAATTTATAGGCCATTCCGCTTGTTGTACACGCTCCAGAAATATTCCCTTTCGCATCAATAGCTAACATGCCAATCGTATCGTGGTTGTATTGATTTCCAGGTAGTTTTTGAGGTGCAGCTTTATCATAAAGCTTATTCTCAATATTCATTACAGGTTCGTATTTTGCAATCTTAAGCCATTCTTTCCAAGCCTTTTCGCTCGATGGTGTAAGTAGATTTTCTTTTTTAAAGCCTTGTTCTAAAGCGAATTGTAGTGCACCATCTCCAGCAAGCATTACGTGTGGTGTTTTCTCCATTACCTTACGTGCAACAGAAATAGGATGTTTTATATGCTCTAATGCTAAAACGGCTCCACAGTTGCCAAGTTCATCCATAATACAGGCATCTAAAGTAACTTTTCCATCTCTATCTGGTAAACCTCCATAACCTACCGATTGATTTTTTTCATCGGCTTCTGGTACCCAAACACCTTGTTCAACTGCATCTAAAGCTTTTCCTCCTTTTGAAAGCACTTTCCAAGCATCAGCATTTGCGGCAATACCAAAATCCCAGGTGGAAATTACGATGGGCAAATTGGCTGGTTTGTTTGATTGGGATGGCAAGGCATCAGCCATGCTGGTTTTATCAAGTGCTAATAAGCCAGCAGAAAGGGTAGAGACTTTTATAAATTTACGACGGTTAAACATCTGTTTGGTAATGATTTTTTAGGTTAATATTTTAAGAACTGCTAATTGTTATTTATCTCTTGATTATTCTATTTGGAATTTATCTGCATCTTTTAAAAACGGAAATTGGCGTCTTATCTTCACCAGTTCTTCGTAATTTATTGTAACGGTGTACATATCCTCATCTTCGGGTTTGTAATAAACTGTACTTCCATAAGGGTCTATAACCATAGAATGACCACCATGATAAACCTGATTTCCATCATGCCCAACGCGATTTACCGCAATTACATAGCTTTGGTTTTCTATTGCTCTGGCAGGAATTAAGGCTCTCCAGTGTGCTGAACGTTTATCAGGCCAACTTGCTACAATTAATAAAATATCATATTCTTCGTTAACATTACGCAACCAAACCGGAAAGCGCAAATCATAACAAACTGCAAGTCTAATTTTCCAACCCTTCAATTCTACAATAAGTTTATCACTCCCCGAGGTAAAATTTTTGTCTTCATCACCTAAACCAAATAAATGGCGTTTATCGTAATATTTATGGTCGCCGTTTTGTTCCATCCACACCAAACGATTATAATAATTCCCGTTTTCTTTTATTATTAAACTACCAGTTACAATGCAATTATATTGATGAGCCATTTTTTGCATCCACTGCATGGTTTTGCCACCCATTTCTTCGGCCAATGTTTCCGAATTCATACTAAAGCCGCTATTAAACATCTCAGGCAAAACTATAATATCCGTTTTTTCTCTAACACCCATAGATAGTCTCAGGGCTAAATTCAGAAGATTTTTTTCAATGTTTTCCCAAAAAAGATACGCCTGAAAAATCGTTACTTTCAGGTTTTCTATTTGTGTGTAAATAGGTGTTTCCATATGTTTAGGTTTGGGGATGATTAAACATTTCTTAATTTTTCTGCTGCCAATGCAAGTGTTGAATTTTCTTTGGCGAAACAAAGTCTAATAATTTTATGGTCGTTTGCCTTTTGGTAGAATGCCGAAACAGGAATAGTGGCAACGCCAAATTCTTTTATCAGCCTGATGCTGAAATCTACATCCTTTTCATCACTTATTTTACTGTAGCTAGCACATTGAAAATAGGAACCATTACATGGTAGCAACTCAAATCTTGTATCAGCTAAAAGCCCTCTAAAGTAATTGCGCTTCGTTTCAAAGAAATTAGTTATACCTATATAATTATCAGTATTTTTAATGTATTCGGCAATTGCTTGTTGCATCGGACTATTAACGCTAAAAACGTTAAATTGGTGTACTTTTCTAAACTCTTTTGTGAGTTGCTCTGGAGCAAGGCAATAACCCAACTTCCAACCAGTAGCGTGCAAAAGCTTTCCAAAAGATGCTACGATAAAGCTTCTTTCTTTTAATTCTGGATAAAGCATAACACTTCTATGCTGTTGCTCATCGTAAATTAAATGTTCGTAAACCTCATCACTTAAAATTAAAATGTCTGTTCCATTAATTAATTTAATCAGCGATTTCATGTCATCGTCTGACAGAATGCTTCCAGTTGGATTTTGAGGAGAATTCAAGATTATCATCCTAGTACTAGAAGTGAATAGCTTTTTAACCATGTCCCAATCAATGCTATAATTAGGTGGTGCAAGCTGGTAGGTTTTAACCAAACCGCCAAAGAGTTTTATAGTTGGTGCATAACAATCATAAGCAGGCTCAAAAATTATAACCTCATCACCAGGATTAATTATAGCAGCCAAAGCGGTAAAAATTGCCTGGGTTCCACCGGTGGTTACGGTAATTTCTGTATCAGGATTGTATTTTATGTTATAACATTTTTCTACTTTTTCGGCAATTGTTTCTTTCAAAAGAGTGTTGCCGGGCATTGGTGCATATTGATTAAAGCCATCTTTCATGGCTTTATTTACCAATTCTGTAAGTTTTGGGTCGCTTGGATAATCTGGAAAACCTTGCGATAAATTAATGGCATTGTATTCAGCTGCAAGCTTAGACATTACTGAGAATATAGTAGTGCTTACACCTGGAAGTTTCGATTGTATATTTAACATGTTATAAGCGAAAATAGCAAAAAAAGCTCGAAAGATTTTATTCAAAGATTTAAGTGCCTATTGCTGAGCTTTATCGGATTATAGAATGTTTAGTGTAAATTATTCAATGAGCTTCACTAATAGCACTCTTTTATATTTAACAGTAGCGTTGAAATAAAAGGTTTTGGTTAAAGCTATCAGTCTGTTTTGCCCTCGTTAATTATCAAATCAGATTCTACAAGGGTATTATAAAATGCCTGATTTTCTGATTGAGGACTGTTAATTAAATCCATTAAAATATTTGCGGCTTTTTGTCCTTGTATATAAGGATATTGCTCTACTGAAGCTATAGGTGAATAATCCAAATAATCCATAATGGGAAGATTAGCATAACTCACCACATCAATTTCATCAGCTATTTTTAATTTCTTTAAATATTTTATCAAGAATAAAGCGATATAATCATTAAATGCAACAATTGCCGAAGGCTTTCTGCGGTGGTTAATTAACTGATTTGCTGCATCAATGGTAGCTTCTTCACTTAAATCGCAATTGATAACTAGAGTTGGGTCAAACTTTAACCGATTAAAGTTTATGGCTTGCATATAACCATCTTTTCGTTCTCCGCTTGCAAATAAAGTTGTTGGTCCGTTAATCATTCCAATGGTACGATGTCCTTTTTTCAAAAGAAAATTAACAGCTTTAATGGTAGCATTTTCCAAAGAACAGGCAACGTAATGAACATTTTTAAACGGTGGTATTCTATCAAAGAAAACGACCGGAATATTAAATGCCTTTAATTTTTCGAAATGGTCGAAATTAGAAGTGTCTTTACTTATCGATACCAGTAAACCATCAACTCTTTGGTTTTTCATTTTATCAACCAGGCGAACTTCTTTATCAAAATCATCGTGAGATTGAGCGAAAATAACGGTGTAGTTTTTTTTCAAAACCTCATCTTCAATAGCAGAAATTGCAGTTGAGAAAAAGTTTTCGGTTAATTCCGGAAGTATTACGCCAATGGTATAAGTTTTACCTTTTTGAAATAGAATGGCAGCATTATTTGGCTCATAATTCAAAGACTTGGCCAACTGTTTAATCTTCTCACGCGTTACCGCACCAATACTTGGATGATCATGCAAACCTCTTGATACGCTAGATGGCGATAAATTCAAAATTTTGGCTATTTCCTTTATGGTTGTCGGCTTCGATTGCATTTATTGGTTTATACGGTAAAGGTTCGTTATTGTAATTATACGAAATTTATCAACTTTAGTCATGAATTTTTAATGCATTTACGCATTTTCAGTTCTTAATAACCCATAGTTCGAAAATTCCTCTGAAAATATTTTACTTATTCCAAACTTTTCACCGTTTTTTAAAGCAAAAATTCGACTTACTTTAGCCAAAAAAATAATCTAAAAAATGGCTTTGTACATTATAATATTCCTGTTAGTATTTACTGTATTTGTAATGAATATGCCTGTTTTCGGAAGCTTACCGAAAGGAGAGCGGTTAAAAAAACTCTATCAGCTATCAATTTATAGAGATGGCGCTTTGCAAAATAATTCTTTTACACCTATGCAGCCAGAAGGTGTGAGCCTTCTTACAATTATTAATAAATATTTCTTTGGAAAACATCCTAATAAAATTCCTAATAAAGAATTAACATTTACTAAACCTGATTTAAATTCAAAGCCAAAAAATAGTGAACCAGAAATTATATGGTTTGGACATTCATCTTATCTTATAAAAATAAATGAAAAACGAATTTTAGTCGATCTAATTTTTAGCACCACACCTTCACCATTTTCATTTATTGGAAGTAAAGCGTTTCCGGGTACAAACTTTGTTAAAGCCGAAGAATTTTTAAATATTGATGTTTTGGTTATTACTCATGATCATTACGACCATCTTGATTACCAAACGATTCTGAAAATTGCACCCCAAGTTAAAAGTGTAGTTACCTCTTTAGGTGTTGGTGCTCATTTAGAAAAATGGGGTATTGAAGCAAATAAAATTCATGAGCTTTGCTGGGAGCAATCTGTATCGTTGTATAATGATTTAAAACTAACTGCAGTTTCAGCTCGTCATTTTACTGGACGTAAGTTTAAAAGAAACCAAACGTTATGGTCGGCATTTGTGTTGGATTTGCCAAACTATCGGTTGTTTTTAGGAGGAGATTCTGGCTACGATACGCATTTTAAACAAATCGGCGAGAAATACGGGCCTTTTGACATTGCTCTTCTAGAATGCGGGCAATACAATGAACTTTGGCCATACATACACATGTATCCGGAGCAGACAGTTCAGGCTGCAATTGATTTAAATACTAAAGTTTTAATGCCTGTTCATTGGGGTAAATTTTCATTATCTATGCATCCATGGAATGAGCCAATAGAGCGAGCAACAGCTGAAGCCGAAAAGAAAAATCTGCGAATTACTACTCCAAAATTGGGTGAAACCGTTAGTTTGAATGAAAATCTTCCGGTACAAAAATGGTGGTTAGATTAATATAATAAACAAAAGTAAAGTACAAATGTTAATCTCACTAAACCTTATATATGAAAACTGACCTTGTAGAAATCTTCCAAACCATTAGAGCAAGTTTACAACCTTATGCTGCCAGAGGTTACTCTGTTAAAGAAAATTCGGAAACAAATTATGTTCTGGTAAGTGAAAAAAATGTAATCGAAAATGATGGTAAAACTACTGAACGCTTTTTCGTCGGGATTTTTATAAATGCTGATAATGTTGATGTTCAATTAAATACAAGTGAATTTGAACCATCGCATCATTTAACCGAGTTTGGTGACGAAAAGAAAGGTTTTTCCCTTTCCATGCTTGATGAAGACACATTGAAGGAAGTTGAAACTTTTATAGAGATTATCCATATACATTTTAAAGAAAAAGTCTGGGTATAGATTTTATCAACCTTAAAAAGTTAAATTTGCGATATAAAAATTAAATTTTTTAAAGCAAACTTTTTGAACAATTCTAAGTCGGATTTTATACTAACAAGCAATGAATGGCAAAGCGACTTTCTGCTCGCTTTGCATTCGAATAACATCCTTACCAGTTCAGTAGAAAATAATTTCCTGTCATTTAATCAGAATAACTTTATCATCCATCTGATAAATATCAAAAATGATTTTCTACCTGAAGATTTAATCGATATTCAAAACCAACATCATAAGCATAATATTAAGCTGATTCATCTTTGGGAAGATGTTTGGTTGACAAAACCCGAACAAGTCATCTACAGAATAAAGTCTTTGATGGGTTTAAATGTTCGTATTCACGGCAGAAAAACAGAAATAAAAAAGTTAGATAAACCACAAGCAGATAGATTTCTAAACGATTTTCATCTTCAAGGTGCGGTAAGTTCGAGATATAAATTCGGACTTTACTATACCAATGAACTTTTTGCCGTTGCAACGTTTTCTGCCCTTCGAAAAATGAACCATACCGATAATTATAAATCCATCGAATTAATTCGCTTTGCGACTAGAGGTGGTTTTTCTATTTCAGGTGGTTTGAGCAAACTATTAAAATATGTAAAAATTATACTTGAATCAAATGATATAATGACTTATGCCGATAGAGATTGGTCGGCTGGGGATAGTTATTTAAAAATTGGATTTAAGCAAGTTGGGATTTTAGAACCGCAATATTTTAACTTGGATGAAAATAGAAATAGGCAATTGCAGAAAAATGAACTGGTCGCAAATGGTTTAAATGCGTTTAATACAGGAAGCATCAAATTCATTTTAAAGTTTTAATAATTCCTTCATCATCATGAATCAGAACCCATTAGTTATAATTTTAGGTGCAACAGCTTCGGGTAAAACAAAACTTGCAGTACAAATTGCTAAAGAATTAAATGGTGAAATTATCAGCTCCGATAGCAGACAGGTTTTTAAAAGTATGGATATTGGTACTGGTAAAGATTTGGCAGAGTATCAAGTTGGAAATACACGAATTCCATATCACCTTATAAATATTTTAGAACCTGGAGAACGTTATAATGTTGATGCCTTTAAAAATGATTTTTATAGTTCTTATCAAAGCATCATCGAAAATAAAAAAATACCAATACTTTGTGGTGGAACAGGAATGTATATCCACAGCATTTTACAAAATCAGCTTTACACAGCAGTTCCCGTAAATATAGTGTTGCGAACTAAATTAGAGGTTTTATCAAGATATGATTTAATTCAGAAATTATCCGATTATCCAGTTCAAAACATAAAACATGCAGATCGTTCATCAAACAAAAGATTAATACGGGCAATAGAAATCGCTGAATATTTAAATCATCATGAAATTCCATCTATCGAAAGACCAGAAATTGAACCTATAGTATTTGGATTAAAAAATGAAGTAGAACGAACTCGATCTAATATTTTAATTCGCTTAGAACAAAGATTGCAAAACGGTATGGTGGAAGAAGTAAAAAACTTATTGGCGATGGGGGTAAGTAAAGAAATGCTAGTTTTTTATGGATTAGAATATAAGTTTATCGCCAGTTATTTATCAGGCGATATCAATTATGAAGACTTAAAAGTAAAGCTAGGCAATGCAATTTGTCAGTTTGCTAAAAGACAAAATACTTTTTTTAGAAAGATGGAAAAAGATGGCGTAAAAATTAATTGGCTTGATGCGTCGTTACCAATAGACACTTTAAAACGACAGGTTTTAGAACTTCTTGCCGAAAATAGAATTTTAAATGTCAAAATATAACGCATTTACGGCTTAACACATCAATAATGATGCTTTTGGCACAAGGTTTGTAAAGGTGCAGTTATATTCGTTTAACTCAAAAAATTATATTTAAAATGAAAACAATTACTAAAATTATTGCTACTTCAGCAGCTGTAGTGGCGCTTTTTTTCTCTACTAATGTTCAAGCTCAAAAACTTGGTGTAGGAGTTATTGGTGGTATTCCTACAAGTGATGCTTACAGTGTAGCTTTAGGTGCAGATTTACGTTACCAATTCGATATCGATAAACAATTATCTATTCCAATCACTACAGGTTATACTCATTTAGTTGGTAAAGAAATCGGTAATACTGGTGTAGATTTTCCAAGCTATGGTTACATTCCAGTTAAAGCAGGTGTTAAATATTTCTTTAACACAACTGGTTCTGGTGTTTATGGTTTAGCAGAACTTGGTGCTGGTTTTGGTACTAAATCAGGAAGCGGTACATCATTCGTTTATTCGCCAGCAGTTGGTTACTCATGGAGTAATGGTTTAGATTTAGGCTTAAAATATGAAGGCTTATCTCAAGATGGTGGTAGCACAGGATATGTAGGTTTACGTTTAGCTTACGGTTTCAGCTTATAATAAAGAGCAAAATATCATTTAAAAAAAGGCTCCCAATTTTGGGAGCCTTTTTTTATTTCAGAAATTTCAAAAAAAATAATCTTAAAAAAATCTGTTTTCACTTATAAATCGTATGTACACCTAAACCTTAATTAATTACTTAAATACATCCAAAAATGAGAACAATTACTAAAATTTTTGCAGTCGCTTCAGCAGTCGCGATTTTTGCAACATCAAACTTACAGGCTCAAACTACTTCTACTCCAATGATGACTACCAACGGTATGGCATTTAAAGTTGGTGTTGGTGTTCAAGGTGGGCTTTTTCCTGATAAATCTGAAATGGACTATGGTTACGGCGCAGATTTAAAGTTACAATACGATTTGAGTAAAGATGTTGCTGTTTATGCTTCAGGTGGTTACACTAAATTGAAATGGAAAGGCAGCCCTTTAAATTTCGAATTTATTCCAGTAATGGGCGGTGTTAAAGCATTCGTTATTGATAGAATGTATTTAACAGGTGGAGCTGGTACTGGTTTAGCAGTGAAAGAAGGTGCTGAAATGAACTTTATCTACACAGGTGGTGTAGGCTACGAATGGACAAACGGTTTAGAAATTGGTGCAAAATATGAAGGTTATGTAAATAACAGTGCTTCTGATTTGTACTTTATGAAAACAGGGCAATTTGCTTTGAGATTAGGATATAATTTCAAATTATAATTAAAACATCATTTAATAGGAGCCTCCGAAATTTTCGGGGGCTTTTTTTATTTAATTAATATTTAAATTGCTAATTTGAGCCGAAAACCAAATACTATGAAAAGGATATTAGGCGTAACGATATTAGCTTCTTTAATGGCCTGTAATCAGTCCGAAAAAAAATCAACAGATTTAAAGGATTCAAACACAGTTTCTGTTGCTACAAAAACAAATAAAGTTGTAATAAAAGATGCTAAAAAGGAGCAAATTTTTCTTCAATATGAAAATCTTAAAAATGCGTTAGTACAATCTGATTCATCTGATGCTCAGAAAGCTGCTAAAGAATTACAAAATAGCCTTGCTAATTTTGAAGGCTGCGAAACCACTGCAAGTATTGCTAAAAACATAGCTGATACCAACGATTTGGTAGCCCAAAGAAAGGATTTTACAGCTTTAAGTATGGATTTGATTGCTTTTGTAAAAGCCGACGAAATTGAACAGGGCACAATTTATGTGCAGCGTTGCCCAATGGCCAACAACGGGGATGGGGGAGATTGGCTATCTACAGAAAAGGAAATTAAAAATCCTTATTACGGTAAAGAGATGCTAGAATGCGGAAGAGTTACGGAAGAAATTAAAGCAAAATAACAAGGAGTGGTATTTTTGTTAATCATGATTGTTACGTCTTACTGACTAATATTTCATATTAAATTAACAGATTTGCTATGCATGTATATTAATTTTATATAATTTAGAAAGCTATAAACACAACACAATAATATGTCAGATATTGCAGAAATTAAAGTTGATGGTAATACAATTGAATTACCGGTAATTACAGGAACAGAAGACGAAAAGGCGATTGATATTTCAAAATTGAGAGATTTAACCGGTTTTGTTACTTTAGATACAGGTTTCAAAAATACAGGTTCTACCAAAAGTAAAATCACATTTTTGGATGGCGAAAAAGGTATTTTAAAATACAGAGGTTATTCAATCGAAGAACTTGCCGAAAAATCAAGCTTTTTAGAAGTTTCATATCTTATTGTTTATGGAAATCTTCCAACTCAAGAGCAACTAGACGGTTTTCAAGGTGAAATTAGCAAACACACGTTAATTCATGAGGATATGAAAAAATTCTTTGATGGTTATCCATCAAGGTCACATCCAATGGGGCAACTGGGTTCGTTAATATTTTCATTATCTACATTTTATCCTGAGTGTTTAAAACCAAATCAAACAGCAGAAGAACAAGATTTAACCATTATTAAATTATTGGCTAAGCTTCCAACTATTGTTTCATTTATTTATAAAAAATCGTTGGGTCATCCGCTTATTTATCCAAAAAACAAGTACGATTATGTTACTAATTTTCTTTGGATGACTTTTGGTCAGCGTACTGAAGATTATGATGTGAACCCGATTGTGGTTAGTGCAATGAATAAATTGCTTATTTTACATGCAGACCACGAGCAAAATTGTTCGGCTTCTACAGTTCGTATTGTAGGTTCAAGCGATTGTAATTTATACGCATCAATCGCAGCAGGTATTGCAGCACTTTGGGGTCCGCTTCATGGTGGAGCCAATCAAGCTGTAATTGATATGCTTGAGTTAATTAAAGCTGATGGTGGTGATACAGAAAAATGGATTAACAAAGCCAAAGATAAAAATGACTCTTTCCGTATGATGGGATTTGGACACAGGGTTTACAAAAACTTTGATCCACGTGCTAAAATCATTAAAAAAGCTTGTGATGATATTTTAGAAAACTTAGGTATAGATGACCCGATTTTAGAAATTGCTAAAAAACTGGAAGAAGCAGCATTAACTGACCAATATTTTATCGATAGAAAATTATATCCAAACGTTGATTTCTATTCTGGTATTATTTATCGTGCTTTAGGCTTCCCTTCAGAAATGTTCACAGTTCTATTTGCACTAGGTCGTTTGCCAGGATGGATTGCACAGTGGAAAGAAATGCATGAGAACAAAGAACCAATTGGTCGTCCTCGTCAAATTTACGTTGGTGAAACCGATAGAGACTTTGTTGCAATAAAAGATAGAAAGTAATAAACAGATAATAAATAAGAAATCCCAGGTTTTTAAGAAGCCTGGGATTTTTTTATGCCTATAATATGATTGCTTTAGGTTGCTACGTAGTATATAATGTTTAACATTACCGTCTCAGTCATTGCAAGAGCAATACCGTAGAGTATAAAAATAAATACCATCTTCCAAATTGTAGCTCCTCGTTTCCTTTGATAAAATACCTTTAAAGCGTTGTAAAAATACCAAACAATCCAGATAACCACGCCAAGTTCGATAATGTTTGCAAGTAAAGAATGTTCACCGAAAATGTATTTGTTTAAAGGCTTTGTTATAATTGATACAATAAAATAGGCAGTCATACCATGTATCGTAAAAATTAGATGGTTTAAATAGTAAATGTGATTTCTACGAAAATTCCACATAATAAATAAAGCCAAAAGTGGCATCATTAAAAAGTATTGTTTAGGCCTGTTATGCTCTAATGTTTCTTTTATAACTTCCGATTTTTCACCAATTGCTATCGAACGTTTGGTTACCATTCGTTCAAACCAATTATCTTGCTTTAGTAGGGGTAATTTTTTCTGTCGAGATAGGTATGCGCTATAGGTACTATCGTTTCTATCATTATGAATGTTTGATAATTTAGATACTACCTTTTTCAACGAATCAGACTTATTTGCAGTTACCTGAGTTTTCAATTTAGAAAGGACAATGGCTTGTTCTTTAAAGCCAAGTTCTTTAAAGTTTTCTACGTCAAGTTCTTCCTCAAATCCGGCCTTAACATTATCTAAAACTTTGGCACTTTTATCATTTACAATACCGGCATCTGTTAATTCTTTTTTAACACTATCAATTGCTATAACCTTTTCTGTTGCAGTTTTACTCGATTTATATTCTTTGTTTTTTTTTGAATGTTCTGGAGAGTATGCAACCAAAAAATACACAATCGACACAAAGATGTACATACTCACCGGGTTGATGTACCTGGCTCTTTTTCCTGCCAAATAATCTAAGGTTACTTGCCCGGGTTTAAGTAATAAGGGAGTTAGTGTTTGGAAAAATTTATTATCAAAATGAAAATAATGCGCAATGCTGTGGCTAATAAATCCCCAGAAACTTTCTTTTAATTCTAGATTAGGTTGCCCACATTTGCTGCAATAATGCGTTTCTACATGCGAACCACAATTTAAGCAATCGTGTTCTTTTCTGTATTTACCAGCTGACATAAGGGATTAAGAGGTTATAAATGATTAATGGCTTCTACTTCTGCTCGGGTATGTTTATGTTTAAAAATCACAACGAAAACTATCGCAATAACAAGAACGTAAATTGTGAAAGATAGCCATATGTTATGCCAGTCTTTTACATCCAATGCTCTACTTAAATCACCGTTCTGCAACACGCTAATACCTTTGTCTTTTAAAAATTTAAGCAAATGTTTGTTGTCAGCTTCACTTTTAACGTATTTAGAAAGCGAATCGATGCTGCTATAGTAAGTAGTAAAGTATTTATTAATCATCCAGCCAGAAACAAGACTTCCAAAAACAGCTCCAAAACCATTTGTCATCATCATAAATAAACCTTGAGCTGATGAACGCGTTTTTGGAGTTGTAGAAGTTTCTACAAATAATGAACCTGAGATGTTAAAGAAATCGAATGCCATACCATACACAATGCAAGAGGTTATAATCATCCATAAATTTGCCGATGGATCGCCAAATGAAAATAAAGCAAACCGAAGTACCCAAGCAAACATGGCGATTGCTATCACCCATTTAATACCAAATCGTTTTAAAAAGAATGGTATAGCAAGGATAAATAAGGTTTCTGATATTTGTGAGATAGAAAGAATTATGGTAGAATATCTAATAACAAATGAATCTGCAAAAACCGGGAATAATTTAAATTCATCTAAAAAAACATCGCCATAAGCATTAGTTAGTTGAAGCGCTGCACCTAAAAACATTGAAAAAATAAAGAATAGTGCCATTTTATAATCAGCAAATAGCTTAAATGATTCTAATCCAAGTTTTTGTATAAATGTTTTTTTCTCGCTAATTAAATTTAAAGGTTTACATGCTGGCAAAGTGAATGAGTAAACGCCCAATAATAAAGCACTTATACCAGCAATATAAAATTGATTTGCGCTAGCTTTATTACCAGTTAAATTGGTAATCCACATGGCAACAATAAAGCCTACAGTACCCCAAACACGTATTGGAGGAAAATTTTTAACAACATCAAAATTTCCATTTTTTAAAGTAGTGTAACTTATGGAGTTACTTAAAGCAATTGTTGGCATGTAAAAACACATTGCTACCAACATTACCCAAAAAAAACTGTGAGGATCTTCTACTTGTGGCAAATAAAACATGGTTGCTGCATAGAGGATGTGCAAAATCGCATAAAGCTTTTCTGCATTAATCCATTTATCGGCAAGTATGCCCGTAATGGTAGGCATAAAAAGTGATGCAATGCCCATTGTAGAAAAAATAATTCCGAAATCAGCACCGTCCCATTGTTTTGTTCCGAACCAATAATTTGCAATTGTAATTAACCACGCCGCCCACACAAAAAATTGCATGAAACTCATTATAGTTAAGCGAAACTTAACATTCATAAATAGTTTGTTTGATTTGAAAGTAAAAGCTGAATATAGAACTATTTTAAAACAATATCTACATTGATACTAAAAATACTAATGTTTTTATGAGTTGATGTGAGTTATTAATTAATTGATAAAATTGGGTTGATAGATTGGATAGTATTAGGGTTCAATTATCATAAATTTATCACTCATTCCTCAATCAAAATATTTTATTAAATTCTATCTGTTCCAGATAAAAATTTTTATTGACTTGAACTTCTTTTATGCAATTCATCTCTTAATCGAGCTGCCTTTTCGTATGCTTCATCAGCAATTGCTTCTTGGAGTTTTTGTTGCAATTCATCTACGGTTAATTCGCCAAAACCTTGTTGGCTGGTAGTAGATGGAACAGTTTCTGCATCAGGTTCTTTAGCTATGCTGTCCATGTTTTCGAGAAATAGAAAATCATTTCCTTCAATCACAATACCTGCAGAAGCTAAAATAAATTCATAAGTATATATCATTGCGTTAAACCTTACCGCTAAAGCAATAGCATCAGATGTTCTCGCATCAATCTCATGTGTGTTCTTACCGTCATTACAAATTAATTTTGCATAAAAAACACCATCTACAAGGTTGTAAATAATAATTTCCTGAATATTAATATGGAAAGTTTCGGACATAGATTTAAATAAATCATGAGTAAGCGGCCTGCTCGGGGTCATTTTTTCAATCTCAATAGCAATTGCTTGAGCTTCAAATGCGCCAATTATGATTGGTAATCTACGGCGTCCGTTTACTTCGCCCAAAACCAATGCATAAGCACCCGATTGAGTTTGGCTGTATGACAAGCCAACAATATCTAATTTTACTTTCTTCATAATTGTGGATGTCATGTTGAACTTGCTGAAACATTCAAATTAACCTTTCAGCAAGCTCAGGATGACAAATTTAAGCTTTATGCGCTTTTAATGCCTCGATTAACTTTGGAACTACTTCAAAAGCATCACCAACAATTCCATAATCTGCTACTTTAAAAAATGGAGCTTCTGGATCTTTGTTGATAACAACAATTACTTTCGAAGAACTTACCCCAGCTAAATGCTGTATTGCACCCGAAATACCAATTGCAATGTATAAATTAGGACTAATTGCGATACCTGTTTGACCAACATGTTCAGAATGTGGTCTCCAATCTGCATCACTTACAGGCTTAGAACATGCTGTTGCTGCACCAAGTAAGTTTGCTAATTCCTCAATCATACCCCAATTTTCAGGTCCTTTTAATCCACGACCAGCCGATACAACCAACTCTGCATCAGGTAATGAAATTTTATCTGTAGCACGAACGATTTCTTTAATCACCGTACCTAAATCTGATTGTTTAATATCTGCAGAGAAATTTTCGATTACTGCTTCTGTTCCATTTTCTTTTACACCAAAAGCATTAGGATTTAAAGCGATTATTTTATTGGCTGATGTTAATTCGGTAATAGCGAAGGCTTTACCAGAAAAAGCTGTTTTCTTAACTGCAAATTTACCACCATCAGTTTTAGGTAATTCTACCGCTCCATCTGCTAAACCTGCTTTAAGTTTTACTGCAATACGTGGCGCTAGTCCTTTACCCGAAAATGAGTTTGATAAAACAACAATATCAGCCGATTCTTTCTCAGCAGCAGCAGCAATTACACTTGCATAAGCCTGGTTAACGAACGTTTTTAATTGCTCCGCACTTACGTTTAAAACTTTAGCAGCACCATATTTTCCTAATTCTTTTAATTCATCATCAGCTACATTACCGATAGAAATTGCAGTTAGGTTTGTTGATTGTTGGTCGGCGATAGCTTTTGCATAAGAAACGGCTTCAAAAACCGATTTTTTAAATTTGCCTTCAGCTTGCTCTACATATACTAATACTGACATATATTTATTTCTTTATCCTTTAAAAAATGGATTTGTGTTAAGATTATTTAATTGATTAAAGTTATATTGTTAAATTACTTTTGCTTCGCTATGCAATAAATTAATTAATTGCTCGGTTTGTTCGGCAGGAATTAAATTTACAGCACCACGAGGGGCAGGTGTATCATATTTTACAACTTTAGTTACTTCCTCAATAGCAACAGCATCTACAACGGTTAAAGGTTTTGTTCTGGCAGACATAATTCCACGCATATTCGGGATTTTTGGTTCAGCAACTCCTTCTGCGCAACTTGCAATAAACTTTCCTGTTACGGTTACAACTTCTTTTCCACCTTCAATTTCTCTTTCTACTCTGTAAGAAGAACCATCAGTATCTAATTTTTTTATAATTGAAATCGATGGAATATCTAAAAATTCTCCAACCATTGCTGCAACCTGATTGCCGTTATAATCAATAGATTCGCGTCCGGTTAATATGATATCAAAATCCTTATCTCTAGCATATTCAGCTATTTGTTTGGCAACAAAATACGCATCTCTTGGGGCAGCATTAACTCTAACGGCATCATCAGCACCAATTGCCAAAGCTTTTCTAATGGTTGGGTCGTTGCTCGCTTCGCCAACATTAATAACGGTAACAGTTCCTTTGCCGCCTTCAGTTAATTCTATTGCTTTTGATAGTGCAATTTCATCGTAAGGGTTAACAATATATTGTACACCCGCAGTATTGAATTCTGTATTATCGTTGGTAAAGGTTATTTTTGTGGTCGTGTCGGGCACGTTACTGATACAAACTAATATTTTCATATATGTATATAATTGGTTTCTATTTGGTATGAATTGTCATTAATGGTTTTAATACTTGATTATTTCTCATAATGATTTCATATTTACGCTGTCAATATAAAAGGTCTTTCTGCAAATTTAATTAAAAAAGCAAGGAAATAAAATGTCAACTACCCGTTTAAGTAAGTTATTAGAATTTTTTGAAAACGATCCAACCGATCCATTTATAGTATATGCCTTAGCCACAGAGTATAACAACTTAAATGATAAAGAAAACGCCTATTCTTTTTACCTTCAGTTAACTGATAAACACCCAGATTATGTTGGAACATATTACCACTTGGGTAAACTATATGAAAAGGATAACCAGAAAGATAAAGCGATAGAAATTTATCAAACGGGAATGATTATTGCCAAAAATAAAAGGGATATGCATGCTTTTTCTGAACTGCAGGGCGCTTACAATTCTGCTGCAGGTTTAGATTACGAAGACGATTAGTGTTAAAGTATTAATTAATTGCTCATATTTATTGAAGTACCAGAATACAAAGATTAACCCCTTTAAATGCAGCCAAAAACTCTAGTTGTAAGAAAGCAGTGGCTTTTTATCCGCAACGTTATATTTTTTACATTCACTTCATTTGGAGGCGCTCAGGCCCACTTAGCTTTGCTTTTAAAATATTTTGTTCATAATACTAAGTTCATTTCAGAAGAGGAATTATTAGAATTAAATGCATTGGCACAGGTTTTACCCGGACCAGCTTCTACACAAACTTTAGTAGGTATTGCCTGGAAAGTGGGTAGATTAAAACTGGCGATTATAACATTTTTGATTTGGATTTTACCTACAGCTGCTATCATGACTTTTGCTGCAATAAGTTATGCAATGTTAGATCAGAAGCAGAAATTTATTGACATTTTAGAATACATTAAACCAATTGCTTTAGGAATAGTTGCTTTTGGGGCCTTTAAATTAGGTACGAAAGTCTTAAAATCGCAAGTTTCTATATTCCTGGCCGTAGCATCTGTTGTTGCTACTTTTGTTTTAAGGAATGCTTACGTGTTTCCAATTGCTATTCTAGTTGGTGGAATGATATCATCAGCAATCGAAACTCCTGATGAGGAGACAAATTTACGGGTTAAGCTTTTTTCCAATATAAATCCAAAAAAGCTGATTTACTTTCTCGGTGCATTATTACTGTTTGCATTAATAGGAGCAATTATTAATAGAACTTCGCCTTTCAGTTTGCCAATTCGTTTGCTAGAAAATTTTTATCGTAACGGGATTTTAGTTTTTGGTGGCGGGCAGGTCTTGGTGCCATTGATGTTTACAGAGTTTGTTGAGATGAAGCAATATTTAAATGCATCGGGCTTTTTATCAGGTTTTGCTTTACAACAAGCATTACCCGGGCCAACATTCTCTTTTACAAGTTATTTGGGCGCTTTAAGTATGCGAAACTTTGGTTATGGGGTTTGGGGACAAATACTAGGAGGATTAATTGGCGTAATTGGTGTCAATTTACCTGGATTGATTTTAGTTTTATTTATAGTTCCTTTTTGGGACGACTTGAAAAAAATATCTAGAATTCGCCACAGTTTATCAGGAATTAATGCCGTAAGTGTTGGTTTTATAATAGCAGCTTTTATATTATTGCTAATCCCGATGGGCTTTAATTGGTTATTTCTTGGGATTATGGTTATAACCTTTCTGCTGCTGAATTACACGAAAATTAGTCCGCCGATAATTGTTTTGGCAGGGATTTTAATAGGCTATCTGTTTTAAGGCTACGATGGGAAATGAAACATGGCAGATGTGTGATGGAATTTAAAAAGTATAAATTACGAAGAAATTATCCATTTTCCATCTCAAACCTAAAATGGTGGCACATCATCATCTTCCATATCATTACCTTTAGAAGGCATAATAATCGTATTTCCCCTCGGACTTGGATTGTGATAATTATCGAAAGAACCTGAAGGCATCATGCCTGCTGAAGTATCTGCTGCGAATGATGTTGGTGCAGAAAAATCTTCTTCTAAATCTGTAAACTTTACAAACTTTCCAATAAACCTCAAAGGCACTATACCGGTTTCTCCATTACGGTGCTTAGCAATAATTACCTCGCCAATTCCGGCTTGAGATCTTCCTTGTTCATCTTCGGTAATGCCATAATATTCTGGGCGATAAAGAAACAGAACCATATCAGCATCCTGTTCAATCGAACCCGACTCACGTAAATCTGATAGCATTGGTCTTTTTCCTTGTAAACCTGGTCTGCTCTCTACAGCTCGACTTAGTTGCGAAAGTGCTAAAACAGGTACATCGAGTTCTTTTGCTACAGATTTTAATGCTCTTGAAATACTACCAATTTCCTGTTCACGGTTACCTCCACCTTTACCGTTTTCGCCTTTTCCATGCATTAATTGAAGGTAATCAACAATAACCAATTGAATATCATATTGAGATTTTAACCTCCTGCATTTTGCACGAAACTCGAAAATATTTAATGCAGGAGTATCATCAATTAGTAGTGGTGCTTCTGTTAGGCGACCAATTTTGCTGTGCAATTGTTGCCATTCCCATTCTTGTAAATTTCCTTTTCTTATTTTTTCTTGCTCAATTTCGGCCTCGCCTGATATTAAACGATTCACCAATTGGACACTCGACATCTCCAAAGAAAACACAACCGTGGGCTTTTGAAAATCAACTGTGGCATTTCTAGCGCAGGTTAATACAAAAGCTGTTTTTCCCATCGCTGGTCGGGCAGCAATAATTACCAAATCTTGCTTTTGCCAGCCACCTGTAATTCTGTCTAAGCCAGTAAATCCTGTAGGAACGCCCGTTAAGCCATCAGTTTTGGTTCTTAGTTCTTCAAGGGTTGCTAAAGATTGTTTAATAATGTCATCCATTTTCTGAGTATCTCTACGCAGATTGTTTTGGGCAATATCAAATAAACCTTTTTCAGCATGATCTAATAAATCAAAGATATCAGTTGTGTCTTCATATGCGCTCGTAATAATATCTGTAGAAATTCTAATCAATTCTCTTTGTATGTATTTCTGAGAAATGATGCGGGCATGGTATTCTATATTTGCTGCAGAGGCAACACGATTGGTTAAATTTGTGATGTAGTACGCACCACCAACCATCTCTAAAGTTCCCATTTGGCGCAACTCTGCAGTTACGGTTAAAATATCAACCGGTTTAGATTTTTCGAATAGCATGTGTATTGCAGCGAAAATCTTCTGATGAGATTCCTGATAAAAAACTTCTGGTTTCAAGATATCGATAACGGCAGATAGAGCGTCTTTTTCAAGCATCAAAGCACCTAAAACAGCTTCTTCTAGGTCTAACGCCTGTGGAGGAAGTTTGCCCATTGAGCTTACTGTACTCGTTAATCTTGCTTTTCGGGATATTATATTGCCTTTTCCGCTCTGTTCGTTTTCGATACTCATACAACAAAAGTAATTAAAAGTTATGCTGTTTGTTTTAATAAGTTCTTAGTTGTTTCTTAACAGATTGAATTATAATTGATTTATATTTTTAATGATTTTTAGAAAATAAAATATTTATGCACATCAAAATGTTAATAAAGCAGAGGGGAATATTAGCTGTGATAAATTATATGAATCGGCAACCAATTTACTTAAGGTAAATAAATTTACTAGCCTTTGCCATAAAAACAATTACTTTTGCAACAGAAATTTTAAACATGGATAATTTTAGAAAACCACAACGCGTAAAAGAGAATAATGAATTTGTTTTTGGTATTAGGGCGGTAATAGAAGCGGTAAAAGCAGGAAGAGATATCGAAACGATTTATGTTCAACGCGGTTTAGGTGGTGAACTATTTTTAGAATTAAAAGCTTTATTATCTTGTACATTAATTCCATTAAATTCTGTTCCGGTTGAAAAGCTAAACAGGATGTCGCAAAAAAACCATCAGGGTGTTATTGCTGTAATTTCACCCATTACTTACCAAAATATAGAAGACATAATTCCTGCAGTTTTTGAACAAGGAGAAGTACCCTTAATTTTAGTTTTAGATAGTGTTACTGATGTTAGAAATATGGGTGCAATTACCCGTACAGCTGCATGTGTAGGTGTCCATGCTATAGTTGTTCCACTTAAAAATGCTGCACAAATTAACGCCGATGCTATTAAAACATCAGCCGGTGCATTATTTAGTATTCCAATTTGTCGCCATTCAAATCTTCATAAAACTTGTTTGTTTCTTCAAGAAAGTGGGTTGCAAATCGTTGCTTGTACTGAAAAAACCAATGATTTTATCTATGCACCTGATTATACCATGCCTACAGCAATTGTAATGGGTTCGGAAGATGAAGGTATATCAAATGAACTTTTGCGAATTGCAGACCATTTGGCCAAAATACCAATGGCTGGTAAAATAGAATCTTTAAACGTTTCGGTAGCAGCAGGCGTAATTTTATACGAAGCGGTTAGACAAAGAACTTCTTAGAAATTATATTCAACAAATATAGCTGGTAAATAAAATAGCCCTAAGTTATTTTCAAATAAATTAGGGCTATTTTAATGTGGTTTTGAGTTTCTAAAATTTAGATATACTTGGTGCCAAATCTCGATTTTACTTCTGCAACAAATTCTTTAACTCTTTGCTCTTCATCCCTTGGGCAGATTAGCAACATATTATTGTTCTCAACAACAATAAAATCATGTAGCCCATTTAATATCACTAATTTATCTTTAGGTACATTAACCATACAGTTAGATGAATCGTACATAATTACCTGTTCTGATGGAATTACTGCGTTTCCTACATAATCCTTATCCGTCATTTCGTATATTGAAGCCCAGGTTCCTAAATCAGACCATCCAAAATCTGCTGGCAAAACATAAACATTATCTGCTTTCTCCATAATGCCAAAATCGATAGAAATATTGGTGCATTGGAAATAGGCGTTGTTTATAAATGCTTTTTCTCGCTTTGTATTTAAGTCGTTTCTGCCAGAATTAAAGATATCATACATATCTGGCAAGTGTTTTTCAAAAGATTTTAAAATCGCCTTAGCCGACCAGATAAAAATTCCAGCATTCCATAAAAAGTCACCGCTTTGCAGAAAAGATTTTGCCAATTCCAAGTTTGGCTTCTCAGTAAAGGTTTTTACTTTGTGTAAATCTTTATCTGTATTAAGTACATGGTCGGTATGCTGAATGTACCCGTAGCCTGTATCTGGTCGATTCGGTTTTATACCAAGTGTTACTAAACAATCATTTTCTGAAGCTGCTTTTAAAGCTTGCTCAATTGATTTGTTAAAACCTTCCAAATCTGCAATTGTATGGTCAGATGGCGCAACAACAATCGTAGCGTTTGGATTTAGTTCAGCGATTTTTAAACAACCATAAGCAATACAAGGTGCTGTATTTCTTAAAAGCGGCTCAGCTAATATTTGATTATCAGTAATTTTAGGAATTTGACTTTTAATTAAATCAGAATAAATTTCATTGGTTACAATAAAAATGTTTTCAGGTGGACAGATAGATAAAAATCGTTCGTATGTACTTTGAATAAGCGTTTTACCAACACCGAAAAAATCAATAAATTGTTTGGGATGTTCTGTACGGCTAACTGGCCAAAAACGGCTACCAACACCGCCTGCCATAATTAATGCATAGAAATTTTTGTTCATTTTTTTATTTAAAATTACACGATTCCTTCGTTTAGCAAATCATGTAAGTGAATAATGCCAAAGTATGTATTTTGATCCAAAACGAGTAATTGCGTTATATTGTTAATTTTTATTAACTCAAGGGCTTCAACAGCAAGTGCATCATGTTGGATACTTTTAGGGTTTCTACCCATAATATCTTCGGCTTTTAGAGTTGCAATGTTACCATTATTTTCCAACATCCTCCTAATATCCCCATCAGTAATTACGCCCAAAATACTATTTTCATCATCAATAACAGCTACAGCCCCCAAACGGTTTTTGCTAATTTCGATAAGCACTTCTTTTACTGATGCAGAAGGCTTTATCGATGGTTTTTCGTTAGTGAGCGCTAAGTCACGTGCTTTTAAATATAATTTCTTCCCCAATGAACCACCTGGATGGTATTTAGCAAAATCGCTTTCATTAAACTTACGGCACTCCAATAGGCAAATCGCCAAAGCATCGCCTAAAGCCAACTGTGCAGTGGTGCTGGTGGTTGGTGCTAAATTATGTGGACAAGCCTCTTTCTCTACGCTTGCATTTAAAACTAAATCGGCTTGTTGTGCCAAAAATGAATTTAAATCACCAACCATACCAATTAACTTATTCCCTGCACTCTTAAGTAATGGAGCAAGAACTTTAATTTCTGGCGTGTTTCCACTTTTGGATAAACAAATGATGGTATCATTTAGCTGAATCATACCTAAATCGCCATGAATTGCATCTGCTGCATGCATAAAAATTGCTGGTGTGCCCGTAGAATTAAATGTGGCTACTATTTTTTGAGCAATAATTGCGCTTTTACCTATTCCGGTAACAATTACACGTCCTTCAGATTGTAAAATGGTTGATACCACTTTTTCGAAATCATCATTAATATTTTTGGCAACGTTTAAAATTGCCGCTGCTTCTAACTCTAATGTGCTTACAGCCGATTGTATAATTGATTTTTTACTTTCCAAAGAGAAAAAAATTGTTGGTTGATACTTGAATTTCTTGTAAAATTATGTTATTTTGGATAGAAAAATAGCATCGCATATTTTATTACACAAAATGGACGTGAAAAAGTCGTTATTTGATAACCTGCAAAATTTCTTCGGGTTTGATAATTTCAAAGGTGATCAAGAGTCGATCATCACAAATATATTAGAGGGCAACAATACTTTTGTTATTATGCCAACGGGCGGTGGGAAGTCTATTTGCTATCAATTACCAGCATTAATGAGTGAAGGAACAGCTATTGTTATTTCTCCATTAATCGCCTTAATGAAAAACCAGGTAGATCAACTAAGGGCTTTTGGTGGTAATGATAGTATTGCACATTTTCTTAATTCATCCCTAAATAAATCAGAAATTACTCAGGTGAAATCCGACCTTTTAAGCGGTCATACCAAATTATTATACGTAGCACCAGAGTCATTAGCCAAACAAGAAAACATCGAATTTTTAAATTTGATAAAAATTTCTTTTGTAGCTGTTGATGAGGCGCATTGTATTTCTGAATGGGGACACGATTTTAGACCAGAATATCGAAAAATAAAACAAGTAATTGCAGGCTTGGGTGATAACATTCCAATTATCGCTTTAACTGCTACAGCCACGCCAAAAGTTCAGCAAGATATTATGAAAAATCTTGGAATGACGGAGGCTACTTTGTTTAAATCATCCTTTAACAGGCCAAATTTATTTTATGAAATTCGCCCGAAAAGGGATATAACCAAGGAGATTATAAAATACATCAAATCCAATCCTGGCAAATCTGGTATTATTTATTGCTTAAGCCGTAAAAAGGTTGAAGAGGTTGCCGAGGCGCTAAATTTAAATGGAATTAGTGCATTACCTTACCATGCAGGTTTAGAACCAAAAATCAGGGCAGAAACGCAAGATAGGTTTTTGATGGAAGATGCGGAAGTGATTGTAGCTACAATTGCTTTTGGTATGGGTATCGATAAACCTGATGTTCGCTTTGTGATTCATCATGATGTGCCAAAAAGCATGGAAGGTTATTACCAAGAAACAGGTAGAGCTGGGCGAGATGGCGGTGAGGGCGTTTGTATAGCTTTTTACGCACAAAAAGATGTAGATAAGCTTGCAAAATTTATGAAAGATAAACCAGTTTCGGAAAGAGAAATTGGCACTCAAATACTAAAAGAAGTTATTGATTATGCAGAATCTGGTGTTTGTAGACGGAAGCAGATTTTACATTATTTTGGAGAAAACTTTAATGAAACAGGCTGTAATTGCATGTGCGATAATTGCAAAAAGCCTAAAAAACAATTTGAAGCTGAAGAACATTTATCAACGGTATTAAAATTTATAGAGAAAACTGGAGAAAAGTTTGATGATTCCCATTTGTTAAATGTTTTTCTTGGCTTAGAAACTGCGCAAACCATCGCTTACGAGCATAGTAAAGTTCCAGAATTTGGCATTGGTAAGCAAGATGGAGCTTTGATGTGGAAATCCATTATCCGCCAGGCTGTATTGAATAATTTTCTTTATAAGGATATTGATAATTACGGTTTATTGAAATTAACAAAGCAGGGTAAAGATTTTATCATCAATCCTTACAGCTTAAAGTTTATTTTAAACGAACCAATAATTGAAACCGGAACTGATGATGATGATGACGATGTAAAACATGGTTCTGGAGCATTGGATGCGCATTTGTTGCAACTGCTTAAAGATTTACGTAAAAAAATTGCCAAGCAAAAGAGTGTGCCTCCATTTGTAGTCTTTCAAGACCCATCTTTAGAAGAAATGTGCACCCATTATCCAATCACTTCAGAAGAATTAAAGCAAATTTCTGGTGTAGGTTCGGGTAAAGCGATGAAGTTTGGTACTCCATTTATCGAATTGATAAAAAAGTATGTGGAGGATAACGACATCGAAAGACCAATAGATTTAATCATTAAAACACAAGCCAATAAATCTCAAATGAAGGTTTCTATCATTCAAAATATTGATAGACAAATTGGTTTGGAAGATATTGCAGATTCTAAAGGCATCACCTATGAGGAAATTTTGAAAGAAGTTGAATCGATTGTGAACTCAGGAACCAAGCTTAATCTTAATTATTTTATTGATGAGGTGATTGATGATGACAGGCAAGATGAAGTGTTTGATTATTTCAGAGCTGCCGAAAGTGATTCTATTGATGAGGCGCTTAATGAGCTCGGCGAAACGGATTATACCCGCGAAGAAATTCAATTGATGCGAATCAAATTTATGTCAGAACTAGGAAACTAAAATTAGATTTGAGATAATAGATATTAAATTTGAGACGGTAGACGTTTTGAAATCTCACATCTCAAGTCACAAATCTCTACTATGCTTAACTATTTAGATAAAATAAAAAATACAGAATCGGGTAATTTCTTTTTGATGGCTGGTCCGTGTGCAATTGAAGGCGAAGATATTGCCATGAGAATTGCTGAAAAAATAATTACCATCACCGATAAACTACAAATTCCATATATTTTTAAGGGTTCATATCGCAAAGCAAATAGGAGCAAAGGCAGTTCTTTTACAGGAATTGGCGATGAAAAAGCTTTAAGGATTTTGGAAAGAATTGGTCGTGAGTTTGGTGTGCCAACTGTTACCGACATACACGAAAGTGGCGAGGCTGCAATGGCTGCTGCTTATGTGGATGTATTGCAAATTCCTGCTTTTTTATGCCGACAAACAGATTTGCTTATTGCTGCTGCACAAACCGGGAAAGTAGTTAACGTTAAAAAAGGACAGTTTCTATCAGCAGGTTCGATGAAATTTGCAGTAGAAAAAGTTAAAGAGGCTGGTAACGATAAAGTGATTTTAACAGATAGAGGAAATACTTTCGGTTACCAAGACTTAATTGTTGATTACCGTGGTTTACCTGAAATGCAAAGTTTTGGCGTTCCTGTAGTGATGGACTGCACGCATTCTTTACAACAACCTAATCAAAGTAGTGGCGTTACGGGTGGAAAACCAGAATTGATTTTAACAATTGCTAAAGCCGCAATTGCTGTGGGCGCAGATGGTTTATTCATCGAAACACATCCAGATCCGGCCAATGCAAAATCAGATGGAGCCAATATGTTGCATTTAGATGTGTTGGAAGAAACGTTAACCAAATTAATTCGTATTAGACAAGCAATTTTATAATCTTGGCAAATCCAAAAGTATTTCTAACTGCCGAATGGCGAAAATTAGCATTAGCACAATATGCTGTTGACGCTGAGATTCTTAAAAAATATTTACCTCCACATACCGAATTAGATGATTGGCATGGAAAATATTATGTGAGTTTGGTAGGATTTATGTTTTTGGATGTGAAATTGAAAGGTTTTAATATTCCTTATCATACTAATTTTGAAGAAGTTAATTTAAGGTTTTACGTAAAATATAAAGAGAATGGTAGTTGGAAACGTGGTGCTGTTTTTATAAGCGAAATTGTACCACTGCCTGCGATTAGTTTTGTAGCAAATACCATTTATAAAGAGCATTACCAAACTTTGCCCATGAAACATACTTGGATAGAGGAGGAGCATCAAATCCAGGTAGATTATCTTTGGAAAAATAAAATCTGGAATAAATTTTCGGTTACTACTGCATCAAAAGCAGAAGAAATTGCTATTGGGAGTGAGGAAGAATTTATAACCGAACATTATTGGGGCTACACCAAAATCGGACCGAACAGAACTTCTGAATACGGAGTTGAACACCCACGATGGGAAGTTTATCCTATTAAAAGTTTTAACATCGATGTGGATTTTGCAGTTAATTATGGAAACGATTTTGCCTTTCTAAGTGATGCTCAACCAGATTCTGTAATTCTTGCCGAAGGTTCGGAAATAAGGGTTTTAAAAGGAAAGAAGTTTTAGGTACTGTTAACTATATCCTGTGATAATCTCCTCGCCAGTTCTTAATAGATTTTTTAATATCATCAGCAGATAGTTTTTCTTCAATAGCTTTATCAGCTAAAGCCAAAAACTCTTCATCACTTGCAAAACGCAAAGCCAGAATTTGGCTTAATCTTAAATCAGCAGGTAAAGACTTTCCTGACAATATAAAATACCGCAACTTTTCTTCTGCTCTTGCAGCTCTATCTTGCGCTTTTAGGGCAAACATTCTTGCCATTACTGCAACAATCGTAATTAAGAAGAATGCCAATGCAATTAGGCCTGTGATAACTGTTGGGACGTTAACATATGCATAAATGGCTAAACCCAAACCTACAACGTTTACCGGAATGGTAAAAAAAATGAAAAAGTGGATAAAACCTTTCGTGGTTTTGGTAATTTTGCGACATATTAAATTTTAGTGATCAGGAATGACGTTCTTCGGTTGTTTTTTCTGCCAGTTTCTGTTTTATTATCAGCAATTGGTTTGCTTGCACCAAAGCCTTTAAAATTAAGCCTTTTTGCATCTATTTCATTTTTTAACAGATAATCATAAACTGCATTTGCTCGGTTAAAAGAAAGTTTTTCATTTAATTTATCATCACCAACATTGTCGGTATGACCTTGAATTTCGATATTCACAGTTTCATTTTGTTGCAAGAAGTTTATCAATAAATCCAGCTCTCTGATGGATGCCGGTAATAAATTGTATTTATTGGTATCGAAGAATATATTTTTTAAAGTAACGTTGCCACCTTGTTTAATCTTTTCGATGTAAACTTCGATTTGGTAAGGTTTGTTAATGTCTCCAGCTTTGAGCTCAAAATTTTCCGAGTAAAATAGATAACCTTCGGCATTTACATTGAATAAGTAATTGCTACCAATTGGCATAACTGCTAAAAATTGTCCTGTTTCTGGGTCTGTATAATCATCAAAAGCTGTTTTGTTGGTTTTTAAATCAATTACCTGAACGTTACTTTCAATTGTTTTTTTGCTGTCTTTATCTTTTACAATTCCTTTAACATAACTCACTTTCATTGGTTTAGCTGCCTCTGGTATACCAAAGCTATAAATATCTTGGCCGCCGAAACCATCTTTTAAGTTGGAAGAAAACATGCCGAATTTTCCATCAGCACTTACAACTAATCCGCTTTCATTTTCAAATGAATTGATAGGAAAACCTAAATTAACCGGCTTTTGGAATTTGCCCGCATCATCCATTCTACTGAAATAAATATCTTTATTTCCAAAGCCTGGCCAGCCATCTGATGAAAAGTATAATGTTTTTCCATCTACATGCAGAAAAGGCGTATTTTCATCATTTACAGTGTTGATTTCTGAACCCAAGTTAACGGCTGCTCCCCATTTTGCATCGTCAGTAATGGTACTTTTCCAAATATCATAGCCACCAGAACCTCCAGGGCGATTGCTAATAAAATATAACGTTCTACCATCAGGACTAATTGCAGGCTGCGATTCCCAATATTCGGAGTTAACCGGTTTACCCACATTATAAGGTTCGCCCCAATCTTTGCCCTCCCGATGCGAAACGTAAATATCGCATCTACCCAAACCATCGGGACGATTACAGCCTGTAAAAAACAAATATTTTCCATCTGGAGAAATGGTTTGAGCCCCCTCATTATATTTAACCGTATTTATTTTTGTAGATAATGGAGTGGCTAAATTCCAGGAATTGTTCTTAAACTGAGCCGTCCAGAAATCTTCATTTCCATTAACCTGCCTGGTAAAAATTAAGGTTTCTCCATCTGCGGTAAGTGCCGGAAAATATTCTGCATCGGTTGTATTAACCCCACTACCAAGATTAACTGGACTAAAGCTAACTTGATTTTTTATGGCAATAGATGCAAAATCACAATCTAAAAGATATTTTTTCGCTTTCCTTGCTCTACCTGAAGATGAATCTATAGTTATAAATTCTTCAAAATGCTGTTTAGCCTTATCGTATTCTTGAGTTGCAAATTCAGTTTCTGCCAAACCGTAAATTACATTTGGTGCCACGTTTTTATTTATCAGAATGGCTTTTTGATAAGCAGACTTTGCTTCGTTGTATTTCTTTTCAAAACTGTAAATGCTAGCCAGTAAAATATGTGCGCTCTGGAACGATGGGTCGGCTTCAACAGCGCTTTTTAAAACCTGTTCTGCTGAAGCATAATCCTGTTTCTCTATAAAAGGACTGGCTCTTTCAAAGAAATTTTGAGCTTTCTTGTTGTTAGAGCTTTGTGAGAAAACACTAAAACTCCAAAATATTAATAAAAGGAAAAAACAAAACCTCATAAATACATTGGTTATTAAGCTAATGTATTGTTTTTAAGGAATATTTAAAAATTTGTGTGTTTGCAACGAGATTTCCCATTTTGGGTTTGCCATTACATATTCAATAATCATTGGTGTAATTTCTTTCGATTTTGACCATTCTGGTTGAAGATATAATTTACAAGTTGGAGATACCATTGCCGCATATTCTTCGGCCCATTTAAAATCGCTTCTATTAAAAACGATAACCTTTAATTCATGTGCAAATGGTGTAATATCCGGACGAGGTGCTTTGAATTTTTTAGGTGATAAACAAATCCAATCCCAATTTCCTGATAGTGGATAAGCACCGGAAGTTTCAATGAAAGTTAAAATACCGCGTGCTTTAAGCTTATTGGTTAAGTAATCGAGGTTGTAAATTAAGGGTTCACCACCTGTTATTACAACGGCTTTACCCGGAAATTTATCTGCATTTTCTACAATTACATCTGCTGGTGTAAGTGGGTGCATTTCGGCATCCCAGCTCTCTTTTACATCGCACCAATGGCAACCTACATCACAACCGCCCAAGCGAATAAAATAAGCTGCTTTGCCGGTATTAAATCCTTCGCCTTGTATTGTGTAGAATTCTTCCATTAAAGGAAGTAATGTGCCGTCTTCTGGTATAAGTTGTTTCATTTTTGAGGATGCAAATATCTAAAAAAAATATGGGCTAGGTGTTTATGTTACTAAATTTAATCGAAAGATGAAATAACCCTGATATTTAAATTGTTATTTTAGCCTTATGAAGTGGTTAAAAGCACTAAACAAAATACAGATTCCTGCAAAAGGTGATATTAAAACTTTAGATGTAGGTGGAAAGCAGCTTTGTATTATCAATAATGAGGATGAAATTTTTGCTGCCCAATCTTTTTGTCCTCATGCTGGTGGTCATTTTTCTGGTGGATGGTGCAAAAATGGACATTTAGTCTGTCCGGTTCATCGCTACGAATACAATTTGAAAACCGGAAGAGGAGCAGAGGGACAAGGCGATTACATTGATATTTATCCTACTGAAGTTAGGGACGATGGTTTGTATATTGGATTTGAAGAAAGTTGGTGGAGTAAGCTTTGGGGGTAATTTTTAACCATAAATAAATAAGGATGAACACAGATACCTTATCTAATTGCCTGTTTATTCTTTAATCCGTTTGCCAAATTGTAAGCACTCAAAATGTGTGATTAAATTAACTAACTCCAATCCTCACTTACTATAAAATCTTCTGATGATGGATAAAAAAATCATCCCAATGATTAACAAACGTTTTTAAGTCAGTTGAGACACTTTGCTTTTATTCAAACCACGCAATATCTAACTCAATAATTGTACAATTTGCAAATATTTATATCTGTGAAACTCTGTGGTTAAATTTTGAATCCGTAAAATCAAATTTTATAAACGAACTTAATTATTTACGTATAGTTAAAAATATTTACACGTAAAAAAAGCAACTCAAATTTTTGAATTGCTTTTGAATATTTTATGGGGATAGGTTTTTTTATTAAACCCTAAACCTTTCCTCCTTCTACCTTAATTATAGATTTCTTTCCTCGCCGATGCCAACGTATTTTTCAATAAGCCAACAATCGTCATTAAGCCAACACCGCCTGGTACAGGTGTAATATATGAGGATTTGGGAGCAACATTATCAAAATCAACATCACCAAAAAGCTTAAAGCCAGATTTTGTTTCTGTAGAGGTTTCTCGGTTAATACCTACGTCTATAACAATTGCACCTGGTTTTACCATATCGGCGGTAATAAAGTTCTTTTTACCAATAGCTGCAATGATTATATCAGCTTGTAAAACTTGTTCTTTTAAATCTTTTGTGCGAGAATGTGTAAGCGTTACCGTACAGTTACCTGGATTCGAATTTCGAGCCATTAAAATGCTCATTGGGCTTCCCACAATATTACTTCTACCTACAACCACGCAATGCATGCCAGCTGTATCAATGTTGTATTCTTGCAGCATCAATAAGATGCCATAAGGCGTAGCAGGAATAAAACAAGGTAAATTACGCATCATTCTGCCCAAATTTACTGGATGAAAACCATCCACATCTTTCTTATAATCAATAGTTTCGGTTACTTTTTCAGGGTCGATGTGTTTTGGTAACGGCAATTGAACAATTAATCCATCAACATCCGCATCTTGATTAATCTCTTCAATCTTAGCCAATAATTCTGCCTCTGTAACCGAATTATCATATCTAAAAAGTGAAGATTTGAAACCTACCTTTTCGCAATTTTTCATTTTGCTGGCAACATAAGTTTCGCTACCACCATCATTACCTACCAATATGGCAACCAAATGTGGCTTTCTACCGCTTTTATTTAAAAATTCTGCAGCCTCTTCAGCAATCTGAATTTTAACTTTTTCTGATACGTATTTACCGTCTAATAATTTCATTTTTATAAGATGTGAGACACTAGATATTAGATTTGAGATTGGACGGCTAGCATCTAAAATCTCAAATCTAATATCTCAAATCTATTTAATCCAATTTCAAAACTGCCATAAATGCACTTTGCGGAATTTCTACGTTTCCAACCTGACGCATACGTTTTTTACCCTTTTTCTGTTTCTCTAATAACTTACGTTTACGAGAAATATCACCACCATAACACTTCGCTGTTACATCTTTGCGTAAAGCGCTAAGCGTTTCGCGGGCAATAACCTTTGCACCGATTGATGCTTGTATCTTAATTTCAAATTGCTGGCGAGGAATTAATTCTCTCAATTTCTCACAAATCTTCTTGCCAAAATCGTATGCATTACTGCGGTGGATTAGTGATGATAAAGCATCAACAGGTTCTTCATTTAGAAGCAAATCTAAACGCACTAAATCAGATTTACGGTAACCAATTTGATGGTAATCGAAAGATGCGTAACCTTTAGAAATTGTTTTCAATTTATCATAAAAATCGAACACAATTTCGGCCATTGGCATTTCAAAAACCAATTCAACTCTATCAGATGTTAAATACGATTGGTTAATAATTGTTCCTCTTTTTTGAATACAAAGCGACATTACCGGACCAACAAACTCGGCTTTGGTAATAATATTTGCTTTAATAAAAGGTTCTTCAACCGAATCCAATTTACTTGGATCGGGTAAATCTGATGGGTTGTTTACTATAAATTCATCACCTTTTGTGGTATGTGCAATGTACGAAACGTTGGGTACGGTTGTTATTACCGTCATGTCAAATTCACGTTCCAAACGCTCTTGCACAATTTCCATATGCAACATGCCTAAAAATCCGCAACGGAAACCAAAGCCCAAAGCTGCCGAACTTTCGGGTTCGAAAACGATGGATGCATCGTTCAATTGCAGTTTGTGCATTGCCTCACGCAATTCTTCGTATTCGTCGGTGTCAACCGGGTAAATACCAGCAAAAACCATTGGTTTTACTTCTTCAAATCCCTGAATGGAATCTAAAGATGGTCTTTCAACTGTTGTAATCGTGTCACCCACTTTTACTTCACGTGCCTCTTTAATTCCAGAAATAATGTAACCTACATCACCGGTTTTAACTACGCTACGTGGCGACATATCCAGTTTCAAAATTCCAACTTCATCCGCTAGATATTGCTTACCAGTATTAATAAATTTAACTTTATCACCTTTTTTAATTTCCCCGTTTACCACTTTATAATAAGCAATAATTCCTCTAAACGAATTAAAAACAGAATCGAAAATCAACGCTTGTAAAGGCGCTGTAGGGTCGCCGACTGGTGCCGGGACACGGTCGACGATGGCCTGAATAATATCAGGAATGCCCATGCCGGTTTTTCCCGATGCTGGAATAATATCTTCTCTTTTACAACCAATTAAATCAATAATCTGGTCTTTCACTTCCTCGGGCATTGCCCCAGGCAAATCCATTTTATTTAAAATTGGAATAATTTCTAAGTCGTGCTCTAAAGCCAAATATAAGTTCGAAATCGTCTGTGCCTGAATTCCTTGTGATGCATCAACAATAAGCAAAGCACCTTCGCAGGCGGCAATAGAACGCGAAACTTCATAAGAAAAATCTACGTGTCCGGGGGTATCAATTAAGTTAAAATTATACTCAATATCTCCAACTTTGTAGTTCATTTGTATGGCATGACTTTTAATCGTAATGCCTCTCTCACGCTCCAAATCCATGTTATCGAGCAATTGCGCCTGCGCTTCACGCTTCGAAATTGTCTCTGTATATTCTAATAACCTATCGGCTAGCGTACTCTTTCCGTGGTCAATATGTGCAATAATGCAAAAATTACGTATATGCTTCATCTTTGCGCAAAGATATAGTTTTTAATGGAAAATTTAGGATGGAAAATGGAGTAGTAAAACAAGTTATTTAGCTTAATTCGGAAAGTGAAATCACTGTTTCTTCGGTTACAACAGTCTTGCTTTCCACTTTATCTTTTTTGTGAACGCTCATTCGCTAATGAATATTATTGCAACAAAAAAAGGATATCGTTTCAATCAAGTTTATTTAACATAAGGCTGTGGTTCTTTTAGAGCTCTTCCGTTTAAGTGTGCTAAAAATTACTAAAGGTTTAAAATTAAACCATTGTTTTCTTCCATTTGCCTTTCTTAAATAAGATAAATGCTGCTATTGCAATGCCAACTTCTGCAGTTGGGATGGCAATAAAAACACCAGTCGGACCCATTTCCAGATATTTAGCAAGAAAATACGCTAATGGAATTTGAAACAACCAAAAAGCGAAAATGTTGATTTTTGTTGGTGTCCATGTATCTCCGGCGCCATTAAAAGCACTGGTTAGTACCATGCCCATTCCATAAATGATAAAACCAAAACTTAAAATTTTTAATGCTCGGCTTGCTATTTCAATTACTTTTTCATCTGATGTAAAAAATGCAGCAAATAAATGTCCACAGGTTAGAAAAAGTATGCTTACTACAGCCATAAAAACAAATATGTATTTCATGGTTTGAAAAACGGATTGTTCAGCTCTATCAACATGGCCCGCACCTAAATTCTGACCAACCAGCGTTGCAGCTGCATTACTTAATCCCCAGGCAGGCAATAAAAAAAACATCATTAATCTTAATGCTGTTTGGTAACCTGCAGAGCCTTCATCACCACCAGTTGTTGCAACCAATTCTGCTAGGAATACCCAACTGCAACTGGCAATTACAAATTGAAAAATGGCTGGTGCTGCAATTTTTACTATAGCTTTAATTTGCTCAAAATCAGGAATGAACTGACTGATTCGAATTTTTAGAGCATTTTTTCCATTAAACAAATTATAAATCTGGTGAGTTACCCCCAAACCTCTTCCAATAGTTGTTGCAATTGCGGCACCTGTTAAACCAAATGCAGGAACTGGTCCGAAACCATTGATGAAAATAGGGCATAGGATGATATTAGCAATGTTGGCTATCCACAAACTTCGCATTGCGATTGCAGCATTACCCGCACCTCTAAAAATTCCATTGATTAAAAATAGAAGCACTATAATAATACTTCCACCCATCATTATGCGAATAAAAGTTATTCCCTGATTCGCCATTTCTGTGGATGCACCCATTAATAAAAGTATATCTCTGGCATAAATTAATCCAGCAATGCTGATTAAAATATTTATAGCTACTGCAATTACAATAGTTTGCATGCCAGCTTTTGCGGCTGCCTCTGGATTTTTTTCGCCAATCCTTCTGGATACAACCGCAGTTGCCGCCATACTTAATCCAATTGCTAAAGAGTATATAATGGTTAAAACGGATTCTGTTAAACCTACAGTTTGAATAGCATGGCTGCTGTTTTCTAAATGACCAACAAAATATAAATCGACTAAGGCAAAGACAGATTCCATTGCCATTTCTAGCATCATAGGAATGGCTAATAATATAATTGCCCTTTTAATGCTTATTGAAGTTAAATCTACCTCGTTGCCTTTTAAAGATTGTACTAAAACATCAAAAAAAGAAGATAATTTGCCCTGTGTCTTTGTTGACTGTGACATAATTTGAATAGTAAAATGTAAAGTATAAACCAATTGATACGCATTTATGCGCACATATTTGAAATAAAATAGGAGGGAATCCTCGGTTATTTAAAACCTCAAACGGATTGCAGATACTATCATCGTGCTGTTCTTTTGATGCGGCAAAGATAAATAAATTATCGAAATGTTAAATACTATAGGCCTTAATCATTTCGTCGGTAACTTTAGTTCCACGACTAGTATTTAAATCGATAAGTACATAATCAAAAATTCCATCAGACACTACTTTTCCGGTCTTCTGATTGATGATTTCAAACTGAACAGCGCAGCCTTTATCGTTCATGGTTAAAATTCCTGTTCGGATGAGCATCAAATCATTCATTAATAATGGTCGCTTAAAATTAATATCAACATGGCTAACCACCCAACCTAAACCTTGCTTTGTAAAATGCTCCCACGGCATGCCATAGAATTTTTCCATTTGTTCGTAACGGGCGGCTAATACATAATCTAAATATTTACTGTTATGTACATGGTTAAACATGTCTATATCATCCGGACGGACACGTAATTCGGTTTCGAAAATGCTAAATTGATTCTTTTCCAAAGGTTAAATATTTGTGCAAAAGTAGGGTTTTTAATATTGGTTGTATTTTAAGTTTTGTTTAATTTTAAATTATGGGTCAGTTGAAAATATACAATTCGGATGTTGATAGGGAATTAATCGAAATAATTCGAGAAGTCTAATTCTTATCTCTTTCGGCTTGAGATAGATTTTTTGAATTAATAAGGCTTAATTGATTAGCTGTCTTAATAAATGGTGGTTAACCTCTTAAAGTATCTCAGGGAAAAGGGATTGTGATTAGAAAGATATGAGGTGAAACTAGGTTACTTATACAATCTTGAGTTTCCCTAAACCCGACTTAGCGGAAATCCTTTTTCTTGTTGGTCTTCGACAAGTTCAGACTGACATTGACAAAAAGATTGCAGCGAGGGCGGGGCTGTAGCTACCGACTAAAAGAGAACCTTGCTTTCCAAATCCCTAAATCGCCTCTAAAGGGACTTTTAACTATCTATTAATTGCACTTGTTAATCTTCAAAAATACCTTTATCTTTGCACCACAATTAATTAATTATTAAACACTTTAATATTATTCAAGAATGTATTTAAGTCCAGAAAAGAAAGCCGAAATCTTTAAACAACACGGCGAAGTAGAAACCAATACTGGTTCTGCTGAAGGTCAGGTAGCGTTATTTACATACCGTATTGCGCACTTAACAGAACACTTAAAGAAAAATCGTAAAGATTTCTCTACTCAGTTGTCACTTCAAAAATTGGTAGGTAAACGCCGCGGTATTTTGGCTTACTTATACAAAAAAGATATTGAGCGCTATCGTGCTATCATCAAAGCTTTATCGCTTCGTGATATCATTAAACAAAAATAAGCGTAATTTTATCAACAAGAGCCATTCTTTATAGAATGGCTTTTTATTTTTCAGTAGCTTTACAACAAGTTAATGGAAATGAGGCGGGTTTAAGGCTTGCTGCAGTTTGCAAAAACAAAAACATATATAAACAAGGTGTGAGCAAAGAGGAAAACACACCACAATTTTAATTAGATGAATGTAATAAAAAAATCGTTCGATTTGGGCGATGGCAGAATTGTAGAAATTGAAACTGGTAAATTGGCTAAACAAGCTGATGGTTCGGTTGTAGTAAAAATGGGCGATACGATGTTGTTAGCAACTGTAGTATCTACTGTAGGTGCTAAACCTGGAACTGATTTTTTACCATTATCGGTTGATTATCAAGAAAAATATGCGGCTACTGGTCGTATTCCAGGTGGATTTTTACGTCGTGAGGCTAGATTATCAGATTATGAGGTATTAATTTCTCGTTTAGTTGATAGAGCTTTACGCCCAATGTTCCCGTCAGATTATCACTCTGATACACAAGTAATGATTTCATTAATCTCTGCAGATAAAGATGTTATGCCAGATTGTTTAGCTGGTTTAGCAGCATCGGCAGCCTTATCAGTTTCTGATATTCCTTTCAACGGTCCAATTTCTGAAGTACGTGTTGCGAAAATTGATGGCAAATTGGTAATCAATCCATTGGCTAGCCAATTAGAGCGTGCAACTTTAGAATTTATGGTTGCTGGTTCGGCTAACGATATTGGCATGGTTGAAGGTGAGTGTGATGAAATTCAGGAAGATGAAATGGTTGAGGCTTTGAAATTTGCACACGATGCAATTAAAGTTCAATGCGCAATTCAGGTAGAATTAACAGAAGCTACAGGCAAAACTGTAAAACGAGAATATAACCACGAAGACCACGATGCTGATTTAAAAGCTAAGGTTTATGCTGATACATATGATAAGGTTTATGCGGTAGCAAAAGCTGGTGGCAATAAAGATGTGCGTAAAGATGGTTTCACAGCCATTATTAACGAATTTTTTGATGCGATGCCAGAAGATACTGCAGATTTAACAAAAGCAATGGCTAAACATTATTACCATGATGTTCAGTACGATGCGATTAGAAATTTGTTGTTAGATGAAGGTATTCGTTTAGATGGTCGTAAGACTACAGAAATTCGCCCAATTTGGAGTGAAGTTGGTTATTTACCTGCTGCACACGGTTCGGCGGTATTTACACGTGGCGAAACACAATCGTTAACATCAGTTACTTTAGGTAGCAAAGATGATGAGCAAATGATTGATGGCGCTTTCTTTAACGGTTACAACAAATTCTTATTACACTATAATTTCCCTGGTTTCTCAACTGGTGAGGTTAGACCAAACAGAGGTGCTGGTCGCCGCGAAATTGGTCACGGTGCTTTAGCTCAACGTTCATTGAAAAAAGTATTGCCACAAGGAGATGCTAATCCATATACCATCCGTATTGTTTCTGATATTTTAGAATCAAATGGCTCATCATCAATGGCTACGGTTTGTGCTGGTACATTGGCATTAATGGATGCAGGTATTAAAATCAAATCACCTGTTTCTGGTATCGCAATGGGTTTAATTACCGATGAGAAAACTGGAAAATATGCTATTCTTTCAGATATTTTAGGTGATGAAGACCATTTAGGTGATATGGATTTTAAAGTAACTGGTACTGAAAATGGTATCGTTGCTTGTCAAATGGACTTAAAAATCAATGGTTTATCTTACGAAGTTTTAACTAAAGCTTTATTACAAGCTAAAGAAGGTCGTTTACACATCTTAAATGAGATGAAGAAAACCATCAGCAGTCCTAATGAAGATTACAAGCCACACGCACCTCGTATTGTTTCTTTAACTATTGAGAAAGAATTTATTGGTGCTATTATCGGCCCTGGAGGTAAAATTATTCAAGAAATGCAACGCGAAACTGGCGCATCAATCTCTATCGAAGAAGTTGATGGTAAAGGTATCGTAGAAATTTTTGCTGATAATAAGGCGGCTATTGATGCTGCTGTAACTCGCATTCGTAACATTGTAGCTAAACCAGAAATTGGTGAAGTTTACCAAGGAAAAGTAAAATCAATTATGCCATTTGGTGCATTTGTTGAGGTTATGCCTGGTAAAGATGGTTTATTACACATCTCTGAAATTTCATGGGAGCGTTTAGAAACTATGGATGGTGTTTTGAAAGAAGGTGATAAAATCGAGGTTAAATTATTAGACATCGATAAACAAGGTAAAATGAAACTTTCTCGTAAAGTATTATTGCCAAGACCAGAAAAACCAGCTGCGCCACAAGCGTAAGTAAAGTCCGAATTCGGGAAGATCGGAGTCGGAAGATATTGAGAAACCCTTTCAGCATAAAACTGAAAGGGTTTTTTAATTATCATTTTATTTTAACACCATTTTTGTAAATTTCTTCACTAACAATTTTCCCTGTTTCATTCTTACAAGTTCGGATACCTTCTCTGTTGCCGTTTATATAAGTAGATTCGCATTTAAGTTTTCCACTCTCAAAATAGCTTTTCCAACTCCCATCCGGTTTACCATTACGGTAAGTACCTTGCTCTGCAATTAAACCATTTTGAAAATAAGTAGTGTATGAACCTTCTAATTTATCATTTACATAAACGCAGTTTTCCTGTGGCTTACCATCCTTAAAAAACTTTTTAAAAGGTCCTTCTTTTAATTCAACAAAATCTCTATACACGTAAAATTCATCGGCCTCCAATATTCCGTTATCATAAAAATATTTCCATTCTCCATTTCTTTTATCTTTTGTAAAATTACCTGTAATTTTTAATTGGCCATTTTCGTAATAGTAGTTGGCAATTCCTTCTCTTTTGCCTTTTTTCCAATTAGCAATTGAGCTTAATTTGCCATTATCAAAAAATTGCTTACAGGTCCCTTCTTGTAGCCCATCTTTAAAGCCACAAGGTTTTTCATTTTGAGAGTGGGCAAAGCTCGTAGTGAAAATTAGGATTATAGTTGGTATAATATTTTTCATGATATTTTGATTTTATTCTTTATTGTTGTACTTATGTAGTGGTAAATATACAATATAAAAGCTTAATTACTTATGAAAACTATTAGAATAATTCTTCTCTCCCTTATCATCCCATCAATTTTCTATAAAGCTAATGCCCAGAAGGCAGCCTATTATCCACAGGTCCCTTTTGATTCGCTACAGGCAAAGAATATGTTAGGAATAGGGACTTCGAGTATTGAGGGGCTTGCATACACTAAAGTACCGGGTGAATGGGGAGCAAAAAAAATGTTTGCTGCAAATGTTGTGGTAACATTATATCCTGTAACACACGATTTTGATGAATGGTATAGATTGAGAGGTAAATTAGAAAATAAAAAAAATAGTGTATATATGTCTGAACAAGCTTTTAAATACCGAATAACTGTGCAAACAGATGGGTATGGTAGGTTTAAATTTGATAAAATGAAACCTGGTAAATATTTCTTGCAATCGTTTGCCAGTTACACTAAAAGTGGTTCTACGCCAGTTTACAGGGGTAGCGGGTATAATAATTATGGTGGCAGAACAGATTACTACGACTACCAAAATTACACCAACAATTTTACGGATAGAATAGAAGAATTCGTAGAAATTACTAGAGATGGGCAAGCACTTGAAATTAAATTAAAAAAATAGGTTTAATTTGAATTAAAAGCTCGAATCGGTAGAATCATCTATTTTTTCCAAAAAAGTATATCCTATTAAGATTGTAAAAAATTTAGTCTGACAATACCATTATCAACCTTTTCAGCATTACTGGAAAGGTTTTTTATTGCTGGCTATTTTGTTTAACAATGATTTTGTAACTTGCAACTATAGCTAAAATTGTAAGACCAATTCGTCATTTCGAGGAACGAAGCAAGTGCATCAAGATTGATTCTTTCCTCGCAATGACGACAAAATAAATTAAATGAAATACATCATCGCCCCATCTATACTTTCTGCCGATTTTGGCAATCTGCAACGCGATATTGAAATGATTAATCAAAGTGAGGCCGATTGGTTTCATGTAGATGTAATGGACGGTGTTTTTGTGCCAAATATTTCTTTTGGTTTCCCGATAATGGCTGCCGTTAAAAAACATGCAACCAAACCTTTGGATGTTCATTTAATGATTGTTCAACCAGATAATTTTATTGGCGAATTTGCAAAAGCTGGTGCAGATAGAATTACTGTGCATTATGAGGCTTGTACACATTTACATAGAACCATTCAATTGATAAAAGCATCGGGTTGTAAGGCAGGTGTGGCTTTAAATCCACATACGCCTGTTACTTTGGTACAAGATGTAATTGAAGATTTGGATTTAGTATTAATTATGTCTGTTAATCCTGGTTTCGGCGGACAACAATTTATTCACAACACGTATAAAAAGGTTAAGGATTTAAAGCGATTGATTCAAGGGAGAAATGAAGAATTGATTATTCAGGTTGATGGTGGAGTAGGTTTGCAGAACATTAGTGCGCTTGTTTCTGCTGGCGTTAATTCATTTGTAGCCGGCAATGCAGTTTTTGCAACTGATAATCCTACAGATACTATTGCCAAAATGAAAAGCTTAACAGTAAATAGCTTAAGTATTTAATTGTAGAATTGGTTAATTGTGAGGGCATTCAATAGCCCGGAAGTCTCGATACCTGATACTTTTATCTTGAAAATAAAAAATGCTCAAATTTCGGCTAATCCTTTTTCTTTTAGTAGCGGGTTGCAGTTTAGCTGTAGCACAGCCATTAGTTAGGGTTTCGGGAATAGTTTATAATGATGAGAAATTACCTTTAGCTCAGGTTACGGTTATCGTTTTAGGTCAGGCGCAATCTACCGTAACTGATGAATTTGGCGTTTATACCATTTATTCCAAGTCGAAAACCTTTAGCATTAAGTATTCTTTACTGGGTTATCAACCACAAACCTTAAAATTTAATGAGCGTTCTGGCGCCAGGATTACGCAATTGGTAAGTTTAATAGCCAATATTAATGAGCTTGAACAGGTAAATATTACCAATAAGCAAAATCAGCTAAGCAATACAACCACCATAAATATTGCAGATATTGCATCCATGCCATTGGTTTCTGGCAATTTTGAAACCATGCTTAAAACATTACCGGGTGTTTCTACGAACAATGAATTAAGTGCGCAATACAGCGTTCGTGGCGGTAATTTCGATGAAAATTTGATTTACATTAATGATGTAGAAATCAACCGGCCAGTTTTAATCCGTAACGGGCAGCAGGAGGGATTGAGTTTTATAAATTCAGAATTAGTTACAAAGGCCAAATTTTCTGCAGGAGGTTTTGAGGCAAAATACGGCGATAAACTTTCTTCTGTTTTGGATATTCGATATGATAAACCTGATAGCAATCAAACCATTTTAAGCACTAGTTTTTTAAATACCTCTTTAACTGCAAAGCGGATTTTTAAACGTAGCTTTTTGCTTGCTGGTTTACGCTATAAAAACAATTCAAGCGTATTAATCAAGCAGGATGAAAAGGGAAGTTACAGTCCGAATTTTGGAGATGCACAAATTCTTTATCAATATGATTTTTCTCCAAAATTTAATATCAGTGTTTTAGGAAACTTCAATTTGGGTCAGTTTAAGTTAGAACCAGCCAATCGTGAAACACAATTCGGTACTTTAAGCACCACATTACGTTTAGATGTAAATTACACCGGCCAGGAGATTGATGATTACCAAACCTTGGGAACTGCAGTTACGGCAACCTATTCACCAAAGCCCAATCAGGTTATTAAATTTATAAACGGTTACTTTAACACTACCGAAAGAGAACGTTTTGATATTAATGGGAGTTATATTTTTGATGAAGTTGATAATACTTTTTCGCCCGATAGTTTTGGTCCGGTAACTAAAAACAGAGGAATTGGGACTTACTATAACTATGGAAGGAACAGTTTAAATACTCAGGTTTTTGCATCTGAATTAAAAGTTGACCAAAACTTCAATAATCACGTTTTTTCGTGGGGATTAAAGTTTGATAAATCTAAATATGATGATAGATTAAACGAATACAACTACACCGATTCGGCAGGTTATATTCTGCCAAATAATGGAAAAGATATTGTGCTTCAGAATGTAATCAACGTAGAAAACAACATTGATATTATAAACTACAGTGCTTATATCCAAGATAGTTACTCGCTTTCTGATTATGCAGAATTGCAGTTGGGTGCTCGGGCGACTTACAATTCTTTAAGTGAACAATTACTTATTAGTCCGAGGATGTTGATTGCTTACCGACCAAATTCTAATAATAAAATTTTAAGGTTTACAGCAGGTGTATATAAACAACCACCTTCTTACCGAACCATCAGAGATTTTTCTGGTGTTTTAAATACCAACCAAAAAGCTCAAAGTTCTTACAACACTTCTGTTGGTTACGATTATGCTTTTGATGCATTTGGAACACGTTTAAAGTTCACTTCTGAAGCTTATTTTAAATATTCCGATAGATTAATTCCTTATAAAATAGATAACCTTAGGATTAAATATTTAGCCAATGAGGTTTCTAAGGGTTATGCCTATGGAGCAGATTTTAGTATTGGAGGCGAATTTGTAAAGGATTTGGTTTCTTATTTTCGGATGTCGGTGATGCATGCAAACGAGGATATTGTTGGCGATAGCTATTTACAAAACGGACAAACTATTTATCCTGGTTATTTAAAACGCCCTACGGACCAACGGGTGAATTTTTCTATTTTTTTCCAAGATAGGTTGTTGAATAGCCCAACATATAAAGTACACTTGAACGCACTTTATGGTTCCCGACTGCCAATAGGTCCGTCGCAAACACCGAAGTATTTAGATAAATTTTTTGTACCTTCTTATAAGCGTGTTGATATTGGTTTTTCAAAAGATTTTCTAGATGATGCTGCATTACATAGACCAAAGTTTTTGGATAAAAATTTTAATTCGGTAATTCTCTTTTTTGAAGTTTTTAATATGTTGAACATTAATAATACAGTGTCTTACCTATGGCTCAAGGATGTAGATAATGTGCAATATGCGATTCCAAATTATTTAACAGGCAGACAGTTTAATTTGAAATTGATTGTGAAGTTGAAAAATTAGCCATGATTTAATCAAGATTAAAGGATTTTGTATCATAAATTATTTTATCCGTTGGTTGAAAACAACGGCAACTAATATTCATTTGGCTTATAAATTATGTTATTCATTGCAGGCTGCTTTAGCTGACTGTTTCTTTAATGGCGATTGAGGCTTGAGCTAAATTATACAACTTGTACGGAAAACCATCCTAAGAATTACAGAACCTTGACCATTTAAACCCGACAAAAGCGGAAATACTTTTTGTTGCAAAACTTCAACATGTTCTGTATGTCTTTAACAAAAAGATTGCAGCGTATGGCGGGACTACTTTAACCCAAATGCTACTGTTTTTGCTTTTCAAATAATATAAACTTCTAATTTTAGGTTAATTGTTTTATTTGCAAAAACTGTAATAAATCTATTGATTTTGGCTATATTTTTAACAAAATTTAATTTTTTATGATACGATTTTGTAAGCATAACTGTTTTAAAAATTTTACATTTACACCCATAATCATTTACATAATAAGATGAAGCATAATTTTGGCGCAGGCCCTTGTATTTTACCTCAAGAAGTGTTTAAACAAGCTGCACAGGCAGTTTTAGATTTTAACGATGGATTATCGATTTTAGAAATTTCGCACAGAACAACCGAATTTGAGGCTGTTGTTGCTGAGGCAGAAAAGTTGGTAAAAGAGTTATTAGATTTGCCATCGGGTTATTCCGTTTTATTTTTACAAGGTGGAGCAAGTTTACAATTTGCCATGGTTCCAATGAATTTATTGGGTGATGGACAAACCGCAAGCTATTTAGATTCGGGTGTTTGGGCGACTAAGGCTTTAAAAGAGGCTAAGTTTGTGGGCAATGTAAATGTAATTGCATCATCTAAAGATTCTAATTATACATTTATTCCAAAAGATTTCGAAATTCCTGCTGATAGCGCTTATTTTCATTACACATCAAACAATACGATTTACGGAACTGAACTTTTTGAAGTACCAGAAACGAATGTTCCTGTAGTTTGCGATATGTCATCAGACATTATGAGCCGCGTAATTGATGTTTCGAAATTTGATTTAATTTATGCTGGTGCACAGAAAAATATTGGTCCGGCTGGTTTAACAATAGTAATTGTAAAAGACGAGGTTTTAGGTAAAATTGACCGTAAAATTCCTTCAATGTTAAATTATCAATCGCATATTGATAATGGTTCGATGTATAATACGCCTCCGGTTTTCTCAATTTACGTAGCATTGCTTAATCTTCGTTGGTTAAAATCGAAAGGTGGTGTTGCCGAAATCGAAAAGGAAAACAAGCAAAAAGCTGAGGCACTTTATAGAGAAATAGACCGCAATCCATTATTTAAAGGTACTTGTGCTGTTGAAGACCGCTCGAGGATGAATGTTTGTTTCGTGATGGAAAATCCTGAATTGGAAAAACCATTTTTGAAATATGCCGAAGAAGAAGGTATTGTAGGTATTAAAGGACATAGAAGCGTAGGTGGTTTCCGTGCATCGATGTACAATGCTTTACCAATTACCAGCGTACATGCATTAATTGATGCAATGCAACTATTCGAAGAAAAACAAGCAAAAGCAAATTAATATTTAACCACAGATTAAGAGAGATAAACACAGATGAATTTTAATAATTTGTGTATACAAAATAATCGGTGAAATTAAAATAACAATGATTAAGATATTAGCAAACGATGGAATAGACCCTATCGGAAAAGAATTATTAGAAAAAGCAGGTTTCCAGGTAGATACAGAAACGATTTCACAAGAACAATTGGCAGATGCTTTGAAAAACTACGATGCAATTACTGTACGTAGTGCAACTAAAGTAAGAAAGGAATTAATTGATGCCGTTCCGAATATTAAGTTGATTGGAAGGGGTGGTGTTGGAATGGATAATATCGATGTAGAATACGCTCGCAGTCAAGGTGTTGCGGTTGTGAATACACCAGCTGCATCGTCGTTATCAGTCGCTGAGTTGGTATTTTCTCACTTATTTACGGGAATTAGATTTTTGCAAGATGCAAATCGTAAAATGCCCGTGGAAGGTGCAACTCAATTTAATAACCTTAAAAAAGCTTATGCAAAAGGAACTGAATTAAGCGGTAAAACCATTGGTATTATTGGCTTTGGTCGAATTGGTAGAGCAACAGCTAAAGTGGCTTTAGGGTTAGGGATGAATGTTTTAGCTTATGATTTACATCCATCAGAAACTGAAATAATTCTGGATTTTCAAGGCGGACAATCGGTAAGTATTCCGATTAAAACGGTTTCTTTAGATGAAGTTATTTCAGGAAGTGATTTTTTAAGTTTACATACACCATTTGCGGAGAAGCCAATTTTGGGTTCAGAAGAATTTGCTAAAATGAAAAATGGGGTAGGTATTGTAAACTGCTCTCGTGGTGGTACAATTGATGAGCCTGCTTTAATAGAGGCTTTAAACTCTGGTAAAGTTGCTTTTGCTGGTTTAGATGTTTTTGATAACGAGCCAACACCATTGGCTGAAATTTTAACTCATCCTAAAATATCTTTAACGCCGCATATTGGTGCTTCAACTAACGAGGCACAAGAGCGTATCGGTACGGAATTGGCTACGCTGATTATTGAGCATTTTAAGAAGTAATAAAATACATGTCATTTTGAGCTTGTCGATAAATAATAGTATTTCGACAGGCTCAAGACGACATCTTTATTAATCCAAAGCTTTCGTTAGAACCCAATAGCGATAACCCAACAATGCTTTTTGTAATGTTGTAAGCTTACTAGGATCCTTTTTGTAAAGACTTGGCAACACTACTTTGTTAATTTTAACCAAAGTTTTAAATAGTGCTTTTCTCATATTTCTTTAGTTTCTTATTGAAGAAGTAAAATCCTCCAGCCATTATCAAAAGTAAAAATACAATAATGTAGCTCGATAAACTTTGATTGTTTTTTTTAGCTAAATCGCTTTTCAGTTCTTCGTTTTGATCTTGCAGCTTTTTAATGCTTCGCATGTAATTTTCAATTCTTTCCTGAGAATTATCGGCAACTGCCACTTTTTGTTGATTTTGCAAATCTTTATAGTCCATCAACACTTTCAATTCCTTAAAAATATTATTATCAGTTAATACAACCTGACGAAGAATTTCATTGGAGTTTTTGATGTCCTTCTTTGTTTGCCAGCCAAATATGCCCGTTCTTTGATTTAGGCTTTCGTCGTACTGACCAAAGCGTTGGCTACGTTCTTGTAATAAAGAATTTACTTTAACCCGTTGAGCGGCATACGATGCAGTATCTTCTTGAGCAAAGGCTTGAAAGCTCATGAATAGGATGGAGAATAAATAACAATATTTCATCATGCGATATAAACGTAAAAAGAGTAGAAGTTGTTTGGATTTGAAATACGTCATTGCGAGGCACGAAGCAATCTTACAATAATGGGTTTACAGCGGCCGCATTAAGATTGCTTCGTGCCTAGCAATGACGACCGCTCTTATCTGGTTTGGGAAATTAATCTTTTAGCTTTAGTCTTTCAGCTTTTAAGGATGAAACTCAACCCGAACGATATCGCCCAAATGCAAACCTAATAACCCACTTGCTTTACCTTTGTTAATTGCAATTTCAAGATGATTGCTTATTCCAAATAGGCAAAGTTTTTCACCTTCTTGAACTTCGTTGTAATGCCAGCTTAATTGAGTGATGGTTTCGCTCTTTCTAAAGTATAGCGTAAAGTCTCTATTCTTCTGAATTTTTGTAAAAAGATCTTTAGTGATATTGGTAATAACATTGCAGAAAGTATCAATATAAACAACACTTCCTCGAATTATATCCCGCTCTATTACAGGATGTAAAAGCATCTTTTGTTCAATCTCTGCTACAGGTATACCGATATCTTTTAATCGCCCGCCTTTTGCTAAATGAGTTGCTGCTTTAACAAAAATATCAACTAAAGGAAAGTGAAGATATTTTAAATCTTGCATAATATTTAGCTCTACAACATCTTCAGGAATATCATCAAACAGCAATGAAAAAATACCATTGTCAGCACCAACAAAAAAATGGTCGCGATGTTTAACGGCGATGTATTTAGTATTCTCACTATACACAGAATCGATGCCGATTAAGTGCACTGTATTTTTAGGAAAGTATGGATAAGCATTCTTTAAAACAAATGCCGCATAGGAAATATTAAACGACGGAACTTCATGCGTAATATCAACTAAATTAACATTAGGCATAAGACTTAGCAAACTACCTTTAAGGGCACTTTGGTAAAAATCTTTCGAACCTAAATCTGTTGTTAAAGTAATTATCCCCATTAAAAATTCATTATTATTGCTTATTCTTGTGTACAAGCATAAACGTGTGCAAATATTCAAAATTTTAATTAATATACCCCGATAACTTTTTAAAATACTACAGTTTGAACGAATTAAAATTATCTCTGGATACCGTAAATCCTGCTCACTTTTGGGGAGCGAACAATGAAAATTACGAAATGATTAAAGGCGCTTTCGCTAAATTAAAGATTGTAGCGAGGGGTAGTGGAGTTACCGTTCTGGGTGATGAACAGGAACTTAAAGCTTTTGAAGATAAATTTAATCAACTGGTTGCGCACATGGAAAAATATAGTTCTATGACTAGTAACGATGTTGAATCTATTTTAGGTGCTAAAGCAATTGGGATAGAAAAAAAATCTGCGGTAGATCCATCAGGCGGTGGAGGCGAGGTAATTGTATTTGGTACAAATGGTTTGCTGGTAAAAGCCAGAACCGCCAACCAACGCAAAATGGTTAGCAGCATTACTAAGAATGATATTTTGTTCGCCATTGGTCCGGCGGGTACCGGTAAAACATATACTGCTGTGGCTTTAGCTGTTCGAGCTTTAAAAAACAAAGAAATTAAACGAATTATACTTACTCGACCGGCGGTTGAGGCTGGAGAAAATCTCGGTTTTTTACCTGGAGACTTAAAGGAGAAAATCGACCCATATTTGCGTCCACTTTACGATGCTTTAGATGATATGATTCCGGCAGAGAAACTTAAATTCTATATTGAAAACCGAACAATAGAAATTGCACCATTGGCTTTTATGCGTGGCCGTACTTTAGATAATTGTTTTGTTATACTTGATGAAGCACAAAATGCGACAGATATGCAGCTTAAAATGTTTTTAACTCGTATGGGCCCTACAGCTAAGTTCATCGTAACTGGTGATGTAACCCAAATTGATTTGCCTAAAAAGCAAATGTCTGGCTTATTTAACGGCTTAAGAATTTTAGAAGACATTAAAGGAATTGATATTATTTATTTAAGCGGAGAAGACGTTGTTCGCCATAAATTGGTTAAAGATATCTTAAAAGCTTACGGAGATATTCAGTAAGTTGGAAGTTAGAAAGTCAGGTGTCGGAAGTCATGCTAAGACAGACCGTCACCCTGAATTCATTTCAGGGTCTTAATAGCAGGAAAGATGCTGAAATAAATTCAGCAGGACTTAACTATATAATATAACTTAACCCTTGTAGTTGCTAATACTACGAGGGTTTTTATTCTACATTTTATCTACTGACTTCTGTCTTCCGACCTCGGACTTTCCGACTTTTTTATTTATTTTTATCCCCTTATGAAAGCACTTAAAGAAACCCATTTTAATTTTCCTAACCAAAGTAATTTTTATAAAGGTAAAGTACGCGATGTTTATACAATAGCCGATAAAGTTATGGTTATGGTTGTATCTGACCGTATCTCTGCATTTGATGTAGTGTTACCAGAAGCTATTCCATTTAAAGGACAGGTATTAAACCAAATTGCGGCAAAGTTTTTATCAGCTACAAAAGATATTGTTCCAAATTGGGTTATTGATGTTCCAGATCCAATGGTTACCATCGGAAGAATTTGTGAGCCTTTTAAAGTTGAAATGGTAATTAGAGGTTATTTAGCAGGACATGCATGGAGAGAATACAGTGCTGGAAAACGTTCAGTTTGTGGGGTCTCATTACCAGATGGTTTAAAGGAAAACGACAAATTACCACAACCGATTATTACACCTACTACAAAAGCATCAGTTGGCCACGATGAAGATATTTCTAAAGAAGATATTTTATCAAAAGGAATAGTTTCAATTACCGATTATGAAGAATTAGAAAAATATACTCATGCTTTATATCAACGTGGAACAGAAATCGCTGCGAAAAGCGGTTTAATTTTAGTTGATACCAAATATGAATTCGGTAAAGCTGATGGCATAATCTATTTAATCGATGAAATTCACACGCCAGATTCTTCACGTTATTTTTATGCAGAAGGATACGAAGAGCGTCAAAATGCTGATGAACCTCAAAAACAACTTTCAAAAGAGTTTGTAAGAAAGTGGTTGATAGAAAATGGTTTTCAAGGTAAAGATGGTCAGGTCGTTCCTGAAATGACAGTAGAAATTGTAAATTCCATTTCAGAAAGGTATATTGAACTTTACGAGAAAATTGTAGGAGAAACATTTATTAAAGCTGATGCAGATGCTATTTCGAATAGAATAGAAAGCAATGTTTTAAAGGCTTTAGAAACCTTATAAATTTTTATACATTCGTATATTAAAGATTAGAAGAGATGAAGTTTTCAGTAGATAAACACGAAAAATATGTAACCTTAGAATTGAAAGAGCCTAAGTTTACAAATGATAATGCACCAGGATTAAAATCTGAATTGTATTTACTTAACGCAGAGGGTTTTAAAAACATTATTGTTGATTTAAGTTATGTTAAAGAGTGTAATGATGCGCAGGATTTAAGTTGCTTATTAGTAGGAGATAGGCTTTGTAAGTCGGCAAATGGTTTGTTTATAGTAACAGGAATTAATAATGAAATTGCTCCGATAATCGAATTATCAAACATATTTCAATCTGTAACGTTTGTTAATACATTAGAAGAAGCAACCGATTTTATCTTTATGGATGAATTGGAAAAAGAGTTTAGAGGCGGCACAAAATAATTCTCACTAAAATAATTTAAGCCTCGTAGATTTTTATAATCTACGAGGCTTTTTATATCTTACCATTATTATGAAATTTGAAGTTACAATTTTAGGAAGCAGTTCGGCAACACCTGTATTTAACAGGAATCCATCAGCACAGCTTTTAAATTGTAACGAAAAATATTATTTGATAGATTGTGGCGAGGGTACGCAGCAACAACTTACCAAATACAATTTAAAAGCAACCCGAATAGATTATATTTTTATTAGTCATTTACATGGCGACCACTACTTTGGATTAATCGGTTTACTATCTAGTTTGCATTTAAACGGTAGGACCAAGTCAATGCAAATTTATGGTCCGAAACCCTTGCTTGAAATTCTGGAAATTCAATTTAAATATTCTGATACGGTTTTGAGATACCCGTTGGAATTCTTCCCGATTGAAGCTAATGAATCAATTAAGATATTTGAAAATAGCGAGTTAACGGTTAAAACCATCATGCTCAATCATAGAATTCCAACAACAGGATTTTTATTTGAGCAAAAACCAAGGCAAAGAAAACTGATAAAAGAAAAGGCTGATGAAATACCAATGGCGTACTACACAGCTTTAAAAAAAGGTATTGATGTAGAATTACCAGATGGAGAGATTTTAAAAAGCGAAGATTATACAACACCTGCAGATCCACCTAAAAGTTATGCATACTGTTCTGATACGATGTATGATGAACGATATTTCTCAGCGATAAAAAATTGCGATACATTGTACCATGAAGCTACATTTTTGCATGAACTTTTAGATAGAGCAAACGAAACTCATCATACAACCGCACTCCAGGCGGGAGAAATAGCCAATATTGTTGGTGCCAAAAAATTATTAATTGGTCATTTTTCTTCACGTTATAAAACTTTACAAATGTTATTAGAAGAAACCCAATCGGTTTTCGAAAATACAGAGTTGGCTATTGAAGGCAAGACTTTCCAATTGTAAACCGATAGAAATTGCTAACCTTATTGCAGAGATATCCATTTAACTTTTTATGGTAAAAGATTTTAGCGCAAAGAAATAGTAATTTTTAATCACTGTATCACCAGTAATTTTCTAAATATTTACAATAAAAAAAGCCATGCAATTTAAAACTGCATGGCTTTAACTATTTTAATTAATCTACTTATCCTTTTTGTTTCCTCCACCAAATACGGAGAAGTGAACATAACGTTTTGGATTGGCTTTTAAATCTATCATCAATTCATCAAGATTTTTTGATGCGCTGTTTAAGTTATTGTACATTTTATCATCATTCAACAATAAGCCTAAACTTCCTTTACCATCTTTAATTCCCGATATTACTGTTTGCAAATCAGCAATTGCACTGTTTGCTTTATCTAAGGTTTCTTTAAAATTAGCTGCAGCAAATTTATCTGTAACAGTATTTATGTTAGTTAAAATATCACTAATTTTTTTGTTGTTATTGTTCAGGTTGGCGGTAATACCTTCAACATTTTTAAAAATAGCTTCAATACGAGCGCTTTCAGATCCAACTAAACCATCAACTTTTTTAGATGTAGTTTCTAAAGAAGCTAAAGTTCCTGCAATACTGCTAAAACTCTTATCAACATTTTTCTGGAAATTAGGATTCAAGATTGAATTAACACTGCTTAAAATAGAATCCATTTTGCCAATAATTAATTCAGCTTTTTTCTGTACTGGCTCAACTTGCTCCATCAGTCCCTTTTCAACATTTGCGTTTAAAGTAAAACCATCCTCAGCCATTTTTTTAGATGTTCCTAAAGACATTACAATTGCTTTACTACCCAAAAGGTCAGTACCTTCTAATTTTGCAATACTATTTTCAGGAATTTCGTATTTGCTATTAATGCTTAATGTAGCCAAAATCGTTCCTCCTGGCTCTAATTGCAATGCAGCAACTCTACCAATCTGGTAACCGTTAATTAATATTGGTTTAGAAACTGTTAAACCATCAACCCTTGCATATCTTGCGTAAAGCGTTGTTTCGCTAGAAAAGATTGAATTTCCTTTTAAAAAATTATATCCTATAATTAATAAAGCAATGGCAAATGCAGCTAATATACCTACTTTGGTTTCGTTCCTAATCTTCATGAGTGTTTTTTTATTTAATGGCTACAAGCAACAAAATTAATAATTTATCCTTGCCTTAGTACATTTGTTGATATTAGATACTTAAAAATGTAATTGTAATTACATAATGCTTGTATCTGCAGTTTTGTTTGGTTTATAATTTTTATTTAAAAATAAACAAATCATCATTTATGATGCCAGTTTATTGAACTTCTACATTTTTTTTGTAGGTTTTAATTGCTGCCAAAATTGAAGCTGCAATTTCATTTTGACCAGATTCGGAGTTGATGTATTTCTCTTCCTCTTTATTGGAGATAAAACCTACTTCAGTTAAAACAGCCGGCATACCGCATCGTTGTAAAACCAAAACACCTTGTTCTTTCACACCTCGACTTAATCTTTCATCTCTCCCTACGTAGCTATTCTGAATTAATTTTGCAAATTTAATACTTTTATCTCTAAAGGCATTTTTTAAAAGTGATAATAGAATGAACGTTCCAGGGTCATTTGGGTCGTAACCATCATATTTACTTTTGTAATTTTTTTCTAGTTTTATATCTGCATTTTCACGAATTGCGGCATCTTGCTCCTTCAATCTGTGAGAACCGGCTACCAAAGTTTCAACACCTTTTATATGTTTATTTCCTGGCGGCATAGAATTGCAGTGAATAGAAACAAACAAATCGGCATTGGCTTGATTAGCAATTTCTGCTCTTCGATACAAATCTACATCTACATCTTTTGTTCTTGTATAAATAATTTTAACATCAGGCATAGCTTGTTTTAATTTTGCTCCTAATTTTAAAGCCACTTTTAATGATACATCTTTCTCTTTGGAGAAACTACCTGATGCACCAGGCTTTTTACCGCCATGCCCGGCATCAACTACAATGGTTTTTATTATATATCCTTGTGCAAATGTATTTGGTGCATAAGTAAAAAAGGTAATTAATAACGCTAATATGGCGGGATATTTAAAATTCATCAGGGTAGATTAAAACGATGTTTCAGCTAGTCGTTTGTAGTTTTTTATCGCTTCAATAATTCCGTTTACAATTTCATTTTGTCCTTCGGGAGAGTTCATGTAATCTTCTTCTTCAGGATTACTAACAAAACCAATCTCCGTTAAAACTGCCGGCATTGATGCCCTGGCTAAAACAGCAAGGCTTTTTTCTTGTACACCACGGTTTATTCTACCTGCGCTAATGTATTCTTGCTGCAACATCGAAGCAAATTTTAAACTTCTTTCTCGATTGGTTTGCTTCATAATCGATAGCATAATATCGTTTTCGGGTGTATTCGCAATAAAGCCTTCGTAATTCTTTTGATAGTTATCTTCTAAAAACATCGCTGCATTTTCCCTTTTGATAACTTCATCCTGCTCGCCTAATCTTCCTGTACCTGATACGAAGGTTTCTGTTCCTCTTGTAGATGTGCTTTTTGATGTTATTGTTCTGTAAACGGGAACTTTTCTGCCTTTAACTTTTTTGTAGTAATCTACCACTCTAGAAACCCGCACCGGCATATCATTAAGGTGGATGGAGATAAATAAATCTGCTTTTGCATTATTTGCAATATTTATTCTTTCATACAAGGGAATAAACACATCTGTTTCTCTTGTATATATAATTCGAATGTCTTTAATACTATCTTGAATTGCCTTTCCAAGATTTAAAGCTGTTTTTAAAGCAACATCTTTTTCTTTAGAATAAACGCCATGTGTAGCGCCATCTTTACCGCCGTGGCCGGCATCAATAACAATTGTTTTAATTTTATATTCTTGCGCAATAGCTTGATTATCAATTGTATTGAAGAGTGTTAAACAAATAATAAGTGTTAAAAGGTTTTTAAGATACATCAATGGTATATTTTTCACTAATTTTGAACGTTTTTGATTAAACATTTGTGCAAAAATAACATTCAAATACGAATTTGAAACTTCTTAGCAACTCTATTTTACTAATTTCTGTCATTTTATTAACATTCAATGTTAATAAAGCTAACGCATATTCTGGTTTTTCATTGCAGCAACTTGTTCAACAAGATACTTCTAAGAAGGATACGACTAAAATCAAAGTAAAAAATAATAGCGATCTTGATAAGAAAATCGAATATAAAGCCACTGATTCTGTAAGGTTTAGCAAAGACAAGAGCATAATTTATATGTATGGAAATGCTCGAGTAATTTATGGCGATTTTGAATTAGATGCCGATTACATTCGTTACGATCAGAAAAACAATATTATTTACGCAAGCGGAAAAACCGACCCAAAAACGAAGCGATATATTGGACGTCCAATTTTTAAATCGGGTACTGAGGGCTCGGCAGTAGCAGATTCATTGTATTATAATTCTGCAACAACTAGGGCAAAGGTTTACGGCGTATATTCTGAACAGGAAGGTGGTTTCTTTTCTGGAGGTCAAAGTAAAAAGCAGGTAGATAATGAATTACACATCAAAAATATGATGTATAGCACATGTAATTTGCCACATCCACATTTTGGTTTAATGATTAGTAAAGGCATTGCAACTGAAAAACAGATTATTACTGGACCGGTTTACATGCAAATTGAAGATGTACCAACACCATTTGCTTTACCGTTTGCATTTTTTCCTAAAACAAATAAAAGAACTTCTGGTATAATTCTGCCAACACCGGGAGAGGATGCATCTCGTGGATTTTTCTTGCAAAATGCTGGTTATTATTTGGGTTTAAACGATTTTTGGGATGCCAAGCTAATGGGAACAATTTATACAAATGGTTCTTACGAGGCAACTTTGAGTAGTAACTATATTAAAAGGTATAAATTTAATGGAAACATTAACCTCAATTATGCAAATACTAAAAATGGTATTCAAGGACAAGAGAACATCGGTAAAAACTTCAGAATAGGGTGGTCGCATAGTCAAAATCCAAATGCAAGCCCTGGTTCTACTTTTACAGCAAGCGTAAACTTAAGTTCTAGTACATATTATAGGGCAACAGCTGCTAATACGTCTTACGATCAAAGCGCTATTGCCACTAATACATCAACAAGTAGTATTGCGTATTCAAAGGTTTTGGCTGGTGGTTTATTTAATTTTAGTACTGCACTAAGTGCGCAACAAACTTTTAGCAGCAGGCAAATATTTTTGCAATTGCCACAGTTTAATTTAAACATGTCCACAATAAGTCCGTTTGATTCAAAAAACAGAAGCGGTGAACAGAAGTGGTATCAGAAAATTACAGTCGGCTATAGTCTTCAAGGTAACAACACCATCAGTACCGCCGATAGCGTTTTATTTAAACCTGAGGGATTGAGAAAATTGCAGACCGGTTTTAGTCATAGCATTCCTATCGGTATGAACTTTACACTTTTAAAGTATTTAACCTTTAGTATGGGTGGTACTTATAATGAAGTTTGGAATTTTCAGTCGATTAATAAAAGATTTACTTCGTTTACAGATGGAACCTATACATCAAGAATCGATACTTTAAGTGGCTTTAAACGTGGAGGAAGTTACAATTTATCAACCAGTATGTCAACAAAGGTGTATGGTAAAACAAGGGAATTTAAAAACCTAGGTAACATTCAGCAATTGCGTCATATAATGACACCTTCTGTAAGCTTTAGTTATTCTCCTGATTTTACTGACCCAAGTAAAGGCATCTTTAAAGAAGCAATCGACCAAAATGGAAGGTTTTTAATAAATCCAAGTACCGGCAGACCAGTTACTTATTCTACATTGGAGGGTATGGCATTTCCAGGCTCTTTTTCTACCGAACAAGCCTCCATTGGGTTCATTTTGGATAATACAACAGAATTAAAAGTTCGCTCACCAAAAGATACCACCGGAACTGGTTTTAGAAAAATCCCCATAATACAGGGTTTGAGTTTTAGCGGTTCATATAACTTATTGGCGCCATCAAAAAAGCTAACCCCGATTAGTTTTAGCGGTCGCTCGCAGTTTACTGATAAATTAGGCATAAATTATAATGGAACGCTGAATCCTTATGTGCTTCGCGATTCAACAAATAATGGCGTCTTTGTTCAAAACGTAGAAATTGATAGATACTTTTGGCAAGATGGAAAATACTTCCCTAGATTAACCAATTTTGGTTTTTCTTTCGATTATGGATTTAATGCTGCTGCTGTTAAAAAGAAAAATGAAAATTATGATGCATTAAAGGGTCAGGTTGAAAAACAAGGTATGACGCCTTTACAATCAGAACAGCTAAATGCCCTTAACCGCGATCCAAATGCTTTCGTAGATTTTAATATTCCATGGAACTTTGCCTTTCAATACAGGTTTGATTATACGAACAATTTAGGCGTTAGCACAATTACGAATACCTTAAATTTTAATGGCGATTTTAACTTAACGCCAAAATGGAAGTTTACCTTTAACTCTGGTTACGATTTTAAAAACAGAGGTTTAACTCCAATGAACATTGCCATTTATCGAGATTTGCATTGCTGGGATATGAGTGTAAACTGGATTCCATACGGTGCTTATAAAAGTTATTCTGTAACCATTAAAGTTAAGTCATCGATATTGCAAGATTTAAAACTGAGTAAAAGACAAGGTTTTTATAACACCTACCAATAAATTATGTTAGCCGAAATTATAACTATTGGCGATGAAATCCTCATTGGCCAAATCGTAGATACCAATTCTGCCTGGATGGCAAAACAACTTAATGCTATTGGTGTGTCTGTAAAGCAAATCACTTCAGTATCTGATGATGAAAATCATATTTTGCAGGCATTAGCTGATGCAGAAAAACGGGCAGAAATTATTTTAATCACTGGTGGCTTAGGTCCAACGAAGGATGATATCACCAAAAAAACATTAGCAAAGTATTTCGGAATGGGTTTTAGGAGAGATGAAGGCGCACTTGAAATGGTGACTTCAATCTTCAAAAAATACAATCGTCCGTTACTTGATATCAATATGCAGCAAGCTGATGTTCCTGAGGGTTGCGAAGTGATTGTTAACAGAAATGGAACTGCGCCATGTATGTGGTTTGAGCAAAATGATAAGATTTTTGTATCTATGCCGGGCGTTCCGTATGAGATGATGTATTTAGTGGATGATGAAATTTTACCTAGAATTACCAGTCGTTTTAAACTTCCATTTATTGTTCATAAAACCATTCTTACAGCAAATATTGGCGAATCGTTTTTAGCTAAAGAGCTTGAGGAAATTGAAGATAATTTACCTGCTCACATCAAATTAGCTTATTTACCTAAACTTGGTCAGGTACGTTTGCGTTTATCTGCTAAAGGAGAAAATGAAGCTAACTTAAAAGTAGAAGTTGATGAATATGCAAATCAAATCATAGCAAAGGTTAAAAAATTTGTTGTTATAGATGACGATATTCCTTTGGAGAAGGCAATTATCGACATCATGAAAAAGCAAGGCTTAACCTTATCTACTGCAGAAAGTTGTACCGGTGGTTATATCGCACATTTAATAACGCAGCATCCAGGCTGCTCTTCAGTTTATTACGGTGGTGCTGTCGCGTACGCTTACGAGTTGAAAGAATCAATTTTAGGTGTTAAAGAAAGTACATTAACTAAATTTGGTGCTGTAAGCGAAGAAACTGTAACGGAAATGGCCGAGGGTGCAATAAAACAATTCAAAACAGATTATTCCATAGCAGTTAGTGGAATTGCTGGTCCGGATGGAGGAACAGAAGATAAACCTGTAGGTACCGTTTGGATTGCAATTTCTAATAAAAATAAAACGGTTGCTAAAGTGTTTAATTTCAGCAATAAACGCATTCAAAATATCGAACGGTCTGCTGCATCTGCATTAATGATGTTATTAAATCTACTTAGAGAAGACCAACACAACGAATAAAAACTGTATTTTTGTCGCAATACCAATATATAATACTGTAATAAAATATGGCTCAATACGAACTGTTATTACCAAAAATGGGTGAAAGTGTTGCTGAAGCAACAGTAATTAAATGGGTAAAACAACCTGGTGATTCTATTGATTTGGATGATACCATTTTAGAAATAGCAACTGATAAGGTAGATTCTGAAGTGCCATCACCAGTTGCAGGTAAATTGGTAAAACAGCTATTTAAAGAAGATGAAGTTGCGCAAGTAGGTGATGTAATTGCAATTATAGAAACTGAAGGTGGAGATGATGTAAAGACTGAAGAGCCTGTTGCCACTGCGCCAGCAGTTGAGGAAAAGCCAGAAATCATTCCAGGTATTGAACAATTGCCAGTAGAAAATGCTGTTGTCCAAAATGATTCCAACTCGTCTGATCGTTTTTATTCTCCATTGGTAAAAAGTATCGCTGCACAAGAAAATATTTCTATCCAAGAGCTTGATTCCATCAAAGGTTCAGGTGCTGATGGTAGATTAAATAAAGATGATTTATTAAGTTATGTAGCAAGTAAAAACGGTGGACAAGCAGCATCAACTAAAACAATTGAAGCAGCTAAACCAGCTCAAACTGCTGTAGAAAAGCCTGCTCCAAGCCAGCCATCAATACCAAATAAAACATCAGTTACATCTGTTTCTGGTGGTGATGAAATTATTGAGATGGATAGAATGCGTAAACTTATTGCCGACCACATGGTGATGAGTGTACAAACTTCGCCACACGTAACTTCATTTGTTGAAGCCGATGTTACAAATATGGTTTTATGGCGCAACAAAGTAAAAAATAGCTTTGAAAAACGTGAGAATGAAAAAATAACCTTCACGCCAATTTTCGTCGAAGCCGTAGCTAAAGCAATAAAAGATTTTCCGATGGTTAATGTTTCTGTAAATGGAACGCAAATCATCAAAAAACGCGATATTAATATAGGTATGGCGGCTGCCTTACCAAGTGGAAACCTAATAGTTCCGGTAATTCGAAATGCAGACCAGCTTAATCTTGTAGGATTAACAAAGGCCGTAAACGATTTGGCAGGTAGGGCGAGGATTTCTAAACTAAAACCAGATGAAACCCAAGGTGGAACTTTTACATTAACAAATGTTGGTACTTTTGGTAATGTGATGGGAACACCAATCATTAATCAGCCACAAGTTGCCATTTTAGCGGTAGGTGCCATTAAAAAGAAACCAGCTGTGTTAGAAACCGAACATGGTGATGTTATCGCAATTCGCCACATGATGTTTTTGTCGTTATCTTACGATCATAGAGTTGTAGATGGCTCTTTAGGTGGAATGTTTGTGCGTAGAGTAGCTGATTATTTAGAAAATTGGGATTTCAACAGAGAAATTTAATTATATTAATAATTTTTAGGTAGGCCCAAGAAGTTTAAAAATTAAAATGCTAGATTCAATATTAAAATCGATAGTTGCTGATAACGTATTGCATTCCAAATGGTTAAATACGTTATCTTATATGGAAAATGCAGGTGCTAAAAAGATTTCAGCATCCGAACATAAAGAAAACGTAAATCTGATAATTTTAAAGCATGCCGCTGAAGAACATCGCCATGCATATTATTTAAAGAAACAGCTTTCCAAACTTGATGAATCACTTTGTAAAACATATACCAATGCAGAGTTGCTATCACCAAATCAAACCAAATATTACTTACATGCTTTGGATATTGCCGTTTGCAGGTATTTAAAAGCAGAATTTAATCTATCTGGTTACGAATTAAAATTTGCGGCATATCTTTTTGTTACCTATGCCATTGAAGTTCGTGCTGATGAACTTTATCCAATTTACCAATCTGTTTTGGATAATGCAAAAAGTAAGGTAAATGTTAAATCAATCATTTTAGAAGAAGAAGGGCATTTAGAGGAAATGATTAATCAATTGGCTGGCTTTTCTAACGATTGGGAAAAATATGCAGCTGAAGTAATTAAGATTGAGCAAAGTTTATTTGATAATTGGGTTGAAGCAATACAAGAAGATTTAGGCGTTGTGGCTTAACTCTTACTTTCTTCTATTTAGAGAAAAATTATTAGGCGGACTAGTCGATCTTCAATAATACAATATCTATGCTCAAATAGGATTATCAAAAACCATATCTCACTGCGATTGTTCATTTATTAAACCAAAATGATGTCAAAATTTTCAGAATTAATTAATGGCGATAAGCCTGTCTTGGTTGATTTTTTTGCTGAATGGTGTGGTCCTTGCAAAATGATGAAACCCATTTTAGAGCAATTAAAATCGCAGCTTGGCGATTCAGTTTCAATTATTAAGATTGATATTGATAAAAACCAAGCTGCTGCTGCATCTTACAATGTGCAAAGTGTACCAACGCTTATGCTATTCAAAAATGGTAAACAGATTTGGAGGCAAAGTGGTGTTTTACAAGCCTCACAATTAAAACAAATAATCGAGATACATTCTTAAACCTTTACCACACTATTCGGCGTTACCGCAAATATTTCTTCACTAGCTTTAGGATAAATATTATACAAACCTGTAAACGTGCTGAAAGCTGGCAACACGGCATATTCCTTACCAAAATAAAAACAAGGAAATTTTAATCGTTGCTTTGCTTTGCCCACAATACTTACTCCCGGATGAATATGTCCACTAATAGGATATAATTCTTCTTCCGTACATTTTGGCGCATCATGAATAAAACAGAAAGGACCTAAACAGAAACTAGGCTCGTGAATATCGATTTGCATCGATGCATAGTCGGCATTAGCCAATCTATCGTGATTTCCTTTTACTAGTAAGAAATTTAATTCCAGATATCGCTTTCTCCATTCAGAAAATTCGTCAATATCAGTGTTTAAACCATGATGAAACATATCACCGTTAATTAATAAAGTTTTTGGTTGGTATTTTTCGATAAGCAAACCTAATCTTTGCAAATCATTTTGTGCAATCGTAGATGGCACCTGAACACCAGCTGAGCGGAAATGTGCAGACTTGCCTAAATGCAAATCGCTGATGGCTAGAAGTTGATGTTGTGGTAAGTATAAAGCCCTTTCTTTATCTAAAATCAGTTCTTCACCGTGGCTTGTTATGGTCATTAATAATTCGTTTTTCTAAGTGATGCATTTCATCCAGCTAAGCCTGAGAAGAAAATCTTCGTTCTACTTTAAACCGACCTAACAAATTTTTGGGAGAGTAGATGCAAGGCCTACTCACTTACTTTAATACAAAAATCTTCAGCCGGCAATTTTGTTTCTTTTGTTGTCAAAAGAAACAAACCTGTCCGGCCAGGACCAAATACTTATTTTATTTTCTCCGATTCTGCTTTCATTCTTGCAATTCTTTGTTCCAACTCTTCCGAACTCATATTTTCCCTCAAACTATCTACTTTAATCGGGAAAGATAGCGGTGTAAAACTTTTAGGGTTGGTAATAATCACCTCACTGTTCTGAATCCTTTCTAAAGCTGCAGCCAATCTGGGTTCTTCTAATTGCTGGTAGAAAACTTCATCGTACGCTTGGCGCAAAAGTAGATTATGTTTATCGTAATCACTAAAAACATTAAAAAATAAACCTGCAGATGACTGTAAATGTTTATTTGCAACATATTTGCCCGGGTAACCTTGAAAAACCAAACCTGAGATACAGGCGATATCCCTGAATTTCCGTCGTGCCATTTCTGTTGAATTTATGCTCAAAGTAATATCCTCTGTTAAGTTTTTAGGCGAAAATACGTCATAAGCGATTGATTCATCCATTGGGATTTCAATATCACTTAAAAGTTCAAAACCGTAATCATTCATCGCAATAGAAAAACTGATTGGCAGCAACTTACTTAATCGGTAAGCTACTAAAGCCGCTAAAACCTCGTGTACCAATCTTCCCTCAAAAGGATAAGCAAATAGATGAAAGCCCTCTTTATTGTTAATAAGTTCGATTAATAACTCATCATTTCTTGGTACATGAGAACGTTCTTGCTGAAGTAAAAATAAAGGACAAACCACATCCAGTTCTTCATCCTGATGGGTTTTATCTAAAGCCTCGTTATATTTTTTGCGCAATACCGACCCTAAGTTAGATGAGAGAGGTAATCTACCACCATTCCAGCTAGGCGAAATGGCATTATGTTGTTTGCTCACGCGAACAATTACCGTCATATCTTTTACATGCACAAATTCTAAAACCCTACCTGCTAAACGGAAATTATCGCCTGCCTTTAAACGGGTAACAAAATACTCCTCAACCATTCCAATGTAACCACCAGAAAGGAATTTTACTTTCAACATTGCATCGCTTACAATCGTACCAATATGTAAACGATGGCGCATGGCAAGCTGCCTGCTTTTTACTTTCCACAATCCATCTTCATCTTTGGTAACCTTTTTAAATTCGGTATAGGCACTCAAACTATCGCCACCCGAAGTAATAAACTGCATTACCCAAGTCCATTCTTCGGGCAAAATCATTTTGAAAGCGTGGGTATTTTTAATTTCCTCGTAAATAATTTTGTCATCAAAGCCATCGCCTATGGCAAGGGTTACCAGGTACTGAATTAAGGTATCAAAAACCATAATAAAAGGCTCGCGACTTTCTATATTGTTGGTTTTTGCCGCCTCTTTAATCGCAGCTGCCTCTACCAATTCTAAAGCGTGAGTAGGTAGAAAATAAATTTTTGACACCTCGTGAGGCGAATGCCCCGAGCGACCAGCCCTTTGCAAAAACCGGGCAACACCCTTCGGCGAGCCCACTTGCACAACCGTATCTACAGGCTTAAAATCAACTCCTAAATCTAACGATGAGGTTGCTATAACAGCCTTTAGCTGACCAGTATGCAGGGCATCTTCAATCCAATTTCGAAGTTCAAAATCTATAGAACCATGGTGTATGGCAATTCTACCGGCCAATTCGGGTTCTATATTAAGCAAATGCTGGTACCACATTTCCGATTGCCCGCGGGTGTTTATGAAAATTAATGTGGTTTTACTTTTCTCGATGATTGGCAACAGCTTGTAGGCTAATTTTAAACCCAAATGCCCCGCCCATGGTAAAGTTTCAATATCATCTGGTAAAATCGATTTGATAATAATTTTCTTCTCTAAATTGGCCTTAATAATAATTCTTTTGGCGGTTTCGTCAGGTTCTAAAACATCCAAAGCCTCATCAATATTTCCAATGGTGGCAGAAATTCCCCAAACCCTTAAAAATTGGTTTTTTTCTAGTTTTTGTAATCCTTTTATTCTCGAAACGGCAAGTTCTACCAACACGCCACGCTTGCTGCCCAAAAGTTCGTGCCACTCATCAGCCACAATACATTTAAGGTTTTTAAATAATAACGAAGAGCCTTTCTGAGCCAAAAGCAAGTGCAAACTTTCGGGCGTAATCAATAAAATTTCGGGCATCGATTTCTTCTGCTGGACCTTTTCTGCTTGCGAGGTATCGCCATTTCGAACACCCACATGCCAATCTAATTCCAGCTCCAGCAAAGTTTCTCGCATGGCTCTGGCCAAATCTTTAGCTAAAGAACGCAATGGCGTAATCCAAATCAATTGCAGGCGGTCTTTTGCTTTTTTATTGCTCGCCTCCGATGCATTTAAAGCCTCAATTGCAACCGCTAAAAATAAGGAAAAGGTTTTGCCAAAACCAGTTGGAGCATTAACCAAACCACTATAACCGTTAAGGTAGTATTGCCAAGCATCTTCCTGGAACTGAAAAGGCTTGCGCTTATTGGCTTTAAGCCATGATTTTATCTTTTTATAACCTTTGGTTTTGGTTTGGTCCATGCTTAAATATTGCACTGATTTTTTTTTAATTTAATTTTTTAAAAGCATTTGTAGTAATTCTTCGGTCGCATCAGTCCCGCCATTTGCTACAATCTTTTTGTCTGTTCTACTTTCTTTATTGCTTTTGCGATTATGAAAGATGATACAATCTCATTCAGTTAAATGCAGCAAAAAGTATTTCCGCGTCTGTCGGGTTTAAGATAGTAGGGTAAACCTAAGTAATTTAAACCTGACAGTAGCGAGCATGAAACCCGATTCTTTATCGGGTGAGTAAAGCGTATGGCAGGACTGTCGGTTCCTATAAATACAGAAACTTGCTTTTCTATTCATTTATAAATGTTGATGCCAGCAATTGTCTTAAATCTTCCAATGTATTAATTTCTGCGGCTTTTTTATCTTTCCGCCAACGTAAAATTCGTGGGAAACGAAGGGCCAGACCTGCTTTATGTCGCTTACTTTCGGCAATTCCCTCAAATGCAATTTCGAAAACCAATTCGGGTTTTACAGTTCTTACTGGGCCAAATTTTTCAATTGCATTTCTGGTTACAAAAGAATTTACTTCCTTTATCTCCTTATCTGTTAAACCAGAATATGCCTTTGCAATGGTTACCAAATTTTCACCATCGCGGACGGCAAAAGTATAATCGGTAAAAAAATTAGCCCTGCGTCCGCTACCTTTTTGTGCGTAAATCATCACCGCATCAACCGTGTAGGGATTAATTTTCCATTTCCACCAATCGCCGCGCTTGCGACCGCTATGATAATGAGAACTAAGTTTTTTAAGCATAATTCCTTCGCTATTTATGGAGCGTGAGGTTTGCCTTAACTCCGCAAGTTCTTCCCAATTTTTACATTCGATCACAGGAGAGAGGATAACAGCACTTTCTTCCAAGCCGCCAATTAATTGTGATAATATTTTTCTTCTTTCGCTAAGCGGTTGCTCACGGAAATCAGTAGCCTCAAATTCTAAAATATCATAAACAAAAAATCCAATTGGTGCATCTTCAAGCTGTTTTTTATTTATCGTTTTGCGGTTTAAACGTTGTTGTAAAGTACTAAATGATAAGACTTGTTTATTTTGAACTGCCAGAATTTCTCCATCTAAAACCACACCATCCGGTAAAACATCAATTAAAAAGTGTAGTTCGGGGAATTGTTCGGTTACCAGTTCTTCACCACGGCTCCAGATAAAAAGTTCGCCGTTTCGCTTTACAATTTGCCCGCGAATACCATCCCATTTCCATTCAGCTTGCCACTGAGAAATTTCACCCAACTTCTCTGTTTCTTGCTCTAACGCGTACGCTAGGCAAAATGGGTACGGCCACGAATTATCTGTATTTACGTGTACGCCATTAATCAACTCGGTAAAAGTAATCTCGTATGGATTCCATTTACCCATTATGCTGTGCATAATTTGTGCGCTATCCAAACTGCTTTGTTTAGCCAAGGCGTTTACCAGCATTTTGTTAGAAACACCAATTCGGAAATTACCAGAAATCAGTTTGTTAAAGATGAAACGTTCTTGTGTTTCGAGTGTGTTCCAGGCATTTAAAATGAAATTCTTTTTTGTTTCATCATCTTTTCCCTCTAAATCATGCAAGTCTTCAATCCATTTATGGAGTTGAAAATCAGATGTGTTTTCTGCTGGTGGAAGGAGCAGAGCAATAGTTTCACTTAAATCGCCAACGTTCGAGTGGCTCTCAGAAAATAGCCATTCGGGGGTTTGTGTAATCTCAATTGCCCAATATTTAAGTAAGGCCGATTTAATTGGTCGCCTGGGTTTTTTACCCGTAAACAAAGCCACCACCCAAATTTTATCTTTATCATCGGCATAATTGAAATAATCTACCAGCGCCGCAATTTTATCGTTCGTTTTATTGCTCAGCTCTAGCTGTTGGATAAGTTTTGCAAAACGTTTCATTCTGATTTTTGATTATTGGTTTCAGAATTTTGATTTTCAGCATCAGCTAAATCAACCTTATTTTCTTCATCATCTTCCTGACCGAATTTTGTAATTACTTCTTCCGATTCGATGCCGCTATCATTTAAAAACCTACTAAATGCTGCCGTAAAACCATGCGTAACATACACTTTTTCGGCTCCAGTTGCAGTTATTGCATCCATCAAGCCTGTCCAATCTGCATGATCACTTAAAGCAAAACCTGCATCTGCACTTTGCCAGCGGCGATGCGCCCGAACCTGCATCCAGCCAGAACAGATACCAGTAACCGGATGCGATAAATTCTTAATCCAGCGGCTATCTCTCATTGCTGGTGGAACAATTACGATGCCTTTCTGCAATTCATCTTTTGTGGTTTCTGGTGTAATTCGGATGGTTTCGGGTAAGTTTACACCAGCATTAATAATTACCTCGTTTAGGTTTGCAATACTATTGTGAACGTAAATGGGTACGTTACCCGCCAGGTTTTTAATTAAGCGTTGTGCTTTACCCAAGCTGTAAGCAATTAATACACTGGTTTTTTGATTTTGAATGTTATCGCTAATCCAACTTTTAATCCCATCAAATACAATATTTTGTTTTTGCCATTTGTAAACAGGCAGGCCAAAAGTGCTTTCAGATACAAATGAATGGCATTTTACAGGTTCATATACATCACTAATTCCATCATCTTCTGTTTTATAATCGCCAGAGATTACACAGATTTCCCCTTTATATTCTAATCGAACTTGTGCTGAACCAATAATATGCCCTGCTGGAAAAAATGAAATATTTACTCCGTTTCGAACAATACTTTCGCCATAATTTAGCGTTTCTACGTCTAAATCTTCACTAATACGTTGTTTAATAATAGGTTTGGTAAGTGTATGGCAGAGGTAATGTTTATTGCCAAAACGAACATGGTCGCTATGGCCATGCGTAGTAACTGCATAATCTACAGGCCACCAAGGATCTACGTAAAAATCGCCCTGCTTACAATAAATACCTCTTTTAGTAAATTCGATTAAAGACATGTTTATATAACAACAGATTATAACATAAGTTTTTTATTAATATCTGCTAATTAGCAGATAAATTAAAATATCTGGTAAATAGCAGATAAATTGAAATATCTGGTAATTAGCAGATATTTTTTGTGATTTGATAAAATATTTCGATATTGTATTATGATTTGCATTATAACAGGTGATATTGTAGGCTCAAGAAAGATTAAAGATAGCTGGTTAATCAGTTTAAAAAAAGCTTTAAAAACTATTTCAATACACAATGATAAGTGGGAAATATTTCGTGGTGATAGCTTTCAGGTAGAAGTTGAACCAGAAAATGCCATCCGCACAGCTGCATATTTAAAGGCTTGTATTAGAATAAATAAACCAGCAGATGTAAGGATGGGAATTGGCATTGGCGAAGCTAAAAATAAACGTAAAAAGCTTTCTGAATCGAATGGCGATGCTTTTGTAAACTCGGGGATTGCCTTTGATGGCTTAAAACAGGGTAAAGTTAATCTTGCAATTAAAACGGATTACCCAGAATTTGATGAAGAAATTAATATTTTAATTAAATTGGCTTTAATTGCAATGAACGGTTGGGGAGTGGTGGCTGCCGAAATGGTAAAACTGGCTTTAGAGCATGAGCATGTATCGCAAAATGAACTGGCTGTGCTTTCGGGAAGAACACAGCCGCTTGTAAGTGGAGCTTTAAAACGTGCAAATTATTCTGAGCTAATGGAAATGGATAAATTGTACCGCAAAAAATTAAACCTAACGAGCTCTAAATAATGGAAATCTATTTAATCAAAATTATTATTGCTCATTTAATTGGCGATTTCTTTTTGCAGCCAAATGCCTGGGTGAAGGATAAAGAAAAAAATAAACTTAAATCGGGCAAATTATATTTACACGTGCTAGTGCATGTGGTTTTGATATTTGTTGTTTTTTTAAGTTTTAATGTTTGGAAAGTAGCTTTATCAATTGGTGTGTTGCATTTTGTTATTGATGCTTTAAAATCAATATTTCAAACCAAGAAAAATGCTAGAATATTGTTTTTTGCCGACCAGATTTTACATATCAGTTCGATTGTATTGGTTTGGCATATATTTTACAAGGGTTATTTAGATATTAGTTTTTTATATGAAACTAAAACATGGTTTTTAATTTTAGGAGTGTTATTTTTAACCATGCCTACTTCCATCATTATGAAAGTAATTATTGCGAAATGGTTGCCAGAAAGTGATGATGAAAGTCCGAAATCGTTACAAAATGCAGGTAAGTATATTGGGATTTTAGAACGTGTTTTAATTTTCGTTTTTATTTTAACCAATCATTTTGAGGCTGTTGGATTTTTGCTTGCAGCAAAATCTATCTTCCGCTTTGGAGATTTAAAAGAAGCACACGATTTAAAATTAACCGAATATGTTTTGATTGGAACACTCCTGAGTTTTGGAATTGCAATAGTTGTATCGTTTGGAATTTTAGGATTACTGAGATAGTTAAAAAACGGTCTAATAATATCAAATTAATTTTTACAGCCAAGCACGTAAAAAGAAGAATCACAGAGACAACGAAGTTGAGTGTTAATATCTCTGCTGTATTAGTAGTTGTCTTTGCTAGGTACGAAGCACAATCTCTAGCTGCTTGTCTATCGCCTGTATTCTACAAAATAAAAACATTTAATTTCATGTTTTTTAGCAGCGCAAGGTTTGTGCAATAAACTAAATTTGTTCCCGTTTTACGCTGTACTCCGCTAACTGCCGAAATGGATATTGCTTCGTGTTCGCTTCAACCGGGGCTATTTTGCAAATGTAGTATTCCATTTTAAGGGTTTGCGAAATGCGCAAACCGTTGTTCGTAAACCCGATTGCAATGAAAAGCCCCAATTTATCATTGGGCTTGTAATGTAAAGCGGGACTGCAATATCAAAAGGATTACTGAACGTACGTTTCCAAAAAAAATCAAACTGATTTGAAATATTTTAAGTGGTTAATACTTTTTAGAAGCGCAAGGCTTGTTCAAGAAACTAAATTTGTTCCCGTTTTACGCTTTACTGTGCTAACAGCCGAAATGGCTGTTGCTTCGTGTTCGCTTCAACCGGGGCTATTTTGCAAATGTAGTGTTCCATTTTAAGGGTTTGCGAAATTCGCAAACCTTTGTTCGTAAACCCGATTGCAATGAAAAGCCCCAGTTTTTCATTGGGATTGTAATGCAAATCGGGGCTGAAATATCAAAAGGATTACTGAACGTACGTTTCCAAAAAATCATGGTGATAAAATTGCTACAAAAACTCAAAGTTCACGGAAATTGAGTTTTCAAAATTGCTCCTATTATTCCCCAAATGTTCGGGAATGATTGTGGGCATAATACTTTTTATAAACTTCCCCAAAAGCACCTCAACTTTGTTAAATAAACCCGATTGCAATGAAAAGCCCCGATTTTCATTGGGCTTGTAATGCAAAGCGGGACTGCAAAATCAAAAGGATTACTGAACGTACGTTTCCAAAAAATAATGATAATAAATACCCACAGAATATGAATTCAAGGAAAACTATTTTTGACTAAAACTTTAAATACCTTAATACGTGGCGATGAATGATATCCATTTATCCTAATGCTTGTTCTAAATCGGCTATAATATCATCTACATGCTCTAAACCAACAGAAATTCTTAGTAAATTTTTTGGTGTTTTGCTATCTGGTCCTTCAACAGAATATCTGTGTTCTATTAAGCTTTCTACACCGCCTAAACTTGTGGCTTGTGCAAATAACTTAACGCTGTTTACCACCTTACTTGTTGCATGTACATCTCCTTTAACTAAAAATGACATCATTCCGCCAAAATCTTTCATTTGCTTTTTGGCAATTTCATGTTGAGGGTGCGTTGCCAACCCAGGGAAGAAAACTGCCTCAACTTTTGGATGGTTAGCCAAAAACTGAGCAACTTTTTTCCCGTTATCGCAATGCCCTTTCATTCGGTAAGCCAATGTTTTGATACTTCTGCACAATAAAAAGCAATCAAAAGGTGATGGAACGGCACCGCCTGTTTGTTGTATGTTTTTGATTTTCTCCCAAAGTTCATCCTTTTTAGCGGTTACTAAAATTCCACCCAAAACATCGCTGTGGCCACCAAGATATTTTGTACTACTATGCATAACGATATCAGCGCCCAATAAAATCGGGTTTTGCAGAATAGGAGATGCAAATGTGCTATCGCATGCTAAAGTAATGTGATGCGCTTTTGCAATTTTGGCTATTTCTTCTATATCTGTGATTTTTAATAGTGGGTTTGATGGGGTTTCAATCCATATTAACTGGGTATTGGTTTTAATGCTACTTGCTATCAGGCTTAAATCGGTTTGGTCGATAAAATCGAATTCTAAAATCTCATTAAATATGGTTAGCAATTGCTTTTTAATGCCCCAATACATATCATCAGGCGCAATAATATGGCTACCAGGTTTTAACGCCTGAAACAAACTCATGCCACAATTATTACCCGATGCAAAAGCTGCAGCATCTTCGCCATACTCCAATTTAGCTACAGTGTTTTCTAAAGCAGACCGGTTTGGGTTACTCACGCGGCTATACATGTGTCCACCCGGGTAACCGCCATTTTCATCACGAAAAAAAGTTGTTGATAAATTTATCGGTGGGGTTACATCACCAGTAGTATTTTTTACAAGATTAGAGGCGTGAATAGCAAGGGTTTCGGGTTTCATGATGATTGGAGTTAGTGCAAATTTATTGCAACGCAATTTAATAATTTGGCGCTAATTTAAGGTTCATATTTGTTTTGGCAAGATTTATGTAATCAGATTTGCAAAAATTAAATTAAACAAAATGAAAAGATTATTTATAGCTATCGCGATAGCATGTTCTACTTTAGTAATGTTACAAAGCTGTAATACTGCAAAAAGGGTTACTGCCGGTGTAACAGGTAGCAGAGGTACTGTTGTTCGCGAATGGGTAGTTAGTAATGTGGCTTTAGATGGTTTACCAGATGGCGCTGTACAAGGTTTATTCGGAGAAAAATCTTACAAATGCTTTGAAGGAAGTACCTGGAATTTAACAAACAGCGGAAACGGTTCATATACTTTACCAGCATCAAGCACTTGCGGTTCGGTAATGCAAACTATTTTCTGGTCAGCTGCTCCTAAAGAAGAAACTTTCCAATTCAAAAAAATATTTGAAGGCGATAAGGCTAAAAATGTAACAGAAGGTTACCGTTTAGTTTTAACAGAACTTTCAAGCACTCAAATGGTAATGAAATCGCCAATTGAATTTGGTGGTAAAACAGCAAACATCATTTTAACTTTTGTACCTGCTGCGAAATAATTAAAATCACTTTATTAATATATAAAAGCACTTCTGCAAAGAGGTGCTTTTTTTATTTCAGTTCATTTGTATCATTCGTTCAGTATTTCATTCGTATCATTTGTTATTGCGCTTGACCCCAATGACAAATGAACAAATGATTAATCAATTAACAACTAATGCATCAAAAAGCTATTAAACTGTTCGTTTGTTACAAGAAAATGATTTTCAAATCGCCTCAATATTGTATTTTTGTGTAAAATAATTCAGAAATGAACACAACTGAGCAAGTTGAAAAAATATTAGCTGATACTTCATTATCAACTGAACTTCAAAATATCGCACATAAAGTACTTCAAAAACAACGCATTACTTTTGATGAAGGCGTTTATTTATACGAACACGCCGAGTTAGGTTACTTAGGTGTGTTAGCAAATTTTATTCGTGAGGAAAAGCATGGTGATAAAACCTATTTCAATCGCAATTTCCATTTAGAACCTACAAATCTTTGTGTTTACGACTGCAAATTTTGTTCGTATTCTCGTTTAATAAAACAGAAAGAAGAGGGTTGGGCTTTAACGATGGAGCAAATGCTTGATATTGTTAAAAAATACGACGGTGAACCCGTTACCGAAGTTCATATTGTTGGGGGTGTTTTGCCGCAATACGACGTGTATTTTTACTCTGCTTTGTTTACAGCAATAAGAACCCACAGACCTGATTTGCATGTTAAGGCATTAACGCCGGTAGAATATCATTATATCTTTAAAAAAGCTAAAATTGATTATGCTACAGGAATGAAGCTGATGAAAGATGCTGGTTTACAATCGATGCCGGGTGGTGGTGCAGAAATTTTTCATCCTGAGATTAGAGAACAAATTGCCAAAGATAAATGTACTGGCGAGCAATGGTTAGCCATACATGAAGAATGGCACAAATTAGGTATGAGAAGTAATGCTACAATGCTTTACGGACATATCGAAAAATTCGAGCATCGTGTTGACCACATGGAAAAACTTCGTCAGTTGCAAGATAAAACAGGCGGTTTCCAAACTTTCATTCCATTAAAATTTAGAAATCAGCATAATCAAATGAGCAACGTTGCTGAGTCTTCTGTGATAGAAGATTTAAGAAATTATGCCATTTCCAGAATTTATCTAGATAATTTTGACCACATTAAAGCTTATTGGGCAATGATTAGTAGGGAAACAGCTCAGTTATCTTTAAATTATGGAGTTGATGATATTGATGGCACTCTTGATGATACAACTAAGATTTATTCCATGGCTGGTGCTGAAGAGCAAAATCCTGCAATGAGTACCAGAGAATTGGTAAATCTAATAAAGCAAGTTGGGCGAAAAGCAATAGAACGCGATACTTTATACAATGTAGTTACCAATTTCGAAAACGTAGTTTTTGAAGAAGAAAAAAAACCTGCATATTATAAGTTGCCCGTCTTAAATTAATTTTGAATGAAGGAGTTTTAATGAGTGAACATTTCACGATTTAAAATTCAATCATTCTCTAATTCAAAATTCAATCATTAAATGAAGAGTATTTATATCATCCGCCATGGCGAAACAGAATTAAATAAACAAGGCATAGTACAAGGCAGGGGAATTAACTCTGATTTAAATGACACAGGAAGAGCTCAAGCAGAGGCTTTTTATCAAACTTACAAATATATTTCTTTCGATAAAATTTATACATCTGATTTAAAACGTACCTGGCAAACGGTTCAAAAATTTACTGATGCTGGCTTGCCTTGGGAAAAATTATCTGGTTTAGACGAGTTGGCTTGGGGAATTTGGGAAGGAAAGCCAAATTCAGAGGAGGCTCGTGAGGCTTTTCGAAATATGCTCCAATGTTGGCAGGATGGAGATTATTCTGCTCATTTTGAAGGCGGTGAAAGCGTACAGGATGTATATGAACGTTTGAAACAACCTATGGAGGTTTTATCGACTAGACCTGAGGAAAAAATCGTTTTACTTTGTATGCATGGTAGAGCAATGCGAGTTTTTCTTTGCCTGCTACTAGGAAAACCATTAAGTGAAATGACTGAATTTCCTCATCAAAACACGGTTTTATATAAAATCGGATTTGAGGATGGAAAGTTTTGCGTTCTTGAGTTCAATAATGCCATTCATCTAAATGGTTTAATAATTGGTTAAAAACCAGTCGTCATTGTGAATTCATTTTGGAATCTTACCAATAATATGCTGAAACAAGTTCAGCATGACGAGACTAATAATATAACATTATAGCACCTTGAATAAGATTAAAATATCGGCTGTTGCCTACAGTAATACTAAAGCATTTATTTACGGATTAGAACATTCAGACATCATCAATAAGATAGATTTAAGCTTAGATATACCATCTGATTGTGCTGCTAAAGTAATTAATGGCGAGGTTGATTTAGGTTTAATGCCCGTTGCCGCAATTCCGCTGGTGCCAAACGCTAATATTATTGCTGATTATTGTATAGGTAGCGATGGCGCAGTAAACTCTGTATTTATTTTTAGCGATGTTCCGGTTGAAGAAATTAAAACCCTTAAACTCGATGCGCACTCCCGGACTTCAAATAACTTGGCCAAGGTTTTACTAAAATTTCATTGGAAACATGAGGTTGAAGTTACAACTGAACCTTCCGCCAAAACAGATGCAATCGTATTAATTGGCGATAGAACTTTTGGTAGAAAAGATAATTATGCTTTTGTTTACGACATGGGCGAGGAGTGGAAAAATTTTACAGGCTTACCTTTTATGTATGCTGCCTGGGTTGCCAATAAAGAAATTTCGCAAGAATTTAAAGATGAATTTAATGCAGCTCTGAAATTTGGTTTGGTTCACAGAAAGGAAGTTTTGAACAATTTGCCCCAAATTCCAAATTTTGATTTAGAAGATTATTTATATAACAAACTTCAATTTGAAGTTACAGAGGATAGAAAAAAAGCGCTGCAATTGTTTTTGGGTTACATTCAGGAACTCTAAAAAATTGGGTTTTTTACAAAATCTAATGTTAAATTAGCCTTAAATCTGTTTCAATAATGTTTGATGAACTGCAAATTATACCAGTAGAATTACTAAAAGAATATTGCTCGCAAGTTGATGATGATTTGCAAACGAAGTTCGACAATTTGCAGGATGCGGAAATTTCTACAAGGGAATTTAGTTTTTACACCTCAGTTTCTTCGGTGTATTCAAGCAAGATAGAGGGAGAAGATATTGAACTGGATTCTTATATCAAACATAAAAAGTTTGGAATTGAGTTTTTACCTGACTACACAAAGAAAATCGATGATTTGTACGCTGCCTATGATTTCGTTAGGGATAATTTTTTAGACCAAGAAAATCTTTCAACTGTTCATAAATTATTAAGCAAGCATATTGTTGCCAAAAATTATCAGGGTAAGTTTAGAAATAGCAACATGTATGTTTCAACACCTGATGGACGTATAGAATATTTTGCAATTTCTCCTTATAAACTTCATGAAGAAATGGATAAGTTTTATAATGATTTAGCCATTATACTTTCCTTAAAATTAAATATTAAAGAAGTTTTCTTTTTTGCATCAATGATTCATTTGGTTTTTATTAAAATACATCCTTTTAATGATGGTAATGGTAGGATGGGAAGACTAATTGAAAAATGGTTTTTAGGTCAGAAATTGGGAGAAAAGTCTTGGTTCTTACAGTCAGAAAAGATGTACTACGATAACCATTTGAAATATTATAAAAATTTAAGAGCGTTGGGTTTGGAATATGAAGAACTTGATTATAAGAAAGCTCTGCCATTTTTATTGATGTTGCCCAAATCTTTTTAAAAAAAATGCAATCCCGATTTCTCAGGATTGCACATCTATTTAATGACTTTTCATCTTTCCAGCAATTTTTTCTAGTGCACTTTTCATTTTAGATAATGAACCTGCAATTGCCAAATCATAATTGTTTCCGAAATTTGAAACTGCAATTGGTTCTTTACCTGTAATTTTTGCTTCAATTAAACAACGTTTGTCTTCCAAACCATCTTTACTACCATTTTCATCAGATAAATGAACATCTACACGGGTTATTAAATCACTAAACCTACTTAAAGCCTCTGTAATTTGAGTTTGAATTTTATCCTCGTATTCTTGATGTATCGTTAAATTTTTGTCGGTATTTAAGTGAATCGTCATAATTATAATATTAAGTTAAACTGTATGAGAATAACAGATACAGGCGAGAAACGTTTTAAAAATACTATAAATAAACATCACTTTCTGCGGATACACCTTTGGGAGAGGGACATACAGATTACTTATGACTCTTGCTAAACAGACGTTGTTTATAAACCTGATAGGAACAAGCACGAAGTGTAACGAAGTAAACTGGATAGCAGGACTGCAGCATCCGACAAGTACAAACCGCTGATTTTCTAGTAGTAATTAAATATTCCAATCTATAATTAACCAATTAATAAATAACAATCTTTCAAATTTTCAACAAAACAACCATAGAACGATGAATGATGCTATCTTTATAGCTTTTGCAAATTAATTTCAGTTTTGGCTAAAGATACGAACAAAGAAACCCCGTTAATGCAGCAATACAACGCAATTAAAGCGAAGTATCCGGGTGCACTTTTACTTTTTAGGGTTGGAGATTTTTACGAAACTTTTGGTGAAGACGCTATAAAAACGGCTCAGATTTTAGGCATTGTGTTAACCCGAAGAGGCACAGGACCAAATGGTGGAGCATTAGAATTGGCTGGTTTTCCGCATCATTCTTTAGATAATTATTTATCGAAATTGGTAAGGGCAGGGCAACGAGTGGCAATTTGCGACCAATTGGAAGACCCAAAACTTACCAAAAGTATCGTTAAACGTGGTGTTACTGAATTGGTTACCCCAGGCGTTGCTTATGGCGATAATATCTTAAATCAAAAATCAAACAATTACCTTGCTTCTGTATTTTTTGATAAAACACAAATTGGTGTTTCATTTTTAGATATTTCTACCGGCGAGTTTATGATTGCTCAAGGCAATAGCGATTATATTGATAAGCTTTTGCAAGGTTTTAAACCAACCGAAGTTATCTTCCAAAAATCCAAAAGGCAAATATTTACCGAAAGTTTTGGAGATAGATTCTATACTTTTGGATTAGATGAGTGGCCTTACACAACTGATTATGCTCAAGAAACGTTAACCAAACATTTCGAAGTTGCATCATTAAAAGGTTTTGGTGTAGAGGGCTTACAAAGTGGAATTGTTGCCGGAGGAGTTATTTTACACTATTTAGGCGAAACAGAACACCGTAACTTACAACACATCACTTCAATAAGCCGAATTGAAGAAGACCGCTATATGTGGTTGGATAGGTTTACGATTAGAAACCTGGAGCTTGTTAGTTCTGCCAACGATAATGCCGTAACCCTTTTCGATATTCTAGATCACACTTGTACTCCAATGGGTGCTCGATTACTTCAAAAGTGGATCATTATGCCACTGAAAGAGTTAAAGCCCATAGAAGAACGCTTGGGGATGGTTGATTTTTTCGTAAAGAATATTGAAATAACTCAAGAGTTTTTAGTACATATAAAACAAATCGGCGATATTGAAAGATTGATTTCGAAAGTGGGTTTGCAACGTGTTGGTCCGAGGGAATTAGTAGCTTTAAAACGAGCCTTAACGCATATTGAAGCAGTTAAAAACCTGGCGGCAAAATCTAAAAATCAATTTTTAATTAAAATTGCCGACCAGCTAAATCCATGTCTCGCCATAAGAGAAAGAATTGAAAAAGAACTTCAGCCAGAACCACCAGCACTTTTAATTAAAGGCAATGTAATTAACGATGGTATTGATGAAGATTTAGATAGACTACGTAAAATTGCTTTCGGTGGGAAAGATTATTTGGTGCAAATTCAAAAACGAGAGGCCGAAGCAACGGGAATTCCTTCGTTAAAAATTTCGTTTAATAATGTTTTTGGATATTATTTAGAGGTAACACATACTCATAAAGATAAGGTTCCTGAAGGATGGATACGCAAGCAAACTTTGGTTAATGCAGAGCGATACATCACGCCCGAACTTAAAGAATACGAGGAACAAATTTTAGGTGCAGAAGAAAAAATTCAAGCGATTGAGATTCGGTTATACAACGAATTGATGTACGAAACAGCAAGTTACATAAAGCCTATTCAGCTCGATTCTTTTTTGATTGCTCAACTTGATTGTTTGTTGTGTTTCGCTCAATTGGCAGAAAAGAACCATTATGTAAAACCTGAAATCTCAATAACAAAGGTTTTAGACATTAAAGGCGGTCGCCACCCTGTGATAGAAAAACAATTGCCGGTTGGACAAGAATATATTACAAATGATGTTTATCTTGATACTGATTCTCAGCAAATTATAATGATAACAGGCCCAAATATGGCGGGTAAATCTGCCATTTTAAGGCAAACAGCGTTAATTGTTTTAATGGCGCAAATGGGTTGTTTCGTTCCGGCTAAAGCTGCAGAGGTTGGTTTGGTTGATAAAATCTTTACACGTGTTGGTGCTTCTGATAACATTTCATCGGGAGAAAGTACGTTTATGGTAGAAATGAACGAAACGGCTAGTATTTTAAATAATATTTCTGATGATAGTTTGATTTTGTTGGATGAGATTGGCCGTGGAACAAGTACCTACGATGGTATTTCGATTGCCTGGGCGATTGCAGAATTTTTACATCAACACCCAACATCTCGTCCGAAAACGTTGTTTGCAACGCATTACCACGAGCTTAATGAATTGGCGAATACAATGCCAAGGATTAAGAACTTTAATGTTTCGGTAAAGGAAATGACGAATAAAGTTATATTCTTGAGAAAGTTAGTACCTGGCGGAAGTGAGCATAGTTTTGGTATTCATGTAGCAAAAATGGCCGGTATGCCCCCAAAATTAATTGGGAGAGCGAACGAAATTTTAAAGAAGTTAGAAATAGACAGAACAGAAGGGCAGAGTATAAAGGATAGTATCAAAAAAGTGCAAAACCAGGCATACCAATTACAAATGTTCGCTATTGATGATCCTGTTTTGGTAAAAATTAGAGATAATTTAAATAATTTAGATGTGAACGCATTAACACCTGTTGAGGCTTTGCTTAAATTAGATGAAATACAAAGGTTGATAAAAAATTAGATTAGTAACAGTTAAAATCTGCTACGGAATTTTTCTGTGTGTCCTATCTCTCCGTGGCAAAGCGAAAGAAATAATATGATAAGAATTAAATATTCTTTTTGGCTGGTTTTGTTGTTTTCACTTGTTTTAACTGCTTGTGGCTCTAAAAAATATACCATAAAAAGCAACACAAAAGCTGCTAAAGCCGCCGATGCTATGTCGAATTTAAAGAGTAAGCAACTTTATAAATTCATAACCGAATGGACAGGCGTAAAATATCGTTTCGGAGGTATGGATAAAAGAGGTATTGATTGTTCGGGCTTTGCACTCATGTTAGAAAAGGAAATTTATGGTGTCACTTTACCAAGAATATCACGAGAACAAGCAAACGTAGTTAAGCGAAAAAGCATTGATAATTTGAAAGAAGGAGATTTAGTTTTCTTTTCTTTTGGTGGAAAAGATGTTGACCATGTGGGTGTTTATCTTAATAATGGCTTTTTTGTACATGCAAGTACCAATAGGGGCGTAATTGTAGATGATTTATCACAACCTGCATATCAAAGGGTTCTAGTAAAATCGGGTTCTGTTAATTAAGCCTTGATCAAATAGAAAAGAACATTCTATTACAATAATCAAACAACCCGATAAGATGTTGGCGTATGGTTGGTTAGCTTCTTAAAAAAGTTATTAAAATGTGTTGGCTCTTCAAAACCAAGGCAATATCCAATTTCAGAAATGTTCCAATCTGTATGTTTTAATAATGCTTTGGCTTCTCTTAATAGTCTTTCGGTTATGTAATGTCTTGTAGTTTTGCCAGTAGTAACTTTAATTGCCCTGTTAAGGTGGTTTACATGAACAGAGAGTTGGGAGGCATAATCTCTCGCCGAACGCATCGTAAATCTTTGCGAAGGCGTTTCTATAGGGAATTGTCTTTCTAACAATTCTGTAAAAACAGAAGTGATTCTACTATTGGCATTTGTGTGTTTTACTAAGGCTTCAGAAGGTTGAGTTTTTAAAGCAAAGTGTGTAATTTCTGTTATGTAATTTCTTAGTAAATCGTACTTAAAAATGTAGTCGCCATTAATCTCATCAAACATTTTGTTGAAAATCGATTCAACATGAATACCTTGAGCATCATTCAAAACATAAGCAGGATTACCACCAGGAATGAACATCGGTAAATCGGCAATATTACCACGAATTTTTTCGTTAAAAAATGCCTCTGTAAATATGCAGAAGAAACCAGTAACATCATCTTTATTTCCGCTAGCAAGTTCCCAGGTATATGGTACCATTGGATTGAAAAAGATAAGTGCAATACCGTTAATTTCTATACTTTTATCGGCATAGTGGTAAACATTATGGCCGCGAATAAGTGATATTTTATAAAAATCCCTACGGTTATATGTCAATGGTTTGTTATCATCCTTCAGGCAATCTTGAAGATTGAAAACGTTAAAATGCCCAACATCATTCTTTAAATTTTCTGGTAGTGGTTTTAGTTTGTTTTTGTAAAAATCTTCCAAACTTTCAGTAGTATTCATTTTTCAAAGTTACAAAATTCAAACCAATATAGAAATCGTCATTTCTTCCGTAGTGGAGAAATCTTTTTTTACGATACTCATCTTATCGATATGATAAGTTTATTTAATCATCTTTTTCGCTTATTAAGACCATAAAATTAATTTACTTCGTAGCGCTCATCTTAGTTGTAGGTTAGGGTAAATGCCGCTTTTGTATGATGAAGAAACTACCAATGAATAAATTTCATAAAGATAAAAATACATTCTACTGATAAATAAATTTGCATTTAATATACCAATCGGTATATATTCGCATTGCCAGTTAAAAATAACTATGACCAAAGCTGAAAAAACAAGAAATTTCATTGTTGAAAAAACCGCACCTATATTTAATATGAAAGGATATGCGGGTACTTCTTTAAATGATATTACTGCTGCAACAGGGTTAACGAAAGGAAGTATTTACGGGAACTTCGCTAATAAAGATGAAGTTGCGCTTGCAGCCTTTGACTATAATTTTAACAGTAACGTTTCGAAAATTGAAGCTGAGATTAGCAAAAAGGATACGACGAAAGAAAAACTTCTGGCTTACATAAATATCTATCAAAGCTTTTTAGTTGGAGGCATCTCTCAAGGTGGTTGCCCGATTTTAAATACCGCTATCGATGCTGATGATACTCATCCGGCACTCAGAGAAAAAGTATTAAAAGCCGTTTTATCCTGGAAGAAAAGTATTATAAAACTGGTAGACGATGGAATTTCAAATGAAGAAATCAAGGTTGATAGCAATCCCGAGCAAATCGCTTTAACAGTTATTGCAATGATTGAGGGCGGGATCATGATTTCACGCTTGACCAATAAAATCGAAAATTGGAACTTAATAATGGATTCATTAAAAAAATATATCAACAGCCTCGGCTAAAAAATTTTAAATTAAAATATACCGATTGGTATAATATAAAAATTACAGATATGAAAATTTCAAAAAACACAGTATTAATTATCGGCGGAACAGCTGGAATTGGTTTAGAAATCGTTAAACAGTTGACGGCTTTAGACAATCATGTAATCGTTACCGGCAGAAATGTAGCCAGGTTGGATAGCGCTTTAGCAGGAATAAAAAATGTTACCGCAATTCCTTTTGACGTAAGCAAGGCAAATGAAGTATCTAATCTTATCGAGCGAATCGAAAAGAATTTCCCTAAATTAAACATAGTTATTAATAACGCAGGCAGGGCAATTCTTTTCGATTTGGCCGATAATAATCAGGATGCTTTTGCCAATGCTGAAGATGAAATGTTAACCAACTATTTATCCATCATCAGAATCAATCAAAAATTATTACCTATTTTAAAAGAGCAAGCAGAATCGGCAATTGTAAATGTCTCCTCGGTTGTGGCTTATGTTCCGGGTATTACTTTGCCAACTTATGCAGCCAGTAAAGCAGCCTTGCATTCTTACACAACTTCGTTAAGATTAAGTCTTAAAGATACATCGGTTAAGGTTTTTGAGTTGATGCCGCCTTTGGTTGATACTGAATTTTCAAAAGAAATTGGTGGTCATAATGGTATCAAGCCGGCTGTTGTTGCCGATGAGTTTATTGCTGCCTTGGCAAAAGATGAATTCGAAATCAGGGTTGGCGATACCGCCAAAATTTACGAGTTGTTCCGTCAATCGCCTGTAGATGCCTTGAATGTCATGAATGCGAATAGGAAAGCTTGAATAGAATCGGAAAAATAATCAATCAACATTGGCAGGAATGAAAAAGAAATTAACTTTTGCCTTTATAATGGCAATTTTTACGACAGGAATTGTAACCTTTGCGGCGATTAGCGTAAACCTGGGTTTTAGCGAGAACTTTCTTAAAGTGTGGCTTAAATCGTGGGGAATTTCTTATGTAGTGGCCATTCCTGCTATATTAATTATTGCTCCGAAAGTTCAGGCTTTCGTTGATTATCTGTTCGAAAGAGAAAATAAAAACTAATAAAATGAAACGAGTAGTTGTAACTGGATTAGGCGCAATAACGCCTCTTGGGAACACTGTAGAAAGCTTTTGGAAAAATATTTTGGATGGTAAAAGCGGTGTTGGCCCAATTACCAAATTCGATACCAGTAAGTTTAAAACACATTTTGCGGCAGAGGTAAAAGATTTTAATCCCGAATCTTTCCTTGATAAAAAAGAAGCTAGAAAATTTGATACGTTTACGCAATATGCAATCGCATCGAGCGACCAAGCCATTACTGATGCTGGATTGGATTTTACTGCAATGAGTGATGAAGAATTGGCTGAGGTTGGCGTAATTTGGGCTACGGGAAATGGTGGAATTACCACCTTTGAGCAGCAATTGGCAGAATTTCATCAAGGAGACGGAACACCGAGGTTTAGTCCATTTTTTATTCCGAAGATGATTGTTGACATTGCCGCAGGTGCAATTTCCATACGTCACAAACTTCGTGGACCAAATTATTGTACAGTTTCTGCTTGTGCTTCTTCAAACACGGCTATTATAAATGCATTCGATACAATTCGTTTAGGGAAAGCAAATGTTATGATTGCAGGTGGTTCTGAAGCTGCGATTACCGAAGCATCTGTTGGAGGTTTTAGTGCCGCTCAAGCTTTATCAAAACGAAATGATAGTCCTGAAACTGCTTCAAGACCTTTTGATAAAACCCGTGATGGTTTTGTAATGGGTGAGGGTGCAGGCGCTTTAATTTTAGAGGAATTAGAGTATGCGCTTCAACGTGGCGCCCACATTTATGCTGAGATTGTTGGCGGTGGAATGGCTGCTGATGCTTATCATTTAACAGGTACACCTCCTGATGGAATTGGTGCAACTTTAGGCATGAGAAAAGCTTTGAGTGATGCCAATATTTCTGCAGATAAAATCGATTATATAAACGCCCACGCCACCTCAACTGGTTTAGGCGATTTAAGTGAATTAAACGCTATCAAAAATGTATTTGATGGTTTGCCAGTTATAATTGGTGCATCAAAATCGATGACTGGCCATTTGTTGGGTGCTGCAGGAGCAGTAGAAAGTTTAATCAGTATACTAGCAATAAGAGATGGTATAATTCCTCCTACTATAAACACTGAAACGCTTGATGATAAAATCCCTCAGGGATTAAATATTGTGCTTGGTCAATCGATTAAAAAGGAAGTCAACTATGTTCTAAATAATACATTTGGTTTTGGCGGACATGTTGCCAGTACAATTTTTAAGAAGTACGAGGATTAATTATTTATCCATCAAAAGATTGACTAGCTCTTTTAATTCTTCAAGTTCCTGTTCAAGTTTAGATATTCGATTTTCCAACTCTTCATTGGGTTGGAAAATTGTTGTTTGCGCCACTTGCGGTTCTGATTCCTGAACATCACTTTGCTCACCCAACAAATGAACAAATCTAGCCTCCTTTTGTCCAGCTTTTTTAGGCAATTGCATCACAAAAGGCGGCTCTGTTTCTGAAAGCTTTTGCAACTGTTGTAAAATTTCTTCAATGCTCTCAAATTCAAATAATCTTCCTGAATTGCTATTGATTTCGCCTGGTGTAAGGGCTCCACGTAAAAGTAATAAACACAAAATAGAAAGTTCTGAGGGCACTAATGGATATATGATACCCAGATTATGTTTGTATTTGATTACCCTGCTCGAACCACCTGTAGCAGTAGAGATTAAGCCTTTAACTTTTAAAGAGTTTAATGTCAAATTAACTGTTTCATCATCATAATTTACAACAGGATTTCTCGAGCTTTTTTGATTACAGGCAGCCGTTAATCCATTTAATGTCATTGGGTAATAATCGGGTGTGGTTCTGCTTTTTTCTATTAGCGAACCTAAAACGCGTTGTTCTTCAGTTGATAAATTAGGTAAAGGTTTAATATCTTCCATTTGATAAAAATAAAAATTGAGTGGACAACTGCGAAATTATTTTTGTTTTACTTGGTAAGATACTAAGCTTCATTAGAATTATTCTAAATTTCTAAATCACGGTATTTTAAGGTTTAGATTAACGAACTTTAAAATCAAGAAAACCCTAAAACATAATTATGCAATCTTCTGATAAGAAACAAAATCAGGGCGACAGTCGGAGGGACTTTTTAAAGAAAAGTTCGCTTATCACAGCCATCGCCTTAACACCATCTGTTGCGGTTAAAGCAGCAGAAAGTCAGGCTGATGAACGTTTCGCTGAGCTTTTCGAAAAAATTCCTTTAAATCTTACCGTAAATAATAAGGCATACAAAACTTCAGTTGAGCCGAGGGTAACGCTATTGGATTATTTGCGTGAAGAACTTCATTTAACCGGAACTAAAAAAGGTTGTGACCACGGACAATGTGGTGCTTGTACGGTGCATATTGATGGAGAGCGGGTTAATTCTTGCCTAAGTTTGGCAGTTATGAATGAAGGTAAGAAAGTAACTACTATCGAAGGTTTAGCAAATGGCGAAGAATTACATCCAATGCAAGCTGCCTTTATCAAACATGATGGTTTTCAATGTGGATACTGTACACCTGGTCAAATTATGTCTGCAGTTGCTTGTGTTAACGAAGGGCATACAGGTTCCAGAGCTGAAATTAGTGAATACATGAGTGGAAATATCTGCAGGTGTGGTGCTTATCCTAACATTGTAGATGCAATTGTTGAAGTATCGAAAGGAGGAATGAAAGCATGATAAATTTCCAATATCTTCGTACTACAACAGCAAAATCAGCCATTGCTCTACTTCTAAAAGATAAAAACTCAAAATTTATTGCGGGTGGAACCAATCTGATTGACTTGATGAAACGGGGAGTAACCGCTCCGGATAAATTAATTGATATTAATCATGTTCCACTTAAACAAATAGAACAAATTGGCAACAATATAATCATCGGCGCATTAGCCTCAAATACTGCTGTGGCAGAAAATGCATTGATAAAAGAGAAACTTCCTTTATTGGCAATGGCCTTAAATGCCGGGGCATCTGCTCAACTCAGAAATGTTGCAACCATTGGCGGAAATATGATGCAACGCACCCGTTGCGGTTATTTTTACGATACAGAAATGCCATGCAATAAACGTGTTCCTGGTTCGGGTTGTGGCGCTATTGGTGGTTTTAACCGTATGCATGCAATTTTAGGAACTTCAGAGAAATGTATCGCTGTTCATCCTAGCGACATGTGCATTGCCTTAATTGCATTAGATACCACGGTTGTTCTAGCCAATTCTAAAGGGGAAAGAAAAATTTCATTTAAAGATTTTCATCGTTTGGCAGGTGATACTCCACAGTTAGATAATAACCTAAAGCCAGATGAAATGATTATCCGTCTGGAAATCCCAGTTAACAATATTTCAAAAAAATCTCACTACGTAAAAGTTAGAGATAGAGCATCTTATGCTTTTGCATTGATTTCTGTAGCAGCTGGATTAGAGATTACAAACAATAAAATAACTGATGTGCGTTTGGCAATGGGTGGTGTGGCACATAAGCCATGGAGACTAACCGCATCTGAAAATTTTTTAACAGGTAAAGAAGCTACAAACGAAAACTTTGAACAGGCAGCTAAATTAGCAATGGAAGGTGCGAAAGGCTACGGAGAAAATGATTTTAAACTTCAAATGGCTCCAAACTCAATTATCGAAGCATTAACTGTTGCAAAATCTAAAGCGTAATCATGAAAAATCAAATTTTAAAAGATGAAAATGACCGCGTAGATGGCATTTACAAGGTTACCGGAAAAGCAAAGTATTTTGCAGAATATGAATTGCCTGGCTTAACATATGGCGTTTTAGTAACGAGTACAATTACCAAAGGTAAAATCACATCATTAGATACAAAAGCAGCAGAAAAAGCTCCGGGAGTAATTTCTGTGCTATCGCACTTAAATAAACCTTCTGCACCTGCCTACGAGCAAGAAGGCGGACCAGCTTTAAAGATTTTTTACACAGATAAAATATTTTTTAATGGTCAACCTATAGCAATTGTAGTTGCAAACACTTTCGAAAGAGCAACCTATGCAGCTTCTTTAGTAAAAGCAACTTACGCTAAAGAAGCATTTAATACAGACTTTGAAAAAGCAGTAAGTGATGCGAGTTCAAAAAAATTACAAGGTCAGCCAGATTATAAACGTGGTGTAGAAAATGCATACAAAACCGCTGAGGTTTCTATTGAAGAACAATATCATTTACCGATAGAAACACACAATCCCATGGAGTTGCATGGTATTATTGCCGATTGGCGTACGAACAACCAGGTTACCGTTTATGCAAAAACGCAAGGTGTTAAGGCAACCCAGGGTACTATAGCCAATGTATTTAAAATTCCGATAGAAAATATTCAGGTTAATTCTGAATTTGTTGGTGGTGGTTTTGGTATGGCATTAAGAACGTGGCCTTTAGAAATTGCTACAGTTATGGCATCAAAACACATATCGAAGCCGGTGAAAGTTGTTATTACCAGAATGCAAATGTTTACTATGGTTGGCAATCGACCTGCTGCAGTACAAACAATTGGTTTAGGAGCCAAAAAAGATGGTACTTTAACAGGCATAACGCATAGAGCTTTTGGCGAAACTTCGGTGTACGAAAACTTTACAGAAGGCGTAGTAAATATGGCTAAGTTCATGTATCAATGTGATAATGTGAACACCCAATATACCGTAGTACCCGTGGATTTAGGTGTTCCTATTTGGATGCGCGGACCAGGAGAAGCTACCGGAGCGTTTGCTTTGGAAAGTGCGATAGATGAAATTGCACATGCTTTGGATATGGATCCTCTAGAATTCAGAACCAAAAATGACCCGGAAAAGGATCAGCAAAGAAATAAGCCTTTTTCCGATAAAAACATTAAGGAAGCTTATCGAGTTGGCGCTCAAAAAATTGGTTGGAGCGAGAGAAAAAACAAACCAGGAAGTTTGGTTGATGGCCAATGGAAAATGGGATATGGTGTAAGTATTGGTGTTTTTAATGCAAACAGGGGTAGAGCCAGTGTAAAAGGTATTTTAAAAGCTGATGGAAGTTTGGTTTTGCAAAGTGCAACAAGCGATATCGGACCAGGAACAGGAACAGGTATGACATTAATAGCCAGTAAGTTATTGGGTATACCAACCGATAGAATTAAATTTGAACTTGGCGATTCTTCACTTCCTCCGGCACCAAGCCAAGGTGGTTCTGCTACATTATCTACAGTTGGTTCAGCCGTTAATGATGTGTGTGTATCATTAAAATCTACTATTGCAGAATTGGCAGCAAATGCAAATATGGATGCTACCTCAAATTTTGTAGATGTGTTGAAGAAAAACAATCTTCCATCAATTGAAGTAACAAAACAAAGTCAGGCAGGAAAAGAACGAGAAGAATTTTCTATGTATTCCTTTTCTATACACTTTGTTAAGGTAAAAGTGCATAGTTTAACTGGCGTTGTTAAAGTTGATAAAATTGTTTCTGTTGGAGATTCTGGTACTATTGTAAGTCCGAAAACCGCCAGAAGCCAGATGGTTGGAGGTGCAGTTGGTGGAGTAGGAATGGCTTTAACAGAAGAATCTATTATTGACCATCGTTACGGCAGATACATAAACAATAATTTTGCAGATTACCATGTTCCGGTTAATGCCGATATTCCTGAAATTGAAGTTCATTTTATAAATAAACCTGACCCACACATTAATCCAATGGGGGCAAAAGGAATGGGTGAAATTGCATTGATTGGATTTTCTGCAGCAGTTGCAAATGCTGTTTTTAATGCAACAGGTAAACGAATTAGAACTTTACCGATTACTCCAGATAAAATTTTAGCCTCTTAAATCAGATTTGGCTATAAACAAAAATGTTCCTTATGTGATATACACTAAGGAACATTTTTTATTTAGTTTAAAATTTTTAGGTAGTTATTTTGCTGCCGATTTGCCTTCATAAGTTGCAGCTAATTTTAATGCATTGTAAGCATTAACAATTCCACCACTAATAGATAACTCAGAAAATGGTACAGATACTTTTGGTGCATCATCAGCATCTCCCTTTTTGTAAGAAACGTTGTGATTTACTTTTACTACAGATTTTACGATAATTTCTTTAACCTGTGCTGCCGTTAATTTTGGATAGTATGAACGAATCAAACCTGCTAAACCTGCCACCACCGGCGAAGCCATACTTGTACCATCTAAATTTTTGTATTTAGAACCAGGAACTGTTGAATAGATTTGAACACCAGGTGCAAAAACATCAACCTGAGTTTTTCCAAAATTGGAGAAACTTGCTTTTAAGGTTTCATCATCTTTTGGACCTGATGCACCAACCGTAATCCAGGATGCTATCGTTTTATCATCCAAATCTTTGTGGTTTGGATAATTATTTTCGGTATCAATATCTTTGTTCTCATTTCCAGCTGCCTGAACAATCAATACATCTTTTGATACGGCATATTTCATCGCTTCATTAACAATGGCTTTATCCCAGCTGTAAGCTTTACCAAAACTCATATTAATTACTTTCGCACCATTATCAACTGCGTAACGTACAGCATTTGCAACATCCTTATCACGCTCATCACCATTTGGTGTACAACGAACACCCATAATTACCACGTTATCAGCTACACCCATTATACCTAGTTTGTTTGTTCTGTCGGCAGCGATAATTCCCGCAACGTGAGAACCATGCATAGCGTCGGGACCTGCAACATCATTATTTCCGTAGAATTTTTCTTTAGAATTGTTTGGGTCATCGCCTACAACATCTCTTGGGTTGTAATCTAAGTTTAAGTTGTAGTTTGCCTGTTCTGAATAATATTTTACACCCTCTACAATTTGGTTTTCATAAAAATCCTTAAAACTTCCCTTTTTTAATTCATCACTTAATACCTCTTGAATACGAGCATCAGCATTAGTTACTGGTTTAAAAGCAGTAATATCTTCAAGCGATGGGTTTGGTTTACCAATCTTTTTAATTACATCATCTAAGGCATTTTTAAAACCAGTTAAGCCAGCAAGGTTAGCATTTGCTTCCCCCAATTGCTTCTCTAAATCAGAGCGCTGGACTTTAAATGCTTCAGAATCTTTTTTATCTTTCTCAGCAACATTTGCGTCGGTAGTGTTTGCAAACCTAACCATATCTCTACGCACCAATCTGGTCAACTCTAAGGTTTCATGGTCAACCGAACCCTTTGGGCCACCAATAAAATTCCATCCGTTGATGTCGTCAGCGTACCCATTCTTGTCATCATCTTTACCATTGCCAGCAACTTCTTTAGCATTTACCCACATAATTCTTTTTAAATCTTCATGTTGAGCATCCACACCACCATCATTTACGGCAACAATTACTTTGGTGGATTTTTTACCTTTTAAAAGTTCTTTATATGCCTTTTCGGTACCGATTCCAAAAATAGAATCTGTTTTTAAATCTAGATTTTGCCAGTTTGCTTTTTGTGCATTGGCAAAGAAAGGTATTGTACTTATTACTGCAATGTTCCGCAGGTTTTTAAAAATTCTATTTGTATTCATTTATGATGTAATTTATTTTATAAACGGCAAATTATAAATTTAATTTCCTTTATCGAAAAAACTGAAATCAAAATAACAAAACACTTGGCGACTATCAAAAACAAAAAAAGGCAGAAATCATTATGAAATGAAATCTGCCTTTTAACATTTTATTGTATTATTATTTTACAGTTGAAGCTAATTCTTTGGCTTTAACGGTATGACCTTCAATTACAGTTAATGTACTAGAAGCCCATTTTTTTAAATCGCTATCTTTATTTTGTTTACCAAGTTCAAAAAGTTTAACAGTTTTTTCGTGGTCGGTAATCATCATATCTACATAATGTTTATCAAAATTACTTCCAGTCATTTTTTTCATTTCATCTAAATGAATTTGATCTTCAGCTGGTAAAGCATCTGGTGTTATAACTTTCTTAGCTATTGCTAATTCTTTAAGTTCTGTATTCGCCTTAGTGTGGTCGGTCAACATTTGTTGAGCAAAGGCTTTAACATCAGCATTGCTGGCATTCTTAAGAGCGATTTTTGCAGCTTCAACTTCCATAATTCCACCAACTGCGGCTTTTTTTAAGAAATTATTTCCATCATCATCCAAAGATGTTTCTGTACTTTCTGCACCAACAACATGATTACCATTTACCATTGATGTATCACCTGCCACACTATCTTTCATGGTTGATGATTTCTTATCGGCACTTTGACATGCTTGAAACATTACTATTGCTGAAAGGGCTAAACCCAAAAAAATCTTTTTCATCTTATTCTCGATTATTTATACCATCAGAAAACACCTGTTGAGGCAAAAGGTTTTTTAAAAATTTTACAAGCAGCATTAAGTAGTAATTGTAAGCTTATACAGGTTTTAATTGCGCATGTTAATGTATTGTAATGGCTGGCCAAAATCTTCTCCTCTGCAAAAACTAATCACGGCTTGTAAGTCATCAATTTTTTTTGCTGTAACCCTAACTTGATCATCCATAATGGAAGCTTGTACTTTTAAACCACTGGCTTTAATTTTGGCCACAACTTTTTTTGCAGCATCTTTATCCAAACCTTCTTTAATGGTGATTTCTTTACGGATCATATTTCCAGACGCTTGGTTTTCATCGCCAAAATCTAAACTTTTTGGGTCTAAATTTTGCTTCATCATTCTAGATATAATAGAACCTTCGATAGCTTTTAAACGCATATCATCTTCAGTTACAATGGTTACTACATTGGTTTTTTTATCTAAATCGATTGTGCTTTTAGAACCATTAAAATCGAAACGATTTAATATTTCTTTTTTGGCATTATTGATGGCATTGTCTAATGTTTGCGCATCAACTTTACTTACTATATCAAAAGAAGGCATGTTTTTAGCTTTAAAGTAAAAATTTAAGTAGATTTATTTGAAATTCTTCAACTGTACAAAAAAACGAAAAATAATATGAAAACCACTAAGGCGAAATCTTTAAAAAAAGCAACTAAAAAAGAGGTTAAAAAACAATTAGAAGATTCTATAACCGATAAATTTCTCGAAGTAATTAAAAGTTTGGGTCATGATGTTTCTGAGATTAGTACTGAGGTTGGAAAGGCAAGTAAGCGGGTGGCAAAAAAATTAACCAAAAAATTCACGTTGATTAAATCAGATGTTGGGCAAAAAATTGATGAGTTGGTTAAAACGAATAAACTAAAAAAAGAAGTTAAAAAACCCATAACTAAAGCCACTGCAAAAGCAGAAAGGGTAGTTAAAAAAGCTGTAGCTAAGGCAAAACCTGTTATTCAGAGTGTAAAAGTTGGGGCAATAGCAACAGAAGAAAAAGCTGAAAAGGCTATTGCCAAACCAGTTGCCGAAGTTAACAAAGCAACTAACGCAGTAAAAACAGCTATTGTAGCTGCAGCACCGAAAAAAGCAACTGTTAAAAAGGCGGTAGCTGCTGTACCAACTGCTGTAAAAAGTAAAACAGCTCCGGTAAAGGCGGCGGCGACAAAAGCAGCGAAAGTTGTAAAAAGCACAGCGTCAGAAACTGTTGCTAAAGCTAAAAAAGCAACCAAAACCCCGCCTATCAAATAATTTGTTAACATTAATATAGTCGCGAATTAACATCCAATTAACAAATTAATTTGCAGTTTTGAACATCCCTGTTTTGCAGGGATTTTTACTTTTTTAAATGAGCAATAAGAAGATACCTTTTTTTAATCGAGAAATAAGCTGGTTATATTTTAATGAACGTGTACTACAAGAAGCTGCAGATGAATCTGTTCCCTTGATTGAACGCATAAAGTTTTTATCAATATTTTCGTCTAACCTCGAAGAATTTTATCGGGTTAGGGTAGCTACAATGACTAGGTTAACCAATCTAAATGAAAAAGCAAAGGCACTTTTAGGCTTCAATCCAAAAAAAATTCTTAACGAAATAAAAAATATTGTAGTACGGCAGGAAAGGAAATTCGATCAGCTTTTTCAAGCTACGCTTATAAATGAACTTGCTCAAAACAGAATTTTTATTTTAAACGATACGCAACTAAATGTTAGCAGGGGAGAGTTTGTAAAAAATCATTTTAGAGATAAAATTTTATCGAATGTAGTGCCGATTATGCTGGATATGGATAAGCCATTTCCAGAGTTGAAAGACAGATTTTTATACTTCTTTGTTAAGTTATCTAAAAAAGACACCAAGATTAGAGAAAAGTATGCATTAATCGAAATACCGCCAAATCTACCTCGCTTTCTTGTTCTTCCAGAAACGAACGATTTAAAATTTATCATCCTTGCAGAAGATATTATCAGGTATTGCCTTGATGATATTTTTTATGTTTTTACTTATGATAATTTAGAAGCGTACTCTATTCAGCTTACTCGTGATGCCGAATTGGATATTGATAAAAACATTAACGATAAATTTATTGAGGACTTAAAAAGCAGCTTAGAGAAACGGAAAAAAGGAAAACCAATGCGCTTGCTTTACGATTCTGCAATGCCATTAAATATGCTAACTGTTCTGGTTAATAAATTAAAACTCGAAGCAGAAAGTTTAATACCAGGTAATCGTTACCACAAATTTGGAGATTTTATTGCTTTCCCTAACGTGGGTAAAAAGGAACTGGAATATGCACCAAATGTGCCTTTAAAAGTACATGGCTTACATCGCACAGAAAGTGTTTTTGCAAAAATTGCGCATAGAGATTATCTGGTAAATTTACCTTATCAATCGTACGATTATATTATTTTGTTTTTGAGAGAAGCAGCTATCGACCCAAAAGTTAGCGATATTCAAATTACTTTATACCGCTTAGCAGAAAATTCCAAAGTAATTAACGCTTTAATTAATGCAGCTAAAAATGGTAAAAATGTTTCTGTTTTATTGGAGCTAAAAGCCAGGTTTGATGAGCAAGCCAACATTTTTTGGACCAGCAGATTGATGGAGGAAGGTGTAAAAGTTAATTATGGTTTAACGGATTATAAGGTGCATTCGAAAATTTGCTTAGTAAAACGAATTGAAAAAGAAAAACCCGTTTATTATGCCAATTTAGCAACAGGTAATTTTAATGAGAAAACCGCAGGCTTATATTGCGACCACAGTATTTTCACATCAAAAAAAGAAATTACCAACGATTTGGTTAAACTTTTTGATGCGTTATCTAAAAGAACTGTTACCAAAGGATTTAAGCATTTAATTGTATCGCCTTTGGAGAGCCGCTCAAAACTCACAAATTTCATTAATCGTGAAATAAGAAATGCAAAAGCGGGAAAATTGGCTTATATTTTATTAAAGGTAAATAGTCTGGCGGATGAAGGAATCATTACTAAACTGTATGAGGCCAGTAATGCGGGTGTAAAAATCCAACTAATTATTCGGGGAATTTGCTGCTTAGTACCTGGTGTTAAAGGCTTTAGCGAGAATATAACCGCTATAAGTATCATCGATAAATTTTTAGAGCATGCCCGGGTTTACATTTTTAGTAACAATGGAAAAAATGATATGTATTTATCATCGGCAGATTTAATGAGCAGGAATTTTGAACATCGTGTTGAAGTAGGTTTTCCAGTTTTGGATCCGGATGTGAAGCAAGAAATACAGGATATGATTGATTTGCAACTGCAGGATAATACCAAATCCAGACAGATTAATGCATTGAACAACAATAAATACCATAAAAACAGACTTAGTAAGAAAACAAGGGCACAAGTAGATATTTATAACTATTTGAAAACCAAGCATCAATAATATGTTAAGATACGCAGCTATAGATATCGGCTCGAATGCAGTTAGGTTACTCATTGCAGATATTAGTAAACAAGATGGAATCTACAAATCGAAAAAAAATACGCTAATTAGAGTGCCATTACGATTAGGAGATGATGCATTTTTAGATCAAAAGATTAGCCCTAAAAAAGCTGCCGATTTGGTGAAGACAATGACTGCATTTAAAAACTTGATGGATGTTTATCACGTAACAGAATATTTGGCTTGTGCTACATCTGCCATGCGTGAAGCCAGTAACGGAGCTGAAATTGTAAAGCTTATAAAAGACGAAACTAACTTAACTTTGGAAATAATTGAAGGGCAAAGAGAAGCTAATATTATTTATGCAAATCATATCGAGCAAGATTTAGATCAGAATAAAACTTATTTATATATAGATGTTGGTGGAGGTAGTACTGAACTTTCTGTATTTGTAAAAGGTGTACCTGAAGCTTCAAAATCTTTCAATATCGGTACCATTAGGATGCTTGATAATCAGGATAAAGAAGAAACTTGGGAAGAAATGAAAACCTGGGTTAAGGATAACACAAAGGCTTATAAAAACTTGGCTGGGATAGGTACAGGAGGAAATATTAATAAACTTTTCCGTATGGCTGAGGAGAAGGATGGCGCACCAATGTCTTTACAGAAATTAAATTCTTTGTATAATCGATTAACAAGCTATTCTTTAAAAGAACGTATCCATGTTTTGGGTTTAAATTCGGATAGGGCAGACGTTATTATTCCTGCCTGCGAGATTTATTTAACCTTAATGAAATGGACTGGAATTAAGCAAATTTATGTGCCTAAAGTTGGTATGGCTGATGGAATAATAAAATTATTGATGGAAGAAAAATTGGATTAAGAATTTTCTTGTATTACGCTAAATGCTTGACTTTAATTCAGAAAAAAGAAGATAGTTTTCGTTAATCTTTAAGCAATTTGGTTGCAGCTTCATCCACAAACCAAGTTAATTTGCCGTCAATAGATTCTATTAACTGAGCTGGATATGTATTGAAATCTTTTTGCTCATCTCCAATAACATGACTTAATGCTTCAGCCTTGTTCTCTCCAAAAGCCAAGAAAGCTACATTTTCGGCTTTATTAATTAATGGTGCAGTAAAACTAATTCGATAAGTATTTAACTTTTCAACAAAAACTGATGCAATGCCAACCTCTTCATCCTTTACCAAATCTGTGTGAGGGAAAATTGAGGCAGTGTGAGCATCATCACCCATACCTAATAAAATCAAATCAAATACAATGTCGCCATCACCAAAATGCTTGTCTATTGCTTTTTTATATTCAATTGCTGCTTTTTCTGGTGCAAGCGTTGTATCAACATAAAAGATGTGATCGGCTGGAGTATTTAAGTTATCGAAGAAATTTTTCTTAGCCATTAAGCCGTTGTAATTATCATCATTTGCCGGAACATTTCGCTCATCTCCAAAGAAAAAATATACCTTTTCCCAATCGATTCTATCTTTACATTCTGTAGAAAGTATTCTATACAATTCTTTAGGTGAATTGCCTCCAGTTAATACGAAATTAAAGCGATCATTATCTTCAATTGCCATTTCTGCAATTTTAATAACATAGTCAGCCAAATCCTGGTTTAATTCTTCTAATGTTTTGTAAATGAGTAAGTTCATGTTTTCTTTATTGACGCTTAATAATATTATTATGTGTAGAATGTCCGACTAGATATGAAAGGAGAAATCTTTAAATGTTTTAGTTCTAAAGATTTCTCAATTTCATTACTTAAGACAGCTTATTATTCTTTATTTTTCATTGGCAAATTAAACCAATGGAATCCATCTCTGGCAATAAGCGCTTCAGCCTCTTCAGGTCCCCAACTATCGGCTTGGTAATTAGGAAAATTGATTGATTTTTTACTTTCCCAGGTATTTAAAATTGGCATTACCAATTCCCATGCAGTTTCTACCTGGTCACCTCTCATAAATAATGTTTGGTCGCCCATCATACAATCTAGCAATAATGTTTCATAAGCTTCAGGTGTATCGCCTTCATAAGTACCTTTATAATCGAATACCATATCCACCGGATTTAGCACCATATCTAAGCCTGGTCTTTTAGCCTGAACTTGTAAACGAATGCTCATTTCTGGTTGAATGCTAATAACCAACCTGTTTTGCACCCAATTTTCGGTTACATCAGAAGAAAAAATCTGATGAGGAACATCTCTAAACTGTATAGTAATTAAGGAAGACGTTTGATTTAAACGTTTCCCAGTTCTTAGGTAGAATGGTATGCCTTGCCACCTCCAATTATCAATATGGAATTTAACCGCAGCAAAAGTTTCAGTGTTAGAATGCGCATCAACGCCTTTTTCCTGGCGATAACCAGGCACTTCTTTACCTTCTACCCAACCTTTACTATATTGACCACGAACGGTTCCAAAGCGAATATCATCTGAAGAAAAAGGTCGCATTGCCTTTAAAACTTCTACTTTTCTATTTCTAATTTCGTCTGCATCAAAAGTTATTGGCGCTTCCATACCAATAAGGCAAAGGAGTTGCAATAAATGATTTTGAATCATATCTCTTAAAGCTCCAGCACCTTCGTAATATCCACCACGATCTTGAACTCCCAATTGCTCAGTTACCGAAATTTGAACATGATCGATATATGATCTATTCCACAACGGCTCAAATAAAGCATTTGCAAAGCGGAATGCCATCATATTTTGTACCGTTTCTTTACCTAAATAATGGTCGATACGGTAAATCTGTTTTTCAGTAAAAATAGTGCTTAAAAGTTTATTTAATTCTTTAGCCGATTCTAAATCATGCCCGAAAGGTTTTTCAATTACAATCCGGCTATTATCTTCGTTTTGTGTAAGCTTATACTTTTGCAAACACTCTGCAATAATCGGGAAGAAATTAGGCGCAACAGCCAAGTAATAAATAACCTGAGTATTAGGACCATATTCTTTTTGATATTTATCAACAGCCGACTTTAAATGTTCGAAAGTTTTCGGCTGAGCAAAATCTGTAGGGCAATAATGAATGGTATTTCCAAATTCCTCCCACTTATCTTTTTTAACTTTACCCGAACGCGAAAACTCATTTACTGCATCTTCTAGAGCCTTTTTATAACTATCATCCGTAAATTCTGTTCTGCCGGTACCAATAACAGCAAACTTATCTGGCATGTAACCTTCAATAAATAAGTTGTACAACGCAGGGGCAAGTTTGCGTTTATTTAAATCGCCTGTACCACCAAATATTACAAATATTGTTGGGTTTAATGCGGTATTTGATTTCATTTATGTGGTTTTAAAATCGAGTTTTAATTATAATTTGTTCCAATCGGCATGGAAAACACCTTCCTCATCAATACGCTCAAAAGTGTGAGCTCCAAAGAAATCTCTTTGTGCCTGAATTAAATTTGACGGCATGCGACCAGTTGTGATCGTGTCGAAATAGGTAAGGGTAGAAGCAAATGCAGGAATGCCTAAGCCAGCATTTACACATGCAGAAACTGTATTTCTTGTGCCTTTTAATGTACCTGTAATGATTTTTTGGATATCCGTATCACCAAAAAGATGTTCGAGATTATTGTTTTTTTCGTAAGCTTGATAAATATCTTCTAAAAATTTAGCTCTGATAATACATCCACCACGCCAAATTTTTGCAATTTCCTGTAATTTTAAATCGTATTGATATTCTTTAGAAGCTTGAACTAACAGGTGCATTCCTTGAGCATAAGCACTAATCATTGAAAAATAGAATGCATCTTCCAAATCATCAATAGTTACATTAATTTTAATGTCTTTTTTGCCAAATGCATCTTCTAAAGAAACACGAAGTTGTTTGAATTTAGACAAATCACGGTTTGAAACTGCTTCATTAATTGTTGGAATAGGCAGTTGCAATTCCATAGAAACCTCTGAGGTCCATTTACCTGTACCTTTTGAACGGGCCTCATCTTTAATTTTATCTAGTAATTCAACATCTGTATCACCATCTTTAAATGCAAAGATTTCAGTTGTAATCTCTAAGAGAAAAGATTGAAGTCTGCCTTCGTTCCATTTCTTAAATATGCCATAAATATCTGCATTGCTGTAATCAAGTCCATTTTTAAGAATACCATAAACTTCAGCAATTAGTTCCATAATGGCATATTCTATACCGTTATGTACCATTTTTACAAAGTGACCTGAAGCACCCGGACCAATATAAGTTACACAAGGATCGTTATTAACTTTAGCTGCAATGGCATCAAAAATATCTTTAACTACATTATAAGCTTGTTTATCGCCACCCGGCATCATACTGGGGCCAAAACGTGCGCCTTCTTCTCCACCAGAAATTCCCATACCGAAGAAATGTAAACCTTCTTTTTCAAGTTCATCAACCCTGCGGTTAGTATCTGTAAAGTGTGAGTTTCCACTATCAATAATTATGTCCCCTTTGCTTAAAAGCGGCTTTAATTCGGCAATAACGCTATCTACAATTGGTCCAGCAGGAACCAACATTACTAAAGTTCGAGGAGTTGATATGCTATTTACAAAATCATTAATGTTGTCAAATCCTTCGAGGTTATGGCTCTTGCCTTCTTCTTCAAGTTTTGCAATCATTTTATGATCTTTATCGTAACCCGTGACCGAAAACCCTTTATCGGCCATGTTTAATAAAAGGTTACGACCCATTGTACCTAAACCAATCATCCCCAATCTATATTGATTCGAATTGTTATTTGCCATTTTATGTTTTTTAATATATACCCAAAATTAGGGTTTAGAAATTAATTTATCACTGCAGGGTGTTAAATCATTGTAATAAAACACCTTTGTTTATGTCTATTTTTTAGGTTTTAATGTAGTTATGTTGTTGCCATCAGGTAATTTCCAAAGTTTGGCACCACCTTTAATTCCATCTCTGTTTGATACAACTTTAATGTTGCTATCTAACTTAAAATCAATTTGTTTAGAATTTCCACCACCTATATATAAGGTATCGTAGTTAAATACTGTTTTATATATTTCGATAACTTTTTTTAATCGCTTGTTCCAGCGTTCAGAGCCAATTTTTTCATAGGTTTTATTGCCAATATAATCATCGTAATCTTCTTCCTTACTAATCGGGAAGTGTGCTAATTCTAAATGTGGTAGCAAAACGCCATCGAATAAAAGTGCTGTACCGAAACCAGTGCCAACAGTAAATACGATTTCAAAGCCTTTACCCGCAACAACTCCCAAACCTTGTTGGTCGGCATCGTTTACCAGGCGTACAGATTTATCTAAAGCATCTGCAATGCGTTGACCTAAATCAATATCTTCCCATTTATTTTTGGCAAGGTTTGGTGCGGTTTTTACTATTCCGTTTTTAACATAGCCAGGAAAGCCAATTGAAACTTTATCATAAGTAAGCGGAAAAGGCTTAATTAATTCAATAATGCCTGAAACAATATCTTTTGGCGTGGCACCTTCAGGAGTTTTTAACTTAATATATTCTGATAACATGTTGCCATCTTCATCTAGTAATACCGTTTTAATACTCGTACCACCAATATCTATTGATAGAATATTGGTATTATCAGCTTGTTGCTTAATTGCCATAGTTATGTTTTTAAAGGATCGAAGTTCTACAAATAAATCAAAACAACAAATAGAAAAAGAATATGGAAGTAATAAATGTGTAATAATTTAATATATAAAATCTGTAGATTAAGTAGAATATTTTATATGTTTGCTATGTTTTACCTATTTAATGCATAATGATAAATATCAATTACCTAGCATTCGCTATTCCTGCATTTTTCCTTTTTGTATTTATAGAATATGTTGTTGCGCAACATAAACATAAAATTAACGTATTTAAGTATGAAAGTTCTATTGCTAATTTTAGTGTAGGCATAGCTGAAAGATTGCTCAATTTGTTTATAGCAGCAAGTTTTTATCAGGTTTATAATTGGGTTTATCAAAATTATGCGTTGTTTAATATTTCTAACGAGTGGTATGTTTGGCTACTATTATTGCTTACCACAGATTTTGTTTGGTATTGGTACCATAGGTTAGGCCATGAAATTAATTTTCTTTGGGCTGCTCACATCGTACATCATCAAAGTGAAGAATTTAATCTCTCTGCCGCCGCCAGAATTACAACAATACAGGCCATATTTAGAAATGTTTTTTGGTGTGCTTTACCACTTATAGGCTTTCACCCAAGTATGATTATAACTATTCTACTTGTTCATGGAATGTATTCTTTCTTTACCCACACACAATTAATTGGTAAAGTAGGCTGGCTCGAGCATGTTTTTATTACTCCATCGCTTCATGGTGTTCATCATGCTTCAGATGAGAAGTATCTGGATAAAAACTATGGAGATGTGTTTGTTTTCTGGGATAAAATTTTTGGTACCTTTCAAATTGAAGAAGAAGCTCCGAAATATGGTTTAACGCATCCAATTAAAAGTTATAGTTTTTTATGGCAGCATTTTCATTATTATCTTGAAATAGCTGAGGCATATAAAAGAGCAAATACTGTTAAAGAAAAATGGGATGCCTTATTCGGTAGCCCTGCATTGATGAACCAAGATATTCGGCCTGAACTTGAAAAGAAATATATGCAACAAAAACAATCTGCAAGCAAAATCAAATTTAAAGGTTATTTGAATTTTCAGTTTGTTGTGGTCGTTGTGTTATTAACGTTTACAACTATGTTTTTTAGTGCGCTTTCTAATTTAGATAGCATTGCTATAGCTACATTCTTATTAATCACTTTAATAAATATTGGTGCTTTATTAGAGCAACGTAAATGGATTTACTACCTAGAATGCTTTAGATTAATTTTAGTTTTTGGTTATGTTTTTTACAAATTAAATATTTTAGAATTTTTAATAATTCCTGTGGTGGTGTTAATAGTGTTAGAAAGAGCGTTTTCTCTACGTAATTTATACTCAAAATACGTGTTAAGTAGCCACAATATTCATAATTGATGTTTCTTTATGTTTCGGTTTGATGTGAATGCATTATTGTTACATAACAGCATATCTACTCCAATTCAGCTTCCTTAAGATGTAGTAACAATATTATTACTGCAATATAGTCTCGCAAGGTTTACATAAATATTTATAGAAAATCATTCATTTCGGTAATAATAAGCCTTAATTTATAAAAATTTCTATAACTATCTACAAGCAAATCTATCAATCTTACAAATTAGGAGTAACTCAATAGCTAATTATTTTTTGTTTCGATTTGTTTTGCTAATTTTATTTATCGAAACATTTAAAAATATAAAACTAACAAATCGTAAGTTACGAGACTTTCCTTTCATAATTTTAACGATTAGTTAATATAGATTTAACGTGGGCAGACTTATTTTGCCGGTAATCCGGGTAGATAAATAAATTAATAATTTCCTATAATACTAACCGGATATAAAACAACTATGAACAAAATTTCTACCCTACAGAAATCCAGGTTTAAGTGCATGTGGCCAGTAAATGAAAACATACCTGAAAAACCTGGTAACAAGCATCAAAATTTTAATCCTTGCGCAAATTGGCTCAAATTAATTTTATTGCTACTTCTTGCACTGCCGTTTAATTATAACCTGGCAAATGCTCAGCAAACCGTTAAAAACATTACTATTAAAGGAACGGTTTTAGATGAAGATGACAACCAGCCTTTGATAGGAACAACCATTACCGATGCAAGTAAGAAAGTAATTGGCGTTACCAATAATGATGGTAATTATTCTATCACGGTTCCAGCCGGAACAACGATAGTTTTTAATATGCTGGGATTTACGGCGGTTAGCAGAGTTTTTAACAACAATGAAAGCAACATTACCATCCGTTTAAAATCTTCATCTAGTCAGCTAAATGATGTTGTGGTAACTGCTTTAGGCATTAAACGAGAAGAAAAATCTTTAGGTTATGCCACTACTAAAGTAGATAGCAGTGCTTTTACAAATGCAGTATCAAGCAACTGGACTGATGCACTATCTGGCAAAGTAGCCGGTTTAAATTTAGTTCGTAATAGCGGTCCGGCTGCATCAAATAAAATTATTCTACGTGGTGAGAATAACCTAACTGGTGATAATGAAGCTTTGATAGTAATTGATGGAGTAGTTGCAAGTAGCTCTGCCCGTCGTACAGCTGGTGCTTCTGGTGGGGTTTATGGTACTTCAGGAGATATAATGCCAACAGATTTTGGTTCAGCTTTAAATGATTTAAGTCCTGATGATATCGAAAGCGTTACTGTACTTAAAGGTCCGGGTGCATCAGCACTTTATGGCCAGCGTGGTGCAAATGGTGCAGTAATTATCACTACCAAATCAGGAAGTAAAACCAGCAAAAAACTAAATATTACATTCACCTCAAATAGTACCTGGGAAGAAGTAAGCAGAGGACCAGCTGTGCAAAATCAATTCGGTCAAGGTCAGTTTGGTGTTTCATATTTCTCTTACGGAACAACGGAGGATGGACCAAGTACAAACGGAACCAGTGCAAGTTGGGGCGCACCATTTAGTAATGGGGGTATGTTTTACCAATATGACCCTGCTACCAAAACAAGAGGTTTAACCAGAACACCATGGATGGCCTATGAAAATCCTGTTGATGCATTTTTCAAAACTGGTTTTGAATCTTCAAACTCTATAAGTTTAGATGGTGCTTACAAAAAGGTTGCAATGCGCTTTTCTGCTAGCCATGGCAATAACGATTGGATTGTTCCAAACACTGGATTAGAACGAACTTCTGTATCATACTCTGCTAATGCAGATGTTACCAAAAAACTGAATATAGCTTTTAAAGCCGCTTATAATAATAGGTTTAGCGATAATTTACCTGCTACAGGTTACGGGAATCAATCCTTAATGTATTGGTTCATGTTTGCACAACCCAATGTAAATACCGATTGGTATAGAGATTATTGGGCACCAGGATTAGTAAACAGGCAGTTTGTAAACATCACTACAACGAACCCTGAAAGTCCGTATGCTATTTCGGAACAATATATTAATAAACAACGTAGAAACGGGGTTCTAAGTAGTTTACAAGCCAATTATAAATTTACTGATGAGCTTAGCTTATTGGTTCGTGGTTCGATAGATTACAATCACGATATACGTGAAACGGAACGTCCATGGGATGCTGCCGGCAATAAATTTGCGCAAGGTTCTTATCGTATTCAGGATATAAATTCTTACGAAGTAAATGCTGATTTCTTATTGCGCTACGATAAAAAAATAACTGAATCTTTTAGAATGATAGCAAATGTTGGTGGTAGCCAAATGCGCAATCAATACAGTAAATCAGAACTACGTGCTGATGGATTGGTTGTGCCTGCCGTTTATAGCTTAACCAACAATGCAAGTCCCTTGGTTTCTGTACCAGATACCGCTCGCTACAGAATTAACAGTTTCTACGCTGCAATCTCATTCAGTTATAAAAATTATTTATACCTAGATTTAACTGGTCGCCAGGATTGGAGCAGTACATTGGCTACACCTTTTAGAACCGATAATGTTGGCTTTTTCTATCCATCGGCAAGTGCTTCCTTTATTCTTTCAGATTTTTGGAAATTGCCATCTCAAATCAGTTTCTTAAAATTAAGGGCTTCGGTTTCGCAAGTTGGTAGCGGTGGTACAACACCTTATCGAACGGCTTATAATTATAACTTGGCTTCGAATGGCATTTACCCCGATAGTGCAATGTCTAATCCAACAGTATTACCAAATCCTAATTTAAAACCACTAAAAACTACAACTATAGAAGTTGGTACGGAATTGCGATTGTTTAAAAACCGCTTGAATTTTGATTTCGCTGCTTATTTGGGTAATACGAAAAATCAAATTTTGAGTCGTATTGTTGATAGAGCAACAGGTTACAACGTTGCTGTATTTAACGTTGGTAAAGTAGAAAACAAAGGTATAGAACTAGCAGTAAATGGAACACCCATACAAGCTGGAAAATTTAGATGGGAACTAACAGGTACATTTTCTGCTAACCGAAACAAAATTGTTGAACTTGCCGATAGTTCTGTAGTATTAAGAACAGGTGCTTTGGGTGGTGGACAAATTGTTGCAAATGTTGGCGGCAGTATGGGCGATTTATATGGTAACGGATATTTGCGTTCGCCAGATGGCCAGATTGTTTATGATGCTGTAACAGGTAATGCTAAAACCTCTACAAGTTTGGTTTACTTAGGTAATACCATGCCTAAATTTAGATTTAGTTTTGGTACGACTTTAACTTACGGACAAATTAGCATAAATGGATTGTTTGATGCTCAACTTGGCGCTGTAGCACACTCACTAACGTTTTCTAGAATGGCATCCTTAGGTAAGCTTGATTTAACACTACCAGGCCGATACAATGGTGTAGTAGGCGATGGTGTTGTGCAAAACACTAACGGAACTTACCGACCAAACGATGTGGTAGCAACAAACCTAGAAAGCTTTTACACCTCGCTTTATGGTTCAGACCAAGCCGAAGGAAGCGTTTTTCGTACAGATTATTTAAAGTTTAGAGAAGCTAACGTAACCTTTGCATTCGGACAAAATTTTTTAAAGCGAATTGGTTTTACAAAAGTAACCATCGGTGCTTACGGTCGTAATTTATTTATCTGGTCGCCTTGGCCAGCATTCGACCCAGAGTTTGGTACCTTATCAGGAACTGATATTGTGCAGGGTTTTGAAACCGGACAGTTACCATCTACCAGAACTTATGGTGTACGTTTAGTTGTGGGGTTATAAAAGAGCAAAATATGAAAACGATAAAGAAAATAACCAACTATATATTATTAGCAGTTGTGAGCGTTTCGGCATTCTCCTGCAAAAAAGATTTTAACGAAGTAAATACCGACCCGATAGGTAAATCATCTGTTAACGCAAGTCAGCTTTTAGCACCGGCTTTGGTAAATGTTTTAAGTGCAAACTTAGTTCGAAACCGAAATTTCAATAACGAATTGATGCAGGTTACTGTTGACATTAGCGATGCGGAAGGAAAAGTTTTTAGATATGATTTAAGACGAAATTTAGCAGATTATACCTGGAATGCCTGGTATCCGGAATTAACTAATTTTCGTGATATTTATACAATTGCAAATAAACCAGAATCGTTAAATGCTTCTTACAAAGGCATATCTTTAGTTGCCCAGGCTTGGGTATTTCAATTGCTTACCGATGTTTATGGTGATGTACCTTATTCGCAGGCCAATCAAGGAAAAGATGGAGTTTACGAACCGGCATTTGATAAGCAAAAGGATATTTACCTGGATTTGTTTGCAAAGCTTGAAGAAGCAAATAAGTTGCTAGCCGAAGGAAAATCTATCATTGTAAGCAGCGACCCGGTTTATCAAGGTGATATTAGCAAATGGCGTAGATTTTGTAATTCATTATATTTAAGATTGTTGTTACGTGTATCTGGCAAAGCCGATGTTAGTGCCCAGGTTATTGCAAAAATTAAGGAAATAGCTGATACCAATAAAGCAACTTATCCTATAATGGAAAATAATACTCACACTGCTAAAATATTGTGGAACGGTACAAATAGCAGTACAGCTGTGTATTCTTCGCCATTTATGATAAACGTTAGAGCAGTTGATTTTAGAACACCTGCAATAACAAATTTCTTTATTGGTAATCTTGCAAATTGGGCCGATCCTCGTGTAAATACAACTTTCGGTGTTAATGGCGTAAGTAGATTTGGAATTGCACCCGGTCCGGCTGGTTTAATTGGTGTTCCAAGTGGTTATGATGCAGGAACATCTATAATCAAACAATCTTATTTCTATTCTGATGCACAAAACGCTGGTGTTACTTTACAAACCGACCCAAATACAGGCATAATAATGAATTGTGCTGAGGTTGATTTTATTTTAGCAGAAGCAGCAGCTAAAGGCTGGATTACAGGTACTGGCGAAAGTTATTATTTAAAAGGTATTGCCGATGCAATTAATTATTGGTTACCAACAAGATTTACATCCTCAGCAGATCCTGCTTTAACAAGTTATGTTGTTGCTGCAGATATCAATTGGAATAATAGTCTTCCTTTAGAAAATACTACAACCAATGCGGGAAGTAAAATGCAATTAATCCATTTGCAAAAATATTACGCCATGTTTTTAGTCGATTTACAGCAGTGGATTGAATATCGCAGAACGGGCCATCCATTTTTACCAAAAGGTACAGGTTTGGCAAATGGTGGCAGAATGCCAGCTCGTTTAAATTATCCTTTAGTTACACAATCAACCAACCCAACTAGTTATAGAAACGCTGTTGCCTCACAAGGAGCAGATGATATTAACACATTAGTTTGGTGGCAAAAACCTTAATCATATCAAAAATAATATGAAAAAGATACTTATTTATACCAGTGCGCTGATTTTATTCTGCAGCATTTGGTTAGGATGTAAACGCGAATCTGATTATGTTAAAGTATCAGTAAGCCCTTACATTTCCAATTTCGATTTGCGTAAGCTTTTTAAAAATGCTGACTTATCACTAAACACCGAAAATTTAGGCGGAGCAGATTTTATAAAAGGTGTAGTAATTTCCAATTATACAGGTAGCAATACACCTGCAGGTTTACTGGTTATTCAGAATAGTCGTATTGCTGGTAGCGGAATTGATTCGTTACGAGGCATTGCAATTAATATCGGTTCCGAAGCTTCAAAATACATTCCTGGTGATTCTGTGCATGTAAAAGTAACAGGTTCTACGCTAACAAGAATCAGCGGGATTCTGCAAATAACAGGCGTTTCTCCGACTAATATAGAGAAGAAAGCCTCTGGAAGAAACATAATAATTAGAGCCGTAAATACTGCATCATTAACCAGCAGACCGCAATATTACGAAAGCACATTGATTACAATTAGCAAAGGTAACGTAGATCCAGTTCCGGCGACAGGTGAAAAAGTTGTTGGCAATAAAACTATAAATGATGGTTTTGGCTCTGCTGTTGTTCATACAGAAGCAAGTGCTGCATTTGCCAATCAAGATTTAACCCAATTTGCAGACTTTACAGGAATTGTTTTCACTACATCAACAGGTCCGCAGGTTTGGCCACGTACTTTTGATGATATTTTTCCACTAGCAGTTATTAAACCTTCTGCTTTAGTAATTACAGGCTATCTGACCGATCCAACGGGAGCTGACAACAATTATGAATACATTCAATTTAAGGCAACAAGGGATATTAATTTTGCTACAACGCCTTATTCAATTGTAACTTGTAATAACGCAGGTATTTTAGCTGCACCAGCAACTGGTTGGGCTTTAGGTGGTGTTAGAACTTATAAAATTAACATCACTTCTGGTACCGTTAGAAAAGGGCAATTTTGTTATGTTGGCGGTAATAAAAACATCTGGGGTGCTAATTCAACCGATATTAGCTCTGCTGTTTGGTTAAGTAGCACACAATATTCTACTGTAAATAGTGTAGATTTTGGAACTGCTACAACAAACTTATTAGCCAATAGTGGTAACGTTGCCGGTATAGCTGTTTTTGATGGTATTAGAGTTGATGGAAATACCATTCCATTAGATGTAATTATGTATGGTGGTAATGGTGCTGTTTATTCTGCCGGTCCGCCAGAAGCGGGTTATAGAATTACCAATACAGATAAATATAGTACCATACAAAGCAGAAAAACGGTAGCATTTTATGGGGCAGGTACAAACACGAGCAAATTTGCATTTCCAACAACAACAGGTAATTTCACTCATCTTGGAGGTGTTTACGATGCTAAAACAGGTTTATGGAGTACCGGTAGAGCAGCTCAATTTATTACGCTTACATCAACTTCTCCTTTATCTGTTATAGAAACCGTACCTGGTTTTACTACCGTAGTTAATTAATTATCAGAAATACAGTCTTAAGCTTGTCGATTTATCTAAAGGTTCAATCGACAAGCTTAGTATTTTAATAATCCACTTCATCCTTCAAACACTAAAAATGAATAGAAGATCATTTATTCAGAAATCAACTTTATTAGGAACAACACTTTTCGTAAGCCTTAAATCCTTTTCCTTTACAAATTTATTGGATAATAAAGTTTCTGGTAAAATCACCAATAAAGGAAAAGGAGTTGTTAATGTTGTAGTTTCTGATGGTTATAATGTTGTTAAAACCGATAAATCAGGAAATTATATCATTGATATAAATCCGCTCGCCAAATTCGTGTGGATTAGCACACCTTCGGGTTTCGAGTTTAAAACAGAAAGTCACATAGCAAAATACTACGAAAGTGCACTTGGCAGAACCAATTTGAATTTCGAGCTAATGGCCTTGAAGCAAAATGATAACCGCCACAACTTTATCATCTGGGCAGATCCTCAAGTAAAAAATAAAAAAGACGTGGCCCAAATGATGGAAACCTCAGTTCCTGATACCATTAAAATTATAAAATCAATGGATCCAAAAATTCCTGTTCATGGAATTACGGTTGGTGATATTGTTTGGGATAACCATGAACTATTTGCAGATTATAACGCAGCAGTTGCAAAAATGGCTATTCCGTTTTTCCAGGCTTTGGGTAATCACGATATGGATTATAGAATGGGAGGTGATGAAACATCAGATAAAACCTTTCAAGAACATTATGGACCAACATATTATTCATTCAATCGCGGTAAAGCACATTATGTAGTTTTAGATGATGTTAGATATTTAGGCACAGAAAGGAACTACGATGGATTTATTTCTCAAACGCAATTGGATTGGTTAGCAAAAGATTTAAAATTTGTAGCCAAAGATGCTCTTCTGATTATTAATCTTCACATTCCGGTACATAATGCTGTAAAGAACAATACAGATTTTTATGCTGTTTTAAATGGATTTACGAATGTTCACATCATGTCTGGACATACGCATTACAACCGAAATGTAATTACAGATAATATTTTTGAACACAACCATGGCGCAGTTTGCGGTGCCTGGTGGACAGGCCTAATTTGCGAAGACGGCACTCCACGCGGATATGGCGTTTATGAAGTAAATGGAACAGAGTTGAAGTGGTTTTATCAGCCAACTGGATTATCCAAAAAAGAACAAGTTCACATTTATGTTGATGAATTGACCAACCAAAAAAGGCTTATCGCAAATGTTTGGAACTGGGACCCAATGTGGAAGGTAGAATATTTTCTGGATGGGAAAGCTATGGGAATTTTAGAGCAGCAAAAAGGTTACGATCCCTTATCAGTAAGTTTATATAAAGGTGATACATTGCCGGCTGGCAGAACATTCCCCGAACCAAGTAAAACCGACCATTTATTTATAGCGCATTTTGAACCTGCTATAAAAAATGTAAGAGTTGTTGCTACAGATAGATTTGGAGAGAAGTTTGAGGCCAGTTATACAGCTTAATTTAAAAAGATAAAACAGATGAAAATTTCTAAATCGTTGATTTTAATTTTTATGAGTGCCGTTACTTTTCAGGCAAATGCACAAGTTGCGAAATTCCCGGCTTTTAGTGCAGAAGCTCATCGTGGAGGTAGAGGCTTATGGCCAGAAAACACCATCTTAGCTATGCAAAACGCCATGAAAATTGATGGAATTACTACTCTCGAAATGGATACACACATTACCAAAGACGGTAAAGTTGTGGTAACTCATGATGATTATTTAAGTCCTGGGTTTATGCTTACTCCCGATGGAAAAGAAATCCCTGCTACCGACGCGAAAAAGTATCCAATTTTTCAAATGGATTATAAAGATTTGATGGCTTTTGATTTAGGTACCAAACCTTTGGCTGGTTTCCCACATCAACAGAAAATTAAAACGCATATCCCATTGCTTGCAGATCTAATTGATGCTGTTCAAAAAGACATCAAAAACAATAATACAAAGCAATTTTTTTACAATATAGAAACCAAATGTGATGCGCAAGGCGATGGTGTTACAAATCCTGAACCTGCCGTTTTCGTGAAGTTATTGATGGATGTTATCCAATCAAAAAAAATTACGCCTTATGTCGTTATTCAATCTTTTGATAAAAGAACCATTCAAATTATTCATGAAAAATATCCAAATGTTAAAACTTCATTTTTAGTTGCGAATAAAAAAACTTACGAAGAAAACATTGCAGATTTAGGTTTTAAACCCTTTATTTTAAGTCCGGTTTGGCAAATGGTTAATGCTGATTTAATTAGTAAAGCACATGCAGATGGTGTAAAGGTTATTCCGTGGACAGCAAATAAGTTAGAAGATATGAATATGCTAAGAGGATTAGGTGTTGATGGCATTATTTCTGACTATCCAGATATATTGGTAAAATCTAAATAATTACCTTTATTAAAATCTTCGATATGAAATCTTTCCTAACCAAAGTTACCTTTATTATACTGGCAACATTTGCATTTAACATGATTGATGCAAATGCTCAAATTGTTAAATGGGATAGTACTTACCGCCCAGGCAAATATGTAGAGCAAGTTGCAAAATTTAAGGCCGACCCAAAATCGAAGAAAGATTTCATATTTTTAGGCAACAGCATTACTGCCGGAACCGATTGGGCTAAACTTTTGAATTTACCTCAAGCTAAGAACAGAGGTATTTCTGGTGATATAACGTTTGGTGTTTTAGAACGTTTACAGGAGGTTATTGATAGGAAACCGGCTAAAGTTTTTATTTTAATTGGTATAAATGATATCTCAAGAAATATCCCCGATAGCATAATTCTGCGTAATTATAAATTAATGATTAACAGGATAAATCAAGGCTCGAAGAAAACGAAGATATATTTTACTACGCTTTTGCCTGTTAACAGCAGCTTTGAAAAGTTCAAAAATCATTATGGTAAGGATAATCACATCCTTTGGTTAAATGATGAAATCAGAAAATTCGAATCGAAAAAGGTAACTGTTGTAGATTTATATCCGGTTTTTGTTGACGATAACAAACGTTTAAAAGCCGAACTTACTAAAGATGGCTTGCACTTACTTGCAGAAGGTTATAAAGTTTGGGCCGATTACCTTCAGGCAAATAACTACTTAAAGCAATAACATTTCGCCAGCTCGTTTAACACTCTCCTTATTTATAATTTGCATCTGAGGAATATTCCCGAGGTATTTTACTTTTGAATATTGCAAAATATATCGTTGTGTTTCCAGGTTTTCATCACCATTAAAAATTATTCCTTTAATTTTAACTTGATATTGCTGAAGCATATTTATTGATAGTATGGTGTGGTTTATGCTTCCTAGATAGTTTTGAGAAACCAAAATTACTTCAACATTAAAATCTTTTATCAAATCTATCAAAAGTTGCTTTTCAGTTAAAGGCACCATTAAACCACCAGCACCTTCAATAATTAAATTATTGTTTGTTTCAGGTATTTTAATGTGGTTTAATTCGATTTCTATGCCATCTAACTTTGCTGATAAATGTGGTGATAGTGGCTGCGTAAGTCGGTATCTTTCCTTGTGGATGTATGTAATTTCATTGCTTATTAAATCTTTTACTGTTAAACTATCGCTATTTTCTAAATCTCCAGATTGAATTGGCTTCCAATAATCTGCCTTAAGTTTTTCTGTAAGTACGGCACTCACCAAAGTTTTACCAATTCCTGTACCAATACCGGTAACAAAATATTTAGCCATTTTTTTGTATTTCCTTTAAATTTGTAATTAACGATGTAATTTCTTCATCGGTGTTATAACTATGAAGGCAAATTCTTAAGCGTTCCTTACCAATAGCAACTGTCGGACTTAAGATTGCCCTAACATCAAAGCCTTTAGATTGCAGTAATGATGCAGCATATTTTGTTTCTGCATTTGATGAAAATAATACACCTTGAATCGGACTTTCACTATCCAAAACCTCTATTTCGAGTTCGTTAGTTAAACTTCTAAATAGTTTAATTTTATTTAATAGAATTGATGCATTGGATTTAGCCAACAATTTATAAGCACATTTTATAGATGCAATGTTGTGTAAAGGCGCCGCCGTTGTGTAAATAAACGAACGGGCAAAATTAACCAGGTAATTCCGTAGGTTATGGCTTCCTAAAATAATAGCACCATGTGTGCCTAAAGCTTTACCAAAAGTTACGATTCTTGCAAAAACCTTGTTTTGCAAACCCAATTGGTTAACCAAACCATCGCCCTTATTTCCGAAAATTCCGCTTGCATGCGCCTCATCTACAATCAGAGCAGCGTTGTATTTTTCGCAAAGCGATACAATTTCTGCTAATGGTGCAAAATCACCATCCATAGAATATACACTTTCTACAACTAAAAATACATTACCTGTAGCTATATTCAGCTTACTTTCTAAATCTGTAAGGTTGTTGTGGTTAAATTTATATCGATTTGCATAACTAAGTCTGCAACCATCAATTATACTGGCATGTATTAATTCATCGGTGATTATGGTATCACCACGTTGTGGAATGGAGGATAATAGACCCACGTTTGCATCGTAACCCGAATTAAAAATCAAGCCACTTTCTGCCTGATGATAATCTGCAATAAATTGTTCTGTATTTTCAATGTATTCCGTATTTCCACTTAATAATCTTGAGCCACCAGAACCATTTTTATAATTATAAACTTGCTTAATCTCTTCTTCAATTAATGCTTTAAGCTCTTCAGAACGAGCGAAACCTAAATAATCGTTAGAACAAAAATCAACAGGAGGGAAGATTGTATTTAATTTTCTTAGGGAAAGATCATTCCTTCTTACTTCTAACTTTCCTGCAATAAATTGTTCTACTTTATCCATTGCTCAAAAATAAAGAAAGCGTTCCGATTAACCGAAACGCTTTGTAATATTTCAAATAATTTAAATTTAACCTTGTGCTGGTGGATTAGAAACTACAGGGGCTTTATCTCTTTTCCCTCTTCCCATGCCTTTTCTCATTTGTCCACCTTTTTCTTTAGCTTCTGCTCTAAAAGCATCTAACTTTGTTTTCTGTTCTGCAGTTAATATATTATCAAGGTCTGCTTTACTTTTTTCCATTTCTGCTTTTCTATCCTTCATCTTTCCTTTCATTGCAGCTCGGTCTTCAGTGCGAAAAGCATCCATTTTTTTTGCTCTGTTTAACTCAATTGCATAAACTTTTTGTTTTTGGTCTGCAGTTAAGCTTAACTTTTTATCCATCATCCCGGTTGCCTTTTCTGCTCTTTGTTCTGCAGTTAGGTTAGCCATTGGTCTTCGTGCTCTTTTTGTAGAGTCTTGTGCAAATGCGGCAGTAAAACCCATTACTGCAATTGCCATCGTTAAAATTAGTTTTTTCATTTTTTGTATGTGTTTAAACTAATAGAGGGCAAAACGGCTTATGGGTTTAATCTATCATTGTTAAAAAATGTTAATTCTTATTCAATTGAGAAATAGATTTTTGCATTTGCGCCATCATTTGGGTCAAAGTTTCCATAGTTGGATCTGGTGCTGGTTCGGGCAATGAGGTTGATATATAAGCTTTTGCTTTCCAGATTTCTAAAATATCATCGGCTGCAATTGTATAAGCATCATATACTTTATTATCCGAAATCAATTTTAAATCTTTATTTTCTTTAAAACGATTGCCTGCTCTTTTATATACAACACCTTCGTTTTTACTAATTATAATGTAGGTTTCGCCAGTTTTAACTTCACTCCAATTATCTAAATATTCACCTATAATTACACTTCCAGGTTGAACGGGTAACATACTATCGCCCATAATTTCAAAAGCACGAAAGGTTCCTTGGCGCAAAGCCGGAATTGGTAATTGAAATTTAGGCAAATCGCTAATGTATTGAGGGTCTGAAAAACCATTTAAATAACCCGCACTTGCTTTAACAGGAACCAACTCAATATTTTCTCTGTCGTTTGCATCAACCGAAATGCTAAGTACTCTTAGGTTAGAACCAGAACTTTTTGGCTTAGGTTTCCAGCTGTCAGATATTTTCTCATTGATGAATTCATCGATGGTTAAATCAAAATATTCGGCTATTTTTTTTAGCAAATCATATTTCGGCTCAGCTCTATCTTCTTCATAAGCTCCAATCAACGATCTTTTAATTTCCATCAAATCGGCGAATGCTTGCTGTGTATGGCCTTTTTTCTTCCTTAGGTACTTTAAATTATTTGAAATATTTGACATAAAAATAAATTTTAAAATAAATTTGGAATTACTAAAATAGTTAGTAATTTTATGCTCATAAAGTTAGTAATATTATTTTGATTTGCAAGAGAGTATGCTAATTAGTTTAGTTTTAATTTATAAACACGTTATTATGAAAAAGTTTGTTTACATCGTTACCGACAGAAATCGCACAAGCATGCATGTTGGCATGAGTTCTGATTTGATTAAAACATTAGATTTTTACAAGCAGATGCCAAACTTGTTTTTTGATAACGGACAACAATTAACACGCTTGGTTTATTTCGAAGAATTTAAAACAGAGGCGCAAGCACTAGCCAGATTTAAATTGGTTAGCAGATTTACCCGCATGCAAAAAGAACGTTTGGTAAGATCTTGCAACCCTGATTGGATAGACTTAACAGTTGGTTTAGATTTTGAAAATATATTACTACATAGAAATATAACAAATCAAGTAAAATTGTCATTTACGAGTTTGTCTTAGGTTGAATTAAGATTATTCATCAGTCATTATTTTAGCCCTCGGTCTGTGTCCTCACAGACCGAAATAAAATATTCGTTTTTATTCTGAAATAAGAAATGGTCTGTGAAGACACATGCCATGGAAGCTTACTGTAAGCACTAACCATGGATTATATTTTCACAGACCAAAATTTAATGATTTCTGGGGGTTACCATCCTGGAGCAAAGGTTAAACCGAATACGCCGGTTTTCACATCTTTACGTTGAAAAGGTATAGCGTAGTATGGCTCCAAAACGAAATAGTTGAATACGTTTACACGTAGTGAAATACCAACACTCATAACAGGAATTCTTTCAGTTGATACTTGGTTCTCACCAACAACTTGCCCATTATTATCAACAATTGGTATTGTTGTAAAAGCTGCTTCTTTCTTAAATACAACTTTACTGTCGTTCGTCCAAGCAACACCAGCATCAAAAAATAAGTTTAAATCGGTGACTAAAAATTTAGATGGAATTGCACTGAGTTTTTTTGGTCCTGTAAATGGTAAGCGGGCCTCGAAATTAAATACAACCAGTTTACTTCCACTTAACTGATTGATGTCGTAATTATTTGCGAGCGTTGCAGAATTATTTTTGTAAATCGAATTTGCCTCGTAACCTCTAATTAAGTAGGGGTAACCAAGATACATAGGATACAACCTGTCCGCATCTTTACCAATTCTTAACACGTTGTACGACCTCGCAGCAAGAGTTATTGGTTTTATCCTCCAGTATTTGCGTAAATCGGCTGTAACCCCAGAAAATCTATACGTTCCAAAATAAAGTTCTCCACTCACTCTGTATCTGAAACCGTCAAGTGGAGCTGTTAAGCCAAAAATAGAATTATCGCCTATAAAACCAGCATTAACTTGGAATAATGTAAAAGGATTGAATGGTACACCGTAATCTAAGGATGCTTGTTCAGCAGAAACCTTACTTCTATCAGATCCTAAATAAAATCCATCTGTACTGTAGTAATTGCTGTATCTATCAATGCGATAACTGTAATTTGAAAAAGCACCGCCAAGTTCAAAACGATGAATTTTGCTAAAAGGGTAGGAGGCAAAAAGCTGAACCTGATCTTCAAAGGTCCTGATGATATCTGTACGGTAATTTATCGCGTCGACAGTTGTATTACCACTTGGAACCTTTTCAAATCCATACGAACTAAAACCTGATACATAGGGAATATGGGAAACCGCTACACCCCAGTTTATTCTACTTTTTTGATTGATGTAACCGACCAATCCGCCGAAATCGTAAATTTCTCCATTAACTGATAAATTTGCGATGATTTGATTGGTTCCTAAAATATCGCTAAACATACCAATAATACCGCCTTGTACACCTGTTCCAAATCTGCTTGTAGATACGCCAACGCCACTATTTGCTAAATAATCTAACCTAAATTTTGGCTTATATGGAACCGTTTTCATCGAATCGGCTACAATTTTTTCAAAACGGTCAAAATTGTTCAGGTTAGAATTTATAATGTTTACACCAATATTTTCCATAGGAGGAAGAATAGCGGCATCAAAATTTTCTTCCTGATTGTTGATTCTTTTTGGCTTAAAGCTACTAAGATTGGCATTGTATAAAGTGTAGCGCTGGTAACGATAGTAACTATAAACAATATCATTGGTTTGCGAAACCGAAATGGCTGGAGAGAATTCGGTAATTCCACTTATGCCTGTGAAATAATCAGTTAGCTGATCAACAGTATTATCTGCAAAATTGTATTTGTACAAATTTCTAAAACCATCTCTATTAGATAAAAAGTAAACGTTCTTGCTATCTGGTGAGAATTGTGCATTCAAGTTATTTCCACCAGGAAAAACACCAAGATTACTTACTGTTTTCGTTGTGATATCAAAAATTGCCAGGTTTATCGGGTGTACTGCAGTTATGTTTTTATTTTCTATTGCTGCCCTATCTGATGAAAAAACCAATTTATTGCCATCAGGAGCGTAACTCGGTGCATAATCAGAATAAACATCGTTTGTGATTTGAGTTACTTGTTTGGTATCTAAATTATAAGAGAAAATATCGCTTTGGCCTTCAACCATCCCTGAAAAGGCAATGTCTTTACCATTTGGCGACCATGTTAAATTTCCAAATTGAGAAACATCTCCCATTGCTGTTTGCACAATGGTAGAACCATTTGCAACATCGATAATCATCATTTGATTTTTGCCTTGAGAAAATATACTAAAAGCAAACTGTTTACTATCTGGCGACCAAGCCCCAGCAGATTCTATAAAATTAAAATCATCAATATGTCCGTTTGATATTTGGCTGGTCAGCTTTCTAATAATTCTTCCTGTCTTGGCATCAGCAAGAAATAAATCGATGCCAAATAAATCCTTTTCAGATAGGAATGCAAGATACTTTCCATCGGGACTAAGGGCAGGAGCAACGTTCATGTTACCTGCGTTCTTATTATCAATAATTTTAGTTCCAGTGATTTTAACTTGAGCACTATCGGCTTTTAGCATTGGTTTATAATGTGCATCGATTGCATTTTTCCACAATCCAGATAGCGTTTTATCATCATATCCAAAGGTGTATCTTATTGCGTTTTCGTAACCATATTTGGCGGTATTTTTAAATAATGGTACAATCGTAGTATCTCCGTATTGCGAACCAATGTAAGTCCAAAATGCTTGTCCGTAACGGTAGGGGAAATACTTATTGGAGTTCGTTAAATCTTTTAATGATGGAATATCTCGATTTAACATGGCATCCCGCATCCACATAGATGTAAAAGCATCGCGTTTACCGATAGATAAATATTCGGCCATACCTTCAACCATCCATAAGGGCGTTTGTCCTACGTTTTCCAAACTAATAGAATCTTTTTCGAGTAACAAATGGTATTGAAATGCATGCACCAATTCATGTCCTAAAACGTGACGGGTTTGACTATTTAATTCCATCACAGGCATAATTACCCTATTTTTTAATGCTTCGGTAACACCACCAGTTCCTACACCTATTTCGCCATTAAGCGCTGTCGTTTGTTGAAAATCTGGATGATTGTTGTAAAGAATGATTGGGTTTTTCTTTAAAAAAGTATCCCTAAAAACTTCCTGATGCATTTTATACCAGGTTTCAGCATCTTGAGTAAATTTCTTTAATAAATTCTCATTTTTTAAGTAGTAATAAATTTCAAAGTGTGGTGTCTGTAAAACCTTAAAATCGAGATTTTTATACCGAACCTTATTTTGCCCAAAGTATTGTGCCTGAGCCGATAATGATAGTAGAGCTAAAAGTAAAACTGATAAGAACTGCTTAAAAATAGTAGAGCTTATTTTCATACGTTAAATTTAAAATATGCAGAATTTTATTGATGTAGATTTGAATAATAAAAATAGCAATTGTTTAGATTACTATTTTTATTTTAACACTTTTGCCAAGAATAATTGGAGATTTTTAATTATCGACTTTCTTTTTTTCTCGCTCTTCTTGCCTTTGTTTTCTCTTTAATTCTCGTTCTTCTTTTTTAGATAATGGAATTACAGTTGCAGGCTGAACAGGCACAGGTTCAGGTTTTTTCTCTTCTTTTTTTACTTCGGTTTCTGTAGTTGGCGTAGGTGTTGTAGTTTCAGGAGCTAGTGGATCTACAATATCTGTCGAATCTACCAAAACAGTATCTGTAGAAGTTGTATCCTCAACAATTCTCGGGCTTGGACAGTTTATTGTTCTTGTAATTTCTACCGTAGCTTTTGGAAATTGGCCATAAGTATAGCCAGAATTAGGGTCGTGATAAACCTTTTCCATAAATTTAGCAAAAATTGGCAATGCAGTTCTAGAACCTTCACCTTGTTCACCATTTTTAAAATGAGCAGTTCTTTCATCGCAACCTACCCAAACTCCTGTAACTAAATCTTTTGTAATGCCCATGTACCAGGCGTCAACATAATCAGAGGAAGTGCCGGTTTTACCACCAATTTGATTATTCTTTTCCCATAAATCCCATTCCCATAAAGCCTGAGATGTACCTCCAGGTTCTTCCATACCACCACGGAACATGTATAACATTAACCAGGCAATTTCTTCGGTTAAAACCCGCTTTGTTTTTGGTTTAAAATCTTCAATAACATTATCATCCTGATCAGCAATTTTCTCTACCAGAATTGGGTCTGTTTTAACGCCTTTATTTAAGAATGTACTATATGCTTTAACCATTTCAAACACAGAAACATCGTTAGAACCTAGGCTGACTGATGGCACAGACTCTAAATGACTGTCGATACCGCATTCGTGAGCCCATTTTACAACATTATCCCATCCAACTTTTTCAGTTACTTGGGCAGTTATGGTATTAACAGATTTTGCCATTGCCCAACGTAAACTCATTTCTCTGTACGTAACGCTATAATCTGCATTTTTAGGTTCCCAGTATTCTGTTTTACCTTTATTTTGGTAGGCAATTTTTACTGGCTTATCAGTAAATTTATCGCATGGATTCATCCCTTGCTCCAATGCCGTTAAGTATGCAAAAGGTTTAAAAGTAGAACCAGCTTGTCTTTTTGCCTGATTAACATGATCGTATTTAAAAAACTTATGGTCGATACCACCAACCCAAACTTTAATTTTTCCGCTTGCTGGCTCCATGGTCATCATGCCTGTATTCATGATTTTTCCATAATAACGGATAGAATCTAAGGTTGAGAATAAAGTATCTCTATCGCCCTTATAAGTAAAGATTTGCATCTTTTTCTTTTTATTAAAGTAGGCAGTAACCGAATCAGGGTTATTTGCAAATTTCTTTTGAAGCAGGCTATAAATGGGTAGGTTTTTCATTGCCCTATCAGGATAATCAACCTTATTTTTCTCCGAATCGTACCATGGGTCTTCATTTCCCCAAACGCCATAAAATCTACGTTGTATGGTTTTCATCTGCTCTTGTACAGCTTCTTCAGCATATTTTTGGAGCTTTGAATCAATGGTTGTGTAAATTTTTAAACCATCTTCGTACAAATCGTACCCGTTATCTTTACACCATTTTTCTAGATATTTTGCAACGGCTGCCCTTAAGTAAGAATCTCCATCGCTGCCATCTTCCAATTTTCCTTCCTTAAGTTTTATTGGTTCTTTAGATAAAGCTACAAGGCTATCATTACTTAAATATTTGTATTTATTCATTTGGCTTAGTACTATGTTTCTACGCACCAAAGCTTTTTCAGGGTTTTTTGTTGGGTTGTAAAGCGTTGTGCCTTTAAGCATACCAACCAGCATGGCGCCATCTGTTGTAGATAAATCCTTTGCCTCCTTATCAAAATAAATCCTGCTTGCCGTTTTTATCCCGTAAGCATTATTTCCAAATGAAACCGTGTTTAAGTACATGGTTATGATATCGTTTTTAGAATAATTAGATTCTAATTTAACGGCGGTCATCCATTCTTTAAGCTTTACAATTATGGTTCTTACTAGTGGAATTTTTACCAGTAAACCTTGCGATTTATTGTAACGGGTTCTATATAAGTTTTTAGCTAATTGTTGTGTAATTGTACTTGCACCACCATCTTTACCAAAGCCCACCACCGCACGACCAACTGCCTGAACATCAATACCCCAATGTTTATAAAATCGTACATCTTCTGTTGCTACCAAGGCCTTTATAACACCTGGAGCAATTTCATTATAATTTACAGGTGTTCTGTTTTCTTTAAAATATCTGCCAATTAATTTACCATCTGATGTATATAGCTCAGAACCGACCCTTAGCGTAGGGATTTTTATATCCCGATAGCTTGGAGAATAACCAAACAGCCATAAAAAGTTAAGTTGAAGCGCAGAGAAGAAAATGATTATTAAGAAAATGCCTATAGCAGAATAACGTAAGTACTTGTTTTTTATCTCTTTAAACATATTGGTTAAGATGATGTATCGGGTAAATGCTTTGGAACTAAATATAAAAAACTCCAAATGCAAATTAACGTATTTAATTTACTTATTTTTTAGTCTATATTTAAATAATTGATTACAGAATTATAAATATGAAAAACGAATTTAAAGGCCTGATAATACAGGGAGATAAAAAATTTTCAATAAAAAATACAAAGACTGATTATACAGGTGGCTACAATAAAGAGAAAGCAAAGGATGCTTTGGTGCATTCTAAAATAGAAGTTAATCATTTACAAGAAAAGCTTTATGCTTCGAATACACACTCTCTATTAATCATTTTTCAAGCAATGGATGCTGCAGGGAAAGATAGTGCAATTGAGCATGTTATGAGCGGTTTAAATCCACAGGGCTGCCAGGTTTTTAGCTTTAAAACACCAACATCTGAAGAGTATGAACACGACTTTTTATGGCGACATTATAAAGCATTGCCAGAGCGTGGGCGGATAGGAATCCACAATCGTTCTCACTATGAAAATGTTTTGGTTTGCAAAGTTCATCCAGAATATATCCTAAGTGAAAGTCTGCCTGGGTATGACAAGGTTGAGAAAATTAGCAAAGACTTTTGGAAGCAGCGCTATCAAAGTATCCGTAATTTTGAAGAACATTTAACTGCAAACGGAACCGTGATATTAAAATTCTTTTTAAATGTGAGTAAAGATGAACAGAAACTGCGTTTTTTAGAAAGAATAGATGACCCAACCAAAAACTGGAAATTTTCATCTGGTGATATTAAGGAAAGAGCTTTATGGGATGAATATATGAAGGCTTACGAAGACGCAATCAATGAAACAGCTACAAAAGATTCGCCATGGCATATTATACCTGCTGATAAAAAATGGTTTGCCCGTTTGGCCATTAGCGAAATTATTGAGGATAAATTAAAAAGCTTAAATCTTAAATTTCCTGTTTTGGGCGAGGATGAACAGGGAAAACTAATAGAAACCAAAACTGCTTTGTTAGGTGAGTAGCAAAATACTTGATCCAGAATCTTTTCTCAATTTCACCGATAAATCATTATCTATATGAAAATAATTACATTATTAATTGTAAGCTTAATTGCTTTTAATCCTATTCAAAAATGTATGGCACAAACCGATAAGGAAAGTCCGTCAGTTTTAAACCACATTGCGGTTTATGTTACCGATTTAAATGTTGCTACCGACTTTTACAAAAGTGTTTTTAATTTACCTCAAATACCTGAACCATTTCATGATGGAAAACATACCTGGTTTAGCTTAGGAAATGCAGGGCAACTTCATTTGATTCAAGGTGCAAAAACTTCGGAAGTGCATGATAAAAATGAGCATTTATGTTTTAGTGTGCCATCTGTAGATGCATTTGTCAATACTTTAAAAGCGAAAAATATTAAGTTTGAAGATTGGCCTGGTAAAGAAGGTGCTGTAACTTTAAGGGTTGATGGTGTTAAACAGGTTTATTTTAAAGATACCGATGGACATTGGCTTGAGGTCAATGATGCTAAATAATGTAATCTAGTATTAATACTTAATAATAACCTCACTAAATTTTAATTAAAAAAATTAGATGTTATTTTTAATTTTGTAGATAATTAATCATTCCTATGCAAGACTTGAACTCTGATATTTTTTATCAAATTGGCGACCAATCCAGAGACGTATATTTCGTTTATAACATTAATGAAAACAAATTTTCTTATTTAAGTCCCGCATTCCAATCAATTTTCGAAATTTCTTTAGAATCGGCAAAAAATAATCCCCAGATAATTTTCGATTGTGTGCATGCTGAAGATAAAGGCTTAGCAATAGATTGTTTCAATGAATGTACAGAGCAAAAGGTTGGGCGTAAATACGAGTTTAGAATTTCCTGCAAGGATAATTTTATCAAATACATCAGAATTAGTGTTTACCCAATTTTATCAGAAAATAATTTAATCCAATTAAGCGGCATTGTAGAAGACGTTAGCGTAGCTAAAACAAACAATTTTCACATTGAAAAAATAAATGCGCAAAAAAATACCACGCTAGAAATTGTTTCTCACGATTTAAAAGAGCCAATGGCTATGATTAGCCTTGCAGTATCTGATTTACTGAAAAATAGCCTTTTTGAAGGGCAGGATCGTGTTTTGAAATCGCTCACATTTATTAAAGACATGTGCGAACGAAACGTATTGCTTATTAGAAATTTGATTAATCACGAGTTTTTAACTTCTGCAGAAGTTGATATTAGAAAAGAAAGAGCAGATTTAATTAGTGAGATTAAAGATGTTATAGGCTTTTATCAATATGCAGAGCTAAATTTATACAGACGATTTGAATTTGTTAGTACCGAAGAAAAACTCTATGCTATGGTTGATAGCATGAAATTTATGCAGGTAATAAATAATTTAATATCAAACTCTATAAAATTTACCCCTGTAAATGGAACAATAAAAATAGAAGTACAGGATAGGGGCAAGTCGGTTCTTATTTGTGTTAGCGATAACGGCATCGGTATCCCGAAGCATTTGCAACCTTATTTGTTTGAACGTTTTAGCATTGCCATGAGAGAGGGTTTACACGGTGAAGATTCATGGGGCTTGGGCATGTCTATCATTAAAACGATTGTAGAATTGCATAAAGGTAAAATTTGGTTCCAAAGTGAGGAGCATGAAGGAAGTACATTCTTTATCGAAATACCCAAATAACACTATTTATTCATTCATTTTCTTACTGTAAGATAATAGAGAATCTGGTGTATTCTACACATTTTCAATGCAACTACCTGCCATTTTCGTATAATTTAAATTACAAAATTGCCTTTACGAGCTTTAATAAAGTCTTGTAGCTTGCCTGGAAAATATCTAAGGTATCTTATCTTGTTCATTATTACAGGTTTATTTATTAATAGTATAAACCTGCCTTCATTCACTTTATTCATACCGGCTAATAAATTAACATTATACCTAATTTGGTACTAATCATACAACGCTTATCAGGATTGGAAGCAATGATTAATTTAGAGGATTGCAGGTTATGTAGTAACCTGCAATTTTTTAACCAACCTATAATCAGTTAAATAATTATCAGCATCTCAATTGTAATGAAAGTAGTGAATCAGTATTCATCGGTAAATGATTTAGATAACATTCGTGAGGGTGATATCATTGTACACCGGAATGGAAAAACAGCCATTGTGGTAAAAATACAAATCGTATGTGCAAAAGGGCAAAAGCAATATTTTTATAAGCTAAAAAATGAGGGTACACTTTTTATCGCTAAGTCGCAGATGGCGTAAAAAAAGAAAAGCCTGCATATAGCAAGCTTTAACTTTTTGGTTTAATATTTTGCTTTTATGGTGTGCCTGCCCTTCGCGGATATCCCACTCACAGGACTTATTTTAGGATGATTTTATTTAATGATAACAAGTTATGCATTGAAAGGTTTTTAACCTAAAATAATTATAAACACCTGTTGAAAACTGTTAATAACTTCTATTTCGATTCAACGCCTTTAAATATTTCGTTTAATACACCAGCTAGGCGAATTGATGATTGTTGTATTCTTCGCTCAATCATCGGGATATGCTTTTTATAATATTCTTCACCAATATTTCTGGTTTTCATCTCATCAACCTCAGCGTATAATTCTGAACTTATTTGATAACTCTCCCAAGCCCATTTAATTGGTGGGTCGCGTTGCCATTTTCTAATCTTGCGTTTTGGTATTTGATTGAATTTTACGGCTAGGCTGTCATACTTTAAACCTCCATGTTCCAATAATCTAGTATCGATAACACTATGTAGATTAGTTCCTTTACCTTCATAGTTCAATTGAATTGTGTTTCCACCTTTATCTTCAGCTCTGCTTACGTGCATGGGTTGATGTATATCGCCAACAAAATGTAATACAAATTTTAAAGCCTCAATTTTTTGCTTCCTCGTTGCGTCCTTTTGCTTAAGTGTTTCTTCTGCGTTAATTAAGGCGCTATAAACATTAGCTTGTTTTAAAGTATCAACTGTATTCTTAAATTCACGAAAACTTAAGCCTAATGGTAAATTTAGAAAATGCCAGTTGGCAGTTTCTTTAAGTTCTGGATATTTCCGGGCATCATCTGCCCAAGTGCAGGCATCAGCAATACTGCTATCACCTAATAAATCTTTTACGGCAGTTTTAGCAGTAGGAGTAAGGTAATTTTCGGTTAACGAGCCAATTGTTTTGTGTCCAGTATATCCCCAAGAAATTAAAAAGAGAGAAATTGATACAAGTAAAGCCGCAAAGGGATAACGATAGTTCATTAGTATCAAATATTTAATCAAAAGTAATGCTATGAATGGGATTTAACAGATGTAGTTAGACCGTTACTAAGATAAATCGAAATTTTTTAATAGCAGTTCGAAAATAGGGTCGTTGTAATCTTTAACAACTTTTAGCACATTGTCGTAATTCTTAAAATCATTTTCATTATGCGTGGTATTTAAAACTATACATGGCATATCTGCATTTTTGGCTGCTTCTACGCCTTTTGGAGCATCTTCAAATACCAGGCAATCTTTCGGGTTAACGCCCATCTTTTCAGCACATTTAATAAATGTTTCTGGGTTAGGTTTACTTATTTTAACTTCATCGGCGCTAACAATGGCATTAAAGTATTCTTGAATGTGCAATCCATCTAAAACATAATTAATATTGAATGGAATAGCTGCAGAGCCAATAGCCATGGGAATATTTGCTTCATTGGCTGTTTCCAATATTTTGTCCAGCCCATTAATAAGTTTTAAATAAGGGAGGAAAGCTACTTGATATATTTTTTCCTTTTCGATGGAGATTTCATCTAATCTCTGTTGAGTGAAGTAACCTTCACCAAAAACTCTGTTAAGCAATTCGTCATTTTTGCCATACATCTGTTTTTTAACTTCAGCATAACTTAAATCAGCACCCAATTCTTTAAGTATTGATTGCCATGCCTTATTATGGAATTCCATGTCGTCTATCACGGTTCCGTTTAAATCAAAAATTAGGGCTTTTGGAGAAAATTTCATAATGCTCTATAATTGTCCAAATCTATTAAACTCTTCTTATTAATTAAATTTAAAATCTAATGTTACTCTAGTTAATAAACGTACAGAATAAAAAAAAGGGTCTAAACAATGTATTATTGTATTAACACATTGTTCAAACCCCAAAAAAATTAATTAAAAAGATATTTATCTTATTGTTTTTTTAAACCTAAGATTTGTTCTCCATGAGTATCTTTAGCGTAGGTTTTAAGATATTTTTTAAGCATTTCTCTAGCAACGAAAATTCTTGTTTTTACTGTACCTAATGGAATTTGTAGCATATCTGCAATTTCATGGTACTTATAGCCTTCAAAATAGCGGATGAATGGTGTGTGATAAGCTTCTGGTAAACTGGCTAAGGCTTTACTAATATCTCCAATTACAAATTTACCTTCAGCATGATTTCTGGTCGAGCTGTGAACCAAATTAACTGATGAAATCTCGTCGGTTTGCGTTATTAAAGTTCTTGTTTTTGCAAGTTTGCGGTAGTTATTTATGAAAGTATTTCTCATTATAACAAAAAGCCAACCTTTAATATTAGTGCCTTCTTGAAAGTTTTCATAAAATCTAATTGCTTTAACTAGCGTATCTTGTACTAAATCATTCGCATCTTCTATATCATTTGTAAATTTTAATGCATGAGATTTCAACGATACTGAGTGTGCATTTACCAGGTGATTAAATTCAAATGTTGTCATAGTTTTAGGATTAGGATGTTAAATGATTTTCATCAAAACATGTACCATCATCGGCCAAAAATTGGCATAGACAAAAACTACTTGGAGTCTGAAAATAGCCCCCACTGGAACCAAAGCAATTATTTTAAAAAATTCTATTAATTTGGTAGGATATAAAAGGGGTATAAATACCTGGTAGAATCAGTAGTTGAACCCGACTGGTAATTTATACGTGTACACTATTTTTAGGCTAATAAACAATCGTTGTTCTAAAATAAATACGATGGTATGTTTTGCTTAATAAAGTGATAAACTAAACAAACTATTTTGGTTCTGCTGCAGGCAAATCCGAAACAACACTTTTCTTAAAATAAAAATAGCACAGCGGGAAAAGGCAAATAATTCCTAATAAAAATCCTCCAACGGTATCTGTAAACCAATGTGCACCAAGATAAATTCTTGATGGGGCAATCATTATCAAGAGAAAAAAAGATGTGCAGGTTATTACCCTTCTCCAAACCGGAGATACAGTTTTCAAATTTCTCATTAGAATAATTAAAAAACCAAAAAACAATACATAAGATAAAACATGACCGCTTGGGTAACTTTGAAATCTATTCACTTCTACCAGTCGGACATAAAAGGCTGTTGGCCTTGGGCGGTTAATTAGGTTTTTTATGCCCAATATTATTAACCCAGAAAGCAGTATTAATGTAATAAAGTAGGCTTCGCGTTTGAATTTGTTCAGATAGAAAATGGTAGCAACCATTACAACTGATATCAATGACCATGTTAACTCTCCAAAAAAACTTACCCCCAACATAAGCTTATCCAACCATTCTGAATGAAATTTTTGTACAAATAATGAAACATCAACATCTAATGCAAGAATAGGATGCTTTGCAATAAAAATACTAAGTGTTATAAAACTGGCTAAAAGTATAAATAGGATTATGGATAATAATCGGTAATTTTTGGTCATTCTGGTATGCAATGAATAAGAAATACCAAAACTATAAAAAACCTGCTTAAAGCAATAAATCTACCTTATAAAACATTACTTTATTAAGACTTTTTTGCCTGTTTTAGAAGAAATTTTTGCCGCTTCCAAAATTTTAACCACTATTAAATTGTTCTCTAATGAAGATAAGTCGTTTACTGGTTGTATTTCATTTCTTAAAACAGCAGCTAAATAACTTAAGCTATTAGCGTACGGAGCAGCGAGTGTTTTAGCTTTATAAGTTTTATAATCTGATTTTCCATTTTCTTTAAGGCGCAAATTCTGGTCGTTAATTGCCTGAATATAACCAGTTTTACCAAATACTTCCATGTCTTTAATACTGAAAGGCCAGTTCCAGGAAGCTTCGATTATTCCGGTTGCGTCAGGATATTCAAGTAAAATTGTTGCGTCGTCATCTACCTTAGGATAAACATTAGGTTTTATTTGATGGGTAATTGCAGAAACAGAAATTGGTGCTTTACCATCCATAATCCAAGTCATTAAATTAGCGCCATAACAACCAAAATCTGCTAAAGCACCTGCACCATTTTTTTCCGGATCGGTTAACCATTCCAAGAATTCTTTACTAACACCAATTTCCTTTGGTCCTTCGTGCCCGTCGTGTACAATCATTTTTCGTACATCACCAATAAGATTCTGATTTTTTATATTTAAATACGCCTCTTGATTGCTACGATACCAAGTTGTTTCATAATTTGTTAATAGATGAATTTTATATTTACGGGCTAGTTGTGCCATTCTTTCGGCTTGTTTAACTGTTACAGCTAAAGGTTTTTCTACCATTACAGAAATTCCAAGCGGTGCAGCTGCTTCAACAATTGAAAGGTGTTCGCTTATCGGATTGTATGCTAAAACTGCATCTGGCTTGCGCTTTTTGAGTAGCGAAACAATATCTGGGAAAAATAAACTATCTACAAGTTGATATCTCTTTTTAAATCGCTCAATTAATTCAGGATTACTCTCTGCAATGCCAATGATATTTACTTCGTTCTTTTCATAACTGTTCATTATAGAAAAAACATGATCGTGACTTAAACCAGCCACTGCCACATTTAGTTTTGTTTGTGCATTATGCTTTGAAAAGCCTGAAACTATTAAAAGAAATAGTATTACTGTAAAAATTAATTTCAAATTAACTTGATAAGAATTGCTCATAATGTGGCGGCGTGTTGGTTTGGTTAAAGACTGCCAAGATATATAATAAATTAAATTATCTAATGGGATAATCCTTTATCACGGAAATAAACCTTTCCATCACGGATTTTAAACCTTATGTATAAGCAATTAGGAGTTTTTCAATTCATTTGCAATCTTCGAATCAGATTATAGGAAATCAACGCTCAAACAGTCGGCAAGGCTACCTCCTTGTCGGCTGCTTAAGCAAACAAATTAATAATACATTACCCAATAACTAATAAAATAGCAAGACCCTTACATCTATCACGCTCATCATTTCGCCCTTCCTCTAGAAGGAAGGGTTAAAATGATTCTAATGAAATTGCAACAAAGTTATTTTAAAACTATTTGTTTCGGCTCTGTAACCACAATTTGAAATTTACCTTTGTATTCTGTTACGGTACCTGTAACGCACAACTTATTGCCTAAAAACATACTTGCAGGCTCAGAGGAAAATTTAATTACATCAGCTTTATTTACAACAACTGTTAGAAGTTCTTTTGGATAAGTTCCGCCCAAGTTTATTAAGGTTAATTTTTCCAGAGCTTTAGTGCTATATACAGAATCGCACACGGTAACATTTTTACCAACATATTGAGATACATCTTTAGCCAAAACTAAAGTTTGACTTTTAGCAAGATAGCTCATGCTGGCAAGGCAGATAATTAAGAATATTTTTTTCATTATGGAATGATTTAGTGTCAAATATAAGCAAGCAGCAATTGAAATACTGTTAATCTCCTGTTAAAAAATGAGTGTTTAACATCAACAATAATATTACCTTAAATAATTGGTTGTTGTTTATGCTTTATAAAACAATCGGTTATATTTATAAATTAAATAGCCCTAACCAAAACCAATGAAAACTGTTTTTACAATATTGCTTTCAGGCATTGCATTCACATTATTTTTATCTTCAATATTATTTAATAAGAATTTAATTTACCCGAATAAATTAAGTTTAAATAGCGATAAGATTTTAAAAATAGATACACCAGACCAAGATCGGTTTGTGAAAGTAAATTTAGTTCAGGGAGAATTTACAGAGCCTACCGAAATGTCTGTATTGCCAAATCTTGATATTTTGGTTGCGCAAAGGAGAGGAGAGTTGATGCTTTATAAAAACCAAACCAAAAAACTGGTTCAGGTTGCTAAGCTAGATGTTTACTCTAAAACCAGCCTTGCCGATGTTAACGCAGAAGAAGGTTTATTGGGTTTAACAATCGACCCTCAATATGCTTCCAATCAATACGTGTATCTATTTTATAGCCCAACTGGAAAATCTGTAAATCGATTGTCGAGATTTAAAATGGTAAATGATATGCTAAGCATGTCATCCGAAAAAATTATTCTAGAATTTTACTCACAACGCGAAATATGCTGCCATACTGGTGGTTCGCTTGCTTTTGGTCCGGATAGACTTTTATACATTTCAACCGGTGATAATTCTACACCATTTGATGTACCGAAACAACAATTTGTAAATAAAGGATATGCTCCGTTAGATAATCGTGCTGGTTTAGAACAGTACGACTCGAGAAGATCAGCTGGTAATACTAATGATTTAAGGGGCAAAGTGCTTCGTATTAAAGTACAGGAAGACGGAACTTATACCATTCCAAATAGCAATTTGTTTCCAAAAGGAACTGATAAAACCAAGCCTGAAATATACGTTATGGGTAATAGAAATCCATACCGAATATCAGTTGATAAGAAAACCGGGTTTTTGTATTGGGGTGAGGTTGGACCAGATGCATCAAATGATGATGAACTGCGAGGACCGAGAGGTTATGATGAGGTAAACCAAGCCAGAGCAGCAGGTAATTTTGGATGGCCGTATTTTATAGGCAATAACTACCCATACAAAGCTTATGATTTTACAAATGGAACCAACGGACCAGCTTTTGATGCTGCTGGTGCTGTCAACAATTCGCCTAATAATACCGGTTTAGGAATCGTTCCGGCTGCACAACCTGCTTTTATTTGGTACCCTTATGGCGATTCGAAAGAATTTCCTCAGGTTGGCTCGGGTGGAAGAACCGCGATGGCTGGTCCTGTTTTATACACTTCAGCAAATGCATCACCTTATCCAGCATACTACAATGGTAAGTTAATTATTTATGAGTGGGTTCGAGGTTGGGTAAAAGCTGTTACCATGGCCGCGAATGGAGATTATTTAAGTATGGAGCCGTTCATGGCAAATATTCCACTAGCTGCTCCAATTGATATGGAACTTGGTTCGGATGGTAAAATTTACATTTTAGAATATGGAAAAGGTTGGTTCTCCAAAAATCCTGATGCCGGAATTGTAAGAATCGATTATTTAAAAGGCAACAGACCACCAGTAGTTTCAAATTTACAAATAGATAAGCCCAGCGGATTACTTCCATATAAAATGATTGCCAAAGTTAAAGCAACTGATGCCGACGGAGGAAAACTAACTTACATTTGGAATTTAGGTGGTGGTTTAAAGAAAACAACTACAGTGCCAGAAATACAGCACACTTTTACAAAAATAGGAGAGTTTCCTATTAGCGTTCAGGTTATAGATAGCGAAAAGGCATCATCAAAAAGCCAGGTTATATCCGTTTTTGCAGGCAATGAGCATCCGAAAGTAGATGTTGTTCTAAATGGCAACAAATCATTTTATTTCCCTGGCAAGGAAATTACTTATAAGGTTTTGGTAACAGATAAGGGAGCGGTTGTAAATAAAGAACGGATTTATATTTCTAGTGCCTACACAGAAGGAAGTGATTTGGCTGGAGCTCAACTCGGGCATCAGCAAGCAGCACAAACTATGGTAGGGAAATCATTAATGGCAAAATCAGATTGTAGTACCTGCCATAAAGTTTCATCAGCTTCCATCGGACCAGCATTTGATAAGATTTCTAGTAAATATCAACAAGACTCAAAAGCAATTGATTACTTAGCATCTAAAATAATTAAGGGTAGCAGTGGTGTTTGGGGAGAGGTTCCAATGCCGGCACATCCATCCATGAAAGAATCGGAAGTGAAGCAAATCGTAGAATGGGTTTTAAGTCTATCTGCAAAAGGAACCGCCGCTGCGTCTTTACCAACCACGGGTACGATAACACCACCACAAAATATCAATAAGGATAAACCAGTATTTACTTTAAAAGCCAGTTATACTGATTTGGGAGCAAAAGGTTTGAAGCCTTTAACCACTACAAATACCTATAATTTGATAGGGAATACCATTAGCTCAATAGATATAAAAGAATTTTCAGGATTTATCCGTAAATCAAATAATGCGTTTGAATTAACTAAAAGTTCAAGTTGGTTAAAGCTAGCATCTATTGATTTAACAGATGTTAAATCGATGAATCTAATCCCATACTCAAACAACGACTACATGGTAGAATTAAGGTTGGATAAAATAGATGGCAAATTGTTAGGCAATTCAAATGGAACCAAATCTATTGCAATAAAAGAATTTGTAATAGATAAGAAGTTTCACGACGTTTTTATTGTTTTTAAGGCAAACGGAGAATCTAAAAACAAACTGGTTGTAAGTGATATAACAGTTGAAGCTAAATAGCAAGATTTAAAGGCTTTGGTGAATGTTCACTAAAGCCTTTATTGTATTAATTATCGTTAATTAAATTATCTTGGAAAAGATTTTCCTTTAAGTATAAAATAAATGCCTCGTTATATTTATTAGTTAAAGGAATAGATAAGCCACCTGTTAACACAATTTGGTTGCCAAGAAAACTTTTGATATGTAATTTTGAAATAATGGCTGATGAATTTACTTGAATAAAAGCCGGATGTCTTTTAAGCATGCTTAAAACTTTAACAAAATTTAGTTTAAAACTTACGTAATTCTTTTTAATTGTTCTGAAGTAAACGATATCATTTATTTCCTCGAACGCTACCAAATCAATAAATTCTATTTTCACAAAATCATCTGGCGTATCTTTAATAGGAATCAAGAAGAATTCGTCCTCAATTTCATGTGCGTTTAGGCTGTCATTCGGGTAAAGCTTGCTAATGGTTTCTGTAAAATGAACCATAGAATATGGTTTCAGCAAATAGGCATCGGCATTAACGCCAAATGCATCAATAGCATATTTTGTATGTGCGGTGGTAAATATTAAATGCTTTGTTTTTTGCCTAACCATTGCTGCCAATTCAATACCAGACAGCGCCGGCATTTCGATATCCATAAAAATAATATCAACACTTTCTATATCAGTAATTTCGTTTAGTGCTTTAACTGGGTTCGTAAAACTCTTAACCAATTGCAGATCAGGAAGGCCTTTTAAGTAAAACTTTAAATTCTCCAATGAATTCAGATCGTCATCTATTGCTATACAATTAATTGGCATGTATTATAGGGTTAGTGATGTATTTAAATTTATTAGTAATTAAGTTATTAAAACGGAAATGAAGTTTTTCTTAAAGTTAAAACTTTCTAAAATTTACGTACGAAGTGGTGAATTGGATCTAATTTAGTTAATATCTTGCTTAAAAATCTACTTTTCAATCGTAATTTTAATATTAAAGTGCTCATTATCATCAAAATAGTATTTTAAGGTTGCCTTGCTACCATAAGTATATTTCAATCTTTTATGAATATTATCTATCCCGGTACCATTTCTTTTTATTGAGGAGTTTAATTTCCTTATTGCATTTTTTGTTTCAAAAACAATATTAATTTCATTAATCAACAATGTAATTTCTGCGGGTTTTGTCAAATCGCCATGTTTAAAAATGTTTTCTACCAGGGTTATTAAAACCATAGGTATAATTCGTTCTTGTCTTATTTCATCATCATACCAAAATCTAAGCTGCAAAGTATGGTTTGCCATTAATTGATGCAGGTTTATTAAATTTTCTACCTGGTCAATTTCATCGCCCAATTCAATAAATTCTTCTTTATGTTTACTGTCAACCGCGTAACGCATCATGCCAGAAAGTGCAATTATAGTTTCTGCAGCAACTGGCGAATTATCTCTAGCGTTTTGATAAATAAAATCTAAAGTATTAAAAAGTAAATGCGGCTGAATTTGCGCCCTTAAATATGCATTTTCTGATTTAGCAAGTTGAATAATATTGTTTAAACGTTGTTTTTCTAAACTTTCTGTTTTTTTTCGTTCTTTAATAAAGGTTACTAAAAAATAATATCCTGTACCAAATATTATAAAATATACCGATCTAAATAATCCACCTAAAAAAAATTGTAAGTTAATAACAGGCTGATTACTGGTAATGATGTGCGTATATTGATTTACATAAACATAAGCAGCGTAGATGATAAGCAGGTAAGCACTAACTTCCAGGATTAGAAATAATGGTATCCTCCAAATTATTTGTCTCGGATTTTTAAATCCATACCTTAACACGTAAACCGAGTGGATATAAAAAATAGAAATGTTTATAAAATAATGGAAAATGTAGGTGCCTAAAGCCCCAAACTTTCCTGTATAAAAACCTACAATAACAATTTCATAAAATAGAAAAGCGGCCCAACCTATAAAATGGTATTTATTAGCGATAAACCACTGCAAAATTTTATTTTTATGGAGAGCATTACTATTTGTAAAAGATTTCATTTAGAGCGTAGAAGTTGTAATATTTTAAGAGCGACCAGTTTTAATTGTTTTTTCTTTTATAAAGCTTTGTACCTCATCTCGATAGTTATTGCCAAGGTTCACAATCAAATTATTCGTCATTTTTAAAGCATTACCTTCAACTTTTTCTATATGATTTTTAGATATAATAAAAGAACGGTGTGCTTGGGCAAAATTTGAATTTTCCTTTAAAATTTCTTTAATCTCTGATAAACCGATGTATGAAACAATAATTTCATCAACTGTGTAAATACGTACATAATTTTGTAAACTCTCTATAGCGATAATGTTCTCATTACGTACTTTGATAAGATTATTATTATCGTTTTTATTTCTGATAAAAAAATAATCTTCTTCTATTTTTATGGTATTATTAGAAATATTTTTTACCTGTGGATATAAACGATTAATGGTTTCTACAAAGCGTGCTAATGTGTAAGGCTTTAATAAAAAAGCATTGGCATATATTTCGAAAGCCTCATAGGCATATTTACTATGCGATGTTGTAAATATTAATTTATCGGTTTTGTGCCGAAGTGCTTTAGAAAGTTCAATACCAGATATCATTGGCATATCAACATCCATAAAAATAATATCAACGTTTGCGCCCGAACCGATTTCTGTTAGTGCCTGCAATGGGTCGGTGTAAATTTCTACCAATTGCAAACTGCTTAGTGAAGTTATATATGATTTTATACCGTTAATCGCATGGATTTCATCATCAATTACTATACACTTCAATTTCATATTTGGTAGCGGCTAAAACGACTGCAAAATTAGGTCAACAAATTCAAACTAAAAAAAATAACGTTTACGTACAGGTTTTGACCATGTTGATGTAGGTTTGTTACGCGTTCGTGTGAAAAATTTAGATTTTTATGTTTATTTATTTACAACTAAAAGTGCTAAAACCTGTAATTAAGCTTGTACATTTTAGTGTTTTAAACATTCATTTCTATTATAAGATACTGGCTGAGTTTATAAACTTAAAAAAACTATTTAAATATCTTCTTGTTTAAATTTTTATTAATATATTTAAACAAAATGAATTACTCCATTTCAGACCTCGAACAGCTATCAGGTATTCAATCTCACACCATAAGAATTTGGGAGCAGCGATACAGCGCTTTAAAGCCAATGAGGACTGATGGAAATACCCGTTTGTATGATGATACACAACTGGTTAAGTTGTTAAATATTGTTAGTCTTAATCAATCAGGGTTAAAGATTTCGAAAATTTGTAGTCTTTCCGAGCAAGATGTTGAACTACTCCTAGACAAAGAATTACAAACAGTTTCCCCTCAAACTAAATTTGATTATTACGTAACCCAGCTTATTAAGTTTGGTTTATGTTATGATGAAACATCGTTTGAAGCATTGCTTTCTTCGTGCATTGGTAAATTTGGTATTTTGGAAACGTACAAAAATATAATTTATCCAATCTTGGTTAGATTAGGTTTAATGTGGCGCAAAGATGATATCTGTCCGGCACAAGAGCATTTTTTATCCAATATCATCAGAAGGAAAATATACTCAGCTATAGATGGCTTAGAGTTAAATCAGAAAGTACCAAATAAAACCTGGCTGCTTTTTTTGCCTGAAGATGAAGAACACGATGTAGGTTTACTTTTTGCGCAGTATATTTTAAAAGCAAGCGGGCATAAAGTAATCTATTTAGGAGCCAAAGTACCTTTAGGTTCTGTAAAAAGAGTAATTGAAGATGTGAACATTCACAATGTTTTATTTTTTATGGTAAAGCTAAGACCTTTAAAAACCGCTCAAATTTATATTGATAACTTGCAGATGATTTGCAAAAAGATTAACATACATTTAGCAGGCAATGGCCAAACCATCAATCAAATTACCTCTTCCTCAAACATTAGAAAATTTAACTCTCTAGAAGAGTTTGAAAATAATATTAAAGACACCTCAAAATGAAAGAAATATTTGATAAACTATCGGCAGATTGCAGTAAGGTTACCACAAAAATGTATAGCACAAGTTTTTCTTTTGGAATTTATTTTTTGAATAAAAGCCTTCGCATGCCAATTTATTCTATTTATGGTTTTGTAAGGCTTGCTGATGAAATTGTAGATAGCTTCCATGAATTTGATAAAAAATATCTTTTAAATAAGTTTCGTACCGATACATTTGAAGCAATAGACTTGGGCATCAGTTTAAATCCTGTACTTAATTCTTTTCAAAAAATTGTAAATGAATATCAGATAAGTCATGATTTAATTCATCTGTTTTTAAATAGCATGGAAATGGATTTAGATGAGCAAGAATATACACCAGAGCTTTACGATACCTACATTTTAGGTTCGGCTGAAGTTGTTGGTTTAATGTGCTTAAAGGTTTTTACGAATGGTGACGAAGCTGAATACCAACGTTTAAAACCATTTGCAATGAAACTAGGTTCGGCTTTTCAAAAAATAAATTTTTTAAGGGATTTAAAAGCTGATCATCAATCTTTAAATCGTAGCTATTTTCCTAATGTAAACCTGGCAGAGTTTTGCGATAAGCAAAAGCAAGCCATTGAGGCTGAGATAGAACAAGAGTTTGATGAAGCTTTGGTTGGTATTAAGATGTTGCCTGCATCATCAAGAAGTGGTGTATATTTATCTTACATTTATTATAAAAAGCTATTTAAGAAAATTAAAGGATTAACTGCAGAACGTATTATGAATGAGCGGATAAGAATCTCCAATAGAAGAAAAATTGGGTTGATGTTTGATTCAATGATTCGTTATAAGCTTAATGCAATATAATAAAAGAAGAAGCTCTTAAATACGATTTTTATATCTCTGTCTTATTGAGAAATTCAGTAGCAAAACGTAATATGACCGAGCAAGTAATACTTGTAGATAATAATGACTTACCAATAGGGCAGATGGAAAAACTGGAAGCCCATAAAAAAGGCTTACTTCACAGAGCCTTTTCTGTTTTTATATTCAATTCCAATAACGAATTGCTATTGCAACAAAGAGCTTATAGTAAATACCATTCTGGTGGTTTGTGGACTAACACTTGCTGCAGCCACCCTCGCTTTGGTGAACATAATTTTGATGCGGCCAACAGGCGGCTAGATGAAGAAATGGGTATGAAATGCAGTTTAACTTATGCCTTTAGTTTTACTTATAAAGCAACATTTGCAGATGGATTGATTGAACATGAATTAGACCATGTTTTTTTTGGAAACTCTGATGAAATTCCTAAAATAAATAAAGAAGAGGTTGAGAATTATAAATATATAAGCTTGAAAGATTTGAAAATTCAGATTGTAAAAGAGCCAGAAATATTTACACCCTGGTTAAAAATATGCCTTGAAAAGGTAGTAGAAGCCAGATTATTGTCGTAAAACAAAAAACGGGCATACAACTTTCGTCGTATACCCGCATCTAAATTAACGCTCTCAAGGGCAAATATATACTTACTTATGGTAATTGAAAAATTTTTTTAAAAATCTTTACTTTTTTTTGATTCTTAGGAGTTTTAGGCATCTTCAAAACGCTTTATTTTTTCAAATTCAATTCTTCAATTTCTGCTCTCAATCTTTCCTTTTTTAAATCTATTCTTATCAAACTATATAAGCTCATGTAAATATTAGCTATCCAAACTATAGAGAAGCCAGCAATAATGTAACCACGCCAGTCGGCATACAGCAATGTAAACTTGGTTACAATCAATAATAAAATGGTAACGTAGTGGCTAAAGCAATATTCGCAAGTAAAAACATAATAAAACTTTCTTTTAAATAATTGCTTGCAAATTTTCGATTTGTTTAAACAATATTCTCTCGCTTCTTTAAAAATTTCTTCTTTTGTTACTGTCCACGCAATGCAGGCAACAGGTAAAGCCAAAATAAATAAATAGTAAATAGGTGATGACATAGTTCAATGATTTAAGAATATTATTACAACCGCAAAATCATTTAAAGGTTTTACTGCTTAAACCTCACTTGTCAGAATACGGTTTTGAAACATTTCATATGCGTAAATGTTTACTGCTAAAGAAATACCATGGAAAGAGAAGAAATAAGATCTCTATTAGAGGTTATTGATCAACAAGTTAGTTCAGCCATACTAGGCGGAATGGACGATAAATACGAAGAGCTTGAATCGCTCGGCTACATCACCATCAATCGCGAAGCAGTACAATGGTCATCTTCAATTACCTCTTTAGGTATGGATTTTCTTAATAGCTATTATAATGTATAGCAAATCTATAATGTAGTTGCTAATAATTAAGTATCATAATATCTAGCATAATTCTGCTAAATTTGCAAAGATAAATATGATTGATATTCAACTAAGAACAGTTAATGTTACGCGGTATGTTACACCACTTCGAGAAGGTGGCTCAATGCCTGCAATAGCTGAGGCCGATGATGATTTTTTATATGTTCTAAAATTCCGCGGTGCCGGACAGGGTTCTAGAGCTTTAATTGCCGAACTAATTGGTGGTGAAATTGCAAGGATTTTAGGTTTGAGGGTTCCAGAATTGGTATTTGCTAATTTAGATGAAGCCTTTGGCCGCACCGAACCAGATGAAGAAATTCAGGATTTATTAAAGGCTAGTGTTGGCTTAAATCTAGCATTGCACTATCTCTCTGGTGCTATTACATTCGACCCAACCGTAACAAAAGTAGATTCTAAACTTGCATCGCAAATTGTTTGGTTAGATTGTTTACTTACTAATATGGATCGTACTTGTCGTAATACAAATATGTTGTTGTGGCATAAAGAATTATGGCTTATTGACCATGGCGCTGCATTATATTTCCACCACTCATGGCAAAATTGGGAAGAGCAAGCCAAGCGTCCATTTGCATTGGTTAAAGATCATGTTTTGTTACCCGAAGCAGCTGAACTAGATAAAGTAAATGAAGATTTTCGTAGAATATTAAAACCAGAACATTTTCAAGCCATCGTTTCGTTGATACCAGATGCGTGGTTAGAAGGTGAAAATGTTTTCGAAACAAAAGATGAACACCGCCAGGCTTACGCCAAATTTTTAGAAATAAGATTGGCAAACTCTGATATATTTTTAAAAGAAGCACAGCATGCAAGAGAGATTCTTATTTGAGTATGCAGTGATTCGGGTTATGCCAAGGGTAGAACGCGAAGAATTTATTAATGTGGGCATCATTCTATTCTGCGCAAAACAAAAGTTTTTAAAAAGTGTATTTTCTTTAGATCAAAATCGAATAATGGCTTTCGCCTCCGATTTAGATTTAGATGAAATTCTAGATAATTTATCAGCCTTCGAAAGAATTAGCGCAGGTTCTGCAGGTTCAGGTTCCATTGGGCAATATGATATGGCCTCTCGCTTCCGTTGGCTTACCGCTACCAGAAGTACAGTTGTACAATGCTCAAAAGTTCATCCTGGTTTCTGTTTAAATGCCGAAGAGACACTTTTAAATTTACATCAAAAATTAGTGCTGTAAATTAATTCTATTCAATACCTCGATTTTAATATTCCATTCATTGATAAAAGATTACTTTAATAAACTTCAAGATTTACTTAATATTGAACGTAAAGCCGATCATCAGGCTTATCTAAAGTTAACAGAAAATACATCGGCCGCTGATAGACGAACTTTAGGTTTAACCTGGTATCCTATTGCTATCCGAAATACTGAAATGGGCAGGGGAGATTACCTGAACATCGAAGTAGAACGAACAACCCATCAAGATTTATCTCAACAATTTCGTTTTGGTTCTTCTGTGGTTTTATTTTCCAATCACGATGCTAAAAACGATAGGATAGATGGAGTAATTACACATTTAAACCGCAATAAAATGAAAATTAGTTTGCGTTTAGATGAATTACCAGATTGGGCGAAAGATGGAAAATTGGGAGTCGATTTGCTCTTTGATAACAATAGTTACGATGAAATGCATAATGCTTTAAAACAAGCTATAGCACTATCTGCAGATGATTCAAAAAATAAATTAATAAAAATACTAACTACAAATGAGCATCCAGAAATCAACAAAAATGTTCATCAATATACTTCGAACAGGTTAAATGATTCTCAGCAAAATGCTGTAAATAAAATTCTGTCTGCCAATCAATTGGCAATTATTCATGGTCCGCCCGGTACAGGGAAAACCACCACACTGGTTCAGGCGATAAAAGAACTTTCAACGCAAGAAAATCAAAAAATATTGGTTGTTGCACCAAGCAACACTGCAGTTGATTTACTAACTGAAAAATTATCAGAAGAAGGTTTAAATGTAATTCGTGTTGGTAATCCTGCTCGAGTTTCAGAAAGATTAATGCATGCAACGCTTGATTTTAAGATGGCCGAGCATCCAGAAATGAAATCGATTAAGGCATTAAAAAAGCAGGCGAACGACTACAAAAACATGGCTCATAAATACAAGCGAAGTTTTGGTAAAGCAGAACGCGACCAAAGAAAAGCATTATTTGATGAGGCACATAAAATTGGTCGCGAAATAGAAAATTCAGAGCAATACATCATCGATAATCTATTTAATAGCGCTCAAATTATAGCCGCAACTCTGGTAGGTTCTAATCATTACACGGTTAAAAATCTAAAATATAATACCGTTGTTATAGATGAAGCCGGACAAGCGCTAGAGCCTGCCTGCTGGATACCGATTTTGAAAGCAGAGAAAGTAATTTTTGCTGGCGATCATCTTCAATTGTCGCCAACCATAAAATCAAATGAAGCGGCAAAATCGGGTTTAAATGAAACCCTGTTAGAAAAATTGGTTTATTTACATCCCGATTCGGTAGTTTTACTAAATGAACAATATCGCATGAATACTCAGATAATGGGTTACTCGTCGAAGGTGTTTTATGATGATAAATTAATGGCAAATTCTGCTGTTGCCAACCGCATACTTTTCAAAAATGATAAGCCATTAATGTTTATTGATACCTCTGGCTGCGGCTTTGATGAAAAGGCAGATGGAACAAGTACAACCAATCCTGAAGAAGGCGTTTTTTTATTAAAACATTTAGCTAGTCTTACTGATGAGATTCACCAGCAAATACCTCAAATAAAATTTCCAAGCATTGCAGTAATATCTCCTTACAAACAGCAGGTTCATTTATTAAAAGAATTAGTGCAATCTAATCCTCACTTAATTGATCACGCCAATTATATTTCTGTAAATACAATTGATAGTTTTCAAGGGCAGGAGCGAGATGTAGTATATATTAGTTTAACGAGAAGCAATACAGAAGGTGTTATTGGTTTTTTGCAGGATGTACGAAGAATGAATGTGGCAATGACAAGAGCAAAAAAGAAACTGATTGTTATTGGCGATGGAAGTACTTTATCGAGGTCGGTTTTTTACAACAATTTTATGAAATATGCCGAAGAATTGAATTCTTACCACAGTGCTTGGGAGTTTATGGATGTTTAAAGGGCAAACAAAAGCCAATATTTTACTCTTAAAAGAATTTATTTATTATTTTTGATACATCATCCCATCAGTACATCTTAATTGATAATTATAATTGTGATTTTTTTGCAATCATAAATCAAATGTGTGATTGATGAAAATTAATGTGTAAGCATCAATAAATAAAATCATCAATCAAATCCCTAAATGAAAGAAAATCTTAAAATTTTAATTGCCGATGATAATGAAATGATGCGGCTGGTTATGCGAGGCTTCTTTATAAAATATTTGGTTAATCCAATTATTAAACAAACTACCAATTTAGAAGAAACTTACAGCTTACTGCTGGAAGAAAAATTTGATTTACTCTTATTGGATATTAACATGCCAAATGGCGACAGTAATCCTCAAACGGTTGTAAACCTTAAAGCTAAATACCCAGATTTGAAAATTGTAATGTTTAGTGGCAATGATAAAGAGACATTGGAGCCAGAATACCTTGCTGCTGGTGCTGTTGGATTTATCCAAAAAAATGAACACATGAACACTTGCACTAAAGAGGTTATTGAAACTATTCTTTAGCTTACTTTTTCGGGTTTTCTATTTTCCAATTTCCCTAGTATTCCGGTACCGGCAATTAATAATTCGCTCGTAATTGTTTTTGTATATTCGATTATTTCTGCCTTAAAATCTTTTACAGAAGCACCAGAACGTATTTCTTCTAAACGTTTTTCCCATTGCCCGGTTAATTCTGCTTGGGCAATTTGCTTATCTTTAACTACTTCATAAACCGCTAAACCTTTATTAGTTGGCAAAAGATTCCTTTTCTCACGCGTAATATATTCTCTTGTAATTAGCGTTTCAATTATCGATGCCCTGGTTGCAGGTGTACCTAAACCACTGTCTTTCATGGCATAACGCAGCTCCTCATCTTCAATTTCTTTACCAGAAGTTTCTAAAGCCTTAAGTAAGGAAGCTTCATTAAACATTGGTTTTGGCTTAGTTTGTTTCTCTAGAAGCGTTTTTTCTACGATAGCTAGTTGTTCTCCAACTGTAACTTTGGGTAAAGAAACATTGTCTTCATCCTTTTTATCATCCTCCGTTTCATTAAATACAGAGCGCCATCCGGCAGACCTAATAACAGTTCCATTGGCCATAAAAGTTGTTGCAGAATTGATGGTAATTTTAGTGATTTCTTTTATACATTCCTGATGAAAGGCTTCAAGCATTCTACCTACAACCATATCATAAATCGCCTGTTTATCAGCACTTAGTCCGTAAGCTTCTTCTCCAGTTGGTAAAATAGCGTGGTGATCGGTTACTTTTTTAGCATTAACACTTCGTTTGTTTAATGTGGTAGTTTGCAAAAATTTAGCTTGCTTCCCAAATTCAGAGTGGTTTGTAAATTTATCAATTAATGAAGGTACACCGGCGAATACATCATCGCCAATATAGCGGCTACCAGTACGCGGATAGGAAACCAATTTACTTTCATACAAATTTTGAAGCAGATTAAGGGTTTGGTCGGCGGTAAAGCCTTTTTTCTTATTCGCTTCCTGTTGCAACGAGCTCAAATCATGCAAAAGTGGTGGTGGTTCTTTTCTTGGCTTGGCCTCTACAGCAGTAATATTTCCTCCCGTTGGAAAACCAGAAGCAACATCTTCTACCAATTTGAAAATGCTTTCAACTTCGCTTTTATCTTTATAATTACTTACTGAAACAGCTTTAAAAGTTTGTTCATCTTTGGTAAGTTGTATGCTAATTTGAAAATACGTTTGTGGTAAAAAATTCTTTATCTCCAAAAAACGGGCACATATCATGGCTAGGGTAGGCGTTTGCACTCGACCAAGAGAGAGCACAGTTCTATTTCCTGCTGATATACTGAGCGCTTGTGTAGCATTCATACCCACTAACCAATCAGATTCTGAACGGCAATGGGCAGAATTGAATAATGTGTCGTAATCGGTTCCTGGTTTTAAATTTCTAAAACCATCTTTAATGGCTTCATCTGTTTGTGATGATATCCAAAGGCGCTTAAAAGGCTTCTTACATTTTAAATAGTAATAAATATACCTGAAAATTAACTCACCTTCTCGCCCGGCATCGGTAGCTACGATGATTTCGGAAGCTTCATCAAAAAGTCTTTTAATAGTATCAAGCTGTTTTCTAACTGCAGGGTCTTCAACAAAACCATCTTTGGTTTTTATCTTTCTAACAGCTAGTTTAAATTTGGCAGGCAACATGGGTAAATGTTGTTTTCGCCATCCAATAAAACCATAATCTTGTGGAGGTGCAAGCTGCAGCAAATGCCCGAATGCCCAGGTAAAAGAATATCCTTTTCCTTCGATGTATCCGTCTTTTCTGGTGGTTGCCCCAAAAACTTTGGCAAGTTCTCTACCAACAGATGGCTTTTCTGCAATTACAATTTTCATTAATAGGTTCAGCTTTTTAAACCTCAAAGATGATTAAAATTATTTGTGCAGCACCTAAAAAATTACTCACAATCGGTATTAGTGGCATAGAAACAATATTAAAGTCTTTTTAACTTTGCCGTTAAACTTCGAAAATTTGCTAGGAAAGAATAACAATTTGACAACTTATCTGTCTAACAAGAGTTAATTAGCAAATGGATAAGATTTACGATTTAGAAAACTTCGAAATTAAAGTTAGTCTTAACGAAGGTATAGTGCGTTTACACAGCGACAAAAATCTTTGGGATTATTTGAATGAAGATGTAAAGCGAAGAACATTTTTACTTGTTGACGCCATAAAATCTGACTATCAGATAGTTTTTGGTAAAGGATTAAATATTGAAAGCAAATCTTTCGTTGTAGAAATTTGGGCTCACATTTTTAGCGATTACCTTGGCTTATTAATCAAAAAGCATATTGATATACTATGGATAAAAAAGCTTGTTCAAAAGGGAATTGAACGAGCAGAGTTAATCGATTGTGGCGAAAAACATCTTGATAGCAATCGTTGGCTTTGGGATAGTGTTGGGCGATTCGTAAATTTTACATTATGGTTGTTCCCTAAAAATATAGGACAGAAGAAATTGAAAAACTAAGTTGCTTTTGATAAATTAATTCAAAGATTCTATTTTTTCATTTAATTTTGCATTAAAAATCCCAAAAGCATCTAATTTAATTTCTAAACCTGATGGGACGGAAAGCCCCGATTCTTCATCGGGCTTGGAGGTACAGCAGGGCTTCAATTTCAAAAGAATTACCAAACCGCTCATTTTCAAATCAATAAAAACAAAACACCTTATTCAAATTAGCTAATTGAAATTTGAGGCAAAAACCTGATTTTGATTTAGCGCAATACCAGCTGCTAGGGTTTCGTTTAAATACTGAGAGGTGTATGGCTGAGCAGTGCTACTAATAAATAAAATAGTTTTATCTGCAATTGAATTAATAACGGTGTTGGCTAATTTAGTTGCAACTGCCGGGCAACCCTGACTTCGACCTAATCTACCCAATTGGTTTATACTGTTTTGGCATACATAATCTGCTCCATGTACTACAATAGCACGTTCCCGGGCATTATTGTTAAATCCAAAATCCATTCCATCCAATTTTAAAGAGCGACCATGTTTACCGAAATAAACTTCGCCAGTTAAATAGAATCCTAAACTGCTCGTATTCGAATTAACAGCATTAGAAAAATAATCGGGTTTATCGCCGCCACTGTTTTGCCCATGTGCAACCCATGTATTTAAAACCAACTCCTTTCTATTTAAATCGATAATGTAAAGCCGTTTTTTGCTGCTTTCCTGATCAAAATCGGCAATGGTTAAAATAGATTTTGTGTTTAACAAGCCTTGCGATTTAATATTGTAATATCCTGTTAACGCTTTCTCAAAAACGCTAAAAGTTAATCCAACTGAATCTAAATGAATGCTGTGATAAATTTCTGATATATACTGATTGTACAAACTATCCGTAGCAATTTTATTTTTGATAAAAGATGTTGGATTGTTTTGTGGATGCTCCACCGCTTTAAAGCCCGTTCCAATAATGCTAATCCCTAATAAAAAGGTCATAACAAAGCCCATAATATTTCTCGTCATTCAGGGATGTTTGTATGAATATTAAAAATCAATACGCTTAAAACAGGTTATTATTGTAACGTAGCAGTTACATGCTTGATTTTTTAACCTGCATTTACAGTATTATGACATTAATCCATTAATTATAGCTTCCCGAAGTATTGATAATAAATCATTTACGCTTAATTTACAACAAAGCACTACACATTTCTGTTACTATCAATATTGTTAAAATGAAGGTATTATTAACTGGAGCAAATGGTTACATCGGCACGCGATTGTTGCCATTACTTTTAGAAGAAAACCATGAAGTTGTTTGCATGGTTCGCGATAAAAGGAGATTTATTAATCAATCTGATTTAAGTGAGCAGGTTACGATTATTACTGGAGATTTATTAAATGCAGAAAGCCTAAAAGAAATCCCTTCGGATATAGACGCTGCCTATTACCTCGTCCATTCAATGTCATCACATGGGTCTGAATTTGATGATATGGAAAAAAAATCTGCTGAAAACTTCTCAACGGCACTAAAAAACACCAATTGTAAACAAATTATTTATTTAACAGGTATCGCAAATGATGAGCATCTATCAAAACATTTAGGCTCTCGTTTGGCAGTGGAGGATCAGTTAAAAGCTTCAAAAATTCCCTGCACTATTTTAAGGGCAGCTATAATAATTGGTTCAGGTAGTGCATCTTTCGAAATTATAAGAGATTTGACTGAAAAAATACCTGTAATGGTAACACCAAAATGGGTTAAAACCAAATGTCAACCTATTGGGATTCGTGATGTACTAGCGTACTTACAAGGCGTTTTGCAAAATGAAAAGGCTTACAATCAAACATTTGATATTGGCGGTCCTGATGTTTTAACCTACCGCGAAATGATGATGGGTTATGCTAAAGAACGCGGTTTAAAGCGGTGGATTTTCACAGTTCCGGTGTTAACGCCAAGGCTATCTTCTTTATGGCTTAATATGATTACGCCTGTTCCTTATTCGTTAGCAAGAAGTCTGGTTGATAGCATGAAAAACGAGGTGGTTTGTAAAGATGATAGAATTCATGATGTAGTTCCACGCGAGTGTTTAACATATGCAGAATCATTGCATTTGGCTTTTGAAAAAATCGACCAAAATTCTATTGTATCAAGTTGGAAAGATGCTTTAAATCGTGGCTATTTAGATACAAACTTTATGGATCAGATAAAAGTACCTCAAAATGGTACTTTAGAATACAAGGTAAAAATGCCTTTTGAACGTAAAGCCGAAGAGGTTTTTGAAAACATTTGGAGTATTGGCGGCATCAGAGGCTGGTATTATATGGATTGGCTTTGGCAGTTTAGAGGTTTGTTGGATAAAATGTTTGGTGGGGTTGGAACCAGAAGGGGCAGAACAAGCAATGTGGATATTCAGGCTGGAGATGTATTGGATTTTTGGAGGGTACTTTTAGCCGATAAAAAAAATAAACGGTTGCTTTTGTTTGCAGAAATGAAAGTTCCGGGAGAAGCTTGGTTGGAATTAAAACTTGTTGAATCGCATGGCAAAGCATTTTTATCGCAAATAGCCACATTTAGGCCAAAAGGATTATGGGGAAGGATGTATTGGTATGCAATGTGGCCTTTCCATATTGTTCTTTTTAGAGGTATGGCAAAGCAAATTACAACCTACAAGCCTCAAAAATAAGTCGGTTTAAAAGGTTACTTTTGCAGTTCATTTTTATAATATGCCTAATCAGGATAAAGATTATTCGTTTTGGACTAAGTACAAACGTTTTGCATCAACAGAAATATTGATGTATTTAATTATGATTATTGGGATAACCCTAGGAATTATTTTTTTAAGCTAAGTATCACTTTGTACTGGTCTGCAGAGTTTACATCATTTATAAATTTAGAAAAAGCAGCATATTCCTCAGCCGGGAATGTACCGTCATTTACTATTAGTTTTCTATAGTAAGTTAATTTATTTCCGTTTAAAGTTGATTTAGATATATATTCTCCAAATTGATTTTTAAATTCTTTATCGTTTTCACCAAGCTTATCTGTTAATACTTCCGCTGGTAAAGTATAAACTATAGTGTCTTCATCAGTATAACCTCTATTAATGTAAACAGGCCTAATTCTATTTCTTGATTCCGAAACACTACTTTTTACATTAAATGCATTAAGTTGTAACAGCATTTTATTGTTGTTTACAGCTCCATAATTCCTTAAAAAGAGAACTACATTTTCATTAGTTTCTGGCACTGCATCTTTTTTCTGACTATAATTTATAGCATTAAAAGTTATGTTATCAATATCGTAAATACCACTTAATAGTTTTTGCTGTTCTACAAAAGGTTTCCCTACAACATTTTCCATATTGTTATATTGCGAACCAAAATAAACTGTTTTTATAGTTCCTTTTACATCGCCATTTGAAAATACCGTTAAATCTGCATGCCTGATTTGACGATTATTCTCTGCTTGCAATTTTGGAGTTTTTAATAGCTTACCGCCTTCAGGTGTACAAGCTAGCACGGTTCTATCATCTGTAAAATCGCCTAAAAAGCCAAATGGTATTTTCTGACTAGTACATTCAAGCCATGTGGTATCACCTTTTAGTGGCATACATAAAATAACATGATTGCCTTGAACCATGCTGGCAAAAGTAGGGTCGAGGCTAACTTTTTCGATACCTGCCTCAACAACGCAATAGTAAGATTCTATACCAACCACATTTAAAAGGCTTTGCATGTAATTAACCAATGCTTTGCAATCGCCATAACCAAGTCTATCAACATCAGCAGCAGCTACAGGTTGGAAACCCCCAATACCAATTTGCACACTAATGTACCGGGTTTTATTTTGCATAAACTCGTAAATTTTTCGTGCTTTTCCTTTATCGGTAGTTTCATTTTTAACTAATTCTTTTATTGTTGCTACTGTGGATGGTAAAAGCGTAGAACGTCCTTTCAACAAATCAGCATAAACCCATTTACCCAATTGGTTCCAATCTTTATAACTTCCTCTATGGTTGTAATAATCAAATTGTATTGGTGCAATTTTAACGCTGGTTTGGTAGTTCTCGGCATTGGGGCTATAAGGCTCAGATTTGACAGCAAACAAATTGTTAACCTTCCAAATAAGCGATTTTTGTTTGTCGTTAATTACCTCTTCAGGCTTGCCAACATAGTTTTGCGCTTTAATTCTAAGTTCATCAGCAGGTTTGCAAATAAAAGTGTAGCTGCTTTTTTCAACCGCAACATCATCAGCAGCTTTTGGTACCCAATCAGGGATGAGCAGGTTTTGTTTGTATCTAATTTCGTAGCTGTAAACAATGGTAAATGGATAAATATTTTCGTTGGGTAGAAAATGCTTTACTCTACTATCTACAAATAATGAAAAGCCATCTGCAGCACTTTCATCGCTAAAATTATTTTGTGTAAATTTCTTAGTTAGCTTACCTGCAGCATTATAAACTTCGCCTTTTATACTTTGTATTGATGTGTTTTTATCATAAAACAACACTATCCTGGCCTCGTCTTCTCCATTTTTGTTTATTACCGTTATAGCTTTTTTAACCAACCGCATAACGTTATCTGTCGAACGCATATCTACAATGGTTTCTTCGTTTCGAACAATGGCGTTCGCACGGTTTTTTAGATTTGATGATATCAAATCTACATCGTAATTGTCTTGAGAAAAAACAAATAATGAATTGATAATTAGGAAAATAAAACAGATTAATTTCAGCATTATTTCATCTTCTTTAATAAAACATCAATCTTTTGGTTTTGAATTATTTTACTGTAAAATTCTTTCAAATACGGATATTCCTCTGGTTGGTATATGGCTTTATTAAATTGAAGAATTTGATTGAATGTTAGCACATTATCTTCAATAGATGTTTTTACCAAGTATTTTCCACCTGTATTAGGCAAACCAATAGCCAAGTCTTGAGATTTTTCTACTAAATCATATTTTCCGGGTAAAGCAATTCGAACACTAATTCTTTCTTCGGAAGCCGAGCCTAAATCAACCGGATAGGTTCTTTCGTTTAAATTAAAAGGATTTTTTACAACAGGATTAATAAAAAAGGTATTGAAATAAAACTCATCTTTGCTCGCATCGGCCATTTTAGAGAACTCAACTTCATATATTTCGGTTAATATATTTTCTACACTATCAATATTTTTTATCTCATGCTTTAAAATTTGGAGCTTTGGTAAGCGTTCATCTAATTTTTCTACATATTCATCAATCGAATTGTATTTTTTAATATCTTTTCGTTTGTTAAAAGCATCATAACCAAAACTATGCGTAGTTATGGTGCCCTTAACTTTACCATCCAAGTCCATTGTTGCATCAACAATATAACTTGTAGATGCTTTTTGAAAAGCAGTTAAATCTAACCAGTAGGATGGTTTTTTAAGATTTAAAACTCTGCCCTGATCATTTATACACCTAAGCGGCAACAATCCAAAAGGAAGTAAGGGTTCTGTAGCATCTAAAAGATAGCTTTTCCCATCAATGTTTACTTTTGCAATTAAATAATTAAAATCGCTAATAACGGGATACAACTTATTTACATTTCCGTTCTCTCGGGTCGATATTATAACGGCCTCCGCATCCAAGTTTGCGGCTGTAAGTGCTGCAATTAAACTTAAATTGATATCGGCTACCGTACCAGAGTGCATGTCTAAAGATTTTTTAATGTTATCATCACTACTTATTCCGTATCCGTTATTCCATTTAACTTGTTTTTTAATGTAATTAAAAATTGCTTTAGCTTTATCTAAATTATCTTTCGAATCTTTAATAACTGTTGGAATAATATCCTTAAAAATGTCTTTTCGCTTCATTTGTCCGCCGATAGACTTATCAGATGTTAGTTCATAATCAACATCTCTCCAGGATTTGGTATAGCTTTGTTTTCGTCCATCAGGCATTTCCCAATCAGATAGTTCGAAGTAAATTGCCGATTTGTAATTGCTTGCAGCAGTCATGTAATCTTCCTCCACAAATGCTGGTATATTCTTCATTACATACCAAATTTTCGAACAGTCAATCGGTACACCATTTATGCGCATACATTCTCTCGAAAGTTCACTTTTTGTATCGCTAAGTTTTATAAATCCACGTAGGGATACATTGTAATTATAAATGGCTGGAATAAAAGCTAAATATTCACTATAAACTTTAGGAATGTCGCTCTGAAACGCCCAAGTTTTGTAGTTAAATAATAGTGGCGACTCTAATCGATAGCTATATTCTATAATCGAACCATCTTTTATATTTGGTAAAGTAAATTTTGTTAAAGCCGTATATCTACCTCGATTTTCGGTAAATATCGATTTCTTATCCATGATGGATTCTACAAAATGCCCATCTTCAAAATTGAATGTAGAAGCTTTAATGGAATTTATATATTCTTCTCTTGTGCCATTTTTATAAGTTGGAATTATAATATTGGCCTGATTGTAACCTTCTTTATTATAAATTTTAATTTTAACATGATATTCAAAAATTAACTCTGTTCCATTTGTTTTATCGCTTATTTGAATGCTGGTTGTACCAAATTCTTTTAGTACAATGGCATTTGCATTACTGTCTAATTTATTTCTATCATAGTTTTGGTCATCAAACGTAATTGCACCAAAAGGAAAATTTTGAGCATTGGCGATTAGTACGGTAAATAAGAGTAGCAAGAGCGAGAAGATTTTCTTCATTTATAGATGGTTAATTTAACGCAATTTAAATTTACGGCACTGTATTCGAAAATAAATTGGTAATTATATTTCAAAATTGTGAGTTTGTTTTATAGAAGTAACCAAACCTTTTTAGCACTTTTGATTATAGAAATATTTAAAGATATCTGATATCAACAATTACATCCATAAAGAATGAAATTAAATTTAAAACGCCCTTTAGCTTTTTTCGATTTAGAGGCAACAGGAATTAATGTTGGTGCCGATAGAATTGTAGAAATAGCCATATTAAAAGCAATGCCCGACGGCACTGAAACAATAAAAACTTGGCGTGTTAATCCAGAAATGTCTATTCCATTGCAAACTTCATTAATTCATGGCATTTATGATGAAGATATTGTTAACGAGCCGACCTTTAAAGAGCTTGCGGCTGAAATTGCTGAGTTTTTGGGAGAAAGCGATTTAGCTGGTTACAATTCTAACAAATTTGATATCCCGATGCTGCTTGAAGAGTTTCTACGTGCCGATGTTAATTTTGATATGACTGGAAGAAAGTTTGTTGATGTTCAGAATATATTTCACCAAATGGAACAGCGTACTTTAAAAGCTGCTTACAAATTTTATTGCAATGATGATTTGGTAAATGCACATGCTGCCGAGGCCGATGTTATTGCAACGTATAAAGTATTGCTTGGTCAGCTGGATATGTATAAAGAAACCGAGTTTGAAAGCAAACAAGGCGTAAAAAGTATCCCGGTTGTTAATGATGTTGATGCATTGCATGTTTTTACCAATATTAATAAACCGGTAGATTTTGCCGGAAGGTTGGTTTACAACGATAACGATAAAGTTTGTTTTAATTTTGGAAAGCATAAAGGCAAAACCACAGAACAAGTTTTTAGTGTAGAACCTAGTTACTATGCATGGATGAAGCAAGGTGATTTCCCGCTGTACACAAAGAAAAAACTGGATGAAGAATGGGCGAAATTTAATGCTAAGAAGAATGAAAATAAAGCACCAAAAACACAAAATCCTCCTCCGGCAAATAAACCGCAATACAACAAACCAAAGCCAGTAGAAAAACCAGCAGAACCAATCAATACAGATATGTTGGAGCAGTTAAAAATGAAGTTTGGAAAATAATTTGCATTTAAATTTATCCCACGTTACCATTAATGAAATCAATACAATTTTTAAGTTTTTTACTGTTATCAGCATTTTATTTAAACGCTCAGGTAAGACTACCTGAAGAGCCGGTTTTTGAAAAAACTTATCAAAAAGCTACGAGAAGTTTAGATGGTAAACCCGGCAAAAATTATTGGCAAAACCGTTCTGATTATAAGTTGAAGGTTGATTTTAATCCAGGTAGCCGATTATTGAAAGGAACTGTTGATGTAGTTTACACCAATAATAGTCCTGATACATTAAAGGAAATTTGGTTTAAACTTTATCCGAATTTATATAAAAAGGGCACACCAAGAAAATCAAAAATCGCCGAAGCAGATTTAGGCGAAGGTGTTACAATCGAAAACTTAAATGCGAATGGCAAAGCTATAAGCGATTATAATGTTGATGGAACAAACATGACGGTGAAGGTTCCTGCACTGTTGCCCGGCAAAACCATCAAATTTAATATAACTTATAACTACACTTTAAATAAGGGTTCGCACATGCGTACCGGTCAGGTAGATGATGGTTCTCATTTTGTTGCCTACTTTTTCCCAAGAATTGCAGTATATGATGATGTAGATGGCTGGAATAAATATCCTTACACTGGTGCTGAAGAATTTTATAACGACTTTGATAATTTCAATGCCGATATTACTGTGCCGGGTGGTTATGCCGTTTGGGCTACAGGCGATTTAAAAAATTCATCTGATGTTTTTCAGAAAGATATTGTTTCTAAAATTACCCTGGCCGAAAAGAACGATGGTGTTGTAGATGTTATTACAGAAAATGATTTAGCCGCTAAAAAGGTAACTCAATCTAAAGCATTCAATACTTTTAAATTTGAAGCTAAAAACGTAACCGATTTCGTATTTGCATTAAGCGACCATTATTTGTGGAAATCTTCAAGTTTTATGGTTGATTCATTAACCAAAAGACGGACGCGAGTGGATGCAGTTTTCAATCCGAAACACACAGATTACTACGAAGTAATTAACTTTGCTCGTAAAACCGTTGAGGCAATGAGTTTTAAATTTCCAAAATGGCCATATCCTTATAACCATGAAACGGTTTTTGATGGATTAGACCAGATGGAATATCCAATGATGGTGAATGATAATCCGGTTGACAATCGAGAAGATGCCATCACACTAACCGATCACGAAATATTTCATACCATGTTTCCATTTTACATGGGTATTAATGAAACAAAATATGGTTGGATGGATGAAGGTTGGGCAACGATAGGTGAGTGGTTGATTTCGCCAATGATTGATTCGACCATAGTTGATGAATATGGAATTCAGCCCACGGCCTCAAGTTCTGGTGGAAAAGATGATTCGCCAATAATGACTTTAACACCTGATTTGAAGGGTTCAGGATCATTTACAAATTCCTATCCTAAGCCTGGTTTAGCTTATCTTTTTGTTAAAGATTATTTGGGAGATGAATTATTTACCAAAGCTTTGCACAACTACATTAAAAACTGGAACGGCAAACACCCAATGCCTTACGATTTCTTTTATAGTATGAATGAAGGTAGCGGCAAAGACTTGAACTGGTTTTGGAAACCCTGGTTTTTTGACGGGGGAGTGCTTGATATGGCTATTAAATCTGCAACAAAAACTACTTCGGGTTACGACATAGTAATTGAAAATAAAGGTAATAAAGCCTTACCTATCGATTTGCTTTTAAGTTATGAGGATGGCTCTGCAGAAAAAAACCATAGCACAATTGGCGTTTGGGAAAAAGGAAACAATCAAACAACCATTGAAATTAAAACAACTAAAAAATTAAATAAGGTTGTGATGGGAAATCCTCATACTCCTGATAAAGTTAAATCTGATAATAGTTTTGTAGTGAATTAATTTTAATAGCAACTACGAGTTACGAAGCACTTTTAATAAGAAAAGCTTACTTCGTAACTCGAAATATCGTCCGCTTATTTCTATTATTTCAAAAAATCAATATTTCTTTTTAAACCTGCAAACTTTGTTCGTTTTACAGCCGAGCCTTTAAACACCTTCTTAAACACTTCGTCTGTTATTTCAGTAAGGTCTTTTGCGCTGAGTTCTAACAATCCGTTTTCTGGTTTAAAAGCAGATTCATTATGTGCTTTCGAAAATCTATTCCACGGACAAACATCCTGACAAATATCGCATCCGAACATCCAATTGTCCATTTTATCTTTGAACTCAACCGGTATTTCGTTTTTAAGTTCGATGGTTAAATAAGAAATACATTTGGAACCATCAACAACTTGCGGTGAAATGATGGCGTCAGTTGGGCAGGCATCTAAACATCGTGTGCATGTGCCGCAATGATCTGTATGAAAAGGACTATCATAATCTAACTCTAAATCGACAATCAATTCGGCTAAGAAAAAAAATGAACCATTTTGCTTGCTTATCAGATTAGAATTTTTTCCGATCCAGCCAATTCCCGAGCGTTGCGCCCAGGCTCTGTCTAAAACAGGAGCAGAATCAACAAAAGCTCTTCCACCAACTTCTCCTATATTTTCTTCGATAAATATTAAAAGCGCCTTAAGTTTCTCTTTTATTACAGAATGATAATCTTGTCCGTATGCATATTTGGAGATTTTTGGGGCTTCAGAGTCAGACTGTTTATCCTCAGTATAATAATTTAAAGAAAGTGAAATAACCGATTTAGCACCATCTACAAGTAAACGTGGATCTAACCTTTTATCGAAGTAGTTTTCCATGTACTTCATTTCGCCATGATGGTTCATATTTAACCATTGCTCTAATCTCGGCGCTTCGGTTTCTAAAAATTCTGCCTTTGCAATACCACATCCCATAAAGCCCAATCTAATGGCTTCATCTTTAATCAACTGACTATATTTTGCAGATTTGTTATACATCAATGTACAAAGATAGGGCTTAGATTTAAAACCTTTTGCTTTATTGCTTGTTGTTATCTTGAAACTAAATTAATTAACCCAAACTTTAAATTCTCACACTTGGTAGAATAACAAAGTTTATTTAACGCGATAAAATTTTAGATAATGGAAAACATAGATCCTAAACATACGGAAAGTGGAGAAGCTCCAAAACCGATAGAAAAAGACTACGAAAGTCATAAAGAGAATCCTGGTCCTGCGAAACCTGCAGTTACAGAGAAGGATGAAAATGGAGCAGGTTCTGTATTAAAATGGATTTTGCCAGTAGCAGTAATTATTGGCTTAATCGTGTGGTTTGTAATTAGAAAATAATAGCTTTAGTAAATTTAAAATGCCGGTTAGTGATGTGACCGGCATTTTTTTTGTCTATAGATTTTACTTTAACAGTTTAGTTTGATATAAATCTGTTCTTCTATCTTTCAATATCTTTACGGTACCGTAATGATGCAATTCATCTAGTAAATGTAAATCAACATCTACCACCAAAACCATCTCTGTATTCGGTGTAGCCTCGGCTTTTACTGCATTGGTTGGAAAAGCAAAATCAGAAGGTGTAAATACTGCTGATTGTGCAAACTGAATATCCATATTATTTACTTTCGGCAAATTGCCCACACAACCTGCAATCGCAACATAGCATTCATTTTCAATGGCTCTTGCTTGTGCGCAGTGTCTTACTCTTGTATATCCATTTTGTGTATCTGTTAAAAACGGAACAAAAAGAATCTGCATACCTTGGTCTGCATAAATTCTGCTCAGCTCAGGGAATTCAACATCATAGCAAATTAAAATACCAACTTTACCACAATCGGTATCAAAAACTTTAACCTTATCTCCACCAATCATTCCATAATATTTCTGCTCATTAGGTGTGATGTGGATTTTACGATACTCATCAATTTTACCCGTTCTATGGCATAAATAAGTAACATTGTAAAGTTTGTTTCCTTCTAGTAAAGGCATGCTACCAGTAATGATATTCACATTGTAGCTCAATGCATATTCATGCATTCTATCTACAATTTCCTTAGTTTTTTCAGCGAGTTTACGCATCGCCTCAATCTCGGGCAAATGATTGTATGGCTGAAGCAATGGTGTATTAAACAACTCGGGAAATAGAATGAAATCTGATTTATATCCACTTAAAGCGTCAACAAAAAATTCTACTTGCTCATAAAATGCATCCATATCCGGAAACAAACGCATTTCCCATTGTACTAAACCTAACCTAATGGTCATGGCCGAGCGGGCAGAAGCATCAATACCTTGATAGTAAATATTATTCCATTCTATCAGGGTTGCGTATTCTTTTGATTCTTTATCACCTGGGAGATAATTTTTTAACACTTTTCTAACGTGAAAATCATTAGAAATCTGGAAAGTCAACGTAGGATCGTAAATTTCCTTAGCCTTAACTTTATCAATGTATTGTCTTGGTGTTAAAGTTTCTGAGTACGTGTGGTAACCCGGAATTCTGCCACCTGCAATAATACTTTTTAAATTTAAACTCTCACAAAGCTCCTTGCGGGCTTCGTACAATCTTCTGCCTAAACGTAAACCACGAAAATCAGGGTGAACAAAAATTTCAATCCCATATAAGGTATCTCCATTTGAGTCGTGTGTGGTAAAGGAGTAATCGCCAGTAATTAATTTGTAAGTATGCCTGTCGCCATACTCGTCGTATTGCACAATTATAGCCAAAGAACAGGCTACAACCTTTTCATCTACTGCGATGCAAAGCTGACCTTCCGGAAAAATATTTAAAAGTTTAGCGATGCTTGATTTTGGCCAAATAGACCCACCCATACTATCGTAAGCCTGGGTCATAGAATCTTTTAAATCGGCGTAATCTTCGAGCGTTAACTTACGTAATTCAATATTCATAATTTGTTGGTTTTACACTTACCCAACGGATAAATGCATCTAATGTTTGTAAAAATAAAGTCTAAAATTTGATGAGAGGTTTTTGGAAATGAAAGCAACAAATTCTTTTGTTAATACAGCCGGGCTGTTCGCTATATCTTTTTTGACATTGGCATCCTCAGTTTGTCGAAGGAATATCAAAAAAGGATATCGCTACCATCCCGTTTAAGAACAAAGTTTCTGCAAAAAAAAAGTTCAAATCCTACCTTAAAACAGCTTTCCGGTTTGCCCCGGGTAAATTTTCTTTAAGTGTTTGTAAGCAGCTTCGGTTACTTCTCTTCCGCGAGAGGTTCGCATAATGTAACCTTCCTGAATTAAGAACGGTTCATAAACTTCTTCAATTGTGCCTTCATCTTCTCCAACAGCAGTTGCGATGGTTTTTAAACCAACTGGTCCGCCTTTAAACTTATCAATAATGGTCACTAAAATCTTATTATCCATTTCATCTAAACCATGTTCATCAACGTTAAGTGCGTTTAAAGCGTAACGGGCTATTTCGGTATCGATATTTCCATTTCCTTTTATTTGCGCAAAATCTCTGGTTCTACGAAGCAGTGCATTGGCAATACGAGGTGTTCCACGGCTTCTCCTGGCAATTTCATAAGCACCTTCATCATTAATTGGTGTTTTTAAAATATCTGATGAACGCAGAACAATCGTGGTCAACAGTTTCGCATCGTAATAAGCCAACCTGGCATTTATACCAAAACGAGCACGTAATGGTGCAGTAAGTAAACCCGAACGGGTGGTGGCACCAACAAGCGTAAAAGGATTTAAAGATATTTGTACAGAACGAGCATTTGGTCCGGTTTCTAGCATAATGTCGATTTTGAAATCTTCCATTGCCGAGTATAAATATTCTTCTACCAATGGAGATAAGCGGTGAATTTCATCAATGAAAAGAATATCTCCGGTATCTAAACCTGTTAGTAAACCTGCTAAATCGCCAGGTTTATCTAAAACCGGACCAGAAGTAACTTTTATTCCGGCTCCCATTTCGTTAGCGATTATATACGATAAGGTTGTTTTTCCTAATCCTGGCGGACCATGAAGCAAAACGTGATCTAATGCTTCACCTCGAAGTTTTGCTGCCTGAACAAAAATCCGGAGGTTTTCCATTACTTTTTCTTGTCCGGTAAAATCTTCAAAAGCTTGTGGTCGCAAAACCCTTTCAATATCTCTATCAGTAGGGGTTAGGTTGCTCGCTTCAGGGTCAAGATTTTCGTTCATACAGCAAATATAAAATTTAATGCTAAAAAAATTAGGATTTTTTAAATTTGTTGGCAACTATCAAATCTTTCGAACCAGCTGTGTAAGTGTAAAAACCTTCTCCAGTTTTAGCTCCTTTTTTTCCTGCGGCAACCATATTTACCAAAAGTGGGCAAGGTGCATATTTAGGATTACCAAATCCATCGTGCAGCACTTTCAAAATAGCCAAACAAACATCTAAACCAATAAAATCGGCCAATTGAAGTGGACCCATTGGGTGTGCCATACCAAGCTTCATTACGGTATCAATTTCATAAACACCTGCAACACCTTCATAAAGTGTATAAATTGCTTCATTAATCATCGGCATTAAAATCCTATTAGCTACAAAACCAGGATAATCATTTACTTCAACAGGTGTTTTTTGTAAACTTTCTGCAAGCGTCATAATGGTTTTAGTAGTTTCTTCGCTGGTTTGGTAACCACGAATCACTTCAACTAACTTCATAACCGGAACAGGATTCATAAAATGCATACCAATTACTTTATCGCCACGATTGGTTACGGCAGCAATTTGGGTAATAGAAATTGATGAAGTATTTGAGGCTAAAATTGCTTCGGCAGGAGCGAAGGCGTCTAAATCTTTAAATATTTTAAGTTTTAAATCAACATTTTCTGTAGCTGCTTCAACAACCAAATCGGCATTTTTTACACCAGATTCAATAACTGTATGCGTTTGAATATTTGCCAAAGTCGCAGATTTTTGGTCTTCTGAAAGTGTTCCTTTAGCAATCTGCCTATCAAGATTTTTGGTTATGGTTTGTAAGGCTTTGTCTAAGGCATTTTGGTTGATGTCAATCAAATTTACCGAGTAACCAAATTGAGCAAATGTGTGTGCAATACCATTGCCCATTGTGCCAGAACCTATAACTGCAATATTATTTATCATTTGATTTAATTTGAATTTGAAAATTTAAAAGTAAATGTAAAAACTACAATTAGAAAGACTAATTTGATATGATATAAATATTTGATTTACAACTATTTATAGTTAATAAATGTTAATCATCATATAAAAATTACATTAATTTTTGTTAATCGATACATTGCTATTATTCACCGATACATGATTTAGAATTCGATTTCTTCTTTGGATATTTGAATCATCAAGTAACAATAACAATTTATTTGCGCATTGAAAATAGAAATAGCCGTTACATTTAGGCGCATTTTTATTGGTTTATATAGGTACTTCCTAGGAGATTTTAGGTTAGTTAATGATTAGTTAAAAATAGAGATTTGGCCGGATGGCGAATCTCTATTTTGTTTTTATACGATATTGTTATGGTGCCAGTCTTGTTTTAACCCAAATGCCCTTAACCAATTCAAAATTTATTCTATCATGAAGTCTGCTTCTTCTACCTTGCCAAAATTCTATTCGGGTAGGTTTAACAATATAGCCACCCCAATGTGCAGGTTTCGCGATGGTTTTATTATTACTTTTTAACTTTAAATCTTCAAACTTTTCTTCTAAAAATTTCCTGTTTGGGATGATTTGGCTTTGTGGCGAAGCTACTGCTCCAATCTGACTGGCAACTGGTCGAGTGATAAAGTATTCTTCAGAAGTTTCTTTGTCTAACTTTTCTACTGTTCCTTCAATCCTAACTTGTCTTTCTAAATCAGACCAAAAGAAAACCAATGCTGCATAAGGATTTCTTTTGAGCTCTTTGCCTTTGGCACTTAAATAATTGGTAAAAAATCTAAATCCTTCTTCATCTACACCTTTTAATAATACGATTCGAGCATCAGGCTTTCCTGCTTTATCGGCTGTGGCCAAAGTCATTGCATTTGGTTCATAAACTTGAGCTTCAACAGCATTATCAAACCATTTTTTAAATTGATGTATTGGGTTGTTATCTACGTCAGCTTCATCTAACGTTGCGCTTTTATAATCTTGGCGCAGGTTTTGTAGAAATTCATTTGTAACTTGCATAAACAAAAATAGGCATCTTTTGTGGTGCTTCAAACGATAATCGTAATGCTTAATAATATAAAACCAAAAACCGGCCGATTACTTATTTCTGAACCCTTTATGGCTGACCCAAATTTTAAAAGGTCGGTGATTTTGCTAACGGAACACAGCGATGAAGCTTCGGTAGGTTATATACTTAACCAATTTGGCAATTTGCTTTTGAAAGATGTAGTAAAAGACTTATGGGAAGCTGATAATCAAATTTATTTTGGTGGTCCTGTTGGTGTAGATACCATTCACTTTATCCACAGATGTTTTGATAAAATGCAAAGTGGAGAGGAAATTGGAAATGGTATTTATTGGGGTGGAAATTTCGAAACTTTGAAAATCCTTATTAATTCTAATGCGATTGAAGAGGATGAAGTTAAATTTTTTATAGGATATTCTGGCTGGGACGAAGGTCAGTTAGAAAAGGAAATTGAAGAAAATGCCTGGATGGTGAGTGATGTTTCTCATCCTGATATTATTTTTGGCGGCGATGATGAACAATTATGGAGGGATGTAATTGTAAATTTAGGACCGAAATATGCCCACGTAAGCAATTTCCCTGCAGACCCGAGTTTGAATTAAGCTGTTAAGTCGGAGGTCCGAAGTCAGACGATATTGAGACTGACTTTGGACCTCTCTTTTATCATTATAAATTTTCCGCACTCTCTTCAACTTTTTTCCTCAAATCATCTTTATAGGCCTGCATTTTAACGGTTATAGAATCATCTGAAGTTGCTAAAATCTGTACAGCTAGTAAACCTGCATTTTTAGCGGCATTTAGTGCTACAGTTGCAACTGGAATTCCATTTGGCATTTGCAATATGGATAAAATACTATCCCAACCATCAATAGAGTTTGAAGATTTTACAGGAACGCCAATAACCGGTAATGTTGTGATTGATGCAACCATTCCTGGCAAATGAGCAGCACCACCGGCACCAGCAATAATAACTTTTAAGCCTCTTTTAAAAGCCTCTTTTGCATAGTTAAACATTCTCTCTGGTGTTCTGTGGGCAGAAACGACAGTAATTTCATAATCTATTCCAAATTCTTCCAAAACATCGGCAGCATCTTGCATTACAGGTAAATCTGATTTGCTACCCATAATTATGCCCACTAAGGCAGTTGTTTGTTTAAAGGAATTAGAATTTTCAACACTCATATATTTTTCTCTTATAGTTTTAAAATCGTTGTTCTTTATTCCTTGCTCTTTAAGCAATTACCTTCAATGTTTTCTGTACGTACCTGGCCTTTTCAATAGCTTTTTCTCTATCAATATCTACTACAGTTACGTGGCCCATTTTACGAAACGGTTTTGTATATTTTTTACCATATAAATGAACGAATACGCCATCTATAGCTAAAATTTTCTCTAAATTTTCATACTGAGCAACGCCTTCAGAGCCTTTTTCTCCAAGCAAGTTTATCATAATTGCGTTTGTTATGCTACTTGTATCACCTAAGGGTAAATTGTAGATTGAACGTAAATGCTGCTCAAATTGTGATACATAATTACCTTCTATGGTGTGGTGACCGCTGTTATGCGGACGAGGTGCAACTTCATTCACCAAAATCTCACCATCTCTACATACAAACATTTCTACGGCTAAAATGCCTGTGATGTTCATTCCTGAAGCAATATTTTTAGCGATGTTTTCCGCTTTCTGTTGCAAACTTTCTGCGTATGTAGATGGCGAAATTAAAAATTCAACCAGGTTTGCCTCCGGATTAAATTCCATTTCCACCATTGGAAAGGTTTTCATATCACCGTTTGAGTTTCTTGCAACAATTACGGCTACTTCCTTTTCAAAATCTACTAACTTTTCGATAATACAAGGCGCATCAAATGCTTTATCCAAATCGTTAGCATTGTTAATTTTCATAACACCTTTACCATCATAGCCATCTTTCCTTAATTTTAAAATGTATGGAAAAGGAATATGGCTATTCTCCATATCTTCTTTCGTGTTTACGATTTGAAATGGAGCAGTTGGAATATCATTTTCTTTAAAAAACTGTTTTTGAACGCCTTTATCCTGAATTAATCGTATTACTCTTGATTGTGGAAATACTTGTTTGCCTTCCTTTTCAAGTTGTTCTAACGCTTCAATATTTACTTTTTCAATTTCTATGGTGATAATATCTGCTCTTTTGCCAAAATTGTAAACGGTATCAAAATCGGTAATTGAACCATTTTCGAAATAGTTTGCAATATGCTTGCAAGGTGCATCAGGGTCGGGGTCTAAAACTAAAGAATTAACATTATAATTAATTGCTTGTTGAATGAGCATTCTGCCTAATTGACCACCACCTAAAATACCTAATTTTAATTCGCTAATCTGTTTTGCCATGCGCTTGAAAATAATGCTACTTTTGCACAAAAGTAACCATAATAAATTTTATTGATGAATGCTGATGCAATAATTATTGGTGCAGGTGCTTGCGGATTGATGTGTGCGGTGCAGGCAGGCTATTTAGGAAAGAAAGTAATCTTGCTGGAAAGGAATGAAAAACCCGGTGCAAAGATTTTAATTTCAGGAGGTGGACGATGTAATTACACCAACCAATTTGCATCTGCAGAACAATTTATCTCATCAAATCCACATTTCATTAAATCTTCTTTTACCCAATTTACTATTGATGATACGATTAATTTTTTTGAAACATATGGCATCAGCGGAAAAGAAAAAACTTTAGGACAACTGTTTCCTGATGAAAAAAATGCAAAAGATGTAGTTGAAGTTTTCACTTCAATTTGTGCAGGTCTAGGTCAGGAGATTAGATGCAATGCAGATGTTAAAGACATTGAAATTTTGGCGGATGGTTTTAAAGTTAGTTATGAGAAGAATGGCAAAAGTATAGCCATCACTGCAGATAAATTAGTTATTGCAACGGGAGGGTTACCAATTCCAAAAATGGGTGCTACAGATTTTGCCTTGCGTTTTGCTCGCAAAAATAATTTAAAAATTATCGAAACAGCGCCAGCTTTAGTGCCTCTTACCATTACTGGGAAAGATGAAGAATGGTTTGCTCAATTATCAGGAAATTCGGTTTTCTGTGAAGTAAGCAATGATGATATTTCTTTTGAAGAAAACATTTTATTTACCCATTGGGGCTTAAGTGGTCCTGCAATATTGCAAATTTCGTCTTTCTGGAGAAGGGGCGAGGTGGTAAACATCAATTTATTGCCACATTATAATATTGCCCAATTGTTGGATGAGGAACGCAAATTGAATGGAAAAACATTATTATCAACTTTGTTAAACCGTTTTTATACCAAAAAGTTTACTGATGCATTAGGAAAATTTTTGCCTTTAAATAAGCCTGTTGCATCATTAACTAAAATTGAAATTGAAACAATAACTCAAACCATACATCAATTTAAAGTAAAGCCAGCTGGCGATAAAGGATATGATAAGGCCGAAGTTATGCGTGGCGGAATCGACACCAATGAAATTTCTTCTAAAACTTTAGAGTGTAAAAAAATTCCTAACTTATTTTTTGGCGGAGAATGTTTAGACGTAACTGGCTGGTTGGGCGGTTATAACTTTCAGTGGGCGTGGTCCAGTGGTTATGTAATTGCACAAAATTTATAGGTATTAACTTTCCTACTTATTTGAATGCGCCATTAATTCAAATCAACCATTCTGAAATCTATTAGCACTAAAATAAAATCCGTATTTTTGCGACTTATCAATAATACTTCAATTTGAAATACCCTAATTTTAAAGATCTTATTCTTTTCGAAGACAACGATTTTATTGTCATCAATAAACCTCCATTTCTGGCTTCGCTTGATGAAAGAGGTGGTTCAGGCGAAACCAATGTATTACGTTTGGCCAAACAATATAGCGATGATGCACAGGTCTGTCACCGTTTGGATAAGGAAACTTCTGGCGCTTTAATTATTGCTAAAAATCCGGAAGGCTATCGTCATGCCTCTATGCAGTTTGAGCGGAGAAAGGTTGATAAAACTTATCACGCAGTGGTTGATGGTCACGTAATCTTTGATAAATTAGTGGTCGATTTACCAATTTTAAATGATGGAAATAAGAATGTAACCATCGATAGAGCAGAAGGTAAAAGAGCAGAAACCATTTTCGATTCGTTAAAATATTACAAGCACTATACTTTGGTAGAGTGTAAACCAATTACCGGAAGAATGCACCAAATTCGTATTCACCTGGCTACGCAAAGAGCCGCGATTGTAGGCGATGAGATGTATAAAGGTAAATCAGTATTTTTATCATCAATTAAACGTGGATATAAATTAACTAAAGGTGAAGAAGAACAGCCAATTATGAAACGTTTTGCATTGCATGCGAGGCATTTGGTTTTTAAAGGAATGGATGATAAAGACATTGTAATTGATGCACCTTACCCTAAAGATTACGCTACACTAATTAAGCTTTTAGATAAATTTGATGCTTAATAAATGCTTTAAATATTGGCTCAACGCTCACATTTAGCTACATTTGGAACATTCGCTCTCAATTAAAACCCGATAGCATGTATCTCCGCTTTGTAAATTACCTTGATAAGATTAACCAATATAGAAAATCAAAAATATCAAATCGTAATTTCTTAGTTATATTGGCAATTATTGTAGGTATTTTAGCTGGATTGGCAGCTGCTGCGTTAAAAAGTTTAACTCACCACATAGAAGAGTTTCTTCAATCAGACTGGCATTGGAAATATAAATACTACCTGTATTTTATTTTTCCGATGATTGGTATTTTCCTTACAGTTTTATACATTAAGTATTTCATCAGGAAAAGTAAATTCGAAACAGGCTTAACGCCGTTGTTGTATGCTATTTCTAAAAACTCAAGTAAGGTTGAGGCACACAATATTTATTCACAAATAATTACTGCTGCCGTTACAGTTGGTTTTGGGGGGTCTACGGGTTTGGAGGCGCCTATCGTTACAAGTGGTTCAGCAATTGGTTCAAATCTCGGTCGTTTTTTAGGTTTATCCTATCGAGAAATTACAATGCTTGTTGCTTGTGGAGCCGCTGCAGGTATAGCGGGAGCATTCAATAGTCCGGTTGCCGGTATTGTTTTCGCTATCGAAATCTTGCTGCCAGAGTTTACCATTCCGGCCTTTATTCCCCTATTATTATCTGCGGCAACTGCCGCTGTAGTTGCAAGACTGTTTTATACACAGCAATTATTCTTTTTAGTAACAGAAGGTTGGCAGGTAAATGCATTATTTTACTATGTGCTTTTGGCAGGCTTAATCGGTTTGTTTTCTATCTATTTTACCAAAGCTAACTATGCAGTTAAAGGTTTATTTTATAAAATAAAACATCCATACACTAAAGTTATTGTTGGCGGTTTAATGCTTGGTTTATTGGTTTTTTTGTTCCCAACACTTTATGGAGAGGGTTACATCACCATGAAAAACTTATTGAGAGGCGATTATCTAGCTGTAATCAACAATAGTATTTTCGAAGATTACAACACCATTCCAGCCCTGGTTATTTTGTTTACGGTGGTTACTATTTTTATGAAATCGCTGGCTACCTTAATTACTTTAGGTGCCGGTGGTAATGGCGGTACATTTGCACCAAGCTTAATTATGGGTGGATTGATTGGTTTCATTTTCGCTTACACTTTGAATACTTTAGGTATTGCGCATTTGAACGTTTCTAATTTCATTGTTGCAGGTATGGCTGCTGCATTAGGTTCGATAATGCATGCCCCGCTTACGGGTATCTTTTTAATTGCCGAAATTACCGGTGGCTACATCTTAATGGTTCCCTTGATGATTACAACGGCAATATCTTATGCGATTAATCGTAGCGCTCAAAAACATTCTATTTACACTAAGGTTTTGGCTGATAAAGGCGAATTATTATCTCACGAGGATAAGGATACAACGGTTTTAAATCAAATGAAATTAAAATATTTGATAGAAAAAACTTATCCTCAGCTACTTATGGATGATTTAATTTCTGTAAAAATGAATGAAATTGTTCAATCTCACAAAAATATTTGTGCGGTTACTGATGACCTAGATGATTTTAAAGGCATCATTTATATAGAAGATATTTTTAGTGAGATGGTTAATAATCCTGATAAGGAAAACCTGACGGCTACAAATTTAGTTCAGTCTGCACCAAACACAATATTAGAATACGATGATTTAAAAGTGGTTTTACAAAAAATGGAGCAGGATAATGTATGGCTTTTACCTGTTGTTGATGAGTCCAATAGATATAAAGGTTTCGTTTCTAAAACTGCAATTTTTAATAAATATAGAGCCTTGCTTATGAGGCAAAATGATTATATGGGATAAACATTTCATATTCCCCAAAAAAAAACGCTAACCTTTAACCGGCCTTTCGGCTCAAGCGAATATTTCAATAGTTCTTAGTTATATAGATTATCACCAAAAAAAAGTTGAGGAGATTTTAATATCCTCAACTCTTTTTCGAGAATTGACTCTTCAACTTGCTGGTAGGAAGGCTAAACGGCGTCCCTCTTCAATCCAAACTTCTCAATTTTACTGTATAAGTGACTTCTCTGGATGTCAATTTCATCAGCTGTTTTAGAAACATTCCAGTTGTTTTTCTCTAGCTTAAACTTAATAAATTCCTTTTCAGCATGGTCTTTATAATCCTGAAAATTATTAAAACTATCAAAGGATGAAGATAAAGCCGAGCTAGCGCTAGCTATCTGAGCACTAGTTGCTGCGCCAATATTTGTACCGCCACCTGGGTTAGCGAAAGCCCGTACATCGTTTTCAGTAATAACTTTATCGCTTAAAATAATTAAACGCTCAATCATATTATGCAACTCACGTACGTTTCCGGTCCATGGGAGTGCTTGTAGCGCAGCCATTCCGCCTTCATTAATTCGCTTAACTGGCATTCCGTAATCATCGCAAATACGCTCTAAAAAGTTTTGTGCAATAACAGGAATATCATCAGTACGCTCTGTTAAATGCGGAACGTGAATGTTAATAACGTTTAATCGGTGGTACAAATCCATACGGAAATTACCATCTTCAATTTCTTTTAATAAATCTTTATTGGTTGCTGCTAAAACGCGAACATTAACTTCAATTTCTTTTTCGCCACCAACGCGAGAAATTTTATGCTCTTGCAAAGCACGTAAAACCTTTGCTTGTGCCGAAAGGCTCATATCTCCAATCTCATCCAAAAATAAAGTACCTCCGTTTGCCAATTCGAACTTACCAATACGTTGTTTAACCGCGGAAGTAAATGAGCCTTTCTCGTGCCCAAACAATTCACTTTCAATTAATTCTGATGGAATTGCTGCACAGTTTACTTCAATAAGCGGACTATCAGCTCGATTAGATTTTTCGTGTAACCAACGTGCAACTAACTCTTTACCACTACCATTTGCACCAGTTATTAATACACGTGCTTCAGTAGGAGCAACCCGCTCAATAGTTTCTTTTATTTTTGAAATGCTTTCTGATTCGCCTAAAATTTCGCGGGTTTTACTAACCTTACGTTTTAAAACTTTGGTTTCTGTAACTAAATTTCCACGGTCTAAACCATTACGAACGGTAATTAATAAACGGTTTAAATCTGGTGGTTTAGAAATAAAATCAAAAGCCCCTTTTTTACTGGCCTCAATTGCGGTTTCAACCGTGCCATGGCCCGAAATCATGATGAAAGGTAAATCTGGTTTGATAAGTTGTGCCTGTTCAAGCACTTCCATACCATCCATTTTATTCATCTTAATATCGCAAAGTACAAGGTCGAAATTGGTTTTCTTAATCATTTCGAGTCCGTCGATACCGTTATCGATATCTTCAACGTCGTAATTTTCGTATTCTAAGATTTCGCGTAAAGTACTTCTTATCGCCCGCTCATCATCAATAATTAATAATTTGGCCATTTGTGACTGGTTTTATTTATTTGAATTGCGAATATATTATTTTTAAATTAATGTATAGTTTTTTATACAATACTTTTTAGAGGGAAGTATGAAAAATTATTTCTTTTGGAAAACAATACAAAGTTTTTCATCGGATAATTCAGTCTTGCTTTTTATTGTAGCCCTATAGTAAAACCAGGGCTGTCATTCCCATCAGGTTTATATATAAAGAATGTTTTAGATGTAAAAAATGCAGGTCTGTAAGCCGGGTTCTGTTTTCTGATTGCTCAAAATTTCTATCATTAATCCACTATAAACGTTACCGTTTATCTCTAACGACCTACCCACTAACATCGGACGGGCAGCCCTACATGCGTTAGCCTATTTGGTCTTTCAACTCTCGGGGTTTACAAACCACTGCAGTCGCCTGCAATGCTCGGGCGCTCTTACCGCACGTTTTCACCCTTTCCCAACATAAATGTTTGGGTGGTATATTTTCTGTTGCACTAATCCGTAATTCAGGTTTTCATTCCTAAATCCCTTTCCGTTAGAAAGCGAGATGCCCTATGTTGCCCGGACTTTCCTCTCTTTCGATTTTATTCGAAACAGCGATAGAACAACCTGCATTTTGCGCAAAGATGAATTATTTTAGCCAAACTACCACAAGAAATTTAATTATTTACAATTTTGTAATTGCTTAGAAACCTGTTTGTAATCGATAAAACCTTGTTTATTCCCAAAAGAGTTGGTTACATAAACCATGACTTGTGCTACATCGATATCAGCCAATTCGGGGAATGCGGGCATTTTCTCTTTATATTCTTTGCCATTAATTACAAATGTCTCATTTGCACCATTTTTAATAATACAAGCCAATTTATTTTTATTGGTTTTTAAAAATAGAGTGTCGGTTAAAGGTGGCGCTAGCTGGCCCAAGCCTTCGCCATTTTCGCCATGACAATTTTGGCATTTTGCTACATAAACACTTTTGCCATTCGACATATAATTTTGTAAATCAATTGTTTGCTGGTTTTGGCAAGAAAAAATTACAGCAATAATTGAAAACAGGAAAATAGAATTGATGAAGTATTTGCGCATGTGTTTTGTTAAATTAAGTCGTTATTTCGAGCGGAATAAAACTTCGGTCGAAATGACGACAAAAATTATAATTCTATTTTTTATATTCCGCTAACAAAACCGGAATATCTTTTTTTAATTGCTCTACCTGGTCAGTTTTTGTTCCATCATAAGCACCACGGATTCTTCGGTCTTTATCTATTAAAACCAAATATCCTTGGTGAATGTAGCCATCTTTAGCGGTACTATCTTCGCCTACGGCAACTAAATAGTTTTTCTCTGCTAAGGTGTAAACACTGTCTTTACTTCCATAAAGGAATTGCCATTTAGCACCATCAACACCTAATTTCTGGGCATATTTTTTCAAAACCGATGGTTTATCATATTTAAAATCAATAGTATGTGAAACAAACATCACATCAGGATTGGTTTTAAAATCGTTATAAACTGTCATTAAATTACGGTGCATAGTAGGGCAGATGGTTGTACAAGAAGTGAAGAAAAAATCAGCTACATAAACTTTCCCATCCGTTACTTTATTAGTTGTTATAACACTATCCTGATTTAAAAAAGACCAACTCGGAATGGTTTGATAAACAGTATCAACCTTTTCTACACCATCAGCATCTGTGCTAGTTTCTGCATGTCGCTCGCCATAAAAGGGAAGTTTTTTATCTTGTTTGCAAGAAGATAATATGCTTATTGTGAGCATAAAAGCTGCTATCGAAAAAATTATTTTATTCATGGTATTTTATTAAAATGTAAATATACAACCTCTGTTTGGGAGGAGGGAATTAATTGTTGTTTTATTACACTGCTAATTAGTGTTTAACTTTAAAATCAGCGGCTGAAAAATCTCACCATATCAGCCGCATCTTTTTATTATAATAAATGCAATCCCTCTCCTTGAAGAGAAGGACACATTGAGTTGTTCTTTAGTTTATCAATCCACCAGTTTTGATAAATTGAGGTGACTAGTGCTTATTATGTTCCATACTTTTGCCGAATGAAACTTTATAAATTTTCAGAACCGAATCAGATACTTTCGTGACTTTGATATATTCATCTTCTACTGCTCTGATTTTTATCATTTCTGACTTATAATAATCCAACTCTTCTTGCTTGGTTCTGCCTTTAAAATCATCTTTGAAGAAATGCATCCAATCCATCATATTTTCATCTGCCTTGTTTAGTCGCACGATTAAGTCTGCAACTTTCACAGAATCAGACGATGAATGAATTTTATCAGATTTTAGAACCGAATCTAACTTCATTTTATTTTTAATTACTTTTTCGCCATCCATCATCAATTTATCATGTATGTTAAGTACTTCTTTTCTAACCGCTTGTGCATCGGGTTCGGTTTTGCAGGCATTAAATAAACATGTTATTACGCCAATTGCCATTATTATTCTTTGTTTCATATTTAAAAATTATAAGTAATACCAACATAAACTTTACCAGCACTCATTGGGTGGTCAGTCTCGGCTTCCCAAATGTTTTTTTGAATGCCCATATTTAGTGCTACGTTTTTATAAAAAATATCTGCACCAACACCACCCATCAGGTTATTCATAACATGTTCTCCAGTATTTACCCAATTATATTTTTCTCCGCCAGAATATTCATAAAAAAACTGTGCAGATGGCATCACTTGAACATATTTACCAACTAACTGCGTATAAAAAATATTTAAAAAACTGGTTGTGCTGTTGGCAATTCCTTCATCTCGATTATTGGTTCCATTTACTTTGTAAGATGTATTTAAACTTGCACCAAATTTGCCCAATCCAACTAAATAGTTTAGGTAAACAAAGCCATCCGTACTTCCTGTTCCTGCCTGTTGTAAAGATGAATAGCGAATGCCAGCCGTATTTTTGAAATCATTTTTACCTGTTGGAAGTTTAATTCCTGCGCCTGCTATGAGCTGTTGCTTAAAATTATCTTCGAATTTTTGTACCAGATGATAACCTGCGTACAAGTTCACATCACCGATGCCACCAACTGTTGAGGTGTAGCCATTGTAGCGTTCGCTGTTTGAAACATAAGGCAAAATGGCATTAATTTCCAATTTACTATTAATGAAATATTTACCCCTGACTTCTAACGATCGATACAGTTCGTAATCATCAGGATTCCCATTGTGACCGGTTATTGGCGAATCCTGACTTCTGGCTGGAATGAAAAAATTACCTCCGTTTGGAAATAAGGAATGTGATTGGCCATTGTAACCATTAAATGAGCGGTAACGATATAATAAGCTGATGCTGTTACGGTTGTAGTATGGCGTAATCCCCATAAAACAACCGCAAATATCGCAGGCAAAAACATTGCTACTTACTAAAAGCAAGGCTAAAACCAATAATTTACGATTCACTATATAATGTATTTTTGATAAATTCATTGTCTGTTAAAGTTTTTAAAAATGCTTTGATTTGTGATTTTTCTAAGCTGTTTAATTGGATGCCGCTTTTTAATTCAGCATCTAAATTCTCAGCTGCTTTTACGCCAGAATTGTAGTGTTCCAAAACTTCATCTAAACTGTAAAAACGCCCATCATGCATGTATGGACTAGTATATTCAATGTTTCTTAAGCTTGGTACACGAAATTTTCCAAAATCTGTTTGAACGCCTGTGATATGCGAACGTCCTTCATCGGTACTTATCAAATCCAAACCATTACTGCGGTATGAAAAATCGGTAAATAAAGGTTCAGCATGGCAAGAACTGCACTTTTGCTTAAACAGTGTATAGCCAGCTTGTTCATCTGAAGTGAATAAAATCCCATCTTCTTTACGCATTACTTTATCATATTTTGAATTGCCAGAAACCAACACGCCCATAAATTGTGTAATTGATTTTAAAATGAGTTGCGAATTGATTTCTGTAGAGCCAAAAGCTTTTTTAAACATTTCAGGATAAGGTTCAGTATTTTTCAGCGTGGTGATAATGGTTACAATGTCAGTTCCCATTTCGCAAGCATCGGTAATTGCATTAAGTGGCGATGTTTCGATGTTTTTTACACCACCATCCCAAAAGAAAGCCTTTTGCCAAGCCAAATTGAAAAGGGATGGAGCATTTCTCTTTCCCTGGCAATTATTTACACCGTGACTAACCTTATGGTCGAGATTTGCAAAGGCTGCAAACTGCTGATGACAACTGCCGCACGATACACTTTTATCAGCTGATAACCGGGCATCATAAAAAAGCTTTTTGCCCAAGGAAAACCCTGCATTACTAAGTTTATTGTGTTCGAAATTGTAAACCGGAGCAGGGAAGTTTGATGGAACTGAGAAAGTTATTGCTTTTTCTTCTGGTACAATTTCATCTTCATTTTTGCTACAGGCATACATTAACGCAATGCTTATAAAAAGCACTGCGAAAACAGTTAATTTCCTCAACATTTAATTGTGAATATGGTCTAAACGGTATAAACCTTTCGCATAATTATTAGCCACGACTACTGAATTCGCTCCACCCATCGTGAAATTCAATGTTGCAAAACTCACATCTGTTGTACCTGTAAATAACGATGCTGCATTTACAACAAAGTGCATATCCGGTTTAGAATCTATTCTGATTCTCAATGGATTAGCTGCATTAATTTCAGTAGAATAGGTTCTGATGGTGTTATTTGGGTCGACAACGCCACCAATATGGAAAGTTAAAAGATTATTTGCCGCGGGAGATTGTGGGGAAGTTCCTTCTAATTTTACAAAAATATAACCGCTGTTCCAGGTCCAGAACATGCCATTTATTGGGTCTAAAGCCCCTGTTTGTGCACCAGCAAAATTTCGGGCATAATCCACACCAATTGTATATTCAATTTTTGTGTAATCGCCAGTTGGTACATCGTTTACCGTAATTAATTTCGATGCTGATTTTGATTCATCGATTAAAAAGTAGCTTTCCGGCACTAAATAAGTTGTTCCATCAGCTTTGCTGAGCTTAACATTGCTTATGTAATATTTAAACACATTTATTTTAAAATCTTCGCCTCTGGCATTTTTGTAAGTTGTTGTATTTAAAATCAACGGAGTACCGTTTACCTGATGCTCGAATTCTAAAGTGAAACTAGATTTTGTATCTGTTGCGACTTCATCATTACTTTTTTTACATGATGACAAAAGGATAATAGGGCATAGCAATGCCAATAAGTATTGTGATATTTTCATTTCTTGAAAATTGGATAAGTGAAAATTAAAGGAATATGGTCGTCATGCTGAATTTATTTGAGCATGATTGATATGAGCCAAATGGCCATCAAAACCCTAAAAATAAATTCAAGGTGACGAACAATAAGATGGAAATTTACTTAAACCGCTTTCGGTGGATGAAAAATAGAAATCGAAAGGTTTTTAATTGGTTGTTGTAGATAACCACTTTCCGATTTTAAAATAAAGTAAGGGATATTATGATTGATGGCTACAACCTTAAATTCGGGTTCGGCCTCAGTAATTCTCTTTAAATTGTCTTGAGCCCGTTTATTTTTGCCATCTAAATCTTTCAGCTTTTTAGCTAAGAAACATTGTCCATCGCAATGCAATTCCGGGTGTGCCTTGTTAATACAAAAAACAGAGGTAATGTATTCTTTATTCATTTGATAACCCGAAAAAACGATCAATTGCATGTAGCAATTTGATATTGTACAGATTACAAGGAAAAATATAAAGGCTCTTTTTAACATTCTATCTCGCTGCAAATGTACAAACGAAATTGAGGTTGGCAAACAATATGTATAAATATGTTAGCGTTCGATTGAAATAAATGGCAATGGTATTTGTCGAATGGAATTAATATCTGTTATATAAATGCTATCCGTTTATAATTTAATTGCCTTTATTTTTAATTTACTATAAAAAAGCACAGATGAAATTTTTCATCTGTGCTATCAGTAAGTATGCAATTTGAAAACTTAGGCTTGCAAATCGGTCATTACCGCTTTAATTTTATTACCAAGTTCTCCATTAACTTTAGCAAAGTCTGCTCTATCTGCTAATGGAGCATTAACACTGCAATAGAATTTAATTTTTGGCTCTGTACCACTCGGACGGGCAGAAACTATACTTCCATCTTCAGTAATAAATTGCAAAACATCAGATGCCGGATAATCCAATTTAGTTACTTTTCCACTTGCTAAATCAGTTTCCTGGCTCAATTCGTAATCCTTCAGTATCGAAACTTTAGAACCACCTAAAGATACTGGCGGATTGTTTCTAAATTTCTCCATCATGGCTTTAATTTCTTCAGCACCAGATTTACCTTTCTTAGTTAATGAAACTAAATCTTCTTTGTACAAACCGTATTCTACATACATATCTAACATGGCATTGTACAAACTCGCACCTTTATCTTTATAATAAGCCGTCATTTCAGAAATGAAAGCAGCAGAAACCACAGCATCCTTATCGCGAACTAAATCGCCAATTAAGTAACCATAACTCTCTTCACCACCTGCAATAAAAGTTTTCTCGCCTTGTAAATTGGTAATAACTTGTCCAATCCATTTAAAACCCGTTAAAGTGTTAAAATATTCAACATTTTTAGCATCGCAAATTGCTTTAATTAAGCTTGTAGTCACAATCGTAGAAACCACATACTCTTTACCAGTCAGTTTACCTTTTTCTTCCCAAGCCGACACTATATAGTTGATTAATAAACTTCCGGTTTGGTTGCCGTTAAGTAAAACCCACTCGCCATCGTTATCTTTAACTGCAATACCCACGCGGTCTGCATCAGGGTCAGTTGCTAGAACCAAATCCGCATCAATTTCTTTTGCTTTATTCATAGCTAAAGTCAGCGCATCTTTTTCCTCTGGATTAGGGTAAACCACCGTTGGGAAATTTCCGTCGGGTGTGCTTTGTTCTTCAACTAAAGTTACGTTAGTAAAGCCAAATTGCTCAAGCGCTTTTGGCACTAAAGTAATACCAGTTCCGTGGATAGGAGAGAACACAATTTTCAAATCGTGCTGTCTTTTAATGGCATCAGGTGAAATTGAAAGTGCTGTAATTCCATCTAAATACAGTTTATCAACAGCCTCACCAATCAACTCCACATTTTCATCAACTCGGTTAAAATTTACTTCATCAATGCTTTGAATTTTATTCACTTCATCAATCACCAATTTATCATCTGGCGAAGTAAATTGACCGCCATCTGCACCGTATGCCTTGTAACCGTTATATTCTTTCGGATTGTGCGATGCTGTTAACATTACACCACTTTTACAACCGAAGTGACGAACAGCAAATGATAATTCTGGCGTTGGTCTTAACGCCTCGAAGAAATAAACATGTATTCCATTGGCAGAAAAAACATCAGCCGTGATTTTTGCAAAATAATCAGAATTGTTTCTGCTATCATGAGCTATGGCTACGCTGATCTTCTCTCCAGGGTATTTGTTATTTAAGTAATTTGCTAAACCTTGTGTAGCCGTTCCAATAGTGTATTTATTGATGCGGTTTGAACCTGCACCCATAATTCCACGCAAACCGCCGGTTCCAAATTCTAAACTTTTATAAAATGAATCGGTAAGTTCGGTGGTTGCATTTTGGTCGACAAGGGCTTGAATTTCTGCCTTAGTTTTTTCGTCGTAATTGCCGCTTAACCATTGGTTAATGGTAGCTTGTGTTGATTGATCAATTGCTTGCATTGAGCTTTATTTTAATTTAATATCTGGTGTTGAACAAACATTACTAGGTGGAAGTTTGGTTGTAATCAAAATAAATTAACTTTCCCAAATTTTATTTTGTTGAGGGTGTTGCTTTTAAGCTTGTTTTGCTTATTTTCACGCCCCGATACAATAATAAAGAAAATCCGGTATTAAAGATGGTACCAACCTAACTTTTTCACTATCATATATAGTTAATGTAAAGTTGCGGTCGTTTTTAAATTGGGTAGAACAAATTTAGTATGGGATAGCATCATGATTTGTTTAACCATTAAATTTCAATAAACACTAAATGAAAATATTAAAATTTGGGGGTACTTCAGTAGGTAGTCCCGAGCGCATGACGAAGTTGTTGGATATCATTAATCCAAATGAAGAACAGATTGTAGTATTATCAGCCGTTTCTGGTACTACAAATAGTTTGGTAGAAATTTCAAATTATTTTTTAGCTGGCGATAAGAAAAAGGGCAGCGAGTGCGTTGAAAATTTATATCAAAAATATAAGGATTTTGTGATCGAACTTTTACCTGATGCTGATTTTCAGGAGATGGGGAATGAAGTTATTGATTATCATTTTAGTTTTTTAGCAGTTTTAACCAACTATATCTTTACACCTATTGAAGAAAAAGTGGTTTTAGCACAAGGCGAATTATTATCAACTACATTATATCACATTTATTTAAAATCTATCGGGGTTGAATCTGTATTACTACCGGCTTTAGATTTTATGAAAACAGATGAGGATAACGAGCCTGATATTCCATTTACAACCAAACATTTAACACCTCTTTTAGAGGCGAATAAAGGCAATAAATTATTCATTACACAAGGATTTATTTGCAGAAATAGTTTTGGTGAAGTTGATAATTTACGTCGCGGAGGTAGTGATTACACTGCATCTTTATTGGGCGCTGCGATTATGGCTGAAGAAGTTCAAATCTGGACGGACATTGATGGCATGCACAATAACGACCCTCGAATTGTGAAAGGAACGAAACCAATCGCACAATTATCTTTTGATGAGGCTGCAGAATTAGCATATTTCGGTGCAAAAATTTTGCATCCGCAATCGGTTTTTCCGGCACAGAAATATAAAATTCCGGTTCGATTACTAAATACGATGGAGCCGAGCGCTGCCGGAACTTTAATTACACATGATAGCGAAAAAGGTAAAATAAAATCAATTGCTGCGAAAGATGGCATTACGGCTATTCGCATTCAATCGAGCAGAATGTTATTGGCTTATGGTTTTTTACGTCGTGTTTTCGAAGTTTTTGAGCGCTACAAAACGCCTATCGATATGATTACTACTTCGGAAGTTGCTGTTTCTTTAACAATCGATGAAACGGGGAATCTTCCAAAAATTATCGAAGAATTAGAAAATTTTGGGACTGTAGAAGTAGATACCAACCACAGCATTGTTTGCGTAGTTGGCGATTTTGGATCAGAAAAACATGGTTTTGCAAGCCGGGTTTTAGAAGGTTTGAAACACATTCCAATTCGCATGATTTCTTACGGAGGAAGCAACTACAACGTTTCTCTATTGATTTTAAGCGAATACAAAACGGAAGCTTTGAGGAGTTTACACAACAGATTATTCGAATAGAAGATAAAAAGCACCCATAATTACCAGCAAACCAATAAAGAAGTGAAAAGCCAAAAATTTTGATGGTAACAGTTCGCTTTTATATTTTTTGTAGGAATTAAATAAGCCCAAACAAATAATTAGAACGATAAATATGGCTGCAGCAATCTTCATTTTTTGATAAATATAAGGAACAATAGAATCAGGAGTAATACGATAGAAAAGCGGATTTTGCCGTTATATTGTTTTTGGGTAATTCTTCCGTGCTTTAAATCGAGGTAATTGCCCCAATAAATTAGCCCAAAAAATAAAATTAAAAATATTATAAGGAATTTGAACATGTTCGCCGATAAAGATATATCAAAGTTTAACAATATAGAAACACCATTTTATTATTACGATACCGAATTGTTGCAGAAAACTTTGCGTACATGTGCTGATGCTGCTGCTCCGTTTAAGTTCCACATTCATTATGCGTTAAAAGCCAATTTTAATTCGGTTTTGCTTGAACAAATAAAAGGCATTGGTTTTGGTGCCGATTGTGTTAGTGCTGGAGAGGTGAGAAGAGCAGTTGAAGTGGGTTTCGACCATAAAAAAATCGTTTTTGCTGGTGTTGGTAAATCTGACAAAGAAATAAATGAGGCTTTAGATTTGGATATTTTCTGCTTTAATGTAGAATCGATTCAGGAACTGGAAGTTTTAAATGAACTTGCTGTAGCAAAAGGTAAAATTGCTCAGGTAGCCATTCGCATTAACCCAAATGTAGATGCACACACGCACCACAACATTACAACAGGTTTAGATGAAAATAAATTCGGTATTAATTCTTGGGATTTGCCAGAATGCGCCGAAACTTTAAAAGCATCTCCTAATCTTAAATTCATTGGGATTCATTTTCATATCGGTTCGCAAATTACAAACCTCGATGTGTATAAAAACCTGTGTGTTCGAGTTAATGAATTTGCCAAATGGTTTGAAGATAAAGGTTTTAAATTAGAAGTTTTAAATGTTGGTGGTGGTTTAGGTATCGATTACTATAATCCCGATAATCAAATCCCTGACTTCGCCGCTTATTTCCAAATTTTCAATGAATTTTTAGATGTTAAACCCAATCAAGAAGTTCACTTCGAGTTGGGAAGGGCTTTGGTTGGTCAATCTGCATCGCTAATTACCAGAGCATTGTATATTAAAAATGGTAAGAAAAAGAACTTTGTAGTATTAGATGCAGGAATGACAGAATTAATGCGCCCGGCTTTATATCAGGCTTACCATAAAATAGAAAATTTAACTCAATCTAAAATCGTGCGTCTAAAAACCGAAATCAAATATGATATTGTAGGTCCAATTTGTGAAAGTACAGATTGTTTCGGTAAGGAAGTTGAGCAACCAGAATCATTTAGGGGAGATATTTTTGCTATTCGTAGCGCAGGTGCTTATGGAGAAGTAATGGCATCCAAATATAATTTGCGAGATGCAATAAGGTCGGTTTATAGTAATGAGATTTAATAATAACAATAAGTAATCATTGCGAAGCACGAATCGATCTTAATAGAAGAATAGATTGTTTCGTGCTTTGCAACGACGTTTTAATTATTTCCTCTTCGATGCTACAAATACAAAAACACCAGCTACTAAGATAATCCCGCCAACGTAAGGTGGCCAGTTAACTGATTTTTCTCTGTCTGCCGAAATCTGTATCGGACCAGCATCTACAATTTTTTCTTTTTTGGTATAAGAAAAGCCAGTCCAAACCAGCATTGCAATTCCCACAAGAATTAATATTAGTCCTACCGTTTTATTCATGATTCTAGTTATTTTTTAAAATCTAAACAGCGATAATAACCTAATGTTTTATTCATCAAAAAAATCTACCAATCCGCCAATAAAATATTCTTCAATTCCTTCGGTAAATTCTTTATAATCTTCCTCCGGAATATTGGTTTGCTTAAACTCTAACGAAGTTCCAGTTTTATCAGCGTGAAGTTTAATGGTTACTATAGATGGTTCTCCATCTTCACCAAAATACCACTGCTGAACAATTTTTTTATTGGTTTCAAATTCTATGTTTTTTCCAACAATATCGCCATCCCAAAAAGAAAATTCGGTATCAGGTTTTTCTTCGAATTCCACTTCGGCACCTGTCCACAGCTTAATACTGATGTCTTTAGTAAGCGCTAAATAAACCTCTTCGGGTGTAGATGGTATGTATGTGTATTTTTTGTAGTCTCTCATCAACTATTTATCTTGAAAATCCTATTATCTTAAAAATCCTGCTCTTATTTAAATGCATTTAGTCCAGTCACATCCATTCCTGTAATTAACAAGTGGATATCGTGAGTTCCTTCGTACGTTACCACAGATTCTAAATTCATCATGTGTCGCATAATGGAATATTCTCCTGTTATCCCCATTCCACCAAGCATTTGGCGGGCGTTTCTGGCAATATCCAGTGCAATTTCGACGCTGTTTCTTTTTGCCATCGAAATTTGTTCTGCTGTTGCTCGGTTCTCACTTTTCAGCACACCTAAACGCCATGCCAATAATTGACCTTTGGTGATTTCTGTAACCATTTCTGCTAGCTTTTTTTGTTGCAATTGAAAGCCACCAATTGGTTTACCGAACTGAATTCGCTCTTTCGAATAACGCAATGCCGTATCATAACAATCCATTGCAGCACCGAGTGCACCCCAAGCAATTCCATAACGTGCCTGGTTTAAACAACCTAGCGGACCTTTCAATCCACTAACATTCGGGAAAACATTTTCTTTCGGAATCTCAACATTATCAAAAACAAGCTCTCCGGTCGCCGATGCTCTTAAGCTCCATTTATTATGTGTTTCTGGGGTAGAAAAACCTCTCATTCCACGTTCAACCACCATTCCTCTTATTTTACCAGCTTCATCTTTAGCCCAAACAACTGCTATATCTGCAAAAGGAGCATTGCTAATCCACATTTTAGCACCGTTTAAAATATAATGCGAGCCAGCATCTTTTATATTGGTAACCATTCCGCCTGGGTTAGAACCATGGTCTGGTTCAGTCAATCCGAAACAGCCCATCATCTCGCCATTTGCTAATTTTGGTAAATATTTGTTACGCTGTTCTTCACTTCCGTAAGCGTAAATCGGATACATGACTAAAGAACCCTGAACCGATGCGGTAGAACGAATGCCCGAATCGCCACGTTCAATTTCCTGCATTAAAATACCATAAGCAGTATAATCCAAACCTGCGCCACCATATTCGGCCGGAATTGTTGGTCCGAAAGCACCAATTTCTGCCAATCCTTTAATTAAATGTTTAGGAAATTCTGCCTTTTGAGCGTAATCTTCAATTATTGGACTAACTTCTTTTTTTACCCATTCGCGAGCTGTAGAACGTATAAGTTTATGTTCATCTGTTAGCAATTCATCCAATAAATAATAGTCTGGTGCCTCGTACAGGTCTTTTTTTACTGATTTGCTCATGTAATTTCGTATTATCTAGTTAAGAAATCCGTTCAATTTCAAAGGTAACAATTTACGGCAAGGGGCATGATATTCATGAATAAAAATATAATTTTACACCACACAAATTTTACATGGGTCAATTTAAACAAACAGTAGCTTTAAAAGATGTAAAATGCATTGCCATGCATGGTTATTATCCTGAAGAGCAACTTATTGGAAATCATTTTATTATCGATTTAACAACTGAATTTTCACCTCTCGGTTTTGATGATGAACTTGCTCAAACGGTAAATTACGAAGATTTGAATAAGATTATTATAGAAGAGATGAAAAAAACTCAAAAGCTTTTGGAAACGGTTTTGAATAATATCATTGCTAAAATTATTGAGCTATATCCATTTATAGAAACTGTCAACGTCAGTATAAAAAAGTTAAATCCACCAATGCCAGGACAAATCGGTTATTCGTTTGTTCAATTATCTTACACATCAGCCTAATAGAAATGAATTTTACCAAAATAAATGCAGCAATTTTAACAGAGATTAAATCGGCCATTGGCGATGAAAAGGTTTTTACCGACGCTGAAAGTTTGGATAATTACAGTCATGATGAAACAGAAGATTTGCGTTACCAACCCGAAGTTGTAGTAAAACCAACTTCGACAGAGGATGTTTCTGCTTTGCTGAAAATATGTAGTGCCCACCATGTGCCAGTAACGCCTCGTGGAGGCGGAACGGGATTAAGCGGGGCAGCTTTACCAATCTACGGTGGGGTTTCTTTATCGATGGAAAAATTTAAATCGATACTCGATATTGATACAGAAAACCTGCAAGCAACTGTTGAACCTGGTGTAATTACTGAAGAATTTATCAATGCGGTTGGAGAAAAAGGATTGCTTTATCCGGTCGACCCAAGCAGCAAAGGTTCTTGCTTTATTGGTGGTAATGTTGCACATGGTTCTGGTGGGCCAAGAGTTGTGAAATACGGAACCATACGAGAATACATCTTAAATCTTGAAGTTGTTTTACCTAACGGTGATATCATTTGGACAGGTGCAAATACATTGAAATATGCATCAGGTTATAATTTAACACAGTTGATGATTGGTTCAGAGGGAACTTTAGCAGTAGTTACTAAAATTGTAACTAAGCTTTTGCCTAAACCAAGTCAGTCGGTTTTAATGATGGGTTCTTTTAGTACCAATGAAGATGCTTGCGCAGCAGTTTCTGCAATTTTTAGGGCAGGTGTAACGCCATCTGCTTTGGAATTTATGGAACGAAAAGGAGTAGAATGGGTAATTAATTTTGATGATATAAAATTCGATTTAAAGGATGACGTAGCCGCATTATTAATGATTGAATTTGATGGTGATGATTTAGACGATATTCTTAAAAATTGTGAGAAAACTAATCTCGTTCTAGAGCAGCATAATTGCACCGAAGTTTTGTTTGCAGATACTGCATCTCAAAAGGAAGAACTTTGGAGAATGCGTAGAACAATGGCCGAATCTGTAAAAGCCAATTCGGTTTACAAAGAAGAAGACACAGTGGTTCCACGGGCTGCTTTACCAAAATTAATAAATGGCATTAAAGAAATCGGTTCAAAATACGGTTTCGAAAGTGTTTGTTATGGTCATGCAGGTGATGGAAACTTACACGTAAACATTATTAAAGCGGGTATGAGCGATGAAGATTGGGAGAATAAACTCAAATTTGGTATTGCTGAAATTTTCGAACTAACAACTGCATTGGGTGGGACTTTATCTGGCGAACATGGTATCGGTTTGGTTCAAAAGGAGTTTATGCCTATTAAATATTCTGAAATTCATTTAGATTTAATGCGTGGCATCAAAAAAGTTTTCGACCCAAAAGGAATTTTAAACCCTGGTAAAATAATGCCGAATACCCCAACATGCTAAAGAGGACGTTCCCTTTTTTTGCCAATGCTAGGTATTGAATATTTGCTTTAAAGTTCGCCTTTAGTTTCCCCTTTAGGTGGCTAGGAGGTTAACTGCTCAAAACCTAACATTCTTTGTTTTTCTGCCTCTGGAATAGTGGTAGGTCTGCTTGTGTTGTAATCAACTGCAATACAAACCGTTTTTCCTTTGCTACAAATCACTTCTTCAGTTCCTTTTATTTTTACAATTTGATAATCCAAATCAAAACTGGTATTTCCAATTCTGGAAGTTTTAACGTGAATCGCGATTTTATCATTCATCACGATAGGTTGAATATAATCTAGTTCAGCATGAGCAATTACAATACCCGTCTTCTTCCAATCCCATTTTATTATTTCTTCCCAATACTTCGTTCTGGCAATTTCTAAGTAAGTAAAGTAAACAGAGTTATTTACGTGTCCCATTAAATCGAAATCAATAAAGCGCAAATGGATATTGGTTTTATAGTTGAATTTATCCGAAAAATCTCTTATTTCGGACAATTTGTCTTTAGGTTTAGAGATATTTTGCCATAATGTCTTAAAAATCATAAATATTTGGTTTGGTATATAAGTTGAATAGTAGTTAATATCAATTAAAATAATAAAAAATTAGAGATATGACACTTGTAAATTTTAACAACAGAACCCGTAACACAGCTCCTTACTACAACAACGTTTTCGATTCATTGTTTAGCGACGCAGTAAGTAAAAATAAAATGGTAGATAAATCGCCAAATGTAAATATTTACGAAAATGAAGACGCTTATGTTATAGAATTAGCTGCTCCAGGTTTAAAGAAAGAAGATTTTCAAATCAACTTAAAAAAAGATATGCTTTCTGTATGGGCAGAAGTTAAGAAAGACGAAAACCAGAAAGCTAAAGATTTTACACGTAAAGAATTTGACTACAGCTCATTTGCCAGGTCGTTCAACTTACCAGATACAGCTGATGCCGATAAAATTACTGCTGAATATAAAGATGGTATTTTACACATCAACATTAGTAAAAAAGATGATTCGAAATTACAACATAAAGAAATTGTAGTATCGTAATAAAGATTTTCTCGAGAGCGGGATTTCATAATAGTTTTAAGTTTAGGTTTTATAAGGTCAATGTTGGATAACGTTGACCTTATTTTGTTTTAAGATGGTTCATAAGTATGGGCGATTAAACAATAAGCTAATGATAGTAATGAACTAATGATTTTTGTTATTTTTGCGCCATGGAAAGAGAAATTCTAGATACTAAACGCAAAGCATTAAAAATTAATCTCGACCCACGCATTTACGGCACTTTTGCTGAGATTGGAGCGGGGCAAGAAGTTTCTAGAAACTTTTTTAATGCTGGTGCAGCATCTGGAACCGTTGCTAAAACCATGTCGGCCTACGATATGACTTTTAGTGATGCCATTTACGGAGCAGAAACCAACGGAAGATATGTTAGTCAGAATAGGCTTTTACAAATGCTCGACCACGAATTTGGTTTGCTAAACGAACGTTTATCTGGTGAAAAATACGAAAAGCGAACATTTTTTGCATTTGCAGATACAGTTACTACCTTAAATTATAAACGTACCAACGAACCACACGGTTGGGTTGGACTTCGGTTTCAAAGTGAACCAGCGGGTTTCCCGAATGAAATATTTTTTCATGTCCGTTTGCTTGATACTGATGTTAATATGCAGCAACGTGTATTAGGAATTATCGGTGTAAATCTGCTTTATGCAGCTTTTTATCATTATCAAGACCCAAAGTTAATGGTAGAATCTTTAGCCGATAACTTAACCATTGGTTCTGTAGAGATTGATTTAATTTCGGTTAAAGGTCCGGCTTTTCCTGAAGTAGATAACATCTTGCTTAATCTGTACATGATTATGAAAGATTTCTCGGCAGCTGCAATTTTCGATTCTGATGCACATCCTCGCCAGGCTAAAGATTTGTTGTATAAAAAAGACATTATGATTTTGAGAACCAAATACGGTCAGAAATCATTGCCTAACTTTAGCCTTTTTAATAAAGCAACTGACCAGTTTAAGCGTACCAATAAAGTAGAGGATGGGAATTTAGCTGTGATGATTGAGGTTTTATTAACCAATGTTTTAACCGGCGAGCAAGAAACTCCTGATGATATTGATTTAGAGACGGTAGCTAAAAGAGCACAAGAAATGTGCGACACGGGAAATATCGTAATCGTATCTAACTTTACACGTCACAATCGTTTGGCGAAATATTTAGCCCGTTGTAAACCGAAAAGCGTTGGCTTGGCAACTAACATTAATAATTTAAAGTTTGTATTCAATTCTTCCAACTTTAAAGGCGAAAATTATTCAGGGCAATTGTTGAGTTATGTGAACGATATGTTTAATACCAATGTTCGATTGTTTGCATATCCGTTTTTAGATAAGAAAACCAATGAGGTGATTAATACTTCAAATATGCCAGTAACTCCTGAGGCGAAACCACTTTTTGATTTCCTATTAATAAATGGTTATATAACTGATATTGAAGATTATGCAGATAGTGAAGTAAAAACGGTTTAAATTTTTTATCGCATAATGACCTAAAGCTATAATAGTCTTAAATTGTCCTTAAAGTAACACCATTTAAACCTACATCGAAATTATGTTTGGCGCCGCATTTTAAAGCAAAATTATTTCTTTGATGGCCCACAGGAAAATCGAATGCAACAGGGTAGTTGTAAGCTGAAACTTTTTCTAAAATAATTTCATAAATATTTTTCCCAAACTCTTCACCGGCATCATCGGGCTTAACTTTAAACCCACCAACAATTAAGCCTTTTAAATTTTTTAATTTCCCGGTTCGTTTTAAATTCCACATCATCCGATCGATGCTGTATAAGTATTCGCCAGTATCTTCTATAAACAGAATTTTATTTCTGGTATCTAAATTAGATTCACTTCCTGCTAAAGTTTCAATAATGCTCAAATTGCCTCCAACTAGTATTCCAGCGGTATTTCCTATTCGGTTGTTGCTATTAATGGGAGTGGAATAAACCATTTGTTCGCCCATTAAGGCCTTTTTTATTGATAAAATAGTTTCAATTTGAATGGGTTCAGCTTTGCTCCAATCATCAGGAAAGCTATTACACATTTTAGAATGGATGGATGCAATGCCAAAATTCTTTGCAAGGTGACAATGCAAAACGGTAATATCACTAAAACCAATTATCCATTTTGGATTACGTTTGAAAGCGGTAAAGTCAAGTCGATCAATAATTCTTACGAAGCCATAGCCGCCACGAGCACACATTATTGCTTTAATATTAGGATCATCGAGCATTTGCTGAAAATCTACTAATCTTTCATCATCTGTACCGCCGTAAGTAAAATCTCGTTTGCCAATTGTTGAACCAATCTTAATACTGAACTCCCAATTCTGCATCTGTAAAATCGATGGTTGTACCTGCTCTAATGTAATGTACCCTGCAGGACTAGTAATACCAATTGTATCGCCTGGTTTTAAATATGGTGGAATTTTAAATGAAGATTGCTCATCCTCAAATGAATATGCTAAACTTTTAAAAGCTGGTAAAAGTGTTGCTGCTGCAATAAATGAAGAAAGGAAATATTTTCTGTTCATCTAAACTTAAATGTAATATTGACTTGAGCGAATATATGATTAAAAAATGTGGCTCAAAAGAAAAGGGATTTATATCCATAAATCCCTTTTTTAAACCAAACAAATTAATCTGTAAAAGATTAGTATAATGTGAATTATATAAGTAACCATCAAGCAAATAAAATGTTTTAAGATTTTTCAAAAAATTTTTTATTAGTCGAAAACATAGTACTATCTGGTTATTTATTTTTTAAATATGTCATCATTGTCTTTAACAAGCCCTATATCCCAAATCAGTTAAGTTTAATGGCATTCATTTTCAAACCTTTAAATTGGATATCTTAAAAGCTAATTATTTTGAGGATATTTGCATTTTCATACATTAAAATTTAAGCAGTGTCTTTAGATAAATTAAAACTAAGCAAACCACTTGTTGCAGCAATGACTGAAGCAGGATTTTTAACACCAAAAGAAATCCAAATCAAAACAATGTCGCGTATTTTGGGTGGTCAGGATGTTATAGCGGTAGGTCCAGAGGGTTCGGGGAAAACAACAACTTATGTTTTAGCCACATTAATGAAGTTAAAATATGCTTTTGAAGAGGCGCCAAGAGCTTTAATATTAGTGCCTGATGCAGAGCATGTTGACCATGTTTTGGAACAATTCAAACTGTTAAACCGTAACAACACCTTCAGGATTTTAGGAATTGATAGTAGAGGTGCAGTTGATACGCAAATGAATGAGATTACCGATGGTTGCGATATTATTGTGGCTGTGCCAGATAGGGCTCGTGCTTTATATTTAAAATTGGCGCTCAACACTAACAAAATTCAATTATTTATTGTAGATAATGCCGAATTAATTGTTAAAAAAGGTTTGCAACTTCCTGTCGTTGAATTGGCTAATAGTGCATATAAAGCGCAGCATATAGTATTTACAGAGTTGATTCATGAGAAATTAAACCTAATGATTTCGCCATTTATGAAAGATTCTACAACAACAATTGAGGTTGATGAAATCGGTGAAAAGCAAGCAGAAGTTTATCAGCAGATGCTTTACCAAGTTCCAAATTTTAGAACTAAACTTAACTTGCTAACCTTATTAATGAACGATGTGGAGTTTTTTGATAAGGTTGTGGTTTTCGTAAATACACGATTAACGGCTCAAACGGTGTATAAAAACTTTAATCACACAAATGAAGATGAGTTTACCATTTACCGCTCTTTGTTTTTTGATGATAAAGGCTATGACGATATCGAAGAATTTAAAGCGAATCCCAAATCGAGAGTTTTAATTGTAGCCAACGAGAATTTAGAAGATTTAGACATTCAAGGAATTCCATACATTATTCATTTAGAATTGCCAGAGCAAAAAGAAACTTTAATTCAGCGTATTGTTAAACAAGGTGATGAAGAAGTTGTAGCCATTACGTTTTCTACCGATATTGAATTAATTGAAGTGAAAAAAATTGAACAGGCAATTGGGCAGCGAATGGATGTGATGGATTTGCCCGATGATTTGAAAATTATTGATGCAGCATCTAAACCAAAGAAAAAGAAAACTGAGGAAGAGGAGGACACATCGGAGCGGGGTGCAGCCTTTCATGAAAAAAAAGCAAGCAACTTAAAAAACTATAATTACAGCGCTGGTACAAAGGCTAAGATGACATATAAGAATAAGAAGGGCTTATCTTAATCCATGAAATCTCTTGTAATTCGGCAGTCTTAGTTTGTCTTATGATTTCATGCTTGTAGCTGCGACAAGCTCAGCATGACATATTTATTGTAAAAATATCTAAACCAAAAAAGCCCCGATTTTCATCGGGGCTTTTCTATTTCAATTAACTATTGACTAGTATAATGTAAATTCTACACGACGGTTTTCTTGACGACCAGCTGCAGTTTTATTTGTAGCAATTGGTTGGTCAGGTCCGTAACCTGTAGCTTCAATTCTTGATGCATTTGCACCTTGAGAAACTAAATAAGCTTTTACAGCTTCTGCTCTATCTTTCGATAAACTTAAGTTTAATTCTCTACCACCAGTGTTGTCTGTGTGACCAGCTAATTTTAAGCTAAAGTTTTTCTCTACTAATAAACCAGCAACTCTGTTTAAAGTAGCATAAGATTTAGCACGTAAAGTTGATTTACCTAAATCGAATTCTAAGTTAGAAATCGCATCTTTAACCACTTTACGGTCTGCTTCTGTAATTACAGTAGTTTCTTTAATAACTTTAGTTGTTGGAGCAGCTAAAGGACAACCAGCACCATCTACGACTGTTCCAGATGGAGTTCCTGGGCATTTATCAAATTTATTTGCAACACCGTCATTATCATCATCAGCTAAATCTTTAGCATATTGTTCTCTATCTCTAGCGGCATTTTGCTCAGCAGTTGATAATGCTCTTCTTAATTCAGCACTTTCTTCAGCACTTTGTTTGCGTAAATCTGCAACAGCGCTATAGTTTTGTAATTGAGAGTTTTCTTTGTTACCCAATGCAAACTCTAAACCTACGTGAGAATAAGAATATCTGTTCTCTAGATAAGCACTTTTAACTGTTGGAGAAGATTTGATAAAGTTGATATCGTAACCTAAATCAATGTTGATTCCTTTAGATACACCAAATTTAAATCCAACTCCTGTAGGAATATACCAACCTTCTCTATCTTGGAAAGCTTGAACATTTCCAACTTGAGAATCAGAAGACATATAACCAGCACCTGCTTTAATGTATGGGATTAAAACTGCGTTTTCAGTGTTTAAGCTGAAATTAGCGATGTTTAAAACCGCTGTTAACGACCCAGCCCAGTTGATGCTGTTAGTTTGTAAAATTGTACTGTTACTGTTTAAAGTTTTGATTTCACCACGTAAGAAATCAGCTTGTAAGCCTAATGCTGGTAAAATTTGTTTTTTAATGAAAGCACCGTAACCAATACTTTTAAATTCATCAGCTTTTACGCTTCCACCACCTAAAATAGTGTTTTGGCTGAAGATACCACCTTGAGCACCAATGCTCCAAGTTCTTAATGGTTGTTTGCCAAATCTACCAGAAGTAGTTGGAGTTTCCTGTGCAAACAATTGTGAAGATAAGCCTAATAAGGCAACCAACATCGTTGATTTTGTAAATTTCGAATTCATTTTCTTATTAATTTGTAATTATATGCATAACAGCTTTATTTCAGATCTGTTTTGCCTCCCATAAGAAAATATCTTGCCAAAATATAGCTTTACGCTGCAATTGCCATTAAATCAGAAGTTTAGTAATGAAAATTAATATTTCAAAAATGTTACGAAACGGATATAAAGAAGGAAATTTGTGTATAGTTTAGTGTACAAATAACACTATCTCCGTTAAATTATTGTTAATTTAAAAAGCAAATTAGAGTTTTAACTTTGCAAAGAAATCCCAGAAAACTATTCCGGCGGAGATTACGATATTAAAAGAATGTTTAGTTCCAAATTGTGGTATTTCAATGCATTCATCGATTTTTGCCATAACTTCATCACTAACACCATCAACCTCGTTGCCGAATATTAAAGCATACTTTTTTGAAGCATCTGGTGTAAAAGTGTTTAGCATGGTGCTATTTTCAGCCTGTTCTATAGCAACTATTTCATATCCTAAAGCTTTTAAATTATCGATGGCGTCTGTAGTATTTTGATAATGAATCCAATCTACCGATTGTGTTGCACCTAAAGCAGTCTTCTCAATTTCGCGATGGGGTGGTTGAGCAGTAATGCCACATAAAACAACCTTCTCTAAAGCAAATCCATCAGCAGTTCTAAAGATCGAACCTACATTATGCATGCTTCTAACATTATCTAAAACTGCTACAACCTGTAATTTTTCCTGTGCTTTAAATGCTGCAATATCCGGACGATTTAAATCATCCAATGTTAATTTTCTCATTTGATTAACGAAAGTGCTATTTAACTAAAAACAAAAACACGGAACATTTAGAAAACTTCCACATTCCGTTTTTTAAAAATATTTATATTGAATTTAAAGTTTAACTGGTCCGTTACCAATTTCGCTGATGTAAATTTCTGCAGGGTAGCCAACTTTATCAACATAATAATCTGTTAAGTGCTTTGCAAAATCTTCTTCAAAGCCTTTTTCTAATAGCGCAATGGCACATCCACCAAAACCAGCACCAGTCATTCTAGCCCCTATAACATGCTCGTATTCGGTACAAAAATCAACAACAGCATCTAGCTCTTTACCACTAACTTCGTACAATTCTCTTAATGATTGATGCGAAGCATACATTAATCGCCCGAATTCATCTAACTCACCAGCATTTAAAGCCTTCGCAGCTAAATGTACACGACCATTTTCTTTAACAACATGTGTAGCACGATTAAGAATAGTTTCATCTTTTATTAAATGGTTGTGCAATGCAAACTTCTCAGCAGTTAATTCGCACAGGTTATTTAATTTAATTTCTTCATTTAATAAATTTAAAGCCGTTTCACATTCCTGAACACGTTCGTTATATTTAGAATCTGCAAGTTCTCTTGGTTTTTTCGTATTGATTATTGCAAGCACATAATTTCCTAAATTAACATCAACCATTTTATATTTTAAAGATTCGCAATCCAAAACAATAGCTTTATCCTTTTCTCCAAAAGCAACAGCAAATTGATCCATTATACCGGAATTTAATCCAATAAAATCGTTTTCTACTCGCTTGGCAATTTTTACCAGTTCTAAATTATCGTAACCTAAATTAAGGTAATTGTTTAGTGCAAAAGCAGTTGCAATTTCTATAGATGCTGAAGAAGAAAGTCCTGAGCCAATCGGAATATTGCCGAAGTAAAGAAAATCAATTCCTGGTATTTCCTTGCCATCATTAATAAACTCATTAATAACACCAATAGGATAATTAGCCCATAAACTGCTATTTTTTGTATGCTTTTGGTTACTTTCTACCTCAGTTTGTACTTCGAAATTTAAACTTTTAAACCTAAACTTATTATCTGCATTTGTTGCTATTGCTACCCAGGTACCTAATGTAATTGCGCATGGCATAACTAAGCCGCCATTGTAATCGATATGCTCGCCAATTAAATTAACACGACCTGGGGTAAAGTACACTGCATCAGCATTTTTATGGTATTGCTCGGCAAATTTTTCTTCAAGTTTAATCTTCATCTGGTAGAAAATATTTAAATAATGTTATGTTTGTTTTGGAAACAAAGGTCCTAAGTTACAATTTATGAGCGTTCAGCAAATACCTACAGGAAAAATTATTAACGGCGAAGAAGTTATCGCTATCCATTTAACTAATACTAAAGGCACATTTGTAGAGATATTTACTTATGGTGCTATCATCAATAAATTTATAGTTAAAAATATCAATGGAGATTTACAAGATATTGTTTTAGGCTTTGATGATGTTGAGCAATACTTGGATGAGGAATATCTAGAAAACAACCCGCACATTGGTGCTGTGATTGGCAGATATGCAAACCGGATTAAGAATGGGGCATTTAGCATTGATGGAATAAATTATCAGTTGGTAAAAAATACTGGTACAGATTGTTTACACGGCGGTATTATCGGTTTTGATAAGAAGGTTTGGGATATTGTGGAAGAGGGAGATAGTTTTGTAACTCTCGAATATGAAAGTGTTGATGGCGAAGAAGGTTTTCCGGGAAATTTAATTATTGATTTAACCTTTGAATTAACTGAGAATGATGAACTTATTTTAAGCTATGAAGGTGAAACGGATAAAGCAACTGCTATTAATTTAACCCATCACAGTTACTTTAATTTAGCACCAAAGGGTGGTAATGTTGGTAAACACGAGCAACAAATTTTTGCTTTAAGATATTTAGAGCAGGATGAAAACTATTGCGTTACAGGAAAATTATTAAGTGTGAAAGACAGTCCGTTGGATTTTACAGAATTGAAAGAAATTTCGCAAGATTGGAACCCGGAAGAAGGCTATGACCAAACTTTTGTTTTAGATAAAATTTACGGAGATTTATCATTAGCGAGCAAAACAATCGAAAATGAAAGCGGTTTAGTATTAAGCGTTTACACAACAGAACCTGCAGCGCATTTATACACTTCGAAATATTTAAAAGTTAAAAATGGCAAGGGTGGGAGAGATTATGGTGCTTTTGAAGCTTTTTGCATTGAAACACAGCATCATCCAAACGCGATAAATATTCCTGAATTTCCATCAACAATTTTGCGACCAGATGAACTATACTCACAAACTACAATTTTTAAAGTTTCCTTAAATAAATAATTATGTTTCAAATAGAAGAGATTAAAAAAGCAGAATCTAAAATAAATACCGGAGCTGATTTTCCTCGATTTATAAAGGATATTAAAGCATTAGGAGTTGTGCGGAATGATGTTTATGTGGCAAATGGATTATCTATTTACTATGGTGATGATGACCAAACCGTTCAGGCTAGTCCAGCTGAATATCCGGCTTTGGTTATTAATGATGAATCATCAGAAGATAAATTAAAACATGCTTTGGAAGTTCATCAAAAGGGCGAAACAGATTACTTTACCTTTTGCAAGCAAGCAGCTGATGCTGGTGTAGAGAAGTGGGTTATCGATTTAAAAGATATGACTTGTACTTATTTAAACAACGAACAAAAAGAATTGGTGCAAGAAAAAATTCCAACAGTTTAAATTCTCTCTAAAACCAATTTAATTGCTTGGTCAACAATTTTATTTGGCTCATTGCTGAATTCAAATTTGACTCTGCTGGCTAAAATGGCATTTATAGACAGTGCCTTATGGCCTAACACTTTGGCTAATGCGTAAATGCCTGCAGTTTCCATCTCTAAATTTGTAATTCTGTTTTGATTATTTTTGAAACCGTTAAGCAAGTTTACAAAATCTGCAACTGCATTTTTAGCACGAACTTTTCTACCTTGTGGTGCGTAAAATCCTGGTGCTGTAACAGTTATTCCGTGCATTAAATCTTTTCCAATTGTGTCAAGAAGTTCATCATTAGCTGCAGTTAAGTACGGGTTAATGTGTTGCACATGCCCAAAATGCGTCTTTACAGCGTCTAATAAATTACGTTCATCACCAGATAAATCCTGAACATAATAATTCATCAAAGCATCCAGTCCTAATCCATAAGAAGATGCTAAAATTGTTCCCATCGGAATATCTTCTTGAACTGCTCCAGACGTGCCAATGCGAATAATATTTAAAGATGTTAACTGCTCTTTTATCGTCCTCGATTCAAAATCGATATTAACCAAAGCATCCAATTCATTAAAAACAATATCTATATTATCGGTACCAATGCCTGTGGATAGTACCGTAACCCTTTTGTTGCCTACAAAACCTGTATGCGTAATAAATTCCCGCTTACCTTTTTTTAATTCTATACTATCAAAATGTTTACTTACTTCGATAACACGGTCAGGGTCGCCAACCGTAATTATGGTATCTGCCACATCGCCTGGCAATAAATTAAGATGATAAATGCTTCCATCTGGATTGATAATTAAATCACTTTCTGCTATTTTCATAAACGGGATGGTTAAATGGTATAAAGATATTTTAGCTTTAAACCTTCAATTTTTTCAAACCTACTTAAAACATGGTTAAGTTGTGCCTTTCTCACCTCAAATTTAATAAAGCATTCAACATCAAAATTTTGTGATAATGCTGCTAAATTCTCTTCTTTTATCAGCTTCATAACATCATTCATCTGAAGGAATTCAAAAATAACTTCGTAAACATCGTTTACAGTTTTAGTTATTATTGAAGTAGATTTAATGGCCTCAATACTAGCACATTTATATGCATTAATTAAACCTGGAACACCTAGCAAAGTTCCTCCGAAATATCGGACAACAACTATTAAAACATTGGTTAAATCTTCTGATAGTAAACAATTTAAAATTGGCCGACCAGCTGTACCAGATGGTTCTCCATCATCATTTATTCTGAAAATAGATCTATCTGGTGTAAGTCTGTATGCATAGCAGAAATGCCTTGCTTTTCCATGTTCTGCTTTTAAAATGGCTATTAACGGCTTTACTTCGTCTTCATTCCGGATAGGATATGCATAAGCTATAAACTTACTTCCCTTATCTCGAAAAATACCCTCTGCATTGCCAGCAATTGTTCTGTATGCATCATCAAATAGCATTTAATTGAGATAACGTAATTAAAATTACTGCACATATGGCAAGTAGAATACCTATATAATTTACTTTGCTTAGTGTTTCTTTAAAAGCAATAAGGCCTACCAATGTTCCTAAAACAATAACACCTAAATTCATTGCGGCAAAAACAGTTGATGGGTTTGATGATAAAGCTTTATGAGCTTTCAGGTAAAATAGGATGTTTCCAAAATTAAATAAACCCAATATTAGCCCACAACCCAAATTTACAAATTGAATTTTTGTTTCTCTTTTATAAACCATGACGCTAACAATGATTAACGCGACAAAGAACGACAGACAAAATACAACAAAAAGTGATGAAGTGTAAGGAAGTTCTTTATATAAAGCAATTTGTTTAAAAAGCACATCAATAACGCCAAAACCAATAAAAACCAATATGGGATAAATCCATTTGGTTGGTATTGATTGTGCTTGTGATTTTCTTATAAAGGTTAAAATAATGGCAATGAAACCGATACCTAAACCTGCAAATTTTAGCTGATTAAAATCTTCTTTAAATATAAAATAAGCGGCTAAAATGGGTATAAATAGTGATAGCCTTTGTGCGATATCAGTTTTTACAATTCCTAAATTTTTTACCGATGCAGCAAGGAATAAAAATATGGTGGGTAATAAAATGGCTAAAGCAATATAAATTGTCCACGGGGCGGATGAATTGATAAGTTTTAAATCAGGCTTAAAAAATAAATAGCATAAAATAAGTGCTGTTAAATAATTTACAGCAACAGCTTGTATAATGCTAATTTGATATCTCCTAGCAAGCTTTAAAAGTATTGCTACTGTAACACTACAGAAAATGCTTAAAATTATGTAAATCATTTAGTTATGTTATTATAGATGGTTAGTTTATCCTCACCAATATTAATTCGGTCTATCACATTGCCATTTATTATGGGAGATGGTACACCTTCATTCCAACTATTTGGGGAGGTAAAAATTCGGGCTTCATCCCAAAGCTTGGCTTGTAAAAATTGGTTCAAAATGTTTGCTCCACCTTCTATAATTACTGATTGAATATCCATTAGATAAAGTTGAAAAGCAATTTTTTGGGCAAGATAGAAGTGCATATCTTCCATTTGGATGTAGTGAACGTTTTCAACAACATCAGTTTTGATCTCATTAAAAATAATCGTTTTGGCTTCCTTATTAAATATATGGTTGCTTGATGGAATTTGTAAACTTTTATCAATAATCAATCGAACTGGATTTTTACCTGGCCATTCTCTGCTGGTAAGTTTTGGATTATCCATAATGGCGGTGTGCTTCCCAATTAAAATTGCATCTTCTTCTGTGCGCCATTGGTGGGCTAAACGTTTGGCTAAGCCTCCACTAATCCATTTTTGGTGACCATCCAATGTAGCAAAATAACCATTTGCAGTTTCTGCCCATTTTAAAATTATAAAAGGTCGCTGCTTTTCTATTCTGGTAAAAAAACGGCGGTTAAAATACCTGCACTCATCATCTAAAACACCACTAATTACTTCAATTCCAGCATTTTTTAACTTCTCAATACCTTTTCCATCAACTCCAGAAAACGGATCCCGATTGCCAATAACTACCTTTCTTATTTGATGTTTTATAAATAAATCTGCACAAGGTGGAGTTTTGCCGAAATGAGCGCAGGGTTCTAAATTTACATAGGCCGTTGCTTGTTTTAATAAACTTTCAGCATCATTCCCATATTTATCAATCACAGCCTTTACTGCATTAGGTTCTGCATGTGCCTCACCAAATTTTTTATGATATCCTTCGCCAATTATTTTGTCATCTACAACAATTACACAACCAACCATCGGATTAGGATTTACATTCCCAATAGCTATACCGGCTAATTCTAAACAACGTTTAACGTAAAATTCATCGCTCATTAACACAAAAGTAGTTAAATTATGACAAGGATAGCGGTTCGGTTTATTACTTTTGCAATCGATGAATATTAAGGCGTTACAAAAAGAATATATACAAAGTTTAAGTCGTTTTTACGATGCTGATGAAGCTAAAGCAATATTTAATCTATCTGTAATCAGCATTTTAGGCATTAATCAAAGCGAATTGCTCCTGCCAACAGATAAGGAATTGGACACCAAAGACTTGGATAAGCTCAACAAAGTTTTAAAAGAACTTAGTACAGGAATGCCAATACAGCAAATTTTAGGAGAAACGATTTTTTACAAATTGCCATTTAAAATAACTGCTGATGTTCTTATTCCAAGACCAGAAACCGAAGAGCTGGTAGATTGGATGATAACTGAACTTAAGGATAAAAATAAATCCCTTTTGGATATTGGTACAGGTTCTGGCTGTATTCCTATCACATTGAAGAAAAACTTGCCTCAACTGGATGTTTCAGCAATAGATGTATCTGCAAATGCACTTAGTATTGCAAAAGAAAATGCATCATTAAATAAAGTTGAGGTAAATTTTATCGAGGCTGATATTCTTAATTACAGCAGCGATATTAAATATGATGTTATCGTAAGCAATCCACCTTACATCCGCGAAGTGGAAAAGGCTGATATGCATGAAAATGTATTGGCTCATGAACCACATTTAGCCCTTTTTGTGAGCGATGAAAATCCATTAATATTTTATGATGCCATTTCTGATTTTGCCTTAAAAAACCTAAATCCTAACGGTTATTTGTTCTTTGAAATTAATGAGTATTTATGGGCAGAAACGCTTCAAATATTGATGGATAAACGGTTTAAAAACATCGAATTAAAAAAAGATATGCAGGGAAAAGATCGCATGGTTTTGGCCAGAACTAATCCTTAAGCCCTTGGGTGAAATTGTGTAATCACTTCGCGTAAATAATCCCTATCAATATGCGTGTAAATTTCGGTGGTAGTAATGCTCGAGTGTCCAAGCATTTCTTGTACAGCTCGTAAATCTGCACCACCTTCTATCAAATGCGTTGCAAAAGAGTGGCGTAAAGTATGCGGACTAATTGTTTTCTTAAGTCCAGTTGAGGCGGCTAAAGTTTTTATGAGATTAAAAATCGAAATTCTGGAAAGCTTCGTTCCTGACCGATTCAGGAAAATAAAATCTTCATTGCCTTTCTTAATTTTAACATGAACCCTAACTTGAGTAATGTAAATGTCTACGAGTTTTAAAGCGGTGCCGCCAATTGGTATCAATCTCTCATTATTTCCTTTGCCAATTACTTTTATAAATTCTATTTGTGGAGAAAGGTTAGAAATTTTTAATTCTGTTAATTCACTAACCCTCAAGCCGCAACCATAAAGTACCTCTATAATAGCCTTATTACGCATTCCCTCTGGTTTTGAGGCATCAATCGCATCAATTAAAGCATTAATCTCATAAATATTTAAAGTATCTGGTAATTTTCTTACCAACTTCGGCGCTTCGATTAAAGCCGTTGGATTGTTTTCAATAACTTCTTCAATCATCAAAAATGAAAAGAAGGCTTTTAAACCAGAAATTACTCTAGCTTGTGTGGTAGCCAACATCCCAAGGTTGTGAAGCCAACTGATAAAAGATTTGATGTCATTTATGGTGATATCATTTGGGTTTGGCGTTGCGTTAATTGACTTAAAATACTGGCTTAGCTTATCAACATCGCTTAAATAGGCATCAACAGAATTACCGGAAAGTGAACGCTCTAATTTTAAATAAGCTTTAAAACCTTTGGTATATGATTGCCACAGCATGTTTCTATTTAAGTTTTTTTTAATAACATTGCAACGTTACAAATTTAACGTCGAATCGTACAAGAAAATTGAAAGCGATTTAAAGAAAGAAAAACATTATTATATTGAAATAAAATTTACCTTAACATAAAATGAAAATACAAATTATAAATGGACCAAATTTAAATCTTTTAGGCGTGCGTGAGCCATCTATTTATGGAAACACAAGCATTGAAGATTACATCAAAGATCTGAAAGACATCTACACTATTGTAGAAATAGACTATTTTCAAAGCAATGTAGAAGGTGAGTTGATTAATAAACTTCATGAAGTTGGCTTTAGCTTCGATGGTATTATTTTAAATGCCGGAGGTTATACCCACACTTCGGTAGCTTTGGCGGATGCAATTTCGGCTATCAAAACTCCGGTAATTGAGGTTCACATATCGAACATTTATGCCAGGGAAGAATACCGCCATGTTTCTTTAACGGGTAAAAACTGCAAAGGTGTTTTAACTGGTTTTGGAATGACTGGATATCGATTAGCCTTAGAAAGTTTATTAATTAATGCTAAATAATTATGATATTCCTGTTTTAAGACAACTGAAGTTCATTGTCGCCAGATATTAAAAATGAATTCTAACAGCTCCTCAAAATGATAAAATCTACATTATCTATTTTTCTAATTTTCTTCGCTTTGCTTTGTAACGCTCAAAAAAATGCTGGTACAAAGACATCAATGTTTAACGACAAATCGATCGTTAGGGGTGAAGATGGCATGGTTTACACCACCGAGATTTGGAAAAAACTTTTGCGAACGGGAAAGTATTCTATAAAAAGTAGAAATACAACTGCTGAAAATGGCGAGCCAGAATGGCTTATTTATGAGCTGACGGATAAAGAGCATCAAATTTTAATGGATAAAATGCCGAAACCAAGAGCTAGTGATTCATTTGTAGAAGGATCTAAATTCAATGGTTTTAAAACATCTGATATGAATGGCAACAGATACGATTTAAAAAACGCGGCTGGAAAAGTGATTGTATTAAATTTCTGGTTTATCAATTGTCCGCCTTGTAAAGCAGAAATTCCTGAATTAAACAACCTTGTAGATAATTATAAAAGCAATTCAGATATTATTTTTTTAGCAATTGCTTTGGATGACAAATACGAGTTGCAAGATTTTTTAAAACAAACGCCCTATAATTATAACATTGTAAATAGTGGTAGATATATAGCAGAAAGATTTGGTGTAAAATCTTACCCAACCCATGTTGTTGTAGATAAAACCGGAACAATAAAATTTAGTACTTTGGGCTTAGCACCAAATACAATAGCATGGATTAAAAAATCTATTGATGAATCTTTAAACCCAAATTAGAGGTTAGAAAAATATTTGATTTTTTTAATGAAAAATGCCCAAACTACGCTGTTTTTATAAACTCCTTTATGTTCTGAATATGGTTTCTGGTTTTGCTTTCTTTTAGCAGCTGTTTTGGCCAAATCTTTTATAAAATGCAAGTGGCCTTTGCTAACAGCAATTGTAAATTTTGGCTTTCCAGATAATAAAAAATGCCACCAAGCTATAAAATCAATAAACATCCTTAAAGTAATGCGAAAAAATGCATCGCCAGCTGGAAGATTTTTTTGCATGATGATAAGGTTATTTCTAAAGTTTAAATAAGTTTTAAAGGGGTTTTCTGTTTGTAAAGTACCGCCACCGACATGGTAAACTTCAGCATCAGGGCAATAAACAATTTTATAATCTAAGTTTTTTAATCTCCAGCACAAATCAATTTCTTCCATGTGTGCAAAAAGGTCGGCATCTAAACCACCTGTTTCTTTCCAGTATTTACTTTTGATAAAGAATGCCGCACCACTTGCCCAAAATATTTCTGCAGTTTCGTTGTATTGATTTTTATCAATTTCGTAAACATTAAACAATCGTCCGCGGCAAAAAGGGTAGGCATAAATATCTAAAAAACCACCAGCAGCACCTGCATACTCAAATTGATTTTTGTTTAACTGCCATTTTATTTTTGGTTGTGCAGCAGCAATTTTATCATCGCTTTGCATTAAATCTATAACTGGCTTTATCCAGTTTGGTGTAACCTCAACATCCGAATTTAAAAGAATAAAATATTCAGCTTCAACTCGTTCTAAAATTTTGTTGTAACCACCTGCAAAGCCATAGTTTACATCATTCTTTATAATTTTAACAGAAGGAAAATTTGCTTCAACAAAATCAATGGAGTCATCGGTGGAACCATTATCGCCAACAATAACTTGCAGATTATCGTATTCTGAAAGTATTACGCCAGGTAAGAATTGTTTAAGAAATGATTTTCCGTTCCAGTTTAAAATTACAACCGCTACTGATGGACTCATGTATTAATTAGTTCAGGTTTAAATTTCCAACGTTTGTGGCTCCAAAGCCAAAATTCGGGTTTATCTTTAATTATCTTTTCTAAATACTCAAAATGTAAACTGGTAATTTCTCCATCAGCAGTAAGTGAAGGATTTGAGCACATTGGCAAAACCTCTACTTTGTAATAACCCATTTTTACTGGCGTTACCTTAAAATAATAGATTGGCCGGTTGGTGGCTTTGGCAATTTTTTCAACTCCTAGCAAAGCAGCAGTTGGTTGATTTAAAAAGTTTACAAAATGTTTATATTCTGAAACAACTGGCGATTGGTCGCTAGCAAAACATAACAAACTCGGCTCGTTTTTATAAGTAGCAATTGATCTTAAAGTTTGTTTCATTGCCACAAAGATATTTCCATATTTTGTACGAAATTTATTAAACCAGGCTTCAAAAATTTTATTATTTATGGGTTTAAATATTACAATTGTTTTTCCTGTTAGGTTTAAACCTAAAGCTAATGTGCCCAATTCCCAATTTCCATAATGCCCTGTACACGCTAAAACACTTTCACCTTTTTCAAAATGCTTTTCAATTTGTTCTAAACCAGTAAAATGTACTCTTTTTACGGTTTCAGCTTTAGAGATGGTAGATAATTCTATAATCTCAAAAATCAGTTGCGCTAAAAATTTAAAATAGTTTTTTTCAATTTCTAAAATTTCTGCTACAGATTTCTCAGGAAACGAATTGGTTAGATTTGATCTTACAACTTTTTTTCTATAACCAATTACGTAATAAAGCAGATAATATAGTAATCTTGCAAAAAAGAATAATACCCAAAGAGGAAGCAAAGATATTAGGTATAAAAAAAATACGCCAACATGCGCAAAACCTCTTTTTATCATTAATTTTAAAACGTTTGAATTACAAACATATATCTTCAAATGCAAAATACCGCTATACTTCCATTATTTTATCTGCCGCCAGTTAGCTATTTCTCTAAAATACAAGAACTTAGTCCCGATTTTTTATTAGAGAAATTTGAGAATTTTCCCAAACAAACCTATCGCAATAGGGCAACTATATTTTCACCTAATGGAAAATTAGATATAACAGTTCCTGTGGTACGTGGTTCGAAAATGCGAACGCCTTTAAAAGATGTTAAAATTAGTTACGATTTTAACTGGCAGCGCCTGCATTGGTTAAGTTTAGAAAGCTGTTACAGAAGTTCTGCATACTTTGAATTTTATGAAGATGATTTATCTGTTTTCTACAATAAAAAATTCGATTTCTTATTTGATTATAATTTTGAAATTTTAGAGTGGCTAACAAAAAAACTTAAACTCGGTATCGATTATAAGTTTACAACAGAATACATTGATGATTTAGAACCCGGTTTAAATTATCGGGAAATGATGAGTCCGAAGAAAAATGATGAATACATAAACAATAAGCCCTATTATCAGGTTTTTGAGGATAGACATCAATTTATGCCAAATTTAAGCATTGTTGATTTGTTGTTTAATCAAGGTCCGCAGGCCCGATTGTACCTTTAAAATATGGCAAAGAACAAACCTAAAAACCGACATAAGCATTATAAAGTGCCCGAGCCTGGCACAAGTCCGGGTTTATACACCATTGATGAGAATGCTTTAAAGCCAAAAATTACAATACACACCTATAATGTAAAATCGTATAAAAAAGAAGAGTTAGAAAATATCGATAACATTGATAAGCTTACAGAAAATACAGATTTTTACTATTGGTTTGACATTAAAGGTTTAGCTGATCCAAATATTTTTGAAACTTTATACGAAAAATTAAACATCAGCAGGCTTGTTCTTGAAGATATTACAAGTTCATACCAACGCCCGAAACTAGATGAATATGATACTGATAACTACGTGTTTGCAGTAAGCAGGCATCTTTACCTTAGTGATGAAAATCAATTGTGTAATGATCAGGTTTCATTTATACTTACTTCAAAATGTTTAATCACTTTTCAAGAAAATTATGAAGATTGCTTTAATCCAGTTAGAAAGCGACTTGAAGTAGGGAAGGGGAACATACGAATTGGAGGCGCCAGTTATTTGATGTATGCCATAATGGATGTTATTGTAGATAATTATTTTACGCTCTTAAACCATTGGGGCGAAGAATTAGATGCTATAGAAGATAGGTTGTTTGATAATCCTGATAAACGCATTATGTTTGATACACAAGGAATTAAGCGCTCACTAATTACCATTCGAAAAGTTACCTGGCCAGAGCGTGATAAATTGAATGACATTTTAAGAACTGATAGCAGTTTAATTACTGATTTAACCAAAACATACATTAAAGATGCTTACGACCATTGCATTCAAATAATCGATTTTATTGAATCATTAAAGGAAATTGCATCGGCAAATATTGATATGAATCTTTCTATCATCAGCAACCGGATGAATGAAATTATGAAAGTATTAACTATAATTTCATCAATATTTATTCCGCTGACTTTTATTGCCGGTATTTATGGAATGAATTTTAGTCGTGAAGATCCGGTAACCGGAAAAATTTTAAAAGACAACATGCCCGAATTATATGCTGAACATGGTTATTTATACACTTGGTTGGTAATGTTGGTCATTGCCATTATTCAGGTGATATACTTCTGGAGACGAGGTTGGTTCAAATAAAAAGTAAAATCTACAAACATTGATACTAAATAGAATTTTAAATGCATAATCCTTTTAGAATTCCTATTTTAGGAACATAAAGAATATGCAATCATTCGAAATAGATAAAAGCGACGTACTTAAGGTTAAAAATGCAATTTTGGCTGGCGATGAAACCTTAAAAACGGTTTTGGAGGACTATCATGCTTCAGAAATTGCAATTCTTTTTGAACGTTTAGCTAAATCTGAACAGCAGTACATTATTAATTTATTGCCTGCCGAAATAGCTTCAGAAATTATTTCTGAAATGGATGAGGAATCTCACCCTGAGGATTTGCTATTTCAGATGCACCCTGATAAGCGTACCGAAATTGTTGAAGAACTGGATTATGATGATGCAACCGACATTATTTCGCAACTCGAAGATCATGAGCAGAAAGAAATTTTAGAAGACCTGAATGAAGAAGATGCATCTAACATTCGAAATCTTTTAACTTACGACGAGAAAACCGCCGGTGGATTGATGAATACAGATTTAATCTGTGTGAACATTAACCTCACTAAGAAAGATGCAATTGATGAAATCATCCGCCAAAGCGAAGAAATGGAAGAGTTTTATACCATTTACGTTGTTGATGAAAATGATATTTTTAAAGGAATCGTATCATTAAAAGATATTATTAAAGCAAAACATAACGCACAATTAACCGAATTGGTTAAAACAGATGCGGTTTATGTTCATCCAGATACCGACCAGGAAGAAGTTGCTAATTTGATTTCTCAGTATAATTTAACCAGTATTCCAGTTATCGATGAACATCAAAAATTATTAGGACGTGTAACTTTCGATGATGTTATTGATGTAATGGAAGCAGAGAGTACAGAAGATATTTTAAAAATATCGGGTGTATCTGAAGATGAAGAATTGAGTGGTAACTGGGTTGAAGCTGTAAAATCTCGTTTGCCTTGGCTAGTTATCAATTTAGGAACCGCATTTTTAGCTTCGTCAGTTGTTCGTTATTTTGATCCAACTATAAAGCTGATTCCGTCACTTGCCGCATACATGACAATAATTGCAGGGATGGGAGGGAATGCTGCAACCCAGGCTTTAGCGGTAACTGTTCGTCGTATTTCACTTTACGATTTATCGGATAAACAATCTTACAGAGCGGTTTTAAAAGAATTTACAGTTGGTTTAATCAATGGTGCATCGAATGGATTAATCGTATTTCTTTTTGCATATTTTTTTGATGGAAACCCAATGCTTGGATTGGTTATCTTCTTGGCAATGACGGGTAACTTGGTAATTGCAGGTATAACCGGTGCCGGAATTCCGTTAATCTTGAAGCGGGTTGGTATCGATCCTGCCATTGCATCATCTATAATTATTACTACTTTTACCGATGTTTTCGGCTTTATGCTCATTTTAGGCTTAGCCAGTAAACTATTATTATAATTACCAGGTATTTAATTTATTCAAGTTTTCAAATTAACACTAATTATCATCTCCGGAAACTTAAATCAATTACCAGTAAAATTAAAATATTATCATGTTAATCTTAAAATTCAAAAAATACTGATCCCACAATGCAAACTACCCGACACGATTGGAGCAAAGAAGAAATATCAGAAATTTATAACAGACCATTTTTAGATTTGGTTTATGAAGCCGCTAGTATCCATAGAGCAAATAAAGATTATAACGAAGTACAAGTAAGTTCATTAATCTCTATTAAAACAGGTGGTTGCGCCGAAGATTGTTCTTATTGTCCGCAGGCAGCTCGTTACCACACAGAATTAGAAGTACAGCCTTTAATGCAGGTTAGCCAAGTAGTCAGTGCCGCAGTTAAAGCAAAAGAGGGTGGAGCATCTCGCCTTTGTATGGGTGCCGCATGGAGAGAAGTACGTGATAATCGCGATTTCGACCGTGTTATTGAGATGGTAAAAGCCGTAAATGATATGGATATGGAAGTTTGCTGTACATTAGGTATGCTTACTGAAAATCAAGCACAGCGCCTAGCAGATGCAGGTTTATATGCCTACAATCATAATATCGATACCTCTGAAGATGACTACAAAAGAATAATTTCTACACGTACCTATGATGATCGTTTAAATACCATCAAAAATGTTAGGAAAGCAAAATTAACAGTCTGCAGCGGTGGAATAATTGGCTTAGGTGAAACGGTAGAAGATAGAGTTTCAATGTTACAAACGCTATCTAATATGGAAAAACATCCTGAATCTGTACCAGTAAATGCTTTAGTGCCTGTTAAAGGAACGCCATTAGAGAATCAGCCAAGAGTACCAATATGGGATATGGTTAGGATGATTGCTACAGCTCGTATTGTAATGCCTAACTCTGTTGTGCGATTATCAGCAGGAAGAAATGAAATGACTACACTAGAACAAGCTTTTTGTTTTATGGCTGGAGCCAGTTCTATTTTTGCAGGTGATAAATTGTTAACAACACCAAACCCAGCGTTCGTAGATGATATGGCAATGTTTGAATTGTTGGGTTTAAAAACCAGAGATGCCTTTAAAAACGGGCGACCAGAGAATACTAAATTAATGCAAGAGGAATCTATATAAATTTGCAGTAAAATAAAGGCTGTATTATTAATCCAATCGTTTACGTTTTTGGAGTTGATAATACAGCCTACCTGATTTATAACAATTTTAAAACTAAATTGCTGTTATTCTAACCTCGATATTTCCTTTTGTAGCTTTTGAGTAAGGACAAGCTTTATGTGCTTTTTCGGCTAATTCTTGGGCTTCTTCTTGAGATATACCTGGAATGTGTACATCTAAATCGGCAGAAAGTACAAATGCGTTTCCATCTTGATTAAAAGAAACTAACACATTCACATTTGCTTCGCTAACATCTACACCAGCTCTTTCAGCAATTGAACCTAAAGCACCTAAATAACATGGTCCCCATGCAGCAGCGAACAACTGTTCTGGGTTTGTTGCTCCACCTTGGCCACCCATTTCTTTAGGTTTTCTTAATTCGAAATTTAACTGACCATCACTCGATTTAATATGTCCGTCTCTTCCACCTGTGGCTGTAACTTCAGCCGTATATAGCTTTTCCATAATTTTATATATTGTAAGCTATTTAAACAACCAGCAAAGGTCTTTGTTTTAATTTACAGTTTTATAGCAGATTAAATTGTTGTAGAACATTGATTATCAACAATAAACTAAATCTTTATTTTAACTGAAAGTTTGTACAAATCATAAGCAACCTTCTGAATCAAGTCAAACTGTTCAGGAACCAAGTCTTCTCCTGATTTAATATTTAATGTATTATCATTTAGCCTAATGAGAGGAACATTTTCAACTGTATTTTGCCCTTTCTCTAAATTATCAATACACGTATCTAACAAATAAATTGTGTTATTTGCGATTGGTTTTAAAGCATCAAAATTTTCGAAATGGAAATCATGCTCGTTGTTATAAAGAGACAATGTTGCCATATACGATGAGCTTAAATGGCATAGGGCAGTAAATTGATGAACTTCTTTAATAAATAGCTGCTTACTTTTTGGTTCTGAAAACATTCTTTGAAATAAAGAAGCCAGGTTTGCAGTACTTACATATACTTCTTTCCTAGCCAATTTATAGTCAGTACGATTATAGCTTTTATCGAAATACAACTTTACAACCTGCTCAAAATAAGCTTTGTTGGCTTTTAAAATGCTAACCATAGCTTCTTTTAATTTTTCGTGTTCCCAAGTTGGAAATAAAGAATAACTGGCCAGAAGTGCAATTCCAGAACCAATAAAAGTGTCATAAATTCTTTCTCTTGCTAAAGCTAGCGAACCCATACCAAGAAAATCGAAAAGGATGAGAATATATGGAGTCATAAACAACACGCTAACTACATAGTTTTTCCTTTGAAAACTATAACAACCAATCATACAAATAAGTAAAATGGCAAACAATGTGTTTCTATCATGAATGTATGTTAGAACACCCATCCCAACAAAAGCACCAACGGTTGTACCAATTAATCTTTGATAATTACGTTGCTTGGTTAAACTAAAACCTGGCTTTGATATAACCAGAATAGTTAATAATATCCAATAACTGTGAGAAAAATTTAAGATTTGGGAAATCACAAATCCTAGAACCATAACTACAGTAACCCTTAACGAATGTCTGAAAGTTGATGAACTGTAGGTTAAATTTTCGGTGAAGAGATTGAAATCGAATTTTTGACGAGTGATAAATTTCTCCGTATCTACTTCAGCTTTACGGATATCCTTGCTGTTTCTAAGCTTAAAATAACTATTTATCGTTTTAACTCTACCTAATATATTTTCGATATTAACTTCAATATTTTTTAACGCTATAATACCAGAAGTGCTAAATTGCTGTTTATCATTGTTCTTCTCAAAATCGTTTATCTTTATTTTTAACCTTTCAATTTCTATCAATAATCTTTTAGTAACAACTGGAGTTCCGCCACTTTTTAAGGCGAACGCGATATCGTCTAACGCATAAGAAATTCGTTTTATCGCCATTTCATAATCTGGCAAAATCCCTGCAGCATCAAATTGCTCATGAAGTTGTTTATAGTTGTAATAGGTTGACATTACTTGTTCAAATAAATCAACCATATCTACAAAAACCAGCATTAAAAACCTTCCTTCTGGCGTAGAATCTCTTATGATTTCGCGTGTTTTGAACAATAATTCTCTTACTGCATCTTGCTTTTCATGCACAGAAACTTGTAGCTGCAGCAAATCTGCATATGTTTTATCATAATTATTATTACGATGATAGAATTTAGCCTTTTCTCTTAAAAATTCTGCTACTTCAAAAATAGATTCACTTAAAGCTTGTTGCACTAAACGAAAGGGGCGAAGCCGATATACGAAATAACTTAATGCGGTGTACCACAAGCTACCTGCTAAAACCATTAAGGAGTGGATGATGACTTCCTGCCAAGGCCGCACATCGTCGATACTTAACACCATTATTAATAGGGTAGCGGTACCTATTGCGGCTGCCCTAACCCCATAAATGTAAAACATGGAGAATACAAAGCTTGATATGGCTAGTAAAAAGCCAATAAAATAATGGCTCTTATTTGTTAATCCAGTAAGGATTGAGAAAACGAAAATTAAGCCTGTTGTAACCAACATTGCATTTCGTCGGTGCACCATTGGTCCGGGTGTATCAACAACACTTACACATAAGGCCCCAAGTGATAATGTCATCCCATATTTTAGCATACCAAACTGTGCTAAAATTAATGATGGCAATAAAACTCCAACAGTTATACGCAATCCATCGGCAAAGTACGTGCTAAGCAAAAAGTCTTGTACATTTCTTATGGGTTGCCTTATCTGCATAATTGCAAAAATAACATATTACAGAAGCTTTTGTTGTAGGATTTACTTTAACTTTTTCATTATATTTTAGTTTTTATGCTTGAATCAAACGTCAACTTCCTAATTGATTATTAAGTTATTGTTAATAAGTTAATTACATGTAAATGTTAATAACATCCATCAATACCAATTAAATACAATTAAAAATGAATTTTTAGTTCTTTAATTTGTTAATAACACTGATTTTCAGGTTAATAACTTTGTTTATAGAATCTACAACTTTTATATTGACAAATGCACATATACATGCTATATTAGATTATATCAAATACGGAGTATTTTGAAAGTCTGATAAGAAAATTCAAAAGAGAAATAGAACCGAAAGGGAAAGTTTTTCGAATTATCTTAATAAGCATAGATTGTTTTTAGCGGGTTAAACCGATAGAATATGAATGAAGAAGTCGAAAGATGGAATTATCAGAAAATCAAAAGGCTTAGCAGGCATTATTGAAAATAGCATTGTTTTACGGAATGTTGCTATTGAAAATAATTTCTTAACGATTTATAAAAGTTGTAAAACCAAGTAAAAACGAAGAAATTCAAATTACAGATGTATTAGATGCTTTTTTAACAGCTATGGTTGTTATTAAGGTTAAAGCGGGGAACTGAATCGAAAGAAGAAGAACCCCGCTTTTGTTTTATAGATTATCACCATTCTTTTCATCCCCAATTAATTATTCAATAACTATATGGATGAAAATCAAATTTCTTATCTCGTAAGAGGATGTGTTTTTTGCGTTAATTAAAAGCACTTGACCCAGGTCTTTTATAGTAAGCATATCACGTTTTTTAACTGCATCTACTTAGAAGGAAGGTTTAGAGGTTCAATCAGAAGTCTTCTAACTAGTAATTTATAGAGATTAGTTTTGATACTGGCTATAGAATAAATTTATTGGTAGAGAATTCAGTACATAACATCCCGCAGATTACGCAAAAAAAATCTAAGCTGAATTTTTTCATAAATCTGTGAATTTAGCGGGAAAATTTTTTAGCTGGTGATTTACCAAAGATATCCTAAATTTACAAAATGGCTAAAAAAGGTAAATCAAGCGTCAACTTATCGAAAAAAATATTTGTACTAGATACTTCTGTGATTTTGTACGACCATGATGCCATAAATAACTTCCATGAGCATGATGTAGCCATTCCCATTCAGGTTTTAGAAGAGTTGGATAACTTCAAAAGTGGCAACGATACCAGAAATTTTGAAGCAAGAAGTTTTATCAGACTAATTGATATAGCATCAAAACAACAATTAATAAGCGATTGGGTAGATTTACAATCGCCAAACCTAGGCAAATTTAAAGTTGTATTAAACGAAAAGCCTTTGAAAACCAATGCTGAAGATATTTTCGGCAAAGGCAAAACCGACCATAAAATTCTAAATGCGGCTTTAAGCCTAAAAGAAGAAAATCCAGATAAAAAAGTTATTTTAGTTTCAAAAGATATATGCCTGCGCTTAAAGGCAAAAGCCCTTAATTTAAATGCTGAGGATTACGAAACTGGAAAAATAAAGAATGTTGATGAATTATATGCTGGCAAAACAGAAGTTAGTAGATTTTCAGAAGCACTAATTAATAAACTGAAGCTTAATCATTTAATTGAAATTGATGAGGCAGATTTACCGTCAAAAAAAGCAAATCATTTTTATATTCTTAAAAATAAAAGGAAAGCTGTTAATGCTTTTTACAACCATGCTAAAAAAACGCTTACTGAAGTTTCCTCTGAAGCGATTTTTAAAATTAAACCAAAAAACCCCGAACAAGCTTTTGCAATTCATGCGTTGTTGAATGATGAGATTAAATTGGTTAGCATACAAGGCAATGCAGGAACCGGGAAAACGCTTTTAGCTTTAGCTAGTGCGCTTGAACAAAGAAAAGATTTCAGGCAAATTTATATTACCCGACCAATAGTTTCTTTGAGTAATAAAGATATTGGTTTTTTACCTGGTGATGCAAAATCTAAAACCGACCCTTTCATGTCGCCAATATGGGATAACCTACGTTTTATTAAAGAGCAATTTAATGGAGATGAAAAGATGGTTGCCAAAATTGATGAACTGGTTGCAACGGAGAAAATAGCGATAGCTCCGCTGGCATTTATTAGGGGAAGAACACTAACAAAGATTTTCTTTATAATCGATGAAGCCCAAAATTTAACGCCGCATGAGGTTAAAACAATAATTTCGAGAGCAGGTAAGCATACGAAAATTGTCTTCACAGGAGATATTTACCAAATTGATACGCCATACCTCGATTCAGAAAGTAATGGTTTATCTTACCTGATAGAAAATGCCAAAAATCATCCGCTTTATGCACACATCACTTTGCATAAAGGCGAAAGGAGTGAGCTGGCTAATTTGGCAAATGAGTTGCTTTAGTTTTTTAACCTTTTATAATTGTATTCTTTCTAAATCAATGACTAACTAACACTTTTAATGGTATTTTCTTAACGCTCTAATCGCAATAAACAATCCAATCAACGTTAAAAATGCACTAAGAATAAATGGCGCACCCGGAAAATATAAAGGTGTTCCATCCTGAATAAAATAAACAAATATATGGCTTGCCAGAAAAGGACCAATTATAGCGGCCAAACTTTGCAAACTTGTGGTAATTCCTTGTATTTCTCCTTGGGCATTTTCGGGTACTTGATTGGAAATTATACTTTGCATTGCCGGTCCGCCGATTCCTGCAAGGCAATAAGGAATAATGAATAACATCATCATTAACCCGTTTGCTGCAAATGCGAAGCATACGAAGCCTATAACATAAAGTATTAAGCCAAAGTAAATGGCTTTCCTGTTGCCAATTTTTGGAATTATTACCCTTATTAAGCCGCCCTGTACAATTGCAACCATCAAACCAACTACACCTAAAGAATATCCAATCATGGTCGAATCCCACTTAAATTTTTCGATTACATAGTAAGACCAGTTTGATTGTACTGAATGGCTTGCTATATATAATAATAGGAGTGTTGCCAACAAACCTAAAATTGCCGGGTATTTCGAAGCATTAATAAAAGAACCAATCGGATTTGCTCGTTTCCATGAAAATTTTCTACGGTTGGCAATTGCCAAAGATTCGGGTAAAATAAAATACCCATATAGCCAGTTAATTAATGCTAAACCAGCTGATATCATAAAAGGAACACGCAAACCAAAAGTGCTAAATATACCACCTATTACCGGACCTAAAATAAAACCAACACCAAAAGCTGCTCCAACCAAACCAAAATTCTGCGCCTTTTTTTCGGGCTCAGATATATCTGCTATGTAAGCCATGGCGGTTGTAAAACTGGCACCAGTAACGCCAGCAATTATCCTTCCTATAAACAGCCAAAATATAGATGGTGCAAGTGATAAGAAAATATAATCTACACCTAAGCCAAATAAAGAAAACAATAAAATCGGTCTTCGCCCATATTGGTCACTTAAACCACCCATAATTGGTGAGAAAATAAATTGTGCCAATGCAAAAGCTACCATTAAATAGCCTCCATAATCTGCAGCAACACTTACGCTACCGCCTGTAAATTCTTGTATTAGCTTGGGTAAAACAGGTATTATAATTCCAAAACCTGTAAAATCTATCAGGAGCGTTATCATGATAAATATCATTGCTGATTTTTTTCGTTCGGCCATTGCTAAATTGGTTTGATTCACAAAAGTATTAGAAACAATATTAAATCAAGATTTTATTTAAATTGCTAATAATAAGTATTTGTTAATAATCAAAACTACAAATTGGTTAAAATGATTTAAACATCACTTTAAGAACGTATAAAATAGCAAGCATCTCAAAACCTACCTGATTAGTCAAAACTTTTCCACAATGCCTTAATTCGGCATAATTTTGCTAAATTTGCAAGGTTATAATAATACCTTTTTTAAATATCGTTTTTAACAACGAGAATAATAATTTATGGCAGAAGATTTAGAAAATCAGCAAAACGACAAAATCATTCAAATAAATATTGAAGAGCAAATGAAATCGGCCTACATTGACTATTCAATGTCGGTAATTGTATCTAGGGCTTTGCCCGATGTACGCGATGGATTAAAACCGGTACACCGCCGTGTTTTATATGGTATGCTCGATTTAGGTGTAACAAGTAATAAGCCACATAAAAAATCTGCCCGTATTGTGGGTGAGGTTTTGGGTAAATATCACCCACATGGTGATGCATCGGTATATTTCACCATGGTGCGTATGGCTCAAGATTGGAGTTTACGTTACCCAATGGTAGATGGACAAGGAAACTTTGGACACATCGATGGTGATTCGCCAGCTGCAATGCGTTATACGGAAGCACGTTTCGCTAAAATTGCAGAAGAAATGCTTGCCGATATTAATAAAGATACGGTAGATTTTCAGTTAAACTTTGATGATACTTTACAGGAGCCTACGGTTTTACCTGCAAAAATACCTAACCTCTTAGTTAATGGTTCATCGGGTATTGCGGTTGGTATGGCTACCAATATGGCTCCACACAATTTAACTGAAATTATTGATGGGGTTGTAAGTTATATTGATAACAGGGATATAACTATTGAAGAATTAATGAAGTTTGTAAAAGCTCCTGATTTCCCAACTGGCGGTATTATTTACGGCTACAATGGTGTTAAAGAAGCATTTGAAACAGGTCGCGGTCGTATTGTTATGCGAGCTAAAGCCGAAATTGAAAATGTTAAAGATCGCGAAGTAATTATCGTTACCGAAATTCCATATCAGGTAAATAAAGCGAATATGGTTGAGCGTACTGCTGAACTGGTTAACGAGAAAAAACTAGAAGGAATTTCGAATATTCGTGATGAATCTAATAAAGATGGTATTCGCATTGTTTACGAAATTAAGCGTGATGCAAATGCGTCAATCGTTTTAAATAATTTATATAAATATACGGCCCTACAAACATCGTTCAGTGTAAATAATATTGCATTGGTAAAAGGTCGCCCGCAGATGCTAAATCTAAAAGATTTAATTGTGCATTTTGTGGATCACCGTCATGATGTAATTGTTCGCCGTACCAAGTATGAATTAGCAGAAGCAGAAAAAAGAGCACATATTTTAGAAGGTTATTTAATTGCTTTAGACCATTTAGATGAGGTTATTAAATTAATTCGTGCTTCTGAAACACCAGAAGAAGCACGTGTTGGCTTAATGGAGAAGTTTGGTTTGAGCGATATTCAAGCTCGTGCCATCCTTGATATGACTTTACGTCGTTTAACAGGACTAGAAAGAGATAAAATTAAAGATGAATATGCTGAATTAATGAAAACTATTGAGCATTTGAAATCTATTTTGGCTGATGAAGGTTTGCGTATGCAAATCATAAAAGATGAATTAGCAGATATCCGTCAACGGTTTGGAGATGAACGTAGAACAACAATCGTTCACTCGGCTGAAGATATGAGTATGGAAGATTTCATCGATGATGAAGAAGTTGTAATCACCATTTCTCACGAAGGTTATGTAAAACGTACACCAGCAACCGAATTTAGAGCGCAGGGTAGAGGTGGTAAAGGTTCAAAAGGTAGTAACTCAAGAAATGAAGATTTTATCGAGCACATGCTAATTGCCACCAACCACAATTACATGTTATTCTTTACCGAAGCCGGAAGATGTTTCTGGTTAAGGGTTTACGAAATTCCGGAAGGCTCCAGAACGAGTAAGGGCAGGGCGATACAAAATATCATCAACATACCGAAAGAAGAAAAAATTAAAGCATACATAAAAGTTAAAAACCTTAAAGACCAAGAATATCTGGAGAATAATTTCATCATTATGTGTACCAAAAAAGGTACCATCAAGAAAACTTCTTTAGAAGCATATTCTCGTCCTCGTGTTAACGGAATAAATGCAATAAACATTAACGAAGGTGATGTACTTTTGGAAGCTTGTTTAACCAATGGCTCTAGTGAAATTGTGATGGCTTTACGCTCTGGAAGAGCAATTCGCTTTAACGAAAGCACAGTACGCCCAATGGGTAGAACCGCAACTGGTGTACGTGGCGTTAGGCTTGCTCACGATAAAGATGAGGTAGTTGGAATGATTGCCATAAACAATCCTGAGGTTACGGTGTTAGTAGTATCAGAAAAAGGATATGGTAAACGTACCGATATTGAAGATTATCGCGTTACAAACCGTGGAGGTAAAGGTGTTAAAACCATAAATGTTACGGAAAAAACAGGACAATTAGTTTCCATTAAAGACGTTACGGATAGTGAAGATTTAATGATTATTAACCGTTCTGGTATTGTTATCCGTATTCCGGTATCAGCTTTGAGGGTTATGGGCAGGGCAACACAAGGCGTTCGTTTGATATCTTTAAAAGGTGATGATGAAATTGCTTCGGTTACAAAAATAGACCATGAAGAGGATGAGGAAGAAACAATAGATTTAGAAGATGTATTGGTGAAAGATGGCGAAGAAGTAGAAGCAGATACGACCCCGGAAGTTGAAGATACCGATGAAGAAGCTGAATCAGAAGATAATAACGAGGAAGACGAAAATTAATTTAATAGTTAAGAATAGAATAATAATTTTATGAAAAGAGTAGTTTTAAGTATAGTTTTAGCAGGTGTGGTTAGTACTGTATTTGCTCAAAAAGGTGAAGTTACCGAGGCTAAAAAAGCCTGGGGAATATTCCAGATTACTGGTCAAAGTGCTACTGTACCGGTTGCTAAAAAATTGGAAACCATTTCAGCAGGTTTAGCACATACTGATAAAGCAATTGCCGATGAAAAATCTAAAATCATGCCTGAAGCATGGTCGTATCGTGCCTTATTTGCATCATCTGCAGCACTAATTGATACTGTAAATGCGCAAAATGCAGATGCAAATTTAAAAATTGCTATGGATGCTGTTGCTCAGGCAAAAACCATCGATACAAAAGGTACTGAGAAAGAAAACATCACATTAGCTGAAAACAATATTGCAAATGCAGTAAGAAATGCTGGTGTTTTAGCTTACAATAAAAAAGATTACAAAACAGCTTACGGTAAGTTTGTTCAAGCTACGGTTATAAACCCGGCAGATACAGCAATGTATCTAAATGCAGGTATTGCAGCTAGAAACTTAGATGATTATCCAAACACAATTACTCAATTTAAAAAAGTAATTTCGCTTAACTCGCCACAATCTAAAGATTTGTATGGTGAGATTATTGGCATCGTACTTAGTAAGCAAAAAGATACTACTGCGGCTTTGGCTTTAATTAAAGAAGCTGCTGCTAAGTATCCAGAAGATGCAAACTTCATCAAAACAGAAACTCAAATCTACATTGATAAAGGAGATGCTGCAAAATCAGAACAAATGCTTAACACATTGGCAGCTAAAGAACCAAATAATCCAGCATACCAAGTGTTATTAGGTAATATTTATTTTAGTCAGGCATTGAAGATGCAGGCAGACCGTAATAAAATCGATGCTAAAAAGGTTAAAGAGTTTAACGAGATAACTGCAAAAATGAATGGCTTACTAGATAAATCTGTGCCATATTACAAAAAAGCTTTAGATGCTGACCCAAAAAATGCAGGTGCTTTAGAAACGCTTAAAACCATTTATGCATTTAGAAATGATACCAAAAATTACGATGAAATAAAGAAACGTTTAGATGCTTTACCTAAGCAATAATCGATTTTCCAATCAAAAAAAGAGCTCTGAAATTTCGGGGCTCTTTTTTTTATGTTTATTTTTACCATCGTACTATTTAATATATTATGCAATACTGTTCCCGAATTCTAATTATATCTCTTGTATTATTAACATCTAAAGGATTTTCGCAAAAAAGTCAGATGCTGATAGCAAGAAATGCGGTTGGAAAATTACAGGCGTCTTTTGCCGGTAAAGATGAACCTAAAAAGCAATTGAGTATAATAACCGAGGGATTAAAGGCAATAGAATCTGCAGATAAAGATAGTAAGACAAAAAACTGGACAGAAACCTGGGCAATAAAATCATATTTGACATCTTATGCTGCACTGATAGAAACAGATGCAACAGCATCCTTCAAATATTTTGATACAGCTGTCGTAGCCATTAAGAAGGCCAATAGTTTAGATAAATACGAAGATCCATCGGGTTTAATAAAAGCATCAGAGCATAATATTTTAATTAAAAAGCAGGAGCGAGGCAACCTTTCTTACTTCAACAATGATTTTAAAGAAGCTTTAGAAGACTTAAGGGAAGTAAGCGATAATTTTCCTGGCGATTCTACCTTAGCGCTAAATACTGCAATTTGTGCTCAAAATGTTCAATTATACGATGAATCTTTAAAATACTTCAAAAGAGCCAAAGAAGACAGCATTAAAAACCCGGCCGTATTCCAGAAAATGGCGCAACTTTATATTTCAAAGTATGATAACGAAAATGCTATAAAAGCTTTGGAAGATGGTTTAAACTTAAATCCGTACAACCATTATTTAACAAATGATTATATAAATTTATTGTTGGATACTGAAAACTTTACTAAAGCTCAAAGTTTAATTGAAACTAATTTAAAAGTTGAAAAAGGAAACAAACTTTTATTCTTTGTATACGGTTATCTGCAACAAGTTGGTGGAAACAATTCAACAGCTATTTTAGCTTATAACAAAGCCCTGGCAACCGACCAAAATTATTTTGATGCCTTGTATCAATTAGGATTAGCTTATGTTAACACCGCGAACGATGCGTTAAAAAAATCTGATGCTGATAAGCAAGTTCTTTACAGCTCATTAATCAACAGAGCACAGTTTGCATTACTTCGTGCCAACGAAATTAATCCAAATGATAAGCATACCGTACAATTGCTTGTCGAAATATACACGAGAAAAAATGCGCAAGATAAAGTGCAAGAATTGAATCGCAAATTACAAGAACTTTAAGAGAACAATTAGTATAAGATAGGGGTTTTATAAAATACAACTTAACATAATATTAATTATAAGACAAATTTAGAAATCATTATTTTTATGTACTTCTGTATGAAACCTTTTAATTATATCATTGGTTTATTTCCATATGTATGATAACTATTCCTTTGATGATGCTATTCAATTACAAAACAATCTTGCTAAATATTTAAGCCTTGTACCAGTAAAAAATATTACCACAATTGCTGGCGCTGATATCTCATTCGACAAAAACAGTACAACCATGTTTGCGGGAATTGTTATTTTAAGCTATCCAGAACTTAAACTTATAAATTACGCATTAGAAACTTTTGAAACTTCATTTCCACATGAGCCAGGATTTTTAGGATTTAGAGAGGTTCCTGCGTTATTAAAGGTTTGGGATTTAATACATAATAAACCAAGTATTGTGGTTTTGGATGGAAACGGAATTTTACATCCAAGGCGTATGGGTGTGGCATCACACTTTGGCGTTTTAGCAAATCAAGCTACAATTGGTTGCGCTAAGAGTAATTTATATGGCAATAATCATATTCCTGAAAATTCAAAGTACAGCAGTCTAGAAATTAATAGTCATGGGGAAATTCTTGGTTTTTCATTAAGAACAAAGGATAATTGCTTACCAGTTTACATTTCAGCTGGCCAGTTAATTACACAACAGCAATCACTTGATATAATAAAAAAATGTATAGGAAACTATCGAATTCCTGAACCAACAAGATTAGCTCATGAAATTGTAAATGATTTTAGGATTGGAAAATTAAAGGCGGGATTTCATACCATAAACCAGCCTTTAACTCTATTTTAAATCCAGTTGACGCCCTTTTTAAGCCATTGTTGTGTTATAAATTCTTCTGAGTTTACTTCTGGCTGAACATTATAACCCCAATTTGCCTGTGGCGGTAAACTCATCAAAATAGATTCAATTCTTCCGTTAGTTTCCAAACCGAATTTTGTTCCAGAATCGTAAACCAAATTAAACTCTACATATCGGCTACGACGTTGATATTGCCATTCTTTTTGTATTTCAGTAAAATCCTTATCCCGGTTTCTATCAATCAGTTCAGTGTAAATTGGTAAAAACGTTTCGCCGATATTGATTGAAAAATCTAAAATTTCTTCCCAGGATAAATTGGTGTTATCTGGCTTTAGCCTATCGTAAAAAATACCACCAATACCACGGGTTTCTTCACGGTGCTTAATAAAAAAATATTCATCAGCTTGGTTTTTAAACTTTGGATAAAATTCTGGATTGAAATCATCACAAGCTTGCTTTAATTTATGATGAAAAAAACGAGCGTCATTTTCAAAAACATAATGTGGTGTTAAATCAATTCCTCCACCAAACCATCTTGTTTCATCATTCAGTTCAAAATATCGAATATTCATGTGAATTATCGGAACCAATGGATGATTTGGATGAATTACAATAGAAACACCAGTTGCAAAAAAATCATCTTCGGTAACCTTAAAGGCTTTTTTTATAGCTTCAGGCAATTTTCCATGAACAGCAGAAAAGTTTACACCGCCTTTTTCTATTATTGCACCGTTTTGCATAATTCTGGTTCGTCCGCCTCCCCCACCACTTCTTTCCCAAACCTCTTCTTCAAATCTTCCTTTGCCGTCTGCAATTTCTAATCCTCTGCAAATTTCATCTTGTATTTGCTTATATCGCTCTGCTACTTCTTCCTTAAACATGGTCAAATCCTTAATTCAGCACAAATTTAAAGCTTATAACATAGCTTATTTTATTTAAGTTTTTATAGTACATTTTATTGACATTAAGGATTTACTTCACTTGAATACAACAAAATTTATTCTTCCAAATAATCTAAATCTTTATTAAAACTTTCTTTTAGCTGACTTAGTCCAAAAATAGCGAGGATGGTTAATGTCGCCATTACAAGGTATCCCGCTGTTATTAAACTATATTTTTTTGATAAATATTCGAAAAGAAAAGTAATTGGAATAAGTGCACCTCTTACAAAATTTGGAGCAGTTGTAGTTACTGTTGCCCGAATATTTGTTCCAAACTGTTCTGATGCGATAGTTACAAATGTTGCCCAATAACCAACAGAGAAACCCATAAAAAGGCAAATCCAAATGAACGAGGAACTATTTAATCCAAAACTGGTTAAATAAACGATAACACTAACAACCGAAAGTAAGTGGAAAAGAAAAACAGTTTTTCGCCTTGATTTTAAAATTTGTGATAAGAGGCCTGTAACTACATCACCGATTGCAATGCCGAAATAAGTAAACATTATACCTGTTCCTGCTTTTAGGGGTTCGGTTGCACCTAATGCTTTTCCAAATTCTGGAGCCAAGGTTACTAAAATACCAACAACAAACCACAGCGGAATGCCAATTAAAATACAATACAAATATTTTAGAAAACGCTTTCTATTGTTAAAAAGCATAAAAATATTCCCTTTTGCAACATTTGATTGGTTAGCTGCATTTTTAAACATGCCCGATTCGAAAGTGCCAACTCTCAATAATAAGAGAGCTAAACCCATTCCACCACCTACAAAATAAGAAGTTTGCCAAGTGTATTTTGATGCTACTGTTGCAGCTACTGCGGCACCTAATAAACCAATGGCACCAACAATCATGGTACCGTAGCCACGTTTTTCCTTATCCATTGTTTCGGCTACGAGTGTAATTCCGGCGCCAAGTTCACCTGCTAAACCAATGCCAGCTATAAATCGAATTATAGCATAGCTATTTACAGAGGTAACAAAACCATTTGCAATATTGGCTAAAGAATATAAAAGAATTGATCCGAAGAGAACCTTAATTCGACCAAGTTTATCTCCCAAAACACCCCAAAGCAATCCGCCTAGTAAAAGGCCAAACATTTGAGAATTGATGATGGTAAATCCGTCAGCCTGCATTCTATCTGCAGGTACACCGATTTCGGTTAAACTTTGTACGCGAACTACTGAGAATAAAACGAGATCGTAAATATCTACAAAGTAGCCTAAGGCGGCTACTATAACTAAGAATACGACATTACGATTGTTTGCTTTGGTTTGGGCATCCATTTAATATTTGGTTTAATTGCCTGAAAGTACAAATAAGCACAAATAAATAAAATAGATTATAAAAATAAAAGCCACTCTTGGTTAAGAGTGGCTTTCAGTTACCTACATTGGAGGCATTTTTTTTGTAGTATCAGGTGGCATTGTTGTTTTTGTAGTATCCGGTGGCGTTGTAGTTGTTTTAGCTGTATCCATCGGCGTTGTTGTAGTTGTGGTAGAATCCGTCATTGTACTGTCTGTAGAACCAGCCATATTTTTAGACGAATTGCATGCTGAAGTGGCTATCATCAGAGAGCCAGCGAACGCAAGACTTAAGATTACTTTTTTCATAGTTTTTAATTGTTATTTACAGTAAGCAACAACCCTAGTAAGATTTGGTTTTAATTATTTGATAAAAAATGATAAAATATATAATCAATCATCAGATTAACAGTTAATTATAAATTTTAAAATTTATCTATTAACACAACTTAGGTACAGGCTCTAAAGGTTTGAAGGTTAATATTGAATAAATTGAGAATTGTAAATCACTATTATATGTTAAATTGATGTATAACTTACTACTAAGTTAATTACTTAAATATTACTAAATCATATTATCTAAAACTTTAAAAGGTGGTAAATCTTTCTGATATTAGTGATATATGATTATTTCTCAAAATACCTTAAAATGGGTCATGCGCTTATATCCACCATTATTTTTTCAGCGTATTTGGGTACAAAAGTTTGAGGATGAATTTAAAAGTGCAACAGTAAAAATTAGTAAAAGCTTTTTAAATAAAAACTACAATGGATCTATCTTCGGTGGAACTATATACGCTGCCACAGATCCGTTTTACGCATTAATGTTCGACCAGTTGATGCAGCGGAGAGGTTTTAAAGTTAGGGTTTGGTTAAAAAGTGCATCTATACAGTATTTAAAACCGGGTCGCGAGCATTTATATTTTACCATAACAGTTACTGATGCAATGATTTCAGAAGCTGAAAGAGCATTAAAAACAGTTGGTAAGTTTGTAAAAGCCTACCCCATGGAAATTACGAATAAAAGCGGCGAGCTTTGTGCAACCGTTATGAATGAAGTTTATATACGTAACCTGCACCAGGGCGAAACGCCAACGGTTGCTTATTAATATGTTTTATGCCCAGTATAAAAAGTTTGATATTGCAAGGTGAAGGCGTTAGGCTCGATTTTAAGAAAACCATTACCAACACCGAAAAAATTGCAAAAAGCCTTGTTGCCTTTGCTAATAATAAAGGTGGTAAACTTTTAGTTGGTGTAGCTGATGACGGTACAATCAAAGGTGTAAAATCAGAAGAAGAAGAAAAATACATGATTTTAACTTCAGCACACCAATACTGCAAGCCAGCCATAGAACCTTTTTTCGAAGAAATATATGTTGATGATAAACTGGTTTTAGTTGTTAATATTCCTGAAAGTGACACTAAACCTCATTACGCATTAGATGATAATAAAAAATGGTGGGCATATATCAGAATTGATGATAAAAGTGTGCTGGCAAGCAGAATAATATTAGAGGTTTTGAAACAAGACCATAAAAATTCTGGTGTACTTATCTCCTATTCTGAAAATGAGAAAAAGCTATTACAATATTTAGATGAACATGAAAAGGTAACGCTCAAAGAGTTATCTAAACTATTACGTTGTTCTTACAGAAAGGCACAAAAAATACTTGTCAATTTAATTTTGACTAACGTAATAAGAACCAACACAACAGAAAAGGAGGAATATTTTACTGCAGTAAGATAGATTTCTAATCTGATAAAATGGTATTTAAATGTTAGCATTAAAAATCCGACCTTTACATTCCTATGCTGGCTACCATTTACGCAAAATATAAACCATATTACAAAGAAAATCTTCATCTAGCCTTACCAATTGTTGGTTCACAAATTGGACACACTTTGGTGCAAATGGCTGATAGTGTAATCGTAGGCCATTATACTGATACTACTCAACTTGCTGCAGTTTCTTTAGTCAATAGTATTTTTATACTTATATTGGTTATAGGTTTAGGTATTTCGTATGGCTTAACACCTTTAATTGCACAAGAAAATGGTCGTAAAAACTATGAAGAATGTGGCAAGCTTTTATCCAGTAGTTTAATTATAAATATTATTGACGGAATATTCCTTTATGCAATAGTTCACTTCGGTGTTTTGTTGGTCATTGATAATATTAATCAAACTCCGGCTGTAGTAAAATACGCTAAACCTTATCTAGGTTTGCTTTCAGTTTCAATTATTCCATTATTAATATTTCAAACCTTCAAGCAGTTTGCCGAGGGATTGGGCTTTACAAAACAAGCCATGTATATTTCAATATGGGGTAATGCCATCAATATCGTTTTAGGAATTATTTTTGTAAAAGGGATGTTTGGGATTCAATCAATGGGTGTAAGTGGTGTTGGTTGGAGTACACTTATCGATAGGGTTTTAATGGCAACCGTGATGGCAATTTATGTGCTCAAATCGAAGCATTTCAAAAAATATTTAATCTCTTTCAAAGCTACATTTATTGATAAAGTTAGGTCAGTCAAAATTATCAAGATTGGAGCACCAGTAGCTTTACAATATTCTTTTGAGATTAGTGCTTTTAGTGGTGCAGCCATTCTTATTGGTACAATCGGAGAAACTGAACAAGCCGCACACCAAATTGCAATTAGTTTGGCAGCGATGACTTATATGATTGCAAGCGGTGTAGCATCTGCAGCAACAATTAAAACAGGCAACAATTTGGGAAGAAATAATTTTAATGATTTACGTAAATCGGCTATTGCCAGCTACCATGTGATTTTGTTGTTTATGAGTTGCACAGCAATACTATTCGTTGTTGCACATAATATAATGCCGTTTATTTACACGGAAGATTTAAAAGTTATTCAAATCGCTTCACAACTCCTAATTATAGCAGGTTTTTTTCAATTATTTGATGGAACACAAGTTGTAGGATTAGGTGTTTTAAGGGGTTTGGGTGATGTAAACATTCCTACCTTCATCACTTTTTTAGCTTATTGGGTAGTTGGTATTCCTGTTGGCTACTTGCTGGGCTTTAAATTTGGCTTGGGTGTTAATGGAATCTGGTATGGCTTAACATTTGGTTTGTTAACAGCCTCTATCCTACTGTTTTTGAGGTTTCAAAACAAAACAAAGTCTTTAAATTTAAAAGCTGCAGCAAATAAATAAATTTAAGACCAGATACTTTATTTTCCGCCAACATTAACAACTACGCCAATAGTAAATATAGAGTTGCCGGCAGACATGTATTTTCTGCTTTTTAATCCAATATTGCTACTTGTAGTATATTGAAGTTGTATATTTTTACTCAAGCCCATACGCGTAAAAAAGATTGGCTCGAAAAATATATTATCTTCTTTTGGTTGTACAATGCCATTGATGAAAAATCTATCCATTGTTAAATGACTAATTCTTAAGGCAGTTCCATAGTTTATCGGAAAATCGGTACCAAAAATTCGAAAATTATTTTTTCTTTTTGAGCTATAATTTACTTGTAAAAATGCCTTTCTGTAATCTACCTCTTGTACTTCGTTGCTAATTAAAATATCATTTTTATAATCTCTATAAGTGATATCACTCCAACCCTTTCCTACACCAGCATAAATCTCGATAATACGATTGTTGTCTGGTCCGAAAGTATCAAAATAGCCTCCCCCAATTTCAATCAGTTTGTGATCAAAATCTTTTCCCTTTCTATCATTACTCATTTTAGAACCACTAAATAGCACACCAACGTGATTAGATACTGCATAAGCACCATTAATACTTGTATTTCCTTTTAGTGAGATATGTCCGCCTCCACTAAATTCACCTTGCTTACTTAGCATTGGCGTATTAGGTACATTTGGCATGTAAACTGAAGAACAACTGCTGGCAAAAAGCACTAAAGCGGGAAGGATTAATCGTAAGTATTTTTTCATGGATGATTTATAAACAGATTTATGAGGTAAAAATTGTGCTAAAGGGTAAATTTCATAATTTCCATAACCCTTTTAAATTCGTCGTGCAAGTCTGCCTTTAAGTTTATTCTTACAGAAGTTTTTGGATGTGTGAAACTTAATTCAGAAGCATGTAATAACATCGTGCTCATATTCCACTGTTCTAAAAAAAACTTATTTTGCTTGTTACATCCATGAGTTCTATCGCCAATAATAGGATGAAGTATATGGCTGAAATGTTTTCTTAATTGATGCATTCTTCCAGTTTTCGGTGCTGCCTCTACCAGAGAATATCTTGAAGTGCTGTGTTTACCAAACGGTAAATCAATTTCGGCGGTTTGTAATGTTCTAAATGATGTGAAAGCATCTTGTAGTGTTCCATTTTCTTTTGCTAATGGATAATCAATATCCATTGATTCTGGTGTAAAACCTCGCAAAATAGCTAAATACTTTTTATCGGTTTCTGCATTCATAAACTGCTGTTGCATAGATATTTCAGATTCCTTATCGAAAGCAAACAATAGGATACCGCTAGTCTTTCTATCTAACCTATGAACTGGACTTACTTTTTTACCAACCTGGTCACGCAGCATTTGTAAGGCAAATTCTATAGCGTCTCTAGCTATTGAAGATTGATGTACCAATAAACCATGAGGCTTGTTTATAGCAATTAGATGTTCATCCTCGTAAATAATCTCCAACATATTGGCGAAGATAAACAAAATTTTAGCCTTCGGTTTTACTCAAATAAATCAAATGCCAGTCTATAAGTATTGCAATGCGCATCAACAATATCCTTAATATCTGTTGAATAACCTCCGCCCATGCTTACCTGTAACGGTAAATTTTTTGTTTTACAATGTTGAAACACAATTCTATCCCGTTCTTTACATCCAGCTTTAGTTAATGATAACTTACCCAGCTTATCAGTGGAAAGTACATCAACACCAGCCAAATAAAATACAAAGTCGGGTTGTGATTTTCTAAAAGCGATTTGTAAATTCTGTTCTAGCAAGTATAAATATTCTTCATCACCAATACCATCATTTAAAGGAACATCTAAATCGGATACTTCTTTTCTAAAAGGAAAATTTTTATCTCCATGCATTGAAAATGTAAAAACTCGACTCTCATTTTTGAAGATTTCAGCAGTACCATTTCCTTGATGAACATCTAAATCAATAATTAAGATGCTAGATGATAATTTATTATTTAACAAGCAATTAGCAGCTATTGCCTGGTCATTTAATATGCAGAAACCTTCACCCCAATTGCTACCCGAGTGATGGGTGCCGCCAGCTACATTAAAAGCAACCCCGTTATCTAATGCAAATCTCGCCCCATCAATTGTACCTTGAGTTATTCTCCTTTCCCGCTCAACAAGCTCAGCATTTAATGGAAACCCTATTCTTCTTTGGTCTTTAGGCGATAATTTTAAATCTCTCACACTTTGCCAGTAATCATTTGAATGAGTAGCTAGAATTATATCTTCCTCAACAACTTCCGGACTAAATAAATTCTCTTGCGATATGGTACCTTCATGTAATAGTTGCCCAGGTATCAGTTCGTATTTTAACATAGGAAAACGATGACCTTCAGGCAATGGGTGAGCATATAATGGATTCCATGCAATCTTAATCATTAGCCTAAAATTTCCTCAACATGTTTTTCAATATTATTGCAAATTTGGTCAACAGGTAAGTCATTTGCATCCTCACCAAATGGGTTTTCTATTTCTTCAGCTATAAGCTCCAAACTAGCTAATACATAGAGGATAAAAGGAACAATTAAAACCAAATAATAGCCTAAACTAAATACCCATCCAATTGGAATGGTTAGTACATAAATAAAAATAAATTTCTTTATAAAAGCACTATAGGAAAATGGAATTGGCGTATTTTTTATACGTTCGCATCCTCCGCAAATATCTGTGAACTGATTTACATCATTGGTTAAAACAATTAATTGCTCTTGAGAGATAAAGCCTTTAGAAGTTAAATCATATAACTTCGAAATCATGCTACTAGCAATTTGGTTTGGTATGTGTTTGCTAGCCTCAACCTCTATTAAAAAACTGTTTTTACCGAAGTAAAGCTTTTCTCTTAAATGTTCTTTTAATGCAAAACCATATTTAGGAATGCCATATTCAAAAAATCGAATATCCTCCTCATTTAGCTTCAATGCTTTAACTTTCATTGCAAAATTTCGGCTTACGTTAGTTAACGAGCCTAAAAGCTTTCTTCCGTCCCACCATCTATCGTATGAAGTATTGGTTCTAAACACCAGCAACATCGATATTACGAAACCAAGCAAACTATGCATCATGCCGATATTACTCACATAATCGCTCTTGGATAATTTGAATATATTCAATTCTAAAAAAGCGACAAAGGCTGAAAAGATGGAAACGCTAAGCATTAATGGCCAGAGCTTTCGTATGGTATCGCCTTTATGAACGTGAAATATAAAGGTGAACCAATCTTTCGGGTTATAATTTATCATTAAGTCTAATATCTTATTTTAAAATGGATTTGGTTATTTTCATCAGTGCCTGCCCTGTTAAAAATACATCCTCAAATGAATTATAAAGCGGAACCGGACTTAATCGAATTACATTTGGTTCACGCCAATCGCCAAGTATATGATTTGCAACTAAACCATCGAAAATCGGCTTACCTTGCTCCTTAGCTATTATAGATAATTGTGCACCTCTACTATTAAAATCCTCAGGCGTAATAATTCTATATTGCTGATAACCTAACTCTATATTTACTTGATTTATAACAAATTCTAAATATTTTGTTAAAGTAATACTTTTCACTCTGAGTGCTTCAATAAATCCAGCTTTTTCAAAAATCTGTAGTGATGCATGATATAAAGCCATTGGCATAACCTGGGTACAGCTTATCTGCCAACCATCTGCGCCAGCTTCCGGAACAAAACCTTTTTCCATTTTAAAGCGCTTATTTTCCTGATATCCCCACCAACCAGCAAAGCGATTTAAATCTGTATTGCCAAAATGTTTTTCATGAACAAATATGCCACTTATGCCACCCGGACCAGAGTTTTGGTATTTGTAAGAACACCAACAAGCAAAATCAACATCCCAATCATGTAGTTTAACGGGAACATTGCCTGCAGCATGCGCTAAATCCCAACCTACAATGGCACCTATGGAATGTCCAGCTTTTGTTATAGTTTCCATATCATACCACTGACCGGTATAATAATTAATACCACCAAATAAGACTAACGCTATCTCATTTCTGTTTTCTTCGATTTTAGCAACAATGTCTTCTGTTCTAAGTATGTCTTCACCATCACGAGGAAAAACCTCTATAATCGCTTCTTTAGGGTCAAATCCATGAAACCTTACCTGGCTTTCTATTGCATATTGGTCTGAAGGAAAAGCCCCACCTTCCATAATAATTTTAAAGCGTTCTCCTTTTGGTTGATAAAAACTAACCATTAACAAATGGAGATTGACGGTTAGAGTATTCATCGGGCAAACCTCAGAAGGCAATGCACCAACAATAGGCGCCATCAACTTTTTTAGTTCTTTATGATAATACATCCAGGGTTCATCTCCATCAAACCAACCTTCTACAGCGTGGTTTGCCCAATTATCTAATTGACGATTTAAAACCTCTTTAGCAGCTTTAGGTTGCAGCCCTAAAGAATTGCCACATAAATAAATAAACTCTTTATGGTTATGTTTTGGAAATATAAATTGTTGCCTTAAATCTTTTATATCATCGGCTTGATCTAAGGCCTCGGCGAAAGCTAAATTGTTTTCAAACTTCATTGGTCCAATATTACAAAAAAAGCAGGTATTGTTTCCAATCCTGCTTTTAAAAGAAATTTAATATTTTAGAATTTCATGGTATCGTGTTTCCCCATGTCTGGCGTATCACCAGTAACTACAGCTTTTAGAATGCTAAAAAGAACAACGATTTTTGATGATGATGAATCCCAATATTCTGCTTCATCTGGTGTAACTTTTATTAATATTAAGCTAGGATCTTCAACTCCATCAGGAAACCATGCTTTAACAAACGGAGAAAAGTAAGCTTCTTTTCTAACTTTATCATCAACCAACTCTGCTTTACCCTTAACCGTTAAATAAGTGTTTTTTGATGGATCGCTGTATGCTAGCAACACATTATCATCTTTAGATATTTCCTTTGACTTTGGAGAATATTCGTTTGTAAAAAACCAGATAGTTCCGTCATCTTCTATTTTTGCTGTACCCATCGGGCGACTACCAAATTCGTCTTTCGATGTAAAAGTGGTGAACATACACGTCCGCACACTTTCTGCCATTTCTTTTAAAATTGATATGTTTTTTTCGTTTTTCATGATGTTATGTATTTACACAAAAAACAGGTTGGTAGGCAAAATGTTTTATTGCATTAAATCTTATTTGGTTTACTAACGTATTTATTTCCTTTTACAAAAAAACGCAGAGGCAATAATGCATGCTCTTGCGCATAAGCTATACCTACTCGAGGTGTTGCTACTATATCTTGTTCTGTGTATTTTATGTTTTGATCTTCTATCCAAATTTCATCACCAGTTAGAATTTTTGCATTAAAAGACCGGTCGATACCTAAAGCTTTTGCTGCAGAACCTGGTCCCGAAGAAATTGACGCTTTAGTAGAAACCATTTTTCTACGTTCCTCAATAATATCTATCCCAACTAAAGGTTCAATGGCTCTGATTAAAATTGCATGAGGATCTCCATCTACAGAACTTACAACATTAAAAAGATTGTGCATACCGTAACAAAGATAAACATAAGCTATACCACCCATGCAGTACATGGTTTCGGTACGATTGGTTCTTCTCCCGCCATAAGCATGTGATGCTTTATCTTCTATTCCAAAATATGCTTCAGTTTCTACGATAATGCCTGCTGTAATACTATTATTTACATTTGTATAAAGCACTTTACCTAAAAGATCTTTAGCTAGCCAAACAACGTTATCGTTAGGGTAATATGCGGCATCTAATTTCAAAATTATATATCTATTATTTATTTAGCAATATAGATATAACTTCCTCTAAATAAGTTTTATCTGTTGAATCAAAGTGATTTAAAAATTCACTATCAATATCTAAAACACCTATTACTTTTTGATCGACAACTAAGGGCAAAACAATTTCAGATTTCGATGCAGATGCACAAGCGATATGCCCAGGAAACTCATCCACATTAGGTACGATTAAAGTTTCCATTTTTTCCCAAGATGAACCGCAAACACCTTTTCCCTTTTTTATTCTCGTGCATGCAACCGGACCTTGAAATGGACCAAGCACTAATTCATCATTTTTAACCAGATAAAAACCAACCCAAAGCCAATTGAATTGTTCTTTAAGTGCAGCGGCTACATTCGCCATATTTGCCACGAAATCAGTTTCACCAAGTAATAAACCCTCAATTTGGGGTATTAAGGATTGATATTGCTCTGCTTTACTAATACTTCTGTTAATTGATAAGTCTTCTGCCATAGTTAACAAAGTTAGTATGATTAAATTGATTTAAGGATGCACGAGATGATAATGACGAAAATGTGGTGAAAATTTATGGCTGTATCGATTTGATATGAATTATTGGACTGAAAGTAAAATCTAAATTTAAATTTAAGATGGCTTATGAGTCTTTCATTATGAAGATTCCGTTTCATTAATGACACAATTTTTAAAATAAGGTATCAGTAAAATCATTAGTTTTGAAACCATTATCCACATCGAACATGATTGTAGCTTTAACCATAACAAAATTCCGTACACGTAACATTATATTTGGCTTTATTGGAATGGCAATTCTAAGAATCCCATTGATGCTAAATAAGCAATGTAAATTTTGGAAATTAATGGGTAGCGGTAAAGATGCTCAGGTTGATTTACCACCAGATTTTAAACATTGGTCTATTTTAACAACCTGGAACGACAAAGCTGATTGTGATGAATTTTATAACACATCTTTCACAATTAAATGGTTTCGGATATTTGGATTAGAAGAGTTAACTATATTACTTAAGCCTTTATCATCACATGGTTTATGGTCTGGTAAACAACCTTTTATATTTGAAAAATCAAATCTGATTCACACAGGTAAAGTTGCTGTAATAACCCGGGCGGCAATCCACTTTGGTAAAGTAAAAGATTTTAGAAGTAATATAAAAAGAGCCGCAAAATCAATGCGTGAAGCTCCGGGTTATATCTTATCGGCTGGTGTTGGAGAAAATCCTTATCTCGACCAGGCTACTTTCTCTGTTTGGGAAAATACGGAGAGCATGAAAAACTATGCCTACAAATCATTTGACCACTCTGATGTTATTAAGCTTACCAGAGAGCGCAAATGGTATTCAGAAGAGCTGTTTTCTCGCTTTGAAATTATAGAAAGCCGAGGAAGCTTAAACGGTCAGTCAATCGATTAATTAAACCACACAATTTTTATAATATGAGAGTTATTGCCGAACTACCACATCCTGAATGTAAAATATCTATCTTTTCGTTGAATCAAAAATACATTGTAAAATTTGAACAAGGCACGTTTGAACAAAGCTATAAATTAGCAGAACTTGATTTGAGTGGAGGAGGCGTTAATGATGTGTTCGAAATCTTGGACGAAGAATTTATATCAACGGTAATTGAACGATTTAAAGCAATGAGAATCGATTTCAATACCGCATATAAAAGACATCAATTTTAAATAAATAAACATCTTAAAGAATTGATATATAGTTGCTTAATATTCAAAACAAAATTTTATTTTGATTTTTACCTCTTTAAATATGTATTATGAGTAACTCACCTAATCTAAAATATTATGTATTGATTTATAACTAACTGAATAACAAATTAATATTAATAAAAACAGTATATAATTTTGTGGGTTTTAAACGCCAAATAAATGGGGGGTTTAAGTATATAAACCTTTTCAACAAAAATAAAACCCTTTAGCTTTTTTTGCTAAAGGGTTTTATTTAAAGAAACGAAAAGTGGTAATTTTTAACCTTTCGTACTGGATACAACAATATCATGAACAACAACTCTATACCAGTTTTTGGAATATTTTTCTACAGCATCTAAGTGCGTTTTATCTTCTTGATAAGCATTATGATCTTCTATGTTAGCAAAGGTAATTGTGAGCGCATAGGTAAAAGAGTTATCAGTTACCGGGCGAATTGGTGTTGCTGCAGCTAAACCATAATTAAGTGTCTTAATAAATTTTATTGGTTTCAGTGCTTCAAAGAAACCTGTAAAGTCTGCTATCTCAGCTTTGGTTAATTGGGGCTTTAACCAGAACATTACAAAATGTTGTACTTGGCCTGGTTCTATTATACTGCTTTCGGTCATGATTTTTTTTAACTAATATAAAAGGAATTTATGAGACACAAAAAAAGCGTCCCGATTTTATATCGGGACGCTTTTTTAATAAATATGTAAGGTATTAATTTTTTGGTTGCACGCGACCAGATTTTCTGTCTTCGCCTCTACCGATTAAATAACCACCACCAGCACCAACTAATCCACCGATAACTGCTCCTCTACCTTTTTTCTTGTCGATTAAAGCACCACCAACTGCACCAGCTGCACCACCAATTACTGTACCCTTAGCTGCATCACTCCAACCAGTTTTTTTAGCTGTTGGTTGTGTACCTCCATAAGAACTTGAACTGCTACCCCCAGAACTTGCAGCGTAAGATCTCGATGATCTTGCTCCAGCTTTACGTGCTGCTGCTAATTCAGCTTGACGCTGAGCTTCTTCAGCTTGTTCTTTTTTAGCAACTTCTACTTTTTTAAAGCTATCTAAACGTAAGCTATCTTTAACAGCTTTAACAGCCAATTGCTTTTCAGCTTCTTTTTGTTTAAGTGCTGCTTCTTCTTTTGCTTTATTGTTACAAGCAAACATAACCGAGCTTAATGCTAATACAACTAATATCTTTTTCATAATGTTTAATTTTTGATTACTCTATCTTAATTACCTAACTAACTAAGATGTTTCATTTGTGATGTATAATTTAGTTAATTACCAACACATAAGAAAAAATGATGCCAAAATGTTTTAGCGTATAAAAAAATTTAGATTAAGTCTGCAAACCAGAATCCTAACTGCTCTTCACCCATCTTTTCTGTATCTTCAGAATTATTTGCTAATGGATTGTTATAGGTTCTAAATACCTTCTCTCCGAGTTCAAAATCTATCTTTTTGGCAAAAATTGGTCCTTCGTAGGCAAATGTATGAAACTCTCCATTTTCCCCACAGGGGTCAATATCCGAAGGTAACTCGCTGATTAATTTAGGATTAATAATTTCTCCACATATTGATTGAAGATTCTGTTGGGCACAAACAATGATGGTTTTATAGTTCAACTTTAAGAATTCTGTGATAAGTTTAGTCGTATCCTGTCCCCACAGCGGAAATATTGCTTTTAAACCAACCTCATTTAGTTGTTGTTCTCTATAGGTTCTCAAATCTTCCAAAAATATATCACCGAAAACAGAGTGTGTTATGCCTTCTTGCTTGAAATGTATCAAATGCTGCTTCATAACGTCGTCATAGGTTTCCATATCAGGCATTTCAGGAAGCCTGATTTGATACAAAGGTATGCCGATACTTGCTGCCTGTGTTATGAGGAGCGCCTCTCGAACGCCATGCATAGAAACCCTATTAAACTTTTCTGTAACAGTTGTAACTAAGTATTTAATTTCTATTGAGCTATCTTGCATCATATAATGAAGTGCAAGCGTACTATCTTTACCGCCACTCCAATTGAAAATACAAAGTTTTTTATCTTCCATTCAATAAAATGTCTTTTAGTTCTGCCACGCCAGATACGGCCTGTTTTTCTATTGAGATAATATTTTGGTAACGTTTAACATTTGGTGTAACTGGATCGATAATATATTTTGGGGTTGAAACCGGTATAAAATCGATAAGTCCGGCGGCTGGATAAACAGCCAAAGAAGTACCAATAAGCACAAAAATATCGGCTGAGCTACAAATTCTTGCAGCAACTTCAATCATTGGTACTGCTTCGCCAAACCAAACTACATGCGGTCTTAATTGCGAACCATATTCGCATAATTCACCCATTTTTATTTCTGTACCCTCAATTGGATAGGTTACATCTACTCTGATATCTGATTGTGATCTTGTAATAACACCATGTAGGTGCGTAACCTTGGTAGACCCTGCTCTTTCATGCAAATCATCTATGTTTTGGGTAATAATTTCAACATCAAAGTATGCTTCCAATTCAGCAAGTATTTCATGGCCGCGATTTGGTTTTGCAGCCAAAACCTGCCTACGCCGCTCATTGTAAAATTCTTGCACCAATTCTGGATTTCTTTCCCATGCTTCGGGTGTTGCAACGTCATAAACATTGTAGCCTTCCCACAATCCGTCAGAATCTCTAAAAGTTTTTAAACCACTCTCTGCGCTTATGCCTGCACCAGTCAAAACTACCAACTTCATCATCACTTAAAAACCTCAATTTTAGAATAATTTAAAAACTTAGCACTAATTCTTTCGTCAGCTTCAAAGATTTCAGGATGAAACATACAAGATAAAGATGTTATTCCATCAACCAATGTACCAATGCTTGGCTGTGTAAACATATCAAAATCAGCTAGATAAACTTGATTTTTCTTAACGGCTTCTAAATCGTTCCAACCGCTTTTGCTTGTTAGCAAGCTCATTTCCTCCATACTTCTGGTTATATCAAAGCCACATGGAGCAATTACTAAGACCTGTGGATTGTACTTTAACACCTTATCCCATTGCGTAACAATTGAATCACCAGCGGGGTTTGAAAGCATATCTACGCCTCCGGCAGCTGCAATTTGAAAAGGTATCCAATGTCCGCAATTGTAAATCGGTTCAATCCATTCCATTAACATCACGCGTTTTAATGGTGCTTTGTTCGCCCGAAGCTTATCTAAAATATCATCTGTTTGCTTTTGAAGTGAAGCCAAATAATTTAAGGCTACTTCTTCTTTTCCAATTGCCCTGGCTATTGTTATGGCGCATTCAAAAACATCTTGTAAATTATTTGGAGATAAGGGAACCAATTTTGGTTGCTTTGTCAGTTTCATTACGGCTGTTTCTGTACAAACCGTATCTATGTTACAAACCTCACAAATATCTTGTGTAAAAACAATGTCTGGTGATATGCTCTCCAATAATTCATCATCAACCCAGTATAAACTCTTTCCTTGCGCTTTTGAAGCTGAAAAAATTTTATCAATTTCAATACTCGAATAATTTTTTCCTTCCAAAATACACCTTACCACTTTCGGCATATCAGCTGCTTCTTTCGGGCATTCGAAAGTTACTCCGTAAAGATATTCTTGCAAACCCATATCATAAATCATCTTGGTTGCAGCTGGTAAAAAGGAAACTATTCTCATAATATGGATTTTAGTGTATTATTCTGATTTAAAACCAGCGTCAATTTCAGAAAGTGCTGATGAATTATATTAGCAGCAAATTATAAATTTAAAAAAAATCCCCTTTTGAATCTGAGTCAAAAGAGGATTTATATGTTTTATATTAACCTTAAATTTTTTGTGTTTGTAATTTAAGCACCGGATATTTCGCTTTAAGAATTTCGAAAGCGCCGAAAAGTATTGCTCCATAAACAATTGTTCCTTCTAAAAATCTAATTTCGAATGGAATTGCTTTTTCTAACACCAACCAAAAGCCTGCTAAATTTTGAGCGTATGCCGGATTGCCGTACCATATAGGGAAATCGGTAACTATCCAGTGGATTAAAACAATTGTTAGCGTTGAAGCCAATAGGTTAACAACGTTTACGTTTTTAAGCATTAATCGTCCAACTAAAACCATTAGGGCAAAAGCACCATAAACCCAATACCAACCTTCGTACAAAAAACCACTGCTATACTTACTGAAAATGGTTGTAGAAAGCACAAAATCACTTAAAAACAAGCTTAACAACGGAAATGAAAATGCTTTTAAGTTATCTTTAAAATAAGCACCACCAAATAAAGCAACAGCTCCGATAGAAGAAAAATTAGCAAATTGTAACTCATCAGAATTAAATGTTACCAGCAAGCGGAAACCCGTTAAAACCAATATCATTAATAACAATATTAACGTACGTGGGTTGAATTTTAAATGAGACATTTTATTTTGGTTATTTATTTACAAATTTAGTATTTTCTTATCGGATATTAAAAGTTACACCTGTATTAAAGTTGAAACCTAAACTGTTGTAGCCAATAATTTCATTGTATTTTTCGTTTAACACGTTTTTAGCATCAAAAAATATTTTAAAACGTTTTTTGGCTAAAGCATATTCTACATAGGCACTCAATAATTTATACGCAGGTAAAGTATCAACAGTATAGGTTACAAAATTACCATCTGTTCTATTACCGAAATAACGGTAATTTGCACTTACAAATAAATTATCTGTTGCTTGCAAACCAGCATTTACGCCAAAAGTATGCTTTGGTCTGCGGAAAAGATAATCTGCAATGGCATTATCAACGAAGTTAAATTCATTACCCTCTACATAAGCATAATATCCATTGATGTTAAATTTACCCAATTTTACAGCAGGCTCAACTTCAAATCCTTTGGTCTTCTGACTAACCTGGTTTACATAACCTGCCGGAAAAGCGTAAATGATTGCATCTTTCAAATCTCTTTTGAACCCAGCTACACGTAATGAAAATCTATCTTCAACAAAACTGAAGTTCACTCCTGCTTCATAGTTCTGAGATTTTTCTGGTTTCAAAGCTAAATTTGCTCCGAATTGTCCAAAAAGCATATTCAAAGTTGGAACTTTAAATGCAGTGGAAACGGTACCAAACAATTTTATTTCTTTTAGGATGTTTATTGTTGGCGTAATTGAATAGGTATAATTTTCTCCATATTGTTCATGCTTATTATAACGACCACCAACCTCTAAATTAAAAATACTTAAATCGTGTAAAAACAAAGAGCTATAAGCTGCAAAAATATTGGATTTCGGGGTTGAACCTGCGGCAGAGAGTTTCATTACTCGGTTATCAATACCGGCTAATAAATCCAACTTGCTGCCTAACTTTTGGTTATAAAATAAATCGATGATGTTCACTTTACCCTCAGTAAAACTAGGAAACGAGCTATGCGCATCGTTCGATGTACTTTCATAACTGTAATTCAAAGTAATTTTACCGGTTTCAAATTCATACTTTGCGTTTGTACCTGCAGCTACATTTTTCAAAATCGAATAATTTCCTGCATCGGTAAAAGCACCACCATCAAAACTGTAATTACCATAATAATATCGAACAAAAGGATTAATAGAAAAATGCTCATCTAACTTAACCCCAAAATTTGCGTTTAAAGCACCGGTTCTAAATCCATCTTTATCAAATTCTGCATTGTTTCCAACAGGATTAGCAGCTTCTGAAATACCATCAGTTTTATTTTGAGTGTAATTGATGTTATAATTAAAACCTTCAACGCCACCATTCAAGCCGATAGTTCCTTTATAACTTTCATAACTCCCCGCACTTGCAACACCGTAAATAGTATTACCTTTTGGTCCGCCCTTTTTTGTAATGATGTTAATTACACCAGCAACGGCATCCGAACCATAAATGGTAGATTGCCCACCTCTTAAAATCTCAATTCGGTCTATTTGGTCGATTGATAATAAACGCAAATCAAAAGCCCCACCATTTCCTGATGGATCGTTTTGAACAATGCCATCAATTAAAACAACAGCATAAGCGCTTCCTGCCCCACGAAAAAATACAGATTTATTTAAACCAGGATTACTACTCGAACCGGCAACAATTATTCCTGCTTGTTCGCTAATTAAATCAGGCAAAGATTTACCGTGACTTCTTTCTAAAATTTCGCTGCCAATAATGGTAACAACTTTACCTGTTTGAGATTGTTTTTGGTCGTTTTTTGTTGCTGTAATTACAACATCTTTAAGCCTTAAACTGTCTTGCGCCTTAGCCGAATAGCTAAGTGTTAATTGTACAAACCCCAGGCTTGCAGCAATTAAAATTCTTTTTTTGTTCATTTGATTGTGAGTTTTGCCCACAGCCAACAGATTAGAAAGGAAATGAAAATACGAAAATCGTTAAGTACCTCAATCCTAGCTTCAATCCCCGAAAGCTATGAAATTATACGCTAAGGCAGGTCTTCTGACTTACTCCCAGTGATTTCGGCCTTCCCGTTTAATTAAAAACAGTGGCTTTAGATTGAAATACCGTTATGGAGCTTACAGCTGCGGGACAGTTGCAGAATTACACTGCATTCCCTTTTAATTCCGGATGTAAAGCCGGAAACCAAAAGCGCTGCAAAAGTAGTAAAATAAAGTAAGATGTAAAATGGCTGTTTAAAAATGGCTTTTGTAATACAAAAAGCTAACTTTAAGAATCAAATCTTCGTTATGAAATTAGTTATTACATCAATCTGTTTTGCAATGAGTTTAACAGCAATGGCACAAAAACCTGATACCGTTTTTCTTAAAAAATTAATGGAAGCTAAGCCTGAATTGTTTAACACTGTGTTGAATCATCCTCAGAAAAATGAAATACAAATTTTATATACGCAGGTAAATCGGGATGCTGCAAACAAACCACATTTTAAAAGCTATCGTTATAATTTAAATCCGAAGAACTATTTCTACCCTGCTAGCACGGTTAAACTTGCAGCGGTAATTTTTGCTTTAGAGAAAGTTAACCGATTGAAAAACTTTAGATTGAGTTCAAAAAGTTTAATGATTACCGATAGTTCTTTTACAGGTCAAACAAAAGTTTTTAAAGATTCTACATCAAAAAATGGATTGCCATCAATCGAGCATTACATCAAAAAGATTTTGCTTACAAGTGATAATGATGCATTTAACAGACTATACGAATTTATTGGTCGTGCTGAAATAAATTCAAAATTGAAAAAGAATGGATTAAACGACAGCAGAATTTTAAATCGTTTAGCGATTGGCGATGCAGGTGAAAGTGCAAAACATACAAACCCAATTAAATTTTACAATGGTGACAAATTGGTATATCAGCAACCCGCACAATATGATCCAAAAGAATATAACCTGGTACTAACCAACACCGTTATGGGCAAAGGATATTTAGATAGCGCAGATAAATTGGTTGCCAAGCCCTTTAGTTTGGAGAATAAAAATGCATTTGCCATTAACGACCAACAAAAATTAATGAAAAAATTGATTTTCCATGAAGCTTTTCCAATTAGTGAACGATACAATTTAACTCCCGAAGATTACAAATTGATTTACACTTACATGAGTAAGCTGCCAACAGAAAGTGATTATCCTAAATATGATCCAAAAGATTTCTGGCCAACTTATGCAAAAATGCTTTACTATGGTAGAGAAAAAAATGTAGAGCCTGACAAGAGTATCAGAATTTTTAATAAGTATGGCGACAGTTATGGTTTCATCATCGATAATTCTTATTTCGTTGATTTCGAAAATGGAGTTGAATACTTTTTAACTGCAGTAATACAAAGTAATGAAGATGGGATTTTTAATGATAATAAATATGAATACGAAACGGTTTGTTATCCTTTTATGAAAAATTTGGGCAGAACAATTTATGAATATGAAATGCAAAGAACCAAGAAACACAAGCCAGATTTAAACAAGTTTAAAATGGATTATCTGAAAAAATAATTTAAGATTAATATTTATAAAGCAATTAATAAAGAAATCGATATCCCTAAAACTATAATATTTCTTCTAAAAATTATTAGGCTTTCTATTGCATAAAAATTAAAGCAATTCCTGTTTAGCGTTATCTGTTACCTCTTTAACAAACTCCGTTTTTGCAATGCGATATGCAATTCTATCATTTTTCAAACTTTGGGATAATTGGAGCTTCAGTTGCTCATATTCTTTTGCAGTTTGTGGATTCTTAATAAGATAATCTCTAAAAAGAAGCCTATCCCATAAGGAATGATTTTTAGGTCCGGCATGTATATGATAAGTTTGTTCTTTAGGATTTATGATATTATAGCCTTTAATAAATACCATGTGTGGATAATCACCCTCATGTTGCCAATAAAACTCGTAACCCAAAGCCATCATCTGATCGATAAGTTTTTGATTCTTTACATCGTCAAAATCCACTTCCATTAAAATATCTATCGTATTTTTAGCTGAAAGTCCGGGTATAGATGTGCTTCCAAAATGCTCTATTCGCGAAAACAGATTTGATTCAATATTATTAATAATTAGGGTTTTTTCCTCTTCAAATAACGTAGGCCAGTTTGTGCAATATGGCCTAATTTCAATCGGAAATAGTTGACCTATTTCCTCTTTGGTTAAGTCCAGTAATGTCTTTTCCTTCATGTTGTAACAAAATTAAACTCTAGGTATGATATGTAAAAAGAGCAAATATTAATTATATGCTTTCTCTGTAATGACAGTAAAGCGAATTTCAAAATAGACATAGAAATGAATAATTGCTGAAAATAAAAAAGTCCTGAAAATTTCAGGACTTTTTTAAATATGTTTAATCGCTTTTGCGAAAATTTCTATTTTACTGCATCAATTACAGCTTTGAAAGCTTCAGGATGATTCATTGCTAAATCTGCTAAAACTTTACGGTTTAAACCGATTTCTTTTGAAGCTAATTTACCGATTAATTGAGAGTAAGAAATACCATGCTGACGAGCACCTGCATTAATACGTTGGATCCATAATCCGCGGAATTCTCTTTTCTTAACCTTACGGTCACGGTATGCATATTGCAAACCTTTTTCTACTGTGTTTTTAGCAACAGTATAAACTTTACTTCTAGCTCCCCAATAGCCTTTGGCCATATTAAGGATTTTCTTTCTTCTTCTTCTCGAAGCTACTGCGTTTACCGAACGTGGCATGTTGTTGTTGTTTTTTGGCAAGCGGCGTTCCGTTTAATTCGGAAACTTAAAGCCTGATACCTGGTGAAATTAATAAATTACTTTCCGATGCAAAGCATACGTTTAACGTTACCTGAATCTGCATCACTTACAATGCTAGTGTTTCCAAGCGCACGTTTACGTTTAGTACTCATCTTTGTTAAGATGTGACTTTTGTATGCGTTGTTTCTTTTGATTTTACCTGTTCCAGTAAGCGAAAAACGCTTTTTAGCACTGGAATTGGTTTTCATTTTTGGCATAACCTGTTTTTTAATTTATAAACCTATTTTTATTTTTTTGCAACTTTAGGCGCAACTGTAAGAAACATGCGTTTACCTTCTAATTTAGGTAGCAACTCTACTTTTCCTACATCTTCCAAAGCTTGAGCGAATTTTAATAACAAAATTTCACCTTGCTCTTTGTATACAATTGCTCTACCTTTAAAATGCACATAAGCTCTAACCTTCTCACCGCTCTCTAAAAAGCTTACTGCATGTTTTAATTTAAATTGGAAATCGTGGTCGTTGGTATTAGGACCAAAACGAATCTCCTTTATTACAGTTTGTTTAGCATTTGATTTAATCTCTTTCTGCTTTTTCTTCTGCTCGTAAACAAACTTGCTATAATCAATAATTCTACAAACCGGAGGAACAGCATTTGGAGAAATTTCTACCAAATCTAATTCCAGTTCATCAGCAAGTGCCAAAGCTTTTGCCAAAGGATAAATCCCTGGTTCAACATTATCGCCAGCCAAACGCACCTCGGGCGATTTAATGTACTGATTAATGTTATGCTCTGCTTCTTTTTTCTTAAAAGGTGGACGTGGTCCCCTGTTAAATCCTGGTCTTCCTAATGCCAAATGTGTACTATTTAATTAAACTGTTATTTCTTTTATTAATAAATTGTTGAATTCTTCCAACGTCATTTCACCTAAATCTCCCTCACCATGCTTACGAACCGAAACTTTTCCTTCGGCCATCTCTTTATCACCGATAATGAGCATGTAAGGGATTTTTTTAACTTCCGCATCACGGATTTTTCGTCCGATCTTCTCATCACGAAAGTCAATCAGCCCGCGAATATCGGAATTATTTAGTTCATCTAAAACTTTTTTTGCATATTCTTCATATTTTTCTGAAATAGGAAGAATTGTAAATTGTTCGGGACTTAACCATAAAGGGAAATTACCTGCACAATGTTCGATTAAAACTGCCACAAATCTTTCCAAAGAACCAAATGGAGCTCGGTGAATCATTACAGGGCGATGTTTTAAATTATCACTTCCGGTATATTCCAATTCGAAGCGTTCAGGTAAGTTATAATCAACCTGAATGGTACCCAACTGCCATTTTCTACCTAAAGCATCTTTAACCATAAAATCCAATTTAGGTCCATAGAAAGCTGCTTCGCCATATTCTATAACGGTATTTAAACCCTTTTCGGCTGCAGCTTCAACGATTGCACTTTCGGCCAATTTCCAGTTTTCATCAGAACCAATGTATTTCGATTTATTATCCGGATCTCTTAGAGAAATTTGAGCAGTATAATTATCAAAACCTAAAGATTTAAATACGTAAAGCACTAAGTCTATAACTTTTTTAAACTCATCTTTAACTTGCTCAGGCATGCAAAACAAATGTGCATCATCTTGCGTAAAGCCACGTACACGAGTTAAACCATGCAATTCGCCACTTTGTTCGTAACGATAAACGGTACCAAATTCTGCAAAACGTACTGGAAGATCTTTATATGAGCGCGGTTTAAACTTATACATTTCGCAGTGGTGCGGGCAGTTCATCGGTTTCAAAAAGAACTCCTCTCCTTCTTGCGGGGTTTTTATTGGCTGAAATGAATCTTTACCATATTTATCCCAATGCCCTGAAGTAACATATAAATTTTTATTTCCAATGTGAGGTGTTACCACCTGTTCGTAACCTGATTTAGATTGTGCTTTGGTTAAAAAATTAACCAAACGTTCTCTTAAAGCGGTTCCTTTAGGCAACCACATTGGTAAACCTGCACCAACTTTTTCTGAGAACATAAACAGTTCCAATTCTTTTCCTAACTTTCTATGATCGCGTTTTTTAGCTTCCTCTATCATTAACAGATATTCTGTCAACTCACTAGCTTTTGGAAAAGTTACGCCGTAAATACGAGTCAACTGTTTTTTAGTTTCATCGCCACGCCAATAAGCGCCGGCAACATTCATCAGTTTTACTGCTTTTACAAAACCTGTATTCGGAATATGTGGTCCGCGGCATAAATCGGTAAATGCTCCCTGCGTGTAGAAAGTAATTTTTCCATCTTCCAAACCATCTATTAAATCAAGTTTGTACTCATCGCCTTTTTCTGTAAAATATTTTATCGCATCAGCTTTGCTTACACTTTCACGTGTAAAAGTTTGTTTTTGCTTGGCCAATTCAACCATTTTGGTTTCAATAGCTTTAAAATCATCCGAAGAAAATTCTCTATCGCCAAAATCAACATCGTAATAAAAACCAGTTTCAATCGCCGGACCAATACCAAATTTAGTACCCGGATAAAGTGCTTCTAAAGCCTCGGCCATTAAATGGGCTGATGAATGCCAAAAAGTTGATTTCCCTTCAGCATCATTCCAGGTTAACAATTTAACCGTCGAATCAGATTCTATCGGACGTGTTGAATCCCAAACCTGACCATTAACTTCGGCAGCTAAAACGTTTCTTGCTAAACCTTCGGAAATTGACAATGCAATTTGATGGGCAGAAGTGCCCTTTTCATACTGACGAACCGAGCCGTCAGGTAAAGTAATATTAATCATCTACAACTATGATTTTACTCCTAATGCCTTAAAAAGGACTTTAGAGTAGTTTATAAAATTTGTTAATTCTAAATCACATACAAAGTGATTTTATTTTGTGCAAAGATGCTGTTTTTAAGCTTAAAATGCAAGTTTAGCTCTGATATAGATTACTGCAGATTGGCCTGGAAGGTTATGGATTTGTTTTAAGCCACTTTTCTTTTAAGTATTTCCGTATCGGAATATCCAACATTACCATTACTAAATATGCAATAGCGATAAGTACTACAACAGAAATAGGGATAATCCATACTAAGATGTTCATATCTGGCTTTATCGTCATAACATAGGTGAGAAAAATCCACACGAACGGATAATGCGTCATATACAATGGGTATGAGATTTCTCCCGATAATTGGCATAATTTTTTAATCGAAGGTGATAAACTAGCACCAGCACCTAGCGCAACCAATAATGGAAAATAAATTAAGACTATTATTGGCTCAGTTATCCAGTTAGACTCATTAGAATAAGGAATTAAAAATGCAATAAGCAATAAGATTGATATGCCTAAAAATCCCAATTTATTTTTGATAATCCAATTGGAACGATAAACCAACATTCCTGCTAAAAAGGAGTAAAAAACCCGTGCACCACCATCCCAAAAGGAAGCTCCACCCCATCCACCGGATAAATTAGTCGAGTTTATTGCAACATAAATAATTATTGCAGCTGCGATTGAAACCAAAATCCATAAATACTTTTTCCCAATTTTATATAGTACAACTATATAAAGTATGTTGGCAATATATTCCCAAAATAACGACCAGCTAGGCGCATTTAAATTAAAAAAGTTAAAAAATCGCTCCTCTACAACAGGATATGGAATAAGAAAAACTGAAGATAAAAATATCAGCGCAGTTTTACCAAAACCATAAACAGCGTACAAGTTACTGAAAGGATCGAATAGGAAAGTTAGCAAACCCAATATAGAACCAATTATAACTAATGGATGCAAACGAATAAGCCGAAGCTTAAAGAATTGTTTTAAGCCAATGTCTTTAGCTCTTGAATCATAGGCATAAGCAATTACAAAACCAGAAAGGCAGAAAAAGAAATCTACAGCGAGATAACCGTGAGCGATAAAATTTTTTGAATAATCTAGAATCGCAATTTCCATGAAATGATATATAACCACCGCTATTGCAGCCACACCTCTCAAACCATCAAGAATTTCAAAGTGTTTTTTTGTGTTTAAAAGTGTGTGGCTTGTAGATTGTTCAATCACTCTGCAGAAATTAAATTATTTTCAATGATAACCATTTTATGCAAGGCAACAAAAATCATCACTTTTATGTTGCATAGTAAGATTTAGTAACCAAAAAAAGCCTGCTCAAATTAATGAGCAGGCCTAATAACTATTTTGAAAAAAAATTATCCGCCAAAACCACGCACTACAACAGCACCACCTGGTCTGCCATTGCCGTTTCCTCTAAAGCGTTTCATCATATTTTCCATTTTGATTTTATATTCAGCTTCAGTAATTGGAGTAGCTTTTTTTGGTACGGTTACATCTTTAGTGCTAACGTTTCTATATTCGATACTTTTAGCAATTGTACTTGTACCGCGACCTTCGATAGCTAATACGGTACCTTCAGTCCACATATTTGGATTTGGAGAAAAATCAAAACCTAATTCTTTTGTATACCAAATATGAGTTTCTTCAGTAACATTTCTATCCATATCTAAAATTTTCATCGTTTTAGTAGATTTTACAATAGCTTCATTGCAAGTAAGACCACAAATTTGCTTTGTAGCATCTGTTTTAACCACTTCTATTACTGGCGGAGCAACAGCTTTAGCCTTTGTAGTATCATTTTGATTTCTTCCCATTCCGCCACCAAAGCCCAAGCCTGCGGTTGCATTAAGTTTTAAACCACTTTGCATTACATACGTTGTATCGCTTAAATCGAATACTTCTACTAATTTTTTATCTGCAAATGTGTAGTAATATTCTCTATTACCGCCAGCGCCACCAAATCCTCTCATCATACGACCCATGCCGCCACCGCCACCTCCGCCGTTGCTATCTTCTGTTTCTTCAACCGGCATGTAACTTGCGTTAGTTGCATTAAATAATAATTCGAAATTAGATTTGCTGCTTGACGGCATTCTTGCAGCCATTTGCTCCGGAATTTTAACTCCACTTGCAGCCATCATAGCCGCAGGATCGATAGTGGTTTCAAACTGAATTGCTCCGGAAGTTTTTTTCTGCGCATTAGCCATTGATGCAATGGACATTACTCCTAATAAAGCGAAAATTATTTTTTTCATTATGTTGTTGTTAAGTTTTTGCTATTTCTTAATGGTCTAAAACCATCAGAATTTAATTTTAGATGTTTAATTAGGATAAAGGTTTAACAAATGTATCGCACATAAATTGCTTAACCTGTTAAAAAATGTTAAACCTGATGAGAAACAGCTATTAATAATGATTTAAGTAATAAAAAAAAGCAATTGTAATGCTTCTTTTACATTCATAATGAGTTTGATTTTTAATATTCTGTACTTTCCAACCAACCATTACATAAAACGTCAGCTATGTGCATTGTTTTAATAGGCAAGTTATTTTTATCGATATAACCTTGAAGATGCAACAGACATGATAAATCTGTCGATATGATATAATCAGCTTTTTGAGCCAAAGCATGATTAACTTTTTGTTCGGCCATGGCCGATGAAATGGCATCAAATTTTACCGCGAATGTTCCACCGAAACCACAACACATATCGGTACCCTCCATTTCAAGCATTTCTAAACCGTGTACTTTTGATAGAAGTTGACGAGGTTCATCTTTGATTTTGCATTCGCGTAAAGCACTGCAAGAATCGTGGTAAACAGCTTTTCCTTCCAATTCAGCTCCGAAATAATCTTTCTTGGCTACATTAATTAGAAAATCAGATAGCTCCCAGATATTTGATTGCAAACTCCTGCACTTATTATGAACAATAGTATTGGTAAACAAATCATTAAAACCACCTTTAACCATCCCGACACAAGATGCTGATGGCGCAACAACGTATGTGTTTTCTGTAAAATCGTTTAAGAATTTCGTCCCAACCTCTTTAGCTTCATCCCAATAACCAGCGTTGTAAGCCGGCTGACCGCAACAGGTTTGTTTTGAATTGTAGGTTACTTTACAGCCTGACTTTTCTAATAATCTTAACGTATTAAATGCGGTTTCGGGATATAACTGGTCAACAAAACAGGGAACAAACAATTCTACTTTCATAATTTTTTTCAGAGCACAAACTTACAATTTTACTAATTCTTTGCGTTCTGTTTTTTTCAATAGTGCTAAAAACACTAAACCAACAATAAAAAATGATGCCAATGCGATAATAGAGAAACGAATATTTCCTGTTAAATCTTCAATGTATGCAAAACTGAAAAGCCCGATTACAATAGCTAGTTTTTCGGTAACATCATAAAAACTGAAAAATGAAGTAGAATCAGGTGTGTTTTGCGGTAAATATTTTGAGTATGTAGAACGCGATAAAGATTGAATTCCACCCATGATTAAACCTACAATTGCTGCCAAAGCATAAAATTGATATTCGTTTGTGATATTATAACCGTAAACGCAGCAACCAATCCAGATGACTACAACCATCATTAGAACATTAACGTTACCCCATTTTTTCGCTAAGAAAGACATCAACAATGCACCTGGAATTGCTACCAACTGGATGATTAAAATCACAGCAATGAGCTTTGCTGTACCAAGTTTTAATGTTTTCTCTGCAAAGCCGGCCGCTGCCAACATAATCGTTTGTACACCCATAGAATAGAAAAAGAAGGACAGCAAAAATCCTTTTAGTTTTTTAATTTGCTTTAACTGTTCCCAAACTTTAGCCAATTCGCTAAATCCGTCTTTTATAATATTGGTTGTTACTTTGCCGATTTGAGGTTTCCCATTAGGCAATACTGAAAATGGTATTTGCGAAAAAGCTATCCACCACACACCAACTAAAAGAAATGATAATCTAGGTGGGAATGAAGCATCAACAATACCGAACCATTCTGGCTTTAATACAAATAAGAAACATACTAACTGCAATACCACCGAGCCGATATAGCCATAAGAAAAACCTTGTGCACTTACCCTATCTTGATGTTCTTCAGTAGCGATTTCTGGTAGATAAGAATTACTAAATAACACACCCCCGATATAACCCATTGCTGCCAATGCAAAAAAGATGATGCTCATTTCTAGTGTATCCAACTTAAAGAAATAAAGTGCCATACATGCCAAACCACCCATGTAGGTAAAAAATTTCATGAATGATTTTTTATTGCCTCTTCTATCTGCAATTGATGATAAAATTGGCAATGCAAAAGCCATGATTAAATAAGCAAAAGACAAGGCATAATTAGATAACGAAGTGTTTACAAAGGTTCTTCCGAAAAACTCAACCTTATCGCCATGTTCTTTTGTAGTGGTAATAATGGTGTAATAAGCCGGGAAAATAGTTGATGTAATTACCAAATTGTAGGCCGAGTTTGCCCAATCGAAGAAAGCCCAAGAGCGGATGGTTTTCTTATTGTTTTTTTCTATCATGGATTAACGTTGAATACGGAGGCTTAAAATATCTTTAGTTTTAATATTTTGTATTATAATCTAAAATCGTAATTCGTAAATCTAAAATCAAATGTAATACTTCTTCCCATCAGTTTTAATTTTGCTGGCATCTAATAATTCTCTAATGGCATCAATGCGTTCATGTTCAGTACCGTTTTTAATACTGCTTACCAAATCATCCAAACTTAAAGGTTGCTGTTGAAGTAAAGAAATGATTTCGAAGTCAATCTCATCGTTTGTTTGGGTTTTATTTTCGGCTCGTTTCTCGGCTAAGCAAACATCACAAACACCACATTTTGAGGCATTGTGTTCATCAAAATAATTTAACAATTGAATACTTCTGCAAATATTTGTAGATGCATAAGCAATTACTGCATTAACTTGTTTTAATAAAATTTCTTTGCGTAGTTCTAGGTACTTTACATCTAAATCAAAATGTTCCATATCAACCCTTGGCCTTATGTATTGCAATTGCGGCTGGTCGGTTTGCTGGATGTAGGTAAGCAATTCTGTAGACTGCAATTTGTTGAGCAAAGCGATAATTTCTTTGTACGATAAACCTGTTTTCTTAGCCAAATCGGCCTCATTAATTTTAACGAATCCATCAAAAGCTCCACCGTGAGACCGTAAAATAGTTTTAATAATCCCATCATAAGCCTTATTTTCAATCTGAAACCGGTAAATATCTTCATGACTGGCTATAAATATCATTCTAGATGGCAGGAAAACACTTTCTGATAATGTGATGTAACCATCATGCTCTAAAAATTTTAAAGCCGATATTGTTTTTAAAACACTAATATTAAATCGTTTGCAAAAGTCAGCTATATCAAAATTAAAGGTTAATCCTTCTCCTGCACCAAAGGCCAATTGAAAATAGTTGCCTAAGTAATGATATACTTTTCTGATTTCATCAGGATTTGGAAAACTATCTATGTAGCGGGATTCCAGACTAAAAATATCAGAATTGTTGGCCAGCAGCACCGCATAACTTCGCTTTTCATCTCTTCCGGCCCTGCCTGCCTCTTGATAATAAGCCTCTAAACTTTCAGGTAAATCTAAATGTACCACAGTTCTTACGTCGGCTTTATCAATCCCCATCCCAAAGGCATTTGTAGCAACCATAATGCGGGTTTTGTTCAACTTCCAATCTTCTTGTTTTTGGAAACGAACATCTCGTTCTAAACCAGCATGGTAAAAATCGGCTTTAATTTGGTTTCGATTTAAAAAGTTAGCGACCTCTGCAGTTTCTCGACGGTTGCGAACATACACCAATCCTGTACCTTTTACATTTTTACAAATTTCTGTAAGTTTTTTGTACTTATCTTCTTTATTAAAAACAACATAACTTAAATTATCTCTAGCAAAACTTTTCACAAAAATCTGAGGATTTTTCATCTCCAGTTTATCAACAATATCTTTTCGAACAAAATTAGTTGCCGTAGCAGTTAAGGCTAAGACGGGAACATCCGGATGAATTTCCCGTAATTTTGCAATCTGTTGATAAGGAGGGCGGAAATCGTAACCCCATTGAGAGATGCAATGCGCCTCATCTACTGCAATCAAATTAACATTCATGTAAGATATCCTAACCCGAACCAAATCAGATAAAAGCCTTTCTGGCGATAGATACAGAAATTTTATTTTACCATAAATGCAATTGTCCAATAAAATATCGATTTCGCGTTTACCCATTCCGGCATAAATAGCAATAGCCTCAATTCCTCTTGATTTTAGATTTTCTATCTGGTCTTTCATCAAGGCTATTAAAGGAGAAACCACAATGCAAATTCCATCCTTTACAAGCGCAGGTACCTGAAAACAAACAGATTTACCTCCGCCAGTTGGTAAAAGTGCCAAACTATCATTTCCCTCTAAAACAGAGTTGATGATATCTTCTTGTAGCGGTCGGAAAGCTGGGTATCCCCAATATTTTTGTAAAATCTCTACTGCGGTCATAAATCAGGCGTATCAAAACTATAAAAAAGCTGTTGATATTACTAAATTGCACCACAATTAATCAAAATTTAGATGAAACATCTCTACGTCCTATCTGCCTTATGCTTATTCTTTTTCACTACCAACGCCCAAGAAAAAAAGTGGGATATAGAAAAATACATGGGTACAACTAAAAATTTCACCTTAAATACCGATGAAGGAACTTGGATGAACTTGGATGTTAGTCCGGATGGGCAGGAAATTGTGTTCGACTTACTTGGCGACATTTATACCATGCCAATTTCTGGTGGTCAGGCAAAATTAATTAGTGGAGGCATAGCTTTTGATGTCCAACCGAGGTTCAGCCCGAATGGAAAATACATTTCTTACACCAGCGATAAAAATGGCGGTGATAATATTTGGATAATGAGTCGCGATGGAAGCAATAAAAAGCAAGTTACTAAAGAATCTTTCAGATTGCTTAACAATGCTACATGGATGCCGAATAGCGAATATCTTATTGCCCGTAAACATTTTACTGCTGGCCGTTCTTTAGGTGCCGGCGAAATGTGGATGTACAACATTAATGGTGGCGATGGCGTTCAGTTAACTAAACGCAAAAACGACCAGCAGGATGCTGGAGAACCAAATGTTTCGCCAGATGGAAGATATGTTTATTTCAGCGAAGATGTTACTCCGGCACCGAATTTTGAATACAGTAAAGACCCAAATGGAACCATTTACGCCATCCGCCAACTGGATTTAACCACTGGAAAATTAACAAATTTGATTGATGAGCAAGGTGGCGCATGCAGACCGCAGGTATCGCCTGATGGAAATTTGATTGCATTTGTAAAAAGGGTACGTTTAAAATCTACTCTTTTTGTACAAAATATTAAAACTGGCGAAGAATGGCCAATTAATGAAGATTTATCTCACGACCAACAAGAAACCTGGGCAATTTTTGGTGTTTATCCAAACTTCGCCTGGATGCGCGATAGCAAAAGTTTAGTTTATTATGCGAAAGGAAAAATCAGAAAAACCGAAATTGCTACTTTAATTAATACAACCATTCCCTTTCAAGCGAATAGTGTTCAAACCGTTCAACAGGCTTTACATTTTGAGCAACAAGTGTTTAAAAATGAGTTTTCTGCTAAAATGTTGAGGCAATTAAAAACCTCGCCAGATGAAAAGACATTAGTTTTTAATGCGGCAGGATATCTTTACAAACAAGAATTACCAAATGGTACGCCAGAGCGATTAACGAACAGTTTGGATTTTGAATTTGAACCAAGTTTTAGCCCGGATGGAAAGTTTGTTATTTATACGACTTGGAGTGATGAGCTTCGCGGAGCGATAAAAAGAACAGATTTAAAATCAGGGAAAACAATAACACTAAGCGATGAAAAAGGCTTTTATTATTCGCCACAATATTCTACCAAAGGAGATAAAATTGTTTTTAGAAAGGGAAGCGGTAATGATGTTTTAGGTTATAGTTATGGCCGTGGAACTGGAATATTCACTATGCCCGCAAATGGTGGTGTAAAAACCTTGATTTCGGAAAATGGTATTCGTCCTCAGTTTAATAACACCGATACAAGAATTTATTTTCAAAGCTATGCGGATGGTAAAAAGGCCTTAAAAAGTATCGATTTAAATGGCGCTAATGAAAGAACACACTTTACATCGCAATATGCAAATCAGTTTGTAATCAGTCCGGATAATAAATGGCTTGCGTTTAACGAGCTTTTTAATGTTTACATCACACCAATGATAAGTGTTGGCGTTGCTCAAGATGTCTCAGCAGGAAATAAAGCTATCCCAGTTGCAAAAGTTACTACCGATGGCGGAACCTACATGCAGTGGAGTGCCGACAGTAAAAACTTACATTGGACATTAGGCCCAAAATATTATAGCATAAATGTAAATAGCGCATTTAATTTTGATGGTAGTACTCCTAAAACTCAGGCAACTTCAAATGATATAAATTTGGTTATAAAGTCTGATTTGCCTAAAGGAATTGTTGTACTAAAAGGTGCCAGAATTATCTCCATGAAAGGAGATGAAGTTATCGAAAACGGAACTATTGTAACGGATGGAAATAAAATTACAGCTATAGGTAAAACTGATGCAGTAACCATCCCAGCAAACGCTAAAGTGATAGATGTAAATGGCAAAACCATTATGCCAGGTATTATTGATGTGCATGCTCACTTACGCACAAGTCCTGATGGAATTACACCGCAAACGGATTGGAGTTACATGGCAAATTTGGCTTTTGGTGTAACTACAGCACACGACCCATCGAGCAATACGGAAATGGTTTTTAGCCAAAGTGAAATATTGAAAGCTGGTAGGATGATTGGTCCGAGGGTTTATTCTACGGGTTCTATTTTATACGGTGCCGATGGCGATTTTAAAGTAGTAATTAACAGTTTAGATGATGCCTTGGCAAATCTTAAACGATTGCAAGCTGTTGGTGCTTTTTCGGTAAAATCTTATAATCAACCCCGCAGAGAGCAACGTCAGCAAATTTTAGAGGCTGCCCGCCAGTTAAAAATGGAGGTTGTGCCAGAAGGTGGCTCTACGTTTTTTCATAACATGAATATGATTGCCGATGGACATACAGGAATAGAACACAGCATTCCGGTTTTACCCGTTTACAAAGATGTGACCACGCTTTGGAACAACACAGAAGTTGGCTACACACCTACCCTAATCGTGGCTTACGGCGGGCAGTGGGGAGAAAATTATTGGTATGATAGAACGAATGTTTGGGAAAACGAAAAGTTAATGACTTACACACCACGTTCGATTATTGATGCAAGAGCAAGACGCAGAACTACATCAGAATATAGTGATTACAACCATATTGATATTGCAAAAGCAGCGAAGAAAATCGCAGATGGCGGAACGAAAGTCAATCTTGGTGCTCACGGTCAAATCCAAGGATTAGGTGCACACTGGGAATTATGGATGTTTGTTCAGGGTGGTTTTTCTCCATTACAGGCGATTAGAAATGCAACCCTTAATGGAGCACATTATTTAGGTATGGATAAGGAAATTGGATCGTTGGAAGTCGGAAAATTAGCTGATCTGGTTATTATGGACGCCAATCCTTTGGATGATATTCGAAACTCTGAAAAGATAAAATACGTAATGATTAATGGTCGATTGTATGATAGCGCAACCATGAATGAAGTTGGAACCAGAGAAAAACTTCGTGGCAAATTGTGGTTTGAAAATGCAAAAGGTAATGGTTTTGTTGTACCAAACGGAGAATCAGAAACGTGGACCTATACGGTACCGCATTGCGATTAACTAATGCATATACCATAAGGAATGTAAGAAAATATTCGGCTTAGAGCTTATGTGAATCTTATGTTTCTTATTTGGTTAATTTATTTCTAAACACTAAGATGCTGAAATGAAATAAGCATGACTTTGAGTGGAGATAATTACAGAACCAACAACCCAAATTCCCTCAACGTATTTATTGGTTTAGAAAACCAGAATAATTCGAAATTTTCCATTTGGGTTTCAAAATCTGCCTTAACATCGGAAAATGTATAAACACTTTCATTTGAAACATGCACTTTCTGTAACATTAGAGAAAGCCATTCGCCTTCAATTTTATTCGTTTGAATGGTAAAACTTTCTCTTTTATCATGAAAAGTTAAAGATGCTATTTCCCAGGTGTTGCCTTTTTTTGATTTTGTAAAGTATTCAGTTAATGGTTTTCCTCCTATCCAAACCACTTTTGCTGTTGGTTTAGTTTGAAAGTGATTATCCTCTTTTAAAGCCTTTTCAATAAAATCATGTGGAATTCTTGTTTTTGGGATTTTAAAATCAAACCAGTCTTGCAGTTCATAATCAAAACAAATTCCATGCATAAAATTGAATAGCGATTTCTTTAATCCAAAGCTAAACTTATTATGGTCGATGCCGGTTTTATCAATATAATTAATGTCGTTATTGGCAAAACTACCAATGCTTTCAGTTTCCTTTACTACGCCGAATTTTTCTGGGTACATCCCTACCGGACTATGAGCTGTCATGGCAAATTGATGCCAGAAACCTGATTGCAAAACACCTACTTCAAATAATTGTCGAACCATTTCTAAACTATCCACCGTTTCTTGAATGGTTTGAGTTGGATAACCGTACATTAAATAAGCATGCACCATTATACCAGCCTCGGTAAAATTGCGAGTAACTCTAGCCACTTGCTCAACAGTAACACCTTTTTCAATCAGTTTTAGTAGCCTATCAGATGCTACTTCTAACCCGCCAGAAACCGCAATACAGCCTGATGCTTTTAGCAACAAACATAAATCGGCTGTAAAACTTTTTTCAAATCGAATGTTGGTCCACCAGGTTACTGCGAGTTTTCTGCGAAGAATTTCCAAAGCCACTTCACGCATCAAAGCTGGTGGAGCAGCCTCATCCACAAAATGAAATCCATTTTGACCGGTTTTCGCAGATAATTCTTCGATCCTATCTACAATTTGTTTCGCCTGAACGGGTTCGAAAACCTTGATATAATCCAAAGAAATATCGCAAAAAGTACATTTTCCCCAGTAACAGCCATGCGCCATGGTAAGTTTATTCCATCTACCATCGCTCCACATGCGGTGCATTGGGTTAACAATTTCAATTACCGAAATGTACTTATCCAAAATTAAACCCGAATAATCGGGCGTACCTACATCAGCCTGTTTGTAATCTTTTCTAAAAGAATCGTTTTTGTAAACTACTTCATCATTTTCGAGCAAGAACGTACGTTTATACACTTGCATTTCCACAGGCACAACACAACTAATATTTTGAAGGAGTAATTCGATAGGCAATTCACCATCATCTAGTGTAATAAAATCGAAAAATTCAAAAACTCTTTTATCAGAAAGTGAACGGAGTTCTGTATTAGGAAAACCACCTCCCATTGAAATCTTTATCTCAGGAAAATGTGTTTTAACCCACTGTGCACAGCGGAAAGCGCTGTATAAATTTCCAGGGAAGGGAACAGAGATTAAAAATAATTTAGGTTGAACAGTTTCTATGTAATCTTTTAAAACCGAAATCAGGATGCTATCTATATAACTTGTTTCCTGTTGTAAAGCATTATAAAGTTCATCAAATGAGTTTGCACTTCTCCCCAAACGTTCGGCGTATCGACTAAAACCAAAGTTTTCATCAACACAATCTACAATGAAATCAGAAATATCTTCTAGGTAAAGTGTTGCCAAATGCTTGGCTTTATCTTGAGTTCCCATTGCTCCGAAAGCCCAATCCAGTTCTTCGAGTTGTGCAAATCTTGAGGCTTGAGGCAGAAAATCATCACCACAAATTTGTAGCGCCAATGTTGGGTTTTTACCTTGAAGAAAAGCAATTACAGCATCAATCGTTTTTAAATATTCATCGCTAAGCGCTAAAATCCGTTTTGAATTATCGCTATTTGGTTTTTGGTTGTCAACAGAAAATAAATTTTCCAAACCTTGCTTAGAAAACATCTTTAAAATTACTTCAATACCTAAATCAGCCTGGAAAGAACTTATGTTTTTGGTATTTAAAAAGCCTTTTATATATGCTGACGCTGGATATGCTGTATTCAGTTGGGTAAAAGGCGGTATAATGATAAAAATATCTGTTTTCAAAAGGTATATTTAAAATGCAAAAGTACGGCATTTTTAAGACTTATGGATTGGAAATGAATTTTGAATTATGATATTATCTTGCTAAACTAAATTTGCAGAAATCGCGTTGTATAGCTACATCAACGCCATTTACTGAATGAAGTTTTTCTTATTCTTTTTATTGACAATTTTTGTAGAGTCATCTTTTGCGCAAAAATCATTCATATTCCCTAAGGTTAAAGCGCAAGGTTCATCGCAAGCACAACTTACTCCTAACAATTGGACGGTTATTGAAACGGCAAATGGCGATTTGAATGGTGATAACATCGACGATTTGGCGATGGTTTTCGAATCGAATAAAATTACTGATGAAACCCGAACTTACGGCGATAATAACACAGATATTATAAAGGAGACACAAAAGCCACGAATTTTAGCCATTTATTTTAAAGATAACTCAACAGGAGATTATCATTTATCGGCTCAAAATAATGATTTCATTTTACGTTCTGAAGAGGGCGGTAAGCTTGGCGACCCATTACAACGCATTTCAATTAAAGACCAGCAATTGTATTTAAGATTTCAAGGCGGTGCAGAATGGCGTTGGGAACTTGGATATACTTTTAAATTTGAAAATAAAGATTGGTTTTTAACAAGCGCAATAAATCTATATTTTAATCAAAACACCGGCGATATGACTGAAAGGGTTTACGATTTTAAAACTAGAGAATTATTTACAACTGTAGGCAATTTGCACAAAAGAGATATTTCCAATCAGAGAAGTAGTGAAGTATTATATTTCTCTCAATTGAGAACGTTCAAAACGTTTAAAAAGCCTTGGGCGTGGGAAATTATGCCAAATGTGTATTTATAATTAGCGTCTTCCATGTAAACTATCATAAGCATAAGCAAAAAAAAACACAGATTAATTCTATGAAAAATCTGTGTTAATTCTTTTATAAAGGAAATTTTACTACTCGGTGTTTAATTTATCTATGAAAGCTCAAATTTATAACCAACACCTTTTACAGTGGAAACATAAGTTTCGCCTAATTTCTCACGTAATTTACGAATGTGAACATCAATTGTACGGTTTGTTACAACAACTGAATCCTCCCAGATATTTTTAAGGATTGATTCGCGAGTGTAAACTTTGCCAGGTTTAGAAGCCAAAAGATATAACAATTCGAATTCTTTTTTAGCCAAAACGACTTTGTTGCCACCTTGAAAAACCAAATATGCTTCACGGTCGATGACTAAATCGCCAATTTCAAGTTTGTTTTCAGATACTTCCTCAGAGCTGGTGTTTCTTCTTAATATAGCATTTATTCGGCTGATTAAAGCTCTAGGTTTGATAGGTTTTGCGATATAATCATCAGCACCAACGTTAAAACCAGCAATTTCAGAATACTCCTCGCTCCTGGCAGTTAAGAAAACCATAAATGTATTTTTGAATTCAGGAATTGCCCTCATTAAGCGGCAAGCCTCTATCCCGTCCATTTTTGGCATCATAATATCCAGAATTATTAAATCGGGATGAACCTTTTTGGCAACCGTAATTCCCTCCTGACCGTTTGATGCAGTGAAAACTTGATAGCCTTCCTTTTTAAGGTTATATTCTATCAATTCCAGAATATCTGGTTCATCATCAACAATTAATATTTTCTGACCTGCGTTGTTCATAGTTAAATATTTGTTACGAAAGTAGTGTCTCTGATGTAATTTTCAGTTAACACTAAGTTAAGAAATTGTTAATAACTTAAATTAGTTTAACATTGAGTTTCTTTTATCGTAACGTTTTTGCTAAAAATGCTTCTAATTCATCCCCACGAAGGTTTTTTGCTGCGATTTTACCAGCTGGGTCAATAAGGTAGGAAGTTGGAATTGCCTGAACCTGATATTTCTTAACTGTTTCTCCGTTAAAATCTTTCAATTCTGAAACCTGTGTCCACATCAACCCATCAGCTTTTACAGCACCTAACCAGGCAGCTTTGTCTGTATCTAACGAAATACCTAAAATATCGAAGTTTTTGGCTTTATATTTATTGTAAACTTTAACCACATTTGGGTTTTCCTGGCGACAAGGCTGACACCATGATGCCCAAAAATCTACCAGAACATATTTTCCTTTATAATTTGATAAGCTAACCGGTTTTCCATCTGCTGTATTTACTGTAAATGCTGGAGCAACCTGACCTACCTGTACCGTTTTGAGCAAAGCCATTTGCTTCACAAAGGTATCTACAGTTGCATTTCCTTTAATTTCTTCTTTAACTTCATCAGCAAATTTCACCAACTCAGCTTCAAATTCTTGCGAACTTAAGGTATTCATTGCGTAAAAACTTGCTAGCGTACCTTTGTTATCTTTCGCGAATTTTATAATCTGATCATTTAATTGATTGATATAAGATTCGTACTGAGGTTTCATTTGCTCCAAAATTGCTGCTCGGTTTTGAGGTTGAGAAGCAACTTTTGTCTCGAAATCTGCCTGCAATTTCTCTACTTGTTTCGCGAAATTATTTCTGATCGCATTTAATTCCGATAACTTTTCTACTTCGTTAGCACCTGAAATTTTATAAGCCATTGTTTTGTCGGCTAAATCGGCCTCCAATTTAATTTCATCACCATTTTTTGCAATAAGCATAAACTCATGATTACCAATAGAAACACGGAAAAAATCGACAGATGGTGTCTTACGGATAAATTTAAATTCACCTTTTTCTGATAAGTTGGTAGAATCAATCGCGATCATTTCGCTGCTTTGCATTCCGTATAAAAATACTTTCTTTTCGGCACCCGGATTTTTGAATGTACCATCAATAGTAAAGTCATCTTTTTGTTTACATGCTGTAAATGCTATCGCGATTAACACGATAAGACTAAAGTTTTTCAATCTCATTATTTTAATTTTTCTAATATTAATTCATTTAATTTTTTAGCATCGGCTTTGCCTTTTGCTAACTTCATTACCTCGCCAACAAATAAGCCTAAAACGCCTTTTTTGCCTTTTTTATATGCCTCAACTTGCTGTGGGAATTTATTTAAAACCTCATCAATAAAGCCACCAAGCTCATCACTATTTTCAGAAATAAGTAAATTCATAGATTGCGCCAAAACCGCTACATTACTACCTTCTTGTTCTTCAACAGCAGGTAGGAGTTGTTGTATTGCTATTTGCTGTGTTATTTTTTTATCATCAACTAAATTAATGGTTACAGCCAGTTGCTTTGGTAAAACTTTGTAGCTGTTAATGGCTATACCTTTTTCACTTAGAACTGCTCTGATTGGTCCGATTAACCAATTTATTAATGTTTTCTGGTTGTTTACGATTGGTAAAGCCTGATTAAAGTAGTTCAGCAAGTCCAAATCCTCGGCAAATAATGCTGCATCTGATTTGCTAATACTAAAATCTTCAATCATTTGTTTCGAAATTTCGTTTGGTAAAGCTGGCATAGCCGATTTGATTTCAGCTAACCATTCATTAGATATGTGTATAGGTTGCAAATCTGGGTCAGAAAAATAGCGGTAATCATTCGCTTCTTCTTTGGTTCGCATTGGAGATGTGGTACCCTTATCAGCATCAAAATTTAATGTACTTTGAATAATTGTGCCACCATTACTAACTACTTCTACTTGTCTGCCGAATTCAAAATCCATCGCTCTACGTACATTACGCATCGAATTTAAATTTTTCACTTCGCAACGCGTTCCGAATTCTGTCGTCCCGTTTTCTCTGATGGAGATGTTTGCATCGCAACGCAAACTACCTTCTTCCATGTTACCATCACTCACATTTAAGTGGCGCACAAGTTTTCTTATTTCGCTTAGCAAAGCCGATGCCTCTTCTGCACTCCGAATATCAGGTTCAGTAACAATTTCTATTAAGGGAACCCCAGCACGGTTTAAATCAACTAAAGAAAAACTATCATCTTGGTCGTGAATGCTTTTGCCGGCATCTTCTTCTAAATGAATTCGATTGATTCCAATTTTCTTCGTAGAACCATCAGAAAGCTCAACTTCTAAAAATCCATTAATGCAAATTGGTTGATTATCTTGCGTAATTTGGTATCCTTTTGGCAAATCTGCGTAAAAATAATTTTTTCTATCGAAGTGATTAATTTGATTTATGGTGCAGTTTAAAGCCAACCCAATTCGAATCGCTTTTGCTACAACCTCTTTGTTCAATTTCGGTAAAGCACCTGGCAACGCAAGAGAAACTGTAGATATATTTTGATTTGGTAATGCTCCAAACGATGCACTATCGGAAGAAAATATTTTGGTATTGGTATTTAACTGAACATGTATTTCCAGTCCTGAAACGAGTTCGTAAGTGCTTTGTGGGCTTGTTTCTTGTAAAGGCATTTATTTATTATTAACAACAGAAGAACACAGTTTAAGGTCTATCTATCTTAAATTTAATAGGCAAATATAGTTATTTAACTAAAGTTTATTTGCTAGAATAAAGGGATGATTTTAAAGATAATTATTTATCAATTCCATCAAACAGATTCAATCGGTAGTAGTAAAGATTATAATTGGCACAGGGTTTGAATTAAATAATGAACACACAAATTAAATCGATTATGAAAAGATTATTTTTAATGGCTGCAGTAATGATGGTTTCATTTCTCAGTATGCCGGCTAAGGCTCAATTAAATGTGAATGTAAACATTGGTCAACAACCACTTTGGGGACCAACCGGCTACGACCACGTTGATTATTACTACTTACCCGAAGTTGAAAGTTATTATTATGTACCGCAGAAACAATTTATTTATTTAAATGGTAATGATTGGGTTTTTGCTAATAATTTACCTAGTAGATATGGTAATTATAACTTATACAATGGATATAAGGTCGTAATTAATTCCCCGAAACCATATTTAAATTTTAAGAACGATAAAGTTAAATATGCAAAGTACAAAGGTAACAAAGGTCAATTGGTTATAAGAGATAGCCGAGATAGTAAATATTATGTTGTTAAAGGTCATCCTCATGGTATGCCTCCCGGACAAGCAAAAAAAATATACGGTAAAGCCAACAACGGTAAAGGCAACAATGGTAAAGGCCATGGAAATGGTAAAGGCAAACATTAAAAAATGTTAAAATTAATCAAGGGATTTTCTAAAGAGAATCCTTTTTTTTATATCTCTGTTACAATACAAATTTTGGCATAGCGTTTGAATTTATATTTGTACACACAAAATAAAAACGATTATGAAAAAGTTATTAATCATCTCCGCGATTGTAGGTATCGTGGCTTTAACATCTAATCAAACTAATGCTCAAGTAAATGTAAACGTTAACATTGGTGCCCAACCGAGATGGGTTCCGGCTGGGTATCAAAACGTTAATTATTATTATCTTCCAGAAGTTCAATCCTACTATTCGGTGCCGACAAGGCAATTCGTTTATTTAAATGGAAACCGATGGACAAGGTCAAGGTATTTACCAGCTCGATATCGTGGTTATAATTTAAATCATGGAAGAAAAGTTGTAGTTTACGGAAATAGTCCTTACCGAAGCTATAACACGCATCGAACCAGATATTCGAATCATGTAAATGTTATTCGCTCATCATATGGTGGTCGCGGTCCGGTTAGATATAATTCGCCGAGAAATTATTACAAACCACAACGTGTTGATTACAGACATCATGATAGAAGAGTAAATTCAAGTTTATTCTCAAGAGGACATAGAGAAAAGCATGGAAGACATTAAATAGAAAAAGAGGCTTTAAAAGCCTCTTTTTTTTTTGATTTCTTATCAAAGATTTATCAATTATAACTACCGAATAATTTAATATTAACTTATAAAGCTATAAAGTGCTCAGCCTTTGTTAATACTGTTTTTAAACCCTCTGGATTTTTACCACCTGCAGTTGCGTAGAATGGTTGTCCGCCACCACCACCTTGAATTTCTTTACCTAACTCCCGAACGATATTCGAAGCATTCATTCCCTTTTTAACCAAATCATCAGATAGCATTACTGTAATGCCCGGCTTTGAATCTATTTCCGTAGTAAAAACCAAAAACAAATTATCAACCATATCTTTTAGTGAAAACGCTAAGTTTTTAATTGCATCAGCGCTTTGTAAATCAATATGTTTAGCAATGAGATTTACACCATTTATGCCACGAACGTGATGTACAATTTCATGCTTTAAAATATCAACACGCTCTAAAGTAGATTTTTCAATCTCTTTTTTCAGTTTTGCATTTTCATCCAAAAGTGCTTGAACTGATGCTGACAAATCTTTAGAACCATTAAGCAATGCTTTTAAATGACCAAGTTCTTTGCGTTGATCTAAGAAATATTGCTCCGCTTTATCAGCCGTTATCGCTTCAATTCTACGAACACCAGCTGCAACAGCACTTTCAGAAATAATTTTGAAAGAACCAATTTGACCCGTAGCCTTTACATGCGTTCCCCCGCAAAGTTCTTTCGAAAAATGATCATCAAAAGTTATCATGCGAACAAAATCGCCATACTTTTCTCCGAATAAAGCGGTTACACCACTTTCAATAGCATCTTGATATGGTACGTTTCTTTGTTCTTTTAGCTTAATGTTTTGGCGTATTTTCTGATTTACAATGACTTCGATTTGAGCCAGTTCTTCGCCAGTTACCTTAGCAAAATGAGAAAAATCAAAACGCAAATAATCGGCATTAACCAATGAACCTTTTTGATTTACATGTTTGCCTAAAACCTGCTTTAATGCTGCGTGCAAAAGGTGTGTTGCAGAATGATTATCTTCTGTTAGCACTCGCTTATCTTCATCAACAACCGCCCAAAATTTTCCTTCCAAGCTATCAGGTAAAATATCTGCAAAATGAACTGTTAATCCATTTTCCTTTTTTGTATCCGTAATGTCAACCCAGAATTGTCTACTATGGTCTTCTAAACGACCGGTATCACCTACCTGACCACCACTTTCTGCATAAAATGGCGTTTGGCGTAAAACAATTTGATATTGTTCCTTTCCTTTAGCTTTAACCTTGCGGTATTTTAAAATTTCAGTTTCTATTTCAAAATCATCATAACCAACAAATTCGCTTTGTTCGTCGGTGTTTACAATAATCCAGTCGCCAGTATCAATTGCGGTTGCAGCACGGCTATCATCTTTTTGTTTTTGGAGTGCTTGCTCATATCCTGAAATATCTACACTCCAACCCTTTTCACGAGCCATTAGTTCTGTCAAATCAATAGGGAAACCAAAGGTATCGGATAGTTCAAAAGCAAAATTTCCCTCAACTACATTATTTGAAGCTTGATATTTTTCAAAACGTTGAATTCCTGTTGATAAAGTTCTTAGAAAAGAAACCTCTTCTTCTAAAACTACTTTCTGAACAAAATCCTGTTGCGAAATCAATTCATCAAATACACCTTTAAATTGTTCGGCCAATAACGGAACTAGCTGATTTAAAAACGGCTCTTTGAAATTTAAGAAAGTGTAAGCATAACGAACAGCACGGCGCAAGATTCTTCGAATAACATAGCCTGCTTTATTATTTGAAGGCAATTGTCCATCGGCAATTACAAAAGAAATGGCACGTATATGGTCGGCCATAACACGCATAGCTACATCTGTTTTTTCGTCAGCACCATATTTAATCCCAGATTTTTCAGCAATAAACTGAATCATCGGTTGGAAAACATCGGTATCATAATTAGAAGTTTTTTCTTGTAAAACTCGTACTAAACGTTCGAAACCCATGCCTGTATCCACATGCTTAGCGGGTAAGCTTTGTAACGAACCATCCTTTAAACGGTTAAATTGCATAAATACGTTGTTCCAAATTTCGATAACCTGCGGATGATCGGCATTTACCAAAGTAACACCATCAACCAATGCCTTTTCTTCATCGGTGCGGCAATCTACATGAATTTCAGAACAAGGTCCGCATGGTCCAGTGTCGCCCATTTCCCAAAAATTATCCTTTTTATTTCCTGGTAAAATATGGCTTTCATCAACATATTGTTTCCAAAAGTCGTATGCTTCCTGGTCTTTCTCTAAACCTTCCTTTTCATCACCTTCAAAATAAGTAACGTATAATTTATCTTTCGGAATTTTGTACACTTCAGTTAACAATTCCCAACTCCAATCTATAGCATCTTTTTTAAAGTAATCACCAAAACTCCAGTTTCCAAGCATTTCGAACATAGTATGGTGATAGGTGTCTATTCCTACCTCTTCTAAATCGTTATGTTTTCCAGACACCCGTAAACAACGCTGAGTATCGGCAACACGAGGATATTTAATTGGTGCTTCTCCTAAAAACAATTCTTTAAATTGATTCATACCGGCGTTGGTAAACATTAAAGTTGGGTCGTTTTTTACCACGATTGGCGCAGATGAAACAATATGATGTTGTTTTTCTTTAAAAAAATCTAGGAATGCTTGTCTTATCTCTTGTGCTGTCATTATTAAATTATTGGAGAAACAAAATTAAAATTTTATTGCGTTAATAAGGAAAAATCGAGCTACATTTGAATAATTAATTAAACGATATAAAGCACTCATAATCAAGCACAAATAATGCCGTATAAAGAAAGAGACATCAATAAAATGTATTATACCATGGGCGAAGTGACTGAAATGTTTAATGTTAACGCATCTCAAATTCGATTTTACGAAAAGGAATTTGACATTTTACAACCTAAAAAAAATAAGAAAGGTAACCGATTATTTACTCCAGAAGACATAGAAAATTTAAAGATAATTTTCAATTTGGTTGATGAGAAAGGCTTTACTTTAAAAGGTGCGAAAGAGCATTTGAAAAATAATAAATCGGGTGTTAAAGAAAATCAAAAAATTATTGATTCGTTAGAAAAGCTCAAAGGCTTTTTAGTGAATTTATCGCAGGAGCTGTAGTTAATCTGTTTAAAATCCTATTTTGATTTCCTGAAAATTAAGCGGTTGTCACCCTGAATTATTTCAAGGTCTTAAACTGCAATGGAGATGTTGAATGAATTTCAACATAATAATTAATCATACAATCTTTTTGTTTTAGATTAAAATTTATCTACATTAGGATAACCAAACAACAATCACCCCTATTTTTTTAACTGGTTTAACGCCCTTTTATGAAGATATGGTATGTATTGTTAATCTCCCTAACTCCATTTTATTTATTAGCTCAAAACAATTTGGGCCCGAGGCTTACGGCTATGGGCAACAATGGCGCAGCTGTTAACGATATTTGGGCTTTGCAGGCAAATCCATCTGGAATTACCTCGATTGAGAAACCTACTGCTTCAATAAACTACATCAAACATCTTTTTAGCAACGAAGTAAGTACACAAGCTTTAGTTGCAGTTTTACCGTTCAAAAACAACTTTGTTGGTGCCAGTTTTCAGCGCTATGGTTTTTCAGAGTACAATGAAAGTAAAATCGGTTTTGCTTATGCTAAAAAGTTTGGTGAAAAATTATCGCTTGCGCTAAATGGAAATTACCATCAGCTAAAAATTAACAATTACGGCACTTCCACAGGGTTTTCAGTAGATGTTGGTGCTTTGTATCAATTAGATAGTCACTTTAGTTTTGGCGCATTTGTAAGCAATCCATCAAAGCAAAAGTTTAGCACCAATGAAATTTCTATTGAAATACATACATCTTTCAATGTTGGCGCAAGCTATTTAGCATCTGATAAAGTTTTGATTGCTACATCTATAAATAAAATCTTAAACCAATCTATAGACGTTAGTTTGGGTATAGATTATAAAATTTTTAATTTATTGAGTTTAAGAGGTGGTTTAAGTGCAAAACCTTTTAAGCAATATGCCGGCTTTGGTTTAAACTACAAAAAGCTTTTGTTAGATATGGCTACAACGTATGATGCCAACTTGGGTTATGCACCTCAAATTGCTGTTGGGTATGCGTTTTAAGTTAATAACCTTAGTTTTTGTAATGATAAGTTTTGTTGCAAATGCACAAATTGCCGAGCAGGAAGTAGATGTAAGGGATATATTAGAAAGTGTTGCAGAAAATCTTCCTGAAGATTACGACATAACAGAGTTGATAGATGTGTTAACCCGATATCGTAAACACCCGATAAACCTAAATAAAGCATCGCCAGAGGAATTGAAGAACTTAGTATTCTTATCTTCATTACAAATCAGTAATTTTTTTACTTACGTTAAGGAGAACGGCAGTTTTGTTGATGTTTTGGAACTACAAACCATTGATGGTTTTGATGTAAAAACAGTTCAAAGCTTATTGCCATTTGTTACTATAAATGCAGCCACCGAATATGAAAAACTAACTTTAAAAAACGTCTTTAATTTTGGTGAGAATGATTTGCTGATGCGATTTGCTCAAACTTTACAAAAGCAAAAAGGTTTTACCGATTTGCCCGGAAACCGATACTTAGGTTCGCCAGAAAGGTTTCAAACACGCTATCGTTTTCATTATGGCAACATTTTATCGGCAGCGGTAACTATAGATAAAGATGCCGGAGAAAAATTTATTGGTAAACCATTCGATTTTTATTCGGGAAATATTGCTTTAGCCAAGCTAGGTAAAGTAAAAAAATTAGTAGTAGGCGACTATACGTTGCAATTCGGACAAGGCATTACCATGTGGTCGGGTTTTGCGTTTGGTAAAGGACCAGATGTAACCAGCGTAGCCAAGAAAGATTTGGGATTGCGACCTTACACTTCTGCCAATGAATATTCCTTTTTGAGAGGTGCATCGGCAACAGTTAATCTATACAAAAATATCGACCTCACTCCTTTTGTGTCCTTTAGAAATTTGGATGCCAGTCAGGATGTAGATTCAGATGGAAATTTGGTTCAGGCAACCATAAATCAAAGTGGCTATCATAAAACACCAACAGAGATTGATAATAAAAATTCTTTAAGTCAGCAGATTTATGGCGCTGCATTACAATACACCAAAAACGAACTAGGAATTGGGGCAATTGCATACCACACAAATTACAGCAACAATTTTATCACACAAACGGCTACTTACGATAGGTTTAGTTTTACAGGTAATTCGTTAACAAATATGGGCGCATATTACAATTACACTTATCAAAATATTTATTTCTTTTGTGAAATTGGCAAAAGCTTAAATAGTGGTTTAGCGTATGTGAACGGTGCTTTGATAAGTTTATCGCCTGCCGTTTCTGCAGCAGTAACTTATAGAAGTTACGATAAAAATTACCATAACTTTTTCAATCAAGGTTTAGCTGAGGCAAGCGAAGCGGTAAATGAAAACGGATTGTACGCTGGCTTAAATATAATACCAAACAAGCGCTGGGCATTTTCAGTTTATGGCGATTATTTTAAGTTTCCATGGTTAAAATTTCGCGTAGATGCGCCATCAAAAGGTTACGAAATTTTAAGTCAGGCGGTATATACACCAAGTAAAACTTTTAAAATTTTAGGCAGATTTAAAACCGAAAATAAGCAGCAAAATACAGATTTAGAAGTTCCGATTAATTTTTTAGATGATGTTAAGAGAGAAACTTACCGTGTTGAAGTAAGTTGGCAATTGAACAAGAAATGGAGTTTTCAAAACCGTGCAGAAGTTTCTCAATATAAAAAAGGTGATGCTAATCGAGAATTTGGCTATTTGATTTACCAGGATGTAGATTACTCACCAATGTTTTCAAAAATTACTGGAAATGTAAGAATTGCTTACTTCAATACGCCAAGTTACAACAGTAGAATTTATGCTTATGAAGATGATGTTTTATACAGTTTTGCCTTCGGCATGTATAGTGGCAAAGGTTTTAGAACATATTTGAATTTAAAATATAACCTGGCAAAGAAATTAAATGTATGGTTTAGATACGCCATGTTTGTGTACAAAGATGTAGAAACTGTTGGTTCATATCTTGATGAAATCCAAGGAAATAAGAAGTCTGAAATAAAAATTCAATTAAGGTATCAATTTTAAGAAATGTTTAAAGCTGAATACATTTTTGCTAGGATTCTTTTCCCATTCATAATTGGTATTGGGATATTTTATTTCTTTCCAACCGAAAAAATGATTTGGATTTTAGCTGGTGTTTGTGCAATAATTTTCATCACAATATTTTTCATCAATATTTTTTATAAAAAGCTAAATGCTTACAGGTTTAAAGGTTTCACGGGTGTTTTAATCTTCCTGTTCTTTTTCGCTTTTGCAGGGTTGCTTTGCTTACTGAATAATGAAAAACTAAAAGCTGATTATTTCGCCAAGGAAAATTTTACCTATTTAAAGATTTGGGTAAATAATGAGCCGGAGCAAACAAACGATATTTTAAGGTTTAAAGCGAGGGTTGTTTCGGGTTATGAAAATTCAAAGCAAATTAAACTTAGCGGACAGTTATTACTGGCTTTAAAAATAGATAGTCTAAATCCTGTTGCTTTAAAATATGGAGATGAACTTTTCGTATCTGCCAAATATTTAGAAGTAGAGCCGCCTTACAATCCTGCTGAATTTGACTTTAAAAGTTGGCTTGCCAGTCAAAATGTTTACCAACAAACTTTCATCAATCAAAGTCATTTACTAAAAACGAACCGAAACATTGGCAATCCGATTATCAGGTTTGCTTTAAATTTAAGGGAATAGCAAATTGCAAAGTATAGAAAACTAATAAAGAATGATGAAGCTTTTGCGGTTGCATCAACACTGATTTTAGGCTACAGGGCAGATTTAAGCAAGGAAACTTTAGCTGCATATTCTAAAACGGGAACCATCCATGCGCTATCTGTTTCTGGCAGCCACGTAGCGATAATTTTCTTCATTCTCGACTTTTGCTTAGCATTCCTGAATAAAAAGCGGTTGCTCAGAATATTCAAATTTGTATTGATTTGCAGTTTAATCTGGATTTACGCATTAATCACAGGTTTATCTCCATCTGTAGTTCGGGCAGCGATTATGATTACAATTTTCATCTTTGCCAAAACATTTGCTAAAAACAAAAATGGATACAACACTTTAGCTTTTGCTGCATTTTGCCAACTCGTTTACAATCCATTTTTAATCTGGGATGTAGGTTTTCAGTTATCCTATATTTCGGTTTTTGGCCTAATACACATTCAACCTAAAATTTATAAATGGGTTTATGCTAAAAACAAATGGTTAAATAAAGTCTGGGAATTAATTGCGCTTTCATTTTCTGCTCAAATTGTTACTTTTCCACTTTGCATTTATTATTTCCATCAGTTTCCCGTATATTTTTTGATAGGGAACTTGTTTATTTTTCTTCCGTTAATTGCCATTATGATTTTAGGAATCGCTGTCTTGATTCCATTTCTAGACAAACTATCACCCATTTTTGAATGGATAATTGTGGTTACAAATTCTGTTTTAAAGTGGATTGCCGATTTGCCATATTCCACCTTTTCATCTCTTTGGATAAACTTGTATGAGTTCGCTTTATTGAGTCTAGCTTTGGGATTGTTAATTTATTCGCTTACAAAATATAATGCAAAAATGCTTTTAGCATCATCCCTAATCTATTTATTGTATTCTTCATTAATTTTCTATAGCGATTGGACGGCCATTCATCAAAAGAAAATTATCTTTTTCTCATTAAGAAAAAATTACGCTGCGGCTTTTATTAATGGCAGAGCAACTACTTTAGTTACCGATTTATCTGTTGATGATAAAAATTACCAATACTTTATTAAACCTGCATTAGAGCAATCTCAAATTAGTAAAATCGATTTTATTGACTTATTAAAAGATACCATTTCACAGCATTTCATTAGAAGAGAGAATCAAATTATTTTTGACAAATACAACATCTTTATTGCAGGCGAATCTTTAAATTATAAAACCTTGCAAGTTGATGGAAATTTTACAAGTCTTTGGTTAACAGGCAACACTAAATTTAAATTGTCAAATTTTCCAAAGAGTCTCATGTATAAAAATGTGCTTATTGATGCAACGAATAAAGATTACAAAATCAAAATATTCAAAACTTTTGCAGAAAATAATAGAGCTGAGCAACATGTTTTAAAGAAAAATCCTGCATATTTGGTGCACCTAACCCAATAACATGGAACCTCTGGTTTTATATAACGTAGCCGATAGAATTGCTACCATTACCATTAATCGCCCTGAAAAGCGAAATGCATTAAATCCCACTGTAATAGCTGAACTAACAAGCACATTTATCCAAGCCGAAGAAGATAATTTAGTTAAAATAATAGTCTTAAAAGCTAATGGTGGTACCTTTAGTGCCGGTGCTGATTTAGCATATCTCCAGCAACTTCAGCACAACACTTTCGAAGAAAACGTAGCTGATTCTAACAATCTAAAAAGACTTTTCACTACCATTTATTATTCGCCAAAAATAGTAATAGCCCAGGTTGAGGGTCATGCAATTGCAGGTGGCTGTGGTTTAGCAACCATTTGCGATATTGTTTTTGCAACACCCGAAAGCAATTTTGGCTACACGGAAGTAAAAATTGGTTTTGTACCAGCCATTGTTTCATGCTTTTTAAGGCAAAAAGTTAACGAAACTGTTGCTAAAGAAATTTTATTGACTGGCAATACATTCCCTGCGGCGCAAGCATTAAAATATAATTTAATAAATTTTGTAACGAATTCATCAGAAATTAATCAAACTGTTAAAGAATTTGCATTAAGTTTGTGTACAGGAAGTTCTGGTAATTCACTGATGATTACAAAGCAGTTGATTAGTCAAACTACAAATCCTTTATTAGAAAAAATATTGGAAACGGCGGTTCAAATTAATGCCCGTGTTAGAGAAAGTGACGATTTTAAAAAAGGAATAGCATCATTCTTAAACAAAGAAAAAATTAATTGGTAAAAAACTAAATTGAAATAAAAACATGTTAAAATCAATCAAAACAAGCGTTGTCGCTTTAATTTTAGTAAGCACGGCAATTATTGCACATGCTCAAAAGAAAATGTCTGAAGGTACTATTGTGTATGGTATCAAATATAAAATTGAAGCTCCTGGTGCTCCAGAAGAACAAAAGGTAAAATTCAATGGAGATATTTCTAAATTAGAAATGGAATTTGGTCCTGCTGCAATTGGTGTTTTAATGGATAACAAATCTCAAACCGGGATGGTTTTGGTTGATATTCCTGTAGCTCAAAAACAATATGCAGCAAAAATGACTAAAGCAGATATGGAAGAATCTAACGCTGCAAAACCAAAATATTCTGATTTTAAAGCAACTGGAGAGAAAAAAACAGTATCAGGTTACAATGCAGAAAAATACACATTTAAAGATGATAAAGGTGGAACAGGAGAATTATGGGCTACTTTAGATGTTGAAGTTCCAGCAAATATTGCAACTGCTGATTTCAAAGATATTAAAGGAACAATTGTTTTAGTTGATACTCCACAAGCAACAATTACATTAAAATCTTTAACTGAAGGTAAAGTTGGTGAACTTTCTGTAACTAAAGCACCTGCTGGTTACGATGAAATTACATATGCTGAATTAAAAGCAATGCAACAACAAGGTGGTGGTGAATAATTAACCACTTTCAATTAATATAAGGCTTTTTAACTGCCGGCTTTTTATTTAAATTAGCCCAAAAGTTAAAAAGCTTTTTTATGCCTTATTTTTTTATGATAAAAAACTTACTATTTACATTATCACTCATTTGCATAGCCATATTTGCAATATCTGATGTACAAGCTCAAAGTATAAACTGGGCAAAAGATGGGAATTCTTATTACCAAATTGCTGGCGGCGAAATTATTTCTGTCACCCTTCCAAAAAGTGATAAAAAAACAGTTATTTCTAAAGCATTATTAACTCCTACCGGAAAAGATAATGCTATAGCAGTTAGAAGTTTTCAGCTTTCGGATGATGGAAAGAAAGCACTAATCTACACCAACAGTAAAAAAGTTTGGCGTTACGATACCCGTGGAGATTACTGGCTGGTCGATTTAATAGCCAATAAAATTACTCAAATTGGTAAAGATAAACCGGCATCATCTTTAATGTTTGCCAAAATATCTCCCGATGGCACTAAAGTAGCTTACGTTAGCAAACACAATTTATATGTAGAAAACGTTGATGGAACGGGCTCAAAAGCTTTAACAACGGATGGAACCGATAGAATGATTAACGGCACATTTGATTGGGTTTACGAAGAAGAATTCGATTGTCGTGATGGTTTCAGGTGGAGCCCGGATAGCAAAACCATTGCCTACTGGCAAATTGATGCTACCAAAATCAAAAATTTTTTAATGATAAATAACACCGATTCTATTTATCCTTATACCATTCCGGTAGAGTATCCTAAAGTTGGTGAAAATCCATCAGCTTGTAAAGTTGGTGTAGTTGATGTTGCATCGGCAAAAACAAACTGGTTAAATATTCCGGGTGATAACATCCAACATTATATTCCCCGCATGCAATGGGTACCAAACACCAATGAAATTATTTTACAACAACTTAGTCGCGAGCAAAATGAAAGTAAAGTTTTCCTTTGCGATGCTGCAACTGGTACTGCTAAATCAATTTATACCGAAAGTGCAAAAGCCTGGATTGATGCTCAAGATGAATGGAAATGGTTAGCCGATAATAAAGAATTTACCATTCTTTCTGATAAAGATGGCTGGAATCATTTGTACAGAATCAGTCGCGATGGTAAAAAAACTACCTTGGTTACCAAAGGAAATTACGATGTAATTGATGTAAAACTAATTGATGAGAAAAATAACTATGTTTATTTCATTGCATCACCAACCAACGCAACACAAAAATATTTATTTAAAACCAAATTAGATGGAAAAGGCAAACTAGAACAGGTTACGCCATCTATCCTACCAGGTACACACAATTACGACATTTCTCCAAACGCAACGTTTGCACGTCATACATTCAATAGCGCTGTAATCAGACCAATTACTGAGTGGATGAATTTCACCACCGGCAATCCTTTTACTATGGATGGCAGCTTAACCACACAATTATCTAAACAAGAAGCACCAAAAAATAAGGTAGAATTTTTTAAAGTAACTACCGACGATGGCGTTGAAATGGATGGCTGGATGAAAAAACCAGATAACTTTAATCCTGATAAAAAGTATCCCGTTGTATTTTATGTTTATGGCGAACCGGCTTCACCAGCCGCCTCAGATACTTACGGTGCTGGCCGTAACTTTTTATACGCTGGCGATATGGCTAAAGATGGTTACATCTATATTTCGATGGATAATCGAGGTGCTCCTGTTCCAAAAGGCGCAACCTGGCGTAAAAGTATTTACAAAAACATTGGTGTAATTAACATCCGCGATCAAGCCATGGCTGCTAAAAAATTGTTAGCTACAAATGCATTTATGGATAAAGATCGTGTAGCCGTTTGGGGTTGGAGCGGCGGCGGTTCATCAACCTTAAATTTGATGTTTCAATATCCAGAAATCTATAAAACAGGCATTGCCATTGCAGCAGTTGGTAACCAATTAACCTACGATAACATTTATCAAGAGCGTTACATGGGCACTCCATTTCCAAGCAAAGAGGCTTACGTAAAAGGTTCGCCAATTACTTATGCCAAAAACCTAAAAGGCAATTTACTGTATATTCATGGTACTGGTGATGACAATGTGCATTACCAAAACGCCGAAATGCTGATTAACGAGTTAATCAAAAACAAGAAGGTTTTTCAGCTAATGATTTATCCAAATCGTACACACGGTATATCCGAAGGCGAAGGAACAAGTGAGCATTTATCGCTTACATACACCAAATTTTTAAAAGATAATTGCCCACCTGGAGCAAAATAAAATAGACTTTGTAAAGCAATTTCAGCGGGGCTATCGGTTTCGATAGCCCCGCTTTACATTACAAGCCCAATGAAAAACTAAGGCTTTTCATTGCAATCGGGTTTATGTAACAAAGTTGAGGTGCTTTTGGGGAATAATAAAGTAATTTTGAAAACTCAGTTTCCGTGAATTCTGTGTTTCTGTGGCAATTTTATCACCATGATTTTTTGGAAATGAATGTTCAGTAATCCTTTTGATATTTCAGTCCCGCTTTGCATTACAAGCCCAATGAAAATTGAGGCTTTTCATTGCAATCGGGTTTATTTAACAAAGTTGAGGTGCTTTTGGGGAAGTTTATAAAACGTATTATGCCCATAATCATTCCCTAACATTTGGGGAATAATAAAGTAATTTTGAAAACTCAATTTCCGTGAATTCTGTGTTTCTGTGGCAATTTTAATAGCATAATTTTGGGAAACTTACGTTCAGTAATCCTTTTGATATTTCAGTCCCGCTTTACATTACAAGCCCAATGAAAAATTGGGGCTTTTCATTGCAATCGGGTTTAGCAACAACGGTTTGCGCATTTCGCAAACCCTTAAAATGGAACACTACATTTGCAAAATAGCCCCGGTTGAAGCGAACACGAAGCAACAGCCATTTCGGCTGTTAGCGCAGTAAAGCGTAAAACGGGAACAAATTTAGTTTCTTGCACAAGCCTTGCGCTGCTAATTACAAACCGCTTGATATATTTAAACCAGTTTCAAAATCTATTTTGGATTACAAACCGTTACCAACTTAGCAGAATAATTTGCATTTAGCGGCTCATTTGTTTGAGCCAAACGTTGTGAACCTGTATTTGCCGGACAAGCAATATCACCCGCTGCATCGTAAATTAACTTAGTGCCATCGGCTACCAACTCTTTTGGTACATAAACCTGAACTTTAGTAATTGCATAACCTGATGGGAAATAACGTACATAATAACCATCAGGATGTTTGGTCCATATTCCGCTTGGTACATCGGCTCTTGGAGTGGCCATTCCGGCAATAATGGCGTACTTTTCCATATCGGCATAAGTATAATTGCCTGAAGCTACAAGCTGGCGAATGTTATTCTCAGCCTCAAAAACCGCCTTTATACCCGATGGAAGCTGGTCTTTTGCTTTTTCCATAACATCAAATGGTAAAACACCCAACGCACCACCCTCCAATTGGGTTAACTGTTTTGGTGTTAAAAGCTTAACTGCTGTTAATTTAATGGTTCCATTAAAGTCAGAAAACTTTGTTCGGGCAATGATTGCCCATAATAATGCTTGTATATCGTGCTGTTCTACATCAGGGTGTTTTTCTGCACTTTTTAAAACGGAAACCACTACCTCTTCTTTAGCACCTAAAACCGGCGCAAACATATATCCATCTCCTTTTGAAGGAGCAAATGTTCCGGCTTTTAAACAATAACTTTTATTGGTCATTTCGTAAAAACCTTCGCATAATACAAAACCACCATCAGGGTTTTTTGGTAATAAATATAGCGGCTGAAATTTTGCATTTGCATTGAAATCAGGCATCTTTTCTCCTGTTCTATCAACATCTTCGAAGGAGGTGGTAATGGCTGCAGGTTGCTTAAGAAATTTATCAACACCCAAAGCCTTAGCACCTTGGGCGGTTCCAACTTTAAGCAATTTATCCTTTAACCCACTAAATTGAGCTTTGGATGCTGAACCTGATAATACAATTATTACTAAGAGTGAAATACATTTGATTTTTTTCATGACCGTTTATTAATTAAGATATACAAACATAAAATTTTGACGTTAAATTTATGTTAGCAATTAGCTTATGTTTTGTGATATAAAAATACTAACCTGATTTACAGATATTTAATAAATATTCAAAATTTTATTTTGTTGTTTCAATTTAAATTATCACATTTGAAATATTATTTGGTAGATAACTAAATAAAAGTCAATCTTAATCGGATTGATTTATAAAGAAGTGACGAGAGACTGGCTCTATGACCCACTGGCAACCCTCAGAAAGAGAAGGTGCCAATTCCTGACTAAATAACATGGTGTTATTTGGTACTATAAATTAAAACTGATGAAAAAATTAAATCTACAATCGCAAAGCGAAACAACAGGCACCTCAAATCGAAAAAGTACGCCTTCAATTTGTTATGGTATGCAGTCTAGTGTATGTATGTGCTGTTGCATATGCTAATTTAAAATCTTCCTTTTTTGTTTCTTTTCAAATTGGAAGGTCCTGATAAATCGGGATACGCCAGGTTCCATGATTATAAAATTTTATAATCTATCGAGATTAATTCAATTAATTAAATACTTATTAAATCATTAAAAAAAATGTCAACATCATATAAATTTGAAACATTACAACTTCACGCTGGTCAGGAAATAGATCCAATAACTGGTTCAAGAGCTGTTCCAATCTATCAAACCACATCTTACGTCTTTAAAAATGCCGAGCATGGCGCAAATCTTTTTGCATTAAAAGAATTCGGAAACATCTATACGCGTTTAATGAATCCAACGACTGATGTTTTTGAAAAACGAATTGCTGCATTAGAAGGCGGAGTAGCAGCTTTGGCCGTTGCATCTGGTCAGGCTGCACAATTTATTGCGCTACATAATATATTAGAAGCTGGAGATAGCATCATTTCCTCGACACATATTTATGGCGGTACATACAATCAATTTAAAGTTGCTTTTAAACGTTTGGGTATTCATGTTGATTTTGCAAATCCAGATGTTCCGGAAGAATTTGAGCAAAAAATCACAGAAAAAACAAAAGCTATTTATTTAGAAACGATTGGAAACCCAGCGTTCAGCGTTCCGGATTTTGAGAAAATTGCTGCTATTGCAAAAAAGCATGATATTCCATTTATTGTTGATAATACATTTGGTGCCGGTGGATATTTATTTAAACCTTTAGAACATGGCGCTAATATCGTTGTAGAATCTGCAACTAAATGGATTGGCGGACATGGAACTAGTATTGGTGGTGTAATTGTAGATGGTGGAAATTACAATTGGGGCAATGGAAAATTCCCTCAATTTACCGAACCATCAGAAGGTTACCACGGTTTGGTTTTTAATGACGTATTTGGTTTTAATGGACCGTTTGGTAATATTCAATTCATTATTCGGGCACGTGTAGAAGGTTTAAGAGATTTAGGTCCTGCCCTTTCGCCTTTTAATTCATTTCTTTTACTTCAAGGTTTAGAAACTTTATCACTTCGAGTTCAGCGGCATGTAGATAACGCTTTAGAATTAGCAACCTGGTTGGAGAATCATCCACTTGTTAAAGAAGTACATTACCCTGGTTTAGCAAGCAGTAAATATAACAACCTAGCTAAAAAGTATTTAAGCAACGGCTTTGGTGGGGTTTTATCATTCGAATTAAACGGAACTAAAGAAAATGCAACACAAGTAATAGATAGTTTAAAACTGGTTTCTCATCTAGCAAATGTTGGAGATGCAAAAACATTAATCATACAACCATCTGCAACAACGCACCAACAACTTAGTGATGTAGAGCAATTAGCAGCTGGAGTAAAACCAAATGCATTAAGGGTTTCTGTTGGTATTGAGCATATTGATGATATAAAAGCAGATTTTGAGCAAGCTTTTGCCTCCATCTAAACTTGAAGAACTCAGAAATTTAGAAGCTTATTCACCAAAAAACCTGAAAAGAAATTAAGAACATATAGCAAGTTAGACAATGCAGAAGAGCAAAATCAATAGCAATTCATCCCAATTAAACAATTTAGAACATTTATATTATTATCCTAAGCAATTTAAATTAGAGAACGGAAAAAAAATGCGAAACCTACAAATTGCTTATCAAACGTATGGAAAATTAAATGCCAATAAAGACAATGTAATATGGGTTTGTCATGCTTTAACCGCTAATGCTGACGTATTTGAATGGTGGGAAGGTTTGTTTGGTCAAAATGCATTGTTTAATCCCAGCGAGCATTTTATTGTTTGTGCTAATGTTTTAGGTTCTAATTATGGCACCACAAGTCCGCTAAGTATAAATCTTGTAACTGGTTTGCCATACTACTTATCGTTTCCACAATTTACAATTCGCGATTTTGTATCTGCGCACCAGCTTCTGGCCAATCATTTGGGTATTGATAAAATTAAATTATTAATTGGTGGTTCTTTGGGCGGTCAGCAAGCAGTAGAATGGAGTATAATTGAAGCAAATAAAATTGAGAATTTGATATTGGTTGCTACCAACGCGGTTCACTCTCCATGGGGTATTGCCTTTAACGAAAGTCAGCGTTTAGCCATTACCACAGATAGAACTTTCTTTGCCAATCAACCAGACGGAGGAAGCAAAGGTTTAAAAACAGCAAGAAGTATTGCACTTCTGAGTTATAGAACCTACAATGCTTATGGCAGCACCCAGGTAGAAAGTGTGAACGATAAAACAGATAATTTCAGGGCTTCATCTTATCAAAATTATCAAGGCGAAAAATTGATAAATCGCTTTAATGCTTATAGTTACTATTATTTAACTAAAGCAATGGATAGTCATAATGTTGGCAGAGGAAGAAAAAGCATTGCCGAGGCTTTGAAACTTATTAAAGCAAACACTTTGGTTATTGGAATTGAAAATGATTTTTTGTTTCCGGTGTCGGAACAGAAATACCTTGCAGCTCATATTCCGAACGCTGAGTTTGCGGCCATTCATTCTGAATATGGTCATGATGGTTTTTTGATTGAAACAAATGCTTTAACAAACATCATCGGAACTTTTATTAAAGAGAGTAGAGATAAAAAGATATTTAAGTTGCAGCATACGGCCTGAGAAAGATAAAGAAACAAAGAATAAGGAATAAAGATTAAAGAACAAGGAGTTAAGATTAAATCTTTAAGTTCAGTATAAAAATTTATTCAGCGTTAATCTGTGTTTCTTTGGTAAAAAAGTGCCAATACAAGGTTCTTATTTAAAAAAATTAAAATAAAATTTAGCGGCGTGAGTTCAACAAATTGGTCTTGATACTTGCTGCTAAATACAATACTATAAAACATGAGTAAAAATTTAAAAATAGGATTGTTTGGTTTCGGGGTTGTTGGCCAGGGATTATTGGATATTATCCAAAGTCAAAACCTAAACCTCGAGATTATTAAAATAGCCATTAAGAATCCTAAGAAGAAGCGTAGTCTGGATAAAGATTTATTTACAACAGATAAAAATGAAATTTTAAATAACGCTGAAATCAACACGATTGTAGAATTGATTAATGATGCAGATGCCGCTTATCAAATTGTAACCACGGCATTAAAAAATGGTAAAAATGTAGTATCAGCCAATAAAAAAATGATTGCTACGCATTTAAAAGAGTTGGTAGATTTACAGCAAAAACATGGCACATCTTTATTATACGAAGGTGCAGTGTGTGGTAGTATTCCAATCATCAGAAATTTAGAAGAATATTACGACAATGAATTGTTTCACGCCTTAAGTGGTATTTTCAATGGCTCTTCAAATTATATTTTATCTAAGGTATTTAACGAAAATCAGAGTTATGATGCTGCTTTAAAAGAAGCGCAAGATTTAGGTTTCGCAGAAACAGACCCTATTTTAGATGTAGGTGGTTATGACCCAAAATATAAATTGGCAATAGCTACAGCCCACGCTTATGGTTTATTTGTAAATCCCGATGCGATTCTAAATATTGGTATTCAAAACCTTTCTCACCATGATATTAAATATGCTCGAGAGAAAAATTTTAAAATAAAATTGGTTCCAACTGCCCGAAAGGTAAATAAAAAAGATATCGTTACTTATGTTTTACCCAAATTGGTGGCAAAAGATGATTTCTTGTATAATGTTGAAAATGAGTATAATGCAGTTACCGTTCAAGCGGCATTTGCCGATAAACAATTCTTTTTTGGTAAAGGTGCAGGCGGTCATCCGACTGGAGCAGCAGTGTTATCTGATATTGCAGCCTTAAGATATGATTATCGTTATGAATACAAAAAGTACCATTCAGAAAATGGCGTAAAACATACCGAAGATATATTGCTCGAAGTGTATCTACGTTTTACAGATGATGATTTAATTAGTTTATTGGAGTTTGATAACATTAGCGAGCGCTATTCCGCTAGCGAGTATAAATATGTCATTGGAACGGTTAAATTGGAAAACTTAATTAAAAACCGCGACTTACTTTTAGATGCTAATGTATTTGTGGCTTACACCGGCCGACAAATTTACAAGCAAGAACAAGTTGCAGAAAACGTATATGCAGAAGAATTAGCTGCAAACTAATTTTATAAGATTAATTTTTTTATTTGTTTTGTTGTTAAGCATAAAGGTCGGAGCGATTCCGACCTTTTGTTTTATATCTTAAATCAACTTATCCCCTTCCTGCCATTTCAATTAACTTTCTTGCTAAATCTTTACCTAAATAACCATCAATAATTGCATGCACTACGTATAAAATTGGGGTCATTAAAACGGCGACAAAAAATTTATAAATATAGTTTACCAAACCAATTGCGGCAACCATTTGCCAGCTGTAATGGTATTGAGGATTTAAATAAAATGCGATAAAAATTACTACAAAACTATCAATCAATTGAGATACTAAAGTTGAACCTGTTGCTCTTAACCACAAAGATTTTTCTCCGGTGAATTTTTTTATGCGATGGAAGATGATAACATCTGCTAGCTGACCTACAATAAATGCAATAATAGACCCTGCAATTATCCACATTCCCTGGCCAAAAATACCGGCAAAAGCATTATTCATATTCAAATCTTCGCCGTTTATTTTTTGATGTACCCAAAAATCTGCTGCACTTAAATGCATAGAACCCCAAACAACTAAAAAAGCGAAAGCAATTAAAATAGAAGTCATTATGGATAAAAACCGAACTTGTTTAACACCAAAATATTCATTGATGATATCCGTCATGATGAAAATAATAGGCCAGGTTAATACACCAGCCGACATCACAAACGATAAGTTTGGAACACCAAACAAATTAATATCAAATTTTTTAAAGCCTAGTGTTTCTTCAACACTAAATAATTTAACACCAATAAATTCTGATAATATTGCATTTGCCACAAAAAAGCTACCAAGGATGAGTAGTAAACGGCTTTCTTTAGTCTTAAAAGTCATAGAGCATAAATCTAAATATAAAACAAACTAGTTTTACCTGTTTTTATTTTAAAATTATAAAATAGCATCCTTTTTACAATCTCTCGACCTTTAAAATAGTTTTAGAAAATAAATCTACCAATCTTTGCGGCTTCAAAAAATCAGAAATACCTATGGCTAAGAAACAGCACTTTTACCTTATACTTATTTTAGGCTCTTTGGCTGCTCTTGGACCATTTTCCATTGACATGTATTTGCCTGGTTTTCTAGATATTGCTAAAGATCTTAAGAGTACAGAATCAACGGTTGCACTTTCACTATCTAGTTTCTTTATTGGTATTTCGGCAGGGCAATTACTTTACGGACCGCTTTTAGATAAATATGGGCGTAAAAAGCCGTTATATTTTGGTTTAGTGCTTTACATTGTTGCATCATTGTTATGTTTAGCCGTAGCTAATGTAAACCAATTAATTGTTTTGCGTTTTGTGCAAGCTATTGGTAGTTGCGCAACTGCCGTAGCTTCAGTAGCAATGGTTAGAGATTTATTCTCTGTAGAAGAAAGTCCGAAAGTTTTTGCATCATTAATGTTAGTTATTGCAGTTTCACCTATGTTGGCTCCAACTGCAGGTGGCTATTTAATTTCCGCCCTGGGATGGAAGTATGTGTTTGTATTTTTAGGTTTTATGGCAATTTTGATGTTGCTTGCATCTATATTTAAACTGCCAGAAAGTTATAAACCCGATCCCAATTATTCTTTAAAACCAAAGCCAATATTGAAAAGCTTTCTCTCAGTTTTAAAAGAATCTCAATTCTCAACTTACGCATTAATCAGTTCGATAACTTTCTCAGGATTGTTTGCTTATGTTTCTTCTTCGCCAACTGTTTTTATGAAAATTTATGAAGTTAGTAAAACAGGTTACGGATGGATTTTTGCACTTTTATCGGTCGCCTTTATTGGCTCAAGTCAACTAAATAGCCTAATATTGAAATGGTTTACTAGTAAGCAAATTGTTAAATGGGCATTATTGGCACAATGTGCTTTTAGTTTAATTTTCCTGGTTTTCGCCTTGAATGATTGGCTTAACCTATACTCAACAATTGGCTTTATTGCTTTATTTTTATGCTGTTTAGGTTTTATTAATCCAAATGCTGCAGCACTGGCTTTGGCTCCATTTAATAAAAATGCAGGAAGTGCATCAGCTTTAATGGGTGCTTTACAGATGGGATTAGGCGCTCTAGCATCTGTAATGGTTAGTTTGTTTAACGAGCATTCGGTAGTGCCAATGCCGTTGGTAATGACTGCTGCTGCATTTATCGCTTTATTTTGTTTATTAATTAGCAAGAAATAATCAAAGCGATTTGAGCCATTAGACAGTTTAAATTCTTCTTTTTGATCTGTCACCTCACAGACAGAAATAAATTCAAAACCAATTAAACGCAAAAAGGTCCCGATTATATCAGGACCTTTTCGTTCATACTCGCGAAATATTATTTTCCAGAGTTTTTCTTGTCAGTTACTTCTGCACGGATTTCTTGTGCTAAAACTTTAAGATCTTGCATTGCTTTACGCACACGAGTACCAGCAGCTGCATTGCCAGCATTATAAAATTTTTCTACATCTGCTTCAATCGCAGCAACAGCAGCTTTAACTTTTGAGAATTTTTCCATCGCTAATTGATGTTTTTAAGGTTTAAAAAATTTATTTTTTTCAATAATACATATTTACTGTGAATTAACAAGATAAAGCAATTATTAATTTGAAAGAAGTTTTGCACATTTTTGTCGCATCAACATGCCTTTAAGGTATTATAGAAGTATTTTTTAGTATTTATGATTGAATTTACTTTCCATTAATTAAGCTGTTTTGATAATTTAATCAAATTGCCAAAGGTTTCATTTGCGCTCCTAACACACTTATCAAAATCAATTTCCTTAACCTCTTCATTTAATATTTGAACAAAATTTTTCCATTTAGAACCAAGTTCATTACCATAAACGCCATAATAATTTAAACCACCATCAAAATTTTTAAAGTTAGGATTTGCCAAAATATACTTTTTTATTACGTTTCCACCCAATGTAGCCCCTTCTAATACATAAAGTGCACCTAAAACTTCAGTATTATCTTTCTCTGGCACATAAAAATCAAAATTTGGCTTTGGCAAAGTTTCCTTATCAATATTCCAAAAATCAATATCTCGTATTAGGGCATTTAATTTAATCGGAACGTTTAAATCTAATTTAGAAGCTATGTTTTCATCTAACATACTTATTAATTTATTCTCTAGCGCCTGATGAATGAGATAATTTATAGTAAGTAATTTTTTGTAGTCATTAATGCTTAAACTATTGTTCATAATTTCATTAACAAACATTAACGATTCAAGTTCTTTGTGGTTTTGAGCAGTTTCTGTTCTTAAAATATTAGCAATCATTAATTAAATTTAAAATGTAAAAAGGTGTAAAATAAAAAAATCCGGGAGCTGGCCCGAATCTTTTTTATTATAATAGATTTAGTTTAATCTTAAATGCTGGTTAAACCAAAAATCGTGTACAGAATGGACACACTTTACTAAGTTATCATATCCATCTGGTTTTGTTAAATATGCATTTGCTCCAAACTCCATTGATGCTTTAATGTCATCAGGATTATCTGAGGTAGAAAATAATATTACTGGTATTGACCTTAAGAATGGGATATCTCTGATGATTTTAAGCAAATCGATACCTGATAAGCCTGGTAAGTTTAAATCCAGCAAAATTAGTTTAGGTTTAATTTTACTTTCTTCGAAACTTTGCAACCTGCGTAATGCTTCTGTGCCGTCTTCAACAATGGTTAAATTTAAAGATTCTTTAACCTCGCTTACCGCAGTTTGCATAAAAAATGCATAATCTGTATCATCTTCAACATAAAATATATCCGGTGTTTTCATTTTATCTGTTTTTAAGAGCGATATAAAATTTTGAACCAGAATTTAATTTGCTTTCAAACCAAACTCTTCCGTCGTGCCTTTCTACAATTCTTTTAACAATTGCAAGCCCTACTCCCGTTCCATCAATGTTTTTAACATTATCCATGCGCTTAAAAAGCTCAAATACCCTATCATAATAACGGTTATCAATTCCTATACCATTATCACTTACAGCATAAATTATTTCATCATCTTCAATATGCGAAGTAATTTCAATCCTCGGATTATCCACCATCGATGAATATTTTACTGCATTGCCGATTAAATTAGTAAATACTTGCGCAATCATAGTTCTATCACTCTTTAAGTCATACAATTGCCCTAAAATCAGTTCGGCATTGTCTGCTTTAAAAGCCGACCAAACCTCCGTGGTAATTTCTTTGATAATTTCGGGCATATCAATAGATTCAAAGACTATTTCAGAGCGACCCACCCTGGCCAAATGCAATATTTCTCTGATAAGTAAATTCATTTTATCAGCACCTAAAACAATTCTTTCTATCATCTTTACACCGTTGCCATCAACGCTTTTATTTTTAAGCAATAACTCAGCGTAGGTTTTAATGGAAGTTAATGGTGTTCTTAAATCATGCGAAATCGTATAACTAAAGGTATCAAGCTCTTCGTAGGCAGCTTGCAATTTCTCATTTAATAGTCGAATCTCATTTGCTTTTTTATTAATCTCAGCTATAACAATTTCCCGAATGCGAAGTACTGATGTAATTTCTTCAGAAAACCATCTTTCGGAAGTATTTTTTACAACTTCCGACCAAGTTTCGAAAGATTTTCGTGGAGAAAGACTCATTAAACCATCCTCAATTGTTACAGGTTTCTCAGGATTACCGGCCCAATTTACCGTAGCAAGCTGCTCAGGTTTAAACCAGATAATAAATTCATTGAGGTCTCTACTGATGGTGCAAGATAATATGCCTGCAGCTATTTCTTTATATTTTTTTGCGGGGTGAAATATCTCGGAAAGTCGATGCGTGTAATATATCGATTCATCGCTATTTGTTTTTAACCATGATGTAAGTGCCCAAATATCCTCCTCATTTGGTACAATACCAATTGTTTTTAAATTGTTTTCGAATATTATGGCAACACCTGTAGCTTTGGTAATATCTAAAATTGTACGTTCATGGTTGGTTAAGGCATCTACAAGATATTTATCTCGATTTAAATGTCCGCTAATTATTGCCGCGGTATCTATAAACTGTTCTACAACTATCGAATCTTCTTCTGCCTGGCGATATTCTAATGCTGAAGATAAAATTTGTCCAATTAATTTAGAACCTTCACGGGCTTTAAAGTCAATAAATTTCGGGCTATAATTATGGCAAGCAATAAGTCCCCACAATTCATTTCCAACAATTAAAGAAATACTAAAGCTCGAATGAACACCCATATTTTTTAGATATTGAATGTGAATTGGCGATACTGCTCTTAAGCAGCCATTCGTCAAATCTAGCGGAGTATTTTCTAAATAGGTCGCGATTGGCGAATCATCTGTATTAACATCTGCAATTAACCTGGTTAAATTTAGCTTATAAAGTTCTCGGGCTTGTTTTGGAATGTCAGAAGCCGGATAATGCAAACCGAAAAAAGATTCCAATTCATCTTCCTTTTCTTCTGCTACAACTTCGCCATGTCCATCATCCAAAAACTTATAAATCATTATCCTATCGTAGCCGATAAGTTTTTTTACTTCAATTGCTGCACCTTTTAGTAAATCTAAAACACTTTTGCCTTGAAGCATTGATGATGCAGAGCGACCGATTGAGCTTTGAATATCAAATTGTAAGGTTACAGGTTCGAACTCGAGCAGCCAATTTTGATTAGATGACGATATGATTAAGTAAAAGGGCTTTGAATTTATCTGCAGTGGATAAGGAGTAATGGCATCAAAATTTTCTTTAATGATACCTAACCTTAACAAATCCTCTATTTTAAATTCTATGTTTTGTTGCTGTATATATTGGTTTAGTGAAGATAATGGTTTATCAAGTAATTGATTAACAACTACATTTAAAAACGAAGAAACGTTTTCGCTGACATATGTAATATTAAGATTGTTTTTATCTACAGCAATTAAAAATCCGTGAGATTGTATTTTACCGGGAATATGTATAGGCTCTTTATCGCAGTTGGTTAAATCAACAGAAAATTTATTCATATGGAAATCTTATTACAAAACTATCAGATTTTTCGAATATTAACCTAAAAGCTTTTTAGAAAAATTCTAATTAACTATATTCCGTTTTCAGATTTATTTTTTATTATATATTTGTTTAAAATTTAATACTATCCCTTTGGCGAAAAAGAACATTTTGGTTATTGAAGATAACCATGCAATTTTAGATGTTATAACCCTCATTTTAGAAAGCGAAGCCTTTAACGTGGCCGGATTAAATAAAGGTGCTGGTTTTATAGAACGTGTTAAGGAATTTGAACCGGCAGTTATTATAATGGATATTATGCTTCCTGATATTGATGGCCGTGTTTTACTAAAAGAATTAAAATTAAACCCACTTACCCAACATATTCCGGTATTGATGATTTCGGCTAGATATAACTCTTCAAACTATAAGCTTGATGATGTTGCCGCTGATGATTTTATGGCAAAACCATTTAATATTGATGAATTGATGGATAAAATTTATGCACTTCTAAGAAAATCTGCATAATAATTATTCAGGCATTCCTGGAAGCTTAATTCCACTCTCTTTTAAATTTTTCATTAATTCCTTTTGGAAGTTAAGTTTCGTATCCATGAAACCTTTGGCTCTAACCCATACATTTAACAAAACTTTAAATCCGCTATCATCTAACACCGATACGCCAATTTGCCTTTCAGGCGATTTTAAGCTAGCTTTAAAATCGTCAACCGTTTTATTAAAAACCTCAGCCACTTTATCATAATCTATTCCGTAACTAAACTTAATCTCAATATCAAGCCTACGACTACCCTGCCTACTTACGTTAATAATAATTTCATTAGATAATTTTCCATTCGGGATAACAACCGTTCGATTATCAAATGTTGTAACTATTGTATAAAATATTTGTATTGAACTTACAATGCCTTCTTGTCCTTGTGCAATAATATTATCGCCTACTACAAAAGGTTTTAGCAATAAAATAAGTACACCACTAGCAAAATTCTGTAACGTTCCAGATAAAGCCAATCCTGCTGCAACACCAATACCACCAATTAGTACCGTTAAAAAGGTTAATTGTATGCCTAGGATTTGCATTACGGTAACAATCAGTAATGTTCTTAAAGCGATAAGAATTAAACTGGTTAAAAATGGACGAAGCGATGGATTTACATCTTTTCGATGCATCCCGTTTTTAAACCAACGGCTTAACAACCTAATTAACCATAAGCCAATAAACAAAATTAAAATACCAGCTATGATAGATGGTGTTTTGGCAATAATCCAATTATACATTTTAAAATATAATTGGTCGATTAGGTCAGCATTAAGCTTCATGAATTTTAAATATATTAGGGTTTATTATGTTTAACTGATTCATCCTTTTTTACTTTTACCTGCTTAGCATCATTTGCTGAAGTTGATTTTTCGTTAGTACCTTTAGCTTTAGCGCTTTTAGGTGCTGTAGCTTTTGTACTTTCTGCCGATGTTTTAGAATTTTTCATATTGTTTAGTTTAAATTATTGCTTAACCAAGCCTTTGCATCTTCTAGCTGCTCTGGCTTAAAACCCTTAGAACTACCTGTCGTTGCAAATGTAAAAATATCTGTAAACCATTCTACACTTTTTTCATTACTAACTACAGCAATTTTTTCCCATTTTGTAAAGTTTTCTAAACCAGCCTTTGCGTCCTGAATCCATGCACCAGCGGTAAAGTTCTTTACTTCTGTATCCAAAACAAGTAAATATCTAATTTCGCCAAACCTATCAGCTGTACGTTGTAAACCGGGTAATAAGACATTTTTAATATCATTTGCATCTACTATTCCGGTGGCTCTAACGCCAAAAATGTTATCAGGCAAGCCAGTTATTTCTGTTAGCATACTAAGTGATTTTAATTTTAGAACATTATAAACGCAGAAGATGTTTCGAGATAATAAATCTTTATCAATTACCAATTGCGCTATACTTATTCAGTAAAACAATCATTATCAATTCTATGAAGTTGTAAATAGACAAAAACACATTGAGCACAAGGGTGTTGTAAGTCTGTACTTTATAGTAAAAAACAGACATCATGAAAAACAAATTACTAAAAATCTCTACTGCATTATGTGCTATAGCGATAAGCATTTCTGCCTGCAATAGTGGAACAAAATCCTCTACAATTGGCGATTCCACGTCAGTAGATTCAACAGCTACCGTATTAAAGCCTGCAGGACCTGCACCAGATTGGGGTAAAACCATAAAGCCAGAAATGCAAACTATTATCGAAAAATTGATTAGTTATGGTGATAAACCATTAGAAACGCTAAGTGCTGTTGATGCTCGTAAAAATCATACACCAACAAATGCAGTAATGGATTTAGTGAATGCTAATAATATTACAATTCCAGCCCCTGCCGTTGATACAACTGGTAAAGATATTGATGTTGAAGGAGGAAAAATACACTTAAGAATTTATACACCAAAATCGGGAAAAGGTCCTTTTCCATTAATTGTTTATTATCACGGAGGTGGATTCGTGATTGCAAATTTAGATGTTTACAATGCTTCTGCTCAAGGTTTAGCAGAGCAAGTTGGTGCAGTTGTAATATCCGTTGCATATAGATTATCTCCCGAAAATAAATTTCCAACTGCGCACAACGATGCATTTGCAGCTTATGAATGGGCTGTTAAAAATGCTGTTAGTTTAAAAGCAGACCCTGCAAAAATAGCCGTTGTTGGAGAAAGCGCTGGTGGCAATTTAGCTGCAAATGTTTCTATTATGGCTAGAGATAAACATATTATGATACCTGTTCATCAAGTTTTGGTTTATCCAATTGCACAAGCTAATATGGATACCGAATCGTACAAAATGTATGCAGATGCTAAACCATTAAATAAGGCGATGATGAAATGGTTTACTGCACAATATTTAACTACAATGATTGAAGCACAGAACCCGAAAATATCATTGGTTAATTCCAATTTAAAAGGTTTGCCAGCTACAACAATTATAACCGCAGAAATAGATCCTTTGCATGATGATGGTGTTATGCTAGCTAATAAACTATCTGATGCAGGTGTGAAAGTTAATAGCAGAAATTATGAAGGCGTAACCCATGAGTTTTTTGGTATGGCAATTTTAGTTCCCGAAGCTAAGGCCGCACAAGCTTATGCCGCCGACCAATTAAAAGCAGCATTCAAATAAAGAAATATTTTTAATGCAAAAAGGGGAAGTGTGATACACTTCCCCTTTTTATTTTGAATAAAAATACTAGGCTCCTTTCTTTGACCCTAAGCTTTGCATTAATTGATCGTATAAATCATCGCTTGTTGCTTTTTGAGGTTTCATTTTCTTAACAGTAGCACGCTTACCTTTAGATTTTGCTTTAATAATTTTCAAGAGTTCATTACTGTATTCATCCTTAAAAGCGCTTAAATCAAATTTTGAACTGTACTGTTTTATAAGTGCTAAGCCAACATCCATTTCTTTTTTCGAGATGGTTACATCATCTACCTTTGTAATTTCCGATAGACTTCTAATCTCTTGTTGAAAGCGAATTTTTGTTACCACAATAACGCCTTCCATAGGATGAATTACACAAAGATTTTCTGTGTTTCTCAGTACAAATCTTGCCACACCAGCCTTAGCCGATTTCTCTAAGGCTTTTAATAATAAAGCATATGCTTTTTTTCCTTGTTTTTCTGGTTCGGTATAATATGATGTTTCATAATATACAGGGTTAATATCTTTGATATCAACAAAATTTTCTAGTTCGATAATTTTAGTTTTCTCTGGAGATGCCTCCTCAAAATCGTGCTTATCTAGAATTACATATTTATCTTTTAGAAAAAAACCTTTTACGATTTTATCAAAAGGAACTTCTTTGTGGCTATTTTCATTCACTCTTAAAAATTTGATTTTGGCATGGTCTCGCTCATCGAGCATGTCTAAATCCAGATTACTATTCTGAACTCCAGAAAATAATTTTACAGGAATATTTACTAAACCAAAGCCAATTGATCCTTTCCAAATCGATCTCATATGTATTTTTTTAAAACTTCCTTATAAACAAGGCATTAAATAATATTGTTTTGACTATAATAATGCTTTAACAAACGCCATATCAAACTATTTAGGCTATTAAATGTTATTTAAATATCTAATCCCTATAAGTCCTATGAAAATCGCCTATATTTCCACCTATCCTCCACGCGAATGCGGTTTGGCAACATTTAATTTCAACTTAGTTAATGCTTTAGGAATGAATGCTTCCTACGATTCTAAAAATAGTTTCGTTGTTGCCATGAACGAATCTGATGATTTAAATGAGCACAATTATCCAGATGAAGTTAAGTTTGTGATTCGTCAGCAAAGCCAACAGGATTATGTAGAAGCGGCTAATTTTATAAACAACAGCGATATCGATACCTGTATTATAGAACATGAATTTGGAATTTTTGGTGGTAATAGTGGAGTGTTTTTACTTTCGTTATTAAATCGATTGAAAAAACCTTTTGTAACCATATTGCATACGGTTTTGAAAGACCCGAATTTTATGCAACAAACCATTATTAAGGAGATAGCTTTAAAATCTTCTAGAATTGTTGTAATGAGCAAAAAAGCTGTGTTATTTTTAAATAGCATTTACCAAATTCCTACATCAAAAGTTAAATTAATTGAGCACGGTGTACCAGATTTGGAGCCAATAACAAATAATAACGTAGCACAAAGTGATCTGTTTAAAGGCAGAAAAGTGTTATTTACTTTTGGTTTAATAAGTAGGAATAAAGGTTTAGAAACTGTTATTAAAGCTTTACCTTCTGTGGTAGAAAATCATCCAGAAGTATTATATGTAATATTAGGAAACACTCATCCTGGTGTTGTAAAGCATAATGGAGAAGAGTATCGCGATAGTTTAAAGGCCTTAGCAAAAGAATTAGGTGTCGAAAACAATGTTGTTTTTGCTAATAAATTCGTTTCAGAAGAAGAATTACATCAGTATTTAACTGCATGCCATTTATACATTACTCCATATTTAAATGAGGCTCAAATTACAAGTGGTACATTATCATACGCAATTGGAGCAGGTGCGGCCGTAGTATCTACACCTTACTGGCATGCACAAGAATTGCTTGCCGATGGACGTGGTAAACTTTTTGATTTTAAAAATTATGATCAATTAGCAAATATTGTAAATGAGCTATTGGGTGATGATGAGAAATACAACAAATTAAGACAAAATGCATATAACTATGGGCTAAAATTGAGATGGCCTGCTATTGGCAATGTTTATTTAAAAGTACTTAATGAAGCCTTAGTGGATAGCGATAAACCTCAAAGAAAGATACCTCCTATCATTGATTTAGATAGCATGCCTGCGTTAAATTTAAGTCATATCGAGTTATTAACTGATGATACCGGTATTATACAGCATGCAAAATTTGGTATCCCAAACCTAAAAGAAGGTTATTGTATTGATGATAATGCTAGAGCATTAATACTTTCATTGTTGGCCTACGACCAAAACAAAAATCAAAAGGCATTAAAATTAATGCCGGTCTATTTAAGTTTTATTCAATACATGCAAACTGACGATGGTAATTTTAGGAATTTTTTAAGTTTTAATAGAAATTATTTAGATGAGGTTGGTTCGGAGGATTCCTTCGGTCGTACGATATGGTCTCTGGGTTATTTAATAGCCATCGCACCTAACAACTCCTATCGTGAATTTGGCAGGGAACTGTTCTCTAATTCGGTTAAACATTTTAAAAACTTAACCTATTTAAGAGCAATTGCAGATACCATTATTGGAATTTCTTATTATTTACAAGCACATCCTGGGGATGAACTTTTAGTAAAAGAAATCAATCAATTATCAAAATCTCTTGTTAATTCTTATCAAAACAATAAAGATGGTAATTGGCATTGGTTTGAAGATATATTAACTTACGATAATGCGATTTTACCGTTAGCGCTCTTAAGCCATTATGAGGTGACGGGTAATAAAGAATCGTATAATATCGCAATAGAAAGTGTTGAATTTTTAAATAGTTTCTCTTTCGAAAATGGTTATTTAAATCCCGTTGGAAACGAAGGCTGGATGAAAAAACATGATAAAAACCCAATATATGATCAACAGGCGTTAGAAACTATGGCAATGGTGTTGTTATATTCCAAAACCTTTGAAATAACCAGAGATGATAAATATCTTAATTTAATGCAGATAAGTTATGAATGGTTTTTAGGAAAAAATAGTTTGCACATACCATTATATGATTTTGAAACACATGGTTGTGCTGATGGTTTGCAGTTTAATAGTGTAAACCGAAATCAAGGTGCAGAAAGTACATTAGCATATTTTATATCGCACTTAACTGTATTAAAAACAGCAGAAATGGAATATGAAACTTTATCTTCTCCTTTGGTTGAAACAGATAAAGTAGTTTAACATAGTATTTACTTAAACTTTAAACGCTTTAAAAAGGGTTGAATCTTTATCGAATCAACCCTTTTTCATGAACTATGCTTCGTTGTTTGCTAATAAGCGATTTAATAACAATTCTAAATTTACTGTAGCAAATGATGAGCTATAATCAGATAAGCCATATGGAATGATAAGTTCTCCATTGCTAATAATTGAGCCGCAAGAATAAACTACGTTTGGTACATAACCTTCACGCTCATCATTATTCGGGATAATTAGCGGTTCTTTTAAATGTCCAATTTCTTTACTAGGGTCTTCCAAATCCAACAAACTTACTCCAATGCAATATCTACGCATTGGTCCAACGCCGTGTGTCATTACCAACCAACCTTTATCGGTTTCAATTGGAGAGCCACAATTTCCTATTTGTACCAAATCCCAATCAAAACGAGGTTGTTTTAATAGAATAGGATTTTCCCAAACGTTAATTTTATCAGAAAACATGAGGTAATTGTTCCAGCCGTCTATGCGGCTCATCATAACATATTTACCATTAATTTTACGAGGGAATAATGCTAAGTTTTTATTCTGAGCGCCATCGCCATAAAGTGGAATAACTTTAAATTCATAAAAATCTTCGGTTTGTACCAACTTTGGTATGATTAAAGAACCATCAAATGCGGTATAAGTTGCATAATAAACAATTTTACCATCATCTTTTTTAAATTTAACGAAGCGGGCATCTTCAATACCTTTTCGTTCAAATTCTGAAATGGGAAAAATTACTCGGTCTGAAATATCTGTATCTTTAGAGAAAGTTATGGTGTGATAAGTATCTGATAACCAAAGAACTTTATCGTACTCTACTTGCCTTTGTGGATTGTCTTTATGTAGTGTTTTAGAATCTTTAATAATGTTACTCAAATTTGTGTACTCAAATTTGTCGTCAAGTTTATCTTCCATTTCATCTAAAACAGAGGCGTCTATTTGAGCGTAAGCTGCCTTTTTTAAGAACATTTTCTTAACATAAATAGCATTTTTAACCACTTCTGCTTCATCAACATAATTCCCAACGGGTAAAACCTGGATATTATTCTTAGAATCAATTAAGGCTCTTCTAAATACGATGGAAGAAATATGACCTTCTCCAACTGCTCTAAAACTTATAATCACACGCTTTTCGCCCTCAACCAAATCCTTTTGATCCGGATCTTCAATAATGCTTGGATTGAAGAATGCGGCAGATTCAATGGAGTACTCATGCGTAAAATAAGCTCCAATCAGCAACCGCATGTAGGGATCTAATTCTTCAAAATCAGTACCTAAAGCGGCAAACTGTTTTTTTAATTTTTTGCAGTGCCTGTTTAAAATCTTTGTAATATTTCTATGTCGTTTAGAATATTCCTGTAAAATGGGTGAGATTAAAGCAAAAACTCTATCATCAGAAAATTGCAGCACTTTCTTAATTACCTCTAATGCTCTTTCATCTCCATTAAAAAAGAAACGAGCTATAACACGCTTAGTATCAGGGTAAACCTTTACAGGTTTACGTTCAATATATAATCTCATTATTTAAATAGGTTATGATTTTTAACTGATTAATGTTAACAATATTCAGCGGTAATATTAATAAAATTTAATTGTTTATCATCTCAATATTATCGATTTAAGCCGCAATGAAAATGCAATTTTTATTTTCAAACAAAGGTGAATTTAACTTTAAATTATATCATAAGGTTGCTGTGCAATTAGTTCAGCCAGCTTCATTTCTTCAAGAATAAATCGTTCGGGAATTGCTTTTTTTTGATACGACCATTTTATTAATCTAATTAATCCACTTTCTATTTCAATTCCAGTGATATCGCCATCGCTAAAACAGCAACAACCACTGTTAAAATATGCCGATTTATAATTCTTAAAAGGAGGCATCTGTTCGCCTTTTGCACCTAATTTGCTTAATTCTATATTTATTTTGTTTAAAGCAGATTCATCATTTTCTTTTTGAGCCTTGTTATGGCGGATATACAGCCTCTCTAAATGTGTTAGCGAAGCAAATACAGGCTGATGAGTATGGCCCGTGATTAAAGCCATATCCTTTTGCTCCGATACCCAACTGTACATCAATGCATTATGCACAGTTTTAAGCTGGTTACTATAAGCGGGCGTATTTGGATTTATTTTTAAATAGGATTGCATCGGTGCCCAAATTGTACTTACAAACCATTTGCTAAACCAATTTCCATCACTTTGTAAATCGCCTTGGTGGCCATGCGTAAGAAATACATCAAAAGACTTGCCTTCGCTAATAAAACGAAGAATAGCGCCCTCGTATATACGAATTACCTTACCGTAAATTCTTTTCAAATTAAATTGGGAGAGCGGGTCATTATCCCAATACAAATCATGATTACCAAAAATCTTCGTAAATGCACCTCTGCTAATAAATAATTGCTCAGCTTCGAAAGTTTTCTTGTTGTTCTTGATAACAGATTCTAATAGATTTTCCCAAAGTTCTTCACTATCACCTAAATTAATGTAGTTAAATTCTTCATTGTTGTAATGTTCGAGAGCGGCCAAATAGTTCTTTTCGGCCAAAGCAAAGTCATCAGCAAAATCTCTTGCACCTTTATGTTGATCAGAAAATACAATAAACTTATCGGTTGATTTGATTTCAAAAATTTCGCCTCTTTTACCCGGATTAGAAATAATGTTTTCATAAAGTTTTGTCAGCGATTCGTGAATGCGTTTGCTATCGGGTCTGGAGCCAAACCGATTTGACATTTTAATAACCCAATTGCCTAATAACTTCTGTAAGAATTTTTGCATCGTTTAAACTAAATCAGTTCTACCTTAACAAATTTTTATACTGTTGGTTTATTTCTATACAGGCTTTAAGAAATGATACAACAAGTTTAAATAAAAAAGGTCGCAACTTTTTTAAGATGCGACCTTTTTTGAATTATTTAGTGATATTTAATTATGCATAAGCAACAGCATCTCTTGATGCCAATTTAGTTGTTCCCATTAAATATTCATCAACTTTTCGTGCAGCTTCCCTTCCTTCAGAAATTGCCCAAACTACGAGAGATTGACCGCGACGAACATCACCAGCTGCAAAAATTTTAGCAATATTGGTTTGATAATTATGCTCAGATGCTTTTACATTTCCTCTATTATCCAACTCTACGCCTAATTTCTCTATTAATCCTTCTTTTTGGGGATGTAAAAAACCCATTGCTAACAATACCAATTCACATGGCAAATCTCGCTCCGTTCCTGCAACTTCTTTAAAACTAACTGGTCGGCCATTCGCATCAATTTCCCATTCTACATCTACAACCTTAAGTGCTTTTAGATTTCCAGATTCATCTGCAATGAAGTTTTTAGTGTTTACAGACCATGCTCTTTGTGCGCCTTCTTCATGCGATGAAGTATGTTTTAACAACATCGGATAATTTGGCCAAGGCATGTGTTCATTGCGCTTTTGTGGCGGCATCGGCATAATCTCAAATTGAGTTATTGATTTTGCACCATGACGATTTGAAGTTCCGATACAATCTGAACCTGTATCTCCACCGCCAATCACAATCACATTTTTATCTGTAGCAAAAATATCTTCAACATCAAATTGTCTTTCAGCAACCCTTTTATTTTGCTGTTTCAGAAAATCCATTGCGTAATGCACACCTTTCGCCTCGCGACCAGGGATTGGTAAATCTCTTGGAATAGTAGATCCGCCAGCTAAAACGATTGCATTAAAATCCCTTAATAATGTGCTTATCTCTACATTTTCACCAACGTTGGCGTTGCATTTAAAGATAATTCCTTCTTCTTTCATTAAATCAATGCGACGATCGATTACATTTTTTTGCAGTTTAAAATCTGGAATACCATACCTTAATAAACCGCCTGGAGAATCATCACGTTCGAAAACAGTTACCTCATGACCTACTTTATTTAGCTGAGCAGCAGCAGCTAAGCCTGCCGGACCTGAACCAATTACCGCTACTTTTTTACCTGTTCTAATTAGTGGCGCTTTGGCTTTAATATAACCTTTATCAAAAGCAATTTCTATAATGTGCTTTTCAATTTCCTCTATGGAAACCGGTGGTCGGTTTATACCTAAAACACAAGAAGATTCGCATGGTGCCGGACAAATTCTACCAGTAAATTCTGGAAAATTATTAGTGCTAAGTAAAATGTTAGCAGCCATTTCCCATTTAGCCTGGTAAACTGCTTCATTAAATTCTGGTATCACATTACCCAATGGGCAACCAGATTGACAAAAAGGCACACCGCAATCCATACATCTTGCCGCTTGCCTGTTTAATTCTTGCGGAGGAAGTTCGTTTAAAAATTCTCCATAATGCTTTACTCGTGTTGCGGCCGCTTCTCTGGTAGGCGCAACTCTATCGTATTCTTGAAATCCTGTTACTTTTCCCATGGCCTAGTGTGTGTTAACTTGTGATGCTTTTCTGCTTAAAACCGCTTTGTATTCTTTAGGGAATACTTTAACAAAATGATTGGATTGAGTTTTCCAATCACTTAAGATAAATTCAGCTACTTTACTATCCGTCAATCGGATATGCGTTTTAAGTAAAGCTAAAATTCTTTCCTCATCTTCGACTTGAAGCGGATCTAAATCAACCATTTCTTTATTGCATTTTCTAGCAAAAGTTCTGTTTGCATCATAAATCCAAGCAATACCTCCGCTCATACCTGCTGCAAAATTACTTCCCGTATCTCCTAAAATTAACACCTCTCCACCTGTCATATATTCGCAGCCATGGTCGCCTACTCCTTCAACCACTGCGGTTGCGCCAGAATTTCGAACAGCAAAACGCTCACCTGCTTTTCCACGAGCATAAAGTTCTCCGGAAGTTGCACCATAAAGTGCCACATTGCCAATAATTATATTTTGCTCAGGTACAAACGTCGCGTTAGCAAAAGGATAAATTGCCAAGCGGGCACCTGATAAACCTTTACCTACATAATCATTTGCTTCTCCCTCTAAAGATAACGTAACACCGCGAGTGTTAAATGCACCAAAACTTTGTCCGGCAGAGCCGACAAATTTAAAGTTTATGGTATCTGGCGGCAAACCTGCTCCCAAATGCACCTTAGAAATTTCATTAGATAACATTGTACCCAAAGCTCTATCGGTATTTTTAACATCGAAGCTTGCAAATACTGGTTCGTTATTTAAAATTGCAGGCTGTGCAGCTTCTATAAGTTTATGATCCAAAACATGTTCTAAACCATGATCCTGACTTTCTGTATTAAAATATGGCAAACCATTATCTTCAGCTTTAAACAGAATTGCAGATAAATCAACGTGTTTTAATTTCCAATCCTCATCAGATATATCTTTTACTTTCAAAATATCAGCTTGCCCAACCATTTCATGTATGGTTCTGAAACCTAATTCAGCCATAATTTCACGCAATTCTTCTGCTAAGAAATGGAAAAGATTTACAACATGATCTGCATCACCAGTAAATAGTTTTCTTAATTCTGGGTCTTGTGTGGCAACACCAACCGGACAAGTATTTAAATGGCATTTGCGCATCATAATGCAGCCTGCTGTTACTAGTGCTGCAGTTGCAACACCAAATTCTTCAGCACCAAGTAAAGCTGCAATTGCAATGTCTCTACCTGTTTTTAACTGACCATCTGTTTGTAAAACGATACGGTTACGAAGTTTATTTTTAACTAAAGTTTGATGCGCCTCAGCCAACCCTAATTCCCATGGTAAACCTGCGTGTTGGATAGATGTTAGAGGTGATGCACCTGTTCCACCATCAAAGCCTGAAACTAAAATTACATCTGCATGTGCTTTTGCTACACCTGCCGCGATGGTTCCTACACCTGCTTTTGAAACCAATTTTACATTAATCCTAGCAGCACGGTTGGCATTTTTCAAATCGAAAATCAGCTGTGCTAAATCTTCAATGGAATAAATATCGTGATGCGGTGGAGGAGAAATTAAACCAACACCTGGAGTGGAATGACGAACTTTTGCAATCCAGTCATCAACTTTATGTCCTGGAAGTTGTCCCCCTTCGCCCGGTTTTGCACCCTGAGCCATTTTTATCTGCAACTCATCGGCATTTGTTAAATAATAACTTGTTACACCAAAACGAGCCGAAGCAACTTGTTTAATTGCAGACCGCATGCTATCGCCATTTGCCAATTTGGTGTATCTCATTTCATCCTCACCACCTTCACCAGTATTACTTTTACCACCAATACGATTCATGGCAATGGCTAAAGTTGAGTGTGCTTCGTGAGAGATTGACCCGAAAGACATTGCTCCTGTTGCAAATCTTTTCAAGATTGCTTCTGTAGATTCTACTTCACTTAATGGTACCGAAGGACGGATATAATTAAATTCAAATAATCCACGGATGGTATAAGCCTGCTGTGTTTGCTCATTTACCAGTTTCGAATATTGCTTGAAAATGCTGTAATCGTTCTTACGTGTAGCATTTTGTAGCAAGTGGATGGTTTGTGGATTAAACAAATGTGCTTCGCCACGGCGACGGAATTTATATGTTCCACCGGCTGGCAGAAGATTTTCTATTTGAGTAATTGGTCCGAAACTACGACGATGTTTGATCAAAGTTTCATAAGCGATTTCATCCAATCCTAATCCACCAATACGGGAAACCGCTCCCGTAAAATATGTATTTACAACTTGTTTATTTAATCCTAAAATTTCAAAAATTTGTGCGCCCTGATAAGATTGTAAGGTAGAAATCCCCATCTTAGAGAAGATTTTTAACAAACCGCTATTTACCGCATAGATGTAATTTTTAGTTAACTGCTCTGCCGATAAACCAGATTCTTCCTCAAAACCATTTATAGTTTCTAAAGCCAGATAAGGATTTATTGCAGTTACTCCAAAGCCTAATAAAGTAGCGAAGTGGTGTACTTCCCAAACATCTCCAGCTTCCACAACTATACCAACCGCACCACGGTAACCTTTGCGAATTAAATGATGATGAACTGCAGAAACCGCTAACAATGAAGGCATTGCGGCATGTTCAGAATCAATTGCTCTATCTGTTAATACAATAACCTGAAATCCATCTTCAACAGCATCAACTGCATAACGGCAAAGACGATCTAAAGCTTTTGCCATTGCACCAGGTTTTCCGTCGGCTCTAAAATAGGTTTGTAATGTTTTTGCCTGAAAAACACCTGTATCAATACTTCTTAATTTCTCTAATTCTTGATTGGTTAAAATTGGATGTTTGATAGCAACACAATGAGATTGTAAAGGATTTTCTTCTAAAAGATTCCCGTTGCTACCCATAAAACTTGCTAAACTCATCACCACTTTCTCACGGATTGGATCAATCGGTGGATTGGTAACCTGAGCAAATAATTGCTTAAAATAATTCGATAAATGCTGAGGACGTTTTGATAAAATTGCCAAAGGCGTATCTGTACCCATAGAACCAATTGGCTCTTTAGCTTCAATAGCCATAGGTTTTAGCAATAAATCAATGTCTTCTCTGCTATAACCGAATACTTGTTGATATTTAAAAATAGATTCTGCAGAAAGTCCGGTAAACATTACCCGAGGTTCAGGCAATTCCTCTAATCTGATTTGATATTGATTTATCCAATCTGCATAAGGACTTTTGCCACAAACCTGCTGTTTAATTTCTTCATCGCTGATAATTCTACCCTGCTCCATATCCACAACGAACATTTTACCAGGCGTTAAACGACCTTTTTCTATAATAGTACTTTGATCAATTGCCAAGGCTCCTGCTTCTGACGCCATAATAACCCTGTCATCAGATGTAATTGCATAACGCGAAGGACGAAGACCATTCCTATCTAAAGTAGCACCAATTAATTTTCCATCTGTAAAAGCAATTGCTGCTGGTCCATCCCAAGGTTCCATTAAGGTTGCATGGAATTCGTAAAATGCCTTTTTAACCGGATCCATGTCTTCGTTACCATCCCAAGCTTCAGGAACAAGCATCATTAAAACATGAGGTAAAGTTCTACCAGCATGCAGTAATAATTCAATAACGTTATCTAGACAGCCTGAATCAGAGTTGGTTTCATCTATTACAGGAAGCAACATATCCAACTCCCCTGGTGTAAAATATGCTGATGCAAACGATTTAACACCGGCTCTAAACCAGTTTAAATTACCTTGTAAAGTATTAATTTCCCCATTGTGCGCAATGAAACGGAAAGGCTGAGCCAATCGCCATGATGGAAAGGTATTTGTAGCAAAACGCGAATGCACCAAGCCTAAAGCTGATACCATTCGTTTATCACTTAAATCTTTAAAATAGGTACGAACCTGTAGCGATGTTAACTGACCTTTATATATTATAGTTTGGGCAGATAGCGAAACGATATAAAAATCTTTCCCTCCATGTACTGTATTAACAATAAGCTTAATTAGGTAATTTTTAAAAATGTAGAGCTTTCGTTCAAAATCGGCTCCTGGCGCCACTGCATAAGGCCGGGCGATGAATACCTGTTCAATTTCCGGTTCAACAGAAAGTGCCATATTACCAACATCTGTTGTATCGGTGTCAACCTTTCTAAAACCTAAAATCTCTAAACCAAGTTTTTCTGCAGCACGATAAATAAGTTCTCGGCATTCTTCTCTAGATCTAATATCTTTAGGTAAGAAAAGCATACCAACGCCATAATTATTGGTTGCAGGCAAACTAAAGCCTGCTTTTAAACATTCATCATAAAAAAATTCGTGGGGAATTTGAATCATAATTCCAGCGCCATCTCCTGTGTTTGGTTCAGCTCCACAAGCGCCTCTATGATCTAAATTTTCTAAAATAGTTAGTGCATCAGAGATGATTTGATGCGATTTTCGCCCTTTCACATGCGCAACAAACCCAATGCCGCAGGCATCGTGTTCAAATTGCGCATCGTACAATCCACTGTTTGGTTCCATTCTTTGCTCGTTAGTTGTTAGTGTATAGGAAACACTAAGATACAAAAAACGAAGTTTAGATTACAGACTTGCTATAATTTTTGAAAGAATTTTAGTTTTTAAGCAAAAAATAAAATATAGAATGAAATAATCATAAAATACTGCTTAAATAATTACAAATTTTGTAATGGATAAGATGTGTAAAAATATTTATTTTCACATTGATTTAAGTAATAAAACGATTTATTACTTTTCTTACTTATAAATACATCATTCATATACAAATTTTATACCTTACTTATTTAAATAAAAAAAGATTCTGGACGCAGTATTAATAATAAATACACAATTTATTAAATTACTAATCAACCATATAGCTTTAATACTTAAAAAATTAATTAAATGCATTTTGCAAAGCAACATCTTTTCCTACCTTTGTGCCGGGCAAGTCTTTTACGACCAGCTCCCTTTGAACTCCCCCAGGGCGGGAACGAAGCAAGGGTAGAAGGTTGTAGCGGTGCGATAGAAGGTGCTTGCCCTTTTTTTATTTTCTTTAATCCCCTGGAGGGGGAATTAAATTCTTCAGGGTTTAAACTATAAAACTCGATTACTCATTTAAGAATTTATAAACATGAAATTTTTTATTGACACAGCAAACCTTGAGCAAATCAAGGAAGCACAAGATTTAGGCATTTTAGATGGCGTAACCACCAACCCAAGCCTTATGGCTAAAGAAGGTATAACCGGCGAACAAAATGTTATTAACCACTACAAAGCAATTTGCGATATCGTTGATGATAATGTTAGTGCTGAGGTTATTTCTACAACTTACGATGAAATCATTAAAGAAGGTGAAGCATTAGCTGCATTAAACCCTAAAATTGTTGTAAAAGTTCCGATGATAAAAGATGGTGTAAAAGCTATAAAATATTTTTCATCAAAAGGAATCAAAACGAACTGTACACTTATTTTCTCTGCCGGACAAGCTTTATTGGCTGCAAAAGCTGGAGCAACTTATGTTTCTCCATTTTTAGGCCGTTTAGATGATATTTCTAGTGATGGTTTGGTATTGATTGAAGATATCAGAACTATTTTTGATAATTACGGTTACGAAACTCAAATTTTAGCCGCTTCTATCCGCGGACCATTACATATTGTCAATTGCGCTAAATTAGGTGCTGATGTAATTACAGCTCCACTTGCAGCAATTGCTGGTTTATTGAAACATCCTTTAACTGATAGTGGTTTAGCAACTTTCTTAGCTGACCACGCAAAAGCAGCAGGAAAATAGAGTTTTATAGCAGATGGGAGATGGAAAATGGGTAAATTGCTCAAATCTTTTCATCTACCATCTGCCTTTCACATCTTCCATCCTACATTCCTAGTGCTTCTTTAATTTTCTCGTAGTTGATTTGTTCATCAGGCTCAATTAACACACCTTTCACCCCTGCCCCATTTGCAGCTTCAACATCTCTGGGTTTGTCACCAATCATTATAGATAAGGCCGGATCGATTTCATACATATCAATTGCATCTAATAACATACCCGATTTAGGTTTACGACATTTACATTCTCCACCAACAGTTGGATGGTGAGGACAATAATAAAAACCTGCAATATCGGCACCTTTTGCAACAAAAGCATTTCTTAACATTTGATGCATAATTGCCAATTCTTGTTCGGTATATCTTTTTAATGCAATGCCACCTTGATTGGTAATTACAATAAGCAAGTACCCTTCATCATAAAACTTTTTTAATACAGGAATTTGGTAGTCAAGAATTTTGAAGTCTTCAACGCGACAGATGTAATCATTCATTTCGTGGTTTAACACGCCATCACGATCCAAGAAAATAGCTTTATTCATAAGTTTAAAATTCAGAGTTATATAGGAGCAATGTTGTGTTGCTCAAGATGGCATCAAAATAAAGAAAAATTTACGGGATAGTAAAAGGTTCTACTACTTTAAGTGTAAGCCTACCTTATGTCCTTTTATGGCAAAATATAAGATAAAAAGATAGCATGGCATTACGGTAACAAAATAAGCCAGTTGAAAATCAAGGTGCAAATGATCTTTTATGAAAGCATAAAGCAACGGCCAAAGCGCACCACCAGAAATACCCATAATCATAATTGCCGAACCTGTTTTTGTAAATTTACCTAAATGACTAATCCCTAATGGAAAAATTGCAGGCCACATTAAAGAATTGGCCAAACCAAGCAAAGCAATAAAGATAACTGAAGTATATCCAGTTGTTAAATAAGCTACTATAGTAAAAATCAATCCTAATATAGCACAAATTCTTAAGGCAAATTGCTGGGAAATGTATTTTGGTATTGCAATAATGCCAATGATATAACCAACCAACATACTGCCTAAAGTTAACGATGTAAAGTATTTACTAATATCTGCGTTAATACCTAGAGCCTTACCGTAAACGCCAATTATATCGCCTGCCATTACTTCTGCAGCTACATAAACAAAAATGCATAGAGCACCTAAAAACAAATGTGGAAACTGAAATATGCTTTGATGTTTAATTACTTCACCTTTGGTATCATCTATAACATCTTCTTCAACATTTACCTCAGGCAAATCCGTAAATTTAATTACCAAAGCAAAAAGGCAAAAGACAATTGCAAGTACAATGTATGGCATATTAACACGACTTAAAACATCATTTAATAATTGTTCTTTGGCGATTCCGGTTGCTAATTCTATTTTCTTTTCTATAACTGAAGCGTTTTTTAGAAAAAGTGTTCCCATAATAAATGGAACAATAATACCAGCAAATTTATTGCAAATACCTGCAATACTAATGCGTTTAGCTGCGCTTTCAATTGGCCCAATGATGGTTAAATATGGATTTGAAGCAGTTTGAAGTAAAGCTAAGGCTGCACCTTGTACAAAAATACCAGTTAAAAATAAACCGAAAGTTCTAGTTTGCGCCGCAGGGATAAATACTAAAGAACCAATACCTAATAAGATTAAACCTGATATAATTCCATTTTTAAAGCCAATCTGTTTTAATATCCATGAAGATGGTAAAGCCAAGAAAAAATATGCCATGTATGAAGCAAATGTGACCAAAAATGCTTGAATATCTGATAAACCAAAAGACAATTTAAAGAATGGAATTAGTGTTCCATTTGCCCATGTTACAAATCCGAAGATAAAAAATAGCACACAAATAATAATTAAAGGCTTTGGTCCTCTAGATATAGCTTGATTTACGGGAATGGACATAAAAAATTTGAGTGGTTTTTAATTGATAATACCAAACTAATAAAAATATTTATGAATTTACACATCAAACGTTTGCGTAATTTTGAAAAAGACAAATATTTGTCCTCAATTTATTTAAATTTTATAGTATATTTTATATTATCTACTTATTAGGCTCATTTATGATGTTAAATAAACTTGATTGAAATAAATCACGATTGTATATATTTCCATAATGTGAAAATTTTGAAAGAACGATTATCACACTATAAATCAATAAAATAACACAAATAATTAATATTTATTTGCAGCAAAGGCATTAGAACCCTATATTTGCACCACTTTAAAGAAAACAACAACGTTTACCTTAAAAGTTGATTCCGTAGCTCAGCTGGTAGAGCATTACACTTTTAATGTAGTGGTCCTGGGTTCGAATCCCAGCGGGATCACATAAAAAATGATCGGAAAGTATATCTCTACTAGAGATAAATTTTCCGATTTTTTGATTCTAGGGATACTGATTAAATACTATCAGAATGTTTGAAGCGTGGAGAAGCCCAAGATTACGCTTGATCCCTTTATATAAGAAAAATAAGAAAAATCTCTAAAAACATAAAAACCTCAGTGGACAGGGTTAGTCTTGTTCTCAAATTAGCTCTTGATACTGTGTACATTTTAAGAAACTTGCTTGACGACTTGACTAGAATTTCAAATATTGCTTTAGATCCTTTAGAATAATGCAAAAATATAATTAATGTAATTATTTAAATGTATTCATCGAAACTGGTCGGCTTATTCCATTTCAAACTGTAAATGCAGATGGTTTCGATATACTAGCAACGTAACGCTGGGCTGTAGATAACGATGAAATAATGACAGGCACAAGGAATTTAAATCTGGTTGTAATGAACATCATCTACAGGTTCCAACCACTCTGGCGTCCCCGCCGTGATTACAATGTGCTCAAACCAGCTATCTTTTGCTGCACCATGCCAGTGTTTAACACCATCATTAATTAAGATCACATCTCCAACTTTCAGGGCTTGCGCAGACTTTCCAAATTCCTGGTACCATCCCTCACCGCCGGTTACCATCAAAATCTGAAATCCACCATTATGCCGATGCCAGTTATTTCTGCAGCCTGGTTCAAAGGAAACATTACCTACGCCCACGCTTATGTTAGGGTCTGCGACTAAAGCATTATAATAACTCTGTCCAATAAAGTATTGAGCGTATGCATCATTTTTTTCACCTATTGGGAAAATAACCCCATTTTGTACTTCTTCGTGTTTTGCCATTACAATAAATTCTATTATATATTAATTTTCGATAAAAATTTCATTTACATAAGCCAGCGCATTAAGTGTTCTTGGAAATCCCATGTATGGTAGACACTGGGTGATTACGCCAATTAATGTTGCTTTATCATTTCCAACATTCTTATTGGCCTGTACATGTGCTTTCACCTGACTATCGGCGCCACCAAGACTGGATACCATGCTGAGTGTTAACAATTCTCTCGTTTTTATATCAAGCCCACCACGGGTGTAGAAATCCCCAAAGCAAAATGCAGATAAATAATCTTGTATACGCTTTTGGTTTTCAGGCGCATTTGTTCTCATCTTTGGTATTACATCACCAAATATTACTGTTTGCACTGCAATTCCCTTATTTAAACGGGTTTCTTCTGTTACCGTCTTTTGACTTTGAAGTGGTAGCACAATTTTATTTGCTTTAAATACCTCATTTATTTCATGGATAGCATTCAATGTTTTTGGAAAACCGATATATGGTGCGCATTGGTAAACCGCTTCTTTTATTTCGATGGGCGTTACTCCAATACTTAGTGCCGCAGCAACCTGAGATTTGAGTTGAAGCAAGTTTTGATTTACTGTAAGCACAACTATTGTTGTGAGTTCACGCATCCTGTTATCTAGTTTGCCATGTTTATAAACCTCTCCAAAAATGAAACTGTTCATTATTTCCTGAAAATCAGGATCAGTTGTTTCTATGCCATTTATCCCTTCGCCAAACAACGGTTTAAATTTTTCTTCACTCTGCTCCATACGTGTCAAGATTGTTATCTCTTTTAGTTTTTGGTTATTAACTTTGCTTTCCAACTTGCTGTTAGGAAAAATTTCCTACTTTCAATTGGGCCGGATTTTTGGTTTCCTGTGAAGAAGCTGTGCTTATGAATGTAACTAAAGTTAACATTGTAATTAAAGAAGTTTTTATCATTATTTTTCTGTTTTCAATTGTTTGGTTAACTGTTTTCTTCAACATATCTGATAATGCTTACTGTAGTTCAAACCTGACATTCACATCTCCAGAACCCAACGCAGCAACAAGCCCGGTTACATTATCAATCTTACCAAGCCTGGTGTAACTAAATGAAGTATTGAAGCCTTTGTAAAAAATTACTAAACAGTTGTTGCCATACAACATTATATCTCCAACTTGAATATTGCCTCCCACAGAAGCATTGGTTGGCAAGGTGCCAGTGAAATTATAAAATTTCTCGTTCGCGTTGAGATCCTCCATTTTGATACTAAGGGGCAACATTGCCTTGAATGCATTAGCAGATTGGTTGTCGTTAAGTGTTGCTGTAAAAACAGCGGCTCCTACAATTATCTTCATCTTACTTCCTGTTGCATTCGTAGTTCCATTAGTATTATTCTCAATTTCCGACATTGGCTCAAGATTATTGTCCTTGCCACAGCTCGACATGCTTAAAGATAAAGAAACGAGCATCATAATGGTTGTTAAAAGATATTTCATATTTATTTATGATTACTGTATTCTTCAACGGTTACTTTCTGCAACCAGGTTACCATGCCATTTTCTGTCTTTGGCAAGATGTACATTTGTAGCATTCCGGTCTGGGGGCTTGCACCATGCCAATGTTCTACATTTGGCGGGCACTTCACTATGTCGCCTTTTTTGAGGGTTTGTCTTGGATGCCCTTTTATCTGGTGGTAACCTTCACCATCGGTGATGATGAGGATCTGTCCCGAGGGATGTGTGTGCCAGTTGCTTCTCGCACCGGGCTCAAAATAGACGTTTCCCACGACGGTATTATAGACCGTGTCATTTTCTACCAAACCGATGTTCCAGGCCTTACCTGTAAAATTTTCAGCTGGGCCTAACTTACCTTTTGAAAAGATAAAATTTAGTTTGTTCTGATCTGTCTTGTCAGTAGTCTGGGCACTACAGCTGATACTTAAGATCAGTAAAGTAGCAATTGAAGTTATAGATAATATTTTCATAAGTTTTTAATGTAGATTATAATTACCTTTTTGTTTCAGGTATTTGGTAAAGAAATTTTCCAGCTTATCAAATGGGATTAGGTCAGTTTTATCATATAGGTCTACATGGCCCGCATTTGGAACGATGACCAGTTCTTTTGGCTGACCCGCACTTTTGTAGGCATCTTCACTAAATTCCCTGGAGTGAGCCTTATCTCCAGTAATGAACAACATCGGACGGGGGGAAATGGTTGCCATATCAATGAACGGGTAAAAGTTGTTGAACTTCGTATTACTGCTGAGGGTTGAATGTGTGGTCGTTTTTGATGAACCACCTTTAGGGGTATATTCTCCCCTAGGTGTACGATAAAATTCATAGAATTCACGCTGTGTCGGATCAGTGTTCTCATCTATTTTGTGGGTAGTTCCACCTGTATATTTGGTTTCACCACCAGAAAATTCAAGATATCGCTGCTCAGCGGCTTCTGCCTGATTTTTTTTACGCTGTTCAAGACTCTGCGAATGGTTCAAGGCATTGCGACTGGTAGAACCCATATCGTACATACTTAGTGTTGCTATTGCTTTCATCCTTGGATCAATCTTGGCCGCACTTATCACAAAACTTCCACTTCCGCAAACGCCTATAATCCCTATATTATTCCTGTCTACAAATGGTCTTGTGCCTAAAAAGTCGACGGCCGCACTAAAATCTTCTGCATACATATCCGGCAAAACTGCATTGCGGGGTTCGCCCTCACTTTCGCCCCAAAAAGAAAGGTCGATTGCCAAAGTGATAAACCCTCTGTCTGCCATGTTTGAGGCATATACATCGGCACTTTGTTCCTTTACCGCCCCCATCGGGTGACCGACAATAATTGCAGGATTTTTTGATTTTTTATCTAGGTTATTGGGGATAAAAAGATGCCCCGCAACTTCCATTTGATATTGGTTCTTGAACGTGACCTTATATAGGGTTACTCGGTCACTTACCTTAAATGTGGAATATTTTTTCTCCGATATTTCTTTCATCTGTACTGAATTTGATGTTGATTGTGCACTTACAGTACGATAAAAAAGGACTGCAGTTAGCGCAATAAGAATTGATTTTTTCATATCTAAATGTTTCTAATAAATTTTGCCGGAACCCCTCCAACAATAGTATTTGGAGCAACGTCTTTAGAAACGACCGCTCCCGCTGCCACAACTGCATTTTCTCCTATGGTTACACCTGGAAGAATTGTTGCATTAGCACCAATCCAAGCATTTTTTTTGATGTGGATAGCCTTTGGAATTAAAGAATGTCGGTCTTCGATGGAAGTTGGATGTCCTTCGGATAATAAACTTACTTTCGGAGCAATAAATACATTGTCCTCAATGGTAATTCCGCCCAGATCCAAAAACACACAATCGAAATTGATGAAGACATTTTTACCAATTTTTGTATGCTTTCCGTAATTGATGTGCAAAGGCGTAAATACATTAACAGTCCCGTCAATTTCTGAACCTATGATTTGGCCTAAAAAGCTTCTGATTTCTTCCGGTTCAGTTGCATTATTCATTTGGAACAAAAGCTTTTTTGTTGCAAAAGAAACTTCCATCATTTGATAAGCATCCGGATCGTTTGGTAAAATAATTTCTCCATTGCGTAACCTCTCAAAAATATCTTCTGTATTCATTGCAGTAATTTTTATAAGAACAAAGATAAAACCAATCATCAGGTGTTATGTTACATTTATTTCGCAAGTAATGTCAAATATTACTTATAATTAATTTATTCTTATATTTTTACCTAATATGGCAGCAAATCAAAAAGTTATGCTCTGCAAGGCGATATCGGGAAGTGAATTCCCAGATAATTTTAATATCAGGTTTCATACTCATGTCTATTGTCGAAGTGGGAGCCTGAAATTTGTCTTTAATGGCAAGCAATATCAAAGTAAAAAAGGCGAGTTTATCTTTTGGTTGGCTGGCATTAATGTTTCGGACCTGTCTTTTTCAAAAAGTTTTAAGGCGACGATTTTGTTTGTCGACAGCGATTTGCTTACAGCAAGTTTGCCGAGTGCCACGGCGAGCATCGACAGCATTATACATTCCAAGGAATATCCGATTTTGCATCCGGATAAAAAAGACAAGGAGAAAATCCTGAAAAATTTCAAGTTGCTGTACGATATGTCGCAGGAAACAAACCATCGGTTTTATGATGAAGCACTTAAACTACAAATGCAAATTTTCTTGTTAGAAATGTGGCACATTTTCGAAGACGAGCTCGACAGAAGAAAACGAAGTTTGCAAAGTGGAACCTTGTATGAACAATTTATACAATTGGTACAGGAAAATTGCATGAAACAGCGAGAGGTTAGGTTTTACAGTAAAAAGCTGAATATTACACCCAAATACCTTAATTACATCTGCAAGGTAAATACCGCAATAACCGCATCTGAATGGATACAGCGTAATGCAAAACAGCGGATCATCATACTATTGCAAAATAAGAACCTTAATATCTCCGAAATAGCCGATGAAATGGATTTTTCGAGCCGTTCGTTCTTTACCCGATATGTTAAAAAATTGCTTAGCGTAACGCCAAAGGAATACCGGGAGCGAATTTGAATAATTAGTAATTTATAGGATTTCTTAAAAAAACGATTACAAAATAAATTATCGTATTGTTCACCAAAATTCACCATAATGAAAAATCAAGTCGCTAACCACTGGTTGGCGTTACACCAACCAGCTTAAAGTAACTTTCGTTAAGTAAGAAAACCTTAACGTTATCAGAACACCTGCTTTTTTTAAGTTTTATAATATCTGAAAAATTGATAAATTTTTTAGATAAACTCAAGATCTTGTTTTGTAAATTTTTACAAGTTTTGTAAAAAATGCAATTAGCTATTTAAAATAGACTTTTTGACGAAACCCCCACTTGTTCACTTGTCTGCAAAAAACCATATTTAGTTAAACCTAAACTTTTTTTTGCAATGTAGATAAACCAAGGTGCGCTGTCTCCATCTCGTCAAAAATATTTTAATACAACACTAGCACTAAAGTCACAAAATTGGTGGAACGGGGGGCAACCAAATTGGTTTGTACCCTTTAATAATATACTCTAGTAGTGAAATTACCAGAAATTCTACAAGAGAACTTTCATTCTTTGTCATCTAATTCATCAGCCAAATTAATTATACATTTTAAATATGACACAAAGTGGTTCGAGAAAATGTCGGTGAGGTTCACGAAAGCCTTACAGAAATGTAAAGCCTTTTTTGTTTATAACATATTAGAGTTATTTCTGTTTTTTTGGCTAAGCTTTTAATAAAGCTACCCATTTTTAACCAAGCCTGATTGAAGCGGCAGCCGCCGATTTTTCATTGGCGCTACAGCGGAAAGCAGGGCTACAATCGCAATGAAATACTGAACTTCAACTTTCAAAAAATCCTTCTAATACTAAATATTTGAGGTTAGGTAAGCTGGTTTAAAAATCAATATGTGTTAAGAGAAAAACTTTAAATCTAAGCATTTGTTGATATCAAAAGTTAAGTGAACTTTTAATAATTATTTAAATAAAACGCAACCTAATTAATCATAATTGCGTATATATGGTTCGCAATACACAAACGAAACATAATAAGTTAATATGCAAGAAAATACATTTACTTCAATTGAAATTGATAGAATAATTGAGATGACTTGGGAAGACCGTACCACTTTTGATGCTATAAAATTACAATTTGGCTTAAACCATCAAGAGGTTATAGAATTAATGCGTAAAGAAATGAAAGCAAGCAGTTTTAAAATGTGGCGCAAAAGAATGACCAATAGAACGACAAAACATGCGGCTTTGAGAGATATAACTAGTACACGTTTCAAATGCGACCGACAAAGAGCGATAAGCAATAATAAAATAACCAAAAGGTAGCATTTATGTCTGAGCCTAAATTTGAAACAGATTATAAGCTGATATTACAAAAAGTAGCCGAAATAAATCCGGTAGAATATGCCAAGACACGCAACTTTATAAATGGTGCTGTGAGCTATTTATCTCCATACATTTCTAGAGGTGTAATTAGCTTAAAGCAAGTTAAACAAGAAGCTTTAGATAAGGGTTTGGAGCCCTATCAAACAGAAAAATTTTTACAGGAATTAGCCTGGCGAGAATATTATCAGCGTATTTGGCAGGAAAAGGGCGATGCTATTTGGGATGACCTAAGACAGCCGCAGCCTGATGTGCATCATAATAAAATGATTAAAGCGGTTTTTGAAGCCGAAACGAATATAACAGCTATTGATTCGCATATCAGCAAGCTTTACGAATCGGGCTATATGCATAATCACTTGCGAATGTATGTGGCAGCGATTGTTTGTAACGTAGGCAAAGCATACTGGCTGGAACCGTCTAAATGGTTATATTATAATTTATTGGACGGAGATATGGCAAGCAATAATGCAAGCTGGCAATGGGTAGCTGGTGCTTTTGCTGATAAGAAATATTATTGTAACCAGGAGAATATTAATAAATATACCGGAAGCAACCAACAAAATACTTTTCTAGATAAATCATACGAGGATGTTGCCAATATGGAAATTCCTGATGTATTATTAGAGAAGATTAATTTAAAATTAGAAACCATCCTTCCTGAAACAGAAAAACCTAGCATTGATACCAGCAAACCCACAATAATTTACAATAGTTATAATTTGGATCCATTATGGAGGAAAGATGATGATGTAAACCGAATTTTGCTTTTGGAACCATCCCATTTTGCAAAATATCCTGTTAGTGAAAACGTGATACAATTTGTATTAGATTTATCTGAAAACATTTCAGGTATTCAAGTTTTTGTAGGTGAAATTTCTGATTTAACAACAACTTATAATGGATGTGAGTTGACCATCGATAATACCATTATTTCAAAAGATCATCCAGCATTTAAACACTATCCAGGGATAAAAGATGATTATGAATGGATGTTTCCTGAAGTTACGGGAGCTTATTCATCATTTTTTAAATATTGGAAACGCTGTAAATCTTACTTATAGATTTAATCTGGCAAACGCTGAAGTATTAAGCAACCTGCTTTGTTGAATTTAATTTTTTATGTAAAGGTTCTCCAAACCGTTGCGCTTGTAGTTTATCATATTCAGCCAAGTAATCAGGGTGTTCTGTATTCATAAGCCTATCCCAAATTCGAAAGTATAAACCATAATTCCCTTTAAACTTGCTATGATGCAAGTTATGGTGAACAGATGTGTTAAAAACCTCAAACAACCAGGAATTTCGGAACCATTTTGGCATAATTTCATAACCTAAATGCCCATAAACATTAATGATGAAACCAGCAACTGTAAATAATAAAATGGTAATTTCATGTATAGGTAATATAAACACAATAGGAACTAAAACAAGTCCTTCTACTATCGCTTCGATGATATGAAAGCTGTAGGCTGTCCAAGGTGATGGATTTGTACTTTTATGGTGGAGTAAATGGGCATGTTTAAATAGCATTTTGTGGTGCAGTAATCTATGCATCCAATAAAAATAAGTATCCTGCAATATTAGGGCAACTAGTAAAGAAGCAGCAATATACCACACCGGAAAATCGTTTACGTTATCATAAATTAAAGTAAATTGTTTAAGGAGCGTAAACAATACAGCAACGCCCACAACTGCGAAAACGAGTGTGCTTTGCATCGAATGCCATACTTCACGAATGAAATCATTTTTAGAAGCTAGCTTTTTTTGAATTTTAAATTTGCTTAGCTTATCTGGCATCAGCAAATAAAATAGAGCGAATGGAATACCAGCCAAGATAAAATATCTGATGGCAGACATGCTAAAAATTCGAACGGTTTCTTCTATTATCTTTTCCATAATGTTATTTAACGTTGTAAAATTATGGTGTTAAAGCTGTTAAACTACTTAACAAAAGATAATTTCGTAGCAGCACGTAAAAATATTTAAACTCGTGCTTTAGTGTGCATTCTTTTACGAATTCGGCTTAATGATACCGGTGTGATACCCAGCATAGAGGCAATGTATTTATCAGGCACTCGATTTACCAAGTCAAAACTCTCGTTTAATAAATCACGATATCGTTCTTCTGGAGATAGCGTAACAAAAGATTCCATCATCTTTAAAGTTTCGGATAACATTCTCATCAGAAAAAAATTACGCAACGGTTCAAATTCTGGATGAATTTTCAAAACATTTTCCAAGTCATCGTAATCTATTTGTAGAAGTGTTACGGGTTCTAATGCTTGATAGATGAATCTTGAAGGCTGACGATGAATTATTGTGTCATGCGAAGCCAAAAATTGTCCTTCCCAGCGCATAAAAAGCGTTGCTTCATCTCCATTTTGTTTAATGGTGTAGGCTCGCATGATACCTTTTTCTATGAAGGCAATTTTTCTTTTGGTTACTCCTAATCCGATATAAATTTCACCAGGTTCAATTGTTACACCATTTGTAATGGCAAATAATGGCATTGTATCGGCTGGTAAAACTCCAGCAAGCTCGAATAATAGTTTTTGTAAAATATCTATTGAAGTTTCCATTACATTAAAGCCTAATCTTCTCGAATGGCACTAAGATAGAAATTAGCTTGAAGCGTTTATAAATAAATTGAAACTGTTAAATGCAGAATCTAAAAATAGATGTACATAATATTTTCAAAATTTCACCCACCAAACACTAAAATCTTTTATTTTGTAACAACCTCAACTTTCCCTCCATTTTTAAACAAATCGTGTGACACAAAATATCCTTTCAAATCTTTTCCATTTACTTTAATATTAGTCAAATCCCTACCTTTATTTGGTTTAGATATGGTAATTAACTTACCGTTGCTTGTTCTCCATTTCACCTCGTCGAATAGTGGTACGCTTACGATATATTCCGCATCAGTTGCCGAAAATGGGTATAAGCCTAAAGCACTAAAAACATACCAGGAAGACATTTCTCCGGCATCGTCCATACCAGAAAGCGCCAATCCATCATCACCAATTCCGTATAAATTATTTAAAATATTATCCAAAATCTTTTGCGATTTTTCGGGCTTGCCAATAAAATGATACGCAAAAGGTGCTTCATGATCGGGCTGATTTCCGTGACAATATTGTCCAATCATGGTTTCAACATTCCTAGCAATGTAAGTTGGGTTCCATGGTACGGTAAAAAGTGAATCAAGTTTAGATTCAAAACCCTTTTCACCTCCATACAATGCTATCAAACCTTGCATATCATGCGGCGCAAAAAATGAAACCTGCCAAGCATTTGCTTCCCTATACATATATTCATAATATGGGAATTGAGGATTGAACGGCGTAATCCAGCTTCCATCGGCTAGTTTGCCCCGCATAAACCTTGTTGATGGATCAAACATGTTTTTATAATTTTTTGATCTGGCCATCAATATTCTATAATTTGCAGTATCGCCTAATTTCTTAGCAATTTGAGCAACAGAATAATCATCATAAGCATATTCTAAGGTTTTCGAAACGCCTGCATTGGCTTTGGTTTCTACATTAGGGTTTTTAACATCCGGATCGGAAATAAAACCTTTTGAAATATATTCTTCAATATGTGGCCTTGCACCTCCGGGAGTATTGGCATTTTTTAATAAAATTTGATAAGTCCCTTTAATATCGAAATTATCTATGCCTCTTAAATAAGCTCCTGCAATGGAGGATGAACCATGGTCGCCATGAAAAAATGTAGGAATAAATCCCTTTTTATCACCAACATCTTTCATCGATTTTATCACATCGAGCGTTACATCGGGAGATACTAATCCTAACAGCACGTCTTTATTGCGATACGTATCCCACAATGATGGTTCTGTGTAATACCTGAAATCGGATTTGACGACTTTTCGATTTGCATCTGTATATTCTCCATTTACATCACTTCGCAATGCAGGCCATAAAAACGAACGATATAAGCAAGAATAAAGCATAACTTTTTGCTTTTCTGTACCGCCCTTAACCTGAATAGATGATAATATTGATTCCCATTTTGTTGTTGCTTCAGCACGAATTTCTTTAAATGTTTTATCACCAATCTCTTTCAATAAATTTTCTTTAGCATTTGCAGTACTTACAAATGATAAACCTATTTTAAGTTCTACAGGTGCAGTATTTCCATCAGCAAGATGAACAATGGCATAACCTGTGCGTTTACCTTCTTCAGTTTTATCAAGCTTGGTTATTTTAGTATTTATTATCGCATAGAAATAGACATTTTCGCCACCTTGAAAACCTTCTATTGCATTGCTCCCATCCTGTTTAATATTCCATGTTGATACCCGACTATTGGCTTTTCCCATATCGAAAAGTATCTGCCTGTTTGTATTATCTTTAAATTCGTAACGATGATAACCTGCTCTTGATGTTGACGTTAAACTCACATTTACTTGGTAATCATCAAGGTAAACCTGATAAAATCCTGGCGCAGAGCTTTCATTTTTATGAGAGAATTTTGAACCGAATGTAGCACCGGGATTTGACAGTGGTAAAATTGGAATATTGCATAAATTCCAATGGCCTTTATTGGTGTGCGTAAAGCCATAAATTACAGAATCTTCATATTCATAACCGGCTCCAGAACCATATTCAGTCATCGGACTAAGCTGAACCATTGCGTTAGGCATTGAAGTACCCGGAAAAGTTAAACCAGCCCACGACCGCCAACCTTTGGGCAACTCATAACCTAAAATTTTTGGGTCTGTAAGTGGAGCCGTACCAATAAATGTGTTTACGTACTTAACATATTTATCTGTTGATTGAGCTTTAGCAACAGTAGATGTTAACAGAAAAATTAACACAAAACTTAATAGATTTCTAGCTTCTGTTTTCATATTTATTGATATATTTTGGTTGGTATATCAAATATATAAATTTCAAGCACTGAGCGTAAAAAGTAGCATTAACGTTACGCTAAATCGTTTTTATGATAGCGATTTAAAATTTAATTATGAGTTTTGTTTTTTGCCAAATGACAAATAATTTACCAACATTCTAAGCTATATTTAACAATGGAAGAAATGATTGATTACATTTTGAAATTCGGTTCTATCACACCACAACAGATAGACTTAATTAAATCTAAAGCAGAAGTAATCCACTTAAAAAAAGGGACTTACTTTTCTGAAGCCAATAAGCTAGCAAAACAAGTTGGTTTTATAACCGAGGGAATAATCAGAGTTTGCTATTATGGCAATAAAGGGGAAGAATATACCAGGTGTTTTGTATTAGAAAATAGGTTTGTTGTAGATTCATCAAGTTTTTTTAATGATACCCCATCATCAGAATATGTAGAAGCGGTAACTGATTGTACATTGTTGGTATTTAGCAAATCTGCGTTTACTGAATTATCAAACATAGTAAAAAACTGGAGTGATATTTTTACCAGAATTTTAACGGATGCGTTGATGAAAAAAGTGCAGGCAAGCAATACTTTACTAAATCAAGATGCTACAACTAGATATACAAAATTTTTAGAACTATTCCCAAATGTGGCCAATCAGGTTCCTCTTTCTATGCTAGCCTCCTATCTAGGCATTACACAATCCTCATTAAGCAGAATAAGAAAAAACATTAGCTAATTTGTTTTTGCCAATTGGCAAATCTTTTATGCTTTTATAGGCTCATTTTTGTTGTATAAAAAAAACGACATGAAAAAGAAAGTATTAATAACCGGTGGTAATAAAGGCATTGGTTTTGAAACGGCAAAACAATTATTAGCTAAAAATTACCATGTGTACATTGGCTGTCGCGATGCGGCAAAAGCTGTCGACGCAATTGAGGAGTTAAACAAGCTTGGTTTTACAGATGTAGAAGCGATAGATTTAGATGTTACTGATGAAAATGCTATAATGATGGCAGCTAATAAAATCACTGAACTAGATGTATTGATTAATAATGCAGGCATTCCGGGAGATTTCCCACAAAATGCATCTGAAACTTCACCAGAAAATATTAGAAAGGTGTTTGATACAAATTTCTTTGGTTTAATTCAACTTACGCAGGTATTAATTCCTACGCTTAAAAAATCATTAGCTCCAATAATTGTGAATGTATCAAGTGATTTAGGCTCATTAGGAAACCATACCAACCCAGAATGGGAACACTACCAAGTTAAACCAATAGCTTATTGTGCATCAAAAACAGCACTGAACGCTTTTACTGTGATGCTTGCATATGAATTTAAAGATACCAACTTCAAAATCAACAGTGTAAATCCAGGTTATACCAAAACTGATTTCAATAACAATCAAGGTCCAAAATCGGTTGAGGATGCTGCAGAACTTATTGTGCAATACGCTGTATTGGATGAAAACGGTCCTACCGGAAAATTCTTCAGCGATAATGGCGAATCGCCTTGGTAAAAAGGTAAAACAAAGCTGTATGATAATTTCTAAATTTTTTAGATTGTGATACAGCTTTGTTATTTGAAAAAGACCCGTTCCGAATTATCGAAGCGAGCCTAACAATTAAGCTTTTAATAAAGCGGGTTTTTCGTGATAGGTTCGCCACAGCAACTCCCCAAATAAAGTGTTCGACCATGCAAACCAAGCCCTGGTAAATTTTGCCGGGTCGTTTTTATTAAATGATTCATGCATAAAGCCTTTACCAGCATGTGTTTTTTGCAAAGTTTCTATACAACTTTTTATCTCTTTATCATCGGTAGAAGTTAAAGCCCTCATGGTAATACTCATTGGCCAAATCATATCCTGACCAGCATGCGGTCCGCCAATTCCCTCAGCTGCACTACCTTTAAAGAAATACGGATTATCTAACGAAAGCGCAAATTTGCGGGTGTTTTGATATATTGGATCTGATAGCTTTACTGCGCCCAAATACGGTAATGCCAGCAAACTTGGTACATTTGAATCGTCCATTAAATACGAGCTTCCGAAACCATCAACTTCAAAAGCATAAATTTTACCATATTTCGGATGATTTACGATGGCATGCTTTTGAATTGCTGCGTTAACTTCATCAGCAAGGTTTAACAAATTACTTTGTAAAGCTGCATCAGGCTGCAAAGCCTTTACCATTTCTGCCGCTTGCCTTAAACTGGTTACAGCGAAAAAATTTGATGGAATTAAAAATGGAAATATAGTAGCATCATCACTTGGGCGAAATGCCGAGCAAATTAACCCAACAGGATTTACCGGAAAACCATAACCCGCCATAGGCAAACTATCTGTAGGTTGTGTGGTTTCTCTTTGAAAATGGTAAGCACCTTTTGATGTTTTTCTTTGCTGATCTTTAAAGGTATTTAGCGTACTTTCAATACCCTTTTTCCAATCTGCATCGAAAGGCATTTTATCACCGGTTTTTTTCCAGTAATGGTAAGCTAATCTAATCGGATAGCACAGAGAATCAATTTCCCATTTACGCTCATGCACACCAGGTTGCATTGCTGTTTTATCCGTTTTCCACTCTCCTACTTTATTCGCATCTCCATAAAAAGCATTTGCAAACGGATCTTTTATTACACATTGCGTTTGATGAATAATAACACCAGCAATCAGTTTTTTTAAAGGCTCATCTTCATTTACAAACTGTAAATAAGGCCAAACCTGCGCAGAACTATCACGAAGCCACATGGCATCAATATCACCTGTAATAACATACGTATCTGGGCGACCATTTTTGTCGGTGTGGTAAACAGTTGTATCTAAAGTGTTTGGGAAACAGTTTTCAAAAAGCCAGTTTAATTCAGGGTTTTTAACATTATTTTGAAATGTTTTAATCGCATTATCTACTGCTTTGCTTTTAAAATGTCTTTTACTTTCGGCAACTCTGACTACAGGAAATTCAGGAACTAAATCTGCAGCGAAAGAAAATTTTGAAGCTACAACACCCGCACCCAGCATACTTGTATTTTGAATAAATGTTCTCCTTTTCATAATTAATTTTGATAATGTTATTATAATCTAAGAAGTAATATCCGCAACTTGATATTATATAGATCATGTGAATTTGGTTAGTTTTAGTAAATACATGTGGTAATGAATTTAAAGATTCGGTAATTAAAATTGAAGCTTAAAATCCATTATCAAATGCAAATTGTTAATTTAAATTTTATTTTTTCGGTTTTGCAGACATGTAAAAAGTTAATTTTCCACCGTTGGTAATATCAGCATGTTTTATTTGATGATTGCTGATTTCTTTTCCATTTAGCAATACCTTTTCTACATAAACATTTTTATCGCTTTGCTTAATCGCTTCAACGGTGAACGTTTTTCCGTTCTCTAAATTTAAAACTGCGTTATTTACCAACGGACTGCCGAGTGAGTAAACGTCAGAACCTGGTGAAACCGGATAAAAGCCTAATGATGAGAACATATACCAGGCGCTCATTTGTCCACAGTCATCATTTCCACCCAATCCATCGGCTGTAGGTTTATATTGCATATTTAAAATGTGGCGTACTTGTGCCTGAGTTTTCCATGGTTGATCTGTCCAGTTATAGAAATAGGCAATATGATGTGCCGGTTCATTACCATGAACGTAGCCGCCAATAATACCTTCCCTTGTGATATCTTCTGTGTGGGCAAAAAACTCATCAGGTAAATGCATGGTAAAAAGCGTATCCAAGCGAGCAGTAAATTTTGCTTTTCCACCCATCACCTCAATCAATGCAGCCGGGTCGTGAGGAACGAAGAAACTATAATTCCAGCTATTACCTTCTATAAAACCCTGGCCTTCTGTATCTTTTGGGTCGAATGCTTTCTTAAAAGTTCCATCAGCCATTTTTGGTCGCATAAATCCTGATGCTTTATCCCAATTATTTCTCCAGTTATTAGATCGTTTTATAAATTCATTATAAACATCAGTACGATTTAGTTTCTTTGCGAGCTGAGCAATTGCCCAATCATCATAAGAATATTCTAGATTGTTCGAAACTGAAACGCCGCTTTTTTCGGCTGGAATGTAGCCTAAATCCATATAATAGCCAATGCCTTCATAATCACGATGCTTTGATGTTGTAATGCAAGCATCCAAAGCCTTATTTGCATCACCATTATAAGTTCCTTTAATAATCGCATCAGCAATAACCGAAACGCTATGGTAACCGCTCATGCACCAGTTATCGTTTGCATAGTGCGACCATATTGGAAGCATTTGTAAACTGCTCTGGTCGTAATGTGCCATCATCGATTTTACCATATCATTACTTCTCCCTGGTTGCATAATGTTGAAGAAAGGGTGTAATGCCCGGTAAGTATCCCATAGTGAAAATGTAGTGTAATTGGTAAATCCATCGGCTTTATGTATGCCTTGGTCTAAACCTTTGTATTCTCCATTAACATCGGTATAAGTAGTTGGGTTGATAAAAGCGTGATAAAGCGCAGTGTAAAAATTAGTCTTATTATTTGTAGAAGTTGTTACCTGAATTTTATTTAATTCTTTATTCCATGCAGACTGAGCCAGTTTTTTAACCTTATCAAAGTCCCAACCTGTAATTTCCGTCCGCATGTTCTGCAAAGCATTTTCTTGACTAACTGGTGATAGGGCAAATTTTATTTTAACTTGCTCGCCTTCTTTAGTATCAAAATCGAAATACATTTTGAGTTTCTTACCAGCAATTTCGGGGAAGTTTTTATCCTGATTAAATTTACCCCAAAAACCTCGGTAAGCTTGTTTGGCATCATAACTTTTACGACCATAACTTTTAAATGGCTTTGAAAAACTCATTGCAAAATAAACCGTTCTGGTTCTTGCCCATCCGTTAGTTTGGCGATAACCGGTAACTAATGTATCATTTACTACACGCACATAAGTCCAAACGGTTTTTTCTTCATAATTATAAATACCTGCCATCAAATCTAAAATGATATGCGATTGATCGGACTTTGGAAAAGTGTACTGATGCATCCCAACCCTGGTGGTCGCAGTCATTTCTGCCGTTATATTATCGTCATCAAGTTTAACTTTGTAATAACCTGCTTCAGCAACTTCATTATCATGAGAAAAAGCAGAGCGATAACCAGATTTAGGATTGGAAGCAGTTCCAGGATTTAATTGCAAGTTACCTTGGGTTGGCATGATTAGAAAATCACCCAAATCAGAATGACCAGTACCACTAAAATGTGTATGGCTAAATCCTGTAATGGTTTTATCTTCATATTTATAACCTGCGCAATATTTGTAAACGTCGCCATTATATTTTCCATTTACTTCGTATGATAGCGTATCGGTTTCAGGGCTTAGTTGTACCGCACCAAATGGAACTGTTGCTCCAGGATAGGTATGCCCCATTTTGGATGTGCCAATAATTGGTTTAACATACTGAACCAAATTCTGCTGTGCTGATGCCGCAAATGCAGATAACAAAAAACAAGACAGGATGACATTTTTCATCATTTTATATGAAATTGAGTTTGGTATTTTTTAAAAATTCTAAGGTATTAATTAAAATGTAAATCTGCATACTAACTTTAACTAAATCGTTTAACCAACATAAAAAATACATTGGCAATTCCCTTTGAAAATAAAGCAAAATCTACATAGTCATGCTTGCATTTCTAAAGGTATTTTATAGTTAAGAAACTTTTAATATCTGTTAAATCTATCTCAAATAAGATTTTTTCAATTTCTAATTACCGCTTATTCTACTCAACAACCTGCATTTAATAAAGTTACTGAACTGCTTTTTACAAGCAATTGACCTGCTTAAAAAAATTTAATGTAAATAAACCTTATTTTTGCAGCCAATAGTTTAAAAATGAGTAAACACGGTAGAATTCTGGTAGCCATGAGTGGCGGGGTTGATAGTTCTGTAGCGGCAGTGATGTTGCACGAACAAGGATATGAGGTTATCGGTTTAACCATGAAGACCTGGGATTATGCATCAGCAGGCGGAAGTAGCAAAGAAACAGGATGTTGCTCCTTAGATAGCATTAATGATGCCCGTACTCTTGCCGTAAATTATGGCTTTCCACATTACATATTAGATATTCGTGACGAATTCGGCGACTATGTTATAGATAACTTTGTTGATGAATACCTGGCTGGCAGAACACCAAATCCTTGTGTTTTATGTAACACACACATTAAGTGGGAAGCATTATTAAAACGTGCCAATAAACTAGATTGCGAATTTATTGCAACGGGTCATTATGCTAATATTCGCCAGCAAGACAGCGGTCGTTACGTTATTTCAAAAGGTAAAGATGAGAATAAAGACCAATCCTACGTACTTTGGGGCGTTTCGCAAGAAAACCTTTCCCGTACAAAATTTCCTCTAGGTAGTTTTGCGAAGTCCGAAATCAGACAAATGGCTTTGGATATGGGTCAAGAAGAGCTTGCTAAAAAATCTGAAAGTTATGAAATTTGCTTTGTGCCGGATAACGATTACCGGGCATTTTTAAAACATAAAGTTGAAGATTTAGAAGACCGTGTTGCTGGAGGAAACTTCATATTAAGTAATGGAATGATTGTTGGCCAACACAAAGGTTACCCATTTTACACCATCGGGCAGCGTAAAGGTTTGGGCATTGCCTTTGGCGAACCAATGTTTGTTACGCAAATTTTACCAGAAAGCAATACCGTTGTTTTAGGCAAAGCCGATGAATTGGAACGCCGTGAAGCAATGGTTCGTAATATTAATTTGGTTAAATACGCTAGTATTGAAGAACCAATGAATGATGTTATTACCAAAATTCGTTATAAAGATGCCGGTATGTTGAGTACCATTGTTCAGGAAAAAGATAGAATGCGGGTGGTATTTGATCATAACGTTTCTGCGATTGCACCAGGGCAATCAGCTGTTTTTTATGAAGGCAATGATTTACTTGGTGGAGGATTTTTAGTTTAAAATCTCAATTTTCATTTCCTTATTACTTTCAATCTTTTATCTCCTTCCGATTTGATCGAATTGTAAATGCTATAATAAAACACATTTGCCTAAAACGATTTGCACTGTATTTTATACAATAAACCTTCCCGTTAAAATTTGCAAAATAAATCTTTATTGTAACCAATATTCCAACAAGCTATACCATGTAATTATTTTTGCTTTACTTTGAACAATCATCGTCCCTATAATTTTTGAGTTTAAAAAATTTAACAATTAATTATATGGAAACAACAAAGTTCGCAAAATTCACAGCCGAGTTCCTTGGCACATTGGTATTGGTTTTAATGGGTTGCGGTAGTGCAGTAATTGCGGGTGCCGATGGCACAACAGGCGTAGGTTTGCTCGGGATATCCTTTGCCTTCGGCTTATCGGTTGTTGCAATGGCTTATGCAATCGGGCACATTTCAGGTTGCCACATTAATCCAGCAATTTCTGTAGGTATGGTTGTAGCTGGCAGAATGAAAGCAGCAGAAGCAGCCTATTATATTATAGCACAAACTTTAGGTGCAATTGCAGGTGCCGGATTACTTTATTTAATTGTAAGTAACCAAGCTATTTTCGAAATGAAAGAATGGGCATTAGGTTCTAACGGATGGGGAAAAGGCTATTTAGGCGAATACAACGGTACAGCGGCATTTATTGCCGAAGCTATTTTTACTTTTATATTCTTATTGGTAATTTTCGGCTCTACATCTACCAAAAACATCAATGGCGGTTTTGCAGGTTTAGCCATCGGGCTTTCACTCGTTTTAATTCATATTGTAGGTATTAAAATTACAGGTGTTTCCGTTAATCCAGCACGTAGTATTGGCCCTGCAATATTAGCAGGTGGCGAAGCATTAAAACAAGTTTGGATGTTTATAGCAGCACCAATAGTTGGCGCAACTTTAAGCGCTGCAGTTTGGAGAAGTGTATTAGAGAAAAGCTAGTTTAGGATGGAAAAGGGATGATGTAAGATGGAAGATGGAGCTTGGCAATTCCTTAAAGCCTTAATACGTTAAGCTGTTGAACTATAAAAAAAGGTAAAATGGGAAATTTAATTTCCCATTTTACCTTCAATTCCAATTTTAGATGTACAAAGTCATTCCATTTTCCATCTCACATTTTCCATTTTCCATTTCCCATCATATATTTTATCTTCAATTCTAATTTTAGATGTACAAAGTCATTCCATTTTACATCTCACATTTTCCATTCCACCTTCCCCATCTTCCATCTATTTAAAGGTTTTTTACAATTGCCTCATCCATAGGCTTTGTTTTAGAACGGAAACGGTGTACCAACTCTCCTTTTTCGTTAATTAAGAATTTTTCAAAGTTCCATTTAATATCGCCTTGTTCTTCTGTACCTGGCTGCGTAGTTAAGTATTTAAAAAGCGGACTAATATCATCGCCTTTAACACTTGTTTTTTCTGCCATTAAGAAAGAAACGTTATATTTTCCTGTGCAAAATTCTTTAATTTCTGCATTGGTAGAAAACTCTTGTCCACCAAAATTACCTGCTGGGAATCCGATTAAAACCACTTTTTTACCGTATTGCTTTTGAAGTTTCTCTAAATCTTCATATTGTGGCGTAAAGCCACATTTAGAAGCGGTATTAACAATCATAATTTTTTTGCCTTTAAATTTAGATAGCTTTACTTCTTTGCCATCGATGGTTTTAAAGCTAAAATCGTAAACGTTTTTTGGTGGGTTTGGAACCAAAAAGTTTAATAGAATAAGGATAGTGTTTATCATTGCTTTTTATTTTTATATACGAATATAGGCACAAATAGTTTTCGCAAACGTAAGGTTGATGTAAAATATAAAATGAGAGATAGAAATAAGACTTGTTTTTTTCTATTTGTAAGTCTGAGTTTATCGAAGATTCATTAAAAATAACTTGCAGAGGGCCGCTTAATAGAGAATTGATATTTGATATTTTTTAAAAAAAATTTGGAAATGAAAGTTAGTAGCTTTTCGCTTTCAGTAGCCCCGCTTTCCCTCCTGCCATGAAAAATGGCATCCGTACAATCGGGTTTAAAAATTGAGTTTAGTATTTCAAACCGCAGGTTTTATTATAAGTTTCTTTTATTCATGCGTTGGCTAAAGCCAACGACAATGAATAGCAAAGTAGAATTATTTCTGAAGTCAAATTGCTATGCTCACATCTAAGATATATGGAGATATTACTTTTATATACATTCTTTCTATAGAAACAACAACACCTAGATATTTCCACCATTCATTTGATTGTCGTTAGTTTCAACCAACGGACTGGTTAATTTGCCATCATGCTATTAAACTCGATTGCAATGAAAAGCCCAAATTCTTCATCGGACTCGTAATGCAAAGCGGGACTAAAGACCGTCAAAAGGTAGTGCCTTTTCATTTCCAATTCATTGTCAAATGGTTTAAAATATTCCAGGCGTTCTATAATTTAGCAGCGCAGGGCTTGTGCAAGAAACTAAATTGGTTCCCGTTTTACGCTTTAATCGCTAACAGCCGAAATGGATGTTGCTTCGTGTTCGCTTCAACCAGGGCTATTTTGCCATGTAGTGTTTCATTTTATGGGGTTGCGAAATGCACAAACCATTGTTCATAAACCCGATTAAAATGAAAAGCCCCAATTTTTCATTGGGCTTGTAATGCAAAGCGGGACTGAAGACCGCCAAAAGATACTGACCTTTCATTTCCAAAAAAAATCAAACTGATTTAAATATATCAAGCGATTTTAATTTAGCAGCCCAAGCCTTGTGCATCAATCCAAGCGATGAAATAAAACATTTTTACATTTACCGAAAGAAGTTAGAAAAAGATTGTAACGAAAAGCGGGACTGACATACAAAAGAAAACTTCAAATGCTTTCCGTTTAATTATTTATTTCAATCTTTAATCTATAACAATACATCTAAAAGCGAGGGCGAAAATATATCCTACTATTCAAAAAACTACCTCGATTATTCAAAATTGAAATAAAAAATATGTATTAAATTTTAATCATGTTTGGATTTATACTTTAATTATAGCTTTATTTGCACAAAATCGTATTTCATGGCTAAAAACTTATTAATCGTCGAGTCACCCGCAAAAGCAAAAACCATAGAGGGCTATTTAGGAAAAGATTTCCTTGTGAAATCTAGCTATGGCCACATTCGGGATTTGGCAAAAGGCGATATGGCCATCGATATTAAGAACAATTTCGCCCAAACCTATGAGGTGCCAGCTGATAAAAAAAGCATGGTTGCCGAATTGAAAAAACTAGCGAAGGAAGCCGAAATGGTATGGCTAGCCTCCGATGAAGACCGCGAAGGAGAAGCCATTTCTTGGCATTTATTCGAAACTTTAGGACTTAAAGCAGAAAAAACAAAACGTATTGTTTTCCATGAAATTACAAAACCAGCAATTCTAAAAGCGATTGATAGTCCGAGAGATATAGATTATAATTTAGTTAATGCACAACAAGCTCGCCGTGTTTTAGATAGATTAGTGGGTTTTGAGCTCTCTCCAGTTTTATGGAAAAAAGTAAAACCATCGCTTTCTGCAGGTCGAGTACAATCTGTTGCGGTTCGTTTAATTGTTGATAGAGAAAGAGAAGTACAGCAATTTAATGCTGCAGCTGCTTATAAAATAACGGCACAATTTTCTACCGGAAAAGGAAGAGAAATTGTAAAAGCAGAATTACCGCAACGTTTCGATAGCGAAATTGATGCAGAAAAATTTCTTCAGGATTGTGCAAATGCAAAGTTTGATATTACAAGTTTAGAAACTAAACCAGCAAAACGTAATCCGGCTGCACCATTTACAACTTCAACTTTACAGCAAGAAGCTTCACGCAAATTGGGTTTCCCGGTTGCGAGAACCATGCAGGTTGCTCAAAGGTTATATGAAGCTGGAAAGATTACCTATATGAGAACGGATTCGGTAAATTTATCGGAAACCGCTTTAAACGCTGCAGCTGCAGAAATTAAATCAGCTTATGGCGATAAATACCATCATCAAAGGGTTTACAGAACTAAATCTGCTGGTGCGCAGGAAGCTCACGAAGCCATTCGCCCTACTTATTTCGACAGGCATACAGTTGATGGCGATATTTCGGAAAAACGACTGTACGACTTAATCTGGAAACGTTCTATTGCATCGCAAATGAGCGAGGCTTTATTTGAAAAAACAACTGCTCAAATCACTGCGTCAGCCCGTAAAGAACATTTAGTTGCGGAGGGCGAAGTTTTGAAATTTGATGGTTTTTTGAAAGTTTATTTAGAATCAACAGATGAAGAAGAAGGCGAAGAAAAAGAAGGCGGTTCTATCCTACCGCCCTTAGCAAAAGGACAAGAATTATTTTTAAATGAAATGCAGGCAACGGAACGTTATTCTCGTCCGCCGGCAAGATATACAGAGGCCAGTTTAGTTAAAAAGTTAGAAGAATTGGGCATTGGCCGCCCTTCTACTTATGCTCCAACCATCTCTACGGTTCAAAATCGTGGATATGTGGTTAAAGAAGATAGAGACGGTAAACCACGTAAATTTACTGCCATTGTTTTAGCTAACGGAACAGTTAAAAAAGATATAAAAACGGAAATTTCTGGCGCCGAAAAGCAAAAACTTTTCCCTACAGATATTGGTGAAGTGGTGAATGATTTTTTAGTTGAGCATTTTAAAGGAATTGTTGATTTTAATTTCACCGCTAAGGTGGAGAAAGAATTTGATGAGATTGCGCAAGGTTTGCAAGAGTGGACCAAAATGTTGCACTCATTTTATAACCCATTTCATGCAGAAGTAGAAACGACTTTAGAAACTGCCGAACGTGCTACAGGAGAACGTTTGCTGGGTTTAGACCCGGCAACGGGAAAAAACGTTTACACCAAAGTTGGTAAATTCGGTCCGCTGGTACAAATTGGCGAGCTTGATGAGGAAGAGAAACCTCGTTATGCCAGTTTAATGCGTAATCAATCTGTTGCTACCATTCAACTGGAAGATGCTCTCGAGTTGTTTAAACTTCCTTTTTCTTTACCAGATTATGAAGGCAAGGAAGTGATGGTTGGCGTTGGTCGCTTTGGTCCTTATGTAAAGTGGGGCGAAAGTTTTATTTCTCTGCCTAAAAATGAAGAGCCTTTAGCGGTTACTTATGAAAGAGCAGTAGAAATTATTAAACAAAAAATGGATGATGACGCTCCTATTGCTCATTATCAAGGCTTAGGTGTTACGAAAGGTAAAGGTAGATTCGGTCCGTTTATTAAATGGAATGATTTATTTATCAATATTCCGGCTAAAGGCTACGATTTCGATAATTTATCTCAGGAAGATATTGATACTTTAATTGGTAAAAAAGTTGAAAAAGAGGCCAATAGATTTATTAAAACCTGGGATGAAGAGAAAATCTCTATCGAAAATGGTCGCTGGGGACCGTTCATTCGTTTCGGTAAATTGATGCTAAAATTGAGGTATAACGAAAAAACCAAACAAAAATATACACCTGAAGAATTAGCCGATGTGGATTTGGAAGTGATTAAAAAAATGATTGTAGAGCAGGTTCCAAAGGCATTCGAAACAAAGAAAAAAGCACCAGCGAAAAAGAAGGCTGTGGCGAAGAAAGCAGTAGCGGCGAAGAAAAAATAGTCCAGGATAAAGCGATTCTGACCAGGATTTAAGGATTTTAGGATTACCAAGATGTCATTGATCATCTAGTAATTTAGATATCAAAGCTTCATCCAGAGCTAATTTTCTCAATCTATTATTCACTAATTCAATTATTTAAAACTTGAAAGCGGATTTACCAGAAAATACAGTTGAAGATATCGCGATGGCCGTTGTACTCATGAGCGAAACACCAGAAGTAAAAAACTGGACTGTTTATCTCGTGAACCTTAAAAACGAGCCGATAACAAATGTTTTAATCAGCTCGAAAGGTTATGGTGAAAAAGATGGCAAGCAAGTTAAAACCTCTGTGTTAAGGCATTTCATTGGTGATATGAATGCTCAGGATTTTAAAGGTGTTGAGGCAATTGACCCTGAAGTTTTTGGTTTAACAAACGAATACTGGCTAAGTTATTATATCGGTACCACGATTTACGATAAGAAATTCATCTTCCTACCAGAAAGTATTATTGATACCAATCTAATTAAAATTCCGCTAGTTAACAGACCAGGCGTTATGATAAAATAAAATGTTAATTAGTCATTTGTTCATTAGGATGATTTTTTCAAGCTCAAAAAGTTAAGAACTAAACTCATCATCTCTGCTTAATACATTAGAGACAAGATTAGGCATAATATACAAATGACTAATGAACTAATGATACAAATGAACCAATCTAAATCGCCTTAACCGCTTGTCTGCCAAGCAACTTCCATCCTCCCTTTTCTTTGCTCCAAATAAGTAAAATATACAACTTCACATTTCCAGGTACATTTTTATCATTGGTTTTTGCATTTAAAATGTGGCGAACCAAAGCTGTTTTGTTTTGAACAACTACCGTTTGGTCGCTTAGGTTTATATCTACAAAATCAGATTCTGAAGACAACAGCGAATGCATAAATTCTTGCTTGGATTGTACCTTCCCACTCGAATGACCATAACTTAAGTCGTTTAAAATCAATTTATCTAAGGCTAAACTATCGGGAGAAACCATCAATTTGACAAGTTGGTTTACCGCATTTTCTACCGCTGGTTTTTGTGCGAAAGTGAAATTAGCGATGGTTAAAAGGCTTACAAAAATTAAAAGTTTCTTAATCATATCGGGCAGATTTGGGTTAATAGCGTAAACTTATCTAAATCGAATTAAAGGAACAAACCAAAACCGTTATTTTTCAACATAAATTATTTTGATAAGAATTTTAGTTAATTTTCATCAATTTAATATTGACTTAATTTAATGTGATGGAAATCATTCAAGCTCTAAATCCGCTGGTAGAAATTCACAACAGATAAATTATAAATGACATCTAATTAGAATCTCAATAAATGGAACAACCATCTACTTATCACTCATCATCCAAAAAGAAATTTATTTTTATTGGCTTGCTTGTCGTTTCAATTGCGGCTATTCTTTTCATTTATTTCCGACATAAAAAGAAATCGAATGAGGATAACCAAGCCTATGCAAAATACATCGAGGCGTATACTTCCGGAACCATCTCCAAAAAGAGTTTTATTCGCGTTCATTTGGCTAATGCCGCAACCGGAATGCAAGATTTAGGCAAGGCAGATTCGTGTGAACTATTTGACTTTTCACCATCTATTTCTGGTAAAACCTATTGGATTGACCCACAAACTGTAGAATTTCGTCCGGATGAAACATTAAAACCAGGAAAAGAATACGAGGCCACTTTTAAATTATCAGAGGTTTCTGCAACAGAAAAAGGTTTGGAGGACTTCGATTTTGAGTTTAAAGTAATTACACCAGGTGTAATGTTATCGCAAAATGGCTTGGTTTCGCAGAACAATACTTCACTCGATTATATGAAGTTAACTGGAGAAGTTGCAACCTCTGATGCGGAAGAAACTGCTAAAATTGAAAAAATTATAGAGTTAGATTTCGACCAAAAACTAAATGTGAAATGGCAACATAACCCTGCTAAAAACACTTCAAAATTTACAATCGATAGCATCAAGAAAAAATCAGCTGACCAAACTTTAAAAATAAATTGGGATGGAGATGCGATAGATGCTGAACAAAAAGGCGAAGAAGAAATTAGAATTCCAGCCTTAAATAAGTTCGAAATTTTAGATATGAAAGCCATTCAAGGTGAAGAAGATTATGCTTTAGTACAGTTTTCTGAGCCTATTGGTGTTGGTCAGGATTTAACCGGCTTACTTACTTTAGGTAGCTTGAGCGACTTAAGGTTTACGATAGATGCCAGTCAGGTAAAAGTTTATGCCGCTGAGGAGTTAAAAGGCGATTACACTTTAAACGTAAATAATGGTGTAGAAAACATTAATGGAAAAACTTTATCAGGCGGCAAAACGGCCAATTTGGTTTTTGAAGATAAATTACCATCCGTAACCATAGCCGGTGCCGGAACAATTCTGCCAAATTCGGGTAAACTTGTATTGCCGTTTGAGGCCATCAACCTAAAAGCTGTTGATGTTACGGTTATCAAAATTTACGAAAATAACATTCCGCAGTTTTTTCAAACCAATAGCTACAAAGATGGAAATGAGTTGCGCCGTGTGGCAAAGCCTATATTGCAAAAAACTGTCCGATTAGATGAAGACAAATCGTTAAATCTGCATAAAAAGAATCGTTTTACACTTGATTTAGATAAAATGATTCGCACCGAACCTGGTGCGATGTATCGGGTTACCATCGCTTTCAGACAAGAATACAACGCCTATAACTGTAAAGCAAATGATGAAAAGCCTGGCGAAGATAATGAGGAAAGCAGCTATTACGGTGAAGATGAAAGTTATGGCGAAAAAATTGATGAAGATGACGATTTCTGGCAACGTTACAACAATTATTATCCAAATAATTACCGTTGGGATGATAAAGACAATCCTTGCACACCATCGTTTTACACCAACCAGCGTTGGGCAAGCAGAAACCTAATTGCATCGAATATTGGCTTGGTAGCCAAACGCGGCAATGATAACAGTATGCTCATTGTAGCAACCGATTTGTTAACTGCAAAACCTTTAAGCGGAGTTAATTTAGAATTGTTAGATTTTCAGCGCCAAACTATTTTCACTACCAAAACAGATGGCGACGGTTTTGCCAGATTTGATTTAAAACGCCAGCCATTTTTATTGATTGCCAAAAATGGTTCTGAACGTGGTTACCTAAAGTTAGATGATGGAAGTTCGCTGCCTTTAAGTCGTTTTGATGTTGGTGGAGATGTAGTTCAAAGTGGGTTAAAAGGATTTATTTATGGCGAACGTGGCGTATGGCGACCAGGAGATAGCTTATTTGTTTCTTTCGTTTTAGAAGATAAATTAAAGAAACTTCCAGCAAATTATCCGGTTACAATGGAGTTCTATAATCCGAAAGGACAATTATACAAACGCTTAATCAATGGCAAACCATTAAACGGTTTCTATACTTTTAAAACCGCTACAGAAAGTACCGCTCCTACCGGAAACTGGATGGCCAAAGTAAAAGCTGGTGGAGCCACTTTCACCAAAACTTTGAAGATTGAAACGGTAATGCCCAATAGATTAAAAATTGATTTTAATGTTGGGAACAAGCCTTACTTAACTGTCGGAACTTCGGCCGCTACCCTATCGGCAAAATGGCTTTTTGGTTCACCTGCTCAAAATTTAAAAGCTAAAGTTGATGTCAACCTCAACACCACTGAAACAAAGTTTAAAGGCTTAGAAGGTTATAGTTTTGATAACCCAACGGTTAACTTCGAATCGCAAGTTAAAACAATCTTCGAGGGCACATTAAATGCTTCAGGTAGCGCACTAGTAAATACAAACCTTAATGAAAATAATACGGCTCCAGGAGTTTTAAGAGCGAATTTTACCACCAAAGTTTTTGAGCCAGGTGGTAATTTTAGTATTGATAACTTTAGCATTCCGTACCATGTTTACAATAGTTATTTAGGTGTTCGCCCAGAAAAAGGCGATAAATTAAGTGGCATGCTGGTTACCGGAAAAGACCACAAAATTGAGATTGTAAATGTAAATACCGATGGAAAATTGCTATCAGGCAGTAAAACCGTTCAGGTAGAATTATACAAAACGCAATGGCGTTGGTGGTGGGAACAGGATAACCAATATACTTATGCAAACTTCACTCAAAACCAGTACAATAAACTAGTAGAAACGCATCAGGTAAGTTTATCAAACGGTAAAGGAAGTTGGAATTTACGTGTTAATGAACCAGAATGGGGACGTTATTTAATTCTAGTTCGTGATTTAAATGGTGGGCATGTTACCGGAAAATCGGTTTATGTAGATTGGCCAGGATGGGCACAGCGTGAGCAAGGCGCAAATCCAACAGAGGCATCAATGTTATCTTTTACCGCCAACAAAGAGAAATTTACCGTTGGTGAAGACATTACTTTAACCATCCCTACGGCTAAAAATGGTAGAGCTTTGGTTTCGATTGAAAATGGCAGTCGCGTTTTAAAAACCTTCTGGATTGATACCGAAGCCGGACAAACGCAATATAAATTTAAAGCCGAGAAAGAAATGGCGCCAAATGTTTTCGCGAACATCACGCTGTTACAACCTCACGCACAAACGGTTAACGATTTACCAATCAGAATGTATGGTGCAATTCCAATTTCTGTTGAGGACCCACAAACAATTTTAAAACCAACCATAAAAATGTTGGATAAAATTAAACCTGAAACCGAAAATACCATTACCGTGGGCGAGCAAAACGGCAAGGCAATGACTTATACCATTGCTTTGGTTGATGAGGGATTGTTGGATTTAACCCGTTTTAAAACGCCAGACCCACATGGTGCATTTTATGCCCGAGAGGGACTGGGTGTTAAAACCTGGGATTTATTTGATTACGTTTTAGGCGCTTGGGGCGGAAATTTAGAACGCATTTTAAGCATCGGTGGTGATGGTAGCATCAACAAAAATCTTAATCCAGCTAAAGCAAACCGATTTAAAGCGGTGGTAAAATTTATGGGGCCATATACCATTGGTAAGGGCGAAAGTAAAACCCACAAATTTAAATTGCCACAATACATTGGTGCTGTTCGGGCAATGGTTGTTGCTGGTCAGGATGCTGCTTATGGATTTGCAGAAAAATCCGTTCAGGTGAAAAAACCTTTGATGGTTTTGGCAACATTACCTCGAGTAATTGGTCCGGGTGAAACCTTTACTTTGCCAGTTACAGTTTTTGCTACAGAGAAAAATTTAAAGAATGTTTCTGTACAACTTCAGGCCAATAATTTGATTGTTCAGGGCACAAATAAACAACAACTTTACTATAAACAAACCGGCGAGCAGATGGCGTATTTCGAGGTGAAAGCGCCAAATACGGTTGGTATTGCCAAAGTGAAAGTAATTGCCGAAAGTGGTCGAGAAAGAACAGATTATGATGTGGAAATGGACATTCGAAATCCAAATCCTTACATTACAAATGTGGTTTCTGCAACGGTTCAACCCGGACAAAAATGGGCGGTAAATTATGCTCCTATCGGGATGAATGGCACAAATTCAGGAACGTTAGAGGTTTCATCTATCCCATCGATTAACCTTAAAAAACGTTTGAGCTACCTGATTCAATACCCACATGGATGTATTGAGCAAACTACCTCAGGCATTTTTCCTCAATTGTATTTGGATAGATTAAGTCCGCTAAGTGAGCAACAAAAAGCCATGACGGAGAAAAATATTAAAGCAGGAATTACGCGGATGAAAGGTTTCCAAACCACAGATGGTGGATTGGCCTATTGGCCAGGCGATGCAAATGCTGATGAATGGGGAAGTAACTATGGCGGTCATTTTTTAGTGGAAGCACAAAACGCAGGTTATACCTTACCAGTTGGATTACTAGATGAATTATTGCGTTTCCAAAAAACCAAAGCTGCAAATTGGGCACCAAATAGTAATAACTTTTATGGTGGCGATTTATCCCAAGCTTATCGTTTATACATGCTTGCCCTGGCTAAAAAACCAGAAATGGCCGCGATGAACAGATTGAAAGCTTTTGAGTATTTGTCGGTTTCTGCAAAATGGCGTTTGGCCGCTGCATATAAGTTAGCCGGTCAAAACGATGTGGCGCAAAACATGATTCGCGGATTGGACACTTCAATACAACCTTACAAACAACTCGGCGGAACTTATGGTTCTGATGTTCGTGATGAAGCTATGATTTTAGAAACGTTAACGCTGCTGGGACAAAAAGCTAAGGCAGCAAGTTCATTGCAGCCTTTGGCTGCGAAATTGGGTGAAAATACTTGGTATAGTACCCAAACTACGGCTTACAGTTTATTGGCTATTGCGAAGTTCTGTGGCACCAATCAATCGTCAAATAAGTTGCAGTATCAATATGTGTTAGATGGGAAATCTGCACCTGTAAATTCTGGTCAGTACATAAACAGTACGGCTGTCAGCTTTAAAGGAAACACAGCATCAATAACCAATAAAGGCAATAATGTGTTGTTTGTTCGTTTGGTTTTGGAAGGTCAACCTGTTGCTGGTCAGAATAATTTCTTACCAAACCGACCTGATGTTTTGGATATGAACGTGGTTTACAAACGTTTAAATGGAAAAGCTTTAGACCCAACAACAATAAAACAAGGCACTGATTTTTATGCTGAGGTTACAGTTAAAAACCCTGGTAGAATGGGCTATTACGAACAGATGGCACTAACCCAAATTTTCCCTTCGGGATGGGAAATTATCAATACGAGAGTAAATGATAATCAAAGTATTTTGGCATCATCGCCTTTTACTTATCAGGATATTCGTGATGACAGGGTTTTCACCTATTTTAATATTCGTGAAAATGAAAGCTTAGTTTATAAAGTGTTGCTAAATGCCTCATATTTAGGGAAATATTATTTATCGGCGGTTCAGTGCGAGGCGATGTATAATAATGATATCTCTGCTACGCAGGATGGAAAATGGGTGCAGGTGGTGAAGTAGGTTGAGGCGGAGGTTAAGATTGAGAATGGAAAAAATAGTTAGTTTCATTCAAATTATAAAGAAAACAACACATATATATTGTAGTTGGAGGCTACGATTATAATTTTTATAAAATAAATGAGTAAAACACCAAAGGCAATTATTTTTACCGATATCATCTGTATCTTATTGCTTTTGGTGTTTTTATCTTTACTTCCTGCTAAACTTTTCAAATCGCCAACTTCATTTGTAATCGAAGCAAGTAACGGGAATTTGTTAAGTGCAGCAATTGCTAGCGATGGACAATGGCGCTTTCCTATCGCCGATTCTGTTCCGGTAAAATTTAAAGATTGCATTATTGCTTTTGAAGATAAGCGATTTTACAGCCATTTTGGGGTAGATTTTTTAGCCATGAGCAGGGCGATGCGTCAAAACTTTAAAGCTAAAAGTGTGGTGAGTGGCGGCAGCACCTTAACCATGCAAGTGATTCGTTTATCCAGAAAGAAAGATAGAACAGTTTGGCAAAAATTATACGAAATCATTCTCGCTTTCAGGTTAGAACTAAAATATTCGAAAGAAAAAATTATTGGTCTGTACGCAGCAAACGCACCTTTCGGAAGTAATGTTGTAGGTTTAGAAGCAGCAAGTTGGCGCTATTATGGCAGAGATGCAAAAACACTTTCGTGGGGAGAAATGGCAACTTTAGCCGTTCTACCAAACAGCCCATCGCTGGTTCATCCCGGAAAAAATTCAACGAGATTAATTAGAAAACGAAACGATTTATTAGACAAACTAGCAAAGCTAAAATACATCGACCAAAGCACGGCCAACCTTGCTAAATTAGAACCGGTTCCGGGCAAACCGCTACCCTTACCTCAAAATGCACCACATTTATTAAATCGCTTTAAGCAAGAAAGAGCTAGTTTAGCAATCAAATCGACGAGAATAACTTCGACATTGAACGAAGATATTCAACTCAAAATAAATTCAATTTTAAAACGGTACAATAACCGCTATCGAGCTAACGATATTAATAACATATCGGCTTTGGTTTTAAATGCCAAAACCGGAGATGTAGTTAGTTATGTAGGGAATATTTATCAACCAGAAAATGCAGATTTGCAAAGCCATGTTGATATGATAAAGGCACCTCGAAGTCCCGGAAGTACGTTGAAACCCTTGCTTTACGCCAGTATGCTTAACGATGGTTTTATTTTACCACATACATTGATACCTGATGTACCGACACAAATTGCAGGGTATTCGCCACAAAATTATGACTTGGGCTATGATGGCGCAATTGCTGCTGATAAAGCTTTAAGTCGCTCGTTAAATATCCCTGCCGTTAAAATGTTGCAACAATATAAATACGAGCGATTTTACGATAAGTTGAAGAAACTAGGTATTGGCACCTTAAACCAACCAGCCGACCATTATGGTTTATCGTTAATTTTAGGTGGAAGTGAAGTTACGATGTGGGATTTGGCTAACACGTACATGGGTATGGTGCGTACTTTAAACCATTTTAATACCTACAAAGGTTTATATAACCCTGCAGATTACAACCAAGCAACTTATTATAAAACAAATAAGACAGATGACAAAGATTATCAACGCAATTCGTTTTTAGACCATGGCGCTATTTGGGCAACTTTTAATGCTATGGAAGAGGTAATGCGTCCTGGTGATGAAGGTCTGTGGGAACAGTTCTCGTCATCGCAAAGAGTGGCATGGAAAACCGGGACTAGTTTTGGATTCAGAGACGCTTGGGCGATTGGTTTAACGCCAAATTATGTGGTTTGTGTTTGGATTGGCAATGCCGATGGAGAAGGCAGACCTGGTTTAGTAGGCATAGAGGCAGCAGCCCCAGTTCTATTTGATATTTTTAGATTGCTACCCAATGGCAAGTGGTTTGAAACACCTAAAACTAAGCTAAAGAAAGTTAAAGTTTGTAGGCAAAGTGGCTACAAAGCAGGCGAATCGTGCCCTGATGTAAGTGATGAACTAGTGCCTACAGCGGGCGAAAAAACAGTGATTTGCCCGTTTCATAAAACCATTCATTTAGATAGAACAGGTGCGTACCGCGTTACCGACCAATGCGAAAGCGTAAACAATATGCAACATAAAAGTTGGTTCATCTTGCCACCGGCGATGGAATATTATTATAAAATTAAAAATAGTGATTATAAAAGCTTACCCCCATTTATGAGTGGCTGCAATGTTTCTGGTGGCAACAGTGTTATGGAATTGATTTATCCAAAAAATGCAGCGACGGTTTACATTCCTTTAGAACTAGATGGCACACGAGGCAAAATTGTTTTAAACGCGGCACACAGAAATCAAAGCTCAAAAATTTATTGGCACATTGATAATGAATACGTTGCAACGACTACAAATTATCATCAATTGGCAATTAGTCCGCCGCCAGGAAAGCATACTTTAACGCTCGTTGATGAAAATGGAGAAAGATTGGTGCAAACTTTTACCGTATTGGATAAAGAGAAGAAGGGGATTTAAGGTAAAAGATTAAGTGTATCAAAGTAATTGCTAGGCAAGTTTGCATTTTATTGCCGTTGACTTTAGTCAACGGATAAAAGAGATTAATACAATGAAATTATCCTTCGTGGCTTGAATTTACTTGCAATATCTTAAGTTTTATAAACCTGATATAAGTGAAAATCCTTTTTGTTCTACCTCCCACTCATTTCTTACTACCATTCAAAAACAAAAAGATTGCAACGTTAGCAGGACTGCCCTAAACGATTAACACAGAACATTGATTTCCAAAAAATAATAATTTAAAATTGTCGTTACACCTCAGTTCGTTTTACCACAAGTTCTCTAACAACAGAGCCATAAACGATAAGATATTGAGCGAGCATGTAAGTAGCCATAATTAATACGGCTGCCTGAGGAATTGGTTGTGCGAACTTATTAACCGCCAAAATACTATCAGAAAAGAGAAAGAATAAAGACCCAAACAGTATCAATTTGAAGCTAAATATATTTACTTTTCCGAAACGATTTACCGCCATTATTGCCATAAATGAAATGATGATGGCATACATTAAAACGGGAAATTGCATGGCTCCTAAATTTGGCTGCAAGTAAAAAAACAGACCAGAACAGAAGATAGCAAAAGCCGCAATAGCCCACAAAATGAAAGGATTTTTATAATCGGGATTAGATTTATGGTCGAGAATAAATGCCCTGATGTAAAAAATATGACAAAGCAGAAATGCAATTAAACCGTATATAAAAAAGCTAGGTTTACCAGATTGCAGCATCAAAAAAACATCGCCGATTAAAGCAAAAATTAAACCTGTAAATATGCGCTTGTGAAACCTTCCTTTAAGATTTGTGCTGCTGTAAAGCCAAATTAACAAGGTAATAACAATAAAAGGTTTTGAAAAGTTACGAAGTGGAATATTATCTGATATTTCTGCAAATAATTGAATGATATAGACAAGCGCAAAAATTGAGGCAAATTGTTTAGTTTTCATTGGTAACGGAATTTGCTTTTTGCAAACTGAAGAACCAAATTACGGATATTAACTGTATGCCTGCAAATATTACTTGATAACCAATTGGAAATTTTAGAATCAAAATCAATAAAAGGCCTAGTATTAATCTTCCGTATTCAAATTTTACCAGCCATTTTTTTTGCTCTAATAGTGCGCCACAGCTTATTAAAGTAAGCATGATAAATGATGATCCTGACAGTAAAGTCATGGTTTCCATTTTGGTATAAGAAAATAAAATGAGCGAACCCGCACCCAAAGCGATAGCAAACTGAACCAAAACGTAACCAGTTAATTTGTTTTGATAGCTAGGATTATACTTTTCATAAACAGCAGAATTTATTTCTGGCGCCTGTTGAAAGCCTCCCAAATGTTCGGGAAACCAACCCGGTGGTTTTAAAAACACTTTTAATTTATCACTAAATTTAGGTGATTGCCTGGCGGTTTTTACCAAATCATCCCAATAATGAAGGTTTGCCCAAACCGGATTCCAGCTGGCTAAAGGTTTCGTGATGCCGTAATAAACTTCTTCTTCTTCCTTTTGAAAAGTACCGAAAAATCTGTCCCAAATGATTAAAGTACCAGCATGATTTTTATCGATATATTTTGGATTTGAACCATGATGAACCCGATGATGTGATGGCGTATTTAAAATATATTCTAACAAACCCATCGATTTAATTGCTCGGGTATGAATCCAAAATTGATATAATGTATTAAATGAACTCAAAGTTAAAAACATAATCGGGTCGAAACCAATTAATGCCAAAGGCAGATAAAAAACCCAGCTAAACCATCCTTGAAACCAACTTTGGCGCAGGGCAACAGTTAAATTGTATTCTTCTGATTGGTGGTGAACAATGTGTGCCGCCCAAAGCGCATTAACCTGATGGCTCATTCGGTGAAACCAATAATAAAAAAAATCTACACTGATAAATAAGATAATCCAAACCCAAATGGATTTCGGCATCTCGAAAAGTCGCCAATGTTCGAAGATATATTTGTAACCGAAAAACAAAGCCGTTTTCATAAAAATTCCGGTGAGCTGCTGCCCTATCCCTTGACTTAGATTTGCGATGCTATCATTTAGCCGATAATATCCAAGTTTTTTATAAAAGTTGTAGGCAAGTTCTATCCCGATAAGAATAAAAAATACGGGTACAGATAACGCAATGTAATCTACCTTCATTTTAAAAAGAAGTATTTGGTTAGAAATATCAGTTTACAATTTAGAAAAAAAACTGTTAAGCTGAAACATTATCTGTCTGATTTTGTATTAGCAGTATTATATAATCAAATAAGCGAAGATAAATTTGAAAAGAGTACTTATTGTTGATGATGACCCAGATATTTTAGAGGTTTTTCAGCTCGCTTTAGAAGGCGAACATTACACCGTTTACCCATTATTATCGCCTAGATTCATTTTTAAAACCATTAAAGAATTTAACCCCGATTTAATAATTTTAGATATCATGTTAAACGGAATGGATGGCAGAGCCGTTTTTAAACAACTGCGTTCCAATCCCGATACTGAGCAAATTCCAGTAATTATGGCATCTGCCAGATACGATGAAACGTATATAAATGCTCAAAAATATCATCCTGATGATTATTTAGAGAAGCCTTTTAACATTGCATTAATGTTGCAAAAAGTAAACAGATTAACCTTAAATTAAAGATAAAAAAATGAAACTAAAATTACTTACACCGATTGCTATGCTAATAATTGGATTAGCAATACAAACAAAAGCTCAAACTGGTCGTCCTGATAAGCTTTATTCAATGAGTGGAATAGGTTTTGCATTCCCGATGGGTGAAACTGCAGATTACCTAAAACCAAAATTTTCAACATCCTTAGGAGTTAATTTAGGCTTAGGCGATGGTGGTTTATTCCTATATCCAAAAGTGAGTTTACATGCATTTGAATTTAATCAAATAACGCCTGATGCTGGATATACATACACACTGCAAAAAGGTCGTGCTACAACTTACCTGTTAAATGTTGCTTTAGGATATCGTAAAATTGTTAATAAATGGGCTTTTTATGGTTTTGCTGGTGGTGGCGGCGGTTTCGTTTTAACTCCACAAGCTGGAGTTAATGCACAAACGCTTCAAGTTACGATGGATAATAAAAACAATGGAATGGGTATTGTAGAAGGTGGTGGCGGTATTGAGTATAATATTGGCGGTGCAAATTTATTTGTTGAAGCAAGTTATATGTATGGTTTCACGAAAATTCAAAACAGAGTGTTTAACACTGTTCCAATTTCAATTGGGATTAAACCAAATTTGAGTAAATTATTAAGTAAGCTTTAGCATTATATCTATAATAAAAGGCGATTGCGTTAATACGTAGTCGCCTTTTTTGTTTTATAGCGCTTTAGATTTATAAATCAAAAACTCCAAAAAATACTTTAATTAAAAAAGCTTTATATCAACCGGTAAGAGCTTACAAAAAATAAATCTACACAATAAATAATTTGCTAAGAACATTTTTATTACTAATTATTTTAGCATAGATTTGTATTCAAATTAATTGAATGTTGTACGCAGTTGTAGATATAGAAACCACCGGTGGCCATGCTTCGGCAAACGGCATAACCGAAGTCGCCATAAATATTCATGATGGTAACGAAGTTGTGGAGCGATATTCTACATTAATTAATCCACAAATTCATATCCCAATTTATATAACCGCTTTAACGGGAATTGATAACGAAATGGTAAAATCTGCACCAACTTTTGCAGATGTTGCTTTGCAAATTTATCAATTATTAAATGATAAAGTATTTGTAGCACACAACGTTAACTTCGATTATTCTTTTTTAAAACATCATTTGGCAGCTGCTGGTTACAATTTACAATGTAAAAAACTATGTACTGTTAGAATGAGCAGAAAGATTTTCCCGGGTAAGGTTTCTTACAGTTTAGGAAAATTATGTAGCTCGTTACAAATTCCTCTTCAAAGTAGGCACCGGGCGGCAGGTGATGCGGATGCAACAAGCTTACTTTTTAATTTGCTACAGCTACATGATGTAGATGGAGTAATTTTTGAAATGCTAAAAAAAACATCAAAAGAACAAGTTTTGCCGCCTCATTTGGATAAAACAGCAGTTACAAGATTGCCAAATCAACCGGGGGTTTATTATTTCAAAGATAATAAGGGCAAAATTATTTATGTTGGAAAAGCTAAGGATTTAAAAAAACGGGTTATAAGTCATTTTACCGGGAATAAGCCAAATAGACAGCGTCAAGACTTTTTAAAAAACATCTATAATATAGATTACGTAGTTTGTGGAACGGAATTGATGGCATTAATTTTAGAAGCCAATGAAATAAAACGACTGTGGCCAGAAAACAACCGTGCTATGAAGCGCTACGAACACAAATACGATTTATGCGTTTTTGAAGGTCAGAATGGTTATTTACGCTTGGCGATTGATAAACATAAAACAAATAGCAAGCCTCTACAAAGCTTTAATAACTTGCTTGAAGGTTATAATTTTTTAAACCATTTAATTAATACATATCAACTCTGCGCAAAATTATGTTATTTACAAAAGGCGGCTACCAAATGTACGGCACACGAAAATGGACAATGTTTTGGTACCTGCAGTGGCATTGAAACTGTCGCCATTTACAACAAACGTTTAAACGCCGCACTTGAAGATATACAAAATATGCAACCTAGTTTTGCATTGGTTGATGAAGGCAGAAAAGACGAAGAACTAAGTTGCCTATTGGTAGAAAAAGGAAAATTTTATGGAATGGGTTACTTTACCGATAAAATTTATTTAGACGAAGGATTTGAACCCGTGAAAGAAAACCTCTCAACTTATCAATCAAATAGCTACATCTTAAATTTAATCCTAAGTCACGCCGAACAACATCCTCAAAAATTATATAAATTGTAGCAATTTTATGCATTGAAGACTTTCGAATAGTTGCAGTTTCGTTTGAAGAATCTAAAAAGCTTCGTATTTTAAAAAATATCATTCAGGGTAAAAAAATAGATTTTGTGCTAATAAAATCATTAGCTATTAAAAAGGAACTTGAAGAAGTTGGATATACATGTCATATTTTAACGTCAGTTCAAAAAACTTAGCCTTAATAATATCCTAAGTAAATTAATAACCTGTTTATTTTAATTTGATGGCTATATTTACGTTTATAAAATAAATATCATGACAAAAACACTTTGGATAAATCTACCGGTAGCAGATGTAAATAAATCAAAAGAATTTTTTACTAAAATCGGCTTCACTGCTAACACACAATATGGTGCGAATGAAGATTCTGCATCTTTCATCGTTGGCGAAAATGGATTAATCATCATGCTTTTCAAGAAAACAGTGTACGAGTCATTCGCAGGCACAACAGTTTCTGATAAATCATCAGGTGCTGAAGTTTTATTTTCTATAGATGCCGAAAGCGCAGAAGATGTTGACGATTTAGCAAAGAAAGTTGTAGAAGCTGGAGGTTCAATTTATGGTGAACCTGGTTATAAGGACGGTTGGATGTATGGTTGTGGTTTTATTGATTTAGATGGGCAAAGATGGAGCATTTTATATATGGATTTAAGCAAAATGCCTTTAGGCTAATCCATTCAGATTTAAACCTAGTCTTGAGTTTCCTTACATCGAATTTATGCTGACAGATACAGGTCGTAAAGAAAATTACTTCCCGTATCTGGTTATAAATACTTTAAATTAATTTAGAGTAGTAAACATCTTAGATTTCATCCAATGCGCTTTTTATTGCGACATAAACGTAATCTAAATCTTCATTACTGATAACATAAGGTGGAAGTATGTAAATGATGTTTCCAAGCGGTCGTAAAATAATTCCTTTGTTTAAAAAGTAATTATAAAGTAGGTTTCGAAGATTGCTCAAGTAAGATGTTTCATTTCCGGTTTCCCATTCTATGGCTATAATTGTTCCGGTTTGCCGAATTGCTTTTACTTTATGATGCGATTTAATCTCTTCTAAAAACACGGTATGCTTCGCTTCAATTCGCCTTATATTTTGCAGCGTTTCATCTTTTAAAAGGATATCTAAACTGGCCAAAGATGCGACACATGCAATTGGATTTGCCGTAAACGAATGACCGTGGTAAAGCGTTTTTAGCTTATCATCACTTAAAAAAGCTTCGAAAATTTCATTGGTACAAGTGGTTACACCTAAAGGCATTGTTCCACCGGTTAAGCCCTTACTTAAGCAAAAGATATCTGGTTTGTTTTTTAATTTTTCGCAAGCAAAATAAGTTCCTGTTCTACCAAACCCTGTCATCACTTCATCTGCAATGGTTAAAATATGCGATGATTTGCAGGTAGAAATTAGCTCATCAAGATACTTAGCCTCGTACATCAGCATCCCTGCAGAGCCAAGTATTAATGGTTCAAATATAAAACATGCGGCTTCCAATGTCAGATCTGATATTTGCTTTTTGATACCTTCAATATTACCTGCATTGGGTAAATCAATAAACTCCACATCAAATAATAAACTATTAAAAGCATCGGTAAAAATACTACGACCGCTAACTGACATGGCACCAAATGTATCGCCATGATAGGCGTTTTTGAAAGCTAAGATTTTGGTTTTAGGCTTTTGCTTATTATCCCAAAATTGCAAACACATTTTCAAAGCTACTTCAACAGCTGTAGAGCCATTATCGGTATAAAATACCTTTTCTTGTTTCCCTGGCAATAATGGCAACAGTCTCTCCGCCAGTAAAACAGCGGGCTCATGCGTAAAACCAGCAAAAATAACGTGTTCTAAAACACTTAATTGTTCTGAAACCTTTTGTGCAATATGTGGGTGAGCGTGACCATGAATATTTACCCACCAAGATGAAACAGCATCGATATATTTATTTCCATCTTCATCAAAAACATAAACACCTTCACCTCTAACAATTGGTATATGCGGCAAAGCATTTTTCATTTGCGTATAAGGGTGCCAGATTAATTTTTTATCTCTTTCTACTAAACTCATAAAGCTTCTATTTCTTTTACTGGTATTATTCTTTGATTAAATAAGAGCCAAAAAATATAAATAATTAAAATTATGGTGCAAACTGCTGAGCCTTCGATACCAAATATTCCGCCTGAAAGTATTGGATTGCCAACTGGCTTAGCTGCAATTAAACCCGATTGAGCTAAACCACTAACTTTAAAACCTAATAAATTGCCTTGTGTAAAATTCCAAGCAAAATGAATTCCTACTGCCCACCAAATATTTCCTTTTTGCAAAGTTATAATTGAAAATAAAATACCACATAAAGTAATATTGGCCATTGCCAAAGCAGAAAAACCAGGATTGGTATAATGAATTAAACCAAATAAAATACCATTACATAAAACCGTAACCGGAACAAGATATCTTTCGGCGAAAACAACTAATGGAAAACTTCTGAACGTAAATTCCTCAAAAACACCCACCAAAATAAAAAACAGTAAATAGCCTGCAATATTTAATGGAAGTATTTTTGTTGAAGTAAATTCTACAGAATTAAGAAAATACATAATTGTTGCACAAATACCAATTAGCAAAAAACCAATAGAACTTCCTCTAAAAAATGGAATTAATGCGTTTCTTTTAATAAATATAGTTTCGAAATTTCTAGCTGGATAAATTTGGAAAATCATAAGCAAAGCACCAACAACAATCAATATTGCTGCAAACTCAAAAAAAAGCTGACTAAATAAATCATCAGAAAATTTGAAAATTTCAAATTGAAATAGTACGCTAAACGGAACTGACCAAAGAAAAATAAAGAAAAGAAAAATGAGAACCCGAAGAATAGGTTTAAGGTAATAAAGAAATTTATTTTCCATTAACCGCAAATTTTTCTTTTAAAAGAGTAACTACAGTTTTATCTGTTTTAAAGGTTATGCTGTCGATTGATAAATCATTTATTTTTACCCATCTAAAAGATTGTAAAATTTCACCTTCACCATCAAAATCAAAAATTTTTGTTTTAAAAGCGAGTTTGAGTGGAGATTTTTCTTTAACTAAGTAATAGACACTGATAACTTGGCTATCGTTAAATGATGATTTTTCGAAGAAATCTGTTGTGTAAAAGTGAGAAATCACATCAACTTCAGCATTGCATTCTTCAACAAATTCACGTTTTAAACCATCAATTAAACCTTCTCCAAATTCTAACCCACCTCCAGGAAATTTACTAAAACGAAAGCCATATTCTTGTTCGTCGCTTACCAAAACTTCATTATGCTGATTGATTAGCAAACCATAAATCCTAACATTAAAGTAACTCATTTTCGAAATGTTTTTTGTTTTTAATTACGATTTCTGGTGTCCACATTATTTCTTTTTTAAATGCCTCTGCCCTTACCGGGCAATCGCTCATGTGGCAATAATTACAACATTCTGGTAAACAAGGGTCGGCATGAATAAATAGTTCAGCCTTTCTAAATCCGTTCTTATTTATCAACTCATCAATTTGAGAAATCTCTTTGTGTACTTTAGTTAAATCAAAATAATAAGGCAAAGTTACGTGGCAATCGATATGGAATTCTGGACCATATTGCTGTGTACGCAAGTTATGAACATCAATCCATGGTTTATGGCGGTTCTTTTGTAAAACATCCACAACTTCTTCAACCAAGGTGAAATCGCTTTCATCCATTAAACCACCAACAGAACCTCTTGTTAATTTATAGCCAGAATATACAATATAAAACCCCACCAAGACCGATAATAAACTATCAAACCAAATAATATTTGTTAGCTGTATTAATATCAAACCAATAACTATTGCTGCACTGGTATAAGTATCAGTTAAAAGATGTTTTCCATCTGCCTGAAGCGTTACAGAATGCTCGGCCCTACCCACATTAATCAGGTACAGACCAACAATCATATTGATTAGTCCGGTTATACCAATAATTAAAGTACCTTCTAACAATTGACCAACCGCATGAGGATAAATTAAATTATAAGACGATTTAAAAATTATGATAACACCTGCTATCAGAATAAGAATACCCTCTACAAAAGCAGAAAAGAATTCTACTTTCCCATGCCCGTAAGGATGATTTTCGTCTCTTGGTTGTGTACTTAGATAAATGCTATAGAAGGCAAAGCTTCCTGCAATTACGTTAACAATACTTTCTGCTGCATCAGTTAAAATTGCGTTTGAGCCGGTTATAAAATATGCTACAAATTTGGCAAGCATTAATACAACACTAACTACTAAAGAAATTACAATTGCTCGCTTTTTTACCGTCACAAGGATTTTTTTTCAAAAATACGGTTATAGAATAAAATAAATGATAAAAACTCTGCCTTTTTTAGTGCAGAATAATATTTGGTTTATATATTTGCGCTCAAAGTAATTAACCATGAGCACCTTATCTAAAAGAATCAACAATCTATCAGAATCTGCAACCCTTAAAATGACCAAACTTGGTCGTGAATTAGCATCAAAGGGTATAAATATTATAAGTTTAAGCGTAGGTGAGCCTGATTTTAACACTCCAGAACATGTAAAAACTGCTGCAAAAAAAGCATTAGATGATAATTTTACACGCTACTCTCCTGTTCCAGGATATCCAGATTTACGCCAAGCCATTGTTAATAAACTTAAAACAGAGAATAATCTCGACTATGACATTTCTCAAATTGTAGTTTCTACCGGTGCGAAACAATCATTATCAAATGTAATATTAACCCTTATCGATCCTGATGATGAAGTAATTATTCCAACACCATATTGGGTTTCATACTCGGAAATGGTAGTTTTAGCAGAAGGTAAATCTGTTTTTATTGATACAGACATCGAAAGCAATTTTAAAATTACACCAGAACAATTAGAGGCTGCAATAACGCCGAAATCGAAATTGTTTATGTTTTCATCGCCATGTAACCCAACAGGTTCGGTTTATAGTAAGGATGAATTGGCTGCATTGGTAAAGGTTTTTGAGAAATACCCAAATATTTATATCCTATCTGATGAGATTTACGAACATATTAATTTCGTGGATAAACATGAGTCTATAGCTCAATTTGAAAGCATTAAAGACAGGGTAATCGTGGTAAATGGCTTTTCGAAAGCATTTGCTATGACAGGTTGGAGATTAGGTTACATTGCCGCTAACAAAGAAATTGCCGCAGCTAATGATAAATTACAAGGCCAAACAACCTCAGGGACGTGTTCTATTGCGCAAAGGGCAGGAATAGTTGCTTATGAGCAAGGATTAGAAAGCGTATTAGAAATGAAAGAAGCTTTTTTACGCCGCAGAGAACTTGTATTTAATCTATTAAATGAGATTCCGGGTGTAAAAACTAATCTTCCTGATGGTGCTTTTTATTTCTTCCCTGAAATTAGTTCGTTTTTTGGAAAGCAAGATGCTGATGGAAATGTGATTAAAGATTCATCTGATTTAGCACTATACCTTTTAAATGTTGGTCATGTAGCAACCGTTGGTGGCGATTCTTTTGGCAATAACAATTACATCCGTTTATCTTACGCAGCATCAGATGAAAGTTTAATTGAAGCGTTAAAAAGAATAAAAGATGCATTAGGCAAATTAAGTTAATAGATTTTAATATGAAAAAAAATCCTTCGTTAGTGAGTTTAACGAAGGATTTTTTGTTTTGAACTTAAATATTCTACTAACTTCTAATCGCCTCAACCGGATCTAGCCTCGAGGCTGAATATGCCGGCCAAAAGCCTGATATTGTTCCGATAACAACTGAAATACCAATACCCAACACAATATTATCAACTCCCAAAATAATGTGAAAATCTGTTATGGCACCAATAGCCATCGCTAGTAAAAAGACGAGCAACAAACCAAGCAAACCACCTAAAATACACAGTGAAATGGCTTCGAAAATAAATTGAAGTAATATAAAATATCGTTTGGCGCCTAATGATTTTTGTATGCCGATTATATTTGTACGCTCTTTTACGGATACAAACATGATATTTGCAATACTAAAACCACCAACGAGGATAGAAAAACCACCTATAACCCAACCTGCAATATTTACAACATCGAACATTTTATTCAGTTGGTTAGATAAAATTGTAGTTTTATTCAAGGCAAAATCATCTTCTTGGTTTGGTCTTAAGCGATGTATAGATCGCATTACACCTTTAAGCTCACTTTCTACTTCTTCTAAACTTACATTTTCAGAACCGCGAACCGTTATTTGTGGATTATAACGTTCATTTTGAATATCTAAAATTCCTTTAGCGAAATTAATAGGAATGTTAACGCTTTTATCTAATGATGTTCCAAGCATATCTTCTCCCTCTTTTACAAACACACCGATAACGGTAACCCTTCTTCCTAAAATCTGAACTTGTTTTCCAACCGGTTCATCCGAGCCAAATAAACCTTCAGCTATTTCTGCTCCGATTAAGCATACTGGCGTACCATTACTACTTTCATTTTCAGTAAAATACCTACCAGATTGCAATTCAAAATTCCAGGTTTTATTAAAATCCTGTGATGCTGCCGAAACAGAAATTCCTTCTACAGAACCGCTTCTGTATTTAATTGTTCTATTACCGGTAGAAATTTCGAAGGTTATACCATCTGCATTTCCCATCCGTTCTTTTAACATTTCAAAATCTCGTATGGATGGTTCCGGACGGTTTGCATATTTCCACCATGGATAATTATCACCGAAACTCCACGGCCATTTTTGAATATAAATGGTGTTTGAACCTAATTTATCTACGCTTGCTTGCAGTTTACCTCGAAAAGTATCAACGCCTGAAAAAACAAAAATGATTACAAAAATACCAATGGTTATCGCTAATAGAGATAACATTGTACGTAATTTGTTTTGGCGCAATGCATCAAATGCAAAACGAAAACTCTCGCCGATTAGCCTGAAAATTATCATAATTGTGATTTAGACACCAAGATGTAGAAAAGGTTACAGCTCATATTCAAAACTAAATAATTTTACATCAACAAATAATTAATTCTTTATAAATAGCCTTTTTTACTGCTAAATAATTAATTAAAACATATTTTCGTATAAATGCGTTGGTTAAAATAACAAAAAGAAAAATTTAATTCGTATTTTTGCACCTCAAAAAATTCATCAAGAATGAAATTATCACAATTCAAATTTAATTTACCAGAGTCATTAATTGCCAACAATCCTGCTGAACAACGCGATGAAGCACGTTTAATGGTTTTGCATAAAGACAGCGGCAAAATTGAACATAAAATTTTTAAAGACGTTTTAGGTTATTTCGATGACAAAGACGTAATGATATTAAACAACACTAAAGTTTTTCCTGCTCGCTTATACGGAAATAAAGAAAAAACAGGTGCAACAATCGAGGTTTTTTTGCTTCGTGAATTGAATAAAGAATTACGTTTGTGGGATGTTTTAGTAGATCCTGCCCGTAAAATCCGTGTTGGAAATAAATTATATTTTGGCGACGATGATTTACTTGTTGCTGAAGTTGTTGATAACACAACATCTCGTGGGCGTACAATTCGTTTTCTATTTGAAGGAACAGATGAAGAATTTAGACGTAATGTCGAAATTTTAGGCGAAACACCACTTCCTAAATACATCAAACGTAAAGCTACTGCCGAAGATAAAGAACGTTACCAAACAATATTTGCTAAACATGAAGGCGCTGTAGCTGCACCAACAGCTGGCTTACATTTTAGTCGTGAGTTAATGAAACGCCTTGAACTTAAAGGTGTAGAATTTGCTGAAGTTACACTGCATGTAGGTTTGGGTACTTTTAGAACTGTTGAGGTTGAAGATTTAACCAAACACAAAATGGATTCTGAGCAATTCATCATCGAACAAAAAGATGCGAATATTGTAAACAGAGCCTTAGAAGAAAAAAGAAGAATTTGTGCAGTAGGTACAACTTCTATGCGTTCTATCGAATCTGCAGTTTCTGCTAACAGAACACTTAAGGCGGCTAATGATTGGACGAGTAAGTTTATATTTCCTCCTTACGAATTCAACATTGCAAATTCAATGATTACCAATTTTCACACACCAGAATCTACTTTATTAATGATGGTAAGTGCTTTTGGTGGTTACGAAAATGTAATGAATGCTTACGAAGTAGCAGTTAAAGAAAAATATAAATTCTATAGCTATGGTGATGCCATGCTAATAATATAGATTCAAGTAGCTAATATCAAGTATCAAGAATTTTCTCGATACTTGATATTTATTTTTAGATACTGAATTATGAAATACTATGCTGTAATTGTAGCAGGCGGTTCGGGCAATCGGATGCAAACCGAAACTCCAAAACAATTTCTATTGCTTAAAAACCTCCCGGTTTTAATGCACACTTTAAAAGCATTTGCTCAAAGTGAATACCAACCTTTAATACTTCTAGTGTTAAACAAAAACCAGCAACCCTATTGGTTAAGGCTATGTGAAGAGTTTAATTTTCGAATACCGCATACGGTGATAGATGGCGGTTCAGAACGTTTCCAGTCTGTAAAAAATGCTATAAACCATCTTGATGATGATGGGGTTGTTGCTGTTCACGATGCTGTTAGACCGATAATTTCTACAAAACTTATTGATAATTGCTTTAAATATGCCTTAGAAAAAGGTAACGTTATTGCTGCCGTACAATCTACAGATAGTGTTAGAAAGTTGAGGGATGATAAAACTAGCGCATTAAATAGGAATGAAATTTATTTAGTACAAACTCCACAAGCTTTTACTTTGGATATATTAAAAGAGGCTTACAAACAAGATTTCTCACCTCATTTTACCGATGACGCAAGTGTGGTTGAATTGGCTGGTTATGAAATAAATATAATAGAAGGTGAAAGAAACAATATCAAAATTACACACCCTATAGATCTTGAACTCGCAGAATTATTAATGAAAAAATAAAAAATGGAGCCTCAATTAAGAGACTCCATTTTTATTTCGTTTTGTTTAAGGCAATAATATTAAGAAGATCAATAATTGATCCTTATATCTTACGTTGCTCTACCAATAACTTTTAGCAAAATTGCAATAACTGCAATTACTAATAAAACGTGAATGATGTTACCTACATCACCGAAGCCGTGGAATAAAAAACCAATCACCCATAGTATAACTAATACTACTGCGACTAAATACAATAAATTTCCCATTGTGATAATTTTTTTAGTGAGTTAAAATGTTGCACTATTAACACACGTAATTCTTGTTTTGTTTAAAAAATGTAAAATTAATTTACAATCAATTGTATATCAAATAATTACTTGTACATATAGTCTAATTCACATTATAATTCAAGCTGTAAAAAAAAAGCTCCTGATTTTATCAAGAGCTTCTAGGCTTTAATTAATATTCATCCTCGTTGAAGAAAAAATCTTCTTTAGTAGGATAATCAGGCCAAATTTCTTCAATAGTTTCGTAAGGCTCGCCGTCATCTTCTAATGCTTGTAAATTTTCAATAACTTCTACAGGTGCGCCAGAACGAATACCGTAATCAATTAATTCATCTTTTGTTGCAGGCCATGGTGCGTCTTCCAGGTGGGAAGCTAATTCTAGTGTCCAATACATATCTTCAATTCAATTAAATTCTTATTCTTAATAATGCGCAAAGTATATTAAAATTTTTGAGCAAAACAAACTTATTTTTCCACTATTAAATTCGCGGAATCCAAATGTTTTCTTCGGTTCCAAAATCTAAGTTAAGTTTTCTTGCTAAAACAAATAAATAATCACTCAATCGGTTTAGGTAAATGGTTACTTTATCTTCAACAAAACTACTCGCAGCCAGTTCCACACTTAATCTTTCTGCTCTCCTGCATACACAACGGGCAACATGACAATAAGAAACTACAGTATTGCCACCAGGTAAAACAAAATGCTTTAAGGCAGGCAATGCTTCGTTCATTTCATCCATCTCCTTTTCCAATAAGATTATATCTTCATCATGCAAATCAGGAATTTTCATACTAGATTTTTCCGGATCGGCGGCTAGAGACGAGCCAATTGTAAACAACCTATCTTGAATTTCTTTTAATAAGTTTTGATATTGTGGGTTAATTTCCTGGCACATAATCAAACCGATATACGAATTTAATTCGTCAACGGTTCCATAGGTTTCTATCCTCACATGACTTTTGGCCACACGGGTTCCTCCTATTAATGAAGTTTGTCCTTTATCACCTGTTTTGGTATAGATTTTCATAGTATGTCAATCCTCAAATTAAGGATTTATTGTGGGTTTGGATTTTACGAAAAGATTAATCCATTTTTTCCCAATCGCTACCGCTTTCATTTAAAGCAGCTAAACGTGGAGAAACGGATTTAATATTGATGTTTGCATGGTCGCTTTCTATTAAACCATCCCTCATCCTAACAATACGGTGAGCATGCAAAGCGATATCTTCCTCATGAGTAACCAGAATTATGGTGTTGCCTTTACTATGAATTTCTTCTAACAATCCCATAATTTCTACTGATGTTTTGGTATCCAAATTACCTGTTGGCTCATCTGCCAGAATAATCGAAGGATCGTTAATTAATGCTCTGGCAACCGCAACACGTTGGCGTTGTCCACCTGATAATTCATTAGGTTTATGGTCCATACGATTACCTAAACCGACGTTTTCAAGTGCTTTCTTTGCTCTAGCATCTCTATCCTTTTTACTATTTCCGGCGTAAATTAAAGGTAAAGCCACATTATCTAAAGATGTTGAGCGTGGCAAAAGATTAAATGTTTGAAACACAAAGCCGATTTCCTGATTACGAACTTCTGCAAGCGCATCATCCGTCATATGGCTTACATCGGTCCCATTTAAAACATAGGTGCCGCTTGATGGTGTATCCAGGCAACCTAAAATATTCATTAAGGTAGATTTTCCTGAACCTGATGGACCCATTAACGCAACAAACTCGCCTTTGTTTATATCTAAACTTACTGATTTTAATGCATGGATTACTTCTGTACCGATAACATATTTACGACCAATTTCCTTAATTGTAATAAGCGGTTGCGACATAGTTTTTATTTTTTAGACAAGCTTAAAGGTGTAGATGTTACATAAACATTAAAATTTATGATAAACCTGTGAAGCTTAATCATGTGATTAAAGCAATGTAAACTATTTTTCGATTATTTTAGGAACCATAAAAAATTGTTCATTATGCTTGGCTGCATTTTTTAATCCGTCTAAAGTTGATATTTCTTGATTAACTAAATCTTCACGCCAAACATTTGTAGATTCATTCATGTAAACCAATGGTTTAACATGCTCAGTATCCAATTCGTTTAGTTTTTCCATAAACGATAAGATTTTATTCATTTCAGGAATGAGTGTTTCAACCTCTTTCTCGTCAATATGAATTCGTGCCAAATCGGCAATTTTATGGATTGTTTTAGCGTCTAAGTTCATATTATAAGTTTACTATCAATTAAATTAAAAACTTTGTTCTTCAGATTTTCTGCATCAGCATCAGTTAATCCTGCAGTGTTAATGGGTTTGTGGACGTAAATATCGCAAATTCCCGGCTTACTTCCATATTTCGCACCATCATCCCAATTAATTTTCCACACGTTGGTAATGCTAACGGGTATTAGTTGGATGTTTTTATCGATGGCTAAACGAAATGGTCCGTTTTTAAACTCCCCCAGCTTGGGTGGATAATGATCATCAATCTTACCCTCAGGAAAAATAATTAAGCTCATACCCTTTTCTAAGTTTTCGCCAGCCTTTTTAAAAGCCCTAAATGCTGAAATTTTGCTATCTCGGTTAACTGAAATATCAATCGTTTTAAAGAAAATACCCAGTACGGGGCTATTTAATAACTCATCTTTTCCCATAAAATGATATCTTCCCCTCGCCAGAATGCATAAAATCATAATGTCAAGGTTAGAACTATGGTTGGCGCAATAGATATAGGTTTGATTTGGATTTAGTTTTTCTTCAAATTTAAAATTGTAAAATACACCAGCTAATGCACTACAAATAAAACTATTTGTTGCTCTGCAGAAATTTAAAATACCATAATATTTTGGATTACGCGAGGTAATTAAATATATCGGATAGAAAAGAAAAAAGGTAAAGAATATCCAAAAGAGAAACCATACCCGATGTATTTGCCTAAAAAACTTAATCATAGATTTTCAAATGTATAAAATAGATGGATAATTTTTAGTTTCTGTGTATTTTAGTGCATTAGCTGTTTTCTTTAAATTACATATCCATCTGATAAATATGAACCTTTGATACGCTTTACAAGTATTTTATTTTTAATTTCGTGCCATTATGAAAGAAACAGTGGTGAGCGGCATTCGCTCTACAGGCAAATTACATTTAGGTAATTATTATGGTGCAGTAAAAAATTTTGTGCAAATGCAAAACGATTACAACTGCTATTTTTTTATTGCAGATTTGCACTCTTTAACCACACACCCCACTCCTGCCGATTTACATGGAAATATTAAACATGTTTTAGTTGAATACCTTGCCAGCGGAATCGACCCTGAAAATAGTACCATTTACATACAAAGTGATGTTCCGGAAATAGCTGAACTATATTTGTACTTGAACATGAATGCTTACATGGGCGAGCTTGAACGTAGTACATCATTTAAAGATAAAGTGCGTGCTAACCCCGATAATGTTAATGCAGGCTTACTTACTTATCCTGTTTTAATGGCTGCAGATATATTGATACACAAGGCTACAAAAGTACCTGTTGGTAAAGATCAAGAGCAACATTTAGAAATGGCTCGTACTTTTGGTAACCGATTTAATAGATTATACAATACCGAATTTTTTCCTGAGCCTTATGCATTTAGCTTTACAGAAAAGCTTGTAAAAGTTCCTGGCTTAGATGGCAAAGGAAAGATGGGAAAATCGGAAGGTGAAGCTAATGCAGTTTATTTATCCGATGATCCGGAAACCATTCGTAAAAAAGTAATGAGAGCTGTAAGTGATGGCGGTCCGACTGAAGAAAATCAAGCTAAACCAGAACCAATACAAAATCTATTTGATTTAATGAAAGTGGTTTCAAGCGAAGATACACACGAACATTTTGAAGATTTGTATAGCAAAATGCAAATACGGTATGGTGATTTTAAGAAACAACTTGCAGAAGATATGATTATTGCAACCGCACCAATGCGAGAACGAATTCAAGATATTGCTAAAGATGATTCTTACTTGAGGCAAGTTGCTAAACACGGGGCTTTAAAAGCACGTGAAAGCGCACAAAAAACCTTGCGAGAAGTACGCAGTTTAATCGGATTTAAAAGTTTTTAATATTAGCAACTTTAAGGTTTAGAGCAAGAAGCTAGCCTTAATCTAAAATAAGAAAAAATGCATATAGCAATTGTAGGCAATATAGGCGCTGGCAAAACCACTCTAACTGGTTTATTGGCAAAAAATTATGGATGGGAAGCTTTATACGAAGCTGTTGATAACAACCCTTACCTGGAAGATTTTTATAGCGATATGAAACGTTGGAGTTTTAACCTTCAAATTTATTTTCTGAACAGTAGATTTCAACAAATTACAGAAATTGAAACTAATAAAAGAAATGTAATTCAGGATAGAACCATTTACGAAGATGCATACATTTTTGCTGATAATTTGCATGATATGGCGTTAATGACCACTCGCGACCATGATAATTATCGTGCTATTTTTGATAACATTACATCATTTATCAAACCGCCTGATTTGTTGGTTTACCTGCGGGCATCAGTGCCAACTTTAGTGAATAACATTCAGCGCCGTGGAAGAGAATATGAGGCAGGTATTCGTATAGATTATTTATCTAAACTAAATGAAAAATACGAATCGTGGATTAAGGGCTATAACTTAGGGAAATTATTAATTTTAGATAAAGACAAGCTTGATTTCACTAACAATCCTGAAGATTTAGGTACGGTAATTCAATCCATCGAAGCAGAAATTAATGGCTTATTTTAAGGCAAAATGAAAAAAGATTTTCGACACGATAATCCTGAAAATTGGAAATGGGGTATTTTTTATTTCAATAGACAAGATTCAAGATTTATTGTTCCAAAACATATTGAGGCATTAGGATGGACGCTAAATTTTGCGCATCCAATTTCTTATCTAATTTTTGGGTTAATCATTGCATTTATAGGTTATAAAATATTTCAATAGTATGAGTCTTGATAACGCTACATCAAAAAATATAAAGGTTATTGGAATCATTCCAGCCCGTTTTGCTTCTACCCGATTTCCTGGCAAACCGTTGGTTGATATTGCTGGAAAAAGCATGATTCAGCGTGTGTATGAACAGGCTTGTAAATCGCAAAGTTTATCTAAAGTGGTCATTGCTACAGATGATGAACGCATTGCTGATGAGGTTAAAAAATTTGGTGGCGAGTATATTTTTACGGCATCACAACATCAAAGTGGAACAGATAGATGCGCTGAGGTTATTGAAAATTTGCCTGATTTTGAAGTTGTAATTAACATTCAAGGAGATGAACCATTTATAGAACCTGCCCAAATTGATTTATTAGTAAGCTGTTTTACAGAAGCAAAAGTACAATTGGCTACGCTAATTAAACCTATTGAAAGCCAAGAAAGCATTTATAATCCTAATAGTCCGAAAGTGGTGATTGATGTAAATGGCAGAGCAATGTATTTTAGTCGCAGCCCTATTCCCTTTATAAGAAATGGCGAGCCCGGCGTTTGGGCAGAAAAGCATAAATTTTACAAACACATAGGCATTTACGGTTACAGAACAGAATCACTTAAAGCCATTACTAAACTTCCTCCATCATCATTAGAAATAGCCGAAAGCCTTGAGCAATTGCGTTGGATAGAAAATGGATTTTACATTCAAACTAAAGTTACCGATTTAGAAACCGTTGCAATAGATACACCAGAAGACCTCAAAAAACTAAACAAGCTGTTAAAAGCCTTAAAATTAGAGTAATAGAGAAAATTTCTATAATTGTTATGCTCGTTATGGTATTTATAAAATATGTTAAACAGTTCCGTTTTAATCAATTACTCAAAATTTCTAGTCAATAATTATAATTAGGACAAATTTGTTCGTCAAAATTTTACTATTTTGGGGAATATTCTAGTTTATCATGAAAAAATTATGCTTTCTGCTTCTCATTTCTATTTTGATGATTTCTGCCTGTACAAATAATAGCAAAACAGAGGGCGATTCCATCGAGTTTAAAAATGTTAATTCTAGCATAACCAAATCCTTTTCGAGTTTTAAAACTGTAGACACGTTTAAAATAGAACTTATTGGCAGAAAGCCTGAAGACATGATGCTCCATTTTACCATTACAAATGCCGAGGGTAAAGAGATATACAATACAGAATTAAAAGGAACAGATTTAGTAGGAAATACAGACCCAAATATTGATTTATCAAAAGAAAAAGACCAGATTATTTTTCTTAAAACCATAACCAGCAATTTCTTTAGCGACGATAATTTCTTAGAGCCCGCTGTAATGCCTGATGATAAGGCTGATAATAACGCCCCAGATAAGGCACTCTATGAAGAATTAAAGAAATCGGGTTTAAATGGTTTTAAATACCGCCTAGGTAAAGAAGACAATCTTTATATCGCTTGGAGTGAGAAAGAACAAAAGGTGAAAATTTATTATAAATGTTGTTAAAATTATTGGCCATAATTGACATCAAGCTTTATTTTAAGTGATACGATATCTAACATTAAGCATCTCCCTAACATTTCTTTCTTGGATTGTTGGGATGATTATAAACGCTTTTTTAAATAAAACAACCTTTTACAACAAACATCTAATCAATCTTAATTTTATCAAAAGCACCAGACTGAACAAACTAATTGGAGTCTATTTAATTAAATGGATTGTAAAAAATACTTTCTTCAAATTTTTTAATCCCAACTTAAAAATGAAAAGAAAAATGGAACTCAACGAGTTGGAGAATCTAAGAAAGGAAATGACTTTTGCTGAAATAAATCATTTAATTGCTTTTATATGCTTAACCATATTTGCAATTTTTAAAGTTCTTCATGGTTATTTTTTATTAGCATTATTGTTGATGTTTGTTAACACTTTAATGAATTTATATCCATCGTTGCTGCAGCAAGAAAATAAAAGACGAATAGATAAATTAAAGAAATTATTTATAAGCTAGTGATTTGGCACAATGCAGCCGCAGTAAATTGCAATGAATTGAGTTAATTAAATCCGGTTGAAGCGATATCCTTTTTGGCGCTCCTAACTTCCATTTCAGCAAAAACACTCAGCAAAAAGATTTAGCGAAAATCGGGATAAACATTAATAAAATTTACTGCAGTTGCTTTACAAAAGAAATAACTTAGGATAGATTTTCAACTAATTTCCTCAATCACACAACATTATCATATTTAAAATTACCTAGTTTTATTTCTGTGCAAACGGGTATTTTTACTACCTTTGTACCCCGTACAAAAAGCAACATTTATTTGCCTTTGTTGCATAAATTCAGAAACATGACTAAGTATATTTTTGTTACGGGCGGTGTTACTTCCTCTTTGGGTAAGGGCATCATTTCCGCTTCTTTAGCTAAACTTTTACAGGCACGAGGTTATCGTGTAACCATTCAAAAATTCGATCCGTACATTAATATCGACCCAGGAACTTTAAATCCTTATGAACATGGCGAATGCTTTGTTACCGAAGATGGCGCTGAAACAGATTTAGATTTAGGCCATTACGAACGTTTTCTTAACGTACCAACTTCTCAGGCAAACAACATTACTACAGGTCGCATTTATCAAAACGTTATTAATAAAGAGCGTAAAGGCGAATATTTGGGCAAAACAGTGCAGGTTGTACCACACATTACCGATGAAATTAAGCGTAATATGCGCATTTTAGGTGAAAGTGGAGATTACGACATCGTAATTACTGAACTTGGTGGTACTGTCGGCGATATCGAATCTTTACCTTTTATCGAAGCTGTTCGTCAGTTTAAATGGGAACAAGGCAGTAGCAATGCTATTGTAATTCACTTAACGCTTGTTCCGTATTTAGCAGCGGCTGGTGAATTAAAAACTAAACCTACTCAGCACTCTGTTAAAGCATTGTTAGAATATGGAATTCAGCCGGATATTCTGGTTTGCCGTACCGAACATCATATTTCTCAAGACATCAGAAAAAAAATTGCACTTTTTTGTAACGTTAACGTTAATGCAGTAATCGAATCTATGGATGCATCTACAATTTACGATGTGCCTTTGCTGATGTTAAAAGAACAATTAGATAAAACAGTTTTAGCTAAATTAAAACTTCCGACTAAAAACGAACCTGATATGGAAAGTTGGAAAGACTTTCTTGGCAGGTTAAAAAACCCAACTGCCGATGTTAAAATTGGCTTGATTGGTAAATATGTAGAGTTACCTGATGCCTATAAATCTATCATTGAATCCTTCGTGCATGCAGGTTCGAAAAACGAATGCAAGGTTAGAGTTGAGTACATCCACTCTGAAGGAATTTTTCCAGATAATGTGAAAGAAAAGCTTGGGCATTTGCAAGGTGTTTTAGTTGCGCCAGGTTTTGGTAGCCGAGGTATCGAAGGTAAAATTGATGCCATTAAATTCGTTCGCGAAAATAATATTCCTTTCTTCGGTATTTGCTTAGGCATGCAATGTGCCGTTATTGAATACGGGCGTAATGTATTGGGTTTAAAAGATGCCCATACCGTTGAAATTGAAGAAAATGCTAAAAATCCTGTTATTAACATGATGGAAGAGCAAAAAAAGATAACAAATAAAGGTGGTACTATGCGTTTGGGCTCGTATCCATGCGATATCAAAAAAGGCACAAAAGCATTTGCAATTTATGGCAAACAGCACATTAACGAGCGTCACCGCCATCGTTACGAATTTAATAACGACTATTTAAAGCAATATGAAGATGCTGGAATGATTGCCTCGGGTATGAATCCGGAATCTGGCCTAGTAGAAATTATTGAATTAAAAAACCACCCTTTTTTCGTAGGCGGACAGTTCCACCCCGAATTAAAATCAACAGTAGCAAATCCTCACCCACTTTTTGTTAAATTTGTGGCCGCTGCAATGGAGTATGCTAAAAAAAACAAATTAACGGCAGCATAAAATTTAATAATGGATAGAAATACCTTTACAGGATTATTCCTGATTATGATCATCTTGGGCGGATCATTCTACTTCTTCAGACCAAGTGAAGCAGAACTAAAAAAAGCCAAAGAAACTGAAAAAATAGATTCTCTAAAAAAAGCAGGTGTTGTTGTAGCGCCAAAAGATACTGTAATTAAAGCAACGCCTACAAGTCCTGTAGTTGATTCACTTGCATTAAAAGGTCCATTCGGAACAGCTATTGCAGGCACAGAAGCTAAAACTGTTTTAGAAAATGAAAACCTGCTAATTACGCTAACCAATAAAGGCGGTAAAATATTATCGGTACAAATTAAAGGTCAGAAAACTTTTGATGGCAAACCATTAATTCTTTTTGATGGTGGAGCAAATAAATTCGGCTTAAATTTAAACGCTGCTGGAAAAGTTATCAATACAAATGATTTATACTTTACGCCAACTAAAGCAGGAAGTACAGTAGCCATGCGTGCAAATTATGGCGCTAATGCTTATGTAGAATTTACTTACGATTTAAAGGCTTTAAGTAATAAAGTTGCATTTAACGTTAATTTGGTTGGTTTACAACAAGTTATATCTGGCAACACCATCGGTTTAAATTGGGAGGCAACTTTGCTTCAACAAGAAAAATCAATTGAAAGTGAACACCGTTACTCTGCTCCATATTATAAATACGCCGATGGTGATGTCGATCATCTAAGTGTTTCTAAAGATGAGAAAGAAGAATTAACTAAAGGTAAAATTCAGTGGGTTTCCTTTAAACAACACTTTTTCTCGGCAACCTTAATTTCTAAGCAAGCATTTGAAAAAGGAAGTTTAGAAGTTAAAATACCAACCACACCTGGTCAGATTAAATTTTATGGTGCAAATATGCAATTGCCCTATACACATTTAACTAACCAAGCCTACCAAATGGAATTCTATTTTGGCACAAACAAATTCTCAGCTTTAAAAGCTCAGGGTTACGATTTGGAGCAACAAGTAGATATGGGTTACTGGCCATTAAAATACGTTAACCGTTTTATAGTATTACCGGTATTCAACTTTTTAAATGGTTTCGGCTGGAACTATGGTTTAATTATTTTCGCACTTACAATTTTATTAAAACTTGCACTTTCACCATTAACTTATAAGTCATATCTATCGATGGCTAAAATGAGGGTTTTAAAGCCTGAAATGGATGAAATTAAAGCTAAAGTTGGTGAAGATAACCCTACGTTAGTTCAACAAGAATATTTAAAATTATACAAGAAGGCCGGGGTAAATCCACTCGGCGGTTGTTTACCTATGGTTCTACAACTTCCATTGGTTATGGCATTTTTCTTCTTCTTCCCGAATTTATTCGAGCTTAGACAAGAAAGTTTCCTTTGGATGAAAGACTTATCTACTTATGATGAATTTATCCGTTTTGGCGTTAAAATTCCATTTATTGGCGACCACTTAAGTTTAATGTGTGTATTGATGACCATCTCTACACTTATCATGACGTATTTTAACAATCAGGTTTCAGGTGCTACAGGGCAAATGAAATACATTGGTTACATTATGCCGGTAATTTTCTTGGGTGTATTAAATAGCTATCCATCAGGATTAAACTATTATTATTTCTTAGCCAACTTAATGACTTTCGGTCAGCAGTTTTTAATCCGTAAAATGGTTGATGATGATAAAATTCATGCTTTAATTCAGCAAAATAAAGCCAGACCAGCTGATGAGAAAAAGAAGAAATCTAAATTTCAACAACGTTTAGATGATTACATGCGTCAACAACAGCAGCAATTACCTGCAAAAGGAAAAAAATAACATTCTAAAAAAGAATTATTGATTATTAAAAAACCCGAATGCTTAAATTGCATTCGGGTTTTTTATTTATTACTTATTTAAAATCCGATATTTTGTAATATTTGGCATACATCCTTTCTAATCAGCTAAAAAATTACAATTTTTATAAACTGAATCTCAACAAACAAATTAATCAATTCTTAAAATGCAAAAAAGATTAACCATCATTCTGCTTTTCGTTGTCAGCTTTACCTACGCACAAAAAAAACCATTGGATCATAAGGTTTATGATTCCTGGGAATCGGTAGGTACCAAGCAACTATCAAATAATGGCCAAACGGCTTTATACAGTGTTGTGCAGCAAGAAGGAGATGCAACATTATACATTAGCAATTTAAAAACAAACGCTAAACTAACCATCCCAAGAGCATCTATCGGTCAGTTTAGTAACGATTCAAAATATGCCGCATTCTTAATTAAACCATATTATAAAGATTTACGTCAGGCAAAGATTAAAAAAACCAAGCCAGATGCTATGCCAAAAGATACTTTAGGTATTGCTAATTTAACCAGCAACACAGTAACTAAAGTTGCAAGGGTAAAATCATTTAAAATGCCAGAAACTGGTTTTGTTTATTTAGCATATCAGCTAGATAAATTGGATACGGCTAAAAAAGCAACAGCTCCGTCGCCTAAAAAAGATGATGATGTTGACTTCGCCGATGATGAACCAGCTGGCGGACCAAAAAAAGATGAAGGCACTGATTTGATAGTTAAAAATTTGCTAACCGGAGAAGATAAAATTTATAAATACGTTACAGATTACGCTTTTAGCAAAGATGGAAAACAACTGGTTTTTGCAAGTAGTGGTTCGAAAAAAGATAAAGCAGCTGCCCAAGGTGTTTTTCTTTTAAATACTGAAAAAGGAACAGTAAAAACATTAGTTAAAGGAAAGGGAAGTTTTAAAGGTTTTACTTTTGATGAAGATAGTGAACATTTGGCATTTGTTGGTGAACAAGATCCCGAGAAAAAAGAAATTAAAAACTTTAATGTTTACTACAACTCTTTAACGTTAGATACAGCCCAAACCATTGTAGATTATGACATGCCGGGCTTGCCAGCAAAGTGGTCGGTTAGCGGTGAAGGCAGGGTTTCATTTAGTAAAGACGGCAAAAAATTATTTTTTGGCATTGCACCAATTAAGAAACCAAAAGATACTACAATTGTAGATTTTGAAGTTGCCAAGGTTGATGTTTGGAATTATAAAGATGATTATTTGCAACCAATGCAACTTAAAAATGCCGATAGAGAAAGCAAAAGAAGTTATTTAGCAGCTATTGATGTTTTTAGCAGCGACCCTAAAGTTGTTCCTTTAACGGATTTAAACTTGCCTGATGCCAACATGGTGAGCGACGGAAATGCGAACTTTGTATTAGCTTCAACAGATTTTGGTCGTAGAATAGAATCGCAATGGAGTGGTACAACGCTAAAGGATTATTTCTTGGTTGATACTAAAACTGGTCAACGCAAAAAAATAATCGAAAAGTTAAATGGCAATGCCATGGCTTCTCCTGCTGGAAATTACGTAATTTATTTTGATGAAAACACTTCCAATTGGTTCACCTACAATGTTGCTTCGGGTAAAATTACACAGCTAAACGAAGGCATGAATGTTAAATTTGCCGATGAAGAAAACGATGTTCCTGATACACCAAAATCATACGGAATTGCCACTTGGACCGAAGATGATAAAGCAGTTTTAATTTACGACAGATACGATATTTGGTCGTTTTCGCCAGATGGTAAATCGGCAGCCAAAAACATTACAAATAACTTTGGTCGCGATAACAAAATCACTTTAAGATATGAAAGAACCCAACAAGATAACCGTTTTGAACGTGGTGCCGATACAAAATTTGTGAAAGCAAATGAATTGGTTTGGTTAGATGGTTTCAACACGGTAACCAAAGAAAATGGTTTTTATCGTAAAAATGTTGGAACGGTTAAAAATCCTGAATTGGTTATAATGGGCAAAGTGAAATATTCTAATCTTTTGAAAGCTAAAGATGCTGATGTTTACATTTTTGATAAGGGAAATTATGTAGCCTCGAATGATGTTTATGTAACTACCGATTTTAAAACCGAAACAAAATTAACGAGCACAAATCCTCAGCAAGCAAGTTATAACTGGGGAACTGCAGAATTGGTAAAATGGACAACTCCAAAAGGTTATTCATCAGAAGGAATTTTATACAAACCTGAAAATTTTGATCCATCGAAAAAATACCCAATGATTGTTTATTTCTATGAAAAATTATCAGATGGATTATACACCTATCAGGCACCTGCACCTACACCATCACGGTTAAATATTTCATTTTTTGTAAGCAATGGCTATTTGGTTTTCGCACCAGACATCACGTACACAAAAGGTTATCCAGGTCAATCTGCTGTAGAATTTATTAATTCGGGTGTAGAAAATTTGAAGAAAAACAGTTGGGTTGATGGAAGCAAAATTGGTATTCAAGGCCAAAGTTGGGGCGGTTACCAAGTTGCTTATTTAATTACTCAAAATAACATGTATGCAGCAGCTTGGGCTGGTGCACCGGTTGTTAATATGACATCCGCCTATGGTGGTATTCGTTGGGAAAGTGGTATGAACAGACAATTTCAATACGAAAAAACACAAAGCCGTATTGGCGCTACCTTGTGGGAAAAACCAGAATTGTACATAGAAAACTCACCCCTTTTTATGTTTCCAAAAGTAAATACACCAGTTGTGGTAATGGCTAACGATGCCGATGGAGCTGTGCCTTGGTACCAAGGAATTGAAATGTTTACAGGTTTACGCCGTTTAGGCAAGCCTGTTTGGATGCTGAATTACAATGGTGAAGCACATAATTTAGTTCAACGCCAAAATCGTAAAGACATTCAAATTCGCGAACAACAGTTTTTTGACCATTACTTAAAAGGTGCTAAAGCCCCGGCTTGGATGACAACTGGAGTACCAGCAACTGAAAAAGGAAAAACCTGGGGTTTTGAATTAACAGATGATAAACCCTAGATAGTCAGGGGTCAGAATTTCGGAGGTTTATAGTGCATAGACTTTCTAAATTCTGACCTCCTACTTTTCGGTCTCCGGAAAAAAAAGCTATTTTACAATTCTAAACTAAACAACCTGAATGGCATTAAGTAGAATCTGGTCGGCATTTATAATAGTAGCAATTGTTGTAGCAAGCATTAAATGTTTCTTTTTCGGGCAAACCGACATATTTAACTGGATGGTAATTGGGAAAGCCGATGATGCTGCCAACCCTTTAAAATTAGATGGTATTATTCAAACTTGCTGGGTTTCAGTAGAACTTTGCTTAAAATTAATTGGAATTTTGGCTTTGTTTATGGGCTTAATGAGCATCGCTGAAAAAGCTGGTGGAATTCGTTTACTATCTAGAATTGTTGGCCCGTTTTTTTCAAAATTATTTCCAGATATTCCAAAAGGTCACCCATCGATGGGTCACATGATAATGAATTTCTCAGCAAATTTATTAGGACTTGATAATGCTGCAACTCCTTTTGGTTTAAAAGCGATGGAAAGCTTGCAAGAACTTAACCCTGCAAAAGATACAGCTTCGAATGCGCAAATCATGTTTTTATGCCTTCACGCTGCAGGTTTAAGTTTAATTCCGGTAAGTGTAATTGCAATACGTGCTTCACAAAATGCATCAAACCCGACAGATGTCTTTATTCCTTGCCTTATTGTAACCTTTGTAGGTACTATGGCAGCGATGTTAATCGTATCATTTAAACAACAAATTAATTTATTTCAACCCGTTGTAATTGGCTGGATATTAGGTTTATCACTTATCATAGCCAGTCTGGTGCTTTACATTAGATCTTTAAATGCCGCAGGTATTCAATCCTTTTCTGGTTTATTGAGCAATGGCTTAATTTTATTCATCTTTTTTATCATCATACTTGGAGCGCTTTATAAAAAAATTGATGTTTTTGATGCCTTTATTGATGGTGCCAAAGATGGTTTCAAAACTGCAATAAACATCATTCCGTATCTGGTAGGGATGTTAGTAGCCATAAGTTTACTACGCACCAGCGGCACATTTGATGTTGTTATTAACGGAATAAAAAGTGTTTTCGTTTATTTAGGAACAGATACAAGATTTGTTGAAGGACTGCCAACAGCCTTAATAAGGCCGTTAAGCGGTGGTGCGGCAAGAGGGATGATGGTTAGTACAATGGAAACTTACGGAGCAGATTCTTTTGCAAGTAGGTTATCTGGGGTTTTCCAGGGTGCATCTGATACCACTTTTTATGTAGTAGCTGTTTATTTTGGTTCAGTTCAAATAAAAAATACGAGATATGCTATTGGCGCTATGCTATTAGCAGATTTGGTTGGCGTGTGTACAGCAATTGGTGTATGTTACTTATTTTTTGGGTAAAAATCGTTTAAAATAAAAAATCCTTTACGGATATATCAATAAAGGATTTTTTGTTATGAGCATTAAATTTAATGGGAGCGCATTTAAGCGGGCAAGGAGATTCTATTGATAATTTCATCAATAGCATCTGGTTCAATCGCGACATTTTTAGATGCACACCATTTTTCAGATTTATTATCCATCCAAATACAAAAGGAATGATAACCATCCAAAACTACGGCATAAGTTTCATGAAAATCGTCGTTGATACGCATACAAAATCCTTTAAAGATTTTGCCTCGAACAATAAATTGCAGGGGTGAGTAATCTGTTAACATGGCTCATATTATTTTTGGTAAAGGTATAACAACTTAGAAAACAGAATGTTTTGTTAAGTTAAAGGAATTATCAAATTTTTATACCATTAAACACCAAGCCTTAACCTATACTTAACATATTTGAATAACCCTTTGCTATTAAACGATTTTTTGAAGGTAAATATACTTCACATTGCAAATTTATTATCGTCCTTCCCTTTTTAATTACGGTTGTCTCGGCAACTACTTCATCCCCTTCGTTTGCAGGCGCAAAATAATCTATATAATTGCTTACCGTAGTAAAACGGCTTTCTAAACCCATTGTAAATATTGTTGCACCAATAAGGTCGTCAATAATGGCAGCAGTTACTCCACCATGCAGTATTTGATAAGGATTTGTCATTTCCTTCCGGATGCTATATTGGCAAATTAATTTGCCGTTTTCCGCTTGAACCAATATTGGAGCCAGCCAATTCATAAAATTTGAAGGCGAAGAATCAATCACCTTACCAATAGATTGCCTTAAAATATTTAATCGTTGCTCGCTTACAGAATCCATATTTAAAGATATAAAAATTTATAAAATGTGGATTTATTTTACATCGTAAAAAATATTTCTAAGCTTCGCATTTAATAACCTTAACATGCCATTTAATGTGAAGATGAACCTTAAATACATTTGCGCAGCATATATCCCACTTAGCCTAATGTCTTAATGGTCTAAATAAATTGCTAATAAAACCCAGGTTCAAAATAGATGCAAGAAACTTAATTTTACAATAACAATCCAAGGCATTGATTAAATCGGCACAATCACTTTAAAACTAAAGTTTCTACCCATATTGTAAATACCCGACCGTCCGTTTGGAGAAGCTGAATAGTATTCAAAATATTTTAATCTGTTAAGGTTTGATTGGTAAGCTTTATCAAAAATATTATTACATTGGATAAAAATATCACATACTGTTTTACCTGATTTGGATTTAATACCAGAACCCAAACCCATATTGAATAGCGCATAACCAGCCGTAAAACTCTCCGTATTATCTAAGCCATAAAAACGATTTTGTTCTGCAGAAAAAGCAGCATCTACCTTTAAATATGGTTTATCAAAGCTACCTTTTGATGCTTGCGAAGTAAATTTTAACTCTGAGCGAAGTTGTAACGGAGGAATGAAGGGTAAATATTTCGCCACCTCACCAAATTGATTTAATAGCTCTTCATTTTTATTTAAACCCACAACATAAGATAAACTATTATTAAAACTCAACCATTTTAAATGGCTAGGATGAAGATTCAGGCTAAATTCTGCACCATATAATCTGGCTTTAGATTGCTGATATTGATAGGTTAAATTTCCTGGAACGATAACTACTGGATTTCCATCGGCATCGGTTAAGCGAGATTGATATATATAGTTTTGAATGTTATTATTAAAAACTTCGAAGCTAATATCAGCATCTTTTAAGTAAGCAATTAATCCAATATCTTGTTGTAGATTAAATTCCGGTTTGAAAGTTCTGTTCCCCAAATAAACAATGTGCGCACCCGGATCTAAACCATTAGAACCTATTTCTGTAATATTTGGTGCTCTGTAACCTCTTGCTAAATTGGCCTTTAAAAGTAATTTATCTGAAATGTTGTATGTAAAACCTAAACTGCCAGATAAGCCGTAATAACTTTTATTAAAGGATGGAAATTGTAAATCGGCAGTTGGATTAGTTGAATTAGCTTGTTGCCCAAAACCAGTTTGTGGATTCGTACCTACATAAAAATCATTCCATTTAATATTCCTTCTATCTAAACGGATACCACCCGATATATCAACTTTGCCTAAAGATTTTTTTGCAAAATAAAACGCACCAACATCAAACAAATCATAATCAGGGATTGGAAAATCTGTAGCAGCCTTACTCCTATTTCCCTGAAACATTCCATTTATACCAATCGCACTTTCAACACCCAAAAACTCGGGTAAATTGTATTTCAAATCGTAGTTCAACGTATTTAAAACCACATATAACCCAGCTTGCGCAGGCATTGTTGGATGATTGTATTCTCTTCGAACACTTTGCTGTGCTCCGATTAACAAGTTTAAATCACTATTACTAAACTTTATTTGGCTTGTATTGTAAAACCGATAATGCTGTATATGTTGATGAAGCGGATTAATAGAATATCTGGTCAAATCAGTTTCTGGTACAATTGGCCTATTTTTAATATCATCACCAAAGTCTAAAACTTGCCTGGTAAACCTCCTGCTTAATGAATCTCTACTACCATCAGGTATTTCCATTAGATTGTTGTAATAAGTAATCGATGTTTTTGAAAAACCCCACTTTTTATCAATCCTTGCACTTGCAGATAAATTATATTCTCTAAAACCGGTACCATAAACATATCCGTCAACGCTATTTCGATAATTATGAGCCGTCTTACCTGAAGCTCTGAAGATATATTTCCAATCGTTTTTAATGTATGCTAAACCTATTGATGAACCTGCCATGCCATTATTACTTTGGTAATTCATGGTAAAATCTCCTTTTAATCTACCATTTTCAAAGTTTGGATGGTAAGGTATCATATTGATAACGCCTGCTAACGCATCTGATCCATAAGTTAAACTAGCCGGACCTTTAACAACTTCCGCCCTGGTTACTCCGTACTCATCAACTTCAATTCCATGCTCATCGCCCCATTGTTGCCCCTCCTGTCGTAAACCATCATATAAAGTTAAAACACGATTGTAGCCCAAACCACGGATAAATGGTTTTGAAACATTTGGTCCGGTTGTTACAGCGGATACTCCAGGAATGCCTTTAACAATAGCGTCAATCAAATTCGTATTCGCATTCTGGTCCATAGTCTTTTTAGAAATTACAGCAATTGGTACCGGACTTTTCCTCAATTCAGTAGCTCGGTTTACACCTGTAATTACAACTTCGTTCAAGTTCGAAGCTGATTGCTCTAAATCTATATTCAAAATCTGTTCAGCACCTTCTATAACTATTTTTTGTTTTTTTGATTGATATCCTACCGCAGAAAATACAATTTCATAAGTACCAAAAGGTAGGTTTTCAAATAAATAAAGACCTTCAAAATCACTTTTTACAGATTTATTTAATTTTAAAAGCCTAACACTTACATTTTCCTTCGGAACCATACTTGAAGTAACTTTCCCTTTCAACACACCTGATTGTGCGAATGCGATACTAGAAATGATAGCAAATAGAATTGTAAAAATTGAAAACCGCAAATGATTCATATTTATCTAAATTTATTTTTAGACAAATCTAAATTTAATTTTAAATAAATCAAATAATTATTTTTGGTTAATATTTATAGTACCTTTTTAATTACCAAAAAAGCATTAACCGAATTCTTTAAATAAGTTATTTAAACCAATAAGGAGATAGTACCTACAGATTGCTTCGTACCACACAATGACAAACGTTTTAATAAAAAAGATTTGATCTGGGATTGAAATAAATGTTGCCTAAATGTTCTTTTAATTTGAATTAATAGAAAATTTCTATCAAAAAAAAACCGCTTGCAGATTATGCAGGCGGTGTTAATGTGAAGATGCACGTTAAAATGTGCAATTGTACCCCGGAAGGGACTCGAACCCCTGACCCTCGGTTTAGAAAACCGACGCTCTATCCAGCTGAGCTACCGAGGCTCATTTTTTTAACGTGTGCAAATATAGAAGTTCTAACCAATAAGCAGAAATAAATTATAAATATTTTCCCAATTTAATATAACCGAATCTCATTGATTTTATAAGTGTTTAAATATTAACTTATTACCTCCGTAGTAACTTAAACTCTCTTATATAATTTTATCTATTCCTTTAAAATAAATTCTGCTTAAGCGTCTTCTCCGTTCCAAACATCATCATCAGCTTGCTTAATTTCATCATGAGTACCACTAATTGAACGAAATTCTTCATGGTGATAATTGCGCTCCGGGTTTTCAGGCAACTCATTATTACTATTTGTAGGAACCTTCCTTAGATGTTCTGGTTTTTTAACCTCTGGCAAATCATCATGAATTACTGAAGGTGTTAAAATTTTCTTTCCGGGGTTTGTATTCTGTTCCATAATCAATTAATCAATATTGAAGATTACAAAAGTGGACTAAAATATCGGTAGTAGGACAAATTATTTCATAACAAAATAGCTGATTAACTTTTGTTGATCAACGAGTGAAATAGACGATTAGTGCTTTTTTTTTCAACTAATATCATATTCATCAGCAATTTAATTTGTAATCGATTAAATGATCGATATTATTTGCTTCTTAATAAAGCTACAAATTAATATTAATCGGCATGTAGATTTCTTATTTGTATTTTTCCTGCATTTGATCATAAAAGTTTTTAAGCACAAAATAAGCTTTTTTCTTTTTGCCAGTTTCACTCATTAAACCTTTTCGATTCCAGAAATTTTGATAAACAGGATGTTGCCTTCTTGGTGAGCGGAAATCAGTTAAAATCCATGGAATAATTCCTCTCAATGCTGGGATTTTGCTAAGCATGGTTAATTGATTTTTGTATAGAGCTTCCTGATATTCTTCACTCCAACGCGTATTTTCATCCGCATGAAAACCTCCTAAAGCATCGCCACCAAACTCAGTAATTACTACGGGCTTATAGTATTTAATGTTGAAATCATATTTTAAAATTTCACTTGGCGATCCACCAAAATACCAGCCAGCGTATTCATTAAAACTCACCAAGTCTATTTTTTCTCCTAACGGGTCGTTCAAAATCATTGTATTGCCTTCACGATGAACTTCTAAAGCCGCAGCAACTAACCTTGTATCATCTAAAGAACGAGCTGTTTCGGCAAGGTTACTCATAAAGCTTAATCGAGGTGCACTTAAGGGCGTTTCATTTCCTATAGACCAAACCACAACGCTAGCACGGTTTTTATCACGTGATATTAAATCGGTCAACTGTTGTTTAGCATTTGCGTAAGTAACTGGATTTTCCCAGCTAATAGTCCAGTAAACAGGAACTTCAGCCCAAACGAGCAAGCCCATTTCATCGGCCAAACGCATCATTTCTTCATTATGTGGGTAGTGAGCCAAACGAACGTAGTTGCAATTTAAATCCTTTGCCCACTGCAACATCATCCTCATGTCGCCTTCCGAACGTAATCTACCTTGAAGAAGTGGATTTTCATCATGCATGGAAATTCCTCTAAAGAAAACTGATTTTCCATTTAGCAAAATACTATCGCCCTTTACTTCTATAGTTCTAAAGCCAATTTTATCATTAATATTTTCATTAGCAGATTTAATGTTTACAGTATAAAGTTTAGGACTTTCTGGCGACCAAAGCGATAAATTGTTCCATATAAAAGCTTCACTAATTTTACCTTCGCTATCCGTTTTATAATCCTTCTTTAAGTTGAGTTCGGGTATGGTTAGCGAAACTTCCTGACCTGCAAAAGCATCAGCTAACTTTAATGAAAAGCTAAGCGAATTGTTACTGCCTTTTTCGAGCTGTAATTTATAATCACTAATAAAATGTTCAGGCAATTCAGCTAAATAAACATCGCGGGTAATGCCACCATAATTCCACCAATCGGTATTTACGGTCGGGATTTCATCTGGCTTTCTTGTGTTATCGGCTTTTACAACTAGTGAATTGCTGCCTGCTTTTAACTTCCCAGTAACTTCAAATTGAAAAGGTGTAAATCCACCCTTATGAGTACCAATTTTTTTTCCATTCAGGTAAACATGTGCTTCATAATTTACCGCACCGAAATAAATAAAATATCGTTTTCCTTTTTGTGGTTGCGCATCAAATTTTCTACGCAGCCATATGGTTCCTTCGTAAAGCTCTAACTTTTCCGATTGAGAATTCCAATCGCCAGGAACGTTCATTTGTGGAGAGCCGTCAAAATTATACTCAATCAATTCTGATTTATCTTTTTGTTCTTTATCATCAAAGAAACCACCAGTGCCGGTTTTTGATTGGTCGTAAGGTTGGTGCCTGTAATCGTAATAGCCATTTTCGTAAGGATCTATAATATAATTCCATTTGCCATTAAGGCTTTGAATTTTACGGGCTTGAATATTTTGTATGGAGCTAACCTGAGCAAAACAAATGGAAGAAAAGATAGAGAAACAAACTAAAGAAAGGCTTACTTTTAATTTTAACATTGTATAAATTTCTTTTTAGAACTTGAAAATTTTATATGTTTCAGTTCAAGGGATTAAACAAATATTGGTTAGCACGAACCATAAACAATCCTAAATATTGCAACAGTTTATTAAAGCGAGTACCAAATATATTGATTTTATTCACATAAATTTCTCACCAGAAGCATTGGTAACCGATGGTAACGAGTTTTATACGCTCACATCTTTACTAAATAATTAAATGAATTGTTAAAATCTATTTTTGCCTTCGAGCTTAAATAAGTTTACCTTGCATGTTCAAATGGCATTATATTTTACATCAATAAATTCTGGAAGTAACGGCAATTGCTATTACGTTGGCAATAAAAATGAAGCCGTACTTGTTGATGTTGGCATTTCTTGCAAAGAAGTTGAAAAGAGGATGGCAAGACTTGGTTTGTCGATGTCGAACATCAAAGCTATTTTTATTTCTCACGAACATGGCGATCATATAAAAGGACTTTCGGTTTTATCCAAGAAATATGATCTTCCGGTTTACATTACGGATAATACATTGCGCAACAGCCGATTGATATTAAACGAGAATAATGTTTTTACTTTTAACCATTTAGATACCATTTGTATTGGAAATTTAAAGGTTTCAGCATTTTCTAAACTACATGATGCTGCAGATCCCTTTAGCTTTACTATTGAATGCAGTGATGTACGTGTTGGTGTTTTTACAGATATTGGAGCAGTTTGTGACAGATTAATTTCTCAATTTAAAACTTGCAACGCCGCGTTTTTAGAAGCCAATTATGATGCTCAAATGCTTGAAAGCGGCAATTATCCGTACCATTTAAAGCGTAGAATTACCAGTGGCAGAGGCCATTTATCCAATCACCAGGCTTTAGCATTATTTCAAAACCATAAGCCAGAATACATGAGCCATCTTCTGCTCAGTCATTTATCGAAAGATAATAACGACCCAACTTTGGTAGAGAATTTATTTAAAGCATCAGCCGGAAACACATTCATAAGTGTTGCATCAAGAAACGAAGAGGGATTTTTGTATTATGTTGATAATAAATTAAATGAAAGTTACAATTACAGCTTTAACCCTTCGCTTCATCAGCCAGATCAATTAAATCTTTTTTCTAACTACCTATAAAATACCGAATTTTTGGTATTGTTTAAATTCTAATCTTTCTAGATGTTTGTTTAGTTAGATATAAATCAACGGGACGATTTAAATTAACGCAAAAAGAGATTAATTCACTTTAATCTCTTTTTTAAAACAAATTAATTTGATGATGGTTGTATAAAAACTTCATAAATAGTTTGTTTGGTTTATTGGGGGCTTATGGATTTAAGCCCCTTTCTATTTTTTTAAAGCCAGATAATATCTTATTAAAATTTTATTGTTTTAGATAATAAAAATTTGGCGACTTAAATATTTATAAAAGTTACATGAAATAAATAAACAATTAGCGCAAACAATATTAGAACGAAATTAGAGAAACACTATTATAAAATCGTTTAATATTTTGTACTAAAAATATATACGATTTTGCTATATTTGAAATGCAGAATTATTTAAAATAATAATTGTGCAATCACCCTATTAAAATTTGAAGTAGTTTTTATAAAACCACTTCGCAATGTGAATTTAAGTCGATAACTCTCAATCATGACTGAATACCAAACAATCAGATTAAAACTTCCCAAAGGTTTTTTTAATCATCTTTACCGCTCTTTTGCTTCAAAAACACGTTTAATTATTCCTGTTTTTTTAATGCAACTTACCCGAAGTTTTCAGGAATCAGCCTTATTTATGGTTGTATCTGATACATTATTATTATTAAAATTTAAATTTTTGGGGAAAAGTTTGTAATCTGAACCCAGTTATTTAATTTTTTTAAGTATAATTTAGAATTATGTTTTCATCTCTAATCAAATCTTCTAACAATAATTTACTTACATTAAATGAGCTGATTTACGATGCTGTAAAAATTCATCAGGATGAAATTGCATTAAGTTTTGAAGATATAAATCTATCCTATAATGATTTGAATAGGAAATCGAACCAGATTGCTCATTTTCTAATTTCAAACAATATTAAACCCGATTCGAGAATTGCAATCTCTACAGAACGCTCTATCGATGTAATAATATGCTTGCTAGCCATAATCAAATCAGGTAGTGCTTATGTTCCTGTTGATATCAGCTATCCTAAAGATAGAGCAGGCTTTGTTTTGGCTAATTCAGAAGCAGAATTTTTCCTCATCTCCAAAAAGCATAAATCAAAGTACTCAAAACTAAATACAAATATTCTTTTTATAGAAGATTGTTTAGAAAAGAGCATAAACCTACCAGATGATAATTTGCCAATCGCTGCAGATAAAAACAGGCTGGTTTACATCCTACATACATCAGGCACAACAGGCAACCCCAAAGGTGTTTGCATGGGGCAAAATGCCTTGGTTAATTTACTCTTATGGCAAAAGGAAAAATCATTAGCAGAAGCAAAAACTAAAACTTTACAGTTTTCTCCTTTAAGTTTTGACGTTTCATTTCAGGAAATTTTTGCAACATTAATTTCAGGTGGAAATTTAATCTTAATTTCTGAAGACGTGAGATTGGATGCATTTATGTTGCTTAACCTGATTTCTGAGCAAGAAATTAACCGAATATTTTTACCTTTTGTTGCGCTACAATCCATCACAGAAAGCGCATTAGTAAATAGCCTGTATCCACAATCATTAAAAGAAGTTATGACAGCTGGTGAACAGCTTAAAGTTACTCCACAGGTGGTGAATTTCTTTGTAAATCTTCCAGGTTCGATTTTATACAATCAATACGGACCAACAGAAGCTCACGTTGTTACTGAATTAAGATTATCAGGAAATCCTAACGAATGGCCTGCTCTACCCAATATTGGCAAACCTATTTACAATACAAACATTTTAATTCTTGATGAAAATTTAAAGGAATTGCCTGAAGGTGAGACCGGAGAATTATGCATTGAAGGTATTTGCCTTGCCGAGGGTTATTTAAATTTACCAGAATTAACAAATGAAAAATTCGTTACACAACCCTCCACTAATAACCGAATTTACAGAACTGGGGATTTAGCTCTAAAACTTGCTGATGGAAACATCGAATTTTTGGGCAGAAGAGATTCGCAAATTAAAATACGAGGTTATCGGGTAGAACTTGGAGAAATCGAAGTAGCCATAGCACAACAAAAAGACATCAGTCAGGTTGCAGTTCTTTTAAGAGAAGATTTACCTGGAAGACAGGTTTTAGTGGCGTATTTAATAGGTAAGCAAACAAATTATCAAGGAAATAAATTAAAAGAATGGCTTGCACAGCAATTACCCGATTACATGATTCCATCGGCATATGTATGGCTATCAGAATTTCCTAAAACTACAAGTGGAAAAGTTGATAGAAAACTGCTTCCGATACCGACTAACCAAAGACCAGATTCAAGCGTAATATTTAAAAAACCGTCTTCGCAAAAGGAGATACAACTTGAAGAGGTTTTTAAGCAGCTTTTTGGTTATGACAAAATTGGTGTAAATGATAACTTTTTCGAACTCGGCGGAAACTCTTTGCTGGCTCAAAAAACAGTTGCCGAGTTAAAATCAAAGTTTAATTATATTTTACCTGTAACCAAACTTTATCAATTCCCGACGGTTACAGAAATAGCTAAATTTTTAGACAAAAACCCAAACGAAAGTAAATTAAAGCAAGAAAATAGCATATCAGGTAGTTCAAGAGACATCGCAATTATAGGCATGGCTGCTAAATTTCCTGGTGCAAATACGATCGAAGAATTTTGGAATTTATTAGCAGAAGGTAGAGAATCAACAACTTTCTTTTCTGAAGCAGAACTAGATAAAAGCATACCGGATTATTTACGAAGTGATTCTTCTTACGTTAAAGCCAGAGGTATAATTACCGACGCTGATAAATTCGACGCGTCCTTTTTCGGAATAAACCCAAAGCTAGCAGAGTTGATGGATCCTCAGCAAAGGGTATTCCTTGAAGTAGCGAATGAAGTATTGGAAACAACAGGCTATTTACCAACAAAGAAAGATTCGGTCATTGGCGTTTTCGCTGGAAACGGTAACAATACATATTATGAGAATAATGTTTTAAGCCATCCTGATTTAATTGAAAACCAAGGTAAAACCCAGGTTTTATCCGTAAATGATAAAGATTATTTAGCATCTCGAACGGCCTATCATTTAGACTTGAAAGGCCCGGCAGTTAGTGTAAACTCTGCTTGTTCAACTTCATTATTAGCCATTGCAACAGCGGTTAATAGTTTAAGAGCCAATCAGTGCGAAATTGCTATTGCAGGCGGTTCTAGCATTACTGCGCCAATAAATAGCGGCCATATTTATCAGGAAGGCAGCATGTTAAGTGCAGATGGACATTGCACACCTTTTGATAACAATTCTACTGGGACAGTTTTTAGTGATGGTGTTGGTGCTGTATTATTAAAGAAGTTAGATTCGGCCATAAAAGATGGTGATAAAATCTACGCCGTAATTAAAGGTGTTGGTGTAAACAATGACGGTTTTGCTAAAAGTAGTTTTACAGCGCCGAGTAGTGAAGGTCAATCTGGAGCAATAAGTGCTGCGATTGCAGATGCAGGTATTAGTGCATCTGAAATTAGTTACGTGGAAGCTCATGGAACTGCTACGCCAATTGGCGACCCTATTGAATTTGAAGGTTTAGTTGATGCTTTTGGCTTGCAAATGGAAAAGCAATATTGTGCTATAGGTTCTGTTAAAAGCAATTTTGGTCACCTAACCCATGCTGCAGGCGTTGCAGGATTGATTAAAACATCTTTAGCGCTTACGCACAAAAAAATCCCTGCATCACTTGGATATAAAACGCCAAACCATAACATTGATTTTTCTAGCAGTCCTTTTTATGTAAATACACAACTTACTGATTGGCAAAATAAAAATCGGATTGCAGGTGTGAGTTCTTTTGGCGTTGGTGGTACCAATGTTCATGTAATTGTTGAGGAATATAAAAATATTGAACAGGAAGCTTCTAAAACCAAGCCAGCTAAGTTAGTTACTTGGTCTGCAAATTCTTTAACTAGCAGAGAAAACTATGCGAAAAAATTAAATACTTGGCTAATTGATAAACCAGACCAAATCCTTGCTGATGTTTCATACACGCTACAAAAAACCAGAACAGATTTCAATTACCGCAGTTTTATAGTTTCAGATTCAGTAAACCAATCAAAAGAATTATTAACACAGAATAATATATATAATAGTAATACCTTAAGCGAAATACCGGAGGAAATTGTATTTACTTTTCCAGGCCAAGGTGCACAGTATTTAAATATGGGTTTATCAATTTACATAGAAGAACCTGTTTACAAAGCTGCAATTGATGAATGTGCCGGAATTCTGAAACGCTATATTGATAGAGACATTCGAACTGTAATTTATCCTGAAGAAATAAATGAACTTTCGAATTCAAATTTAAAGGATACAAAATATACGCAGCCCGCACTTTTCGTTACCGAATATGCTTTAGCAAAACTTTGGATAAGTTGGGGAATTAATCCATCCAAATTATGCGGACATAGCGTTGGTGAATACGTTGCCGCACATTTGGCAGGAATATTTTCTTTAGAGGATGGTTTAAAATTGATTGCAAACCGCGGACTCCTAATAAGTAAATTGCCAGCAGGTGCCATGCTTTCGGTTAGAGAAAATAGTGATGTAGTTAAAGGTTTGTTATTTGGCGAACTATCTATTGCTGCCATAAATAGCCAAAAAGTATGTGTTGTGGCAGGTTCTTTTGAGCAAATTGCTGAATTGAGCCAGATATTAGATAGAGCAGAAATTGCTAATAAGCCTTTGCTTACCAGCCATGCTTTTCATTCATCAATGATGGACCCAATATTGAGCGATTTCAGAGAAGTTGTATCTCAAGTAAACTTATCCATTCCAGATAAAGAAGTTATATCAACGGTAACAGGTCATATGTTAACTGAAAACGAAGCATTAAGTATTGATTATTGGACAAATCATTTAAGGCAAACAGTCCAGTTTTCGAAAGCAATAGAAACTATACTTGATGGTGAAAATGCTATTTTTATAGAAATTGGTCCAGGAACGGTAACTAGTGCTTTAACTAAACAAATCGCTGCTGCTAAATCTGCCAAAATTATTGTACTATCTAGCTTAAGCAATAAAGAAAACGAATATGCTTCCCTCCTGCATGCTTTAGGCCAATTGTGGCTTAATGGCATAACTCCAGATTGGCAAAGCTTTTATGCTGAACAATCAAGAAAAATCATTGATATTCCAACGTATCAATTTGATAAAACAAGATATTGGGTAGAACCGTTAGCTGCTAAAACCTTTTCAAAAGAACAAACTATTCTAAAAGATGAATCGCCTGAAATTATCCCTCTAAATACGAATGAGATGAGAATTACCAACCTGACAACTAAAGTAAAACGAATATTAGAAGATGCTTCAGGTATTGAAATTAGTGAACTTGATTCGGGAAGAAATTTCTTAGAATTGGGTTTAGACTCTTTACTATTAACCCAAGTTGCAATTTCTTTGAAGCGTGAATTTAACTTACCAATTACCTTCAGAAAATTAAATGAAGAATATCCATCGGTAGAATCATTAGTTCAATATGTAAATGAGAATACTCCACAGGACGCTCTATTACCTGTTTCTAATCAAAATAATCATCAAGTTGCTGCTAACAGTACACCTTCATTTAACTATCTTCAACAGAACAACATTAATTTTGTAGGTAATGATAGTGCCTTAAGTTTGATCGCTCAGCAACTCGAAATACTTTCCAAGCAAGTACTTTTAATGCAAGGACAAACGCCTGTAACTAATATACCTGTTCAACAAACCATCTTAAACAACAATAATAGTCATAGCTTAGCAAAAGCTGTAGATGCTGATTTATCGGCTGAGGAAAAGGCAGAAATTCAAAAACCCTTTGGAGCCACGCCGAGAATTGAACGTCAATCGAATGATTTAAATGAAAAACAATTAAATTTTATCTCAAATTTAACAGAGCGATACAATAAGAAGACCGCAAAAAGCAAAGAATACACAAAAAATAGCAGGTCGTACATGGCCGATCCAAGGGTTGTATCTGGTTTCAGACCAGCAACTAAAGAGCTTATTTACCCTATTGTAGTAAATAAATCGAGCGGAAATAAATTATGGGATATTGATGGAAATGAATATATCGATGCTTTAAATGGATTTGGTTCGAGCATGTTGGGTTATCAGCCTGAGGTGATTAAAAATGCGATGCATGAGCAAATTGAAAAAGGCTATGAAGTTGGTCCCCAGCACGAATTGGCAGCTGAAGTTAGTAAATTAATCTGCGAATTTACCGGATTTGATAGAGCTGCACTCTGTAGCACAGGTTCTGAAGCGGTTTTAGGCTGTATTCGTATTGCCAGAACAGTAACAGCCCGTTCGTTAATTGTTTCTTTTACAGGTTCATATCATGGCATCAATGACGAAGTATTGGTTAGAGGAACGAAAAAATTAAAGTCTTTTCCGGCAGCTGCAGGTATTATGCCCGAGGCTGTTCAAAACATTCTGGTTTTAGATTACGGAACCGATGAATCTTTGGCAATTATTAAAGAGCGAGCCAGCGAAATTGCAGGTGTACTGGTAGAGCCAGTACAAAGCAGAAGGCCAGAATTTGTGCCAATAGAATTTTTAAAAAAGGTAAGACAAATTACAACTGATGCTGGTATTCCATTAATTTTTGATGAGGTAATTACTGGCTTCAGAATGCATCCAGGTGGTGCTCAAGCATTGTTTGGCATAAAGGCCGACTTAGCATCGTATGGTAAAGTGATCGGAGGCGGTGTACCAATTGGTGCAATTGCGGGCAATAGCAATATGATGGATGCATTAGATGGCGGTAACTGGGAATATGGTGATGGTTCATATCCAGAAATTGGTGTAACCTATTTCGCAGGAACATTTGTAAGGCATCCATTAGCGCTTGCATCTGCAAAGGCATCTTTAAATTACATGAAAGAAAAAGGTCCTTCTTTGCAACAAGATTTAAACGATAAAGGTGCTTACTTAGCAAAAACAGTTAATGCAGAATTTGATAAAAGACAATTACCAATTTATGTTGCGAATTATGGTTCGCTATGGAAAATAAAATACCATGAAGAAATTCCGTATAGCGAATTAATGTTTGTTTTGATGCGTGAGAAAGGAATTCATGTGTTAGATGGTTTTCCTTGTTTCATTACAGAAACATTAACTTACCAAAGTATCGACAGCATAATTAGCTGCTTTATAGAAAGTATGGATGAAATGATTGAAGCAGGATTTTTCCCATCGGCAAATAAGATAAATAACAATTTTAAGATTGATGAAGTGGTTGTTGATAAAAACAATCCGCCGGTTAGAGGGGCTAAACTTGGTAAAGATAGAGATGGAAACCCTGCCTGGTTCGTTCAGGATTCAAATCAAGAAGGAAAATACCTTCAGGTTAAACTTAGCTAATGAATATGGCAGAGGCTAACTTAATCGTAGTAGATTTTAACCCTTTTGAAGAGGGAAAGGAAATTGAAAAAGTTATTATCTTAAATGAATCTCAAAAGGAGATTTGGTTATCGTGTATCATTGGCGGCGATGCTGCAAGTTTAGCTTATAACGAATCTGTTTCTTTAAATTTAAGCGGTCGATTTAACTTCGCGGCTTTTCAAGAGGCTGTACATATGGTTACTGCTCGTCATGAAGCTTTGAGGTCAACCATTTCTAAAGATGGCGAGAACTTAATTGTTTACAATCAGGTAGATGATGAAGTTGTCTTTAATGATTTCTCACATATTAATTCCTCTCTGATAAAAGAAGAACTAAAAGCTTTTGTACAAAAAGAGATTAGTATTCCATTTCAACTTTACGATGGTCCGTTGTTTAAATTCTTTGTTCATAAGCTAGATAATCAAACGCATTACTTTACCATCATCATTCATCATATTATCGGAGATGGTTGGTCGCTAGGAATTATTCTGGAAGATTTAAGCAATTGCTACAATGCTTGCTTAAGCGGAATTAAATCTACACTTAAAGTTCCAGATCAAATAAGTAAATATGCACTTGAGCAAGTAGCTTTCAGTAAAACAAAAGAATATATTCAAACGCAAGAATTTTGGCTTAATCTATTTAAAGATGATGTTCCTGTATTGGATATGCCTTTGGATTTTAGCCGTCCAACAACCAGAACTTACCAAGGTAAACGAAATGATTATGTAGTAGATGCTCAACTTTATGATTCAGTTAAAAACTTTTCAGTAAAATCAAAAAGTAGTGTTGTATCTACTTTAATTGCTGTCTTTGAAGTTTTTTTGTATAATCAAACCGGACAGGAAGATATTGTTTTGGGTTTACCGGCAGCCGGGCAATTGGCATCTGAAAATTTAAACTTAATAGGCCATTGTGTAAATTTATTACCATTACGAAGTAAAATAGACCCAAATGTTTCATTTATAAATTATCTATTAAAAAGAAAAAATGAAATATTAGATGCTTATGATCATCAGCGGTTAACTTTTAGCGAACTATTAAAAAAATTAAATATTAAAAGGAACAAAGCCAACATACCCTTAGTTCCTGTAGTTTTTAATGTTGATAGAGGAATGGATGATGCTGTTAATTTTTCAGGCTTAACGCATCAAATAATATCAAATCCAAGAGTATCACAAACCTTCGAAATTTCATTAAATGTTAATGGCTCAAAAGATTCGATGATTTTTGAATGGGCTTACAATACACAGCTGTTTACATCTGAAACGATCAATAGAATGATGAATGATTTCGTTTCATTACTTACAGTTGTTTCCGATAATCCTGATACGCTAATAGCTGATACGGTATCTAATGTAAATCCTTTTCCAAACATAACACCAGCCAGCCTAAATGTCCCTCAAAACCTTACCATTCTAGATTTATTTGAAAATGCAGCAACAACCAAATCTAACAACATTGCTGTTGTATGCGAAGGCAAATCACTATCCTATAAGGAATTAAACACAAAAGCTAATCAACTTGCTCATCATATAATTAATAAAGGTTTACCAGATAATGCACTAATTCCAATTTGCATTCACCCATCTTTGGAAACAGTTATAGGAATAATCGGAATTTTGAAAGCAGGTTGTGCATATGTTCCAATAGATCCGGAATATCCTATTTGCCGAATTAAAATTATTGCTGATGAAATAAAATCTAAACTCATTATTAGCGATGGCGTAACTGCTAAAAAACTCCATGAATTATCAGCTCTAGAAGTAATTGCTATAGATGAGCAGACATTTCCTGCCTGGAAGGCAAACTCATCAAAACCATCACTAGTTTCCGATCCCAATTCTTTAGCTTATATCATCTACACATCTGGTTCAACAGGAAACCCGAAAGGCGTTATGATCCAGCACATTGCATTAACTGATTACCTGTTTGGTTTAAGAAATAAAATCCCTGGTTTAGAAAGTTGTAGAAGTTTTGCACTTGGTTCTGCAATTTCTACCGATTTGGGCAATACTACCCTATTTAGTGCGCTAACATTAGGTGCTCAACTTCATATTTTCGCAAAAGACCGGTTCAACAATGCCGATTATATTCATCAGTATTTTAATGATAATCCAATTGATTTTTTGAAAATTGTTCCCTCTCAATGGAAGTTTTTAATGTCTCAAAAGCGATTATTAGCACCCCATAAGATTTTAATGTTTGGTGGCGAAGCGTTGCCTGCAGAGTACATCAAGCTAATAAAAGCGTCAAACGCATCTTGTCAAATTGTGAACCATTATGGTCCAACAGAAACTACGATAGGTAAATTGATTCATTTGGTTGATAAAGATTATGATTATCCTGTAATTATTCCAATTGGTAAGCCATTTTCAAATGCTTCTATATATGTATTAAATAAAAATTTAAAAAATTGTCCAATCGGTGTTCCTGGTGAACTTTATATTGGTGGTTTAGGTTTGGCAAAAGGATATCTTAACAATGAGGAACTCACCAATAGCGTGTTTATAAAAAAACCGAATAACAGGAATAAAGAAAAGATTTACAAAACCGGCGACTTGGTTAAATGGCTAGCCAGCGGTGATATAGAATACTTAGGAAGAATTGACGACCAGATTAAAATTAGAGGCAATAGGATTGAATTAGGTGAAATCCAGAATGCCTTACAAAAGCACGAGAATGTAAAGCAATCCGCGGTTTTTGCTGTAGAAGTTGAGCAAAGAGAAAAGGAGTTAGTTGCATATTTAGTGCTGAACAGCAATTTTGATAAAGATGAAATAGTTCAGTTTCTAAGAAAGCAACTGCCTGAATATATGGTTCCTAAAATCTTTATCGAACTAGATAAACTTCCTTTAACGTCAAATGGTAAAGTTAATAGAAAAGCATTACCGGAGTTTAATATAGGAAATCAGCTAGACATAGAAGGATTTGTTGCGCCACACAATGAAATGCAAACACTTGTTGCGAATATTTGGGCAAAAAACCTAAATCTTGAAAAAATTAGTATAAAAGACGATTTTTTCGAACTTGGTGGCCACTCTATGATTGCCATTAAGGTGATGGTGGAAATAGAAAAGCAAACAAATTTGCGATTGCCACTTTCAATTTTATTTGATAATTCTACTGTAGAAAAGTTCGCCCTTCAACTAAATAAATCAAAAGTTGATATTAATTGGGATTCTCTAATTCCTATTAAATCATCAGGCAAAAAAGCACCTCTGTACATCATTCATGGGCAGGGAATGAATATAATTGTTTTTAAACCGTTAGCAAAAGAAATAGATCCCGACCGACCAATATACGGCCTGCAACCAAAGGGTTTGAATCCTGAAATTGAACCATATAATACTATCGAAAAAATTGCTTCAGATTATGTTAATGAAATTATAACTAACAATCCTAACGGACCATATTTAGTTATGGGGTACTCATCTGGCGGAACAATTGCGTTAGAAATGTCTTACCAAATGGCAAAAATGGGTAAAAAAGTTTCATTTTTAGGCCTTTTAGACACCTATTTTGATGGTGAAAGCTATGCTCAACTAGCCAGCAAAAACGACCACAAAGAAATTATAAATTGGACATTTAAATTTATAGGCTTTGGATTTGTATATCTATTTAAGCATCCAAAAAAATTCCTTAACCATAAAGTGAGTTATAGCTTGGGTACCATGTACAATATTTATAAAAAGATAAAGCCAACCAAAAAAAATTTATCAAATCCAAAATATGTTTTAGGTAATATTCAAGCTGTACATGCAAAAGCTTTTAGAAAATATAAAATTAAGAAATACGATGCAGATGTGCATCTATTTAAATCTAATGATATTTTATTAAGTTATATCCCCAATGCAAATACAAATGGTTGGGAACCATACATCAATGGGAAGTTAACTTTGGTCGATGTTCCGCTTGAGCACCTTCAATTTTTTAAACCTAATCATGTTAAAATTTTGTCAGACAAATTAAATGCAGTTTTAAATAATATCAATTACTGATAAATATAAATTGAATAACCTAATAAATCATGTTCTGCATTGGCAAGTCTATGATAAAAGTATCATCATAGATGATAATTACATTAATGTTTTTAAAATTTCAGTTGATATTTATCAAACAATTAAAGATAGTTGCAAGCTTATTTTAACCTCTGATGAACTAAATAAAGCAAATAGATTTGCCCAAGAGGATGATAAAAAAAGATATATTGTTGGGAAATTTTACAGCAAAATGCTATTGGCAAAAATGATGGACAAAAAGCCGACAGATATACATTTTGAATTTAATAAATATAAAAAGCCATATATAAATAATATACATTTTAATATTAGTCACAGTGGAGATTATGTAGTGATAGGATTAAGTACAAATGCTATAGGTGTAGATATTGAATACATTAATACAAATTTAGATTACCAAAATCTTATATATCAGTGCTTTAACGGAAAGGAAATTAAAATGATAACTGATTTATATAGCTTTTACCTTTTTTGGACAAGAAAGGAAGCATTATTAAAAGCAACCGGAGAAGGCTTAACAGATAATCTTCCGGCTATTGATTGTACCGTAAAGAATGCAGAGCGATTTGGAGTTTTTTACGAACTAAAAAGTTTTAAATTGAATGATGGATACTTTTTAAGTATAGCATCATCAAAGCATCAAAGCATGTATAAATATTGGCATTTAACATAATAAATTCAATCCCTAAATTTCCTAAAAAAAATATTTAAGCCGTCTAAATATCTCATTAAGCGCCTCGATTAACCTAAAAAATTATAATTATAATTGTATTCCAAATTTCATTTCATCCCATGGAAATTCAAAGAGTTGATAACATTACACATCAGGAATTTATAAAAAATTTCTATGAACCAGGTATTCCTGTTGTTTTTAAAGATGCTTCCAGCGTTTGGAAAGCTAAAGGATTACTTACGCCAGAGTGGTTTAAAAGTAACTATGGCGAAAGGGTTTTAACAAAAGAAGGTAAAACTTATACCATGAGTGAGGTTTTTGATTTGGTAGAAAACAGCACGGTAGAAAATCCGGCACCATATCCATTAAAATATAATATTACTACTGACTTACCTGAACTTTTACCACTCATTCAGCCATTAAATTTAAATTATGCTTTACCAAATTGGTTGGAGAGTCAATGGTTCAAGAAAGGCTATTGGGGTAGTGCAACAGAACTTTTTATTGGCGGGCCTGGTGGTAAATTTCCATACTTACATTTAGATTATTACCACTTAAATGCGTGGATTACACAATTATATGGTGAAAAGCAGTTTACAGTTTTCCCACGTGGACAGGAAGATTTACTGTATCCGAAAGCGGATGATCCATGGCGTTCGGAAGTAAACATTTTTGAACCTGATTACGAAAAATTCCCTAAGTACAAAAATGCCACACCTGTAAACTTTACAGTTGGCCCGGGTGAAACATTGTTTATACCTTTCGGCACATGGCATTCGGCATATTCGCTTACTACAACTATTTCTGTAGCTTTCGACCAGCTCAATGAAAAAAATTATAAGCCATTTTTAAAAGATGTATGGGATTTTAAAAGACGTGAAGGACTAGTTAAAGCGCTAACGATGGGTAGTTATGCCTGGCTTGGTTGTAAAATTGGAAACAACTTAAGATAATTCTAAATTCTTTGATATTCAATCTTGACTTCGCTTAAATTTTAATTCAATTAAACAAACCAAAATCATGGCTGCTCTTAAAGAAACTTTAAAGAAAATAATCAAATTTCACCCGTACTCGCATGTTAAGCCACTTCAGAACTTGATTCATGTTGGTTCTGAGCATCACGGTTATACCATTCCAAATAATTATTTAGATAAAAATTCTATCTGCTATTGCATAGGTGCTGGAGAAGATATATCATTTGATACAGAACTAAAAGTTTTATTTGATTCGAATGTCTTTATTTTTGACCCAATGCCTGAAGGTATAAACTATTTCAAAAAATTAAAAGACACATTAGCTAAGGGCGAAACATTTGGGGTGTTTGACGATAAAAATTTCGTTTATCGTTTAAATAGCAAACAGATCGATGAAATAACCTATGTAAACAAAGGTGTGTGGAATGAAAAAACAACCTTAAAATTTTACGCACCTCAATTAGATAATTATATATCTCATTCTGTTTATCTCTTTCAAGATTCTGACGATTATATAGAAGCACCTGTAGATAAGTTAAAGAACTTTATGCAGGAGTTTGGTCACATATCAATAGATTTGGTTAAAATCGAGATTGAAGGCGCTGAATACACAGTCATTGATAGCATTGTAAAAGATAAACTCGATATCAAAATTATTTGTATTGAGTTTGATGAAGTGTACCATAAAAAAGATTTAGCACATAAGCTTAGAATAAGAAAATCATCAAATCAACTTATGAAAGCAGGCTATGTTATGGTGCATTCTACCTATATGATGAAAAGAACTTTTGTGCGTAAAGATATTTATGATTTATTAAAATCTAAGGAATAATTTCCTTTCTAAGTTTTTCGCAAAGAACGCTCCCAAGCTGCACTCTGGTTCTTTTTATAATATCGAATCATTCCTGCTAACACAGCATAATTCATAATGCAAAAATAGTAGGGAATAAAAAATGCCTTTATTTTGATGTTTTTTTGTTCGAAAAACCAACCCAATGCGCTTAGCAAATAAAATAAAACTTGAGCAAATAAAATAGCCTGGTACAAAATTAGGTCGGTTTTAAGCACAATCATTACGTTAAGAACAACCAAGAAGATTAATAAAAACGGTGTAATTGTCCACCTTAAAACCCGGTGAGATATATACTGAAATGTAAGCACTGGATAATGAAACGGATTAGCGGCTTTCTTTAATCTTAAAATGGATTGAATCCCTCCGGCCGCCATTCTTATTTTTCTTTTTAATTCTTCTTTCACATTTGCTGATGATGTTTCTGATGCATAAGAATTTGGTTCATAAGCAATTATATATCCTTTCTCAGCAATACGCATGGCAATCATGTGGTCATCAATAATCGTATCCGATTCTACCGGCTGATAAAGGGCTGTTCTAATACTAAAAAGTTCCCCAGCTGCACCTACATTTGAATACAATTCGTAATCCCACTTTTTTAACTTCGATTCATATTTCCAATAAAAACCTTCACCTGCAGAACTAGCATCAGCAAGTTCTTCTACCATTATTCTCTTTTCGCCGGCAACCGCACCTACTTTAGGATTTTGATAGTGCTTTACAAGCTCATTTATCGCCGCTTTATTTAAAAAAGTATTTGCATCGGTAAATATTAAAATTTCGTTTTTAACAAAAGGCATAGCTCTTTTAATAGCGGCCATTTTACCCGTTCTAATATCTTCATGCAAAAGCTCAATTTCGCTATATTTATTTATCCTTTCTGCGGTTTCATCCGTAGAGCCGTCAGTGATAAAAATAACCTGCATTTTATTTTTTGGATAGTCTAAATCGAGTGTATTTAAAACTTTTTCATCAATAATATCTTGCTCATTCCATGCAGCAACCAGAATGGTAACAGTCGGTAATTCTGCATTAACATTAAAAGAAAAGGGTTTTGTAAAAAGTCTTTTTAATTTAACCAACAGATACAATAAAAAACCATAACCTACAAAAGTGTAAATTATAAGGAATAGGGAAATCCAGAAAGCTATAATCATTTGGGATGTTTAAATTTTAAAACCTAAATTTTTACTGTTTTTAGAGTGTGTTAGATTCCAAAAGACACCCTTAAATGTCCATTTAACTAAATCCAATCTATTTTTTAAAAGGTACGTTATAATTTGTTTGCTACAAGCTACAAAAATGTAGTATAAGCTAAATAATATCGTGTTAAGGAGGCCTGTGTTTTTCCTTATAAACAGCATCCGATTACGCGTCATGAAGTAAGTTTTTATTGCACTCTCCTTCCCTACGCTCATCGATTCCTTGTGGTAAATTTTCGTTTCACCTGTAAACCATATTTTCTTACCTGCTCTCCTAAATCTTTCGCACCAATCTAATTCCTCATAATACAGAAAAAATTCATCAGCCATTAGCCCAACATGATCCAAATCAGTTCTTCTGCACATCATTGCGGCACCGTGGCAATATCCAGTAATTCTGCTATCATTATCAAACTGACCTTTGTTCTGCTGCATGCTGCCAACACCACTATTTCTACCTGTTAGATAATTCATTTCGGTAAAACCCGCATATTGAATGATATCGGGTTGGTCGTAATACAAAATCAATGGAGATAGTAAACCAATTTCAGCATTACTTTCCATTTCGTTAACCAATACATCAATTGTGGTAGAAGTTATTTCTGTATCATTATTTAAAAGTAATAAGTAATTGCCGGTTGCTTTTTTTATCCCCAAGTTATTGCCACCGGCAAAACCCAGGTTGATGTTTGAGCGCACATAGATCAATTCAGGATATACGGATTTATACTCCTGCTCAAACTCTTCTCTACTCCCATTATCCACAAAAACAACTTCTACATCATAAGTGGATGGGTTTTGTTTCAATGAATTTAAAAAATCTAGATTAACCTGGTGCTGATTGAAATTAACGGTGATGATTGATACTGATTTCATTATTGGGTAAAAATAACGAAATAACCAGAACTAATTAATATAAATAAAACTAAATCTGTAGTAGTTTGTTATATTTTGATTAATCAAACATCTAAGATAAAGTATCTAAAATTATACAGGAAACAACAATATAATCCAACAATCAGGACCCTATTTTAATATATATTCCTAAATTTGGACATTGTCCCTTTGGTAATTAAAAAATCTAATGTTTACACAAGCTATTCTGATTAGTAAGAATCGCTAAATAATATTAAATAATTACATCATCCTAATTAAAAAAATGCGCATAGCCCACCTTATTTTAACATACACCGATCCCCACCAAACAGAGAGAATGATTAATAACATGATGCATGAAAATTTCGATTTTTATATTCATGTTGACAAAAAATTCGACATCAATCCTCACCTTTTTTTAAAAAAAATACCAAATGTTTATTTTATAAATAATAGAATTGATGTTAAATGGGCAGGATTTAACACTGTAAAAGCAACATTTGAATGCATAAAAGAGATTGTTAACAGAGGTGTTGATTACAAATACATAAATTTTTTAAGTGGCCAAGATTATCCTTTAAAACCTGCAGCTTTTTTGGCTGAGTTCTTCGAAAAAAGTGATAAAGAGTTTTTAAGCTATAAAGACATCAAAAACGATTGGAAAGAGGGTTTGATAAGAATGGAGAAGTACTTTTTAACCAATTACAATTTTAAAGGTAAAACTTCTTTAGAAAATTTAATTAACTACGTTATGCCGAAAAGGAAATTGCCTTATAACCTTCATCCTTATGGTAAATCAATGTTTTGGATGCTAAGTCCCACAGCTGCAATGTATGTAGTTGATAAAGTTGAAAGCGATAAAAAGCTAATTAATTTCTTTTCACTATGTTGGGGAAGTGATGAGTTTGTATTTCAAACCATGTTATTAAATTCTCCATTTAAAGATAAAATCAAAAACGATAATTACAGATACATAGACTGGTCTTTAGGTGGTGCAAATCCGAAGGTGCTAGATGAAAATGATTTTGATGCTTTAAAAAATTCAAACATGCTTTTCGCCAGAAAAGTAAATGAAACTAAAAGCAAAAAATTATTGGATTTAATTGATAGTCAACTTTTAACCTTATTAAGCGTATTCACATGGGTCATATAATAAACCTTACAACATATAAAGACAGTCGAGGAATTTTAACAGTATTAGATAGAGTTGTCGATTTCGAAATTAAGCGTCTCTTTTACATCTATGCAGTTGATGATTCTGACCGTGGTGGACACAGACATCATAATACTTACCAGGCAGCTATTTGCATTAAAGGTTCTTGTAAAATAACCAATAACGACGGCCATAAAACTGAAATATTTGATTTAGATACACCTGAAAAGTGCCTTATTTTAGAGCCGAACGATTGGCATGTGATGCATAGCTTTACGGAAGATGCAATTTTATTAGTTCTTGCTTCAACAGCGTTTGACCCCAAAGATTATATTTATGAGCCATACGAGAATACCTTATGAGAATTTAAAGGCTCTAAATAAACCATTTGAAGAAGCATTTAAATTAAAATTTAACGACTTTTTAAATAGTGGATGGTACATACTTGGTAATGAAGTTGCCCAATTTGAAAAGGAATTTGCCAATTATCATGATGAAAATTATGTGATTGGTGTTGCGAACGGTTTAGATGCCCTAATTCTTTCGTTAAAGTGCTGCAATTTTAACAAAGGTGATGAAGTTATTGTGCCTTCGAATACTTACATAGCAAGTATTTTAGCCATTTTGCAATGTGATTTAGTGCCTGTATTTGTCGAACCAAATTTAGAAACATACAATATAGATCCTAAAAAAATTGAGGAAGCCATTACGCCGAAAACCGTTGCTATTATGGTAGTTCATTTATATGGTCAATGCTGTGATATGGAACCCATAATTGATACCGCTAATCAAAATAATTTAAAAATCGTTGAAGATTGTGCGCAGGCTCATGGTGCAAAATATAAAGGAAAACTAGCCGGTACTTTTGGTGAATATGGTTGTTTTAGTTTCTACCCTACAAAAAATCTTGGTGCATTAGGCGATGCCGGAGCGATAGTTTGTAAAACTGAAGAGGATTATGTTAAGCTTAGACAATTGCGAAATTATGGATCGGAAAAAAAATACCATAATGGCATTATTGGTTACAACTCTCGTTTGGATGAATTACAAGCATCTTTTTTACGTGTTAAATTACCTTATCTAAACGACATTAATAATCATAAAAAAACTTTAGCCTCTATCTACCAAAGCAATTTGAATGATAATTTCATTAAACCGATAAGTGATAATGATTTTGATAATGTTTACCACATTTACAATATCAGACACAATGAAAGAGATAGGCTAAAAGCTTATCTATCAAAGAATAATATTGATACAGAAATTCATTATCCAGTTGCTCCACACAAGCAAAAAGCACTTTATCAGTTTAATGATATGATTTATCCAATATCAGAAGAAATACATGCTACCACATTAAGTTTGCCATGCTCATTTGCCCACAAGGCAGATGATATATACAGAGTTGTTGAAGTTTTAAATCAATTTAATTAAATCATTAATGCACTATTTAGTAAAAGAACTTGCTCCACCTGTATTAAACACTTTACGTTGGTTTAGTTTCAAATACGGGTGGAAAGGTAATTTCAAATCTTTTGATGAAGCAAAAGCGCAGTGCACCGGTTACGATGAAAGTCATATATTAAATAGAATTGTAGAAACAACTGGCAAAGTGAGAGATGGTAAAGCAGTTTATGAAAGAGATGGTATTATCTATGACGAAGTACAAATAAATCATACTTTATTAAGCATATTGTTGTTTGTTGCTGGTAGAAATGGAAATAAATTAACCTTAGTTGATTTTGGAGGATCATTAGGGACATCTTATTACCAGTGCATTAAATATTTATCACATTTAGTAGAATTAAATTGGTGTATAATAGAGCAAGCAAACTATGTAGAGGTTGGTAAAAAATCCTTTGAAAATGCTAATGTAAAATTTTACTACTCAATTGAAGAGTGTATTGCTGATGGTAAAAATCCTGATATTCTATTGATTTCTAGCACTTTACAGTACATTAAAGAACCTTATAATCTTTTAAATCACCTGCAAACATTCAATATACCTTACCTAATGCTCGATTTGGTTGGATATAATGACACTGAGGAGGATAGAATAACAATTCAAAAGGTCCCTCCTGTTTTTTATGGTATAGAGGCGTCATACCCTTGCATTTTTTTCGGGAAAAATAAATTAGAAAATCAAATCAAAAAAAATTATGACTTGGAGTTTGATTTTATTTCCGAATCTCAAAAGTATTACATAAACTTTAAGCCATTTCGATATCAGGGTTCTTTTTGGAAATTGAAATAGATATTAATATTTATCTAATTCATCTAATATCGCCGAATCTAAATCGATATCAAATTTTCTGGCAAAAATCATTTTAGAATTAACGATTTTGGATAAATCTGCAATGCCTAAAAACTTCGGATTGGGCTTACCTTCAGACCAATCTATATAACGTAGGTTATCGTGATTGGTATGTTTGCTGTATTCAGAATTCATAATTACAGTTGCTATAACGAATTCATCCGAACCCCACGTGTATTTGAAAAAATCATGATATTTCGCATTCCTATATAGCTTACTTACTACATAAGTTGCAGTATCGTAGGTGATTGTCCACCAAGAAGAGTTGCTACCACCATAAAACTCCATATCATCCGGTAACTTCCTTTTTTGAGCCATAGAATTAACTACGGTTTGTAAAAGATATTTACCTTTTAAACCTGAATCTGTAAAGTGGAATTTCTGAAATCTATCGCGTCCTTCCCTATACCAAACAGAATCTTTTCTATCTATATGCATAAAGTTTTGACCGATTTTATCAATAAAGAAATTGTAGGTTTCATCTGCTGAATGTATCGGATAATCCTGACCACTAATTAAATTGATAAACTCATATTGCTGTTTAGTAGCGATAACTTCTTTAAGCGATTGAACTATTGCCCTGGTAAAACTCCAGCCAGCCCAGTTACAATTTACTCTTTTTTTGATGAAATATATTTGCGGAAAATGCTCCAAAAACTTATATTCTAAAGCATCAACCTTTTCATCTAGATGTATATAAATATCAAATCCTGGGTGTTTTAAACGATTTACCAAACGCAACAACTGCGTCGGATTTTTATGAACCATTATAATATGAGCAACACGCATTATTAGGGATTAATTTTTAGGGTTGATTTGTAATTTGATAGAGATAAACACTAACATCAGCCGTGTTTGATGTCTTGATAAACTTTCCTATTTTTGATAATTCTGTTTTCAAGTTTGCTGCTGGAAGATTCTTATTTTCGTAATACCATTTTGGCATGCTAATAGGATCACCAACATTTGATAGAAATTTGTTGTTAAAGATAACCCAAACTCTTTTATTATTCTTAATTTTTTTAAAATCTGAGCTCAATTTCGTGTTATAATCAGCAAGATTTGTAGAATTCCATCTAAAATCCTGACCTTCAGTAACTTTAAATTTATACTTTTTTAAATTTGAGTAAACTTTAAAGCCAGGCAATTCATTCCAATAAACATAAACAGCATCTCCATCTCTATATTCTTTATTAATCATATCGAATAATTCTTTTTGATATGATTTTTTATGTTTGTAAAATGTTGCACTGCTTGTTATCGACTGAAAAGATTGAATAATTGGTGAGATTAATAATAGGCTAACCATAATTATTTTTAATGGCTTAGCCTTAATTAAACCGTCCAAACCGATACCTATTAATATTATAAAGATTGGTGTTAAAAACAGCCAAAACCTTTCTGTTAGCGGATAAAGTTCTAATCCGGAAGCAAGCAATACCAATAGCAATGGAAACACAAATACATTAAAATTTTGGAGCGAATTTTTAAAACAAAAATAAATTCCTGCGGCCAATAAAATGAATGGTAAAAATGGCATTTTAATCAATGGAGTGTAAGAATGTGTCTGTGTTCCCGCTTCAACAAAATTCCAAAGCAAACCCATAGGATAATCCAACATCCTGTAAAAGCTTGTAAAAAACCAACTTAAATCTGAAACAGATTTAGGTGGTAATGGCATAAAATCTCCATAAAATCTGAACCAACTAACTACCCATTCTGCATCTGGAGTTTTACTAATAAAAAAAACGAACAGTAAAATAAAGCTTACCATCCAGGTAATAAAAGGTATAAAACTTCTAAACAGGATATTCCATTGTTTATTTATTACATAATAAACTGATAAACCAAAACCAATACCACCTAATATAAAAATTGCAGAAAATGAAAACCAAAGTATAACAGCTCCGCCTAAACTCCAAATAATTATTTCTTTAACACCGTTTAGTGTTCTATATTTAATAAACAGGTAAAATGATAAAATCGAGCAAAGCAATTCGGTAGAATATTGCTTAATCTCTACTGAATGATAAACGAAAGCTGGCGAAACACATAAAATCGCCATTGCAACTAAAATGCCCGTGCTTTTTAAAAAATACTTTGTAACAGGAATAAATATTAAGATTGATAATAATCCTGATAGAAGCGGTACTATTCTTAAACCATACAGATTGTTACCAACAATATTTAAAAATAATTTTACAATTAGCAAAAATCCAATGGGTGCCTTCTGTTGATAATCTAATGGTTTTGTTACAAGCTGCTGAAAGTTAAAATTTAGCAAACTAGATGTTAAATATCCCTCATCCAACCACAACGACCTATTAATGAAGTAATGGTATAACCTTAAAAATACGCCTAAAACTATAATCAATAAAAATAAATAAAAGCTGAATTTATCTTTTAGAGTGTTTTTTAAAGGAAATGGCATGCAAATAGACAGTCTGGATTTTATGCAATATCGGAATTTTTAATAATTTTACATAAATAAATCACCCCCTGTGCATAATATATCTCTGAATAATTTAGAGGTAGTAGTTTTTGATGTTGATGGTACCTTATATAATCAAAGCCTTCTCAGAAAAAAAATGCTATTCTCCTTAATGAAATACTTTGTTTTTCATCCCTGGAAGATTAACGAATTATTTATTCTATACCATTTCCGTAAAGAAAGAGAGAAAAATAAAGGATTTAAAGGTCCAAATCTTAATGAACAACAGTATATATGGTGCAAGCAAAAAATAAATCAACCTATTGATAAAATTAGAGAAGTTGTAGCTAAATGGATATTCAATTATCCCAATCAATTTTTAAAGTCTTGTACCTACCCAGGTATTCATCTTTTATTTAAATCACTAGCCGAAAAAAAAATTCGTATTGCGATTTATTCTGATTACGATTCGATAGAAAAGATGAAAGCTATGGAACTAAAAGCCGATCTATACGTTAGTTCAACAGATGCTCAAATCAATGCATTCAAACCTAATCCTGATGGGTTAGAATTTATATGTAATGAATTTGGCGTAACTGATAAAAATCAATGCCTATTTATAGGCGACCGGTTGGAACTGGATGGCGAATGCGCAAAAGCAGCAGGAATTTCTTTTTTAATGGTTGATGAAGTAAATGAAAAAAATCCCCTATTTGAAAACCTCTCAAAACAAGTGCTTAATGTTATTAAGCAATAAATATTATGATTGATAAAATTACATTCCCTCAAGACCCAACATCGGCAGAAGAACCAAAAGAAACCGAGCTCAAACGGGCTAGCTTAAAAGAATATGTTTCCATCGCACGCCCAGATAATTGGGTAAAAAACCTATTTATGGTACCTGGGATGCTTTTTGCATTATCAATATTTCATACTCCCTTAAATTCAGCCTTAATTATAAAAATTGTTTTAGGCGCAATTAGTATGTGTTTAATCGCATCGGCAAATTATGTTATAAACGAATATTTAGATGCAGGTTTTGATAAATTTCACCCATTAAAGCGAAAAAGATCGTCAGTTGTAACCATGATAAACCCAAGAATTGTATATACAGAATATGCAGTTTTGGCATTTATAGGTATCGCACTTTCATCCTTTGTATCGATTAAGTTTTTGTCGGTTGCTACGTTTTTATTAATTATGGGTATTATTTATAATGTAAAACCTTTCCGAAGTAAAGACCGTGTTTTTCTTGATGTTTTAAGTGAATCGGTAAATAATCCAATTCGCTTTGCTGCCGGATGGTTTATATTCAGTCCTGCTTTAGGAATTCCTAGTAGTAAATGGGATTTAAATTGGATTAACACCTTTCCACCAGTTAGTATCATAATTGCTTATTGGATGGGTGGTGCATTTTTAATGGCTACAAAAAGATTTGCCGAATATCGGTTAATTGATAACCCAAAACTAGCTGGCTTATACCGCAAATCATTTAAAATTTACAATGAAAATAGCTTATTAGTTTCGATGTTCTTTTACGCAATAACCTGTGCCTTTTTTATGGGAATATTCTTAATTAAAGATAGAATTGAGCTTTTAGTTAGCTTCCCATTTTTCGCACTGTTATTCTCCTGGTATCTTAAAATAGGCTTATTAGACGATTCACCAGTACAAGGTTCGGAAAAATTATATACTAGAAAATGGTTTATGCTTTATTTGGCTCTTTTTACAGCTCTACTTTGTATATTAATGTTTGTTGACATCCCTTGGTTGCACTGGTTTTTAAATAATGCAAATAATTACAATTACGATTCTTAAAAATAGATGAAAAACGATAAATACGATTTAATTGTTGTGGGGACTGGTTTTGCTTCGTCATTCTTTTTACAAAAATATTTAGCCAAAAATAAAGGAGATAAAAAAGTTTTGGTTTTGGAGCGAGGCTATTTTTACAGCCATGCAGATAAACTGAAACTTAGAAGAGGAGAAAGTTTGACTGATATTAAATACGAACAAAAATGGGATTCGCTTGTGGAAAATTTTAATCCGAAAAAAGATTGGCATTTTACAACCGGATATGGTGGCAGTTCAAATTGCTGGTGGGGTTGCACACCGCGTTTTATGCCTTCTGACTTTAAAATGAAATCGCTTTTTGGAGTTGCACAAGATTGGCCAATTTCTTATGATGACATCGAGCCTTACTATGAGGAAGCTGAAGAAATTATGCAAATTTCCGGACCAGATGATACACCATTTCCAAAAAAAGGAAAGTATCCATTACCACCACATAGATTTAGCAAAGTAGATGAAATTTTAAATAAAAAGTATGGCAATCAATACATAAGCCAACCTACGGCTAGAGCTAGCCGGGCAACCGCAAACAGAAATGCATGTATGGCATCGAGCACGTGTGGCACCTGCCCTGTTGATGCCAAATTTAGCATCGAAAACTCTGGTATGTCCGTTTACCAAAACCCGCAAGTGCAAATAATTTATGGAGCCCAGGTTTATAAACTAGAAATAATAAACGATGTTGCTAAAAAAGTTTGCTACGTTAAAGATGATAAAGAATATACAGCTGATGGAGAAGTTATAGCGCTTGGGGCAAATCCATTTTTTAATACTAATATTTTACTAAACTCTGGGGATAAGAATCAATTTACAGGTAAAGGTTTCGGTGAACAATTAGGTATTCAAGTACTTATATATTTAGATAATTTAAGTAATGCAGGTGGTAGCACGTGGGTAAACGCAAACGGATACATGCTTTACGATGGCCAACACCGAAAAGATTATGCAGCCTGCTTAATTGAAGTAAATAATGCTCCATTTATTAGGTTTGAAGAAAATAAGTGGCTTAACATTGCAAGCTTTAGATTGGTTTTTGAAGATTTGCCAGATGATAAAAACTATATTACAACATCTTCAAATAAATTGAAACCAGAAGTGCATTACGATGGCCGTTCTGATTATGCGGAGAAAGCCTTCAAAAACGCCAAAATAGAACTACCTAAAATTTTATCCTGCTTGCCGGTTGAACGCTTAAAATACCTGGATCCATTTCCAAATGAAGGTCATATTATTGGAGGAACGAGAATGTCGGAAAATGCAAATACTGGTGTGGTTGATAAATATTTAGTCCATCATAAATATAGAAATGTATTTGTTTTAGGAGCAGGGGCTTTCACTACTTATAGCGCAGCTAACCCCAGCTTAACGCTCTCTGCCCTATCTTTATTTGCAGCTGATAAAATGTTTTAATTATGGAAAGAAGAAGCTTTTTATTATTATCGGGTGTATTGGTTGGTATGGTTGCAATTCCACCCTCACTATACTTTGTTTCGCCCAGCATTAAAAAATATGCAGCCAGGTTAATCGAAAAGGAGTTATCCTATCTTAAATTGGATAAAGAAGGACTTAATAACTACATAAACGATTATTTTACAAGCGGAGCCAATAACATAATGGCTAATGTAAAATGGAAAGTTTTATATTATGGAAGAAGTAATTCTAATAATTCTAATAACGTTAACGACCTTTTGCGATATTATCTTTTATCAACCGATTTCTTTCTAAACCAAATGAATGTAGAAAAAACGGTTAAATATTTAGGAATTTTCGATCCTTATAAAAGCCCTATAGCCAATCCTTTTTCTTATATACTACTACCTGAAAATGAGAAAATTGGTTAATTCAATTCTTTATAAATTTGTTTATAAATATTGGTATTGAGAGGGTTTTTTAAAATTATCTTTAAACTTTGTTTTAATAAATAAGGGTAATCCTTTTTACGTATTGCAATATTAATTTGTTCAAGAATAATATCGTTTGATAGCATTTTCTCTAGCTGTTTTAAATCCGATATCGTAATGCCTAAAAATTGATTATTGAGCGAATTACTACTAACCAATTCTTTTAAATAATTATCCATGAATTGTTTTTGCCTTTGCCCCCAATAGTGAAAAACTACACCATCAGCTGGTTTTATTTCTGTAACTTTTTGAAGAACTAAGGAAAATGCAAGTTGCTCGCTAACAAACCATTTCGAATTTTGATAGAATTCAAAGGTCAAATCGGTAACATCTGCCATAAATGATGAAAAATCACTATTTAAAGCCAACACCCCTGTATTCCAGCTGTAGTCGTTTTCATTAAATTTTACGGTTTCATTATTTATTTTCAACACTCTTCCCGAAATAAATTTCATGAAGGATAGTGGAAAATGTGCTTGATTGAATACGGCAAATTCCGATATTGCGTCGCCCAGTCGATATTCCCGTTTATGTAAAAAGCTTTTTCCTGAAATAAAAGAGTTTAATATACGTGATGGATTTCCGATAAAAAAAGTGTCTGTATCAACAAAAAACAAATGCTCATTAGGATATTTTTTAAAAGTCGAATCAATTACACCAACTTTTTTTAAATGATGAAATGTTGTGCCTTTTAAAAATTGCCTTTCCAAATCTGCAGTTAGCAATACATATTCTATATTTAATGATGAAAAATAAGTTTTGAATGCTTCAGGATTATCAGTATAAATGATAAACCTTGTGTTTTTTAGATCTGGCTTCCAACTAAGAAAACTGTAAATACAAAAGATTGCTCTCCTATACTCAACAGTACTTCCATAAGATAATAGCACAAAATTTTTGAACATAGATGATTTTTGGCAATGAATTAAGGTTTTTATTTTAGGATAAAAACCTTAATTTTTGAAGTGCAAATATATAACTATTAAAATTAACGCATCTTTTGTTAAGAAGAATTCAAGAAATGATAAAGGCAGATATAAACGAATAAGATAATTTATAGCAAACGAAATCATTTTTGTAGCGATTTGGAATTATTAAAATCATCAAATTGGTGTACAGGAACACTCCTTAATAATATTAATAGCATGCAATATTTAATGAAAATAACGAAGAATTATTTAGCAAGAACATAATAAAAACTTAATTTTCTTAGCATGATGATTTTTTAAAAATTATCCTATATTGCGATAAGAAAAAAGCATAATACAAAACAGAACAAAAATAAAATGTTTTGTATTTTTTTTAATACAAGATTAAACACAAACCAAACAATAATAATTAAACAACACATTATCAGCGCATTATGAATTAAAATTGCGTATATTTAAATTGTAATTTTAATGTCATAAACATCGACGAGTTACAATTTTATTTCATACTTAATTTTAATGATAAACTTGCTTGAATATGTTTTAACAACCCTTATGATTAAACTTTCAATCTTTAAAAAAATTTAACGAGCAAATTAATACACAATAATCAAATTATCCCCCGTTTTAGAAGCAACAAACAATTATTAATTTATCTTTAACAAATTTTAATGAGAATCACTCCTACAATGCCTCTTTTCATCGCTCTATTCGTTATTTTATTTGCTGCTTGCAAAAAAAATACTACCCCAGAGGAACTTAAATCTGAAACATCTGTAGTGCTTCCCATAACTAGCCCAGCTACTCCAACAACACCAGTAGCTATCATTCCATCGTACGAGGTTGGTTCTGGTTCTGGATACTTAACAATAGATGGCAAATCTTTAGATTTATCTTCAATTAAACTTATAAAAGTAAAAGGAGGCACATACAAAGGCCTCTATATTAAAAATATCATAGCTTCATCTTCAAGCCCAGTAAAAATTGTTAATAACGGACAGGTAAATATATCCGAAGGGATGGAAACTGATAATGTTAGTTATGTAACAATTTCTGGAGATGCCACAAGTACTATATCTTATGGCTTTGCATTTGAAAATATTGCTTTAAGAGCAATAAAACTGAACGGACTTATGAACGGTGTTACGTTGAAGAATATGAGTTTCAAAAATGTAAATGATTATTGTATTGCAGGAGAAAAAACAAATGGTAGTAACTTGGCATACAATGGGAGTTCAAATACTAGAGTTGAAAAGTTTAAAATTTTAAATTGTCTTTTCGATAATGCTGGTCAAATTTCTTTTGGAGGCAATTTAAACGAGAATGAAGATACTGGGCTTTTTAAAGATGTTGAAATTGCTAATAATATATTCCAAAATACAAATGCTGGAAGCGTTTGTGCGTTTACAAACGTACAAGATTATAACATCCATCACAATATCGTAAATAACATCAATCAATCTACAAATAACCACAACGGCGTTTTCTACATGCAGGGTAACGGCATTTTTCATGATAATAAATTAACAAACTATCAAGGTAATGCAATAAGAATGTGGATATACTCAAGAGGAAGTTCTCCAGCTACTGTTGAGATATATAATAATATTTGCTATAATACCAGGAAATACGGAGGTTTTGAGATTCAACAGTTTGATAGAAATATCATTGCTGGAAAAACAACTTTTGTTAATGCTAAAGTTTATAACAATACTGTAGGTAAAATGAACACATCAAAAGATTGGGAGGGTCAAATTTTAGATTTATATAATTTTGGTGGAACGTTAGATTACTATAATAATTTAGGATTTGAATTATATAAAGCTCAAGGTACTATTACTGATATGATAAATTACAATGGCAACGCTGCTAAAACAAACATATCTAACAATAAGTATTTCGCTCAGCAATCAAGTGCAGTGGCAGACATTAATAAGTTTATTTCGCTATTTGCGGGAATTGGTTCATCAGGAATTTAATAGAGTTTGCTAAAAATTTTGAAGGTTCGTAAAATAAAAACTTACGAACCTTTTTTATGAATTAAGTAACGGGGTAGGTAAATTTTAAGGATATCAAAGTGATTTTCAATAAAATTCAAAACCAAGTGAAATGTTTTATATCTTAGCTAGATAAATCCCAATAAGACAACACTCTTCAGATGAATTTTATCTATTTAGACTATAAAAGTCTGTACAAACTAATTTGTTTTAAATTAATGGTGAAATAAATTGATTTATTAAATTATATATACCAATCTCAACTTTTAAACGCACATAACAGCCCGATTCAATCCTATAACAGAAAATATCAAGTAGTAAGACTTGATTGATCAAATCATCCCAACAATAATGACAATCTTATATAAGTGGAGGCTCTTCTTGCCATACTTCTTGATAATGTTACTCTTAATACTTATTACCCTGAGAATAATGGTAATTTTCTTGAACGTAGCAGATATAGCAGGTATGGAACAGAATGTAATATACAGCATTCAACACCTTCTATATAATGGCAATTTATACACATCACCACTAAATGCTCCATTCTCGATTACACAATATACACCATTATATTATCTTATAAATGCCTTTACCGCAAAAATTTTAGGTTTTACAGAGGATGATATTTATTCTTTATATCACATTGGTCGATTTTGGAACCTGCTATTTAACTTAGCAAGTTCATACCTTATTTATAGGATTGGCAAAGATTATTTTAAGATATCTGGCAATAAAGCATTAGTGCTTCTTGTTACTTCATTCGCTTTAAATTTTGCACATAATTTTGCTGTAAGACCAGATTCTTTGCATGATTTAGCAGGCATTTCTTCCATTTACGCAATGGTTGTATATTATAAATCTGGAACAAAAAAGATTATTAGTATTCTGCTTATTGTTGTACTAACAGCTATAGCGGTATTTTCAAAGCAAAGTGGAATTCAGTTTATCATAATTTTTGTGGGCTTTGCCTTCCTTATTAAAGACTGGTCAACAATGATAAAATTGATTATCTCCACCACTTTATTTTACGGAATCCTCTTTTATAGCACCTTTTTAGTATATCCGTCGTTTTTTGAGAACATTATTGGAGGTGTAAAAAATGGAATTGATGTTTCAAACTTTATAAAATATATACTCACCAGAAACATATTTATCTTAACAGGCTGGCCTTTAATTTTTTACTTTTTATATCTTTTAATCAGTAAAAACTTACTTTTTAAAGGACTAAATATTAGTAAGCTTATAGCTGTAAGCGGATTAGGAACGCTAATATTTGCCACGGTAACTGCACTAAAAATGGGTGCAACAACTCAATATTATGTAGTTTTTATGAATCTAGCTTTAATTGTAGCACTAAATCATAGCTTTGCTATTAATGCATCAGGGCTAAAATTTTTAATCCATAAATACGCATTAATACCGATTTTCGGCTTGTTCATAATCTTAATATTTGGTTTTAATACTTTTCAATCAATCGCAAATTTTAAAGAAGACCCAAAATTAATATCACAAAAAAATACTACTGCCAAGATTGTTAAATTCATAGACTCAAATTTGAAAAATAATAGTGCCAAATACATTTATTCAAATTTAGGAACGGATACTTACGCACCATCCAGACAATTTTTAAATAATATTTATTTTAAAAATTGCCTTGTTCCGCAACGAGATATACTCGAATATTCTACCAGCAAACTCGAAGTAGTTGGATATAATGAATTTGCAAAATTGTTAAACGATGGAAATATAGAATACATAATCGATTCCACCCCGAATTCTAAATATGAAATTGTTAAAGATTTTAATAACATCAAAAAATCAGATTACACGATAGTATTAAATATCGATGGGTATTTAGTTTATAAGAATAATAAAAGTACATGGAAGAAAAAGTAACAATCATTACCCCTTGCTTTAATGAAAATACTACCGTAATTTCATTTCTGCAGAATGTTGAAAGCGTAATAGAAAAGCTTCCTTACAACTTTGAGGTGGTTGTTGTAGATGACTGTTCCTCAGACCATACGCTTTCCTTGTTAAAGCAATTTAATTTCTCGGCAATAAATGCAACACTTACAATATTAGAATTAAAATTTAATGTAGGTCATCAAGCAGCCATTTATCAGGGCTTATTATATTCAAACAGTTTAGAATCTAATAAATTTATAATTATGGATTCTGATGGTGAAGATGACCCAGAAGCTATTGCTGATTTGGTAAAATTTAAAGATTTCGATATTGTAAATGTGGCCAGAGGCAGAAGAAAAGAAAGTTTTTCATTTCAAGCTTCATATTACATTTATAGATTTATATTTAAAATTATAACCGGCAAAATCCTAAATTTTGGGAATTTTTGCATGATAAAAAAGAAGGTTTTACAAACCTCATGCTATACCGGATTTATACATTTTGCAGCTCATCTTTCTAAACAAAAAGTTTCATCAACCAGTATTGTTTATAACAGGTTAAAAAGAATAGATGGAAAATCTAAAATGAACTTGACCAGCTTGGTTCATCATGCATTTAAATCTTTTGTAGAATATGCAGAAGAATTATTAATGGTTTTTTTAAGAATTTTTATGCTGATAATCGTTTCTTTCCTTGGCTTTATCGGCATAGTATTATATAAGAAATTTTTTACAGATGAGGCTATTTTAGGCTGGGCTAGCACCATGACTGTAAGTTTATTTACAACGGCTTTAATCTGTATCGGCTTCTTTGTAATGGGAATTTTATTATTAAATATGATATCGCAAAAGAGCCAAAGCAAGAAGGAAATTTTTAATAAACTATCAGATAATGAAATTTTACCGTCTGATAGTTTAAAATTATAGAAGAAGAATTCTTCTTCTATAATTTTATGAAAGCCTTTTTTATCTTATTAAAAATCTTTCTGATATGCCTTTGATTTCCACTAATTGGTTTGAAGTTTTTCCACGGAGTTAGAGATAAATATCTATAAAACTCATCTTTGTAAACTTCTTTCGAATTATAGGTTTTAAATATTGGTTTAATATCAAGAAAATGCACTAGTGAAGGATTATCATTTTCATTAAAGGCAAACCAGTTCCATTTTGGGTCTAGCTGTAACCATTTATTAGCTAAAACAACATTTAAGCCATATTGGTCTGCCAGCTGAACATATTTTTTATGAATTCTTAATGCATCAATTACTTTTTCAGAAATCCCTTCTGCCTTCCATTTTTTTGGATTAACGACTAAAACACCCGAGTTAAAATATTTTGTATCAGCTGTAAGCCCTAATTCTGCATAATTTGCAATTCCACCCCATTTACAGTCAACAGTTTTACCAACATCCTGCGCTGCAGCAACTGTGTATTCTCCTAAGGATAGATTCCATAATTTTGAAATATCATCCTGAACTATTGTATCAACATCTAAATAAATTAATTTTTCTACGTCTTCATCAACTACATAAGGAGAAAAAACCCTCATATACGCTGTTAATGGAAAGGCCGAGCTATCAACAGGAATCGTGATATGCGATGGAACGATTTCTTTGCTTTTAAACCATTTAATGGTTATCCTTGAGGGATCTACAATTGATTCTAATTTTTTTCTAAATGACTTTGCAATTCCATCATCAATGATATGAAAATCAATATGTTCATTAGTCTTGTGATTTAAATCAATTGATTTAAGCAATGCAACAATTAATATTGCGTAGTGGTTATCACTAGCACATATTATCGATATATTATTATTTACTTTCACGCTATAAGAGTTATATAAAATTATCTGATTATTATTTCAAAAATTTAAACTTCAATTTTTGAATAATGTTATTTACCTTTTTTAAATATCTGCTTGAGGCACCAATTGGTTTAAAATTTACCCACTTCGTTTGATTTAGATAATTATAAAACTCATCGCGATAATTATAAGCATAAGTTTTATAAATAGGCTTTCTATGAAAATAATGAATGAGTTTTGGCTTGGGATCTTCATTTACAGAAAAGCAATTCCATAATCTATCAATCTCAAACCAGTTGCCAATTAATGCAATATTTAAGCCGTACTGATCGCCTAGAGAAGCATATTTTTTATTTTCGTTTATAGCATTAATTGTTTTTCTGGTAATATCTTGTTCAAGCCATTTCTTAATATCAATAATTTGCAAACCAGCATTAAAGTATTTTTCATCAGGATTTAATCCCAACTCTTTATAATTTTCAATTCCGTTTCCAATTGTTTTAGTTATAGGGCCAATTGTGTCACTTGCCGCCCCAATTACAAATTTTCCTATATCAATAGCCCATAGGTTTGTAATATCATCTAACATTATCATATCAACATCCATAAAAATTGCTTTCTCAACATCTTTAGGTACAATGTAAGGTATAAGCAACCTTATGTAGGTGTTTATAGGATATGCATTATTTACAATAGGAAGATTAATATCTTTAGGAATAATATCAGTCATTTTTAACCAAATTAAGTTCATCTTATCTAAACTTAAAGATTGTTCTAACTTAGACTTATTTGCCTTAGAAATCTTATCATCAACGATATATATATCTACAATTGAATTATCAACGTGATTCATCTCTATTGATTTTAACAACGCTGCCAATAAAACAACATAGTTGTTATCGCAAGCCAACACAACAGAAATATTATTATTTTTCATTGATTAATTTTTGTGAACTTTTAAAAAAGGTATTATTTAGCTGTTTAATTAGAATAATAATTTCTTTAAACCCAACTTGATAAATACTTAAAAAGCTGAATTTTGAATATTTATTTAATGGTTTATAGGTCATATAAATTGCAACAAGTATAGGGGTTATTGATGCAAAAGCGATTGAATAAACCGAGTGATAAATACTTACAAATGCAAAAACTGCTGCAAGATTTACTAAAGACATTATAATTATTTTGTAGAAGTTTATTTTTGGTTGATGAATAATATCTACACCTATAGCAAAAAATCTATCTGCAGGATATAATAATGCTACAACCATAAATATTCTGAAAAGGTTTGGTGCTTCATTAGCAATATATCCTTTGCCACCAAGCAAATGAATAATTGGTTCTGCAAAAATTAGAGCTACAATTACCACAGGTATTAATACAATGGTTAACATCCCTATAAGTTTTTTTAGCGTATAAACCATTTCAACTTTTTCGCCCTTATTGTAATGTGCAGATAGTAATGGCATACCGCTGGTAACAAAGCTTAATAAAGGGATTTCAACTATTTGCAATAATTTACCACCCAAATTGTACATGGCTAATGCAGCTGGGCCTATTAAAAAATTAATTACAAATGTGTTTGTTACCCCAAATAAATTTGAGCTTATATTGGTTCCCATACTGTATTTACCAAAATGGAATAGTTCCCAAGCGGTATCAAGTTTTGCTTTAAATACTGATGAAATCATAGTCCACCGTAATACTAAAACTACACAACTTGCCAACAGGTTTGAACCTATAAAAGTGTACATAACTGTCATTAAATTCAGTTTTCCTAAAAATGCAAGCGAAAATATTATTAATGTGTAAGAACCTTGATTGAATATTCTTAACCATAACAATCTATCAAATCTCTTGCTTGCTTGAACTATACAATCGGCCATAAAACATGGTAACGTAATAAGCGATATAATAGAAAAATATTTTAAAAATAATGCTAATCCTTGGTCTGTAACGTACCTGGATATAAAATACGTTGGTATATTAATTATCAAAAATATAACCGAAATTACCAATGCTAGTAGCCAAGCAGAGCCTGCTACTTCATTTCCTCTTTCTTCGGTTGTACCTGAGAAAAATTTAACAATTGTTATGGTTAAAAACCCTGCTCGTAAATTATCTATCAAGCCAACAATAGCTAAAAAGAATATATAAATACCAATATCAACTACAGTTAGGTTTCTATATAAAATGGATAAGGTAATCATTCCAAAAACTGCCATCATCCCATTAGCAAGCAGTGATTGGAAATGCATGTTTTTAAAAATTGCAAACGCCTTTTTTATAATATTCATCTTCTATTTAGCGTTATCGCATTGTTATTATAAATTACCACTATTTAATTCTTTAACTGCAAAATCAACCGCTCTAGCTGTAAGTGCCATATATGTTAATGATGGATTTTGACATGCTGAGGAAGTCATGCAACTTCCATCAGTTACAAATACATTTTTAGCTGCATGAATTTGATTGTTAGCATTAAGAACAGATGTAGCAGGATCGGTTCCCATGCGAGCTGTTCCCATTTCATGAATGGTAGAACCTCCAGGTTTATTGTAATTGAACATACTCACATCAGAAAAACCGGCGTCTTTAAGCATAGTAGCACAGGTTTCCTGAATATCTTTCATCATATTCTTTTCATTCTCATTAAATGAAAAATTTATTTTAACTAAAGGCAAACCCCATTTATCTTTTCTTGTATCATCTAAAGAAATTTGATTTTCAAAATAAGGTAAACATTCGCCCCAACCAGCCATCCAGATTGTCCATGGACCAGGTGATGTTACTTTAGACTTAAAATCAACTCCAAAACCTGATTCACCTTGTCTGTCTTCCCACTCCTTTCGTTCGCCATCACCCTGAATATTATATCCCCGTTTAAAGTCTAATCCTTCATTGTCTTTTACATTACGATACCTTGGTATTAGAAAACCACATGGTCTTCTACCCTTATAATATTTATCTTGAAAACCTTCAAATACACCATATGCACCAGCAGATGAGTGATGATCCATTAAATTATGTCCGAGCTGTCCGCTATCGTTACCAAATCCTGATGGAAATCTTTTTGATTTAGAATTTAGTAATATAGATGTTGTAGCAATTGTGGAGGCATTAATAAAAATAATTTTAGACTTATAGATTATAATTTCATTCGTATTCGCATCTATTACTTTAACACCCGAAGCTTTCTGCGTTTCTTCATTGTATAAAATTTCTGCAACTATGGAATACGGACGAAGTGTTAAATTGCCTGTTTTTTCGGCGGCTGGAATGGTTGAACTATTGCTACTAAAATATCCTCCAAATGGGCATCCTCTATTGCAGAGATTTCGATTTTGACACGGTCCTCTGTTATCCCACCCACGAGATAAATTTGCAACCCTTGCTATTGTTAGTACTCTGTTTTCTTTATTTTTTATTGATGTTTTTAAATGACTTTCTACACAGTTCAGTTCCATAGGTGGTAGAAATTGTCCATCAGGTAGTTGAGGTAAATTCTCGGTTTGCCCACTTACACCAATAAATTGTTCTACATAGTCATACCACTTTTCCAAATCTTTATACCTTATAGGCCAATCTACACCAACACCATCTTTCTTATTTGCTTCAAAATCTAAATCGCTAAAACGATAACATTGCCTTCCCCATGTTAATGATTTTCCGCCTACCTGATATCCTCTCAACCAATTAAAAGGCTTTTCTTGTATATACGGATGGATTTTATCACTTACAAAAAAATGTTTATCTGCAGGGCTATACACATTACTATGAATTGGATCATTTTCTACATCCTGAAGTGTGTTGTGTAAACCATTTTTAAATTCCCAAGGTTTTAAGTTTGCCGTAGGATAATCAATAATATGTTTTACATCTCTTCCACGCTCTAGCAATAATGTTTTCAAACCGTTTTTACATAACTCCATTGCCGCCCAACCACCACTAATACCTGAACCAATAACAATGGCATCATAAATATTTTCTGTTTTAGCTGTATTATCCATAATTATTTCGTTGCCCACGATTTTTGATTTGATTTTAATGGCATGCACGCAATATAGCTTCCAGGAATATAATCATACGATAAACCTTGAGAAGCACCAAGTTCGGAGCTACAATATCCTTCGATTGTTAGTTGCTTTAGCAGTGTAAAGAAAGGACGACCAACTAGTTTATTATTTATTTTATTTAAAATTTGATAACGATAGGTATCATTTTCTTCAAAATGTTTCAATATTTCAGTACGTTGAACAGAATTGCAACGCTCAAACGGTTTATTAAATTTATTTTGTGTAAAGCTTGTAACGCTTTCTAAACCATTTAAAAATTTGTTTTGCTCTACTTTAGAAGTGCAATTATGCAAAACATTTATTATGTAATTATGAACACCAGCACTTTTTGCCCCTGGTGTATCGGTTTCTGGAATAATGGTTTCAGCTAGTTCAGTAATAAGCAGTTTAAAATCAGTTAACTGGCTTAAACTAATCTTTTGATGTAGATCGAACCATTTGTAGGCAGAAAAAGAAGAGATACCTAGAGCACTTAAAGCTAGAATACTTCTTATGGATGTTCGTCTATTCAAAATGAGGGGGATAATTACAAAAAGTAAAGATAAATATTAATCGAACAATTTTTGGTTTTTTAGCGGTATTATTTTTTTTTATTCAACAATTGAAGTTTTTGATTTATATTTATCAATTATCCCCAATCTATATTTTAATGAGACCTGTTTTCATCCCGGTTAGTGTTCAAAAGTACAACAAGAGTTCGAGTTTTTTAAAGTCTGAAATAAAGTCAATAAACGAAAAATTTAAAAAACTTTATAGTGATAAACCTGATATTTCGATTGTTATACCTGCGTACAACGAGGAAGAAAACATTCTAAAAACACTATTCTCATTATCAAATACGAAATCGAAATACTCGATAGAGGTTATAGTTGTAAATAATAATTCTAAAGACAAAACTGAAGATTTAATAAATGCTTGTGGAGTTATTTGTGTTAATGAATTGAAGCAAGGCATCACAAATGCTCGAAATGCAGGCCTTACTGTTGCAAAAGGAAAATACATTATCAATGCGGATGCGGATACGATATATCCAGAATCGTGGATAGATAATATGATAGACCCGCTAAATAACAGTAATAAAATTGCATTAACGTATGGCAGGTTCTCTTTTATTCCAGAAGAAACACCGCGGATTTTATATTTTTTTTATGAATATTTATCTGATTTTAACAGACATATAAACAGGCTTTTTAAAGAAGAGGCATTAAATGTTTACGGCTTTAACTCAGCATGTCGTAGAGAACAATGCTTAAGCGTTGATGGATTTGTTCATCCTCCAGGAACCAACGAAGACGGGTGGTTGGCCATGAAATTACGTAAAGCCGGATTTGGTAAATTACATTGGGTAACCAAAAGCGAAAGTATAGTATGGACAGGCGATAGAAGAATAATTGTTGATGGTGGAATTTATAAATCTACCTACGATAGATTTATAAAATATTTCAACTTTAAGCATGTTAAACAAAGTTAATATTTAAATAAATTCCTGATAAACGGCTTCGATATTTTTAGTCATTGTAGAAATATTAAATTTTTCTTGAACGGTTTTTTCAGCCTCAAGGCCCAAATCAGCGATTAACTTTCTATCAAGAATTAACCTTTGCAGCGTTTTTGATAAACTATCTATATCAGCAGCTTTAACAAGTAAACCATTCAAGCCATCATCAATCAGGTCGGTAATTCCATCGATTTTTGAGGCAATAATTGCTTTCCGCATAGACATGGCTTCTAGCAAAGCAATGGGCAATCCCTCCCACAATGATGGTAAACAAAACACATCTATTGCATTTAAGATATCCGGGATATCATTTCTAAAATCTACAAAAGTGATGTATTTGTCGAGATTTAAATCTTTCGACAAAGAAAGCATTTGAGTCTTTAAATCACCATCACCAACAATTAAAAAACGAATATTTTCCTTCTCTGGAAGCATCGCTATCGCTCTAAGAAACGTTAAAGGAGATTTCTGATTAGTAATTCGGGCAATGTATCCAACTAAAATAAAACTCTCATCTATACCAAATTCCAATCGAATATTTTTAAATTCTTTATCTGGATTAAATTTAAAACGATTTATTCCATTCGCAATTACGGTTGCATTTGTCATAGGGAATTTGGTTTTTCCTTCGATAAGATTACTCTTTGAAACACAAATCGTTTTATTAGCTACAGAAACCAGAAAGCGTTCGCTCATGCTCCTTATAAATTTTACCATTTTACTTTGGTCTGGATGGAAAGACCAACCATGAACCGTGTAAACTAATGGAATTTTAAGCAATTTTGCACTGTAAAAAGTGTTAGAATTGGCTCTTGTGCCATGCGCATGAATTAAGTCAATATTTTCGGCCGAAATAATCTGTCTCACTTGTTTCCAAACGCGAAAATTAAATGGTTTTTCAGTGCTTACAACATAAGTCTTAAAGCCATCTTGTTTCAACTTTTCAACCATTGGTCCTTCCGTAAACGATAAAATTACAGATTCGTATTTTGCTTTATCTAAGCTATTCACCAAATCCAATACATGTGTTTCACCACCACCAACCTGGCCCTGCCTAATAGCATGTAAGATTGTTTTTTTTGCAGTCGTCATAATTGATGTTAATTTTTTTTACTTCCCAATTCATCTACAATTCCTTCATTGTAATGAATCGTGGCAGTTGATATTTCATTCGCTTTCCTTGCTTTGAATAATGAGAGAACTTGCAAAAACATAAAAACAGGAACTTTTACAAGAGCGCTGTAAACAGCTTTCGGTGCTTTAAAAAAGTTTAAGGCGATAAAGAAAATCGCAAAGAAACTCGAAATAGCAATAAGCCAGAAAATTAACATACTTCTTAAAAAAAATACATCAATCAGGATGGATAACATAGATAAACCAGCAATAATAAACAAAGGCGGTCTTGAAAATATAAGTCCACACAAAAATTGATTTCTATTAAATTGGAACAATCCCTTAAAAACTAATTTCACACCTTTACCTGCATATTTAAACCATGTATTTATCCACCTAGCTCTTTGATTAACCAATTGCTGAGATTTAGAAGTTTTCTCGTCATAAACAATTGCCTTCTCGGCAAAAGCTATTCGTTTACCGCGATTCAAAATCTCCATTTGTAAAACCTTATCAAAACCGGCACCTTCGATTGATAATTTTTCTAAACACTCTCTGTAAAAAGAAGTTGTAAAAGCCATTCCAGAACCTGCTAATGATGCAGATGAACCGTTATCAAACAAAAGTTTTCTATCAATAAAGCGATAATAAATATCTCCAGCCTCATCAAGACAAGCATAAGCTGTGTTTAAATTTTTAGCTTTACGTACACCTTGTATAGCCAAATATTCTAAATCAAAAAATTTGTTTAGCTCATTTAAATATTCTGGTTCAACTAAATTGTCGCTATCTATTATGGTTAAAAGCTTATGAGGTCTAATAAATCTATTAACAGCATAAAAATGAGATTTAGTGTTACTAGCTAGTTTCTCCTCCGGACGAAGCAGTATAACCTTATCGCTATTAAAGTTAAGATTGGTAATATCGCAATCATCAGCAACCACATAAACCACAAAATTTTGGTAATTTAAATTTAAAATTGATTGAACAACATCGGGTAATAAGGTAGTTTGTTGATAAGCAGTAACAATTATTCCATAATCATACTCGCTTGTTAAAACTGTTGAAATTTTACTTTTACTTTTAAAAAAGTGAAAAATATATAAAAATACTGGAAGCAATAAATTAAAGCCAACCAATACCTGAAAAATGATAAAAATCGTAATTAAAACTTCCATATTAATTTTTATCTGATAATGTATGTTCAATAGCTGTATATAAATCCTTTACACTATTTTCCCATGTGTGCTTTAGAGCAAAATTTCGTCTGTTTATTTGAAATTCTTCTTTATCTTCACTAAGTGCTTGCTCAATTAGTGAAATGTATTGCTCTTTGTTTTCAGCTAAATAAACAAAATCAGAAAAAGTTTCCATTGCTTTAGTTGCCGTTGCAACTACAGGTTTTCCAACTGCTAAATACTCATCAATTTTTCGAGGATAATTACCAATGGTTACCATATTTATAAGCTGAGGGTTTATACAAACATCAAATGCATTTATAAAATCAGGAAGCAAATTAATTGGCTTGTTACCAGTAAATATTATATTCTTATATTTATGAAGGTCACTTCCTTTAAAAATATCATCTTCATGACCTACTAAAACAATTGTCCATTCTGGTTTTGTTAAAGCAATGTGAGCAATTATATTTATATCCAAACGGATGCTTTGAAGCGCACCAACATACCCAATTATAGGTTTTTTAATATTTGTCAGGCCTAAAATTTCTAGCTGGCTATCTTTCCTGAAAAAGATATCTAAATCACAACCTTGCCCTATGTAATAAGAATTTGAATTGTATTTGCGGCAGTAATCTGCGAGGAAAGTAGAATTAGCAACACACAAGGTATTTTTGGCGATTAATTTAGGCTCTAATTGCTCACCATGTTTTTTCCAATAATCTACAGCAATCATATAATCTCTTGAATAATAAACACTTGCTTTTGGCTTCAAAAAATTATTTAAGAAATAACCTTTAAAAATCTCATTATCATTAAATAGAATAAAATTATTAAAACCTAATTTCTTTGTAGCTTTTAATATAGATTTAGATAGCTTTTTATTGTTAAAGTAGTTAATCAAATTAAAAATTGCTGTGCTTGGAATCCAATTTATAGATTCTACCATACAATCGGGGTACAAATTCCATAAGTTATTTTGAACCTGAATTAAGCCATTAGCTTTTCCTTCGATAATGTCTAATCGCAATTTGGTTTTAGGATTGTTTTTATCGCGATAGAGTGTGATTCTATCTAAAGGAGAATTGATGTATAAAACTCTATTTGTTTTACTGATTTCTATTGCAATGTTTTTACAATTGCTTCCAATTTCAGTATCCCAGGGTTGTTGCCCAACAATTACAAAATCTATTCCTTCCAATTTTTGTTAATTAAAATTTTCTTAAATACAATCCAGAATAACAATTAACATATCTATAAGCTGTTCTTAAATGCCTAACAAAGAAATTATCACTATTTCGCCACATATTTCTATGCATTGTACTCGGCTCTGATGATGAATTTACCTGCTCTAGCACAGATTTATGTTCATCGAAAAAAAATGCTTTACCCCCATTTTTAATAAAAGACATCATCATTCCAAATTCAGTTTTATCGCCAGATGTACCTTCGATGTATCGCCCAAACTTTTGAAAATAAGTACTTCTTTTTAAATGAGGATGGTCGCTATATAATGCAAATTTATTTAATCCGGGGTACCACCATTTAAAAAGCATTTCAGAAAACCCGTATTTATAAGGTTTTAGGTAAGGGTATTTCTCGTAGGCATAAAAGCGAACTACATCAAAATCATGTCGTTCAATTAACAGAGAATGGCCATTCTTTAAATTTTGTGCAAAGCCTTCTAACGGTATAAAATCCTCTTGAATGTATAAAGTAAAGGGTGTTTTTACAGCATCTAACCCTTTGTTTAAATTATTTCCCAAACCCTTATTAATAGAGGTGGAAATCAATTTAAAATCGTATTGGTTGCTTATGCTATCAATATAGTTTATATGTTCTACCGAACTGCTATCATCAGATATAATAATTTCTTTAAAGGCACAATTAGCCTTCTTTAATTCAAAAAGCAAACGCTCTAAAGATTTACTACGATTGTAATGAGTAATCATTAAAGTTATATCATCAAAATATTCAACTTTCGTTGTAGTTTCCATTTGCTTTAATTAAAGGGATATTTTCTCCCATGAGGAAGTTTGTTTATTGTATTGCTTAATAACTTTTGCTGGATTGCCAACTGCAACAGAAAATTCGGGTATATTTTTTGTAACCACGCTTCCGGCCCCAATTATGCAATGTTTACCAAGTACTACACCGGCAGTAATTACGCTATTTGCACCAATCCAAACATCATCAGCAATAACAATCGGTTTGCAAGAAACTTTTTGCAACGAGGGTGGTATGTTAACATCTTCATAACCATGGTTAAGTCCAGATATAACAATATTTTGCGCCAACATAACATGATTGCCAATGGTGACTGGACCAATAATGACATTGCCCATCCCAACAATTGTTTTGTCGCCTATGATAACATCTCCAACACCATTATTTATAGTTGCGAAATCTTCAATTACCGAATTAATGCCTAGTCTAAAATCATTAAATGGAAAAACATCAAGCCTAGTATTGTAACGTACAATGGCTCCTTTACCTCGTTTATGTTTAAAAGGATTTAAAAACCATCTAACCCACAAACGTGGTTTATTATCATTAGCAGGCATTAGCATAGTTAATGCTAAGCTTTTTAACTTAGGATTTGATTTTATTTTAGAGATGATTGAGGTCATTATTTTTATTCGTTAAAATCTTCTGAATCCGATTTCCTTCTTCCTCTAAAAAAACCAATTATAAAGAAAATTATAGCAGGTACACTAAATATTTCCCAAGGCATGTTAGGCTATTTTAATTAAGTTTTTTTCTTTTATTTCTTTATCTAGTTTGGGCATCATGTACACAAAAACAATAGATGCATATACGATAATTGTTGTGGGCATAGTATTTATTACCTCATTACCATAACTACAAAAAAGAATACCTGCAAAGCCTGATGTTAATGCAATAGCTTTTATCTTCAAACCCTCGTCTTCTATATCCCATACAATACCACAACATCGCCCAAGAATGTAAACCATCATACAAATCCATATGGTGAAGCCAACTATACCATACATTGCCCAAACCTTTACCCAATAGCTATCGGGCTGTACCTTTGATAAAAATTTATCTGCATTGTAAGCCATTCCATTTGAACCAACAACACCTAAACCACCACCAAATGGAAGGCCGCTCATATATTCTTTTAATACTCTTTGCGATGCTAACCTTACATTTAATGATGGATCATCGGGATTTAGAGAACTTCTAAACCGATATATATTATAATTTCCATTACCAATATTGGTAAACTTTAAGAAACATAAAAATAATATAGCTAAAGCACCACCTAAAAATAATACTTTGAATTTTTTACTAAGTAAAATCGCTACGAAAGCACCAGGAACTAGCGCAAACATTGCTCCTCTTGTTCCAGATATTAACATCCCATATAACATTAAAGCCGAACATACTAACAATATAATTCTTACCTTTTTCTTAACCGGACCTAAGGCCAATATTAATGCAAGCAGACCAATATGAGCTTGCGATGCACCAAATTGTGCTGCTTCAGAGTAAAAAGAGAATACTCTTAATCGTCCCCACAATACATGCGTTACCGCACCTCCATTATCTAAAAATATTCTATCGCCCTTTGATAAACCAAAATGTAATTGCTTAATACCATCTAAAGCTGCAACTGTTGATAATGCAATTACTATAAGTAAAAAATAATCTAAATCTTTATTAGTTTTAAAAACTAGAGCATATAGTGTAACTATTAGTAAGGGATATTCTGCAGCAGACCTTATTTCCTTTAACCATCCAATTGTGCTTGCACCGGCAGGATTAGCGACTTCAAGTACACTTAAAAAAAACCAAAACAGAAAAAGATAAAACAAGTCATTATTTAAGTTCTTCCAATTTTCTTTAGGAACTGAAAAAATTGCACATATAAACGCTATTAACATTATTACCTCGATGAGAATACCAATAGGAAACATTATCCCTAATTCTCTTGAAATAAGCCAGTAAACAAAGCAATATATTAATAATATGTAAACAACAACTTTTGCAACCATAAATACGAAAGACAGTTATATTTTGTTAATTAACTCTGTATTTGAGTTTTATTTAAAACCCAACCTAAAAATCCAGGTAGTTTTTTAATATAATCTACAAACTCTTTATTCGAATCTTTAATAGTATTTCCTGCCTCAAATACTGCTAAATTTTTCTCTGTAAAAAGAAGCCACTCTTTAGCAATATTAATATCATGTAATGCATTAACATCTACAATTATGGTATCGAACTCGTCTTTTAATACATCGAAACCTGCTTGCAGACTTTTAATACTTTGAATTTCTAAAAGCGATTCTCGAGCTTTACTCTTATTCATTATCGTAATCAAATCTTCGGTGTGGATTTCCTTTTTGATTAGAAAAGTTTGGAAATTTTGGCTCGTGGCAAGTGCCTTACTATCAGATTTAACCACGGGAAGTTCATCGGCAATTAATAAAACCTTTTTACCTGTCATCGCAAACGCGTAAGCCAAACTATAACATAAAAACGTTTTTCCCTCGCCAGCTACCAAACTTGTAACACCTAAAATTTTACTACCATCGGCATCCATTTGGTTATTGATTTCAAATCGTAGCGACCTAAGCATATCACGATAAAGTTCAAAATTTTGATTACCATCTTTATCATTCCAAATATCTCTGATATTTCTTTCGTTACTATCAATTTTATTTAATACTCCTAATGTTTTCGATTTGGTTGCATTTGCTAATTGTTGAGCACTAACAATTTTATTATCAAGAAAGAATATCAACATTACAAATCCAAAGCTTGCTATAAAACTTCCTGCGCCAGCGCCTAATAAATAAAATATCTTTTTCGATGGTTCTGGGTTACCTGGGAGTCCTGGCTGTTCAATTTGTAGCCTCAATCCTAAACTTTGTCCGGCCCTATTTTGATTTACCTGATCTAAAGCAGTTGTATATTCCTTTATTGCCAAATCAGCTTCTCTTTGATAGTTCTGAATATCTGCATCATATGGAACCATGCTACTATACTTAGCCCTTAAAATACCCAATTGCTGATTAATTATGGTAAGGCTTCTTTTTTGTTCCTCTAATGAAATCTCTAAATTTGTTTTCTGGGCAATCAACGCTTGCTTGGAAGCACGTGGATCAACCACATTTTCATCAGCATTTTGATTACTTTTCCTAATTATAATCCTATTTATAGAATCAATTTTTAATTGGTCTGAAGCCTTAAATCCATTATCAACATACCTGTCAGATGCAATTTTTAATTGTTCTTTTAAACGAATTAGCTCTCTATTATCAACCTGAGTACTTCCTGCGGTAAATGAATCATTCCCGTTTAGTTTACTTCTTATTACAGAAAGCGCTCCCTGATTAGATTGTATAACTCTTAATGCTTCAGCACGTTGAGTTTCATATTGCGTAATCTGCCCGTAAACAGACCCAGATTGTTCATCAAGATTTAAAAAACCTTTATTTTTTTTGAAAGCAGAAAGAGAATTATTTTTCTCGTTCATTACAGCTTCCTTTTGTTTAAGCAAAGAATCTAGAAGAACGATTGAATTATTCTGGTTAACACTTATTTCACTACTATAATTATTAATAAAATCGGTTGCAAGGGTATTTACAACATAAGCAGAAAGTTCAGGGTTTTCAGAAACATACTCAATGGATATCAGATCACTATTATCTGCATGATTAACTTCAATCTGCTTTCTTAATGTTTCTTCACCATATCCCATCGAGCCAACTAAATTGTAAAGTTTGTATTTACCGTTATTATCAGATAGCGTCAATATTGATTTAGTTGCTAGCTTTTCTTTAAAAATCTGAATTAATTCAGCTCTATTTTGAACATTTAATGAATCTAGCTTTTCACTATATTTTCTAAATGACTTTTTTGGATTCTCTAAATCATGAATCATCAAATTATAGGCAAGTATATTCATGATTTTTTTCATCTTGAATTTCTCCATAATTTGATTAAACTGCTGACTTACTTGAAAAAAATCAGTAGTCTCGTTCGAAATAACTTTTTTTGAAGGATCTAAAAGTCCTGTAGAAATTTGGACTTCTGAACTATACTGTTTAGGTAAATTTTGAACCAAAAAGTACGTGATTATTACAGCAATAATGGGTACTAGAATTAGCACCCATTTATATTTATTAATCAGTTTTAAAAGTGATTTTATATCCATTTAAAGAATTTTAATTTCTCTTATTTAACTTCGCTTAACTTCATACCAATAATCTGTTCCAACAAATCTCTTGATTTTAAATACAAAGATTCTGCTTGAATTTTCTGTTGGAAAGAAGCAAATTGATTTATGCGAGATTGATTATAGGCGTCTAATGTAATTTCTCCTTTTTCAAATCTTAGTCTTAAACTTTCGGCCACACCTTTATTATCTTGCGCCATTTGAGAACTAATTTTTAATAAGCTTAACTGTTGAATATAATCGTAGTATCTAACTTTAACATCGTTAACTAATAATAGCTCAAAATCTTTTTGTTCAAGTTTTGCAATTTCATAATCTATTTTAGCTTTTTTAACCAAGAAAGGCTTTGTAAGCAAATTACCTAAATTGATACCAACACCAAATTGAACACCATTAACATTGTACGGGTTAACAGGATCTAATACCGCTCTGTCTCCAGGTCTGTAAAAATAAGAAGCATTAAAAATATCTAAGTAAGATAAGCTTGCTGTCGTGATTCCAATTTTAACACCATCAGAACGAAGCTGATAAGATTTTGCACGTGGAAAATTTTGCTTTGCCAATTCAATATACTTTTCTAAATCAGCATATTTTATTTCAGGAATAATTGTTTCTTGCGAATAAGCATTAACGCTTAAAAAGATTAAGCATGCGAGCGTAATTTTTAGTAAAGTTTTCATTAATAGTAGGGTTGATTAATTATTGGTTTTATTTTTGATTTTAAATATAGGATGCTACAAAAACGGATAAAGATACAATTAAACTTGTTCCTTTTAAATAAGTGTAAGAAAAAAAAATATTAAAGTCTTTTTCCTGTGTTATAACCTTTACCAAATTTTATAAAATTTATGTATTGCAATATTAATTTGTTATTTAATTAGTTAGATGAATGTTAAAATAGATAACAGGCATAGAAAAAGTGTCAATTGATTAAAATTATCGCTAGCCCTTAAAGCTTAACATATCTCTCTTTTTGTCTCTTATCAAAAAAGCTATTTTTTCAGATATTAGATTTATTAAATATCAATCATTGAATCACTGCTCGGGTAGGATAGTTTTTCAATTTGCTTTCCCTTAATCTCTATCAGTAGATGAAGCGTAGATGAAGGCTAGATGAAGCGCAGATGATCCGCTGTTAAGGGCTAAACTCGGTAAATCCAAATTGTAAAGCTATGGCACCTCCCAACTTGTTGCGGTTTAACCAAACAACACATGAAAAGAGTATGTATTTATCCGCAAGATGTTAGCATCATAACAGTAAAAAGCTTGGCACAAGCACAAAGAGTGCTAAGAAATTTAAGATTTGCACTCAATAAGCGTAAAGATCAATACATCACATTTGATGAATAAACCAATGTTTCTGGCATTGATGTAGAATTAATTCAGGAAATTTGTTTGATGCTGTCTTTGATTTGCACTATCGCCATCAGTTAAGAAACAAAACTCTCCCCACGTCCCCGTGCTTTGTTATTATTCTAAATCATTTAATACCTTGATGAGGTATTTTTAATTAATGATTTGAACCAGGAACATTAAATGAAGCGTAAAATAAATTACAAATAAAAACGAGATACTTGTACTGGATAAATATTCTAGCACGAGCACCCCTGGTCGAAGAGTTCCTTTTGGTCTTCATCTTTGATTCCTGCATCATTGTCCTTAATACTGCTGGCCACAGTTTTCTTAGACACACTAAAAGAGATTTCAATAGCGACTATTAGGAATAGCAAAAAAATGCCATAAATCTGGTTGGATTTAGTTTACATTAATTACAAGAAAATTTCAGCTTTGTAGAGACTTCAGAAATACAACGAAAATTTGGTAGTCGAACTGGAGACAAATTGCTTGATATTGACCAACGCTATGCCATATTGAAAAACAAAACCCTCTAAATGTAACATTTAGAGGGTTCTTTATACAAACTGTATCTGTGTTTGTCGGGGTGGCAGGATTCGAACCTACGACCTCCTGCTCCCAAAGCAGGCGCGATACCGGGCTACGCTACACCCCGAAAATGGCATCGATCTTTTATTTAATTATTACACTTGCATCCGCAAATTTTTGTCGGGGTGGCAGGATTCGAACCTACGACCTCCTGCTCCCAAAGCAGGCGCGATACCGGGCTACGCTACACCCCGAACTTAGTATCTATTTCCCTTTTCGCAAGGGTTGGCAAAGTAACGGTTTTAAAATGATAATTCCATTTAAATTTGCCAATTTATTTTGCGGAGAGGGCGGGATTCGAACCCGCGGTACCGTTACCAGTACGACAGTTTAGCAAACTGTTCCTTTCGGCCACTCAGGCACCTCTCCGTTATCTCAAAATTTGTTCTACCAACCTTGTTTTGAGGTCTGCAAATATAGTAAAACAACCTATTCCACAAAAAAAAATTATGAAACTTGTTGATAATCTATACGTACATGATAGATACTCATTAGCATCGTCTTGAATATCAATTTGATAGTCTCAATATCTTTTAATGTTAAATCGCAATTATCTAATTGATTTTGCTCCAATTTGTAGTTAATTATCCGTTCAACCAGGTCATTTATGTTTTGCGCATCGGGATTTTTTAAACTTCTTGATGCAGCTTCGACAGAATCGGCTAACATTAATACCCCAGTTTCTTTGCTAAAAGGTATTGGTCCGGGATAGCGAAAAATATTTTCATCGACAAATTTTTCGGGCGAATTTTTTAAAAACGACTGGTAGAAATAATCAACCCTGGTATTTCCATGGTGTGTCCTAATAAAATCGATAATGGCTTCGGGCATCTGATTTTTTCTTAAAATTTCGATGCCTTTATGTACATGCTGTATAATAATTTGAGCGCTTTGCTCATAAGGCAATTTATCGTGGGGACTAACAGCAGTATTTTGATTCTCAATGAAATATTGAGGATTATCAACCTTACCAATGTCATGGTAAAGTGCACCAGCTCTAACCAAAACAGAGTTCCCTCCTATTTTAAAAATTGCTGCTTCTGCAAGATTTGCAACTTGAAGCGAATGTTGAAATGTACCTGGGGCCTTAAATGCAAGTTCGCGAAGTAATTTATTGTTCGTGTTGGTTAGCTCTATTAATGCAACATCTGAAGTAATACCAAAAACTCGTTCAAAAATATATATTAAAGGATATGCTAATAATGAAAGTAAAACGCTAAAAATAAATGGAACAAAATTTATCCACTGTATTTCTCTAAAAGTGCCTTCACGGAGCATGGCAATGCCAACAAAAGAAACAAAATATGCAGATAAAATAAATAATGCTGAAACTAAAAACCGCTCTCTTTTTACAAAATTTTTAATACTGAAGATGGCAACCATCCCAGCAGTTACCTGATAAAACACAAACTCAAAACTATTTGCAACGAAAAATCCTGCTATTAAAATAACCAACATATGCAGGTAAAGTGCTAAACGAGTATCAAAAAGAATCCGGATAATGATGGGAACAACACAAAAAGGAATGTAATATAAACTGCCAATGTTCATTTTTAATGTCCATGTTAAGGCAAGTAACATACCTGTAGTTACTATTAAGATTAAAGAAAGCTGTCGGTTATCAGAAAATATATCTCTTCTGAATAAGAAAAGGAACGACATTAAAATACTAATAACAAACGAAACAAGTACAACCTGACCAAGATATACCAAAGTTCTGCTACCAATTGTTTTGGTTTGTGCCTCGTAAGTGGCTTTGTAAGATTCTAATTTTTGAAATATTTCATCATCAATTACATCGTTTTTAGCAACAATTAATTCTCCTTTTTGCACCATACCTTTTGTGGTAGATACATTGCTTACCGTACTGTTGCGAATAACTTCCGTTAACCTTTCATTAAATACAATATTTGGCGTAAGATGATCTTCAGCAAGATTATTAACCAAATCTTGCATAACCTGATTCGGTGCTTTAAAATTTAATTTGAAATATTGAAGCGCAGTTTCAACGGTGAATATATCTAGCGTATTTTTTTGTTTGGAAATATTATTATCAACTAAAGCAAAATCGTAGTTTTTACCTCCTGTTTGGTGTTTAACATTTAAACCGATAATACCTTTCTGATAAATTTCTTGCAAAAGCTTATACGATAGGTTTCTATTTATTAATTTATCCTTTTCATCTAACTGACCTGTTCGCCATTTAATATCAAATTCGTTTAAAAAGCCTTCTAAAGCATCACTTGTTATTTCTTTATCGTATTGATAAACAGGCAGAACATCGCGTAACGCGTCTTTTTTATCGGTACTTACCTGTGGATTCGTTTTTAAAATTGCAAATGGAAATGGCGAAATCAAATCTTTGTTCATCCATACCTTATTTTTTTCAAATTCATACCGAAAGCGTGGCTGCTTGGGTAAAAATAGTGTAATGATGAAAACTGTAAAAATCATCATCACATACTTTATGTTTGATGAATATTTACGGTAAAGGATTTTATGTGAATTTTTCTTGATCTTAGCCAAAACGATAAAAATATGATGCCGTCAAAATTAACATTTTTATGCAATATACATTTTACTCATTTTCTTTGCTAATTCAACATTTTATATTTTATTTTATGATATCAAATTAATATCACTATGTATCAAGAAAAAATCATTAGCCCTCCATCTGGGTATTTAACTTTCGCATTATTTTTAGTGCTTTTGGGTATTTCAGTATTTTGCTTCGTAACTAAAAGTTTTATTTGGGGAAGCAGCATTTTAGCCTTTGATTTCTTTCTGGTTTTGCCCGGATTAATTATCAATAACCCAAATGAATCGAAAGTATTAACTCTATTTGGCAAATACGTGGGTACAGTAAAAACCGATGGATTTTTTTGGGTAAATCCGTTAACAACTAAAAAGAAAGTATCATTAAGAGCCAATAATCTAAACGGACAACAATTAAAGGTGAATGATAAGCTTGGTAACCCGATAGAAATTGCGGCCGTTGTGGTTTGGAAAGTTAATGAAACGGCAAAAGCAATGTTTTCAGTAGAAAACTATCTTCAATACGTAAATATTCAAAGTGAAGCGGCTGTTAGGCATTTGGCAAATATTTTTCCGTACGACCATGCAGAAGGCGAAGAAACAAGCATTACCTTAAAAGATGGTGCCGAACATGTAAGTGAATTATTGGAAAAAGAACTTAATGATCGCCTATCAAGAGCGGGAATTGAAGTGTTAGAGGCCAGAATTTCACATTTGGCTTATGCGCCAGAGATTGCAAGCGCAATGCTGCAACGCCAACAAGCCACCGCAGTTATAGCCGCCCGTAAATTAATAGTTGAAGGTGCGGTTGGAATGGTAGAAATGGCTTTAGAAAAATTATCGCAAAAAGGAATTGTAGAGCTTGATGAAGAACGCAAAGCTGCCATGGTAAGTAATTTATTGGTTGTATTATGTGGCGACAGACATGTACAACCTGTGGTAAATACTGGCACATTATACAATGGATAAATGGAGTTTGAAGAGAAACAATACCTGAATTTGTGGTGGCTCTATGTTATATTAGCAGTAAATGCAGTAATTGTTTTATGCATTGTATTATTCGATAGAGGTGGAATGAGCTTTGAAGATTTGCAAAATTCTTTCTTTGCTCCAATATGGGCTGTACTTATTCCTTTTATAATACTATATCTTATTCACAAAAATATACTAACAACTAAACTGAGTGTTGAGGGCATATCCTTCCGTTATTTTCCATTTCAAAGAAAAATTAAATTGTTTAGATGGGATGAAATAGAAAGTGTTTACATGAATAAATACGATGCATTGGGCGATTACGGTGGCTGGGGTGTTCGCTATAGGCTCTGGTTTAAATTTGATGATAAAGCTTACATTTTAAACGATAAGAATAAAGGTTTGCAAATTGAATTTAAAAATGGCAAACGCCTGCTCTTCAGTTCGAATAAATTGGAAGAATTGGAATTATTTTTATTCAATTTAAAAACAGCAAATCATATTAAAGCAATACAGTAAGGGATGATTGAAAAAGATAAAAAAGCTTTTGTGTTGAGAATGAGTCCGGCGCTCTTAAAAGAGATTGAGATTTGGGCTGCCGATGATTTTAGAAGCATTAATGGTCAAATTGAGTTTCTATTAAATCAGGCCATTAAATCACGAAAAAAAAATAAGCCTAAACAAGATTGAGTTTAATAATTCGTTAAAACATTTTGTTTGATGTTATATGCGTTTATACATTTATCTCGTATTAAAAAATGCATATCTTAGCAGCCTAACCAAAAATTCATAAAATTATTTTACATGAGAGAAGTTGTAATTGTTTCGGCTGTAAGAACGGCTATTGGTAGTTTTGGCGGTTCATTGGCACAGTTTTCTGCTACGCAACTAGGTGGATTCGCTATTAAGGCTGCAGTAGAAAAAGCAGGTTTAAATCCCAACCAAATTCAAGAAGTTTATATGGGTAATGTGCTTTCAGCTAATATAGGACAAGCACCGGCAACGCAAGCTGCTAAATTTGCGGGTTTACCCGATTTGCCTGCTACAACTATTAATAAGGTTTGTGCTTCTGGCACAAAAGCCATTATGCTTGCTGCACAAAGTATTGCAAATGGCGATAATGATATAATTGTTGCCGGTGGAATGGAAAGCATGAGCAATGTGCCGTACTACTTGGATAAAGCAAGAAATGGTTACAGATTAGGTAATGGCCAAATTACCGATGGATTGGTAAAAGATGGTCTTTGGGATGTTTACAATGATTATCACATGGGCTCTGCAGCAGAACTTTGCGCCACAGATTGCAACATTAGTCGAGAAGCGCAAGATAATTTTGCCGTAGAATCTTACAAAAGAGCTCAATCGGCTCAAACATCTGGCAAATTTGCATCTGAAATAATTGCTATTGAGGTTAAAGATCGTAAAGGTGATGTAACATTAGTTGATACGGATGACGAACCTACTGCTGTGAAATTTGAAAAAATTCCAAGCTTAAAGCCTGTATTTAAAAAAGATGGTACAATTACCGCTGCAAATGCTTCAACATTAAATGATGGTGCTGCAGCATTGGTTTTAATGAGTGCTGAAAAAGCAGCTGAATTGGGCATTAAACCTTTAGCTAAAATTTTAGGTTATGCCGATGCTCAGCAAGCACCAGAGTGGTTCACCACAGCCCCTTCAAAGGCAATTCCATTAGCTTTACAAAAAGCAAATGTGAATATTAGTGATGTAGATTTCTTTGAAATTAATGAGGCCTTTTCAGTTGTATCAATTGCTAACAATCAACTCTTAAATTTAAGCGATAATAAAGTAAATGTAAATGGTGGAGCAGTTTCGTTAGGTCATCCGCTTGGTGCATCAGGAGCTAGAATTGTAGTTACCTTATTATCTGTTTTAGAACAAAATGGTGGTAAAATCGGTGTTGCAGGTATCTGCAACGGAGGTGGTGGCGCAAGTGCGTTGGTTATAGAAAAACTTTAAAATCTATTCGATGAAAAACATCAAATTTTATTTATTAATGTTTATCGTTTGTTGGAATTTTACCTCATATGCCCAGCAAAACATAAATAAACTTGATGTTTTTCAGGATAGTTTAAACAAAATAGCGCAAAAAATTTATTCAGCACAAAGTGATTCAATAAAGCTTGCCGAAAACGGAAAGTTTGTAAAAAAACTTGTTGAAGCTTTAAAGCAACCCAACTCTTTTGCTTATAATTTCGATTCTTTAAAAACCGTTTCAGTAATTAAATCATCAGACCATGTTTTTAAGATTTTATCCTGGTATGTTCAGTTAGAGAATGGTACTTATCGCTATTATGGAACCATTCAGATGAATACAAAAGGTGCATTGAAATTATACCCCTTGATAGACCAAACGGAAAATATTGTAGATCCAAATCAAATTTTAAACAATGAAAAATGGCTTGGCGCACGATATTACGAAATTATTCCTGTAACAACTTCGGGCCGTTTGCCTTATTATGTCTTGCTCGGTTGGAAAGGCAACACGATGGAAACTACAAAAAAAGTGATAGAGATTTTATCGTTTGATAAAGACCAAGTTAATTTCGGTATGCCTGTTTTTGATGGAAAGGACTTAAAAGCTAAAAACAGAGTAATTTTTGAATATCAAAAGCAGAATGCGATGGTCTTAAATACCGACAAAAATGCTGGGATGATTGTATTCGATCACCTCGCCCCTTTTGAGCCTGACATGGTTGGCAAATTTCAATTCTATGGTTCGGATGGAAGTATGGATGCATTCAAAATTATTGGTGGAAGATTAAAACTGCAAGAAAATGTAGTATTAAATAATGGTGCAAAGGAAAGCGATGCCTTATATTCAGACCCAGCAAAAAATGTTAAACCAATTAGGAAATTTTAAAACTGAACTTTGTTAAAGTATTGATTCAATTGCATGAAATTTTAAAATTTGTAAGAATGCGCCCTGCTGACTATATTGCGCCCAACTTTATTAGTTATCAACTATAGATTTCGATTGTAAATTTTGATAACTGAATCTAATTATTCACTAAATTTTAAATATGGCATTAAATACTGTTGCCCTAAACGAAGATCAAGCCCTTGACGCACACCTGGAAAGTAACGGTGTAGAAACGCAAAAATTGATAAACCACCCGGTAGGTTTATTCGTGCTGTTTTTTACTGAAATGTGGGAGAGATTTAGTTACTATGGAATGAGATCGCTTTTGGTTTTATTTTTAGTTAGCGAGGCAAGTAAAGATGGATGGAACTGGACCAGACCTGAGGCTTTACAATTATATGCTTGGTACACTGGTTTGGCCTATTTTACACCAATAATTGGTGGTTTAATTGCCGATAGAATAACCGGATACCGTAAAGCTGTAATTTTAGGGGCGTTAACAATGACTTTAGGACATGCAACCATGGCTTTGGAAGGCGTTAGTACGAATTTGTTTTACTTAGGTTTATTCTTTTTAATTGCCGGTAACGGATTATTTAAACCAAATATTTCATCGATTGTAGGTAAACTTTACCCACCTACAAGCGATAAAAAAGACGCGGCTTATACCATTTTTTACATGGGTATTAATAGCGGTGCATTTTTAGGAATGTTGATGTGTGGATATGTTGGCGAAAAAGTTGGATGGCATTATGGCTTCGGTTTAGCAGGAATTTTTATGTTTTTTGGCATGCTGCAATTCTATTTTGGACAAAAAATATTTGGAGTTTTAGGGGCAGCAGTAAATAAAACAGAAAAAGTAATCGACCCCACCGAAGAAGTTTTACCTAAAAAAGTGGTAAGCCAAAGGCTATGGGTTGTTGCTATACTATCAATTTTCACCATTTTCTTCTGGATGGTTTTCGAGCAAGCTGGTGGTTCTATGACAATTTTCGCAAAAGATTATACACTCAGAAACTTAACAGGAACTGCAGGTACAACTTTTAAATGGGTAGATGCTGCATTAACTATTTTTCCTCTTGTAGCTGTAACATTAGTTCTTTTAAGCCTAGCATTTAAGATTGCAAAAAAATATCCGGCAACAATTTTCTTCACGGCATTAAGTTTTATAATTATCTGGGGATTAGCCATCTGGAAAGTACAAAAAGAATTTTCTTCATTAAATACAGAAGTTCCGGCATCTTGGTTTGGAATATTAAACTCTTTCTTTATCGTAACCCTCGCTCCTTTCTTTTCTAAATTATGGGAAACAAAATTCAATCCTAGTGGACCGGTAAAATTCGGAATGGGACTAGTATTTGTTGGAATTGGTTTCGCTGGTTTAGCTTACGGTGGTATGGATATTGCCCGAGGTGCAACAACCGCCCAAGTAAGTATGTTTTGGCTGATTTTTGCTTACTTTTTTCATACCGTTGGCGAACTTTGCGTTTCTCCGGTAGGTTTATCTTACGTAAGTAAACTGGCTCCGGCTAAATTAGTTGGTTTAATGTTTGGTTTTTGGTTTACTTGTACAGCTATTGGAAACTGGCTTGCGGGCAAATCTGGTAGTCTTATTGATAAAATCAGTTCAGAATATTCAATTTCTACTTTCTTTTTAATTTTTACATTTATACCAATAGTTGCTGGTTTAATTATGTTTGCCATTAACCCGATTTTACGGAAATGGATGAACGGTGTACATTAAAATTCATTAACGATAATAACCCAAAAGCCCGATTTATTTTGGGCTTTTGCTTTTAACAAATTTTCATGAGTGAAATACAATCTATAGCAGAAATTCAAAATTTTGATGGTAAGTATCCTAAGCAACTATGGCACTTATCATTAGTTGAAATGTGGGAGCGGTTTTGTTTTTATGGGATGCGTGGTGTTCTCGCATTTTTTATGGTAGATCAATTACATCTATCCGATCAGAAATCTAATCTACAATATGGCGCAATTCAAGCATTTGTGTATGCTTTTACATTTATAGGCGGAATTTTCGCAGATAAAATTTTAGGTTTTAGAAAATCATTATTTTGGGGCGGCTCTTTAATGATAATTGGAAATCTTATTCTTGCTTTTAATCCTCAAGGATTATTTTATGCTGGAATTACCTTATCCATAATTGGAACTGGTTTTTTTAAACCAAATATTTCATCAATGGTAGGAGAATTATATCACGAAAAAGATAACCGCAGAGATGCTGGCTACGGACTATTTTATGCCGGAATTAATGTGGGTGGCCTTTTAGGTGGTGCCATGTGTATTTACTTAGGCAAATATTATTCTTGGCATTTATGCTTTTTATCAGCCGCTCTGGTAATGGCCTTTGGCTTAAGCACATTTATTTTTACAAAGAAACATTTAGGGCCGATTGGAAATTCGCCTTTGCTTCATCTCGATGAATCTAAAAGAACCATATATGAGATTCTGGTTTATGCAGGTTCGCTTTTATGCATTCCTTTAATTTTCGTAATGGTTAAAAACACAGCCTTTACCGATTATTTTATGTACACAATTGGTGTGGTTGCTTTAATTTATTTCTTATATGAAATAGTTATGATTAAAGATAGAAACGCCCAATACAAACTTGGGGCTGCATTTGTATTCATCTTTTGTTATTTTATTTTCATGGCAATTTCCGAGCAAAGTGGTGGTTCGCTTTCTCTGTTTGCTAAAGATAACTTAGACCATAATCTATTGTTTTTATCTATCGACCCAAATGTTGTAAACAATAGTGTAAACTCATTATTTGTGATTGTATTTAGCCCTATTGTTGGCATACTTTGGTTATTGATGTACAAACGTAAGATAGAACCCAATACAGTTGTAAAATTCGGAATTGGCTTTCTTCTGCTTGCATTAAGCTTTTATGTTTTTTACGCAACAAGGTTTTTTGCTAATGTACAAGGCATTAGCTCTTTAAATGTTTTCACCTTGGCATATCTATTACTAACACTTGGCGAATTATGTTTAGGACCAATTGGCATGTCTATCATCACTAAACTTTCTCCAAAGAAAATGTTTGGAATGATGATGGGACTTTGGTTTCTATCGAGCGCATTTGGACAATTGGCAGCTGGCAAACTTGGCGCAGAAATGTCGAGTATTGAAAACGCATCATTAATGACTAAACTGATGTCTTACACAGAGGGTTACCAACAGTTGGCTATTTATTCGTTAGTGGCAGGGTTGGCATTAATTGTTATTTCGCCATTGATTAAAAAGTTAATGGCAGAGGTAAGATAATTATCACTTTAACAGAGTTTAACCCCGATTGAAAACTATTGATTCGGGATTTTAACAATTAATATTTACTTTCGTGCCTTCTTAAGGCAAACAAATTTAAACCAAGCAGCGTGTCCGATAGTTTAGTCATTATACCAACATACAATGAAAAGGAAAATATTGAAAAAATAATTCGAAAAGTTTTTTCTTTAACCCAGCCATTTCATATTTTAATTGTTGATGATGGCTCTCCCGATGGTACTGCAGATATTGTAAAATCTTTACAAGAAGAATATACAGGGCACTTATTTATTCAGGAACGTTCAGGTAAACAAGGATTGGGAACTGCATACATTTTTGGTTTTAAGTGGGCGCTAGAACGTGCCTACGAATACATTTATGAAATGGATGCCGATTTTTCACACAATCCTAACGATTTAATTCATTTAAGAGAAGCTTGTTTAAATGGTGCCGATGTAGCTGTGGGTTCTAGATATGTTAAGGGCGTAAATGTGGTTAATTGGCCTATGGGAAGGGTTTTAATGTCGTACTTTGCTTCTATGTATGTTCGCTTTATTACCAGAATAAATATTCAGGATGCAACAGCTGGTTTTAAATGTTATCGCAAAATAGTACTACAAACCATTCCTTTAAATAAAATTAAATTTGTTGGTTACGCCTTTCAAATTGAAATGAAATTTACTGCAATTAAATATGGTTTCAAAGTAGTTGAGGTGCCAATCATATTTACTGATAGAACCGAAGGAACATCAAAAATGAGCACTAAAATATTTAGAGAAGCTTTTCTTGGCGTGATACAAATGAAGGTAAATAGCTGGTTTAGAAATTATAAATAGTAAGCTATTTCTTAGTTTTACTTTCTCTAATCATTGTGCCAAAGTCTTGTTGCTTATCCAAAGCAGTAACCGTCATAACCAGGCGCTTTGTTCTTGTAACTTCTGTTTTAGCCTGATTAATCCAATTGATATAATAGTTTTGATGTGATTTTGGTTGATTCAAAAAATTATCCATCAAATGCACTTCTTCTGATAAGCAGATTTCCAAATCTTCGGGCATTTCTATTTTAAAATCCTTATCTTCTTCTAAAAAAAGTTCTACGGAATGGCCTTCTTCTTTTTTAAGTTTTTTACGTAACTCATTTTTTAGTGCGATAATAAAATCACCCTCTCCCATAGGAACAGTTGCCAAACCACTAATTTCTAAAGCATCAATTTTACCTTTAACACGAAAACTTTTTTTACAACCGGCTTTTATCTTAGTAGCCAAAGCATTTGGAAGAAAAACATAACTCCATCCGGTTTTTTCTCCCATAGATTCGAAACGTTCTATTTCGGCTTTAAAGTGAATCATGGTTTCACCAGATATTTTTTAAACTGAACCTAAAATTAGGCCAATCTTGCAACTCCCAATTGTATAGCATGAGCCGAATATACGATTTATTCGTCTCATAAAACGGTTAAATTATGAGGTAATTAGCAATGCAATTCGACTCATAATTAATCAACGGCAACCGGATTCATGTGTATATCAAGCTTGGCAAATTTTAAAACTTCAATACTTGGAAAATCAAAATCTTGTACAACTTTACCCAAAATTAAATAACATCCTTTGCCTTTAAAAGGATACATTGGCGTTGTATTTGGAAAGTGTGTTGTATCGAAAAAATCGCCGTTAATATCTAAAAAAGTTCCAAACCACATTTTCGTATTTTTAACCGTATGGACAGTTTTTTCGCAAACATAATTGCCAACCATTTTTACGGTTTTACCAATATGTTTATGCAAATCGGCGGCCATAACATTACCTCGATAATTCGTTTTTAAGAAATTGAACATGCTGAAGTTTAATGGAAAATCTAACAATTCCAATTCAGCGTATGCATCTTCAATTTCAGAATTTTCTAAATTAGGCAAATTGAAAGTTTTATGCACCGTTTTAAATAATTCTGCATCATTAAACTTCTTATTTTTATGTCCTAAATAAGAATAAATATCCCAAAGTAAAGTCTTTTTATCTTTTCCTGTAAAACGCAAAGCACCCAATCTAATCAACAAAATCGCCTGTTCTAAAGTGATTTGTGTTCGCTTCACAAATTGCTCCAAATCTGTATATAAACCATTTAAGCGCCTTTCTTTAGGTATCAATTCTATAAATTTATTTTCTAAACCCTGAATACCAATAAAACCTAAATAAGCATCGTTACCATGAATATTTACAGCTTCATCACTATTATTTACACATGGTAGGTGAACATTTGCACCTGTTTTTTTCAACTCATGTACATAAACCCAGCGACTGTAAAAACCGCCGTAATTATTTAATACAGCAACCATAAACTCTTTCGGGTAATAGGTTTTGAGATATAAACTTTGGTAACTTTCTACAGCAAATGATGCAGAATGTGCTTTGGAAAAACTGTAACCTGCAAACGATGAAATTTGCCGCCAAACTTCTGTAATTAATTCTTCCCCATGACCTTGTTTGCGGGCCGAGATAAAAAACTTACTTACCAATTCTTCAAAAGCAAGTTTAGAACGATACTTTCCGCTCATGGCCTTTCGCAATACATCAGCATCTGATAAATCCAAACCAGCAAAATAATGGCAAACCTTAATCACATCTTCCTGGTAAACCATTACCCCATAAGTATCTTTCAGCCGCTCTTCCATTTCTTTGCAGAGGTAAACAACCTTATCTGGTGCGTGGTACCGCTCAATGTACGATTTCATCATACCAGAACTTGCAACGCCTGGTCGAATAATTGAACTTGCGGCAACTAAGGTTAGATAATCTTCACATTTCAACTTCTTTAACAATTGCCGCATTGCTGGCGATTCTATATAAAAACAACCAATAGGCTGGCCTTCGCGTAAAATTCCATTCAGTTTAGGATCGTTTTTAAAGGTTTTAAAGTCATGAATGTCAATATCAACATGTCGGTTTTTTTTTATAATATGTACCGCTTCGAGAATGTGTCCAATACCACGCTGACTTAATATATCGAATTTTTCGTAGCCAATAGCTTCAGCTTCGTACATATCCCATTGTACAGTTACAAACCCAACTGGAGGCAAATCTAAAGCTGAATAGTAGGTAATTGGTTCTTCAGAAATAAGAATTCCGCCCGCATGAATAGAGCGTTGGTTAGGCATGTTATTCATGTGGCGATGCACTGCAACTAATTTTCTGTACGTAGCATTTTGTTGATTTTCACGTGCTCTGGTTGGGTCAGTAAAACCATCTATCTCCTCTTTTGGCAAACCAAGCACTTTTCCAATTTCGCGTATAATTGCTCTATCTTTAAAAGTGCTAATTGTACCCAAAAAGGCAACATGCCACGTGGGGTATTTTTTAATTATGTATTCTTGAATGGTTTTTCGTTCATCCCAGGCAAAATCGATATCAAAATCCGGAGGACTGGTTCGTTTTTCGTGCAAAAATCGTTCAAAGTATAAGTCAAGCTCAATTGGATCTACATCAGTAATGCGAAGGCAATAAGCTACTATACTATTCGCTCCAGAGCCTCTACCAACATGATAAAACTTGCATTTTCCCATTGCAAAGCGAATAATATCGAAAGTGATGAGAAAATAACCACAGTATTTTTTTAATTCAATAATGCGCAATTCCTTTTCAATCCGTTCAATAGCAACTGCATTGTTTTTACCATAACGATATTCCAATCCCTTATAAGCAATTCTTCTAAGCAATGCTTTATCATGTTCTACGCCTTCTTTACAGTAGCAGATTTTATTTTTTGATTGTGTTTTGAATTCAAAATAAGCACTTAAATCGCATGCATCAATTAATCGCTGTGTGTTTTCAATAATAAAAGGAAATGCTTCAAACCTTTTTTTTAATTCATCTTCTGCAATTAAAAATTCATCTTCTGCACACTTTGCGTCTTCCGGCACCATTGTTAATAGCGTATTCAATTCAATGGCTCTTAAGTATTTGTGTAAACGATAACTAATTTTATCGCTAACCGTTACCGGATGCCAAACTACCAATTTTTCTTTTTGATAAAGTAATGGGTGTTTGTAGAGGTAATTTAACTGACTGCTTCGAAGGCCAACAAATTCATTTGATTTTAAAGCTCTGTTAAAAATCTTAGTAAAAGGATAAACGATAAATACATCTTCAAAATCTGGTGCATCATCAGGCAAAGGTATATTTTGAATGTTATGGTAACTTAAAAATTCATTTAAAGTTCGCATACCTTCTTTGCTTTTTGCAATCCCAAAATACAAAAGTTGATTGTCTTTTCTAAATTCTATACCTGCAACCGGTTTGATGTGATATGGAGTATTTCCTTTTTGTACTTCATCAGGTTCTACTGCAATTCCTTGTTTAAAACATTCTCTAATAAATTCTACCGCACCTGTAGAATTATTTATATCGGTTAAAACCATCTGGTGGATTTCCAATGCCCTAGCCTTAGCAATAAGGGTTGGAATATCCATTGTGCCATATTTTAAACTGTATGAAGAATTTACATTGAGAAACATATTGCTAACTATCAGTAGGTTTATTTACAGATGATGTACCTGAATTAATAAAGGTTCTAATGCGAGATTTTTTTCTTTCCTCTTCGGATTTTTTACGTGGATTGTATTTTATTATTTTGTTCCTTTCATCTTTGACAGGTGGTGCAACAATACAAGCTTTTACTACCGATTCTACACCATAATGCTGCCGTACTTTATCCATTGCCTGGTATAAATCATAATCTTCTTCTGATGTATGGTACAATCCAATTTGCTCAAAACCACTAACCAAATGAGATAATTTCACGCCTATCAATCTTAAAAGCATGCGTTTGCTGTATAATTTTTTAAACAAATCATGGGCTTTTCCGATTAAAAAAGAATCTAAAGCAGTATAAGGGATTCGTGCTTGTTGGGTTACGGTTTCAAAATTCGAATATCGTATCGTTACTGTTATACAGGCAGTTAGTTTTTGCTGGCTGCGCAAATCGAAAGTTAAGTTGGTAACCATGCCAGTAAGTATGGCCTTCATTTTATTAATATCCATGCTATCACTTTCAAATGTAGTTTGGGTACCAATTGATTTTCTCTCGCGATAAGGAATAACAGGGGAAATATCTATTCCATTTGCCTTTTGCCAAAGGTTTAAGCCATGGTCGCCCAGAATTTTAAACATTAACTCTTGTGGGATTTCGGCCAGCGTTTCAATTTTTCGAACGCCCATTTCACTCAGTTTTCGATACGTAGCATTACCTATTCCAGGAATTTTATTTACAGGCAGTGGATTTAAAAAAGAACGAACTTCGGGGAAGGGAATTTCCAGTTCGCCGTTTGGTTTACACTCATTTGTACAAACTTTTGCTACAGTTTTGTTTGCCGATAAGCCGAAAGAAATTGGCAAACCCATTTCTTTAATAACAGTTTGGCGTAATTCGGAAGCAAACTTCATACATCCAAAAAAACGATCCATACCAGTCATATCGATATAATGCTCATCAATACTGGCCTTCTCAAATAGTGGAACACGTTGGGCTATAATTTCGGTAATTTCTTGTGATGCTTTTGAATATTCATCCATATTGCCTTTTAAAAAAATAGCATCGGGGCAAAGCATTTTTGCAGTACGGGCAGGCATTGCAGAGTGAATACCAAATTTTCGGGCTTCGTAACTACAAGATGCCACAACACCTCTATCAGAGCTTCCACCTATTATTACGGGCTTACCAATAAGCTTCGAATTTTTCTTTACTTCGACTGATACAAAAAATGCATCCTGATCCATGTGAATTATATGCCTGTCCTTATCCATGTCAAACTAATTATAAAACAAAAATAGACTAATATTTTTAGTATTGTATACCGATACATATTTACATTATTAACATTTTACTAACATATTTAGTTTTTTTATAATCTGTAAAGGCTATACAAAACTATTTTTCATGCAGGAAATATTAAAGATGGCATAGGTATTAAGCTTACATCTCTAACAGTATTTAAACCATAAATCAGGTATTCAACCTCGGCGATATTGAAAACTTTAATGCATAGATGATGTTGAAATCATATTCTATTAAACTAAATATTAACATCATGAAAACAGTAAAAACAACAACAACGGCAACATCAAAATCTTCAAAACCAACAGGAAAAACCGGTAAAATGGAAAATTCTGAATTTCACAAATTTTTTGTTGATGAACTTAAAGATATCTATTGGGCAGAAAAGCATTTGGTTAAAGCATTGCCAAAAATGAAAAAAGCAGCCACAAGCGAAGGACTTGCAGCAGCATTTGAAAAACATACAGCAGAAACACAACAACATATTGAAAGACTAGAGCAAGTTTTTGAATTACTAGGTGAGAAAGCTGCAGCAAAAAAATGTGATGCAATGGCAGGTTTGTTAGAAGAAGCAACTGGAATTATTGAAGATACCGATAAAGGCACAATGGTTAGAGATGCAGGCCTAATTCTTGCCGCACAAAAAGTTGAGCATTATGAAATTGCAACTTATGGAACATTAAGAACCTTTGCAGAAAATATGGGTCACACAGAAGTTCAAGAATTATTACAATTAACTTTAGATAACGAAAAAGAAACTGACGTTGCACTAACAGAAGCAGCAGAAAGTTTTGTTAACAAAGAAGCAGTTGCTGAATAAGTACAATAATTAATTTTTTGAAATGCTCCAATTATAAAATTTAAATTTATGAAAAAAGACAATCAAAAAGAACCTAAAGAGGAGAATTCAAAAGCAGGCAAAACTGCTGGTAGTTCTAAAGGAAAAGCATCGTTTGACCAAAATGGCAAAGGTGCTTCCGAAAAATTTGGCGAAAGTGGTTCAACACCTAACGAATCTGGAGATGAAAATGGTACTGGAACTGCCAAGAAAACAAAAAAATAAACCTCAAAAAAAAAGTTTGCTTTATTAGCAAACTTTTTTTTTTATAAGATAGAACGAATTACTTTTCGTAAATACTCATTTTTTCGGCAAGTTCTATAATACTTTTAATCTTCAGTTTTTGAAAAAGCCTCAATTTATAAGTGCTCACTGTACCCATTTGTAGGTTTAGTTGATTAGAAATTTCCAATACCCCTACTCCTTTAGTTAGTAACTCTGCAACTTCCAGCTCACGACCAGATAGTTTTGTAAAAGGGTTATCACCGTCATTTCCCAAAATACTATTAAACATGTTTTCTTTAACATTTCGGCTGGAGTATCTACTGCCTGCTAAAATGGTTGTGATGGCTGTAACAATTTCAGACTCATCAGCATTTTTTGTTAAATAACCTGATGCACCCGCCTTTAAATAAGGTACGGCATAGATATTTTCATTAAGTGATGAAAAGACTAAAATTTTAGCGTTAGGTTGTATAATTTTTATCTGATCTATTACCTTTAAATTATTACCTCCAGGTAAGTTTACATCTATAATAATAAGTCCTGGCGATTTTGCAACTTCAACTAAAGTTTGTTCCATTGTAGCAGATTGCCAAATCTGCACCCCTGTCCAGTAATCAGAAATAAGATTACTTAAGCCACGGCGGATAATCTCGTGATCATCAGCAATAAGTACTGAAAAAGTACTTACAGTATTTTTAGTTTTCATTGTTCAAAATATTGTTAGTTGGTAATTATCAATTTATTAATCCGTAGGTAGACTTAAATTTGCTAATTAGACTTTTTACTTTATTTATTTTGTATTTGTAAAAGTACATATTTTATTAATCTTGATTTAACAGAAATCCGTATTTACATTTAATTCATAGGCAAATATTTGTAATTGTTTTGACATTTGTCATCAAAAGCATTTTATTAAAATTTCGTCGACCTATTTTAATGACAAAAACCCTGGTAACAAGAAAAGATAGATTGTATAAGCAACAAGCCAAAAAAAATTTGAGCAGAATATTTTTAATATTGACGACTAAATGAAGGTTAAAATATTAAATTTTAGCTCTGATGCGGCTAAGTGTTTCTAACCTGATGGCCAAAAAAGAAGCAATATGCTTTAACGAAACGCGATTAATTAATTCGGGAAAGGAAACTAAAAACCGTTTATATCTTTTTTCTGCCGATGAAATACGGCATAGATAAGCTCTTTCTTCTGCCGAACGGTAGTAAAGTTCCATCATTTTCCGACCAACAATGTTTGCTTCAGCATAATTTTCGTACAAATAATCTGATAAAACGTGTGGAATGGCAATCAACTCTACGTCTTCTAAAGCTTGTAAATATTCTTCAGAATCTCCTTCGAGCCATAAGTTGCGAATCGTTCCTACAATTTCGTTTTCTTTAGCAATCCAGGTCGTAATTTCGGTTTTACCATCCTTTATATATCCCCTTACAACGCCTTTAACAATTAAATAAAGAAATTTATTCCTATCAACCGGAGAAACAACAAATTTATTTTTTTTAAAGGTTACCGGAAAGGTATGTTGATTTATACGTTCTTCTATCTCTTCCGTAAGCGGATGAAATTGCCTAAATACGGAGATTAACGGCGAAAAATTATTATATTTTTTCCATCTGTCTTCATCAGATAAATCAACTGCAAGCATATATTTAGAGTAGGGATGGTATAATATTGCTTCTTATCAGAAATATTACGATGTAAGTTAGTGAATATGATTATAAAACCAGCAGTTTTAAGGATTTTTTTTTAAAAGATTTAATCACAATTCCTTTTCCACACCCAAACCGAAAAGGGCAAAATCATATTTAGTAGGGTCTAAAGCATCAAATGCTTTAAGATTTTGCGTCAATTCTACTGCAGTTTGCCAATCCGTTTGCTTTCTGGTTATTAAACCGAGTAATCTACCAACTCTATCAACATGTACATCGCAAGGGCAAATTAAATCAGAAGGTTTAATAATATTCCATATCCCAAAATCTACCCCTTTGCTATCTTTGCGAACCATCCACCGTAAAAACATATTTAACCGTTTACAAGTAGATTTTTGTTTTGGAGATGAGATATGTTTTTTAGTTCTATGCGGAAAATCATCTATTGAAAAGAAGTACGACCTAAAATGATTCAAAGCTTGTTCTACATCAATGCTTTTTTCGGTTTGAGAAAAATCAATGTTTCTAGAATCTTCTTCTGCTAAACTCGTTTCTGATACCAATACATCAGCATTTGGAATAAAAGCCATTTCCAAACTTGTGTGAAACGTGTAATGATGCTTAAAAAATGAGATAAAGTATAATAAATCGGTATCGTTAAAAGTCCGGTGTTTAAAATTTAACAGGCTTTTCAAATCATTATCCTGATGATTCAGAACGAAATCAAAAGGAGCATTATCCATTCTATTAAGGAGTTCTGTACACTTATTAATGATCGTTTTCCTTTGTCCCCAAGCTAAAACTGCGGCAAAAAATCCTGCAATTTCTATATCTTGTTTTTTATCAAACAGATGAGGTATGCAAATGGGATCATTTTCTATAAATTTTGGTCGGTTATATGCTTCGACTTTTACATCAAGAAAATTTTTGAGATCTAAGAAATCCATCTGCAGGGTAAACAATGAGGCTGTGTCACCAAAACAAAAATTTGATTGGTAAAACAGCCTCAATATTGGGAGAAATTTATTTTAATGCGTTTTCTAAATCTGCTAATAAGTCATCAATATCCTCTACACCAATGCTTAAACGTAATAAATTATCGGTAACACCCACTTTTTCGCGTTCTTCTTTTGGTATCGAACCATGAGTCATAGTTGCTGGGTGATTAATTAAAGATTCTACACCCCCTAAAGATTCTGCCAAAGTAAAAACCTTAAAATTAGATGAGATTCTAAAAGTTTCTTGTAAATCAGCACCTTTAAGCGTTATCGAAATCATGCCGCCAAAACCACGCATTTGTTTTTTTGCTACGTCATGATTAGGATGATCTTCAAAACCAGGCCAGTAAATTTTATCAACTTTTGGGTGATTTTTTAAATAATGAGCAATTTTTTCACCGTTTTCGCAATGTGCTTTCATGCGCAAATGCAAAGTTTTAATTCCTCTTAAAACCAAAAACGCATCCTGCGGACCAGGTGTAGCACCACAAGCATTATAGATAAACCATAAATCTTTGTACAATTGTTCGTCGCTAGTTACCAAAGCGCCCATAACTACATCAGAGTGCCCACCAATATATTTTGTAACCGAATGCATAACGATATCAGCACCTAAATCAATCGGGTTTTGTAAATATGGTGATGCAAAAGTATTATCAACTGTTAATATTAAATTTTTCTCTTTTGTTATCTTTGCAACACCTTCAATATCAATAATTTGCATTGTTGGATTCGTTGGCGTTTCAATCCATACCAACTTGGTTTTATCATTGATGTATGGTAACATATTTTCGGGCTTCGATAAATCCAAAAAATGAAATTTAATTCCATATTTTGAATAAATCTTGGTGAAGATACGATAAGAACCACCGTACAAATCATTGCCTGTAATTACTTCATCGCCAGGTTGCAATAATTTTAAAACTGCATCTGTAGCGCCCATACCACTCGAAAAGGCTAAACCATATTTTGCGTTTTCTAAAGCGGCTAAACAATCTTCTAATGCTTTACGCGTAGGATTTGTGCCTCTCGAATATTCATAACCTTTATTATCGCCAGGCGATTTTTGCCAGTATGTTGAGGTTTGATAAATAGGTGTCATTACAGCACCAGTTGTTGGATCAGGTTCTTGACCTGCGTGTATAGCTTTTGTTGCGAATTTCATGTTATTAGTATCAGGATGTGAGTTTCAATTATTAAGAATTAATTCCAAAATTTGTTTATTAAATCTAAAATTGTAAATCTCAAATCGTAAATTAATTTAATATGCTCTGGCAAATAATACGCGTTGCGTTGATGGTTTGCCAGAATAAATACAAACACCATCTTCCAATTTGTTGTCTAAAGGAATACAGCGAATTGTTGCTTTTGTTTCTTCCTTAATTTTTTGTTCGGTTTCTGGAGTTCCATCCCAGTGGGCAGAAATGAAACCAGCTTTATCATCTAACAAAGTCTTAAATTCATCATAGCTATTTGCCTCCGTAATATGTTCATCACGGTAAGCTAAAGCCTTATTAAACATAGCGGTTTGTATGTCTTCAAGCAACTTAACAATGTAAATATCCAATCCTTCTTGCGGTACAGTCTGTTTAATTTTAGTATCTCTGCGGGCTACTTCAACTGTTTTATTTTCTAAATCTCTACCTCCTATTGCAACGCGAATTGGAACTCCCTTTAGCTCGTAATCAGCAAATTTAAAACCAGGACGTTGGGTATCTCTATCATCATATTTAACAGATACGCCTAAACCTTTTAAACGCATGGTTAGTTCATTTACATAAGCAGTAATTTTTGCTAAATCTTCATCCCCTTTATAAATTGGAACAATTACAACTTGTATCGGTGCTAATTTTGGCGGTATAATTAAACCAGAATCGTCACTATGTGCCATAATTAATGCACCCATCAAACGTGTAGATACACCCCATGATGATGCCCAAACGTGGTCTAATTTTCCATCTCTACCCGTAAATTTTACATCAAAGGCTTTTGCAAAATTCTGACCTAAAAAGTGTGAAGTTCCTGCTTGCAGGGCTTTACCATCTTGCATTAATGCTTCTATGCAATACGTATCAAGCGCTCCAGCGAAACGTTCATTTGGGGATTTTCTTCCACGAATTACAGGTACCGCTAGCCAATTTTCGGCAAAATCTGCGTAAATGTGTAACATGCGTTCGGTTTCTTCAATAGCTTCCTGAGCTGTTGCATGTGCCGTATGCCCTTCTTGCCATAAAAATTCTGCAGTACGTAAAAATAACCTGGTACGCATTTCCCAACGCACAACATTCGCCCATTGATTGATAAGAATTGGCAAGTCGCGGTAAGATTGTATCCAACCTTTATAGGTGTTCCAAATTATGGTTTCAGATGTTGGGCGAACGATTAATTCTTCTTCTAATTTAGCGGTTTCATCAACTACAATATTTCCGTTGCCATCATTTTTTAAACGATAGTGTGTTACAACTGCACATTCTGTTGCAAAGCCTTCAACGTGAGATGCTTCCTTTGAAAAAAATGACTTAGGAATGAACAATGGAAAATATGCGTTTTGATGGCCAGTATCTTTGAACATTTTATCTAAAACCGCCTGCATTTTTTCCCATATAGCATAGCCATTTGGCTTAATAACCATACATCCGCGTACGGCCGAATGTTCTGCCAAATCAGCTTTTATTACGATATCGTTATACCACTGTGAATAATCTGCTTCCCTGCTTGTAATTTCTTTGCTCATGTTATGTATTTGGAACGTAAATTGTATGTTAAATAATGTGAAATTAAGCCACAAATTTATAAATTTATGCCTACAAAACGATTACGAAACCAAAGCATTAAATTTTAAATGATAATTGGCTGAAGTTTTCGGCTATAATTGCTTTTATACAATCTACACACACAACTAAATATAAACACAATGAAACCAATTAAATTTTTACCCATTGTTATGATAGCAGCCGCTGGGTTGGTTGCATCATGCTCTACATCAAAAATGGCTTCTACCAATGCCACCGATGATGTTTATAATACTGTGGCAAAAGCCAGGGAGGTAGAATATGTTGCACCTGTCCCTCAACAGCAACAGCAGCAATACAGTCAAAATGACCAAGAATATGATGAGTATTATGGAACCAGTAACCCATATTACGACATGGATTATTCATCAAGAATAAATCGTTTTTATAACGGTTCTACCTTTAGGGGCTATTACGACCCATATTATGATAATTATTATTATGGAAACAGCTACGGCAATACAAATTTTTTAGGTTATGGTTTGGGTTGGAATAACGGTTTCGGCTTAGGTGGCTGGGGTGGTGGCTTTGGCTGGGGCGGTGGCTTCGGTTTTGGTGGCGGCTTTGGAAACATTTGGAATAGTCCATTTAATTATGGTTATAGTCCTTATGGTTTTGGCGGTTGGGGACCTTACTCATACTACGATAGATTTGGTTGGGGCGGTGGCTTCTACGGAGGTGGATTTGGTTGGGGCGGCGGCTACTATGGTGGAGGCTTTGGTAATGGTTATGCAAATCGTAATAACAGACCACGTCCTAATAGGGATGGTGATAACCGTGGTTCTTATGGAAATGGTGGTTCAGGTATTTCTCCTGTTAGTGGAAATTATGGCAGACCATCGGTTTCTACTAACAATACTGGCAGGCCAGAAAGATATTCAAATGGTAGCAACGGTTCGATTAATAATGGTCAAGGACGTGTAAGTTCAAGACCATCACGCGATGACAGTTACAGACCACAACCGCAAATACAACAGTCACAACCAGCTTCAAGACCAGATAGAGGTAGTTATAGTCCTCCAGCTCAGTCTTCAGGTAGTAGCGGCGGCGGAAGTTCAAGCGGCGGCGGTGGCGGTGGCGGCGGTAGACCAACAAGAGGCGGCGGTAGATAATTTTAGCACAAACACACATTTTATAACATGAAACTAAGATCAATATTCATTGTGGCGGGAATAGTTTTTGCCAGCAATTCTTTATATGCACAATACACCAGTGATGTGTTAAGATTTTCACAATCTGAACCAGGAACTACAGCACGCTTTAAAGGTTTAGGCGGTGCACAGACTGCACTCGGAGGAGATATCAGTTCACTATCTGCTAATCCTGCAGGGTTAGGTTTTTTTACAAAGTCTGATTTCAGTTTTACACCAGAGTTTAACAACTTTAAAGTTGGTTCAGAATATCTTGGCAACAATGTATCTGATAAACGTAGCAAAGCAGGGATTAATCAGCTAGGTGTTGTATTTTATTCGCCAGTTAATAAGGCAAAGGGTTCTGATTTAAATAGTGGATGGGTAAGTTTAAATTTTGGTATTGGATACAATAAAACCAATAATTTCAATTCGAATATCACTTACTCAGGTAAGAATGCTAAAAGTTCAATGGCCGATTATTTTGCAGATTTAGCAGGAAATACCCCTACTGGAAGTTTGGGCTCGGGTTCTTTGGAACAAATGGCTTATAATAACTTTTTAATTGAATATGACCCTGCTGGATATTTTCCTACCACTGCTTTAAATAATAATCAACAAAATATAATCCGTCGTTCCGGTTCACAATCTGAAGTAAACATCGGTATGGCTGGTAATTATGGCAACAAGTTGTACTTAGGTTTATCTTTAGGATTAACTAACCTCGATTACACTTCTGATTTGGCATTTTCTGAAAGTGGCAATAATTTAACTTATGCTGGTCAAGATCCTGAATTCTTAAATGGAACATATAGCTTTGGTTATAATTCTATTCAACAAACCAGAGGAAATGGTATTAACGCAAAATTAGGGTTAATATACAAGCCTGTTAATGAGTTGAGATTGGGTTTAAGCTTTGTTACACCAACTTGGTATAGCTTAACAGATGATTTTTCTGAAAATTTAAACACTAAGTATAAAAGAGCAGATGGAGCCAGTATTCCTGAATATACTAATCCATTATCTAACTATAATTCGGAATACAGTTTAAGAACACCATATAAAGTTAGTGGTGGAGTAGCTTATATTTTTGGCAATAGTGGTTTAATTACTGCAGATGCCGAATATGTTGACTACAGTAGCATTCGCTTTAGTTCAAACTTTGCAGCGGAAGAAACGAATACAAATCGAGATATTGCATCTTTATATAAAGCTAATGTTAACTATAGAGCAGGTGTAGAATTTAAACTGATTGATCAATTTATGATTAGAGGTGGATATTCTTATTCAGGTTCTCCATACAAAAACTTGGATTTTACTACTCAGGCATACAGCGGTGGTTTAGGTTACAGATTTGATAATTATTATCTTGATGTAACTTACAGACATACGAAATGGGAATCAACAAATTCACCTTACACAATTTCATCAGATTATCCTGATTTTAGTTTTACAGGCGCTGGTCCAACAGCTAATTTAAAAAACACATCTGATAACGTTTTCTTGACGTTCGGTGTTAAGTTTTAAATAGCATGTATTTAACAAAAAAAGTCCCGATTAAAATCGGGACTTTTTTTATGGCTTTTTAATCTCAATTGTCTGCTCTCCAAAAACGACACCATTTTCACTTACACCTTGAATAATTATTTTAAACGGCCCGGTTAAATCACCTGTTGTAAAATTTAATTTTGTATCATTTTTTCCATCCATAAATAATTGGTAATTCCAATATATCGTCGAAAAATTTATTGGCTCATTCATATTGGTAATATCCGACACGTAGAATTCTTTAGGCAAAGAAATGCCTTTTAAAACCAAAAAATTTGGATTAACAGGCTGTTCTAAACAACCTTGATAAACAATGCTTCCACCAGTTGAAGGATAAGTTTTTCCTTTTACAGGAGGTTTACCATAATAATGGTTGTTACAATTAAGTATTCCATATTCGCAAACATAATCACCGCATGCATTTCTTCCATATCTATTTGAAGCAAAGCTTATATCATCAGCTTTCTTTTTTATTGTTACTTCATTTAGTTTTATTCCCGATAAAGATGTTATATTTTCAAAGTTGGGGGTTAAAGAACTCACTGTAGTTTTATTTTCAGTATAATTCAATTTGCTCTGATATAATTTAATGACTTCAGATGGGTCAATCAATTTAACTTCGTATAGTGCGCTATTTTTTACTCCGATATTTAGCCAGATTTTAGATGTTCCATTAGTTAAAAGTGCCTTATATGGCAATAAAAATCGTCCATCATTATCCGTATTAAATGAATTAACATTACTTGCAGCAATAGTATTTATTAAAACAGGCTTAGTTAAAGCTTTTTTATTTTTGGTAATAAAGCCTGTGTATTCGTAATCAGAAAACAGTTTAGTTACATTCGGTTTGATTATTTCATCTTCTGGCCATTTGTATTTCCGCCAACCCTTTATCAAAAGAATATTTTCAAGATAATCTAAGTCATTGTATTTAATCCCTGATAAATTTTTAGGAAGCGATTCCATTGCACTTTCCAAAAGAGCGTAATCAACGATATTTGTTTTATTTAATAACGCCATTCTATTGTTCTGTACCACAGCAACAGAGACCATTCCTTTTGCCAATTTATTATCATTGTTTAAAATCTTTAGATCCAATTTAACACTGTCTCTTGTGTTATAAACTGCTTTATTACTTTTAATCTGTAGGTGATTAATCTGATCAAGATGGGCAAAAAATATCCTTTCAGCGATGGGTCTATATGCACTATCTAAAAGTGTGATCGTGTTTAACCCTATCGGTAGAGAATCTAATTTCAATCGTACTTTTAAGGCTTTTTTAGAATTTAATTTTAAATCGCTAGATAAAAAAATTTCTTCATAATTGTGTACTACAACATGAGCAATACCACTAAAATTACTATAAATTAATGTTCGAAGTTCACTGTTACTCAAAGCGGAGTTTAATCTTATTGCAGCTCCTCTTTTCATGGATATTGGTAATTCAAAATCACCTGATGTCTTACCATGGTTCAGTAATTTAACAGAATACCTAAAATTTGATTTCGGTTTAAGCATGAAAGTTCCCAGTCCTGAAGAATTTGTACTAATTGTATCCAACACTTTTTCATTAGCGTATAGAACAGCTTTGGCACTTATAACAGTTCCGTACAAATCTTTAATCTCAAATCCTACTTTGTTTTCAACATCTAATATAAGATTGCCGCTTTCAGGAAAAAAGTTAACAACAAATTGATTTCTGTTTACCAGTAAATCTAATTTAGCATAGCTGATATGATTATTTTTTTTTACAACAATTGATATCTGATTATTATCTGAATTAATTTTATCTGTAGGATAAACAATCATCAATTCACCAATAATACTCGTTTTGGCCTTACCTGATTTAATTATTTTACCCGCTTTACCAACTGTATAATTTACATCCGCATTTGCAACAAAACGATTATCGCTCGATATGGCCTTTACTAATACGGTACCATCTCCATTATCATTAGATTTAAACGTAGAAATGCTCGCCACTAAGGGATTAATTGTAGTAGATTTAATTGTGATGGGCTGAACAAATTCCACATCTGGCAGTCCATTAAATTTAATATTTGTATTTGCGATAAACCTGTAATTTCCACTTTGAATAGAATCTGGTAAAGTCATACTTCCAAAGACATAGCCATTCTCTATCAAGAATTTTTCATGAACAACCACAGAACTATCTTGATTGTTAACTAAAGAAAGGTATAAACTATTATATTTTGATAAATCTGTAGCCGTTTTTAACAAGTAACCTGTAAACCAAACCTTATCATTATTGGTATAAATATTTTTATCGAAATGGATGAAAAACGTAGATGACTTATTTGAAATTGAATAGTTAGAGAGATTTTTAGCCAAGCTATCCAACTTAATTATTTGGGCATTCAAATTAAGATAAGAAAATAAGCAGCAAAAGAAACTGAAAACTAATATTTTTTTTTGAGGCATACCCGGAGTGATGTACCTAAAAATCTACATAATTTTTCAATATTCAAACTAAATAATTCCTGACAACGCACCTCCTACTTTAGCCATTTCATTTATTTTAGCTTCTACTTCAACACTTTTTATAAGCTCAGGTGCATGATGAGGTTTTTTCCTGGCATCTATTATTAACGAACCCTTGCAGCCCCAATGTTTGTTGATGGTAAAATCATTAATTCCATAAATATCTGCTGCAGGATTGCTTCGAGTAAACGTAACCCAAACCATATTGTTAATGCTTTTTGCAGTAAAGTTTGAGTCATCACACAATACAATCAAAGGTAATCCCGATAAATCAACATCTCTTAATGAAATATTTAGTAATGCAATTTCTGCAGCTGTTTTTTCCGCATTTTGATATGGATGAGCCTTTAAAGTAAATACGCCCGGAATTGCAATGTGAGCATCTATAAAAGAATCGGAAAATTGGATATCATTTGGTATTGTATCCCAAAGCGTTCTCTTTTTATCGCCTGCGGAGGCAAAAACCACTTTAGAACCGCTATTCAATCCATCACCACTGTAATCTAGCGTATCAATAGTTGTGTTTGTGTAGAAATGTAAATCTGTTTTAAAATCTATTCGCTCTAATATATGTTGTAAGAATTCAGAAATATGATGAGTGCTTAAACCTTCATCATCCTCACGGGCTGCAATAAATAAATATTTAGCTAAACTGAGTTGATTTTTGCCCAAGATATGATTAGCAATGGTTAAAATTTCTTGAGGTTTACGTTGCTTTAAATAAGGTGTATAACGTTCGCTGCCTATGGCAAAAAGCAGTGGATGAACACCTGCAGCATCAACCGCATGAACTTCTTTTAGTCCATGAATTTCTTGTGGAATTGCTGAACCTGTTATTTCATGAATTAAAGCACCAAAACTTGTATCCTCCTGCGGTGGGCGCCCTACCACTGTAAACGACCAAATTGCATCTTTCTTGTGGTAAACATTATGGACTTTCATCAATGGAAAAGGATGCGCTAAACTATAATATCCAAGATGATCGCCAAAAGGACCTTCAGATTTATTTTCGTTTGGATAAACCAATCCGGTAATCACGAAATCAGCATCAGCAGAAATACAAAAGCCTTCATCATCATAAAAGTATCTAAATCTTCTATCGCCAAGCGCCCCTGCAAAAGTCATTTCTGATAAACCTTCTGGCAAAGGCATAACAGCAGCTAATGGATGCGACGGTGGGCCGCCAACAAAAACACTTACTTTTAAAGGCTTGCCTAAAGCATTAGCTTTTGATTGATGAACCCCAATACCGCGATGAATTTGATAATGTAAGCCGATTTCTTTATCCTGAATATAGTCATTTCCGCCAAGCTGAATTCTGTACATACCTAAATTCGCATTCAAAATTCCAGGTTTTTCTACATCTTCTGTATAAACCTGTGGCATGGTTACAAACGGACCACCATCCATTGGCCAATTTACGATTTGTGGCAGCTTGCTAATTGAAGTTTTTAAAAATTTATTTTTAGCTGAAGGGGTTTTTAAAGGCAAAGCCGATAAAGCAGACATAGCAGAACCAGCATACGTAAAAGGATTTTTCAACGCCTTCATCGGGTCGTTTCTTAAAGAAACCAATTGCTGCACTTTCGGTAGCGTATCTCTAAAAATGAATTTAGACCGCTCTAATGTGCCGAACAAATTTGACAAGGCCGGAAACGAACTTCCCTTTACTTTCTCAAAAAGAATTGCTGGTCCGTTTTGTTCATAAATGCGCAAATGAATGGCGGCCATTTCCAAATATGGATCTACTTCATCCTTTATTCTTATTAAATGTCCGTGTTTTTCTAAATCTTTAACGCACTCTGCTAAACTGGTATATGCCATATTCAAAGATAGATATTTAGTATTTCTGTAAACCAAAAAAGCCGTACATATACAGCAATTACGCTATATATATACGGCTTTTTACAATAAAAAGATTATTATTTCTTACCAGCGAATGAACGGAGCATCCAAGTATTTTTTTCTTTAAACTGCATGAAACGGTTCACCATATCATTCGAACCGTCATCTCCTGCTTTATCAGTAGCTTCTAATAGTTCTCTTTCAAGTTCTATTAAGTTTGTCATATCATCTAAAATCGCATCAACCATATCAAGATCTTTCATACCAATGGTATCAATTTCTTTAATTTTAGATTCTTTTATGTAATCTGCAAAACGGCTATGAGGTGGTTTGCCTAAAGTTAAAACACGTTCTGCAATTTCATCAATGGTTAATTGAGCATTGGTATAAAGCTCTTCAAACTTTACGTGTAAGGTAAAAAAGTTCTGCCCTTTAATATTCCAATGACAACCTCTTAATTTTTGATAATGTATATGGTAATTGGCCAGGTAGTCGTTTAAAAGATCTACAACAGGTTTAACCTCTTTCTCGTTTAAGCTGATTTCTTTAGCGTCCATTTTAATTTATTTTTTGAATTGATTATATGCCAACGTAACAACTAAACAAAAGAAAAGTTTCGCATAAATATCTATTTAAACAATACCTTATTTATCCTATCGTTTAATAGACATAATTACAATAATATCAAAATTATAAGTATTTGAAAATTAATAATATATGAATTTTATTACTTAATAATCAATGTAAAATGGACATTTAACCAGTGCCATAAACATATTTGTTTTATAATATTATTCGTATAATTGCTTCCCCTGATTAAAAAATTTAAAGAAAATAAATGTATAAGATAGGCTTATCTGCTATAGTATTATTAGCGCTAAATGTAGCTACTGCTAAGGCAAACGCATTAATCGACTCTATTGGAGTAGAAAATAACAACGGCAAAAAATTAATTGTTCATCAAACAGCTGCGAAAGACACTTATTACTCTATTGGTAGAAGATATAATGTTGCTCCAAAAGATATAATGACTTTTAACGAGAATAAATACCTACAAATTGGTGTTATTGTAAAAGTTCCAACCAATGTACCTTTTTCAGCTTCGGCGAGCAATACTCAACAGCCAGCTAATACACTTACAAATGTTACTGAGCATACCGTTAAACCAAAAGATAATCTAAATATGCTTGCTGAAAAGTATGGCACCACAGTTAATGAATTAAAAACCCTCAACAATCTTAAGAGTATTAATTTAAGTATTGGTCAAGTATTAAAAATTCCTGTAAAAAGTGGAGAAGTTACGCAAGCTCAAACAACGGCAGTTCCTATTGCTAAAACGGAGCCAATAAAATCTGTTGAACAAGTTGCTACAACTCAACAACCTGCAGTAGTAACAAATCAAACTGAAATTGAACACACTGTACAGCCAAAAGAGTTTTTAGGCAAAATTGCTGAAAAGTATGGAACAACAGTTGAAGACATTAAAAAACTAAATAATTTATCTGGAAATAATTTACGAATTGGTCAGAAATTAAAAATTCCTGCAACTAAAAATATTGAAGGTGATAAGGTTGTAACTACAATAGAAACTGTTCAAATTGCAACAGAAGTTAAAGATGCTACAGGTACACATACGGTAAAAAACGGCGAAAGTATCTTTAAAATTGCCCAACAATATGGCATTACAGCATATCAAATCAGGCGCTTAAATAATTTAAGTGATAACACACTTAGCAATGGTCAGGTTTTGAAAATACCTACCGGGATTACAACAGAAATCCCTGTAGTTAAAGAGAAAACGGTAGAAGTTATTGTAAAAGATACTGCTTCAAGTGAAAGCTTTCTTTATACAGTAGGAACCGGCGAAACTATTTTTAATATTGCTAAGAAGTTTAATTTAACAGCTTATCAGATTAGAACTGCAAATAAACTAAATGATAATTCGATAACAGTTGGTCAGAAATTAATTATTCCAAAACCACCGGAACCAAAATCGGTTAACGATTTATCTAAGCAAGATCAGGAAGTAAATCCTGATAGTACGGCATTTAAAGACCCAAAACTTCGAGGCGCACCAAGCAAATATGGTTTGAACCAGATTGAAGAGAAAGGAACAGCTGTTTCTATTAGTGATGCAGATTTAGATGCATCGAAAATGTTGGTTTTACACCGCACCGCCCCTATTGGTACCATAATTAAATTAACCAACCCTATGACTAATCGTACAGCATTGGCAAAGGTTGTTGGTAAATTTACTGAGAACGAATCCACAAAAGATGTTATAATTGTAATGACTAAAGCCGTAGCAGACTCGCTTGGCGCATTAGACAAAAGATTTTTTTGCAATTTAACGTACGGTGTGCATGAACTTGAATAAAAAACCATTTATAATTGGGATTGCCGGAGGAAGTGGCTCTGGCAAAACTTTTTTCTTAAACTGTTTTCTTCATCACTTTAAGCAAGATGAAGTTACGCTCGTTTCTCAGGATGATTATTATATCCCGGCAGGTGACATGACCCAGGAAGAAAACAAACTTTTTAATTTCGATTTACCTTCTACAATTGATAGTCAGCAGTTTTTAAAAGACATAAAACAATTGCTTGATGGTGAAGTAGTGTATAAAAAAGAATATAATTTTAACAATCCACTCGCTGTTGTTAAAATTTTAGAGATTAAATCAGCACCCATAATTATAGTTGAAGGCTTGTTTATCCTCCATTTTAAAGAAATTGCTGCATTATTAGATCATATGATTTTCGTAGATGCAGATGAACAGGTTGCGCTTGATCGCAGGGTAAAAAGAGATGGATTAGAGCGTGGATACCCAGAAGAAGATGTGCTTTATAAATGGCATAATCACGTTTTACCAGCTTACAAAGAGTATTTGTTACCTTACAAAGATATTTGCCATAAAATTGTAACCAACAATACCAACGAGCCCGATGAAATTATTGCGATAACAGAAGACATTTCTAACAACTTAAGGAACAGTATTTTGGTTGATATAAACTAAATGCAAATGGATACATATTCAATGGTAATAAGCTTTATTGCCATTGCTTATTGGTGTTACTTGCTCGATCCTTTCAAAAGAAAGCCTCCTTTTAGATTGTACAAAGCATTGCTAAACAATAAAAAAACGCTTCGTATTCACCTTGTTATCTCTCTAGCCATAGCCACAATTGCAATAATAAGAATTATAAATGCGGAACGAGATTTGTTTTCATTTGTCCCGTTATTGTTTATCACCTTAGTATTTATTGTAAACAGCATCTCTAAAAAGACAAATTCGAGAGATTTTTATCTCATATTACGTGGCGAAAAACTTCATAATGCAAGATTCGATATACTTGCCAGCATAGTTGTTATTGTAATCCCATTTTTAATAAATTTTGGAATCTTTGTAGCCTTTAATTTGTAATTAGTTTAATTGCATTTCAGGAATTTCACCTTCAACAATCAATCTTCCTAGAGTAGATTGCTTAATAAAATCAACACTAACACCTGGCGCACGTTCTAAAAGTTTAAAACCACCTCCGGGTAAAATATCCAATACAGCAAGTTCGGTTACGACTTTTCTGATGCATTTTACACCTGTTAATGGCAAAGTACAATTTGGCAATAATTTACTTTCTCCAGCCTTATTTACATGTTGCATAGCAACAATTATATTCTTTGCCGAGGCAACTAAATCCATCGCTCCGCCCATCCCTTTAACCATTTTTCCTGGAATTTTCCAGTTAGCAATATCTCCGTTTTCTGAAACTTCCATAGCACCTAAAATTGTTAAATCAACTTTCTGTGCTCTTATCATCCCAAAACTCATTGCCGAATCGAATATGGATGAACCTGGCAAAGTGGTAATGGTTTGTTTTCCGGCATTAATTAAATCAGCATCTTCTTCACCCTCAAACGGGAAAGGCCCCATACCTAACAATCCATTTTCAGATTGTAATACGATATTTATTCCTTTTGGAATATAATTGGCAACCAATGTCGGTATTCCAATACCCAGATTAACATAGTAACCATCTTTTATTTCTTTAGCAATACGTTGTGCGATTTCTTCTTTTGAAAATGCCATGTTTTTAAAATGAGTGAATTTTGAGTGAGAGAATATTGAATGAGTGAATTTTGAATGAGAAAGTATGAATGAGTGAATTTTGAATGATAGAATTAGTGAATAATTAACATTAAATATTGAATGAATAATGAACCAATGACTAATGACCAATTAACCAATAAACTAATCACCAATGACTAATGAACCAATGACCTAAACAAATGAACCTATTTCTTCCTAACCGTTCGTTGTTCAATTCTTTTTTCATAATCCTTGCCCTGAAAAATGCGATGGACATAAATTCCGGGAGTGTGTATATGGTCAGGATCCAATTCGCCCGCTTCAACCAATTCTTCCACCTCAGCAATGGTAGTTTTACCTGCCATTGCCATAATCGGATTAAAATTTCGGCTCGTAGAACGGAAAATTAAGTTACCGGCAGTATCCCCTTTCCACGCTTTTACCAATGCAAAATCAGCGTCAAAAGCATATTCCATTAAGTAATCCTTCCCATCAAAATTTCTGATCTCCTTTCCTTCTGCAACTTCAGTACCCACACCAGCAGGTGTAAATATTGCAGGCATACCGTAACCAGCAGCTAAACATCTGGTTGCAAGTGTTCCTTGAGGTAATAAATCAACTTCAAGTTCTCCGCTTAATAGCTGTCTTTCAAATTCAGCGTTTTCACCAACATAAGATGATATCATTTTTTTAACCTGACGTTGCTTTAACATCAATCCTATTCCAAAATCATCTAAACCAGCGTTATTAGAAATACACGTAAGGTTTTTAATTTTTTTAGCGACTAATGCATTTATGCAGTTTTCAGGAATACCGCACAATCCGAATCCGCCTAGCATAATGGTAACGCCATCAGATATATCCTGGATGGCTTCTTCAGCTCCTGATACAACTTTATTTATCATTTTATGAATATTATGGTTAGGCTGCTAAAGTACAGAAAGCAGATAGCTTTTTAAAATATTTGATGCAGCAATTATTCAAAAATTCAACACCCCTTTAAAGAATATTGAATTGGAATTAATCTAAATAACAATTACATTTGCATTGTGATATTTAACGATAACGACGATTTAAGAATCCCAACCGACCCAGAATTTCAAAAAGGTATGGGTTTTATATTTAGCTGCACTGCCGAACATAAAAAATGCTGCGAAAAATATAAAAAGGGAAAACGCTGTAAAAAATGTCCTGGTAAGGATAAAAAATAATTATTTATAAATTTCGATTATTTTATCATCGCTTCCGTTACTCGTACATACATAAATTTTTCCTTCAGGCGATATACAAACATCTCTCATTCTGCCGTAAGTATTTACAAAGAAATCTTTTGTTCCATCAATTTTGGTTTGAGCATCATCTAGTTTTAGCTGCATAAGCTTGGTATTTTTTAGCACCGCTAATAATAACGAATTTTTAAATTGAGGAATGTAGTCAGAATTGTAATAAGCCACCCCGCTTGGTGCAATCGTTGGTGTCCAGGATATTAAAGGAACCGCAACATTATTTGCCGAACAAAAACCCTGCTCGCTATTTTCATTACATAAACCTTTTATGTTAGGCCAGCCATAGTTTCTGTTTTTTTCAATAACATTGATTTCATCATCTGAATCAGGTCCATGCTCCGAAGAAAAGATTTTATTACCAACTTGTACCAAACCTTGTGGATTACGATGCCCGTAAGACCAAAGCGGATTATTAGGATACGGATTATCTGATGGTATGGAACCGTCTAAATTCAACCTTAAAATTTTACCCGAGGTAGAATTTATGTTTTGTGGCGTGTTGGTATCTGCTGCATCACCCGTTGAAATAAAAAGCTTACCGCCACTAATTAGCAACCGCGAACCGTTATGTGTAGAAGACGCACCAATGTTATCAATAATGGTTAGTGGATTATTTAGTGTTCCGCCAGTATAAGTATAGCGAACAATTTTTTCCTTGTAACTACTTCCATAATTATAAGCTACAAAAACCCATGGATTAGTAGAAAAATCAGGATTCAACGCAATTCCAAGCAAGCCACCTTCACCATTTTCTCTTACTTCAGAAATGGTAAGTAATGGTACAATTTGTCCGGTGGTAGGATTTAGACGACTAATTTTACCACCTCTCTCAGTAAACCAAATGAAATTATCTTGGCCATAAACCATTCCCCATGGAAACCTTAATCCTGAAACAGCAACCCTATTTTTTAACTCAACATCAGGTAAAGTTCCTGTATCACCACTATCACTTTTATTTTTTTTACAGCTTGTACACATTAAGAGCACAACCAAAAAGGCAAGAATTGGTTTCATAATTTTAGGGTTTGATTAATAACAAAGATAACACCTTATAGTTTTAATAATCAATGATTTATCAATTTAAATACACATAAGTTATACCATCACCTCCTCTATCTGCATGTTCATCTTCCATCCTATTTACCTGACTATATTTTTTAAGATACTCTCGAATCATTTTTCTTAAAATACCATCGCCTTTGCCGTGAATTAGCTTTATTGATGGGAAGCCAAGCATAATTGCTTTATCTAAATATTTTTCAACTTCATAAAGTGCATCTTCAGTTCGTTTACCACGTAGATCAAGTCCGGCTCTAAAACCAGAAACAGCTTCATTCATCCTACCGGCAAAAGAACCAGCACTACTTTGAATAACTTTTTTCGCCTCTTTATTACTAATTTTCTGAACACGATTCTTCTTTACATTAGACCGCAAATCGCCCATAGCCAAAACCAACTCATTTCTATTGATTTCTAATACCTGGGCAGTTGTTTCACTATCGGTAAATTTAACCCAATCGCCAACGGCAATTTCACCTTCAACTATAATAACCTGCGGCTTTGGCTTCTCTTTAGGGATGGTATTTTTCACCAATTCCTGTTGTAAATTCTGCCTTAATTCTTTGGTAACAACTTTATCCGCTTGCTTCTCTTTAATTTCGGCGATTGTATTTTCAACTAGCTTATTCGCATTTTTAATAATATTTTGCGCCTCCATTTTTGCTTCTTTAATTAAAACTCTTCTGTTTTCATCTAAGAAAGCTCGTAGCTTTTCATTTTCTGCAACGAGGTTTTTTGCTTTATTTTGTTGATTTGCTAAACTAACCTTGGTGTCGTAAATCGTTTTCTTCTCACGTTCTAAGTCAACAAGCATGGTATCAACGCGGTTTTGATTTGAACCGGTTTTTTGTCGGGCGAGTTGAATAACTTCTTTCGGCAAACCTATATTTTGTGCAATTTCAAAAGCATACGAACTACCTGGTTTACCCATCTCTAAAATATAAAGGGGCTTCATTTTAGCATTATCAAAAAGCATCGAAGCATTCTCTAAACCTTCAGTGTTGCCCGCAAATAGTTTTAAATTAGAATAATGCGTTGTAATTACGCCTCGTACTTTTTTATTATTTAGCACTTCTAAAACAGCTTCAGCCATTGGTCCGCCAAACTGAGGGTCGGTTCCTGTACCAAACTCATCAATTAGCACCATGGTTTTAGGTGAAGCGTGTTCTACGAAATAGCGCATCTTTTTTAAATGAGCACTGTAGGTACTTAAATCGCTCTCTATGGATTGATCATCACCAATATCAGCATAAATATTTTCAAAAATTCCGATTTCGCTATTGGCATCAACCGGAATTAGTAAACCCGTTTGAAGCATTATCTGCAATAAACCAACAGTTTTCATACAAACAGATTTACCGCCAGCATTTGGTCCTGAAACTAAAACAACCCTGGTAAATTCGTCTATATGTATGTTTAATGGTGTTACTGTCTTCTTTTCAGCAGCAAACGATAAAGTTAATAAAGGATGCCTTGCGTTAATCAATTTTGTTTTAGGCTCCTTCAATAAACCGGGCATCTCCCCTTCTATTTCGATGGCAAATAATGCCTTTGCTCTAACAAAATCCAGTTTAGTTAAAAAACCGTGGTAAGATAAAAGCAGCGGAGAATAAGGCCGAAGCTCATCCGTTAAGGCAATTAAAATTTTTATAATTTCTCTCCGTTTATCAAATTCTAAATCGCGAAGCTTATTATTCAGTGTAAAAACTTCTTCAGGTTCTATGTAAACTGTTTGCCCTGATGCAGATTCATCATGAACAAAACCTTTGAGTTTACGCTTGTTTTCAGCTAGAACTGGAATACACATTCTACCATCCCGAATGGTTAAACTTCCATCAGCAACCCAATTGTTTGCAACAGCCTGCTTATAAATAGAATCCATTCTTTTTCTTACATCCTGTTCTGCTTTAGCAATTGATGAAGAAATTTCCTGCAATTCTTTTGATGCGTTTGGTTTGATTTTACCCTTGATATCTATAACATTTTCTACTTTACGCAGAATATTTTTTTCAATTGGTAAATGTTCAAACAGGGCTTCTAAAGTTGGGTAAACCTCTGCCCTTTCTTCAAAAAATCTAAGTACCGAGAAAACTGTTTGTAGCGATGTATATATTTTGAACCATTCATCTTCGAGCAAATAAGTACCTTCAACGCGTATCTTTTCTATTAAAGATTTTATATCAAAAAACGAATTAATTTGTAAAGGCTCTTGGTTTTGGATGATGCTTTTAAACTCGTTGGTTTGTCGCAAAAACTTATCAATCTGGTCATAACGATTCATAACCTGCATCTTTTGAACCATCGTTTGTCCCATCGGACTTAAACAATGCTTACTGATAAGCTGCCTGATTTCTACAAAACCTAAACGCTCTAAACAATTTTCGGGATATAACATATTATTTAACTGCAGGAAGAACTTTTACTTTTGATTTTGATATCGAATCTGCCTTCTCCATGGCTCGCTTCCTTTTCTCCAAGGTTCTCGAAATATTTTTATAAATTTTATCCAAATCTGCCGGATGGGTGTAGTAATATTTCATACTATTTGCAAATTTTGAAGAATCTATACCAAACTTTTTATATATACCCTTATAATAACCTGCTGCAACTTTTTTAGTTGTATCTGGCGTGGGTAAGGTAGAAATATAGCCATCTACAACATGTATATCATACAAAATCTTTTGCATTTTATCTGGCTCAATAATATCGTTTGGCCTTTTAGCTTTACAAGCAAACAATATAATTGTTGCCGCTAAAACGCATATCAAATTTCTCATTTAGAATTAAAGTATTATTTATTGCCCAAATTGCAACAAGGTTATTAATTTTACGCAAAAATAGTTATAAATGAGCATAGCTGATAATCTTAAACAATATAAAAGTGAAGTAGAAAAGGATGGCGTTAAACTTATCGCTGTTTCTAAAACACAAACAAACGAAGTTCTTTTGGAGGCCTACAACGCAGGACAACGAATCTTTGGCGAAAACCAAGTTCAGGAGATGGTTGATAAGCAATTGCATTTGCCACAAGATATCGAATGGCACATGATAGGGCATTTACAGTCAAATAAAGTTAAATACATCGCTCCATTTGTTAAGTTAATTCACGGTGTTGACAGCTTAAAATTACTTCAGGAAATTAATAAGCAAGCCCTAAAAAATAAAAGAGTTATCGATTGTCTTTTACAAATCTACATTGCTGATGAAGAAACCAAATTTGGTTTAGGTTACGATGAAACCATTGAACTCTTACGTTCTGATGAATACCAAACACTTAAAAACATTCGTATTGTTGGCTTGATGGCCATTGCTACAAATACAAAGAATGAAAAGCAAATCAAAGTAGAATTTAACGAATTGAAAGTTTTCTTTGATGGTTTGAAAATCAGTTTTTTTGGTAATGATGACAGTTTTAAAGAACTATCGACGGGCATGAGTGCCGATTACAAAATTGCTATAGAAGAAGGTAGTACCATGGTAAGAATTGGTAGTGGAATTTTTGGTAAAAGAATAATTAAACATTTTAAAGCTGACGTTTCGGCAAATTAATTAAAATGATAGATACGAAAATAAGGAAAGCAGTTGCAGCCGATTGTACAAGAATTTTAGAGTTAATTAATGAACTGGCTATTTACGAACGAGCTCCCGAAGAAGTAACCGTTACCTTGGAACATTTCATTGAGGCAGGTTTTGGTGAAAGTCCAGTTTGGAAGGCATATGTTGCAGAAGTTGATAATATTATAGTTGGTTTTGCGCTATATTACACCCGTTATTCTACCTGGAAAGGTTGTAGATTATACTTGGAAGATTTTATTGTAACAGAAGAATATAGAGGCAAAGGCATTGGCAAAATTCTTTTTGAAAAGGTAATCGAAACTACTAAAAACGGTAATTATAGCGGTATGGTTTGGCAAGTTTTAGATTGGAACGAACCGGCAATAAATTTTTATAATAAATATAAAGCTCAGCTTGAAGAGGGCTGGCTAAATGCTTCTTTTTCAAAAGAACAGATTAAAGAATTTTAATTTATGGATATTTTTAAATTCGGAGGTGCTTCTGTTAAAGATGTTGAAGGTGTAAAAAACCTGGCCAATATTGTTAGCGATTACAAGAAAGGTGAATTGCTAATTGTAGTATCTGCAATGGGCAAAATGACCAACAAACTCGAAGAACTCACACAAGCTTACTTACTAAAAAGCGATACTGCACATTCGATTTTTGATGAGGTAAAACATTTTCACTTTAATCTGATTGACGAACTTTTTAAAGGAACCAATAATTCGGTTTACGATGATGTAGCCAATACATTTGTAGAAATTGACTGGCTATTGGAGGATGAGCCTGATAATGATCCCGATTATATTTACGACCAAATTGTATCAATTGGAGAAGTGGTTTCTACTAAAATTGTAGCTGCATGGTTAAATGAAACCAATATTAAAGCACTTTGGGTTGATGCAAGAAATTATATACAAACAGACAATACTTACCGTGAAGGTAAAGTTGATTGGGACAAAACCAATCAGTTGATCCAAAGGGATTTGGTTGGTCTTTTGCATCAAAATATTATCGTTACACAAGGCTTTATTGGTGGCACTAGTGAAAACTACACAACTACTTTGGGTAGAGAAGGTTCTGATTATTCGGCTGCGATTTTTGCTTCATGCTTAAATGCTACTGCTTTAACCATTTGGAAAGATGTTCCTGGTGTGTTAAATGCCGACCCAAAATGGTTTGATGAAACAGAGAAAATCCCTCAATTATCCTATCATGATGCGATTGAACTAACCTATTATGGCGCAACAGTAATTCATCCAAAAACCATTAAACCATTACAAAATAAAGGAATACCACTTTTTGTACGTTCGTTTTTACAACCTGAAGGAAGTGGAACTGCAATTACAAAGGAAAGCAACCCTCTCCCTATTCCATCATTTATATTCAAAATAAACCAGGCTTTAATTTCCATTTTCCCTAAAGATTATTCTTTTATTATTGAAGAAAACCTGAGTAAAATTTTTGAACTTTTTCATCAGCACAAAATGAAAATTAACACAATGCTTAATTCTGCCATCAGTTTTTCTGTTAGCGTAGACGATAATGAGGAAAAAATTAGCAAACTGATTGCCGCCCTCTCTACTCAATTTACCGTCAAATACAATAAAGGCCTCGAATTGGTTACGATCAGATATTATAATCAGCAAACAATCGACCGAGTAATTGTAAATAAAGATATTTTGCTGGAAGTTAAAAGCAGGCATACATGCCAAATCGTTATGAAAAATAAAGCTTTATAAAAATGCTTAAGTAAAAAATGAATAAATGTATTTTAGATAAAGCCGTTCAAGATTATGTCAATGCAAATTTAAATGCAGATATAAATCAAATTGCTTTAGCTAAGAGTCCGTTTGAAAATATAAGCCCAGCTGAGTTAGCAAACCAAATTACTGCTAAAAAGAAGTCTGAAAAAAAGTTACCATCTTGGTTTGGCACAACAGGTATTTACTATCCTCTGGCGCTTTCGATAGAACAAACTTCATCAGAAATTACTGCAAAATATAAATCGAGGTTAGTTAAAGGGAAATCTTTAGTTGATATTACTGGAGGTTTTGGGGTAGATTCGTTCTATTTTGCAAAGTATATTAACCATGTTACTCATTGTGAAATTAATCCAGAACTATCTGCAATTTCTAAGCACAACGCTTCAATTTTCGGTGCAAATAATATTGATTTCATTGCTGCTGATGGTTTAGACTTTATAAATACTTCAAACCAAACATTTGATACGATATATGTTGACCCTGCCCGAAGAGCTGAAAAAGGAAAAGTTTTTATGCTAAAGGATTGTACGCCTAATGTAGTTTCCAATCTTAATAAATTACTATCTAAAGCGCAAAGAATAATTGTTAAAACAGCTCCATTATTAGATATTTCAGCAGGGTTATTAGAATTAGCTAACGTCAGCGAAATTCATATTATTAGTGTAAAAAATGAATGCAAAGAATTACTTTGGATTATAGATAAAGATTACAATGAAGACATTAAAATTGTTGCCGTAACAATAAACGATCAGGAAAAGGAATTCGGTTTTTTCAAAACACAAGCAGCTGTACCTGCTAACTTTGCTGAGAATATAAGTTTAGGGAATTACCTATACGAGCCGGATGCAGCTCTATTAAAATCTGGTGCTTTTAATTTAATTGCTATGCACTATAATTTAATAAAGTTACAGCATCAAACTCAATTGTACATTTCAGAAACGATTAATAATTCATTTCCTGGAAGGATATTGAAAATTGAAAATATTATTTCAGGCAGTGATTTAAAAACTGAAAAAATATTAATCGGAAACGTTATTGTAAGAAATTACCCTGCTAAAGCAGAAGATTTAATCAAAAAATACAAGATTAAGAGCGGTAATGATAAGTTTTTAATATTCACTAAAAACTACCAAAATCAGAATATCATAATTAAGGCTTCAATAATTCAGTATTATTAAAAAGGCTTTCCAGATAATGGAAAGCCTTTTTGCTTTAGGGATGTACAATTATATAAATGCTGCCTAAACCTTTTTAACGTTTACTGCCTGTAAACCTTTTCTGCCTTCAGCAACTTCAAATTCTACCTCGTCATTTTCTTTTAAACTTTCAATTCCGCCCAAAACATCTTTAAAATGCACAAATAAATCTTTATTGTCTTCTTGAACAATAAATCCAAAGCCTTTTTCAGTGTTAAACCATTTAACTTTTCCGTTAGCCATAAAATAATAAAAAATTGTATAAAAAATAAAACCCTTATCGCCTTGTTTCTTATTTTTTACAATTAATTGGAATTTAAATTGTTTAAACAGCCAGAATATGCACTAAATAGGGAAACAAAACCATCAAATATAATGATTTACACATTTAAAAAAATCGATTTCATGTTGCGTAATAATAATTTTATGTTATAATAATTTCGCTGCTCAGCGGTTGAACTACCTAAACACACTATCGTTTGACTATGCATGTGGTTAATTATTTGTTTGGCTGAGGCGTAGTACGTAAATAAGGTTTAATAACCTTATGTCCTTTAGGAAATTTATCTGGAATATCTTCCGTTTTGATGCTGTTCATTACAATAACATCTTCTCCATCTTGCCAATCTGCCGGGGTTGCAACGCTATATTTTGCTGTTAATTGCAGCGAATCTATTACACGTAGTACCTCGTTAAAATTTCTTCCTGTAGATGCTGGATAGGTTATAATTAATTTGATTTTTTTATCAGGACTGATAACAAATAATGATCTTACAGTTAATGTTTCAGATGCATTAGGATGAATCATATCATATAGATTTGCGACAACCTTTTCAGGGTCTGCAATAATTGGAAACTCTACAGAAGTATTTTGCGTTTCATTGATATCATTAATCCAGCCTTTATGAGAATCGGCCGTATCTACACTTATGGCTAAAACTTTAACATTACGTTGTTCAAATTCGTCTTTGAGTGCCGCTGTTCTACCCAATTCTGTGGTACAAACAGGTGTATAATCTGCTGGATGAGAAAACAAAACTCCCCAACTATCACCTAAATATTCATAAAAATCAATTTCACCAATCGATGTATTACTCTTAAAATTTGGTGCTGTATCGCCTAATCTTATGCTCATAGTATTTATTTTTTAAGTTGATTTATTCAAATCTACCAAATACTATACTAAATACATAGACATTATATTGTTTTGCAGAAATATTATAAAAAAACCCTCTAAGCTTATGTTAGAAGGTTTAGACAATATTAATTTGTTTGGGTTATTAGTTATAAACTTTTATCATAAATACATAATCTTGCAGTTTTTCAATCTGCTTGTCGCGTCTCATTCCTGATAAAATACTTTTCTTATTAACAGTAAGTTTTTTACCTAAAGAATCTTGAGGAATTGCTCGCATGGCTTCTAATATATATTTTGATTTTACAGCAAAAGAAGCACCTTCTGCGGCGGTTTCTTTTCCACTGATAATACCAACAAGGTTACCATTATTATCTAACAACGGACCACCACTGTTACCTGGATTTAAAGGAATTGCAACTTGATATTGTGTTGTATCACCTATAAAACCGCTTTTAGAACTTACGTAACCTTCACCTAAAACGGCATCGTCTTTCGGGTAGCCCCATGTATAAACGTTCTCACCTACGCCTGTACTATTTTTCTTAATAGTATATGGAAGTGCTGATAAATTTCTGAAGTTTTTATCGTCTATCTTTAAAATTGCAATATCATATTCAGAATCTCTGTGTACAACTTTTACTTTGAATGATTCACCTTCACTATTTTGAATATAAACCGAATCAGCATCTTTAATAACGTGAAGGTTTGTAGCAATGTAACCATTGGTTGATACTGCAAAACCTGTACCGCCAAAATTACCAGGGTTAATTAATTTATTTACGGGAGTGTTATCACTACTAATCTTTCTAATTAAATTGTTTTGAGTTTTTACAGCATTAGTAACCTGCTTGCTCAATTGAACATATTTATCAGTTTGTTGACTATTATGCTGTATAGAATAAATAGAAACAAATGATAAAATAATAAACGAAGCAGCAACTGCAATTGCAGATTTATGTTTGCGCCACAATTGAACAACCTTTGAAGGATGAGGACCCACTTGAGCAGCAATTGCATCCACATCAATTTCACTATGAATACTGTCTAATTGTTCCTTTAAGCGTAATTGTTGTGCATATTCTTCCATGGTATGCAAAAACACCTTGTGCGAAACCACCTTATGATCTACTGTTGCATCATTACGACGCAATTGTTCAAAGGCTTCAGTTTCTTTAGCATTAAGCTTACCTAAAAGATAATCTTCAATAATTGCATCTAACTCTAAATCGTTTCTCATCTCAATTATTAATGTTGAAAAAATATTTTTTTTAACCTTTGCATGCACTTATACTTTTGTGTTTTTGCATTATCAGTATTGGTATAACCAAACTTTTCGCAAATATCCTGCATGGATAAATTATTAATATAAAAATCTTGAATAATGGTTTTACAAGGTTCGCCCAGATGATCAAGTGCCGATTGCATTTTAATAAAGGCTGCATCTTTCTCCTCATGATGTTCTACATCCTCCTCAACTACAAATACATCTTCATAATCGGTAATGTTGCCTGTCTTCTTACTATTTTGAGTTAATTTTTTTAACCAAATACGACGGCAAACCGAGTAAATATATGTTTTGAGTTTACTGCTGAGTTCGAAATTACCTTCTTTAACTTTATTATATAGAATAATAATTGCTTCTTGATAAACATCTTTTGCGTCATCTTCATTGCCATTATTATTCAGGATAAATTGCAATATCATTGCAAAATGAGCCTTATATAACTTATTAAGTGTATCACCAGAGTTATTTAGAATACCTAAAATAACCTCTCTATCTGTTGGAACTGAACTCTTTAAACCGTTATTCACCAATTAATACTTTTTTCTGTAAATAGTAACCCAATATTAGATAAAAAAAATATTTATAGCTACTAACTATAACTTAATACTATCCACATTAAACAATAACCCAAAACGACAAAAAATATATTTTCACTTTTTTTAAAATTATCGGGTTACCTTTTTACCTTTGCGGCATTAACAGTAAATTAATTAATACTTAAAAAAAATCAAACATGAAAAATGCATTCAAATTAGGCTTTTTAGCTTTAGCTTTATCTTTATCAGTTGTTGCTTGTAATTCAGAGAAAAAAGCTGACGGTGCTGATACTACTTTAACTGATTCTTCTGCTATCGTTACTGATACTACTGCTACTGATACTACAGTTACAGATTCTACTGTAAAAGATACTTCAGTAAAAGTTACTACTGAAAAAACTGAAGTTAAACACTAGTTTAATTTTACTCATAAAAAATAGGCTTTGAATTATTTCAAAGCCTATTTTTTTTTATTTTTATTTTTTTGGGTTACCTTTTTATAATTGTGGTATTAAGGTGTAATTAATAACTTAAAACAAAAAAAATCTCGAATATGAAAAATGCATTCAAATTAGGCTTTTTAGCTTTAGCTTTATCTTTATCAGTAGCTGCTTGTAACTCAGAAAAAAAAGCTGATGGCGCTGACACAACTTTAACTGATTCTTCTACAATCGTTACTGATACAACTTCTGTTGATACAGTTGTTAAAGATTCTACAGTTAAAGACACAACAGTTAAAGCTACAACTGAAAAAACTGAAGTAAAAAACTAATTTTTGCTTTAATTTATAAAAAGAAAGACCTTAGAAATAAATCTAAGGTCTTTTTTTTATGATTATTAGATTGATTTTCAGTATAATTGCATTAATAATCAACAATTTAACCACAAACAAATAAAAAAAATCATCCAAAATGAAAAATGCATTCAAATTAGGCTTTTTAGCGTTAGCTTTATCGCTATCAGTAGTTGCTTGTTCAGAAAAAAAGGCCGATGGTGCTGATTCTACAACAACAGATTCTTCGGTAATGGACACATCAATGACTGATACTATGATGAAAGATTCTATGGCTACCGACACAATGGCGAAAGACACTACTGTTAAAATGTAGTTTCAATTTTCGTTTAAAAAAAAGGCTTCGTAAAATTTCGAAGCCTTTTTTATTTAAAAGAAATTTTCATTTCAACAATAATCCATCAATTGTAGTAAATTTGCGGCAAAAAAAATAATCAGCATAATGAATTTAACCTCACTCCAAGCCATTTCTCCTGTTGATGGACGCTATAGAAAAACTACCGAAAATTTAGCTGCCTATTTTTCTGAAGAAGCTTTAATAAAATATCGTGTTTTTGTAGAAGTTGAATATTTTATTGCCCTATGCGAAATCAACTTACCTGGTTTAGAAAACTTCGATAAAACGCTTTATACGGAATTAAGGAGCATCCATCAAAACTTTTCAGAAGCTGATGCACTCGAAATAAAGGAAACAGAAAAGGTAACCAATCATGATGTTAAAGCCGTAGAATATTTTATCAAAAGCAAATTTGATTCTTTATCCCTACAAAATTTTAAAGAGTTTATTCATTTTGGTTTAACATCTCAGGATATAAATAATACGGCCATTCCGTATTCTATTAAATTAGCCCTTAACGAAAGTTATTACCCAGCTTTAGAAGTGCTTATTGATAAAATTAATGCACTAGCTAGCGAATGGGCAGATATACCAATGTTGGCCTTTACACACGGTCAACCTGCATCGCCAACTAAATTGGGCAAAGAGTTTTTAGTTTTTGCCGAAAGGTTGAGCATCCAATTAAATACCTTGAAGGAAATACCTAATAGTGCAAAATTTGGTGGTGCAACAGGGAATTTTAATGCTCATCATATTGCATATCCTCAAGTAAACTGGGTGCAATTTTCTAACCAGTTTGTAAACGAAACTTTAGGGTTAACCAGAGCGCAATACACAACACAAATTGAGCATTACGATCAATTCGCTGCTCAATGTGATGCATTAAAAAGAATTAATAACATCATTATCGATTTGGACAGAGATATCTGGACATACATCTCTAAAAATTATTTTAAACAAAAAATTAAGGCTGGCGAAATTGGTTCATCGGCTATGCCACACAAAGTTAACCCAATTGATTTTGAAAATGCTGAAGGTAATGCCGGCATAGCTAATGCCTTGTTCGAATTTTTTGCTGCTAAATTACCTATTTCGCGTTTACAAAGAGATTTAACAGATTCTACCGTTTTAAGAAATGTTGGTGTTCCTTTGGCTCATACGTTAATTGCTATAAATTCTACACTACGTGGTTTAAATAAAATTATATTAAATGAGCAAGCTTTACATGCCGATTTAGATGATAACTGGGCAGTTGTAGCCGAAGCAATTCAAACGGTATTGAGACGAGAAAACTACCCGAATCCTTATGAGGCTTTAAAAGAATTGACACGCACAAACTCTAAAATAAACGCTACAAGCATCGCTGAATTTATTGATGGTTTAGATGTATCTGAAGCTGTTAAAACCCAATTGCGAACCGTTACTCCTTTTAATTATACAGGCGTTTTTTAGCAAATTAAATTGACGCTAAACAGACAGCACTTGAAAGCTTTATTAAACAGTATTTGTTAATTTTACACATTCTAATTGATTAAGACATGACTATTAACGTATATACAGAACAAACTCCTAATCCTGCCACCATGAAGTTTATGGTGAACAAATTATTAATTAATGGAAGTGAGGATTTTGCAACGAAAGAAAGTGCAGAAGTTTCACCTTTTGCTAAGGAGTTATTTAAGTTCAATTTTGTTTCGGGTGTATTTTTTGCAAGTAATTTTGTAACGGTAACCAAAACAGATGATGCTGAATGGGCTGATATCGAAGCAATTTTAAAGGAATTTGTTAAAGGTGCTGTAGAATCTGAATTGAAAATTAAAGAAGCAACTGCCGAGGAAGCCCCAGCTTTTGAAGGTTCGGAAACGGAGATTAAGATTCAACAAATTTTGCAAGATTATGTTCGCCCGGCTGTAGAACAAGATGGTGGTGCCATTACGTACAAATCTTTTGATGAAGGTGTTGTAACCGTAGAGCTTCGTGGCTCATGCAGCGGTTGCCCTTCTTCTACCATCACGCTAAAATCAGGCATTCAAAATTTATTACAAAGAATGGTTCCAGAGGTTACTGACGTAGTTTCGGAAGCATTATAAAAATATTCTTATTACAAAAATAAATCTCCCAGATTTAAAAGTCTGGGAGCTTTATTTTTATACATCATAATCATTAAAAATTACGTTTAATGGCATCCAACAATTCGGCTGTTATCTTTCCATTGGTAGCTAATATTTCTCTCTTGTTAAAATAATCATTACCGCCAGAGAAATCGAAAACTTCTCCACCTGCTTGCTGAACGATGTAACAACCTGCTGCGAAATCCCATTGTTGTAAATTATACTCGAAGAAGGCATCAAATCGCCCACAGGCAGTATAAACTAAATCAATTGCCGCTGCTCCTATCCTACGCACACCATGGCTTTTCTGCATCATTTCGGCTAACAATTTCAAATATTGGGCTTGCTTTTCAAATTGATAGTAAGGAAAACCTGTAGCCAATAAGCTGGACTTTAAATCTGGATTTTTAGAAACCTGAATTTCTTGTTTGTTTAAAAATGCCTTACCACCTTTATAAGAATAAAAAACTTCACCTCTGTTAAGTTCATACACAACACCTAAAGCAGGTACAGCATCTTCATAAAGCGCAACACTTATGCCATAAGCTGGTATGCCGTGGATAAAATTTGTTGTACCATCCAATGGATCAATTATCCAGGTGTAAGTTTTACCGACCCTGTTAATTGTCTTTTCTTCGGTAATAAATCCAGCATCGGGTATTAAATTTTCTAAGTTTTGAACGAGCATCTGTTCTGCAGTTTTATCTACATAAGAAACCATATCATTCAAGCCTTTGTATTCTATCTTGTTTGCATCAAATTCTAAAGCTTCTTTGCGGATAAAGTTACCGGTAAGCTTAACAATGGATATAACTTTATTGCAAAGTAATTCGTAATTCATAGGGTTTAACAATTAATGCAAAGGGTTGTTGACTTATTCGGAGCGATATTTAAGCTAACTTATTCTTATTTCTTAAAGCATAAATACATAAAGCAATACCACCAATAACTAAAAAGGTAGAAATCATTTCAGCTTGAGTAAATGACAAACCAAAAACGTGATATTTAGAATTTACCCGAATTAATTCGATGCAGAAACGTTCTATCCCATTTAAAATCATATAGATACCGAACATTAACCCTCGTGCTTTTATTTTATCTCTAATACTCCATAAAAACGCAAAAAGGATTAAGCAAACAATTACTTCATATATTGGAGTTGGATAAACACCTTGAGTCAATTCATTACAAAATTTGCCGGATGTACAACCCGGAATAGGAATTCCTTCTCCAACCACGTTATTTGGGTATTTATAAGACCATAACCAATCAGGCAGCCAAGAAAACGGCTTCGGATTTGGATTGACAATGCCCCAATCGCCATCTCCAGATAAATGACAACCAATACGACCAACCGCATAAGCAAGCATCATCCCAGGACCGCCAACATCAAGCATGTGAAGTGGTTTAATTCCGTTTCTTTTAGCGATGATAAGTACTGCTGCACCTCCGCAAATTAATCCGCCATAAAAGGTCAAGCCACTAAACGATAGTAGTCGTTCAATCGGATGTTGAACAAAATCATCCCAATATTCTAGATTATCGAAAAATTTAGCACCTAAAAAGCCCCAAATAGCGGCCCAAACAATTAAATTACTCATTAATTGATATGGGTGAACGGTAACAATGGTTTCTTTTGGTTTATCTAATTTGTATTTGTCTTTCTCTTTATAATCCCAGTAAGCAAACAATACTGCTAATAAGATACCACCAATAATGTTTCCTTTAGAAGACATTAATACGCTTTGTGCATCATTTACAAAAAGCTTGTAATTTAATAGTGCATAAACTAATTTATAGCCGATAATGAATCCAAAAAGTCCGTTTAATAATAATTCGGAAGTTGTTGCAGGTTTACCTATTGTTACCTTTTTTTTAAAAGGATGCAGAATTCCTAAAGCTTCTTTTCGTTTTAACTCTTCAGAAAAAGCCCAATAGCCTGCCACAAAAGCAATTGCTACAAAAACGCCGAAAGTATTAAAAGGAAGGGGTAAATTAATACCAAAAAGATATTCTAAAAAGTGCGAAACGGTAGGAAACATACAAATATTTTAAGGCGAAGATAGTAAAGAAAGCTGAAAGACTAAAAGGTTGTTTATGGAAGAAAACTTTTCGAGGGAGAAAGGGAAATCTCGTATGTTTGAGGTTTTTGGCGGAGATGACTACAGGTAAATAAAAGAAACTTGGATGACTTCAAATTAGAATAATTGCTGTGCTATGAATCCAATCTTGATACTTGATACTAAAATTATCAGTCAGACTATAAATCTGATACTTGAAATCCAATCTTGATACTCGATACTTACTTGATACTAAAAACTATCAGTCAGACTATAAATCTGATACTTGAAATCCAATCTTGATACTCGATACTTACTTGATACTAAAAACTATCAGTCAGACTATAAATCCAATCTTGATACTTGATACTAAATACTTGCTACTAATGATCTACAACTAATGAGCGTAAACAGATGTTTCTAGTTGTGCAACCTCAACTTCTCCTTCAGCAGTCATTTCTATTAGCTTTACATTCTTAAGTTCATTAACCATAAGCGGGTCGTATTTAGCACGAACCTTCACATAGTTTTTTGTAAAACCATGCATGTAACCCATTTTTTGGTCGGCCTCAAATAATACTTCACCATCGGTACCAATTTGAGATTGATAAAACGCTCTTCGTTTTTTATCAGATAATATATGAAGCATTTTACTCCGCTCGTTTCTTACACTTCCCGCTACTACACCATTCATCTCAGCAGCAGCAGTCAATTCGCGTTCCGAATAGGTAAAAACATGCAAATAAGATATATTAAGTTGGTTTAAAAATTGGTATGTATCTAAAAAATCTTCTTTTGTTTCTCCCGGGAAGCCAACAATAACATCTACACCAATACAACAGTTTGGCATAACTTCTTTTATCTTCGCAACCCTTTCCACGTATAAATCTCTACGATAGCGACGACGCATTAAACCTAATATTTTATCAGAACCAGATTGTAAAGGAATATGAAAATGTGGAACAAAACGTTTTGATGTGGATACAAATGCTATAATTTCGTTGCTTAGTAAATTTGGCTCTATAGATGAAATTCGGATTCTTTCAATGCCTTCAACTTCATCTAATGCTTTAACCAAATCGAAAAATTTATCTTCACGTTCGCCATTGCGTATGCCAAAATCACCAAGATTTACTCCTGTTAGAACGATTTCTTTAACACCACTTTCGGCAATCATTTTGGCCCTGTAGACTACATTTTCAATAGTATCGCTACGGCTTGCTCCTCGGGCTAAGGGAATTGTACAATAGGTACAAGGATAATCGCAACCATCCTGAACCTTCAAAAAAGTACGGGTTCTATCCCCAATAGAGTATGATGCTATAAAATTATGGTTTACTTTCTCTATATTTTGCTGATGAACAATAGCTTTAGGATTTTTTGTCAAGTCAGAAATAAACTCAACTATTCTAAATTTCTCTGCAGCGCCCAAAACCATGTCAACACCTTCAATTTCAGCTATTTCCTGAGGTTTTAGTTGTGCATAGCAACCAACAATGGTAATGTATGCATTGGGAGAGTGCTTTAAAGCTTCTTTAACAACTTTACGGCACTTTTTATCGGCATGGTCTGTTACCGAACAAGTATTTATTACGTACACATCAGCAGTATCCTGAAATTCTACCACAGCATAACCTGCGTCGGTAAATAAGCGACCAATGGTTGATGTTTCGGAAAAATTTAATTTACAACCTAATGTATAAAATGCGACCTTTTTCATTTAGCCTGCAAAGATAGCAAAATAAGCTTTCAGTTGATAAATTTCACCAATTGGTCCGTTTGGAATTTGTAAATTTTAAATAAGAAGAAGAACTGAGTTAATGTATCTACTAATCTTCTTGCCAGCGATAGCTTTGTTGTTCGAGATCGGCAAGATCTAAAACCCTGCTGATAACAGTTCCAGCAACTTCTTCGATTGATTTTGGCAAACTATAAAAGGATGGATTCGCTGGACAAATAATGCCTCCGGCCTCAGTAACAGTTTTCATGTTGTTAATGTGTATTAGGCTAAATGGCGTATCTCTTACAACAGCAATAAGTTTTCTACGTTCCTTTAAAATTACATCAGCCGCCCTGGAAATTAAGTCGTTAGAAATACCATGAGCAATTCTACCTAAAGTACCCATTGAACAAGGAACGATTATCATAGTATCATATTTAGCAGAACCCGATGCAAATGGTGCATTAAAGTCATTTTTACTATAAAAAGTAAAATTGTAATTTTTATAGTCCTGATTTCCTAATTCGAATTGCCAAACTTCTTTAGCATTATCACTCATTACAACACCAACAGCTTCTATCTGATTTTCGAGTTTAATCAGTTGATCAAACAAAACCTTTGAATAAACTGAACCACTTGCACCTGTTACGGCAATAACAATTTTTTTCTTACCCATTACATCAGCAAAAATAAGCTTTAAAAAATATATAATGCAATAAAAAAGGGCCGAATACAAGTATTCGACCCTACATCTACCTATGAAAAACATACCCTAAAAGGGTAAGAACAAATATATATATTTTTTTAAAAAAAGGTTATTGTAATATGTTAAATCGCCTGTTAGCATTGATAATTATCACACGCTTTACACAACCATTTGATTATCAGAATAATAAATATAAAATTTATAAAACAATTATTTATGAATATTGTGCAAATGCAAATATATGAACCAAAACAGTTATCATAATATACACCAGGCATACGGAAAGAAAGACGCTGAGAATAACAATTATAGACTTATTCTGATGATATCGCAACTAAGATTCTAATTTTTTATATTTAGAATATTACTTTTAATAGAAAAAGCTGAATCACATTTAGAGATTCAGCTTTTTCTATGATGTAGAATTTATAAAAACTGCCTGATGTTATAAAACAGTTAAGAAATGTAGTTTTTCACTTATTGTTTTGGAGCGGCAGTTGGTGCTGGTGCTTTACCAATAAGTTCCATAAATTGATCTAACTTCGGTGTAATTATAATCTGGGTACGTCTGTTTTGAGTTTTGCCAGATGGAGTGCTATTATCGGCTATCGGATTAAATTCTCCTCTACCTCCTGCTGTTAATCTTTTAGGATCAACAGCATATTTTGTTTGCAAAACCTGTACAACTGATGATGCCCTAAGCGCACTTAAATCCCAATTGTTACGAATGTTGGTTTGAGCAATCGGAACGTTATCTGTATTACCTTCAATTAAAACATCATACGTATCGTAATCTTTAATTATTTTGGCAATTTTACTCAAGGTTTCTCCTGCCTTATCTGATACTTCATAACTTCCAGATTTATATAGCATATTATCAGCCAATGAGATATATACTACACCTTTAAGCACTTGTACATCTACATCACCAAGCTCTTCTTTACTTAACGAACGCGTTAAATTATTTGTTAACACCATATTAAGCGAATCGCTTTTGTTTTTTGCGTTTATTAATTGCTTGATATACTTATTAGAACTATTTATTTCATCAACCAATTTAGAAATATTAACGTTTCCTTGACTGCTAGAACTTAGACACTTGTTTAGTGCATCTTGTAATGCCGCGGTATTTGCTTTTTCAGATGCGATTTGTTCTTCCAAACTTTTAACTCTACTGGTTGCGCCAGTTAATTCTCGTTGGCTGTCTTGATATTTATTGCTCAGCTCTTGATTTCTTTCACGCAACTTAGCAAAGGTTGTTTGTAATTCTGTGTATTTCTTATTACTTACACAACTCGAAATCAGAATGGTAGAAAGTAATAGTAAAGGGAGTGATTTGTAAAGTTTCATAAATTTTAATTTTTAAGATTATAAATTTTGCACAATTAATTACAACAACCGATCCCTTTTGAAAATATCATGGATTTTTTAAGCTTTATTAACTTTAAATCAGCACATTAAACCTTTGTTATTTACTAATATTGCTATAGATGCAATAATTTATAATCTTTAAAAACATACTTTCACCATTTTTTATTAAAATTATTTTGAATTGGCAATAGCATCTTGATTTATCAACGCAAATGAATTATCTTGCGGCTTTTATACCTGAAACACAACCCTATTAATGATTAAGCTTTTTGTAGGCGGGCTACGACCCGACGTTAGTGAAATGGACATTGCCATGCTAATTGGTCTGTACTGCAATATTGAAACAATAAAAGTTGTTAGAGATAGAGCTACTCATAAATGTAAAGGTTACGCTTTCGTAGAAACTTCCAAATTAGAGGATGCTCAAAGAGTTATATCAGCATTAAATGGAGAATCCTTTAAAGGCAATGTATTAACGATTAAAGTATCTGAAGATGAGGCTCCTAAGGCGCCAAAGTTTAATAAATTTGCCAGTAAAAGGTCAATAAGATAATTGCTCTTTGTTTACTCTTAAATAGAATTAAGATTACTTTTAACGTGTAGATAAATTTACTTATCCTTACAATAGTTAATTTTTGTAGATATACCTAGATTGATTGTTTGTTAATGCAGGATATTAGTTTATCCTGCATTTTTTATGTATTGCCGATACATTCAAAATTGTAGTTCAGGGTATATCGAGCGAAGATGTTTTCTCAGGCACTGCAAGTTTCTCGGTTAAATAAAAAGCCCGATGAAACTTTAATGAAAAACTATCTACTTAAAGAAGAATACCAATTAATAGGATGTGACCGTAAATTAGTCCCATCGCTTTCTACGTGATATAAAATTATTGGTATGGTAAAGTCAACAAAACGCTCAACCGTTCGAGATAAAGAACCTAAAAAATCTATACTAGAAATACCTTCCTTTAGGTGTACATAGATAACTGTGGCGGTTTTAAATTCAAATCGCTCTATTTTACCAGGCCACTCTTTTTTTATTTTCTTTAGGAAAGCCGTAATTTTCTTTTCGTCTTTTATGGTATCCATTGCTTTAGGTTTGATAATTAAAATTAACCATTTTTTATCTTTTAAATTTCCTGTAACAGATAGAATACAAGAATTTTACAGATGAAAGTTGTTAAGTAATCTCAATCCAAACCGGACCGTGGTCGCTTGTTTTTTCCCAACCTCTTACATGTTTATCAACACCAGCAGCTTTGAGTCTTCCTTCCAATAAAGGGCTTAATAGAAAATGGTCTATCCTCAAACCGGCATCTCTTCCATAGGCATTTCTAAAATAATCCCAAAAGGTATAAATTAAATCTTTTGGGTAGAGTTTACGGATAGCATCAGTCCAACCCTGTTCTACTAGATTATGAAAAGCGGCTCTTACTTCCGGGCGAAATAACGCATCATCAACCCATCTTTCTGGTTTATAAACATCTAGTTCTGTTGGCATTACGTTATAATCTCCACAAAGTACAACAGGTAAATTATATTCTAAGAGTTTTGCGGCATGGGTTGTTAATCTTTCGAACCAACTCAGTTTATAATCAAGTTTTGGACCTGGTGCAGGATTACCGTTTGGTAAATACAAACAACCAATAACCACATCATCAACCATAGCTTCGAGATACCTGCTGTGTAAATCTTCCTCATCGCCAGGCAAACCTCTTCGCAGCTCTTTAATTTCTCTATCTTTTGCTAAAATGGCAACACCGTTCCAGCTTTTTTGTCCATGCCAAATCGCATTATATCCTAAGGCCTGAATTGCGGCTAAGGGAAACTTTTCATCTGGTGCTTTTAGCTCTTGTAGGCAAGCTACATCTGGTTTAGTTTCTTCCAACCAACGAAGTAATACTGGCAATCTACCATTTACGCCGTTTACATTGTAAGTAGCTATTTTCATAAAATTATGATTATAACAGGTTATTGAAAATTATTTCCAATAACCTCTTTCACGATTAAATTTGTTTAATTCAATTTCCAATCTGGCCTTTCGAAATGGCAAGTATATCCATAAGGATTTTTTTGGAGATAATCTTGATGGTCTTCCTCTGCAGTCCAGAAGTCTGTTTCAGGTACAATTTCCGTTACTATTTTACCTGGCCACTTACCTGAAGCTTCCATTTCTGCAATAAGTTCTTCAGCTGTATTACGTTGCTTATCATCCACATAAAAAATTGCAGAACGGTAAGAAGTTCCAACATCGTTTCCTTGTCTGTTTCGAGTAGTAGGATCGTGAATTTGGAAGAAATATTCTAACAAAGAACGATAAGTGATTATTTCCGGATTGAAAACGATTTCAATTCCTTCTGCATGTGTACCATGGTTTCTATAAGTTGCATTTGGAACATCGCCTCCGGTATATCCTACAACCGTAGAAATTACACCCGGCAATTGACGGATAAGTTCTTCAACTCCCCAGAAACAACCCCCAGCAAGAATGGCTTTTTCAGTATTCATATTTTGTTGATTAAATTATAAAGATACAACGAGGATGCTATACATCATGTCATAATGATTTAATTATAACAAAAACCTAAGTCAAAAGTTAGCAATAAAAGAAGAGTATAGTTTTATAATTAATCGATTTTTGAAGGTAATTTCATTTTATTCACTAACCAATCATCAGAATGAATAACTTCATTTCCATCAGTTACCAAAACATAACTATAATTAGGATATTTTTCTAGAAATTTCATCCCTTCGTCTTTTCCTAAAACCATGGTTGATGTGCTTAAACCATTTGCAATTTCTGCACTTGGCCCTACCACAGTAACGCTAATTAATCCGCTTGCTGGGTAGCCTGTTTTAGGATTGATAATGTGAGCATATCTTTTACCATTAAACTCTACAAACTTTCTATAATTTCCAGAAGTAACTATGGCTGCGTTCTCTAATGATATAGTGGCTAAGATTTTATCTTCATTAATCGGATTCGTGATGCCAACAAGCCATTTTTTTCCATTTGGTTGTTTGCCCCATGTACTCATATCACCTGATGCATTTACAATACCAGACTTAATTCCTTTGGTTAACATCATTTTTCGGCATCTATCGGTAGCATATCCCTCGCCCAATGCCCCAAAACCAATTTTCATTCCTTTGTATTTAAGGAAAATAGTAGAGCTATCCTGATTTAAAACAACATTTTGAAAACCAACCAATGCTACAGATTTTTTTATGATTTCCGCTGATGGCATTTGAGTCATAGAGCCGTCAAACTTCCAAATTTTATCCATTGCAGCAAAGCTGATATCAAAAGCGCCATCTGTTACCTTTGATAATTCTATTGCTCGCTTGGTTAATTCGAAAACTTCTTTATCAACTTTAACAGGCACGATTCCAGCATTCTGATTAACTTTTGAAATTTGAGAATCAGATTTCCAATCGGATATTAAATTTTCAATTCTCGATATTTCTGCAATTACCGAATCTATATTTTGCTCTGCTAGCTCCTTGCTTTCTGCTACAAGAGTAATATCGAACCGCCCACCCATTAATAGTGTTGTGCGTTTACGTAAAACCTGCGAATTTGACTGTAAAGCAGAAAAGAGAATAACCAGAAACAATAAATTTTTCATCGGTAAGCTTATTAACTTTAGTAGCAATCCATTAAAATTTGATTTCTAGACTGATAAAATGATAGAGGATGTTCAGTTTGTGATGCACAGATTTCATCCAAAATCACAAGAATATCCTTTTGCATTGATAATGAACCACAAATCATAATAACACCTCCACTAAGTAAATTTTGGACAACTAAATCTGCATTTGTGGCAATAAGGTGGCTAACATATTGTTTAGCTTCTGCTCTTGAATATGCAACATTTAGTTTATTCAATTTAGATTCGCGTAGCTTAACATTTAAAAATTCTTTAAATGGCTCGAACGAAGAAGTTGTTTGAAAGCCACAGTAAAGATGGCAACTAATTTTATTTTTGTTCTCATCTATCATCCCTAAAAATGGTGCAATTCCAGTACCATTAGAAATTAAAATAAGGTTAGGCGCTTTTGCAGGCAAATTGAAATGTGTATTTTTTATTATTCTGGCTTTCAATCTTTCGCCAGGCTTTAATCGATTTAAAAAGCCAGAACCTATTCCATTTTCATGGAGTTTAACACTCAATTGAATTGATTTATCTACAATCCCGATAGAATATAAACGTTCCCGATGGTCGTTAGCGGGATAAATAGCCAGCAAATCCCCAGATTTAGCTCTTGTTCTAATTCCTGGTTTAAGATTAATTAAAATTGTATCTCCTATATTAGTGTGTGATTTAACGGTAAAAGCAGTTAAGGATTTTAAATTATCTGCTTCAGCATTTGAAAACTCAGCGAAGGAAATATTTGCCTTTTGCGACCAAGATTCTTGCCATAAAAGTAAATCTGATGGCGACCTGTCATCAACAGTATGAATATCAATTAATGGTGTAGCCCAGTTTTGTGCGGATAAGAAATTATGCACATCGAAAGCAAACTTGCAAAAATCGGGATATGCTTTAGAGCCAAAACCCAAAACCGAGAAATTTACCTGTTGTATTTGAGGTTTTGCCTTAACCAATGCTATAAACTTACTTGCATTTGTTGGCGCTTCACCATCTCCATAAGTTGATGTAAATACAATTATTTGTTCTGCCTTCGGATAAAGAGCATAATTATTTAAGGAACTTAAATATGCCTTCTTGCCTTGTTTTAATAATAATTTATGAATTGAAGAGGCATAACGATGTGTAGAACCATTTTCAGAACCAGTAAGTAAAATATAAGCGCATTCATCTTTAGCATATTTATTTTTCGACCCTTTCGAAATTCTTTTCAATGTTATTGCGAAGCCCGAATAAATAAAAAAGAGAATACTTAGAGATGCAATACCTAAAATAATCGACCAAATAATGCTGGCTCTGCCAGTATGAATTTTCATACTGAAATCTGAAATCAAAACCGAAAAAGGATATTTTGTTTCAGCTAAAATTACACCAGTTACTTGATTTACCGCGATTTCTCGGTCTTTTAAGGTTAAAATAAAATAATCTTCAACATCTTCTGAAAAGGGAAACTCTATGGAATGAACACCAGCATATTTAATACTTTTAAAAACTTCAAAATCTTTTAAGTTGATTTGAGCACCCGTTTGAATTTTATCAAAATTAACCTCTACTCCTGCCTTAAATGGCTTGATAATTCCAAGTGTATTTAACGATAAATATGTTCCGCTGATTGCGATGAGTAGAATAAAAACCAAAGATAGCCGACCAATTACAGTATGATAATATTGCTTCGATTTGTCGTTTGGTATTGTAGCGAAAAACCGTTTAATTCCTCGCTGCCGTTTTATAACAAGGAAAATTCCTGAAATTGCAATCAGAATAAGCAAAAATGCAGTTATGCCAATAAATATCCGACCGGTTTCGTGTAAAAATAAAGAGCGGTGAAGCGTAGTTACCCATTGAAAAAACTCGTTTTTCTTGTCAGGTTTACCAAGTATTTTTCCGGTTTGCGGGTTGACATATGCTTTAAGATCATCACCATTTTTATCGGTGCCTTCAATTAAAACAAATTGATTGTTTTCAACAGAGATTTTGGTAAGGTCTGGATATTTATCTCGGAGCGTAGGAATAGATTGAGCAAGCGTTATTCTATCAAGATTTCCTGCAGCAAAAGGCTTCGACCTTTCTAAAACTGGCTCGAGCGATAGAATAGCCCCAGTAATGGAGGCAAGCAATAGGAAAAGAAAAGAAGATACTGCTAAAGTAAGGTGGCAGTATCTCCAAAAATTATTCATCATTAGCCTAAAAAATTAATTAGGACTAAAACGTACGTATCTAATAAAACCTGTCCCATCACTTTTTGCCGATAATGACTCAGTGGTTAATGCTATTTCAAGATCTTTAACATTATATTTTTGGTCTTCAACAGCACTTTCGAAACGCAATTTATAGCCAGTATTAATTTTGGTCTTATCAATTTCTATTACAGAAACGCCACGGTCGCCACCTGTTAAAGAAGCACCAGTAATTGCACTAATATTTGCAGGTTTTTTAGCATTAAACTTATGCCATTCTTTTAAACTATTGTACCATTTTTTATCCGAACCCAAAACATAAAGTGTTTTCTCATACTGTCCTTTTGGATTAATTAATGAAATAACCATATATGCGCCTTCGCCCATATAATTAGTCATTTGTATCATGCATTTGTATTTAGCCGTTTGCGCCGATGCCTGATTTGGTTTTAAGAATGCTAAGGTTAAAACCAGTAAAGAAATTTTAAAAATATTATTCATTTTATTATTTTAAGAAGCTTAATGAAATGTTGCCTTTCGAAAGTGATTCATTTTCACTAGCTAAATCAAAAGCACTTTCATCGAAATTAGTTTTAGGTTCTTTTTTAGCACCAATTGATAGCAAATATTTTAGCATCGCATCATCTTTAGAAATCATTGCAGCTTTATGTAACGCTGTAATTCCATCTTTATTTTTAGCATTAATATCTATCGATAAATCTTGAAACCGTTTAACCAAAGCAATATCGCCTTTGGCAACGGCTAGGTGATACAGCGTATTTCCATTTTGCTGTGGCGTTGAAATATTAAAGCCCTTATCTTGCAAAACTTTCATTTTCTGTTCAAATTCTTGTGCTTTACTTGGCGAACCGGGTGCCTGGCGACTTCCTTCCGGAGCATAAGATTGGATTAAATAATAAGCAAGGTTATTTCCATCCTTATCAACTGAATTTATGTTTGCACCTTTTGCAATAAGTAAATTAACAATTGCTGGCGAATTGCCGTTTACAGCCATTGCTGGTGCTGTTAATCCTTTCGAATTGGCTTGGTTAATGTTTTTAACTTTCGGCAACAAAATTGCAAAAACTGATGTATCGCGATTAGAAATTGCAGCGTTCATCAATACGGTATTGCCATCTGCATCTGCCTGGTTCACATCGACACCTTCTGCAATAAAATGCTTAATTAATTCTAACTGACCAGGCCGACGAACTATAGCATGCAAAACATTTCTTCCATCTTTAGTAAGCGTTGTAGGTTTTACATTTAAACTTTCTAAATATTGAAACACTTCAATTGGCGCCGGACCTCTACGTGAACCTTCTGCAGCCATTAAAATTGCACCATTATCAACCGGAACACCTTTAGCTATTAATGCTTTAAGTACTTCTACATTTCCAGATTTTGCCGCATAACCGAAAGCATTATGTCCTTCTGCATCAACACTTTTTAAACTTAATCCTTTTGACACAAAATAATCCGTAAGCTTAAAATCCTTATCATTTCCAATGGCAACCAATAATGCATTTGCACCCGAACCACTTAAATCAGTTTTTAAATTAACCCCGCGAGCAATAAATGAATCGTAGATTTTGGTATTTTGCTGTGCTGCAGATGCGGCAAACAATAATGGGCTTGTACCATGACTATCTTTCATCTTTACATCAGAACCTTTTGATATTAAGTAATCCACAATTTCGCTATTCCCTCTGCTAGCAGCCCAATGAACATAAATACGCCCATCGTGGGTTAGTTTATTTACATCATTGCCTGGTTGCGATAACAAAAATTTTATGGTTTCATTTGGAGCTTCGGCATTAATAGCCATAACTACCGGATCGAAACTAGACGGGTTAAATTGAGCAGGATTCGCACCCTTCTCTATTTCAGCTTTAACGGCATTCACATCTGGTTTGGTTTGCCAGAAAGAAGCTTCTAAAAGACTATTCTTTTGAGCTTGAACAGAAATACTAAAAAGCAGACCAATTGCGAATAATAATTTTTTCATTTTATGTAATGATGAAATTGCTTTAACTGATGTTTATTTACAATTTCAAAATTAATAAGAATTAGTCTAAATAAGAATCGTTTTACAATATTTATTTTTTTACATATTGAGATTCTGGTTTTCATCGGCAGGAAATAACGCTGAATTACCGTTACAAAAGCGCTGCAGTAATTGCTTTCCATAAATGTACATCGATAATTTATTACTGGTTTTTTGTTTTGGAAATCAACGTTCAGTATTTCATTGGAGGTTTCAGCCCTGCCAACCGCTATAGCCCTCGTAGAAAAACTCGGGGCTGCTGCTATTGTCAGGTTTATAAACATCGGTTGGTTAGGCAAGTGGGAAATATTAATAATCGTCATTTCTAGCGTAGCCGAAAAATCTTTGAATCTTAATATTTCGTTCTTTGGGGACACAGACCGAGGAACTTGTTTAGACAAAGATGAGGGAAGGGCTAAATGGTCTTTAATAGCAGCACAATTATAACATCCCTAAACCCGACTTAGTGAGATGCCGATTTTTCATCGGCAGAAACGAGGGCGGGACTGCTTTTTCAAAAGCATCACTGCCACTGCTTTCCAAAAAATATTTATCAACTCTGTGATGATTTTACAGGAGTTTTTATTTTGGAAATTATCGTCAGCATTTCATCGGGGTTTGCAGCCCTGCCAACCGCTATAGCCCTCGTAGAAAAACTCGGGGCTGCTGCTATTGTCAGGTTTATAAACATCGGTTGGTTAGGCAAGTGGGAAATATTAATAATCGTCATTTCTAGCGTAGCCGAAAAATCTTTGAATCTTAATATTTCGTTCTTTGGGGACACAAACCGAGGAACTTGTTTAGACAAAGATGAGGGAAGGGCTAAATGGTCTTTAATAGCAGCACAATTATAACATCCCTAAACCCGACTTAGTGAGATGCCGATTTTTCATCGGCAGAAACGAGGGCGGGACTGCTTTTTCAAAAGCACCACTGCCACTGCTTTCCAAAAAATATTTATCATCTCTGTGATGATTTTACAGGAGTTTTTATTTTGGAAATTATCGTCAGCATTTCATCGGGGTTTGCAGCCCTGCCAAGTGCTGTAGCCCTCGTAGAAAAACTCGGAGCTGCCGCTATTGTCAGGTTCAAAAACAGCGGTTTGTTAGGCAAGTAGGAAATATCTATAACCGTCATTTCGAACGAAGCCGACAATCTTTGTAATTTAAAAGTTTGGTCTGTGAGGACACAGACCGAAATCAAGATAATGGCATGAATTTCAATTGATTATTTATTAAACACCTACAGCAACATTGTAATTTACCTTACTTACATTTTTATAAGTATCTATATATGCTCTTGGCGACTGACCAATAATACTCTTAAAAACCCTGTTAAAATTTGTGATGCTGTTAAAACCTGATTTATAAGCTACACCAGAAATGCAATCGGCTTTTGCACCAGAGATTAAACTTTTACAAGCATCGTTAATTCTAACTTCATTTAAAAAGGATACAAATGTATGCCCGGTGTGCTTTTTAAAATAACGGCAAAATGCCTGTGGCGTCATAAACGCAGCATTTGCCACATCCTCTAAAGAAATTTGACTATTGTAATTTTCGGTTATAAAATTGATGATTTTACTTAAACGCATGCCATCATTTTCGGAAACATTAGATGAATACAAATCAGAACACAATGGCAAAACGTTTTCATTTAGGCTATGAAGACTGTTAACCAATTTTAAAAAAGTGAAAAGCACATCAGAGCCTGATGCATGATGCACATCAAACATTTTTTGTACAATCGTTTTAGTAAACTGTTCAGGAATTTTGAAACCATGTTTATTTTTTGACAAGAATAAACTAGCTGCTTTCATTTCTGGTAATCCAAATAAAGCACTTAAAATTCCACCCGAATTAAAATAAACCGAACAAGCCTTTACCGTTATCTGCTTATCATTAGAAAAATATTCGGGATTACTTTTGAATAAATGAGGCAACTTGGCACCTATCAGGAAAACATCTCCAGCCATAAAAGGATGCATATCATTACCTGCTATAAGTGTTCCTTCGCCTTTTTCGATATAGGTAATTTGCCATTCATCGTGCCTGTGCAGGTATTGATAAAAGAAAGGAAGTTCTACATGTTCAGATATAACGCTCTTGTCATCAGGGACAAGCATCGTAAAAGGTAATACTTTCATTGGACGGGATGATTTATAGGAATTCTGAAAGGAATATATAAAAATTAACCCGTAGTATGCTGCATTTAAAAAATCAAGTTAAAAAATGGTTAGAAATTGATAAAATCTTGCAAGATTGCTTATGAAATTGTTACAAAATATCAAAATTCTTACAAATAACTATTAACGTAGTTTATAAGCTTCCAGCCCAATTTCTGATTTTTCTTCTGCTATAATCTGGCTAACCAGCAAACCAGTAGCTGGTCCTAAACTTAAACCCATCATCCCATGCCCTGTTGCAACAATTAGGTTTTTTTTTTCTTTACTTCGGGCAATGTATGGTAAGCCATCTGGAGATGATGGTCGGAAGCCATACCAAATTTTATCCTGCGGCGGCAATTCGGGTTTTAAATCAGGGAAGTACTTCGGAACAGATTCTACAATCCCTTTTACCCTTTGCATATTTACACGAGTATTAATTTTATCCAATTCCATTGTGCCGCCATACCTGATGTTACCATTCATTGGCGTAATAGCAACCCTTGCTTCACACAATAATGCTGGTATTGTAATGCGATTTTTTGGCTCAGGCTCCATAAACGAATAGCCTTTGCCTGGCATTAACGATATGTTTAAGTTTATCATTTTTGCAATTGCCGGCGACCAAGAGCCACTTGCAAGAACATACTCATCAGCTTCCCAAACCTCATCGCCTGTAAAAACTTTGGTAATGCGATCTGATTCTGATTCTATTTTATCAACAGTTCTGTCGCTCATGATTTTAACACCATTTTGCTCCAGATATTGAATTAAATTTTTAATCAGTTTGCCTGGGTAAAGATGAGCATCGCAACGATAATGTACCGCACCGAGTACGTCCAATTCTAGTTCTGGTTGCAAAGCTTTACATTCCGCAGCATTTAAAACTGCCATATCTAAACCTAATTCTATGGCTCTTTTGGCTAAATGCGCTTCCTCCTCTCCCGCCTTTTCTGTTTTGTAAAAGGCAAGAATACCATTATTTGTAAGTTCAAAATCAAAATCGGGTTCACCTGATAAATCCTGATAAAGCTTTTTGCTCAATAACGATAAATCTCTAAGTGGTTCTGCTGATGCCGCAACATGCTTTACAGTTGCATGCTTCATAAATTTTAATCCCCAGTTTACCAGGTTTAAGTTTAAACTGGGGCGAACATAAAATGGGCTTTTGCTATCAAACATCCAACGGATGCCCTGACTAATCATTCCTGGAGCAGCCAAAGGAACGAAATGACTGGGTACAATCATTCCGGCGTTTCCTAAAGAACAATTGTCTACAACATTGCTTTTATCCAGTATAGTAACCTGAAATCCCTTTTTATGGAGATAATAAGCTGAACTTAAACCAACAATCCCACCACCAATAATTAAAACCTTTGCCATGTATTTTTTATTTTTTACGATTTGAATTACAATCGAATAGTATTGCTAAATAACCTGAAAACCGTAAGCATAAGGGTCATCTTCGGCATCTATTTTTATCGTATTGTAACCAAAAACCTTTGCCCATCCTTCTACACTTGGTATAATGGCTTTGATTCCATTTAAATCAACTTCATCTTCTACCCGACCTGTAAATTTGCTTCCGATAAAACTTTCGTGGATAAAATCTTCGCCCTTTTTTAGTTTGCCTTTAGCATGCCATTGCGCCATCCGTGCAGAAGTTCCTGTTCCGCAAGGCGACCTATCAATTGCTTTATCACCATAAAAAACGGCATTACGAGCAGTTGAGGTTGGGTCGATTGTTTTGCCTGTCCACAATACATGGCTGCAGCCGTTAATCGTTTCATCGAGCGGGTGCACAAAATTATATAGGTCATTAATCCGTTTCCTGATGGTCTGACTCCAGGTAATAAGTTGAGATGCCGTATAATTTTCCAATCCTGGGAAATTCTCCTGAGGATCGACAATGGCATAGAAATTTCCGCCATAAGCAACATCAAAGGTTAGCAAACCCAAATCAGGGCATTCTACCTGAAGATTTTCTGCAGCCAGATAAGAAGCTACATTCCGCAATTTTACTGATTTAACCTTTTTTCCTTCCTGCTTGTATTCAATTAAAACCAAGCCTGCAGGTGCTTCCATTCTAATTATGCATGGTACTTTTGGCTGAATCAATCCTTCTTCTATCGCTATGGTTATGGTTCCAATTGTACCATGGCCACACATAGGCAAGCAACCACTAGTTTCGATAAATAAAACTGCAACATCGTTGGCTGGGTCGTGCGGCGGGTAAAGAATACTTCCCGACATCATATCATGCCCACGAGGTTCGAACATTAAGCCTGTTCTTATCCAATCAAACTCCTTTAAAAAGTGTTGACGCTTTTCACTCATGTTGGCGCCGATTAATTGCGGTCCGCCCCCAGCTACCAACCTAACCGGATTGCCACAAGTATGCGCATCAACGCAGAAAAAAGTCTTACTCATCTTTAGTTAATTTTTGGTCAACTGTTCTAAAAATATGTAATGGATTACCATTTTTTAATTCATCGGGTAATAAATCCTGATGCCAATCTTGATAAGCAAGCGGACGAACAAAACGATAAACAGCTGTGGAACCTACAGAGGTAAAACGGCTATCATTTGTTGCCGGAAAAGGACCACCATGTTGCATTGCAGCACAAACCTCTACGCCTGTTGGCACACCATTCAAAATTATTCGTCCGGTTTTATCTGTGAGTGTATTTATAAGCGATGAATAGCTTTTTAATTCTTCACTTTCAGCCATAAGTGTTGCCGTAAGCTGACCATCCAACACAGCTATTGCGGCTTCTAACTCACCTAAGTTTTTTGCAATAACCAACAATGAATAGGGTCCGAAAATTTCCTCTCTATATTTTGGATTAGCGATAAAATCTTCTGCCTTAATTTGTGCAACCAAAGCCTGAGATTGGTTTTGCAAATCTTTATCTTTTAAGTTAGAGATACCTAAAATCGAAGTGGTATCATCAATGATAATTTCAGCAGCAAGTTCGTTATAATTATGCGCAATGCCTTCTGTAAGCATTGTTGCAGATGGAATTAACGAAATGGCTTCAGATAATGCTTTTTTAAATGTTTCAAGTGCAGGAGATGCTATCGCCAGCATTAAGCCTGGGTTTGTACAAAACTGACCTGCACCTTGTGTAATGGATGCAGCATATTTTTTTGCTAAAGTTTCAGCTTGCGTTTCTAAAGCTTTGGGAAGGAAAATCACAGGATTAATACTACCCATTTCTGCAAACACCGGAATAGGAATTGATCTTTGTTCTGCAAGTTTAACCAATGCCATGCCACCTTTAAAAGAACCTGTAAAAGTTACAGCCTTTGTAAGCGGATGCTTAACCAGAGCCGAACCAATTTCAAATCCATTATCATAAAGTAAAGAAAACACACCTTTCGGCATACCTGTTTTTTCTACGGCAGCCATAATTGCTTCTGCAACCAATGCGCTTGTACCATAATGTGCAGGGTGTGCCTTTACAATTACCGGGCAACCCGAAGCCAATGCAGAAGCTGTATCGCCACCTGCAACAGAAAATGCCAAAGGAAAATTACTCGCACCGAAAACGACAACAGGCCCTAGCGGGATAAGCATTCTTCTTATATCCGGTTTAGGTAGTGGTTGTCTATCTGGCTGTGCAGTATCAATTATTGCATTAACCCACGAACCTTCAGCCACTAAATTTGCAAATAAACGCAATTGCCCGGTTGTACGCCCAACTTCTCCTTGTATACGTGCTGTAGGCAAACCACTTTCTGCAGATGCTCTTTTTACCAAATCCTCAGTTATTGCCGAAATTTCATCAGCAATTGTATTTAAAAATTTAACCTTAACATCTTTATTAATGGATCTATAAATCGCAAAAGCGTCTGTAGCAGCTACTAAAGCTTCATCAACCAGTTGCTCATTAGCCTTGTCAAAATCACCATCTATTACCTGTCCCGACGAAGGATTTACAGCATTTAATTTCAGCTCGTTTGTATCTACAAAGGTTGCTGCTACGATATTTTTTCCGTTCATATTGTTTTCAAACTATTTTCCCCAACTGCCGGCAGGCAATTCGGGGCGAGTAGCCAACGCATCATTAATAATTTTTAAAACACGCTCACGTTCTTCACCATGAAGCGTTAAACGAGGCGCACGAACTGCTTCGGTACCTAAACCAGTTGCCACTTCGGCAAGCTTGATGTATTGTACCAGTTTTGGATGAATATCCAATTCCAGCACAGGTAAAAACCAACGATAAATGGTTAATGCCTCACTAATTCTATTTTCTTTTATCAGCCTAAAAATCGCTACGGTTTCTTTCGGAAAAGCATCCACCAAACCCGCAACCCAACCGTGTGCGCCCATCACAATGCTTTCCATTGCTAAAGGATCTACACCAGTAAATATTTTAAATCGCTCGCCAAAACGATTAATCAATCTGGTTACGTTAGATACATCTCTGGTAGATTCTTTAATGGCCTGTATGTTATCATATTTGGTAAGCACCTCAAACATATCGAGCGTTACCTCGATTTTATAATCAACCGGGTTGTTGTAAATCATTATCGGCAAATCCGTGCTTTCTGCAATTGCGCCAAAAAATGCTAATGTTTCATCAGCTGCTGCATTGTAACGCATTGGTGGCAATAACATTAAACCATTTGCACCAAGTGATTTGGCTTTTGCGGCAACTTCAATTGCTTTTTTGGTTGTAGATTCTGCAATGTTTAATAAAACTGGCACCCTTCCATTTACTACAGTTAGCGTATGCGATAATAAGCTGAATTTCTCCTCATCAGTAAGCACACTTGCCTCTCCAAGCGAACCACCTAAAATGATGCCTTCGGCGCCAGCTTCTAATTGTGCCTCAATATTTATGTCGAATGATTCGAAATCCAACTCATCGTTTGCGGTAAATTTTGTGGTAACAGCGGGAAATACGCCAGTCCATTTTATACTCATTATTTTATCTTTAAATGATTATTATTTTGATTTATCTTTTCAAAGTTAGCGAATACACCCATCCAACTATTGTTTAATATTAACCGATATGAGTTATAAATACACCAATTTTTTATACAAAATATTATCCTAATTAATTTACTTGTATGACGCTTAGATAATACATAAATTCTATAGCTTGTTTTGTAAATAATGCATCCTGACCATTTCCCAAAGCGATTTCTTGCCAGTTTTCTGTAGGAATAACTTTTATCGATTTAGTTCCTTTTTTAGTTAAAGTGAGTGGCAAATTAAATCCTTTTACACAATTCGTATAACGATAAAAAGCCTTCCCGTTTTTTAAATAATATTCTAACGTTGGTATTTGTATAGTTCTTAAATATTGGTCAAATACTTTATCGTAATTAAACCCTGCCTGTTTAGAAACATAATTTTCTATTTGCTTAGTACTAACCGTTTGATGATAAAATGTTTTATTCAAGCCTCGTAAAATCGATCGGAAAAGTTCATCATTGTCTAATCCGTGACGAATAGAATGCAACATGTTTCCACCTTTTGGATACATATCTCCACTGCCCTGAGCGTTTACACCATAAGGCGGAATGATTGGACTATCGTTTTTGATACCTTTCCTTATACCGAAATTGTATTCATTACCGGCTTGGTTGCCAAAAATGTAATCAACAAAAAGCGTTTCGCTGTAATTGGTAAAACCTTCATGTACCCACATATCAGCTAAATCATTGGTTGTAATGTTGTTGCCAAACCATTCGTGTCCGCTTTCATGGATGATGATAAAATCCCATTTCAAACCCCAGCCATCGCCAGACATATCCCTACCACGATAACCAAATTTGTACCAGTTGCCATAAGAAACGGCCGATTGATGTTCCATTCCGGTATGCGAGGCATCAATAAGCTGGTAACCATCTTCATAAAAAGGATAAGGGCCAAACCAGTATTCAAAGCTTTTAAGCATTTTATGAACCTGATCAGGCATATAGGTTTTCGCCTTCGGATAATTATAATCAAGCACCCAATAATTCAAATCTAAAGCTCCCTTTTCTCCAGCATATTTTTCTTTAAAATTTACGTACTTACCAATGTATGGTATAATGCAGTAATTGCTAATTGGGATAACAACATTGTATTTATATGTTGCAGTACCATTGTTATTATTTTTTTTAAAAACCAACCTACCATTTCCAACAGCTACCAAAGTGTCAGGAATTGTCATGGTTAAAGATGCGCCCAAATTTGGCTCATCACTTTGATGATCTTTATTCGGATACCAAATAGAAGCACCCAAACCCTGGCATGCAACAGTCATCCATGGGCGCCCTAGCGAATCGGCAGTAAAAATAAATCCGCCATCCCATGGTGCTCGCTTTGCCTGATGAACCTTACCATGATAGAATATATTTACGTTGTTTGTTGCCGATATTTTTTGAGCAGGCACATGCGCATACCAAACGCTCCCTGTATGTTCAAATTTTAATTTCTGTTTACCATTGTACAAAATGCTATCAATTATTAATGGCTCTTGCAAGTCTATTTGCATGCGGGTTTTACCATTGTTGGCACCAACAACTTTATATACAATTTGATTAGAACCGCTGATGCTTTTATCATTATAATCGGGTTTAATAGCAAGCTCATAACGCTGCACATCCCACCAGGTACGTTCTGGTGTTAGCGTTCCTCTTAAAGTATCAGCTTTTGTATAAACCTTTTGGCTTTGAGCAAAAGCCTTATTAAAACCTGCTAAAAGGATTAGTACAACAAATAAACGTGTTATTGTTTTCATTAGGTGCGTATTAAAAGGCATTAGTTCTGATGGTTTCAATTTCTTCTACACTTTGCGCAAGATACTTTCCTAGCATTCTGTTTCCTCCCTCTGTAATAAGAAAATCATCCTCAATGCGAATTCCTGTAAAATCTCTAAACTGCTCCAGTTTTTCGTAGTCAATAAATTCAGAAAATTTTTGTTCCACCTTCCATCTGTCAATCAATTCTGGTATAATATAAACACCGGGTTCAACCGTTAGCACATAACCAGCTTCAAGTGCTTTACCCAAGCGTAAAGATTTTAAACCAAACTGTGTAGTGTTCTTTTTTAGCGTTTCGGTGTAACCAACATATTGCTCACCCAAATCTTCCATATCATGTACATCCAAACCCATCATGTGGCCGGTACCGCATTGAAAAAACATGGCGTGTGCACCGGCTTCAACCGCATCATCTACATTGCCTTTCATTAAACCGATGTCTTTTAATCCTTGTGCTAAAGTTTTACATGATGTTAAATGAACATCAAGATAACGGACACCAGGAGCTAAAGCATCTTTCGCGTTTGTATAAGCTTCCAGCACTACATTATAAACATCCTTTTGTACTGAACTAAATTGCTTACTCACGGGGAAAGTTCGGGTAAGGTCGCCTGCATAAAACAAAGCTGTTTCTACGCCCGAGTCATTCAGCACCATTTGCCCTTCCTTTAAAACATTGCCATGGAAATGATTGTGCAGAATTTCGCCACGAACCGTTAAAATTGCAGGATAAGCAAGATTTCCTCCTGATGCTAGTGCAGCTTCTTGAATTTTAGCCGCCAGCTCACGCTCGTACATACCAGGTTTTGCAGTTTGCATCACCATTAAATGTATATCTGCTGATAACACTGCCGCCTTATCCAACTCCGCAATTTCTTCTGCAGCTTTTATTGATCGTTGCGCAATAACCGATTGAATAAATAATACTGAAGCTGAGCTTTCAAGTTCCTGAACCGATATATCAAACCATTGTGATAATTTAATTTTATTCTCGGGCCGATACGGTGGTAAGAAACGAATTTCTCTGTTTTGTTGTTTACATCGAAGCAGATAACTATCCAGGTTGTCAGCTATTTGAATATGGTTTAAACCGGCATCAAAAGCTTTCTCTTTCAAAGTTTTCTGCCTGCCCATCCACACAATATCATCAATGCTCATTTCATTGCCAAAGAGAATTATCTCATCCTGATCTATATCAATTATCGCAGATAATGATGGCTCGCTGATGCCAAAATAATATAAAAAAGTACTGTCTTGCCTAAAATGATAACTATTGGAAGCATAATTCATCGGACTATCCTCATTACCTAAAAAAAGTAATAACCCGTCCGAAAATTTCACCTTTAAAGCGGCTCTTCTTTTAATGTAAATTTCTCTATCAAACATATTTTTTGATGTTAAGCAAATATCCCAAAAGCATTCACTTTAGCGTTATTTTTAAAATTAATGGATAAAATATGGTTCATATCGGCAAAATATAAGCTATCCATATGGTATAAAAATCGCAAATAAATAGTGTTTTGTTTAAAATTAAGGTAAAATACGCACAGTAGCTGCAAAATAACAAGCAACATTTATATATACATTTTAATAATTTTAGTTTTCTAATGAATTAGAATACTGTAAAATATGAAGAGGTTTATTAAAAATTCCATGGCCTTTGGCCTATGGTTCATAAAAAATATAGGGTTGAATAAATCTATAATAAACAGATTCACAAAGTATTTTTTGGTGTTTTGAAAGCAATTCAGAATTCACAATTAATTGCCTCTTGATCAGATATATGTATAATTTCAGTATATCCTAGCGTAAATTTTTCTCTCTCACATATCATCTTTTCTTTTAAAGCCACATCCTTTGTCAAGCTTAGGTTATAACCATAACAGTATTCACCTTTTGGTTTAAAAAATGGCATTAGTATTAGTATTAAAGGGCTATTGTACCCGCATGCAATTATAAATACTTTCGCAATGTTCAAACTATGATGTTCTTCTCATTATAAGTTGATGCAGAAATTTAATCATATTAATTTTAATGCGAATAGCAATTTTAGGTACAAGAGGAATTCCAAATCACTACGGAGGCTTTGAACAATTTGCGGAATATTTAGCTGTAGGTTTAGTAGAAAGAGGTCATAACGTTATTGTATATAACTCTCACAATCATCCTTGTCAAGATACAAATTGGAGGGGAGTGAAACTTATCCATAGATATGATCCAGAATTCAAATTGGGAACTGTTGGTCAGTTCATTTATGATTTAAACTGCATTAGAGATTTAAAAAAACATAATCTCGACATTATCTTGCAGTTAGGATATACCAGCAGTTCAGTATGGTACAAATTTCTTCCAAACAAACCTATACTCACAACAAACATGGATGGTTTAGAATGGAAAAGAACAAAGTTTGGAAAACTTGTACGTCATTTTCTATTGTTTGCAGAAAAATTAGCTGTTAAATCAAGTGACCATTTAATAAGTGATTCAATTGGAATACAAAAGTACATTAATAAAAAATATAATATTGATTCTACCTACATCCCTTATGGTACAATTTTTTTTGAAAATCCAAATGAAAATATATTAAAGGATTACAACGTATCAAAGTATAAATACAATATGCTTTTAGCACGATTGGAACCTGAAAATAGTATAGAAATTATTTTAGATGGAGTGGCCAAATCAAATACCAACACATCATTTTTGGTAATTGGCAGACATGAAACAAAATATGGAGAATATTTAAAGAATAAATATAAAGGTTATAGCAACATTAGGTTTATAGGGGGAATCTATAAAATAGAAAATCTAAATAACTTAAGATATTTTTCCAATTTATATTTTCATGGACATACCGTAGGTGGAACCAACCCCTCGCTACTGGAAGCTATGGCTTCATCTAGTTTAATTTCAGCAAACTACAATGATTTCAACAAATACATCCTTGGTGATAATGCTTTGTATTTTACCACTCCGGATGAAGTGGCAAAGCAAATTAATGAAACAGATAAATTTTCGAAAAAATATTTAGACTTCGTTATTAATAACAACTTAAAAATAAAGGAACAGTTTAGCTGGCAAAAAATAATAGACCAGTATGAACAGCACTTTTTCAAAATAAATACTTTAAAAAATAAGCCTAAACATTCGTAATGAAACATAACTATTATTTACTGCTTTTATTATTATGTATGCTATTCTCATGTAGCGCATACAAGCAAGTACCCTATTTTCAAGATGCGAAGGCAAATTCTACACTTCCTATAGAAAATTATTCTCCTTTGACTGTTCAAAAAAATGACATCCTTGGAATAAATATAACTAGTTTAAATCCTGAAGCATCTGCAATTTTTAACAACAATCTAACAAGGACAAATGGAAGCAATTTTGATGTAAGTCCAGTTAATCCAGTTATGGGCTATTTAGTAGATCAGGAAGGAAACATTAACCTACCTATACTTGGCGAAACTAAAGTTCTTGGAATAACTACATCTGAAGTACAGCAAAAAATTATGGCTAAAGTTTCCTCTCTATTAAAAGGAGCAAGTGTAACGGTACGCCTATTAAATTTTAAAGTTTCTGTTTTAGGTGATGTTGAGCATCCCGGCGTTTTTCCTATTACTAATGAGCGAGTTACGGTTACAGAAGCCTTAGCACTTGCAGGAGATTTAAATATCACAGCAAAACGATCTAATGTTATTCTAATAAGAGAAATGGATGGACAACGAACAATATTCCCAATAGACTTAACCTCAAACAATGCTATTACATCCACACATTATTACTTAAAAAATAATGATGTCATATATGTTCAGCCTGGTAAAACTAAATATGCACAAGTTAGTCGTGGCTTCCAAACAGGAACCTTAATAGTTTCTGCATTATCAGTAATTGCCATTGTATTCTCCACTTTACATAAGTAACTGATGACCAATAAGATATCAAATGGAATGAATTCGCAGGTTAAAAGTCAGAGTGTATTGACAATAATCCTATCAAGGTATTTACCAAAATGGCCTTTTTTCTTATTGAGCATACTCACTGCTCTAGTAATGGCATTTTTATACTTGAAAGTGGTAAGTCCGGTGTATGAAATCAAGGCATCGCTAGTTATAGAAGATAAGGATAAGGTTGAAAAGCAAAAAGCCGCCCTGGATGAGATAGATCTAGCAAATACATCCAAAAAGGTTGAGATTGAGATGGAAGTACTTAAATCTAGACCATTGATTAATAAGGTAATAACAGATTTAAATGCATGGTCATCTTACTATGATTCAAATAAAAAAGAATTATACAACACGTCTCCAATAGTTTACAAGCTGATTGATAATCAACCAAGCTACGAAGGAATGGTGTATGTTAAAATATTAGATGCAAGCAATATTGAATTGACTTTTGGCAAAAACACTATCAGAACTCGTTTCGATAAGGCATTTAAAAGTGCTATAGGGTTAGGACTGATTAAAAATACAAAATTCGTTAAAAGCTACATCGGTTCTACAATTGAGATGAATTTTGAAAACGCAGAAGATGTGGTAACAAAATATCAATCAAATCTTGAAACAAGACTCGTTGATAAATTAGCGCCTATAATTGAATTGAGTTACAAAGATGAAAATACTGAAAGAGGGAAGGATTTTTTAAATTATTTAATTGCAGAATACAAGAACAACAGCACTGACGAAAAAAACAAACTTATAAAAAATACTTTGTCATTTATTGATGAGCGTTTAGGTTTATTAAGTGGAGAATTAACAACTGTTGAAAAGGATATTGAGGGCTATAAAAGTAGCAGGGGGTTAACTGATATTTCTGCAGAATCGAACATTTATTTACAAAATATGCAGTCAAATGATGGTAAATTAAATGATGTTAATATTCAAATAAGAGTAATTGAAGGCATAGAAGATGCTATAAATAAAAATAGTGTACCTGCTACCATTGGTATTGAAGATAAAGGTTTAGTTAATTTAATCGATCAATTATCGAAACTACAGTTGGAGCGTAATAAATTACTGGCTACTACACCCGAAACAAATTATCTATTTGCCCCGATTAAGGAGCAAATAGAAACTACAAAATCTGCCATTAAAGAAAATGTGAGAAATATTAAGCTATCACTTCTTGGCATGAAAAATAGCTTGCAAAATGTTAATTCAAATGTAGAATCATCTATTAAAAGTTTACCTGGTCAAGAACGTGGCTATATTAGTATTAAAAGACAACAAGGCATAAAAGAAAATTTATACACCTATCTTTTACAGAAGCGAGAGGAAGTTGCACTAAGTTATGCTACAACATTAGCCAGTGCAAATATTATTGAAATGGCCTACATAAATACTGTAATATGGCCAAAAAAATCTTTTACATATGCAATCGCATTAGTTATAGCTTTGATAATTACTGCATCAATTGTTTTTGCAAGGGAAACGTTTAATAATACAATATGTTATCCGGCTGAGGTTGAAGATATGATAGAAAAACCCATTTTATGTGAAATTGGTTCAGTTCAAAAATACAACAAATCATTAGCGTTATTGGGTAATGACCCTACCCTTTCACAACAATTTCGGGTACTTAGAAGTGAAATAGATTACCTACATGGAAATAAAAGAAAAGGGCGCATAACTATAATTACTTCAAGCAAACCTGGGGAAGGTAAGAGTTTTATCGCTTATAATCTATCTGCTTCCCTTGCTTCATCAGGCAGAAAAACGATTTTAGTAGAATTAAATCTGCAATCTCCTTGCCTAGTAGAATTATTTAAATTATCTGTCGTACACCCAGGTATTGTAAATTACTTAAATAAAAAAGATTCTATAAATGAAATTATTCAGAATTCGAAACTCGAAAATTTAGATGTAATTACTTCTGGTGAGGCATCAAAAAAACCTTCAGAACTTATTTAAAGTAAGCTAATTATAGACTTATTAGACCATTTAGCAACAAAATATGATGATATTATCATAGATACACCAGCTATTAAAGCATACACAGATGTTTATGCTTTTGCTAAGAAGGCCGAAGTAACATTATTTGTTATTAGAAAAAATGTTACAAAAAAATCTGATTTAAGTTTTATTAATAAACTATTTATTGAAGACCGCTTGCCAAAATTAAGTCTTACACTTAATAGTTAAATTTAGTATAGCTGTATAAAAAAACAATGGACATTAAAAATATAATAAGCCTTCTTTCTGTATTGAGTTTTTTCATTTTCGTTTTAATGGGAACCGATATAAAAAAGAATTATCTATTATATACAGTATTTCTTCTTCCATTTATGGATCTTTTTATAAGCACACAAAATTGGGGTGGATATAAAGTATTTGATATTATTAGCTATTTCACGGTTATTCTATTAATTGGCAAACCTAAAAATACATCCAATTTAGCAACCCTTTACATTTCTATTAGCCTTTTTTTAATGGTGGTTTTAATTGTTGGATGTTTACATTCAGAATTTATTACCAAATCTTTTGTTTTCCTATCTCAATTTATAACTGTATTTATCTATGCTAGTATATTAATAAAGCAATTAAAAGAAGAACCAAACTTCATTTATGAAATTTTAAAAGGACTTAAATTTTCGTGTTTATTTTCCTTAGCATTTTTAGCAATGCAATTAATTTTCGGTCTATCTATGGCTCTTTATAAACTTAATCTTAATGCATCAGCATACGATTCTATTATAAGATACCCTAGTTACTTTGAGGACCCTCAAAAATACGGACAGTTTTTAGCAATGAGCAGTTTTATATTTTTAATTGAAAACCCGGCAAAAAAAATAAATAGCTTAATCAACCCCGCCTTATTTGTTCTGGTGATAATTGCCCTTTTTTTAACTGGAGTTCGAGCAGCTTTTTCGGGGCTATGTGTAGGTATGTTCATAATATTTATTTTCGGAGGTAAAAAATATAAATTGTTGGGTATTGCCTGCGTAGTAGTTGTAGTAATAACAGCAGTATTTTTCTCCAATCATTTCGCCATATTTAATAGAGGTGCAGATGTTAACGATACGGCCAGTGTTAGGTATGCTTATTGGGCTGGTGCATTTAAAATATTTCTTCAAAACCCTTTTCTTGGTATAGGCATTGGCAATTATCAAAACTATGTCTCCTTACATTCACAAGATCAGTACTGGCTATTCTTTGGAACTTACGAATACATGGATCATCCAGAGAGTGGTTACCTTAAACTATTAGTAGAATTTGGAATTTTTGGGTTTATATTGCTTCTATCATTAATATTTTTACCTGTAATTAATGCCTTTAGGGCAATTATAAATCCCATCTTCGTAACTGAAAAAAACATATTATTGTTTATTTCAGCTAGTCTTATTTGTTGGTTAGTAGCATTTGTAACCGTTTATTCATTTAGTGATTTGAGAATAGGAATATTTATTGTAACGCTCGTTTCAATCTTAATATCTCCATCGTATATCGCTCCATTTTATACTACCGATGAAATTTAGTGCTACGATATTTAAGATAAATGAATCTCCTGTTCTCAAAAATAGTATTTGGGGATTGGCATCTAGCCTTACCCAAAACGTTTTGCTTAGTTTGTTTTTTGTAATTGTTGCCAGAAACTATTCAACATTTGATTTTGCTCAATTTTTAATTGCTAATACACTATATCAAATCAAAGCTGCTTTTTCCACACTAGGTTTAGGGCAATGGTTTGTTCGAGAATACCTAATTAGTGAGAATAAAAAAACTTTAATCAGCAAATTTTTAAAGATTCAGTTCTACTCCGGCAATTTTTTTTATCTAGTCAATTTGGCATTAGCTTATTCTATCTATGATGGCAATTTGGTTAGAGAACTTTCTATTGTATTGGGGATAAATGTTGTTTTTGATAATATAATTTTTGCTATAAAAAGTTTAAACATTGCTGATTTTGAACAACAAAAAACATTTAGAATTTTATTAATAGATGCTATTTTGAGATTTCTGATTGGGGTTGTATTAATATTCTATCCAATGCCAATGATGGTTTTATGCTTAATGATTGTTATTGTACGTTTTGCAACACTCTATCTATTTATAAATATTGGAGTAAAACACCTGGTAAACTTTAAAACTATACTCAAAACCAAAGTAAGCTATTTAGACTTAAAAATTCTCATTACTAATAATTGGTCTTTCATTGTAATAGGAAGTATCTCTATCATATACTGGAGAATAGCAAGCATCATTATTTCTAAATTATTAACGAATACAGATGTTGCCAACTATGAGATATCATTCAAAATATTTTTACTAGCTCAATTAGTTCCACTCATATTGTCATCCTCCGTATTTCCATCACTTGTTAAACTTTTCGAAATGCCAGATAAAGCTGATTTCCAAGCGCATTACAAGAAATTTTACATGATCTATTTAATATTTGGATTAGCATCGTTCACTTTCATTTTCTCTTTTTCGGGTTTACTAATACCTTTCGCATTTGGTTCTACTTACACAGAAACATCGAAGTATACCGTTGAAATGTTTTTGACCATGATTGTCTTTCCTACCTTTTTGCTACAAGCTAATGTACTAATAGCTATGAAACTGGAAAAATTAGATATGATTTTAAACATCATAGGGATTTTTATGTATTTAATACTAACATTTATAGGCTTTTCTTATACAAAATCATTGAGTGTAATAAACTATTCCATCTTTATTTCTTTCGTTGTTTTACACATTATTCAAGACATCATACTGCTCAAAAGCCGCATTATTGATTTAAAATACTCCTTAATTGTTTATTCCTCTATAAGCAGCATTGTATTATTATACATATTTCTATCAAATACGATAAACCCTTATTTACTGTTCTCAGTATTTTGGTTGGTGATTATAATTTTTAGTTTATCAGCAAAAGGAATTTTTAAACGCAATTTTTAAACAAATAAAACACCTATTTGAGACTTATTTTAATGAAAAATCAGAATTTAAATATATTAATGCTTCACAGTTCTTCAGATGTTTATGGAGCTAGTAAAATTTTCCTAATTACAGCAGCTCTGCTTAAAAAAAATAATTATAACGTAACAGCGGTAATTTCTGATGAAGGGCCATTGATATCCGAATTAAGAGATCAGCAGATTGAAGTAATTGTATTAAAATTAGGCATTTTAAGACGCAAATACTTTAATTTAAGCGGTTTAATCAACCGCTATTCAGCATTTACTGCAGCCAAGCAAAAGTTGGTAGATATTATAAATCAAAAAAAAATTGGTACAGTATATTCTAATACTGCTGGAGTTCTGGTTGGTGCCTTTGCAGCTAAAAAATGTAACATAAAACACATATGGCACATTCATGAAATTATTGAAAAACCCGCCTTATTTAGCTTAATAATTGGTAAGGTAATCAATAATTACAGCGATAAAGTACTTGTCGTATCAGAAGAAGTAAAAAAGCATTGGTCGAAACACATTGATGCAAATAAAATTTTGACGATTCACAACGGCTTGGATTATTCAGAATATTCAATAGTTCAGTCTTCTATAAGGAAAGAATTAAATATTCAACCTCATGAAATTTTAATTGGTATGGTTGGAAGAGTAAATGCATGGAAAGGACAAAAATACTTTGTAGAACTTGCTACTATACTTACCAAACAATTCAATAATGTCAAATTTTTAATGGCTGGTGATGCATACCCGGGATATGAATTTCTTCAAGCAGAACTGAACAATATAATAGCTAATAGTGGTCTCAAGCATAAGGTTCTAAACCTAGGCTTTAGAAACGATATACCGAATATATTGAACGGTCTGGATATTTTTGTATTACCCTCAATCTTACCAGATCCTTTACCAACGGTAGTATTAGAAGCAATGGCTAGCCATAAACCTGTAATTGCAACAGCACATGGTGGCGCACTAGAAATGGTTGATAATATGAATACCGGCTTTCTAATTCCATGGAATAATGCTGAAGATGCAGCTAAATGCTTTTCTTACTTAATAACGGATGCGCCTACTCGAATAAAAATGGGAAATAATGCAAGCAAAAGAGTGCACGAACTTTTTTCCAAGGAGCGCTATGAAATATCAATTTTGGATGCTCTAAAATTCAACTGATTAAAAGTAAAGTAAATGATAGAACTATCCATTATTGTTCCAGTATATAATAAAGCTCAATATATTGATGTTTGTATTGAGTCAATATTAAAGCAATCCATTTCTGATTTTGAATTGATTTTAGTAAATGATGGTTCTACCGATAGTAGTGGTGCAAGGTGTGATGAATTTGCAAAAAGGGATAATAGAATAACTGTTATACACCAAGTTAATGAGGGCGTATCATCGGCACGAAATGCTGGCTCAAAAGTAGCAAAAGGTAAATATATTGGTTTTGTTGATGCAGACGATATTTTGTACATCAAAATGTATGAAGTCTTAATTAGTAATATCAAAAAATACAATGCTGATATTTCGATATGTGGAGTAAGAAGAGTTTCTCCTGGTAAAATTCAACTTTTCGGTGGTAATAATACTATAAGAATTTACAATCGTGATGAAGGTATAACGGGATTATTTAGTGGAGAAATTTTGTTAAGCAACTACGATAAAATTTATAAAAAGGAAACCGTTGAGGAAATCTTTTTTAAACCTACAGCATCAATATTTGAAGATGCTTACTATAATTTTCAAGCACTAAAAACTGCAAACAAAACGGTTTATGACGACAGAATATTATATGATTATATGATTAGAGATAATTCTCTAAGTCAAGCTGCATTTAGTCAAAAATATATGAAAGCGCTATATATCACTAAAGAAATCGTTAACACCTGTCAGAATGAACTTCAAAATCATATAGATGAAGCAAAGGCTTTTGATTTTAATATAAACATGATATATCTAAATATGATTTTGGTAGAATCTACTAAAACACACTATCATGAATATAGTATAATTAAAGAAAACCTATTGAGTTATCATAATTTTTATAAAGAAAACCAATATGTAAGCAAAAGATACAAATATGGATATACGCTCTTTAGATTTTCACCTTTGCTTTACGCCAGCATTTTGAAAATTTACAGCACTTTAACAAATTCTGAACACATCAACAGGAAAAAAAAACTTTCTCAATAATAATATAAACAACATAACAAATTCAATATCTGCATGGAAGATTTTAACAATAAATCATACAATAGCTTACAAAAAAAAACATACAATATCTTTCAAGACTGGAAGATAAATGAAGGGAATATTAAAGGAAGGATAGTATTGGTTTTGTATCGATTGGCATCGCTTATTAGAAGCAAAAAAATACTGGTTATATTCTTTTTTTGGTACCTCCTCTTTTACCGGATTTTTGTGGAGTGGTTCTTAAATATTGAGATCCATTGGAATTCGAAAATAGGCAAAGGTTTAAGATTAGAACATGGACACGGTACTGTTATCCATGGCGATGCTACATTAGGAAATTATTGCACAATTAGACATTTAACAACTATAGGAATAATAAAACATGATGATGGAAGTTACAGCCATACACCGCAGTTGGGCAACAATGTAGATGTGGGTGCAAGTGTAACAATCATTGGAGGTGTTAATATTGGAGACAATGTTTTAATAGGAGCCGCATCGCTTGTTGTTAGAGATATCCCTGCAAATACTACGGCATTAGGCAATCCTGCACGTGTTGTTAAAAGACATGAGGTTGCAGAAGTATCTAAACAAATATCATATGTCGTTGAATAAATATTTCGCTCAACTAAAGAAAAGATTTTCGGGTTGGTCCAATCAAGATGTATTTACCACCGTATTAACCATCATAACATATATTTTAAGAGGCTGTTATGTTAGATTATTTATGGGTAAAACCAAGGGTTTGGTGATGATTGGTAAGGGAACAACAATTCGGTACTCTAACCATCTATTTGCTGGTCATGATTTAATTATTGAAGATTATGCAGAAGTTAACTGCATGGCATCAAAAAGTATCACAATAGGCAACCGGGTAACTATTGGTCGGTTCGCTGTTATCAGACCATCAAATGCTTATGGAGGTGAAGTAGGTGAAGGCTTAAGGATAGGGAATAATTCGAGCATTGGCACATATAATTACATCGGTTGTTCAGGATTTATTGACATAGGTAATAACGTAATGATAGGCCCCGAGTTGGTCTTTTTGCTGAAAATCATAAGTTTGAAAGAACTGATATTCCAATGCATGAACAAGGAGTTGAGAGAGAATTCATTAAGATAGAGGATGATTGCTGGATTGGAACAAATAGCGTGATTTTATCTGGAGTAACTGTTGGCAAAGGGTCTATAATAGCGGCGGGGAGTGTGGTAACTAAAAGTGTTGAGCCATATAGTATTATGGGCGGTGTTCCAGCTAAACTAATTAAAAAAAGATAAGTAAACTCTAAAATAACTTAATACTTAAACTAAACTATTATGGACTTAGTCAAAATCTTAAAATTACATTTTGAAAACAACACGACCGCTGTTTCAGAAAAATCTAAAGATTATTCATATTACGATTTTTGTAGATATTGCTTATATGCTAGAGCGTATTATGTAGAACACAACATTAAGAAAGTTTTAATTACTGCACCACAAGGATTTTACGCCTACACCCTAATTTGGGGTGCATATTTAGCAGGCACAACTTTTTGCCCTGTAAATGTAGGTCTGCCTAAAGACAGAAAAGATTACTTTATTAAGGAGTTTGAACCTGATTTAATGATTGATACCGAAATACAAAATAATGCTATAAGTAACCGATTAACAACACCAGACTCTTTTTATAAAAATATAGATCAGGCATTAACCGGGTTTGAATTCGAGATTCCCCAAATCGACTCCACTGCCTATATTATTTTTACATCCGGGTCAACAGGTTTACCTAAAGGGGTAATGATTTCAAGAAAATCCTTAAATAATTTCATATCATTTAGCGTTGAAGAGTTTAGCTCCTCACCAAATGATGTTTGGGGGCAGTATTCTAATCTAGGGTTTGACATAAGCATTTTAGATATTTTTACAGCAATAATAAGTGGCGCCATTCTAGTACCTTTTCCTGGTACCGCAGAAAAACTACTTCCTGCAAAAATTATTAAGGAAAAAAAAATCACGATTTGGCATTCTGTTCCAAGTGCCATTGATTTAATGCTCAAAACCAATCATATCAATAAGGATATTTTTGGTCATGTTAAAACAATGATTTTTGGAGGAGAGCGGTTATTTCCTTCTCAGGTACAATTACTTTTTGATGCAAATCCTGAATTAATTATTTATAACTGTTATGGGCCAACAGAAACAACCATATATGCAACCTATCAAAAATTAGCTGTACATAATTATTTGGATTACTGTACCCATACCGTTTCTATGGGGAAACCACTGCCAAACTACGGATTAGTTTTACAGAATAAAGAGGAAAACCTCGCTGAATTGGTTATTACGGGTGATTTTATTGGCAGTGGCTATTTAGGTTTAAAAAGCGATTCATCAAATACAGCTTTTAAAGAGATTACTGTTGATGACGTTAAACATTGGTCTTATGCTACCGGAGATTATGTTGAATTTGTAAATCACAATCTTTACTATGTGTGCAGAAAAGATTCTCAAATAAAAATTAGGGGCAATCGTATTGATCTTAGTGAAATTGACTATGCACTACGCGAATTTGGATGCATTACCAACATAACAACCTGTATTGAAGATAAAGTTATAGCATTTATTGTTTTGGAGGATTATAGCGAAGCTAAACTTCAGGATTATTTAAAGAAAAAACTTCCCCCATACTATATACCTAATAAAATTATTAATAAAAAAAGCTTTCCATTTAACACCAGTGGAAAAATTGATATCAAAAAATTATTATCAGAATTAGCATAAAATAATAAAATGAACATTAATCAATCAGAAGTATTGCAAACCGTAGCTATTGCATTGGAATGCGAACCAGAATCATTAAATCTAACCTCAGCACTTGGACAACATTATAATTGGGATAGTTTTGGACATTTGAGTATTATGGTTGCCTTGGAACAAAAATACAATATAGAAATTACTGAAGAAAATATTGTTCGTCTTCAATCTTTAAATGATATTATGAACTTCCTAAAAGATAAATGATTTAAATCATTTATCTGCAGCAATGATAAAAACAACTCCGTATTTCGGAATTTTTACATTAATTTTTCCATTGGAAATAATAAATCTTTTTGCTGGTAAATTTGTATAATTCGATGGCCCACCTGAAACTCCAGTAGGGCCTATCGAATTAACAAGTATTTTTCGAGAAAAATCATTGTTTTCACTACCCTCTAATGTATAAGTATAACAATATTTGAATGCGGTAGTATTATTAATATTTAAAGATACAACTTCATCAGATTTTGCTTTATTTACTACAACAATACTCGTTTCGCCTGATGAAAATTTTGAGGCATAGGCTAAAATATCAGCATTTCCATCAACTAATGATTCTACCATATGATCGCCAAATAATTTTTTAAAGTAGTACATGTAGAAGAAAACTGGTCTTGGGTTCCATTTGTCTGAATTATCTGGCTCGTCGCCTATACTTATTGTTCCAAAATCATTACCATTATCATATTTACCTAGCAAATCCCACCTAGCTGCCATAGCGAAGTTTGCTTTGAGCATCTCACCCATACAAATAGTTGCATGTACACCAGCAATCGAAGAAATTTTTTGTTTGTTACCGGTTGCAAAAATATTCCACTCCGTCATGGCAATTGGTTTTTCTTGTCTGCCACTTTCTAAAAAAGAGCTTCTTAAATAATTCTTTATAATTTCTGTTTGCGTTGTAGCAGAATTTAATATAGTTTTTACAGAACTGTTTTCGCCATGATTAGTATAATAATCGTGAATGATATAATAATCAGCATAATCTTCTGCTTGTTCAAAATAATCTTTATTCCATGAAGGCTCAGCCGGATTAATGTTTTTATCCGTAGGCCGGCTAATCAATTGTGCACCTATGCTTATTTTGAAGCCTTTCTCTGAAGCAGCCCTTCTCATTGAATCTGCAAAAACTTTAAAGTGTTTACCATAAAGTTTCCCATTCATTAATTGAGGTTGTTTGTCTTTGTTTAAGGCAATATCAATTTTCCAACCTGGCTCCCAATATCCATAACTTTCATTTCCCACTTCCCAAAACTTAGTTCTTCCATTATCATAACGAACCCAATCGGCTGCTAAATGAGCTGCTTGCTGAACTGGGTTTTCGCTTAACCCATATCTTGCATATCCATAATTAACTGTAATTATTCCCTTAGAAGAGGTAAGTTCTAATAATTTATAATAATTCTCTAATGATAAAGTCCATGGCTCATCGTTTTTACCATACCAAATATCAGTCGTAGTACTATCTCCATTCGAAGTAAATATAGCCGAAGGAATGTCAGAAGGTTTTTCTTTTTTATTTCTATCCCAAAAATATAAACTACTGATATCACCTCCGGGAAAACGAATTAGTCCAGGTTCAAGGTTTTTGATATGAGAAATTAATTTACCCTCAGTAACCATTTGACCCGAAAAGGGATTTGCATTATTCCCATTAATATAAGGGGTAACTTTATTTAAAACTTTACTTGTATTTACGCTTATTATTGTAGTAGCTAAATTTGATATAGGGTTTTCATCTTGATAGATTGGCAAGGATAATTTCTTTACTGACCAATCACTAAAAAAAGCATCTTGAGGTTGAAATGAAATACCATCAATTTTAGCAGACTCTAAATAGGTTTCATTTACAGATTTTTCACAGCCCGTAATAGAAAATAGTATAATAAAAAAAAGATAAACTAAACTTAATTGAATCGGCATCTTAATTCGCAACATAAAATAGCTTAAGGCAGGTTAAAAATCAAATCACTTTGAAATTATAATCTTAAAAGTGATTTAACACCTTTTTTACACCAATACCTTAATTTATTACATCTTTCTTTTTTTCTTAATACTTTAAATTTCTATTAAAACGCATTTTCCTCACCCTTAATCGCGTTAAAAACGGTTTTATATATGATTTTAATGTCTAAAAACAGCGACCAGTTTTCCATATACCAAATATCATATTTTACACGTCCAAGCATTTGCTCATGTTTTTTAGTTTCACCACGAAATCCGTTAATTTGTGCCCATCCAGTAATGCCCGGTTTTAGAAAATGACGTACCATGTATTGATCTATTAACTGGCTGTACTCTTCTGTATGCTTAAGCATGTGAGGACGTGGTCCTACTACACTCATATCTCCATATAGCACATTAAAAAATTGGGGTAACTCATCTATACTGGTTTTTCGCATAAAGGCTCCGATCTTTGTAACCCTAGCATCATTTCTAGAAGCCTGAAGGCTATTACTATCCTTATTCATCTTCATGCTTCTAAACTTATAACAGTAAAATGGCTTGTTTTTCTTTCCAGATCTAAGCTGTAAAAATAAAGCATCGCCTTTCGATTCAAGATTGATAAGCAGTGACATTAAAGGTAAAAACCACGAAAGCAGGAAGATAATTACAAAAAGACTAAATACGATATCAAATAAACGTTTCGCAACACGGTTTCCTATAGAGCTTAATGGTTCTCGCCTGTTTACTAAAATCGGAATCCCATCATAATAGTTATTAAAAATATAACTGGAATCTGCAAAAGCCTCTTCCTCTCTTTTAAATTGTATAAATGAAGTTACATATTTAACCCTCACACAATTTTTTTCAGCAAGATTTAATACACCCATAAGATCTTGGCATTGCTCTGGAAACTGAGTAGTGTAAACCTCATCAAGATTATTTTCTATTGCAAACTTAACTGTGTCTTTCAGTTTATTAATTTTTTTACTATTTCTTTCATCTATTACCTCTGTATTAATATCTTTAAAAGAGCCCGCTAAATTAAAAGATAATTTATTTTTCAAAAAATATTGCTCTAATCGACTTGCTAGGTCATGGTTACCAATTATTACTATTCTCTTTTTATGAAGGTTAATTTTAGGATATAACCGTTCAGAGAAATAAATCATTACCCTCACTGTAGAGGTAGCAATGAACCCTGCAACTATAATGTAGAAGGTTTGACTATTTAAAAGCTGAATACGTTTGATAAAAAATAATGCTATTAGCAGAAGTAAAACCTGAGTTACAAATGTATAGAGCATTTTTATAAAGAGGCTGTCAATTGACTGGACATTAGCTTGTTTGTAAGTTCGGATAATCAAAGATGCAAGTAACCAAGTTAGATTAAAAAATATAAATACTAGTGTAGTTTCTCCCTTTGAATAGTGACCATCCAAAATCCCCGAGCTGTAAAGAAATACAAATGAACTGTTTAATGCTAAAGCATCCAAAACGATCAATACAATGATTAAAATAAAAATGTGACGGCTTTCCATAAATTGAGATAGTAGATTAAAATCCTTCTGATTTTTAAATCAGATTGCTTATTTATAATAGGTAAGTCAGCTCTTGTGTGATAGGCTCAAATAACAGCTATTTCGGCTATTTTTTGATAGGATGTAATCAAAAAGGGGGTGATTATGATGCGTAGGATTGTAAATTATAATTGCTAACTTTATTTATAGCCTCTATTTTATTTTGAACATGCAGGCGTTTATAAATATTTTTACAATGATTTTTTACTGTATTAGAACTAATATTTAATTGATCGGATATTTCTTTGTACAGTAAACCTTTACTCAATAAAGAAAGAACTTCTAATTCTCTTAAACTTAAACCATAACTATTACTATCGGCTTTCTTCGTATATAAGAAATTAATCACTTTACGGGCAATATATGGAGTCATAGGAGAACCTCCATTGTGCAATTCAATAATTGCCTTCTGTATTTCCTGATCACTAGAACCCTTCATAATGTATGCGGATGCTCCCGCTTTTAGTGAATTAAAAATATCTTCATCGTTTAGATAACAAGACCATATCAAGAATTGTGTATTAACCATATATGGTTTAACAGTTTCAATCAATTCTATACCAGATTTTATATTAAGATAAATATCAGTTATCACTACATCAGAAGCGGTTGAAGGAAGCTCCCTTATAGCTTCTTCTGCGGATGTGTAAATACCACGAATTTGAAAAAGGACATTTTCTTCGATCATCCTTACCAAGAAATCACGATGGAACTTATTTTTCTCTACAATAGAAATTGAAATCATTATTACTATATTATTTAAAATTAACAGCAAATCTTACAGCTAAATACCGCTAGAATAAGCTATTTGAAAATCTATAATTTTCTTTGTTAAAATTTTTAAACAATAGGGAGTAATAACCCTTAAACAAAAAGCTTGCCAACATAGTAATTTTATGTATTACTAATAATACGAATTCTTTATTTTATGATAACAATGTATGATTATATAATAGCTATATAATTGATAGGCAAATGATTAAATTCAATATAAACAATTTTAATTTTAAAAAAAATTCCTCAATTAGATAAATTACGATTACAAGAAATCTTATAACGGGAATCTCTAAATATTTAAGCGTGTAGTAGGCATATGAAAATATTTAATAAATTGTTACAACTAGATGAAGACATAGGGGTACATTATATTTAGAAAATTGATTCAATATTTTTGGAAGACTTCTAGAAGCTATTTTTTTTTAAACTAACATTTTAGCCAATCAAGATTTATGAAAACATAAACAACAATTTGTTAAAACATACTTTAATGATACAATTGAATTTTATCTAATTTAATATATAGAAATTGATTAGAAATCATCGCATCTAGTTGCGAATTAAAAACTAATTGGAGCTCAAGTAATTGAAATTTAAAGAAAGTAAAATGTTTAGAATATAAATGGTCAAAAGCAATTTGTACCATATCTTAGTTAATCACAGAAGAATCGAAACATTTAAATTTAATGCGTTTCAAATCTTTATATAAACTCTGTTATTTTCTTGTCTCAATTTTCTAGAGGTAATCATTTTTAGTCACAAACTCATTTTTTATTAAATCACAGAAATAGTATTCATACCGTTCTCCAATATTTTTCCAGGAATGATAATTTTCAATCTTAAAAACATTATTATCAAGACGATCTTTAAAAATGTGACTTTCCTTCTTACTAGCAATCATTTGTAGAGTTATATCGTCCACTGTATTAAAATACAATGCATCCATACCTAAAATTAATCTATTAAACTCATTATCTTGAGCTGAAATTAAGCATCTACATGCCATAGCATTCAACAGAAGTGAGTTCGTTCCACCACTAGTTTGTACGATATAATATAAGTTAGAATAGTATCTTAAGTTATTTAGACTTGTATCATCATAAATTCCACCTAAAAATTTAATTTTTGCATACTTTTGATACTTATTTTTAAGATGGTTACCATTTTTAGTAAGGTGGTTACCTACAACCAAAAAATCGCGATCCAATTGTGCTTTAATTACTCCATCCAATATCATTTCTAAACTGTTCTCAGGTTCAAGGCTTCCAATAAATAAATCGTATTTAAATTCTAAAACCTGGAATTTTGCTAAAATTTTTTCATCCGTATTATTAAAGATATCGGCACCGTAAGGAATATATTGTGAGTGTTTATGGAATTTTTTTAACAGGTAACTTTGAATACCTAAAGAATCTGCTATTAGATTATCGCAATAAGAAACCGCTAATTTTTCGGCGAACACGATAAATTTCCTCAAAAACAAATTATATTTTGTTCGCTTCCACTCTAGTCCTCCCATAATGGTTACGAGAATTGCTTCTTTCGGCATTTTAAATTTCCAAACCGGACTGCTTCGATATCCCAATTGCAAAATGATATCACATTTATGATTTTTTAAATCAGTTAAACATCTATAATCATATAAAAAACGTCCAAAAGAACCCAATTTAAATTCAGGATCATCAATATGAATAATTTTAATCCCTTTCCAAAATTCTTTTTGATTTGCATGATTATGAGAGTTATATACTATAACTTCATGCCCTCTTTCCGCCAAACTTACTGCGATATGCTCTGCACATTTTTCAAAACCACCGTATTGACTTGGGATTCCTCTCGTTCCTAAAATTGCTATGCGCATTAAATTCTTAAAGTATCTGTCTATATAAATTTTACTTTCAAATAAAATAGACTAAATGAAATTTATAAAACAGTCGCTAAATTATCAACAACCAGAAGGATGTACAATAGCCCTTAAATACTACATGGAGCACGCAATTGGGTAAATAATTAATTGAGATTTAAATTATTAATAAAATTGAATTCTGCTTCTTCGAACATTTATATCGAGTAAAGATTTAGATATTTGATAAAACAAACAAATCATTAGAACTTATAAAGAAAGCCGTTTCTATGATGTTTCCTACAAAATCCCTACAGAACTAACCAAAGGCAAAAATAAAGTAACAGTAAAACTGTTACCGAAAGCAAAGAACAATGCTGGTCCGATTTATGGTTTAAGGCTTGTAAAAGAGTAATTGGGCTTGATATTTATTGTATTTCGCCACTCTGATTTTTTTTTCCTTTCATTTTTTGTTGTGATTTCATGTACCTCATACAATTAAGCTATTGGCTATAAAATCTGTTATTCTTTAGAGGATTATCTATTTTACAAACAGTCTTTTTAACCTGACTTCGAATAATAATTTTCTTTCACATAATTGATAAGCTGCTTTTTTCTGTTTACTTCGAGGCTGTCTCATAAATAGGAAATGTCATCCGGAGCCTGTCGAAGGACTTTGCAAAAACTGCCCTTGAGGCGTCTCGCAAGTTCAATATGACAAGATTCAAGGATAAATCGATTTATGAGACACACTCCTCTTTTACAAGAAAGATGCTGAAATAAATTCAGCAAAACGTATTAATAAGAAATAGGGCAATAAAAAAGCAAAATATTAAGTTTAAGAATCAAACTCAGGTTTTATCACAGGCATTAAACATTAATCATCATGCTTTGCTGTAAATTTCCTTATCTTGACTGGCTAATGTATATTCAAAGATTAAAATGGACAGCTCAAAAAAAATTCTGCCTTTTGCCAACGGACTTGCTCTGGCCCTAACGATTTTGGTTAACTACCTTTCCAATGCAGGGCTGTTGAACGGCAATACCATGAAAACAGTATCCGATAGGTATTTCAATTATTTTACGCCCGCAGGCTATGCCTTTTCCATCTGGGGCATTATTTATCTTGGGCTACTGGCTTTTGTTTTATATACTGGTATCAACAGTAAAAAAGACCCGTTTAAATCTAATGTGGTCTCAAAAATAGGTTGGTGGTTTGTGCTCTCATGCTTAGCAAATTGCCTTTGGGTAGTCGCCTGGTTATATGATTATACAGGTATTTCAGTTGTGGTCATGAGTGTTATCCTTTTTTCTCTGCTCAAGATTATTATCAACACCCGAATGGAACTGGATGCCCATCCTTTAAAAGAATATCTCTTCATATACTGGCCTTTTGCATTGTATTCGGGATGGATTACCGTGGCTTTTATAGCAAACATTTCTGCATATCTAACTAAAATAGGCTGGCAAGGATGGGGCATTTCAAGTATCACCTGGGCAATAATTATGATCTGTGCAGCTGGACTTGTTAATGTTATTATGGTTTATACTAGAAATCTTCGCGAATTTGCAGTAGTTGGCATCTGGGCATTGATAGCCATATCTGTTTCGAACAATAATGATCCTGCTCAGGTGAGTATTGTTTACACCTGCTATGCTGTTAGTGTTATTATCCTTGGTTTTATTATCACCAGTGGTTTAAAAAACCGAAAAAATTCGATTAATAGTATGTGATGTACGGTAGTTAATCAATTTTGATTAGCAAATGCTCTGAAAAGTAAACTTAGCTAAATGTTTATGATATGCAATTGCTCGTATTTATATCAGAAACATAATAATATTTGCAGAAGGATATAGAGCCGATAAAGAATTAAACTATAGGATAAAACAGATGATTAATTACTTTCCGATGCAAAACTTGGTAAATATATTTTCCAGTAAATCGTCTGTCGTAACGGTTCCGGTAATTTCGCCCAAATAATGTAAAGCTTGTTTAATATCCATCGCTAAAAAGTCTGATGTTACCGGGTTATCAACATTGGCCAATACCCTTTGCAAGGCATTTTCTGTTTGCTTTAGAGCCTCAACATGCCTGATATTGGTAACCAAAGTTTCACTCGTATTAATGTGATGCAGGTTCACTTGCGCCAATAAGGTTTCCTTCAATTCATCAATCCCCAATTTATCTTTTGCAGATATGAATACCACATCCAGTTTCATTAAGGCTTCTCGTTGTGCCGGGGAGAGTAAATCAGCTTTATTAATTAAAATTAAATACGGTATAGCCAATTGCTGCAAGCCTCTTACTTGTTCTTCAATTTCGGCAACCGTCTGGGCAGCATCAGCCATATAAATAATCAGTTTGGCTTGCTTCATTTTCTCTAGCGTACGCTCCACGCCCAGGGCTTCAATGATGTCTGCCGTGTCACGTATGCCTGCCGTATCAATAAACCTAAAAACAATCCCACCAATGGTCAACTCATCTTCAATCGTATCCCTTGTGGTTCCGGCAATGTCCGAAACTATCGCCCGTTCTTCATTCAATAAAGCATTCAGCAAAGTCGATTTACCCACATTGGGTCTTCCGGCAATAACAATCGGTACACCATTCTTTATCACATTCCCCATCTCGAACGACGAAATCAATCGGTTTAAAACATGGTTTATTTTGGTTACCAGGTTACGCAATTGTTCACGGTTAGCAAATTCAACATCCTCTTCGGCAAAATCCAGTTCCAGTTCTATCATCGACGCAAATTGAATCAATTGCTCGCGTAATGCTTTCAGTTCATGGGCAAAACCGCCACGCATTTGCTGCATCGCCACATCATGAGATGCCTTACTATTCGAAGCAATTAAATCGGCAACAGCTTCTGCCTGGCTCAAATCAAAAGCGCCGTTCAAAAAAGCACGTAAGGTAAATTCCCCCGGTTTTGCTGCTCGCGCACCTTTGCTTATCAATAAATTGATAATTTGCTGAATAATATAATTAGACCCATGACAAGATATTTCCACAACATTTTCCTTAGTGTATGATTTTGGCGCCACAAATAAACCGGCAACCACCTCATCAACCAGCTGTTCCCCATCCTTAATCAAACCAAAATGTAAAGTATGGCTATCCTGCTTTTCCAAATCCTTCCCACTAAAAACCGAATTCGCTAAGCTTATAGCATCAGGGCCCGATAAACGAATAACGCCAATAGCCCCCGAACCCTGCGGAGTAGATAATGCGATGATGGTATCTTGATGATTCATATAGTATTGTGAAAACGCAAAAATAAGGCTAATCTGCCGCTATATTAGTATATGTTACATTTTATTTCAATTCACATCAATCAATCTCAACCTCAGCCTCAACCTCAGCCTCAGTCTCAGCCTCAACCTCAGTCTCAGTCTCGACCTCAACCTCAACCTCACATTTTCTTCCTATCTTCAAACATTTCTAGTGCAATCATGTTTAATCACCAAACCGTAAAACTATGACGAATAATTTACCACTCACCGCGAAAAGATCCATCGAACTATTAGGCTTGATTTGCCTAGTAGCCGTAATGGTAATAGGAAGGGATATCATTATGCCAATTTTAATGGCCTTTTTCATCAGCATTATGCTGCTGCCTTTGTACCGCTTTTTGATTAAGAGAAAAGTTCCTGAAAGTTTGGCAATCATCCTCCCAATACTTGTAGTAGCACTTTTTGTTGGTCTTGTTGTATGGTTTTTCTCCCATCAGATTGGCCTCTTGGTTAACGATTTTCCCCGCATAAAAAGCAATGTAACCCAACACATAAATTCTTTGAGCGATTGGATTAGCCGCATCACCCACTACGATGACAGACAGCAAAAAGCCTTTATTCAAGGCAAGAGCGATGATTTAATGAATATGGGAACCTCTATGGCAGGTGGTGCAGCAGTAACACTGAGCGGTATTTTTGTATTTATCGGCTTGCTTCCCATCTACATTTACCTGATGCTCTTCTACAAAGACATTCTATTGAAATTTATTTTCATGTGGTTCAAAACAGACGACCATCCTAAAGTGAAAGAAGCCATCTACGAAACCGAATCCATCATTAAAAGTTATTTGATAGGTTTATTAATTCAAATCACATACATGACAATCCTTTTAGGTGGAATTTTAATGCTTATTGGCATTAAACACGCTTTATTAATCGGAGTAATCTTTGCCATATTAAACTTGATACCTTATGTAGGAGCCTTAATGGGTAATTTAATTGGTGTGCTTTTAACCCTAACTTCATCTCAAGAACTGTGGCCGGTAATTACGGTTCTTTGTGTCATCGCTTTCGTTCAGTTTTTAGATAACAACATTCTGATGCCTCGTATAGTAGGCTCTAAAGTAAAAATTAATGCATTATTTGCCATCCTCGGGGTATTTATTGGTGGAAGTATCGCCGGTATATCCGGAATGTTTCTCGCCTTGCCGATAGTAGCAGTATTAAAAGTGATTTTCGATCGTACCGAAATGTTTAAACAATGGGGTGTTTTATTGGGCGATGAAAAACCTGCCCGAAGCCCGATGAGTTTTCCCATCTTCAGAAGAAGAAAAGCAATTGTAACTAAATCAGAATAACATATTAAATCTAAACCCTCAATGAAAAAATTAATCCCCATTCTCGGTCTTTGCGCAATAGTATTTGCAGCCTGTGGTTCATCAGAAGATAAAAAAGATAACAATGCAGCCAGCGATACCACTTTACTTACCGAATCTAAAGCTACAAAAGTAACCGATCCCATAACCGGGAAAATGACCTTACTCGGAGAAGCTAAACTTGGCCAACCCATTAACATCAAATTCTCAGTGTACAATAATACAGATACCGTTGCAAAGTTTTGTAAATGGCACACCCCTTTCGAAAAGCTGATGAGCAAATACTTAGATGTGGCTATGGAAGATCATGTAGATGTTTTCTACACAGGCCCAATGGCTAAAAGGGTAATGCCGCCACCTGCCGATAGCTATACCATATTAAAAAAGGGCGATAGTACAAGTACCAATTTTGATTTGAATGAAGGACATGCCATTACAAAAGCCGGAAGTTATACGCTTAAATACAACGCAACAACAATAAGCGGAATTGTGGTTACAGACAGTTTAAAAATTACAGTGAGCAAATAACATTAATTTAAAACCATCGTAGTTCTTTACTGTTATTATACTATACAAAATCGATATAAAATGGGACTATTAAGAACAGCAGTAATAGGCGCCGCGATTTATGCAGGCGTTAAATACCTTACCAAGAAAGATTCAATCACAGGCAGATCTGTAGTAGATGATATTAAAGATAAAGCTCCGGAGTGGATGGAAAAAGCAAAAGACTATAAAAAGGAATTTGAACCTAAAACAACTTATGCTCAAGATGATTTAGGCATGTAAGTAATAATTCTTTTAAATTAAAATGCATCAATCTTAGTTTGATGCATTTTTTTTATGATAAAATTTTAACGCTTCCTTTCCTCCAAATAAAAGTGCCACAATAGCATGGTCGCCAAAGAGGAATAGGGTTTCCAACTTAATGTTGTCGAAATTATATCTTCGGTGCTGGATGTCTTATCCAAACCTTTTACTTTTTTAAGGGCATTAACCGCAGCTAAATCTCCTATCGGAAATACATCCAAACGATGCAGAATGAAAATCAGGTAGATATCTACCGTCCAGTTGCCTATGCCCTTTATTTTTGTAAGAGCGGTTTTTATTTCGCTATCAGTTTTATCAACTAAATCGTCCAAATTAAGTTTTTTATTGATAATCTGCTCGGCCAAATCTCTAACATAACTGATTTTTTGCCGGCTAAAATAACAATCCTTTAATTCTATATCTGTTAAGGGTAAAAAGTTTCCGGGTGTAATGGTTGCTATTCTATCCTTCAGTTTATTTAAGGTAGCCATCGCTGAAGCCAAAGATACTTGTTGCTCTAAAATGATGTGTACGATAGATTCGAAAGTATTTGGTCGCGACCAGTATGGTGGATAACCAAATCGCTCTATAATTTCTTTTAAATCAGCATCTTTCGTAGCAACTACATCGCAAAGCTGATGAAAATTATGCTGATTAAAAGTTTGTATCATGTTTTCTTAGAAGACTTACGAAGTTTCTCTGCTCAACACCTATTAAACTTCGTAAGTCTAGCCAACCCTACATCCGCTCTGGCGAAGTAATTCCTAAAATCAACATCCCTGCTTTAATGATATCAGCAGTTTTCTTGCTTAAATTTAAACGGAATTGTTTCGCTTCACCAGCTTCGGTTTTAACAATTGGTGGCACTTCGTGGTAAAACTTATTAAACAACTTCGCCAATTCATATAAATAATTAGCCAAACTTGCCGGACTATGCGCTTTCGCTGCAATTTCAATTTCTGCAGGGTATTTTGCTAACAGCATAATCATATCAAGTTCTACAGGCAATACATCTTCTGGTTTTGGTTTTCCAACACTTGCCTTGTATCTAGCCTTGGTCAACAATGACTTTATCCTGGCATGCGTATATTGAATAAAAGGCCCAGTATTTCCTTGAAAATCGATGCTTTCATTCGGGTCGAATAACAAACGTTTTTTGGGTTCTACTTTTAATAAGAAATATTTCAAAGCACCCAATCCAATGTTTTTATACAATTCAGATTTTTCATCCTCCGTAAAATCATTAATCTTCCCTAAATCTTCGGTTTTTTCTTGGGCAGTAGCTATCATATCCGCAATCAATTCATCCGCGTCCACTACAGTTCCTTCTCTGCTTTTCATTTTTCCATTAGGCAAGTCTACCATACCATACGATAAGTGATAAAGACCTTTAGCCCAGCTTTTGCCTAATTTCTCAAGAATTAAAAACAAAACTTTAAAGTGATAATCTTGCTCATTTCCAACTACGTAAATAGACTCATCCATCCCGAAATCATCAAACTTCATTTTTGCGGTACCTAAATCTTGCGTAATGTAAACAGAAGTTCCATCGGCACGCAGCACAAGCTTTTGATCTAAACCATCAGCAGTTAAATCAATCCAAACAGAACCATCATCTTTCTTAAAGAAAACGCCTTTATCCAAACCTTCATCAACGGTATCTTTTCCTAATAAATAGGTATTGCTTTCGTAATAAAATTTATCAAAATCTACACCCAGGCTATTATACGTTACATTAAAGCCAGCATAAACCCACTCATTCATGGTTTTCCATAACGAAACAACTTCTTCATCTCCCGCTTCCCATTGTTGCAACATGGTTTGCGCTGCTTTAATCAGAGGTGCATTTTTCTTCGCCTCTTCTTCAGTTTGCCCTTCGGCTTTTAAGGCTTCAATTTCTTTCTTATATTCCTTATCAAAAATCACATAGTATTTTCCAACCAGGTGATCGCCTTTTAAACCAGAACTTTCAGGTGTTTCGCCATTGCCCCATTTTTGCCAGGCCAGCATCGATTTGCAAATATGAATACCCCTATCATTAACCAAGTTCACTTTAGTTACCTCATAACCATAGGCCTTTAGTAGTTCGGCAACAGAATAGCCCAATAAATTATTACGAACATGCCCTAAATGAAGCGGTTTATTAGTGTTTGGCGATGAATATTCCACCATCACCTTCTTACCGTTTGGAGCATAATAACCAAAGCTATCGGTTAAAATCTCTTCATTAAATTGTTGTAAAAAATAACTTTCGGCAATGCTTAGGTTTAAAAAACCCTTAACAACATTAAAGGCAGTAACATCTGTTACATTTGCAACTAAATATTCGCCAATGGCTTGTGCGGTTTGTTCTGGCGATTTTTTGGAAATCTTGGTAATCGGGAAGACAACAATCGTTACCTGTCCGTCAAATTCTTTACGTGTTTCTTGTATATTAATTAAACTTTCAGCTACTTCTTCATTATAAAGTTGTTTAATGGCTTCAAGCGTTGCGGCAATAATAAAATTCATGGTGTAAAAATAGGAAAAAAGTCCGAAGTCGGATGTCAGAAGTCCTAAGTTCAAATTCCGGTTAAATTTTAGGTAATTTGAAAAGGTACTCTTGTGCTAATCGGTTCCTGTAGTCCTCCTTTCCGCTGTAGTCCCGATTGATTTCGATGAAAAATCGAAAATCGGGAGCTGCCGCTGCAATGAGGTTTAAGTCGTTACATTATTGCAAACTAACAACCTTCTTTATGCAGGTCATTCTCAAATCTATCATCTCAATTCTCATATCTAAATTTTTCTAATAGCTTTGTAATACTAACTGATATATGAGCGAAGCAAATCAAAATTTTAAAGTAAACGTACAAACCGAAATCGGTCGATTACGCAAATTATTAATTCATAGTCCTGATAGTGGTTTAGGCAAAGTGGTTCCATCAAAAGCACAAGATTGGCTTTTTGAAGATATTGTGCATTTAGATACCATCCGTAAAGGCGAGTACGACTATTACATCAAATTGCTGATGTATTTTATGGACCCAGCCAAGATTAAAGGAAAGTTAGCCAAAATAGATTCGGAAGAAGACAACCGCAATTTTTACAAACCCAATCATCCCGATTTTCACAACTCAGAATCGGTCATTGAGATTCAGAATTTGCTGAGCGAGATGCTCGAAAATGAATCTATACGTAAGAAATTAGTTGCTGCTGTTTGCGCAATTGAAGGCTGTACCTATAAAGTTCAGCTTGAATTAACAAATACCAACCCAAAGCAGCTGGCAGAAATTCTGATTTCAGGAACGCTCGCCAACGATACCATGATTTTTGCACCCATCCCCAATTTAATTTTTACCAGGGATGTGGGTACAACCATTAACAATCATATTCTGTTAAACAAACCTGCTAAAAAAGCCCGTGTTCGCGAAACGCTTTTAATGCGCTATATTTTCTTCAACCATCCACTTTTCGAAGCATACCAAAACAACATTCTAGAAATTCCTGATGTTACCATGCACTTTTTACGTCCCGGCGATGAACCTGCATTTAGCACTACTTTAGAAGGCGGCGATGTGATGATGGTAAGCCCAACGCATGTGTTAATTGGCTGTAGCGAAAGGACATCAGAACATGGCGCTAATGAGGCTATAAAATTATTGTTCGACAATAATGTTGTAGAAAAAGTAACCGTTGTTAAAATACCGAGCAAGAGGGATTACATGCACTTAGATACAGTATTCACACATGTTAAACGCAACACCTGGGTAATCTTAAATTCAATTGCGCATTCGCCTAAATATAATCCACACGAGCCAATTAACTTTTTAAAAGAACCTGAGCAGCTGGAGGCTACAACTGCAATTCAATTTACAAAAGCTAACCCAGGCGAACCTAAATACTTCGAACATGTAGAAGCTTTGCTTAATGATATAAGCCAGAATGATTTAAAAAGCACCGAACCTACCAAAATAATTTATAGCGGTAATAATCAATTTCCATATGATTCTAGAGAACAGTGGACAGATTCTTGCAACCTTTTAGCCATTAAAGAAGGTGTAGTTTTAGGTTATGATAGAAATGATAAAACTGTTGATGCCTTTAAAGCAGCCGGATTTGATGTTGTTAATGTGAAAGACTTAATCCAGGATTTGGAAAGTGGAAAAGCCGATGCTGAAATCATAACAGATACATTAATTTTGATGCCATCGGCTGAATTATCTAGAGCCCGCGGTGGTTTTCATTGTATGAGCTTACCAATTTTAAGAGACGATTTATAGATGTAAAATGTTAGATGGATGATGGATAATGGATGATGTCTGGTTAACTCCTTCATCTTGATACTTGATACTAAATACTTGATACCTGATACTCGCTACTTGATACTAAATACTTGATACTAAAAACTAACTCCCAAATGCAAAGCACCAACCAAATATTAATGATTCGCCCTGTTGATTTCAAATTCAATGAGCAAACAGCAGCTAATAACATGTTTCAGGTTGCATCTGATGAAAATGATGTACAAGTGCAGGCTTTGAAAGAATTTGATGGCTTTGTAAATCTGTTAAGGGTTAATGGTATTGATGTAACAGTTATTGATGATACATATCAACCCGAAACGCCAGATTCTATCTTCCCAAATAACTGGGTTTCCTTCCACGAAGATGGTTCGGTTTTTCTATACCCAATGTTCTCTGAAAACCGCAGACTAGAACGAAGAAACGATATCATCGAAAAATTAAAAGAAAAATTTGAAGTAAATCATATTAGTGATATTAGTTTTTACGAAAAACAGTATGCATTTTTAGAAGGTACAGGCAGCATGGTTTTAGATAGAACCAATAAGATAGCTTATGCTTGTTTAAGTGTTCGAACCGATGAAGAAGTATTGAACAACTTCTGCATGCTTACAGGTTATCAGCCAATTGCCTTTCAGGCGGTAGATAGCAGTAGATTTCCAATTTATCACACCAATGTGATGATGTGTATTGGTGATGAATTTGCTGTAATTTGTTTAGATTCCATCCCAAATGAGCAAGAAAAGCTTGTTGTTGCATTGAGCCTAAATAATAGTGGTAAACATGTTATTGAAATAACTTTAGCGCAAATGAATCAGTTTGCAGGGAATATGTTGCAAGTAACCAATCAGGATAATGAAAAACTCCTTGTGATGTCTGAGCAGGCCTATTTATCACTAAGTAAAAAACAAATAGAAACCTTAGAGCAATATTGCCGCATAATTTACGCACCTATCTATACGATAGAAAAAAATGGTGGTGGTAGTGCAAGGTGTATGCTGGCAGAAATTCATTTGCCTTCAATTATTAATGATTAGAAGAGCATTTTTGAATTTCAGTTTTGACAACTCTTGAAGAGTTGTCAAAACTCCTCTATAAAATTTTAATCAGCCCAACCGTTTCTCTACAGTAAAAATATTTTCAATAAAGATTTATTCTCGATTTAAAATTACATTTTTGCAAAAATTATTTGAAATTAAATGCAGAGTTATTCAGAATTTCTTGATCTGAGTGTTGGCTTTCCACAGGAAGGTTTTGACGTTATAGATGATGAATTATATTTTCAGGATTTAAACCTGATGGAAATGATTGAAACTTATGGTACACCCTTACGTTTCACGTACTTACCTATGGTGAGTAAAAAGATTCAGCAAGCTAAAATTCTTTTTCAAACTGCCATCTTAAAGAACAATTATCGTGGCGATTATAAATATTGCTATTGTACAAAAAGCTCTCACTTCAGACATATTGTTGAGGAAGCGCTAAAAAACAATATCCACCTCGAAACTTCTTCGGCATTTGATATGCCAATGATTGAAGCTTTGGAGAAGAAAGGTGTTTTAACAAAAGATACCACCATTATTTGTAACGGTTTTAAAACCTATCAATACAAACAGTATATTATTGATATGTTGCATGACGGCTACACTAATATTATTCCTGTATTAGATAACAAAGAGGAATTTAATCTTTTTGATGATGAAGTTGATATCGATACGCCTTGTAATTTAGGAATTCGTATTGCTGCTGAAGAACAACCTGATTCGCAATTTTACACTTCTCGATTGGGTGTTCGCATGGAAGATATTATTGATTTTTACAATAATAAAATCGTTCATAACCCAAATTTTAGAGTTAAGCTATTGCACTTTTTTATCAATTCTGGTATTACAGATTCTCCTTATTACTGGAACGAGTTAGAAAAATACGTTACACTTTACTGCAAGTTTAAAAAGATAAATCCCGATTTAGATACTTTGGATATTGGCGGTGGTATGCCATTTAAAGATTCGTTGGTTTTTGATTTCGATTACGAATACATGGTAAACGAAATTGTTAAAAGGATTAAAGAAATTTGTGCCATTCATGACGTAATGGAACCTGATATCATTACAGAATTTGGTAAATATACCGTTGCAGAAGCTTCGGGTATTTTATATAAAGTATTAGGTCGTAAACAACAAAACGACCGCGAGCGTTGGTTAATGTTAGATGGTTCGTTTATCACCAACCTACCAGATGTTTGGGCTTTAAATCAAAAGTATATTTTATTGCCGATTAACAACTGGGATGCCGAATATGAGCGTGTAAACCTAGGTGGTATTACTTGCGACGGACAAGACTACTACAATCAGGAAGCACATATGAATAGTGTGTTTATGCCAAAGACACGTAAAGTGCAATATTTAGGATTTTTCCACACAGGTGCCTATCAAGAAGTATTAAGTGGTTATGGTGGTATACATCACTGTTTATTGCCAAGTCCGAAGCACGTATTAATACGCAGAAACCGAGACGAAAGTTTCAATTTTGAAGTGTTTGGTGAAGAACAAAATAGTAAACAGGTTTTGAAGATTTTAGGTTATTAATTTATATTAGCCGCATAGAACATAAAGTTTATTGCAAAGAGCGCTGAGTATTACTTAGCGCTTTTTTTATGCCTTATCGTTAAAAATATAATGCTATTGAGTTTGATATAAATTTTACTAAATTTAGAGTATGAAATGTCATGAAACTCTATTACTAGAACGAATAACTATCATCCCTGGTTTAATGGGCGGAAAGCCCACAATAAGAGGCAATCGATTTACAGTAATTGATATTATTGAACTCTTGTCATCTGGAATGACGAATGATGAAATTTTAGAGGAACATCCCATCCTCGAAAGCGAAGATATAACAGCAGCGTTATTATTTAGTGCTAAAACCATAGGGGATTAATACATTTACGAATGATTGGGAATTTTGGTTAGATGAAAATATCTCTCCAATTATAGCCAAATGGTTTATGGAAGAAATCAATATAAAATGCATTTCATTTCCTTAAATTAAATAGAACATCAGATATCGAAGTTTACAATCTTGCCCGAAGCAAAGAAAAGGTCATTGTCATATCGAAAGATTCTGACTTATCTGAACTTGTTGCATGGAAAGGAACTCCGCCGAAATTAATTTACCTCAAATTTGGTAATTGCTCAAACGAACAGTTTTACGAAAAATTAAAAAGTAAAATTTATGATGCTACGGAGGAACTTATCTATGGAGATTTGGATATATTTGAAATAAATAAAGACTAACATGCAATTCGGTAAAGTAGACGACCCATCAATAATAGATTTCACACTTCCTGCAGATGCTCCACAAACAGCAGCTATTTTAAAAGCCAACAAGCCTAAGCAAAAATTTGAAGCTTTCGTTGGTTGTGCAAAATGGAATAAGGCCGATTTGAAAGGCTTTTACCCTAAAGGAACGAAAGATGAGCTAACCTACTACTCTACTCAATTTAATTCTATTGAATTGAATGCAACTTTTTATGGCATGCCAAGCAGCGAACAAGTTATTACGTGGACGCAAAAATCGCCTGCTGATTTTAAATTTTTTCCGAAGCTCACAAACACGATAAGCCATTTCAAAAGACTAATCAACGTTAAAGAACCAGTAGAACAATACTGCGATGCGATAAGTAATTTTGAGGATAAACTCGGCATGGCATTTCTTCAACTTCATGATAATTTTAAACCAAAAGATTTTGATAGACTTAAAACTGTAATCGAGGAATTTCCAAAAGTAATACCTTTAGGCGTTGAAGTTAGAAATGGAGAATGGTTTGCAAATGCTAAAGTTGCAGATGAATTTACACAATTGTTCGAAGAAAATGGAATCACAAACATTATTGTTGATACAGCTGGAAGAAGAGATATGCTCCATATGCGATTAACAACACCTACCGCTTTTGTTCGCTATGTTGGTGCAAACCATGAAAGCGACTACACCCGTTTAGATGAATGGATTGAGAGAATTGTAGATTGGAAAAAACAAGGGTTACAAAATTTGTATTTTTTTGTTCACCAAAATGTAGAATTGGCTTCTCCCCTTTTATCTGCCTATTTTATTGAAAAACTAAACAAAGCCATTGGAACGGATTTGAAAATTCCTGTAATGGCAAATGGTTCGTCGCCAGATCAATTACTCTTTTAATAACAGATGTCATTCTGAGCTTGTCGAAGATCTCAAACAAGATGTTTCGATAAGCACAACATGAAAGTAGAACTGCTACGAGATACGTTTAAGAACTGTTTCGGTAGCTTTTGCTTCTTCACCGTCAGGAGAAATATTGTAAGCCGAAATTATAATTTCATCATTATTTAAAATCGTAAATTCGGTTCGCCAACCCCAAAGTTGTTCTCCATATTCCGGACTTCCATATTGTCCGAAAACAGAAAAGCCATCCGCTTTTTTTGCTCCGCTTGATAACATAATTTGTGTTCCCATATGGAAGCTATCCACCCAACTGCTGCTAAACTTCTGGTACGGAATATCAAAACCAATAATCATTTTTCCTTCCAAAGGCTTATTGTCCAAGCTTCCTTGATAATCGTAAGAAATAAATCTATACTCCAAAAGTGAAGTGATTTTTCCCTGAGTTTCAGACTCATCAGCTAAAACATCCTTTTCAAACCATGTTTTGGTTACTCCTTTCCATTCGCCAATCAAATTAGCTAAAATTTTATGAGCACCTTCTTCTAATGATATTTCAAATTTACTTTTTGCCATATACCAAATTTATAAAAAATAGTTCTGTTAATTTGATATTTCTGATTTTGCAAACTGGATATTTATTAAGTATCTTGTTTCATGCTGAAAACGTTAGATCTTAATCCGGTTATGGTTATTGATATAGAAACTGTACCTCAATATGCCTCGTACGATGATGTTCCTCCAAACCTACAGGATTTATGGGAGCAAAAAACTCAGTATCAACGCAAACCAGAACAAACGCCAGAAAGCTTTTATGATAATGCAGGAATATTTGCTGAGTTTGGCAAAATTGTATGCATCAGCTTAGGTATATTTTACACCCAAAATAAAACACAACACCTTCGCATAAAATCAATCTCTAATACTAATGAACTGGAATTATTAACAGCATTTGCTGACTTGCTAAAAATGCAATTACCAACATTAATGTTTTGTGCGCATAATGGAAAAGAATTCGACTATCCATATCTATGCAGAAGATTATTAGTAAACGGAATAGAAATTCCTGGTCAGTTACAAATTGCCGGCAAAAAACCTTGGGAAGTAAACCATGTTGATACCATGGAGCTTTGGAAATTTGGTGATTACAAAAATTACACCTCTTTAAATTTATTGGCTGCAATATTAAATGTTCCAACACCAAAAGATGATATTGACGGAAGCATGGTTCGGCAGGTGTATTATGAAGAGAAAAACTTGCCTCGCATTGTTACTTATTGCCAGAAAGATGTAATTACTACCGCACAAGTATTGCTAAAATTTAAAGGTATGGAGATAATTCAACCAGAAAACATTACCATTGTAACCTAATGTTAAACGTAGAAAATTTAAGCATCGATTTTTTTAATCAGGATGAAAAAACCTGGTTTAAAGCCGTTAAAGAAATAAATTTTAATGTTAGAAAAGGTACTGTGCTTGGTATTGTTGGGGAATCTGGCTCTGGTAAATCAGTAACTTCTTTTTCAATAATGCGATTGCATGATGAACGTTTAGCAAAGATTACCGGAGATATAGAATTTGAAAATATTAGTTTGCTAAGCCTTGATTCAAATGAAATTAGGCAGTTTCGCGGCAATCAAATTTCGATGATTTTTCAGGAACCAATGACCTCGCTAAACCCGGTATTTACTTGCGGTTACCAAGTTGCCGAAGCCATAATCCTACATCAAAACGTTAGCAAAGCTGAAGCTAAAAAGCAAACCATTGCGCTATTTGAAGAAGTGCAACTGCCACGACCTGAAAAAATATTTGATAGTTATCCACATCAAATATCTGGCGGACAAAAACAACGTGTAATGATTGCAATGGCGTTAAGCTGTAATCCCAAACTATTAATCGCCGATGAACCTACAACCGCTTTAGATGTAACCGTACAAAAAACCATCCTACAATTACTCCTAAAATTGAAAGAAGAACGTCAAATGGCAATGATTTTCATTTCACATGATTTAGGCGTAGTACACGAAATTGCAGATGAAGTTGCCGTTATGTATAAAGGCGAAATTGTGGAGCAAGGAACATCGAATGAGATATTCCATCATCCAAAACATCCTTACACTAAAGGCTTACTGGCTTGCAGACCCACACCTGCATTACAATTAAAAAAATTGCCTATCGTGGCCGACTTTCTAACTGGCAAAATTGAAGATGCATCAGCACATTTGAATTCAAATAATCAAATCACATCAAAAGAAAAAGAAAAAAGGCGCACAGAACTTTATTCCAAAAAACCCATTTTAGAAATTAAAGATCTATCAACATGGTACCTGGTGAATAATGGTTTTTTTAACAAAAACAAAGATTACGTTAAAGCGGTAGATAAGATAAATTTCAATGTTTTCCCAGGCGAGACTTTAGGCTTGGTAGGTGAATCTGGCTGTGGTAAAACAACCCTTGGTAGAAGTATTTTACGTTTAATACAGCCAACTTCGGGAAGCATTATATTTGAAGGTAAAGACATTACAAACGTAAATAAAGCAGAAATGAGGCGTTTGAGGAAAGATATGCAAATCATCTTTCAAGATCCTTATGCCTCGCTCAATCCAAAATTAACAATTGGGCAATCAATTTTAGAACCATTAACCGTTCATAATCTATTTGCTAGTGATGCAGAACGAAAGGCAAAAGTATTTGAGTTGTTAGATAAAGTAGATTTAAAAAAAGAACATTATAACCGATATCCACATGAATTTAGCGGCGGACAAAGGCAACGCGTAGTTATTGCCAGAGCTTTAGCATTAGAACCAAAATTTATCATTTGTGATGAATCTGTTTCTGCACTAGATGTATCGGTACAGGCTCAGGTATTAAACTTGATTAAAGATTTACAACGGGAATTCGGATTGACATATATTTTTATTTCTCATGATTTAGCGGTAATTAAGCACATTTCTGACAGAATTTTAGTAATGAACAAAGGCAGAATCGAAGAAGAAGGCTTCCCTGATGATATATTTAATGCCCCAAAAGCTGCATATACTAAAAAACTAATCGATGCAATTCCAGGCACATAATATGGAAGATGGATGATGTAAGATGGATGATGTTATACGATCATTCATTTCCCATCATCCATTTCACATCTTCCATTTCACATCTTCTATCAATTTTGGTCATTCCTCATCCATTTTCCATCTTACATCCCACATCATTTCCATCTTTTCTGTATCTTCGATAAAATACTTTTATCAATATGGCAAAGAAAAAATCTGCAAATATAAAATTGGTTCTGAATCAACTTGTTAGTGATGTCTTCGAGAAAAACAGTAATCAGCCACTTAATTACAAACAGGTTTCTGCCAAACTAAATCTTGATGATCAGGAATCGAGAGAAACCATTCTTGAGATTTTAAAAGAAGGGAAAAACGCCGGAATATTTCTTGAACCTGAAAAAGGAAAATTCAAACTAAAAGAACTTCAAAACTTTATTACTGGTCGCGTAGATATGACTGCTGATGGTTCGGCCTATATTGTACCAGATGATGAATTGGAAAAAGATGTATTCGTTGCACCTCGCAAATTAAAAAATGCGCTTCATGGTGATTTGGTAAAAGTTTATGTTTTTGCAAAAAAGAATGGACGCAAAAATGATGGCGAAGTTGTAGAAATTATCAAAAGAGCAAAATCTGATTTTACTGGTGTTATCAAAATATCTGAGCGTTTTGCTTTCGTTATTGCAGATGATAAAAAGATGATGCACGATATTTTTGTACCATTATCTGATACTTTAGGTGCGAAAAACGGACAAAGGGTTTTGGTTAATTTAACCGATTGGCCTGAGGGTGCAAAAAATCCTATTGGAGCGGTTAAACATGTTTTAGGAGATCAAGGTGAGAACAATACCGAAATGAATGCAATTTTGGCTCAGTATGGTTTCCCTTTATCATTTCCTCCAGCGGTAGAAAAAGAAGCCAATGCCATCCCCGAAGAAATACCTGAATCGGAAATTGCAAAGCGTAAAGATTTTAGAAATATGTTAACTTTTACCATCGATCCGGCTGATGCGAAAGATTTTGATGATGCCATCTCCTACCAAAAATTACCTAATGGAAATCATGAAATTGGTGTACATATTGCCGATGTATCGCACTATGTAATCCAAGGAACTGAATTAGATAAAGAGGCTTACAGTCGTGCGACTTCGGTTTATTTAGTTGATAGAGTGATCCCAATGTTACCAGAAAGGTTGAGTAACGGTGTTTGCTCTTTACGCCCGCATGAAGATAAATTGTGTTTTGCAGCTGTTTTTGAATTGGATAATGAGGCAAACATTAAAGCAGAATGGTATGGTAAAACAGTCATACATTCAGATAGACGATTTAGTTATGAAGAAGCACAAGAAGTTTTAGAAAATAAGGAAGGCGATTATGCAACTGAATTATTAAAACTTAATGAACTTGCTTACATTCTTCGCGATAGAAAATTTAAAAATGGTGCTATTAGTTTTGAAAGCACAGAAGTGAAATTTAAACTTGATGAAACTGGCAAACCAATTGGTGTTTATGTAAAAGAACGTAAAGATGCACACAAATTAATAGAAGATTACATGCTATTGGCGAATAGAAAAGTAGCAGAATTTATTGCCACCAAAGTAAAAGGTAAAAACAAGCTTACCTTCGTTTATCGTGTTCACGATTCTCCAAATATGGAAACCTTAAATACATTCGCCAACTTTGCTTCTCGTTTTGGATATAAAATAAATACAAAATCAGATAAAGAAATTGCCAAATCATTAAATCACCTAATGGCTGATGTTGAAGGTAAGAAAGAACAAAATGTGTTAACCTCATTGGCTATTCGCTCTATGGCAAAAGCAATTTACACAACAAAAAAAACCAGCCATTATGGTTTAGCATTTGATTATTATACACATTTTACTTCTCCAATTCGTAGATACCCCGATGTAATGGTACACCGACTGTTAGAAGATTATTTGGCAAATGGAAAATCAGCCGATGAAGAATTTTATGAAGTTGCAAGCGTACATTCATCTGCAATGGAAAAAAGAGCTGCAGAAGCCGAACGTGCATCTATTAAATACAAACAGGCAGAATACCTGGAAGGAAATGTTGGTAATGTTTACCAAGGTATAATTACAGGTGTTACCGAATGGGGAATGTATGTAGAAATTGAAGAAAATAAATGCGAAGGCATGGTTCGTTTACGCGAAATATCTGATGATTTTTATGTGTTAGACGAAAAGAATTATTGCATCGTTGGTCAACGTAAAAAGAAAAAATACCAATTGGGCGATGAAGTGATAATTAAAGTTAAAAAAGTAGATCTGGCTAAGCGACAAATAGATTTTTCGTTAGTTTTATAAATGATTAAAAACATCCTGTTCATCCTGCTTTTTATTGTATCAATTAAAGGCTATACACAAAATATTCAGGGTAAAGTTATTGATGAGGTTACAGGTACGCCAATTCCATTTGCATCTTTAATGATTGTTGGCACATCAATAACATCTATAACCAATGAAAATGGAGACTTTGTTATTAAATCAGCAGGGTTTCCTGTCAAACTTAAGTTCAGCCACGTTAGTTATTTAAACAGCGAATTTGATGTAAAAAGTAACGCTGAAAATCTTATTTTTAAATTAAAACAGGCAGCCATAAATTTGTCTGAAATAAATATCTCACCCTATCGAGGCAAGATATTATTAAAAAGTGCATTTGAAAAAGCTTTAAAATACAATGACGAAAATCACTATTTAAAAGCTTTTTACAGGCAGTTAACATCTGTAAATAACAATCCAACCAAAATCCATGAAATTTTTTATGATTTAAGATGGAATGTTACACGAACCAATGGCTGGATAGCAAAGCAAACCCGTTTTGCAGAGAGTAAAAGCCAAATGCTGTTCGATTTAAGCAATCAATCTTATTTTACATTTAGCTCTAGCGGTTACCTTACCCAAACTACCTCGGGGACATTTGTAACCGAAAAAACATTGGATAAATACACAATTGAAATTGAACGATATATAGAACAAGCCGACCAAGATATCGCAGTAATAAACTGCACAATTAAGAAAGCCGGCAAAAATCAATTTTATGCCAACACTACTTTTTACGTTGGCACAGAAGATTTTAAAATTTACAGAATGGAGCAAAACATTTTGAATCTACCCATGGATTTGGAAAATGGCGCAGGCTTTAAATATCCACCCATCGTAAAAACAATTTCAACTTTTAAAAGTGATAAGGGCGATATAAACATATTAGAGAGCATATCGACAAAAATGTACCTATCTGTAAGTTATATTGATAGAATGCGATCTACAGATATAAGTGCAATCGTAAGTTCATTACTAACTGTTTACCAAGAAAACGATTCATTACAAAATGAAACTTATAAAAGTGTAAGTAAAAACACTAAAGATAAAAATGTAGTAGAATCTATAAAATATAATCCCGATTTTTGGCAAGATAACCCAATCGTTAAACAAACATCACTAGAAGATAAATTCAGCAAAATGATGGAAGGTCAAAATGCCTTCGGTACAATGATTAATCCTTAAAATAAAGCATGTTTAACACAATACAGTTACAAGAAATTTTAGAAACAGCAATTAAAAATTTAAAGTTTCCTGAAAATCCAAAACAACTATACGATCCAATCACATACATCATAAACCTTGGTGGCAAAAGAATCCGGCCTTTATTGGTATTAATGTCGACAGATTTATTTGGCAAGGACCCTAATGATTCTATTCATGCAGCAATGGCTGTTGAGGTTTTCCATAATTTCACTTTAGTGCATGATGATATCATGGATAATGCTCCATTACGCAGAGGGAAAGCAACCGTTCATGAAAAATGGAGCACCAATGTTGCCATATTAAGCGGCGATGTTATGATGGTTGAAGCTAATAAAAACCTGGCAAAGGTAAATGCAAAATACCTAAAAGATGTGCTGGATACATTTAATGCCACAGCTCAAGGCGTTTGTGAAGGTCAGCAATTGGATATGGAATTTGAAGAACGCGATGATGTAAGTATTGAAGAATACATTAATATGATAAGGCTAAAAACAGCTATTTTATTAGGTGGAGCACTTAAATTGGGCGCAATTATAGCTGAAGCTTCAGAAAACGATGCAAATTTAATTTACGATTTTGGAGAAAATATTGGTATCGCCTTTCAATTACAAGATGATATTTTAGATGTTTATGCAGACCCGGAAAAATTTGGTAAACAGGTTGGAGGCGATATCATTGCTAATAAAAAAACCTTTCTACTTTTAAAGGCTTTTGAACTTGCAGAAAACGAGAATTTAATTTCGCTGCAAAACTTAACAAATGAAACAGACTTCAACCCTAAAGAAAAAATAGAAGCTGTAAAGGGGATTTATGATACATTAGATATTCAGAATATCGCAAAGACTACGATGAATACTTATATGAATAAAGCACTTGCATTAATGGCACAAATTAATGTAAGCGACCAAGCAAAAGCGAAGCTATTAGAATTAACTACACAATTAATGGCAAGGCAATTTTAAAAGTCTAAAGTATGATATTCTGCCGTACAAAAACAACATAAATCAAATTATAAATCGAGCACTTATAATTGCTTAACCAAACAGGTCCTTTCCTCTTTAAAGATTTATAAAATTCACAATCTTTATAATGCAAAAAAAAAGCTTCCGAAAATTCGAAAGCTTTTTTTATATAAGTTTTGTACTAATTATTCTGCAGGTGCAGCTTCTTCAGTAGTTTCTTCTTGTTTTGCTACTGCTTTTTTAGCAGGTGCTTTTTTAACTGGTGCTTCTGCAACTTCTTTAGCTTCAGCTTCTTGCTTAACTTTTGGAGCTTTAGCGATTGCTGCTTCAATTTCAGCTTCAGTTATAGGAAGTATAGAAACGTATGATTTGTTGTCTTGTTTCTTTTTGAAGATAACAGTACCATCAACTAAAGCAAATAATGTATGATCTCTACCAATACCCACACCTTTATCTGGGTGATGTTTTGTACCACGTTGACGTACTAAAATATTACCAGCGATAGCTAACTGCCCACCGAAAATTTTAATACCTAAACGCTTACTATGCGATTCACGTCCGTTTTTCGAACTACCGGCTCCTTTTTTGTGTGCCATGATTTTATATTTTGTAACTCGCTAAAAGCGAATAATTAGGTTAACAATTAATTATAGAGTGATGTCAGAAATCTGAATCTTTGTGAAAAACTGGCGGTGACCATTTTTCTTTTTGTAACCTTTTCTACGTTTTTTGTGGAAAATAATTACTTTATCACCTTTTAAATGAGATACGATAGTAGCTGAAACTTTAGCACCTTTAACCGCAGGAGCACCTACAGTAATTGCACCACCATTATCAACCAACAATACGTTATCAAATTCAATACTAGCGCCTTCATCTCCTTGTAATCTGTGTACAAAAAGGTGCTGGTCTTTAGCAACCTTAAATTGCTGTCCTGCTATATTTACTATTGCGTACATTGTTTAATTATTAGTTTTTTAATTTTTATTTAACGAGGTGCAAATATAGAATAAATAAGATTAACACACAAACCTATATTGAAATTATTTAAAGATATATTTTCGAAGTTATAAATCGTAAAATGCTATAATCTTCATCACCTATTTTCCACTTCTTTTTTCTGCCTGGTTTATCGTGTCCTCAATAACTTTTCTCATTTGCATAGCAGCATCTAAAAGTTTTGGATTTCCATCAAAATCTCCATAAACAACAACATGTTTTGCCTTTTCTTTATATTGAAAAAACATATCATAACGTGGTACAGACATTGATTTCGAACTCTTCACCCCTATTGTATCAGGAAAATTCCATAAACCTAATTCATTTGCTTTGCTGTGGATGTACAAAATATCATCGCTTTTCAATAGCACCTTCTTTGTTATTATAGAATCTTGACTATTTACATATTGATATGCACCGGTTTTAGAATTGTACTGGTTTTCCAACGTATCTTTTATTCCCCATTTATAATCCATATAAACAAAATCGTTTTTTCGAAATGGCGCATTTTGTATAATGGGTTTGTAATAGATATAACAATAAATTATCATCGGAAGGATGATGGTAAGCGCTAAAAATATCTTTTTTCCTTTATTTGACACGGTTGTAAATTATTGAATGAGTGAATTTTGAATGATTGAATTTTGAGTGAATGAATTTTGAATGATAAACCCTATTCAAAGTCAAAACAAATCTCAGAATTTTTACTGATTATCATGACATAATAAAATCAAATTAAAATTTTGAATTACCCTCAATAATCTTGAAATCCTGCAATCTTATAAACTCTAGCTATCTTTAAGTTCACCTTCCCACTTACTAACTACAGCAGTAGCAATACTATTACCTACAACGTTTGTTGCAGAACGGCCCATATCCAATAACGGATCGATACCGATTAATAAGGCTAAACCTGCTTCTGGAATATTAAAACTGGCAATTGTTCCAGCAATTACCACTAATGATGCTCTTGGTACACCTGCAATTCCTTTACTGGTTAACATTAAGATCAAAAGCATAGATATTTGCTGTTCGAAACCTAAATGTATGCCATATGCCTGTGCGATAAATAAAGACGCAAACGTCATATACATCATCGAGCCATCTAAATTAAAAGAATAACCCAACGGTAAAACGAAACTTACAATTTTATCTTTACAACCAAAGCGTTCTAAAAGCATCATTGTTTTTGGATAAGCAGCCTCGCTACTTGCCGTACTAAATGCTAGAATTGCGGGCTCTTTCATATCGTTCACCAAACGGAAAACTCTTTTTTTCAAAATCAAAAAGCCAAGAAATATCAATAAAGCCCATAAAATGGCTAGCCCGAAATAAAATTCACCGATAAAAATAGCATAGGTATTTAGAACATTTAAGCCTTGTTTCGCTACAATAGCCGTCATTGCGCCAAAAACTGCCAATGGTGCAAAATTCATTACATAGCCAGTCATCTTTAATATTACATGTGCAATTGCATCGAATGTTTTAATTACAACCTGACCTAAATCGCCGATTGCAGCTGTAGCAACACCAAAGAATAAAGAGAAAACCACAATTTGAAGAATTTCATTAGTTGCCATAGATTCGGCAATACTTTTAGGAAAAACATGCGTTATAAAATCCTTAACACTCATTGATGCCTTTTGTATACCGGTATTAACCAACTGATCTGGCAGGGTTAATTTCATGTGTTTACCTGGCTCAAAAAGATTCACCAATATTAAACCTAATACTAAAGACATTAACGACATGGCAAAAAACCAGCCCAATGTTTTTCCACCAATTCGTCCTACGGCTTTAATATCACCAACCTTTGCCACCCCAACAACAAGCGTTGTAAATACTAAAGGCGCAACAATCATTTTTATCAAACGAAGAAAAATATCACTCAATAACGTGAAATACTCTAACTTTTTCTCGCGGATTTCTTCATTATCTCTTTTGATTTTTGAGTTAGCCTTTTTTTCTGCTTTTAATTGCGTAAAAACTGCAGAAGTGGTGTCGGTAGTTTTTGCTATACTAACTTCAATACTTTTAACTTTTGCATCGGCGTTAAGTATTTTTTGATTGTAAACATCAATTGAGTTAACATTTAAAATGTAGCCTAGAGCAATTCCTGCAATCAGCGCTATAAAAATGAAAAGAGTAAGTCTGTTTTTCTTCATGAATAATTATTTTGTGGCGCTGTTAATTTGGTAAAACTACGATATTTACGCTTTGTAACAAATTTTGATTTCGGCTAAGTAGGAAAAATATTCTATTTTTGATTTTCCCTGTAACAAAAAATTATTCGCACCATCTAAAAAGCAATTATAACCCCTTAAATGGAACAAAAAGACAAGTTATTTAAAGAGATCTTCGATTCGAATTCCAAAAAAATATTCCATTTATGTTATGGTTATACGGGCGACACCGATGCCGCTAACGATCTTTTACAAGAAACGTTTTTAAAAGTTTGGCAAAACCTGGATAAGTTTAGAAACAAATCTTTAATCTCTACTTGGATATACAGGATTGCTGTAAATACGTGTCTTACTTATTTGCGCTCAGAAAAACGTCAGGCAAAAGATGAGTTGACAGAAAATATAATCGAAAATAAAATAGAAGAATTTTCTGAGAAAAATGAGCAGGTAGCGTTGCTCTACACATGCATATCTAAACTAGAAGAAAACGATCGTTTAATTATCACAATGGTTTTGGATGAATTACCATACCATGAAATTGCTGACATTTCTGGTATCAGCGAAGGCAATTTGAGGGTTAAAATTCACCGCATTAAACAAAAATTAACAGAACTATATAACCAGTATGCAAGCGTTTGATCAAATACAGGAGTTGTGGCAAAAGCACGAGGTAGAAGTTAAAGTTTCTGCTGATGAAATGTTGCAACAAGTTAAAAAAGAAGTTAATGGTTTAAAGCTTAAATCTGCTTTAAATATTCTAGGTATGCTTGCATCTTTTATTGCAATTGCTATAATGTGGGCATTATTTCATTTTGAATCATGGACTACACATGTTGGAATTAGCATTACATTAATTGCAATTGGTGTTTATACATTGCTTTTATACAGAGACCACAAATTAATCTCAAAAAACGATTATACAGTGCATCCGAATGAATATTTAAGTAGTTTGAAAACTTATCAATTAAATAGATACAAGCTTTACAATACACTTTATTGGTTTTATGTTATCGCACTTTCATTAGGTATTATATTTTATTTTGTAGAAATACTTTCACATTTTAATATGATGCAAAAATCCTTAGCAATAGGACTTACAGCTATATGGATAATTTTTTGCTCAACCATTTTAAGAAAAGCTGTAATTAAACGAGAGAAAGAAAGAATAGCTTTACTAATAGAAAAATTCGAACGAATAAGCGCACAGTTCTCTGCATCAGAATAATTTAGGCACGGTTTTTACATTAGCTATAATCTATGAAAAACCTTTCTATTATATTATCCTTTTTGCTAATATTACCCCTCCTATCTTTCAGGCAGGATTATGTTGAGCCCGAACAACTGGATTGGAATATTCACTTTAAAGGTAAACCTGATAATAAATCTCCATTCTCTGCCCTAACAGCAATGACCTGGAAATATAGCTATGGCTCAACAGTTTATCGAAATCGGGTTGAAATAAAGTTGAAAAATGAAATCACCATTGATAAAACCAGGTCGTGGGTGAAGCTAGATAGAATCAGAACTGAAGAAGCTAGAGAAAAACTTCTGCACCATGAACAAGGGCATGTAAACATTCAATATGTATTGCTTATGGAAGCCGATAGAGTTTTAAAAAACCGAACGTATTCTGTAAAAAACTATAAAGCACAAATTGCTGATTTGGCCAATCAGATTAGTGATTATTTTGATACGATGCAGAAAAATTATGATGAAGAAACCGAGCATGGAAGCAATCAAAAAATGCAAGCCAGGTGGGATAAGATAATTAATGATAAAATGGAAGAATCTAAAGCTGCCAGCAATTCAAAATAGTTTCGGTAAAAAAATGATTCCTCCAATCAATATTGCTAAACACGCTGTTATTAAAACCGCAGCAGCAGCCATATCTTTTACTGTTTTAATTTGCGGATTAATCTCTGGAGAAACAACATCAGCAAGTTTTTCTATAGATGAATTAAAGATCTCTGCAACGAAAACAGCACAAATTACCGATAAGATTGCAACCCACTCTGTTGCAGAAATCTCCAGATAAAAGGATAATAGAATTGCAATTGCAGCTGCAACAAGATGAATCCTTGCGTTATGTTCGAACTTAAAAAATTTCCATAACCCATTAAAGGCATATTTAAAACTTTTTATACGGGCTGCAATTGTAAATTTATCTTTTTCATTCTTCATTTTTATAGAATCATCATACCTATGTTGCAGCTTTCAAATTAATTATTTTATCTAAAAATTTAGTAAAACTATTCAGGCTTAAATTCACTAGTAGAAAAGCTATTTCCACTTAATTTGTATTGGTATGTTTTCGTAACAGTTTTGGTTGAATCTACCTCATCTTTTACAGGAAATGACCTAAACAGATCACCGTTTTTAATAAAAAACTTATCACCGCCATTATACCCTTTCTTTTGCGATGAACTTAAAGAAGGAAAACTTATTTTATTGAAATTTCCGTTAGAATATTCAAAAACATTTAAATCAGATACGTTCTTTTTGCTTAGTAACTGAATGTATAATTCAGGATTTCCATCATTGTCTAAATCCATGTTCCAAACATCTGCCATAATGCCTTTGCGCTCTACCGCTGTAGATTTGTAGTTATTCCTAACTGAATCAGACATCAAAATTTGATAGCCACCTATGGAATCTACTCCTTTGCCCCAGCTTAAAACCTCGAAATTTAATCCTGGTTTAACTTCAATATCTCTATAAAATCGAAAAGGATTTTTTTGAACTTTAATAGTTTCTCTTTTTATTTCAGTAGGTTTCTCTTCCGTACACGAAAAACAAAAAAGCATCCCAGTTAATAACATGAGATGCTGTAAAGTAAGTTTAAATATTTTCATTTTTATTTGGGACTTTTAACTTGCCACAAATTAATGATTTTACCTTTTTAATGCAAGTAATTTGTTACTACTTTGCATCAGGTTTAACATCTGCTGCACCATTATTTAATATGGTTTGTAAGGTAACACTACTTCTTCCGCTTGGGGCAATAACAATCGTTTTTAAAGTTCTTTTTTCGCCTTGTGGAACAATAACTTTAAATGGTGCAGTGTATAAAAATGCATTCTCTGATGGACGTGATTCATCAAGAGAATAGTAAATTTTTCCGCCAGCTACCGGTACCTTTAAATCAATGGTAAATTCGCTGCCAGTAAGCGTTTTTTCGCTTTGATTTATTGGTGTAGGAATCCAATAATTTACATTCATTTTATCTAACCTGGCCAAATGTTTAGGTAAACGTTCTTCAGAAAAGTTTTTTAAATCTTTACGTTCAACCGGGCTCCAGGCAATTTCAGCTAGTGATAACAATCGAGGAAAAGCATGATTTTCTGCTTTGGCAGGTGTTTTAATGTATTCTGACCATAAATTCGCTTGTACACCTTTTATGTATTTTCTTTGGTCGGCAGTAAGCACTTTTGGTATTGGATCGTAAGCATAAATATTCTGATATGGAGCAAATCCACCAATGGTTACGGGTTCGTCGGGAGAATTTGACTGTTTATGATCGATGTACAAACCCATTGAACCAGGTGTCATAATCACATCGTGATTTTGTTGGGCAGCTGCAATACCTCCATCTTCACCACGCCAACTCATTACAGTTGCATTTGGCGCTAATCCACCCTCTAAAATTTCATCCCAACCAATAATCGAGCGACCTTTTCCATTAACGTGTTTTTCTATCGTTTGAATAAAATAGCTTTGTAATTCATGTTCGTCTTTTAAACCCTTTTCTTTCATCAATGCCTGACAAAAAGCAGATTCTTTCCAATAAGTTTTAGGTGCTTCATCTCCTCCTATGTGAATATATTTTGATGGAAAAATTGAGATAACTTCATCCAATATATTGTTAAGAAAGGTAAACGTATTTTCAGAAGGAACAAATATATCATCAAAAACACCCCAGGTTTGTTGCACTTGTTTTCCTTTTTTATTACCAGCCCAAGGGGTTTTATCACTAATAAATGTATCTCGTTCAGGAAAAGAACTTAATTCTGGGTAAGCTGCAATAGCCGCAGATGCATGACCAGGCAATTCAATTTCTGGGATTACTGTTACATATCTTTCTGCTGCGTATCTTACAATTTCTTTTGCTTCATCTTGAGTGTAAAACCCTTTAACTTCGGTTAAATAATTTCCTTTGCCAGGATAATTTCCTATTACAGAACCATTTCTGCTCGAACCAATGGTAGTTAACTTCGGATATTTTTTAATCTCCAATCTCCAACCTTGGTCATCGGTTAAATGCCAGTGAAAAGTATTGATTTTATAGAATGCTAATTGATCTATATACTTTTTGATAAAAGAGATGGGAAAGAAATGACGAGAAACATCTAACATGGTTCCGCGGTATGAAAAACGCGGATAATCATTTATATCAACAGCCGGAACAGTTATTTTATCGCCTATTTTATCCGGTATCATTTGCATTGCCGATTGTACTGCATAAAATAAACCAGCGCCTTTACCAGTTAGTACAATTTGGTTTGGTGTAACTTTTATGGTGTAACCTTCTGCAGGTAATTTATCGGCACCTACAGATGTTAAAACAATACTCTTTTGGTTCGGCTGAGCAACTTTCGTTTCTCTTAATGCAAAACCAGCCTTGTTTACGATAAATGCATTTAGTAAATCTGCAGATTTTGCCCCATCAATGCTCTGATTAATTAATACCGTTGTTTTATCTAAAATAAAATTTCCATTAGCCCTTGTAATGGATACAGGTGCAGGAATTATACCAAGATTTGGGTCGGTTTGTGCAAAAACATTGGTGCTTATTAAGGCAACAACTAAAATCGAAAATACTTTATTCATTATTTTATTAGTTTAAGGGAGCTTAAGGTTTAAATTAAACCAAGATAGAGATTTATCAAAAGATTAAAACACCACATTTTTGTTACAATTTAAATCAAACGTTTGATTAGTGGCATTAAGGCATAAAAAAATCCCTCAAAACTTAATCTGAGAGATTATATAAATATTTTAGATTTTTAAGCTTCTACAGGATGTTCTTTAGCAGCTAAATATCTTTCGGCATCGAGTGCGGCCATACAACCAGAACCTGCGGCTGTAACTGCCTGACGGTAATACATATCCTGAACATCGCCACAAGCAAAAACACCTTCAACATTTGTTAAGGTAGAACCTGGTTTGGTAAGTAAATAACCAGTTTCATCCATATCAAGCTGACCGTTAAAAATATCGGTATTTGGTTTGTGCCCTATGGCTACGAAAAATCCTTCAACAGCGATATCGGTTTCTAAACCAGTTTTGTTGTTTAATACTTTAACTGCTGTTACATTTTTACCGTTACCCAAAATTTCTTGTGTTTCGGTATTGTAATGAACTATAATATTTGGTGTAGCTAAAACGCGTGCTACCATTGTTTTCGAAGCTCTAAATTCATCCCTACGAACCAATAAATGAACCGTTTTACACAATTTAGCTAAATAAGTAGCTTCTTCAGCAGCGGTATCTCCAGCGCCTACAATTGCAACATCTTGTCCTTTAAAAAAGAAACCATCGCAAACGGCACATGCCGATACACCAAAACCATTATATTGTTGTTCGCTTGGTAGGCCTAACCATTTCGCTGTTGCACCTGTAGCAATAATAACTGTATCAGCTGTTATTGTTTTAATTTCATCGACAACAATTTTGTGTGGTGTAGATGAAAAATCTACTGAACTTATATAACCGAAGCGAATATCTGTTCCAAAACGTTCTGCTTGCTTGCGGAAATCTTCCATCATTTCGGGACCCATAATACCTTGTGGATAGCCCGGAAAATTTTCTACATCAGTAGTTTGAGTTAACTGACCGCCTGCCTGCATGCCTGTGTACATGATTGGTTTTAAATCGGCTCTTGCAGCATAGATTGCAGCTGTGTAACCCGCAGGACCCGAACCTATAATTAAACACTGAACGTGTTCGTTTTCTTGTGACATTATAATATGTGTTTGAAATTCGTTTTGTAAAGCAAATTTAATGCTTTAAATAGTTGTTGGCAAGTGCGCATTGTCAACATAGTTTACTTATTAACATCGGTTGATTTTGCTTCATCATCTGTCCTTTACCTGATGAACTGATTAATATCAACATTGTTTTCTTCTAATTTTACCACCTAAGACACGTTAGATTTACAAAATGCCTAAGGTGCCTTAGGTGCTTATTATTTTTTCAAGATTATACATACATCAAGTTTGTTGTGTTATATAATTGACCAACCACCTAAGACACCTAAGCCTTTTTAGTATATGTACAATGTATCCTGAATGGTTATTATCCTATGTTTGTATAATACCAACATTAAATTTCCTTGTAATGGGCGATTGATTTGCTGCTTCAATACCCATTGAAATTACCTTTCTGGTTTCTAGAGGGTCGATTATACCATCTACCCAAAGACGGGAAGCCGCGTAATATGGTGTAGTTTGGCTGTTATATTTATCGGTTATTTCTTTTAGTAATTCAGCTTCTTTTTCTGGAGTGATGACTTCACCTTTAGCTTTTAGTGATGCTTCCTGAATTTGTAGTAAAGTTTTAGCCGCCTGAGAACCACCCATAACAGCAATTTTCGCCGACGGCCATGCATAAATTAATCGAGGATCGTAAGCTTTGCCACACATTGCGTAATTACCAGCTCCGTATGAATTGCCGATAACGATTGTAAATTTAGGAACAACTGAATTGGCAACTGCATTAACCATTTTTGCACCGTCTTTAATGATACCACCATGTTCAGATCTACTTCCAACCATAAAGCCAGTAACATCTTGTAAAAAAACCAAAGGAATTTTCTTTTGATTGCAGTTCATAATAAAACGTGTTGCTTTATCGGCACTATCTGAATAAATAACACCACCGAATTGCATTTCACCTTTTTTTGATTTTACCACCTTACGCTGATTGGCAACGATACCAACTGCCCAACCATCTACCCTACCTAAACCACAAACAATGCTTTGTCCGTAACCCTGTTTGTATTCTTCAAATTCTGAATTATCAACCAAGCGATGAATTATATCAAGAATTTCGTAAGGTTTATCTCGGTTTTCGGGTAAAATACCATACAGTTCCTCTTCATTTTGTTTAGGCTTAGCAGGTTTTATTCTATCAAATCCAGCATTTTGTGGCGAACCCAACATACTCATTATATTTCTGATGCTATCTAAGCATGCCTCATCATTTGGATGTTTATAATCAGTTACGCCAGATATTTCGCAATGCGTTGTGGCTCCACCTAAAGTCTCATTATCAACTTCTTCGCCAATGGCCGATTTTACCAGGTAAGAGCCTGCTAAAAAAACAGAGCCTGTTTTATCAACAATCATGGCTTCATCACTCATAATTGGAAGATATGCGCCTCCAGCTACACAAGCGCCCATTATTGCCGAAATTTGAACAATTCCGTCAGCCGACATCATTGCGTTGTTGCGAAACATTCGGCCGAAATGCTCCTTATCAGGAAAAATTTCATCTTGCATGGGCAGATACACACCCGCACTATCTACCAAATAAATTACAGGCAATCGGTTTTCCATTGCAATTTCCTGTGCCCGAAGATTTTTCTTTGCAGTCATAGGAAACCAAGCACCAGCTTTAACTGTTGCATCGTTAGCTACAATCATACATTGCCTGCCACTTACATAGCCAATACCGCAAACTACACCTGCAGATGGACATCCACCTTGTTCGGCATACATTCCATCGGCCGTAAATGCACCGATTTCCAGGAATTCAGAATCCTTATCGATTAAATAAGATACTCGTTCGCGAGCCAATAATTTGCCTTTCTCTTTTTGCTTGGCAGCATTTTTCTCGCCACCACCTAAATATATTTTTTTGAGTTTTGTTTTAAGCTCATATACAAGTTGCTTATTTACATCCTCATTTTTGTTGAATTCGATATTCATGCGGGCAATTTATATTTTATTTTAGAAAAATTCATGGTGACTGAAATGGTTTTGGGTCTGCATTTTTTGATTAATAGTAAAATACCAAGAAATTTTTAACCACAAAGAAAAAAATCACAGAGGACACAAGGAAGAGACTTGTACTAAATTAAGAACCCTTCCCTATCAACGTTAGAACGGCTTGATTTTCATTGCGTTTCTGATAAACTTTGTGCATCTCTGTGAAAGCTTGTTGTTCACCGTGGTTGAATTCCAAATAAAGTGCGAATCTGTGTCTAAAGCTAATCACCCAACATTGCGTTCTTTGCGAAAACTTAGCGCCCTTTGCGGTTAAATGAACAGATATCAATATAAAACAATATTTTTGAGCAAACCCCACTAAATGGAATTGACAGTAAACATACCAGCATTATTATTTCCTGCCATTAGTTTGATAATGTTGGCTTATACCAACCGCTTCCTTGCCTTAGCAGCTTTGGTACGAAGTTTAAAAGCCAAATATGAAGAGGGTGAGAAAAATATTGGCTTGCAAAATCAAATAAAAAATTTACGTTACCGACTACGTTTAGTCAAAAACATGCAGGCCTTTGGAGTACTAAGCTTTTGTACCTGCCTTTTCTGTATGTTTTTTATTTATCTGAAGTGGAATATCATTGCCGAAGTATTATTCGCAACAAGCTTAATCTTTTTCACAATATCCCTAATCATTTCTTTAATAGAAATTCAACTTAGCACCAAAGCATTAGAGTTAGAATTAAGTACTTTAGAAGACTTGGAAGATGAATCGATAAGTGGATTTATAAAGAAACAATTCAAGAAAGATTAAACAATTTATCTACGATTTTTTACATCAACTTACAGGAGATTTATTTTTATGTCTTCTATAAGCTCAGACTTAGCGTAAAGATGTTATTCGAGCTTAAATCTATTTAAAAGCTAAATCTTAATAATTTATGCCAATATAAAGTGATATAAGAAAACAACTTCGCCAGTAAAAGCTGGTTTCTTTTGCCCTTCAATTTCCATTTCTATACCCATGTGAACTTTGGTTACGCCACGTAAATTTACTATGGATGCAAGTTTAGCTTTTAATCTGATATTGCTGTTAACGATTACGGGTTGAGCAAACTTTAAGCTTTCTATACCATAATTGATTTCCATTTTGAGGTTTTGGATATCAACAATTTGTTTCCACAAAAATGGTATTAAGGATAACGTTAAATAGCCATGTGCAATGGTTGCTCCAAACGGGCCTTCATTTTTGGCCATCTCCTCATCTGTATGAATCCATTGATGATCTAAAGTTGCGTCAGCAAATTTATTAATTTGTTCTTGAGTTATTGTGTGCCATGAAGATACGCCTAATTCCTTGCCAAGGTATTGTTCAAATTCTGCGTGGGATGAAATAATTTGCATTGAAATGTATTTTTTTATCGCCTTGAGTATGGCGGTTTATAATTGGTTATCGTTGTTAAGTAATCTAAATCAAATTTCTTTCTTTAAACCAAACCTCATCGGGTATTGCAGAGAAATTATCCATTTTATTTATTAATGTTTCTGCATCAGCTTCGTTAAATACTAAATCGCGGTTTGCAGGTTTAAGAAATTTACTTTGCACCATCATTTCCATTTGAGCAAATAATGGATCGTAAAAGCCGCCAACATTTAAAACGCCAATGGGTTTGTTATGCAAACCCAATTGCAACCAGGTAAGCACTTCAAAAAATTCTTCAAGCGTACCAAAACCACCAGGTAAAATAACGAAGCCATCACTTAAATCTGCCATTTTTTGCTTGCGCTGATGCATATTTTCTGTAATAAGCATTTCGGTAAGCGCTTTATGACCAACCTCTTTATCCATCAAAAATTGAGGAACTACTCCTGTAACCAAGCCACCAAGCTCTAAAACATCATTGGCTAAAACTCCCATCACACCAACACTACCACCACCATAAACCAACCTAATTTCCTGCTTAACAAGCGTTTCTGCAAGTTTTTTTATTGCAGTTCGCAACTGTATATCGCCATTAAAATTTGAGCCACAATACACGCAAACAGATTTAAGCTTATTCATTTTGATAAAATTTAGCGAAGTTAATACTTTATCGGCTTTTTGTAAATTTTATTCTGCACAAACCTGTTAAACTTATTTATTTTATAGTTTTAAACCTTGTAGCGGCAGTTAATTTTGGAAATCACCATGCTCGTTTAAATTAATATTTGTAGAAATATTATTGCGGAGTAGCATTGCATACCATCCGGTACATAAAAAAGCGCCGAATAAATCGACGCTCTTTAACCAAATATAAAAAGAGAAAGTATTAAAAAGAAAATCTTAACGTAGCACCGAATGTTCTTGGGTCGCCTAATACGCCAGCGTACAAACCTGAATTACCTGCAGCTGCTTGTAATTGTTCATAATAATTTTTGTTACCAATATTTCTACTCCAAACAAAAGCCGAGAATTTATCTGATCTAAATCCTAATCTTGCATTAAATAATGAATAGCCCTTAACATTCAATACTGTACTTGGTGTTGCGTTCGAAGAATATTCGGAACGGTAACTTGCATCACCTGCAATAAAATATCGCCCGGGTTTTGTAGCTAAATTCCCTGGAGTACTAAACTCAGCACCACCAGAAATGTTCCATTTAGAAATTCCCGGTAACCTACCACCAGATGCATCTTTAAAAGCAACTTGAGTTGCAACTCCATTTATTAATTGTGTTTTTCCGGTTTCTTCTAAAGGCAAAGGAGCATTTGTGAAAGACACGTATTTACCATCAAGATAAGCCAAGGCTGCGTTTAATGATAAAAATCTTTCTAATTGATATGTTCCATCAACTTCTAAGCCTTTTACATTTACCTTTTCAGCATTTGCTAAATAACCTCTGTTTACGCCCAATTGTGGCGATTGTACATTGGTTTGGTAATCTCTTATATCAGTATTAAAAGCAGATACATTTAAAATTGCACCCTTGAATGGCCTTGTTTTTACTCCAAGCTCGTAATGCTCAACATATTCTGGCTTAACAACAGCTACTGATAAATCAGCCTGCCCAGTTGAAGTTGTAGGCAAGCCACCTACATTTACACCAACAGGTTTGTAAGCGGTAGAGAAAGTTCCATAAGCATTTAGTTTAGCGCTTGGACGATAAGAAACCGTAATGTTTCCAGATAAGTTATTGTTTTCTATGCTGGTGTTAAATTGTTGGTTGCTGTACACTGCTGCTTTCAATCCTAACAAAGTTGCATCTGTTGTTTGCAAACCACCATAAGTGGCTCTATCATAATTAACATCCTTTTTATCATAAGTAAATCTTAAACCAGGTAGAACATGTAAATTTTTTAAAACTTCCCAATCTATTTGTCCAAATACTGCTGCGCTTAATGATTTTATGGTTGAGTTTGTTTTAATACCAAAACCATCCAATAAACCAGGTGTAGAATATAGTGCCTGGCTACCTGTGTTTGAGGTTTGCACAAATCTCCATTGGTCTTTCCCAACTTCTTCTGTTTGGCCTAAACCTTGCAAATCCTGACTTAATGCAAATAAACCAATAACGCCACTCATTTTTTCGGTTATGTTACCTGCATATCTAATCTCTTGCGAATATTGATCGTGACGAGAATTACCTTGTGATTTAGTGAGTGCAGCCAATTCAGAAAAGTCTCGATCGTTGGTCGGGTCCCAGTTCCAGAACCGCCATGCTGTTGTTGAAGTTAAGGTTCCGTTGCCGATTTTGTAATCTACATTTAAAGATATACCACCTATTGATTGGTTATGACGCCATGGAGTATTTGTATTTATCTCTCTTGAAAACGGATCGATTTTAGGTTGCTGATAGCCCAAATCGGAAATAATTCTAGCATATTGACGGTAAGCACTGCGTTCTGTAGCAGTAACGCCGGCAATAACCAGCGGATAACCTGCCGGATGTTGAACGCTAACATCACCACTTAACAAAATTTGTAATCTATCCGAGGGTGTGTAATAAAGCTGACCTTTAAATCCTAGATTATTTTGCCCACTATATTTGCGTTCCTCCCTTGTATTCCAAATTGTTCCATCTCTTTGTGTACCTGATAAGGAAATTTTGGCGGCGAGGTTTTTTGCTAAACCACCCGAAACGGATGCTTTTGCCTGTAGAAAATTATAATTACCAACACTCATTTCTACCTTCGCCGAAGGTGTTTGAGTAGGCTTTGTAGTTGTAATGTTGAATGCACCAGCGGTAGTATTTTTTCCAAACAAAGTACCCTGCGGACCACGAATAACCTCTATCCTTTCAATATCTAAAAAATCTGTGGATGTTGCTGCCGGACGAGCATGATAAACACCATCTACATAAAAACCTACACCAGGGTCTATACCATCATTTGTTAAACCGAATGTAGAACCTAAACCTCTGATATTGAGTGTAGTATTTCTTGCATTGGATGCGTAAAGTTGTACAGAAGGAACCAATTCTTTCAGTCGGTTAACATTAAAGGCACCAGCATTTTCTGCAGCTTGTCCGCCAATTACAGTAATTGGAATAGGTACGTCTTGCAAAACTTCAGAACGCCTTCTGGAAGTAACCACAATTTCATCGAGTTGTGTATCTTCAACCAAAACCAATTCCAGCGGTGTATCCTGAAACTTTAAAATTTGGAAATCCTGAGGTTTATAGCCAACTGAACTTATACGAATATAAAATGGAGGTTGTTGTTTTGCATCAATGTTAAAAACGCCTTCTGCATCGGCAACAACACTAATATTGGTTCCTCTTACGGTAACTGTAGCACCAGGTACAATAGCATTATTTGCTCCTTTTACTACACCTTTTATTGATGTTTGAGCATAAAGAATTCCGGTAGATAGTAATATTGAAAAGATGATAAGTAAGCTTTTTTTCATAATTATTTTAATGGGTAGGGTAAAAAATTGTGTGTGCAACGAAGTTTTAAAAAGGGTTAAGAATATTAAATTTTAAATATTATATAAAATCTATAGATTTAGTAGGCAAATATATTAAAAAAAATTGTTTGCCAAATTTTATTTTGCGGATATGTATTTAAATTTTATTCAGCTAATATTTTTCATAAAAAAAAGCGGAGACTGTAATAGTCCTCCGCTTTTAAACTGCTTGATTTTAGAATTTTTATTATCTCGTATAATTTGGAGCTTCTTTCGTTATTGTGATATCGTGTGGGTGGCTTTCACGCATACCCGCTGCTGTAATCTGAACAAATTGAGCTCCTTGCAAAGCTTCGATGTTGGCAGCACCGCAATAACCCATACTGGCTCTTAAACCACCAATGTATTGATACATCACTTCTGCCAAAGTACCTTTAAATGGAACACGACCAACGATTCCTTCAGGAACTAGTTTTTTGATATCATCTTCAACATCCTGGAAATAACGGTCTTTTGAACCTTGTTCCATTGCTTCGATTGAACCCATTCCGCGATACGATTTAAACTTACGACCTTCGTAAATAATGGTTTCACCTGGTGATTCTTCCACTCCGGCAAACAATGAACCAGCCATCACCGTACTAGCACCAGAAGCAAGTGCTTTAGCGATATCACCTGTGTGTTTAATGCCTCCATCTGCAATAACCGGAACACCAGTGCCTTTCAATGCTTTTGCGCATTCGTAAACCGCATACAATTGAGGAACCCCAACACCAGCGATTATTCTAGTGGTACAAATCGAACCCGGACCAATACCTACTTTAACAGCATCTGCACCTGCATCAGCCAAAAATTTTGCTGCAGCACCAGTTGCGATATTACCTACAATAACCTGTAAATCAGGATATTTCGCCTTAACTTCTTTAAGTTTATCTACAACACCTTTCGAATGGCCGTGAGCAGTATCGATTGTAATTACATCAACCCCTGCATGTACCAAAGCATCAACACGTTGAAGCGTATCTGCTGTTACACCAACCGCAGCACCAACACGTAAACGACCACGTTCATCTTTACAAGCTGCTGGATAATCTTTAACTTTTGAAATATCTTTGAAAGTGATTAAACCACTTAAATAGCAATCTTTACTAACAACCGGTAATTTTTCTATTTTATAATTTTGGAGAATTTCCTCTGCCTGAACGAGTGTGGTACCTTCTGGTGCAATGATTAAATTATCTTTAGTCATTACTTCAACAATCGGTCTTTTCATATCCTTCTGGAAACGTAAATCTCGATTAGTAATGATGCCCACCAATTTATTGTCGCTGCTTACAACCGGAATACCACCAATTTTATGCTCTTTCATAATTTTAAAAGCATCAGCTACAACTGCAGTTTCCAATAAAGTAACCGGATCCTGAATCATACCACTTTCAGAGCGTTTAACTTTACGAACTTCTTCTGCTTGTCTTTCGATAGTCATGTTTTTATGCAACATACCAATACCGCCATTTTGTGCAATGGCAATAGCAAGTTCAGCTTCCGTTACGGTATCCATAGCTGCAGAAATTAATGGAACGTTGAGCTTAATTTTTTTTGTTAAGAAAGTGGCTGTATTTACATCGCGAGGCAGAATTTCAGAATATGCGGGTACTAAAAGTACGTCGTCATAAGTTAAACCTGTAGCAATAAATTTTGTGGAGTCGAGTTGCATAGCAAATAAATTACGATTTATTATTTGCCAGGCAAAGATAAGGAAATAAGCTGTAAATAAAAGCTTAAATTTTAATATAGAGAAATATTAAGGTTTGTTGACAAAGCAGTAAACTTTTATAAAATTCAAATAATGTTTTCTAGCTTGAGAATTTCTGCAATTTCTTTACTAGAAATAGAATCTCTTACACCTTTACTATATATATTAACTAAAAAAACATTCTTTTCAACAACCTTTACAAAGGAGATTATTCTAGCACCACCGCTTTTGCCTTTATTTTTCGATGAAATGGCAATTCGAATTTTATATACATCATTACCTAAAGAAACGCCTTTTGTAGGATTTTCTTGAAGTTCTTTCCCCAAATTGCTTAGCTCTTTGGATAATGAGGGGTATTTCTTAAGCAACTTTTTCGCTTCCTTTTTAAAGGTATCAGTAAGAATGATGTTATAATTCATTCAAAAAATCTTCTAAAGAAGTACCTTTCATCCTTCCTTCTTGGATAAATGCTACCTCTTTAAACCCTTGCTTAAGATCTACATAAACCTTGCTATCATTAGATTTTGCTATCTTTTTATTAAAATCCTTTTTAATTTCAAATTTTACATTGAAAGCCTTTACTACAGCCTTTAAAGCATTTATTTGCTCTATAGTTGTAGGGTGTGCTATAAAAATACTTTCTGTTTGCATAAACTTTAATTTCTCTCTGGTCTTAATATACAAATTTACTAATACAAATATATAATTCGGTATCAGAGAAAATTATTTACATCAACACTCACACCCCTTACTTCTTGCCTACTACAACCTCGGTAAAGGTTTCAGTTGTTAAATACTTATTCGCTAAGTCTTTTATTTCAACAGTGGTGATGGTTTTGACTTTATTAATGTAGTTTTCATAGTAACTGTAATCCAATCCTGAAAAGTAAATATTTTTGAATTTATCTGCGTGAGAAAATACGTTTTCTAAACTACCAAGCATAGAGCCCAGCATATAATTTCTTACTAAGTCCAACTCTTCTTCCTCTACTAATTCGCTTTTTAACAATTCAATCTCCTTGTAAATCTCCGTCAATGCAGCTGAACAAACATCAGCACCAACTTCCGTAGCGATGAAGAAATAACCAGCATTTTTCATCGATACAATGCCTGAGCCAATTCCATAGGTATATCCTTTATCTTCACGAATGTTATTCATCAATCGAGAGCCAAAATAACCACCTAAAACACAATTTAAAATCTGTAAACCAGCGAAATCAGAATGCTTACGATTAATTGCTAAACGACCAATACGGATGGCAGATTGCAATGATTCTGTCTTTTCCTTATACACTTCATTCTTCTGAGATAAGTCAAAGTTAAATTCATTTTTAATTGAATTGCTAGGCTTCCAATTGTTTCCAAAATGCTCGTTTAATAATGAGAAGCTCTGCTCGCTAAACTTTCCGGCAACAACAATTGTACAATTATTTGGAGTATAGGCAGCACTAAAATAAGCTAATAAATCATCTCTTTTTACAGCATCGTAATGTTTTAATTGAATATCGACACCATAAACCGTATTACCAAAAAGAGCATGAGAAAACTCTTTACGAGAAAGTATATCGTTTTTTTGAAGATTGACCTGTAGTTTTTGCTTTTGGTTTTGAATGTAAATATCCAACTCCTTTTGTGGAAATTGACTATCTGAAAGTACATCTTTTACAATTGGTAAAACCGATGCAAGGTGTTTATTCAAAGTGTAAAGAGTAACCGTCGAATGATCCTGACCATATTCTGTTTGAAAAAATGCGCCGTAAAAATCAATTTGCGCAGCTATTTCTTTCGATGAAAGTTTAGTTGTTCCATTATTAAGCATTGCGTTAACCGCTATTGCCTGCAAAGGTTTCTCGGCATTCCAATTTACATTATCGAAAAGAAATTCAATTCTTACTAAATCCTGTTCGCCAGAATATACGGTAAAAACTGGCACTCCATTATCTAAAATGCTTTTCTCGGGATGAATAAATTTTATGTTTGAAACCTGTTTAAAATCAGGTGCTTGCGTACGATTAAGCATTTTCTTCGGTTAAATAATACAATGTTGATGATGAATTTTTATCGAAGGTTTGGTTCGATATTCTTTTGATATCCTCTGCCTCTACCTTTAAATACTGACTTGCTTCGTTATTTAAAATATCCGCGTTTCCTAAAAGCTCGTAATAAGCCAGATTCATGGCTTTATCTAACAAACTCATTTCAGAAAATACTAAAACAGACTCAACCTTATTTTTTACCTTCGTTAATTCATTAGCATCCACCAATTCGGTTTTTATTTTTTCGAGTTCTTCCCAAATTGCTGCTTCTGCCCTTTCTATCGACACACCTTCAACAAGCTTTCCTTCAACAATAAATAAACCGGGATCTAAACTGCTTGATATGTATGCGTTGATGTCGCTAAACAATTGTTGCTCTTTAAGTAAACTGTTATGCAAACGTGATGATTTTCCACCGGAAAGTATATCTGAAAGTAAATCGTAAGCGTAATAATCATTGCTTAATCTGCCAGGAGTTTTAAATGCAACATAAATAGCATTTAACGGCACATTTGCTTTAACCGTTTCAAATCGTGCTTCGTTTTGCTTATCTTCCTGGGGTAAATTTCTATTGTATTTATCTCCTGAAGGAATTGGTTCAAACCATTTTTCGGCAAGCTTTTTAACATCTTCAGTTTTTACATTTCCACCAACAACTAAAATCGCATTTTGAGGATTGTAGTGTTTATTAAAGAAAGCTTTAACATCGCTCATTGTTGCATTTTCAATATGCGAAAGTTCCTTACCAATGGTTGCCCAGCGATATGCATGCTTTTTATAAGCCAGTGGACGTAATTTTAACCAAATATCACCATAAGGCTGATTTAGATATCGTTGCTTAAATTCTTCACTAACTACGTTGATTTGTGTTTCTAAACTTTTTTCAGAAAAAGCTAGGTTAAGCATTCTATCACTTTCTAACCAAAACGCAGTTTCTATGTTTTCTGCTGGTAAGGTGATGTAATAATTGGTAATGTCGTTACTGGTAAAGGCATTGTTTTCACCTCCCACACGTTGCAAAGGTTCATCGTAGTTTGGTATATTAACCGAACCACCGAACATCAAATGCTCAAATAAGTGCGCAAAACCTGTTTTTTCAGGGTCCTCATCGCGAGCACCCACATCATATAAAATATTTAAAACTGCCATTTGCGTTGTAGCATCTTCATGCACCAAAACCTTTAAACCATTGGCTAGTGTAAAGCGATTAAAATCTACCATTATCAAATTTTAGGAGCGTAAAGATAGAATTTTTTTAGTTGTTTGGGGGGTTAGTTGATTGGGTGTTTAGTTGGTTCGTTTTTTGGTGATTGGGTGTTTAGTTGTTAGTTGATTGGGTGTTTAGAGGATTAGTTTTTTAGGTGGTTGGTTAGAGATCGATATAGTAGGATTTTCGATACAATTAATCAATTAGATAGGAAATTATCTTACCAGAAAATAATTAACCTACTAACAAACCAACTAACTAACCAAAAAACCAACTAACCACAAAAACCACAAAAATAAACCAAGCAGATTTGACATCTAACAAACCAAAAAACCATTCAACTAATTAACCAATTCTTATCTTTGTACATATGAATACAGCCGATTTACTAAAAAGGGCATTACATTTCGAATTTTTAACACAAGAAGAAGGTGTTTATTTATATCATAATGCAGATACTGCATCGTTAATGTTTGTAGCTAATGAATTGAGAAAAATTCAGGTTCCGAGCGGTAAGGTAACCTGGCAAATTGATAGAAATGTAAATACAACAAATGTTTGTATCGCCAACTGTAAATTCTGTAATTTTTTCCGGAGGCCTGGTCACGACGAAAGTTATATTACCGATATTGAAACTTACAAAGTTAAAATTGAGGAAACTTTCCGTTTAGGTGGCGACCAATTGCTTTTACAAGGTGGCCATCATCCAGATTTGGGTTTGAGTTTTTACGCTGATTTATTTAGAAAATTAAAAGAGTTATATCCTGATTTAAAGCTACATGCTTTAGGTCCGCCGGAAATTGCACACGTTGCAAAATTAGAAGGCATAAGCCACACTGAAGTTTTAAAAGCATTGAAAGAAGCAGGTCTAGATTCCTTACCTGGTGCAGGAGCTGAAATTTTGAACGACCGGGTTAGGCGTTTAATATCAAAAGGTAAATGCGGCGGACAAGAATGGTTGGATGTAATGAGGGCTTGCCACCAGTTGGATATTACTACATCTGCAACGATGATGTTTGGACATGTTGAAACCATTGAAGAACGTTTTGAACATTTAGTTTGGATTAGACAAGTACAAAGCGAAAAGCCAGATGACGCAAACGGTTTCTTGGCATTCATTCCATGGCCTTTTCAAGATGATGGAACTTTATTGAAACGTTTAAGAGGCATAACAAACGATGTTACCGCTGATGAATATATCCGTATGATAGCATTAAGCAGAATAATGTTACCAAACATCAAAAATATACAAGCAAGTTGGTTAACTGTTGGGAAAGCAACTGCGCAATTGTGCTTACATGCTGGCGCTAACGATTTTGGTTCGATTATGATTGAAGAAAATGTAGTTTCGGCAGCTGGTGCACCACATAGATTTACAGCTGCCGGCATACAGCAATCTATAAAAGCTGCAGGTTTTGAACCGCAACTGCGTGGACAAAAATATAACTACAGAGATTTGCCAGAACATTTGGAAGAGCAGGTAATTACTTATTGAGATAACAAATCTGAAAGTTATTTGAACTCGCAGATTTGTTATTGTATGTTGCGATTATAGTGATTGATTTCTATACAATTCACCATTTTTCTTAGCAATCCATGGATGACCTTGATTATCCACAGCAACATTATATCCGGTAGTACCAATATCATACCAATCATAACCAGTCCAACGGAACAATTGATAGTCACCACTTGCATTTTCATTACCTCCTAATGCAAATATATGTCCATTAACACCTGCACTACCATTCATAGCAATTTCTTTCATTACCATTGATTGAGATGAAAAAAAGGATGAATATTGCTCCTTTCTTATATGAAAATAACCATTAACATCAATATAAGCTAAGCCACCATTCACACCAGCACTAATCTTTATAGGATTACTAGCAGTATAAATTTGTCCCCAATTTGATCCGTTATATTGTAAGATAATATTACCATTTCCGGATTCAGAAACAATATATACATCACTACTACCACTAACAGCGATATCTACAGCTTCTATACCAAGTTTCTTTGTAGAAGCATAATTATATTGGAACGGTCCGTAAACTTCTTTTAAACTGTTAATATAATACGGTGCAGTAAATCCATTAAGAAGAGCTATTTTGGTAGCCAAGTTTGGGTATGAATTACCAACGATATCCCATCCCCCGCCATTCCAATATTGAATATCCTTATCTAAACTACTATTTACTAAGCTTGTTGAGTAAATGACATTATCACTTGATATTACTAAATTATTAATTATGCCGGTTAATCGCTCCCAATTACCAACTGTCTTTGGATACATTGTTCTGAGTGCAATAAGGTCATTATTTGTAAAACCCTCAAAAGAAGAATTAAAACTTATTGAGCTATTCATATATGAGAAGGAATCTGATATAGCTGTTCCTGCAATTTGTATTTCATCTGAATCAAAACCATTAGTATGAGCAAGTCCAATAATATGTCCTAACTCGTGCGTGATTGCTAAAGTTTTACCTTCCAATGTATAATAATCATGGTTATTATAAATTCTAACTAATGAACCAGGAGCTACTAAATATTGTCCTGGGGGCATTAAAGTATAGCGAGGTGCTTGTGCATCAGCTATTACCTCAGGATTTGAATTGGTGGTACCAGTTTCGGTAATAGTTACATTCTGTCCCTCCGAAACCTCTCTTATTTGTATTTTAGTTATACTTTTCAAACTACTGATATTGAAATTAGATATAGCCAATTGAGCTGCACTTCTCCAAGAGGGTGTTGTTGCATTAATTTTGACCTCTATATTTGTGATGAACTGGTCATTTACAAACCATGGATTTCCACCGCTTCCATTTAACAATTGACGCTGTCCGATTACATCTGGTATTACAGCCTTTTTTCTTAAGGATATTAATTGCTCAACAGTCAAGTTCTTCTGATTTAGATTATTTCTACCTAATTCTATTGCCATAGCAAGCTTGATATCATCTTTAAACATAAAAAGATCTTTATCTATTATTAAAGCACTATCTAAACTTTAAAATCCGATATTTGAGGCCTTCTCGCCTCTTGAAACAAGATAATTTACTAAATATTGCAAACTATCAGGTATTTTTGAGGTATTCATTAAATCATTTTTATAAATATTTTCGTTTAAATTTTGTTTTTTACAAGAATACATAAATACAGTAGTGATAATTAACAGCGTTAAAAAGATTTTTCTATTCATAATAGATGTTTTATAGGTTTAAAATGATATGATTTAGATACGGTATTAATTATCTTGTGAAGATCTGAAAAATATAAATACAAAAATAACTCCAAGATAATTACACGAATCATAGTAACTAAATTATTAATTATATTTTAAACAGCTGAATTACAAATTTAAAAAAATCACAACTGTAAGTTTTAAAATAGTACTTTAATTATAGCGCTATTAAAATCCTGGCTAAAAAATAAAGGGAAGTAAAACCTAAGTTCTACCTCCCTACCTTAAACTAAACATTACCTAATCAATAATGTGAATGTTTTAAAATTAAAGCTTAAAGCCTGTTCTGATAAATAAGTTTGCTATAGTTGCTACACTTGCGCCATCTAAAGGCTCATCGAAACACTCTACCGCAGCGGCTCTTGTAACACCAGAATTACCATTAATTCCGGTAATAGTAATACCTGCTTGTACATCTAAGTTTTCACCAGCATAAACTGCATCAACTTGAGGTACACCAGTATCGTTAGAAACAGTTGCAGAACCTGTAATCCAAGGTTTAATTCCCACACCTAAACCAGCTAATATTTGACGGATTTTTGATGCATGACGAGCTTCTAAAGAATGGATTTGCAAAGCTGTAGTTAAAACAGTTAGTCCCTTAAGTACAGTCGCCTGCCCTTTGTATGCTCTAACGCCAGTATCTTCAAAGCCTAAAGCTACTTTTAAAAATGTTGAATAATTAGTATAAACATCAGCGAACGTACCACCTGCTGTAAAATCTGTCATTGCATAAGTAATTTCAGTTCTTGCAGAAGTTCCTAATGCACCTTTAAGTAAATTTACGTGAGCTAATTCATGGTCACGTATTGTGGTGATTGCAGAAAGAGAGGCACCAGCGGGAATCAAACCTGGAGCAGCAACCAAGGCGTGATTATATAAGTGATACTCTAAATATTCTAATGATAAAGCAAAGTTTAATGTATTTACAACAGCCGTTGGTAGGGTTTGCCCATACGCTTTTGTAAACATTGAACCCAATGCTAGTGGTGCTGCAGCGAAAGCAATTTTTTTACCCATTGAGTAAAAATCTTTCATTGCTGATCTTCTCGGACTTAATCTTTCATAGATTTCGCCGTCAACTTTTTCAATTTCTTCTAATATATTTACGATATTCATGATTTCAGGAGATTAAGATTATAGATTAATTACATTAATTTTTGTTTTGATAAATTTACCTGCAGCAGCTAAAACTTTATCAGGTGTTAAAGACGCGTCTAAACCACCAGCAACGTTTGCCCCAAGTCCTGTTAAATCATTTAAGTCAGAAAAAGAACCTACGGATATTAACTCACGAATGTAAGCGGCATGACGAGCCTCTACAGATACAATTTTACCAGCTAGAACTAAGTAAGCATCAGTTTTAATTCGTATACCTGCGCCATTATAAGCAGCAACGCCTAAATCTTCAAAAGCTTTTGCAGCGCCTAACACACTTGTACGGTCTGTAAAATTAATACTTGAAAAATCTACTTCTAAGCTACCAATTGCTGCAGTACTTAATGCATTTTTAAAGAACTCTCTGTGTGCAATTTCGTGGAACTGAATGTCTTGGAAATATGCTTTTTCTGCTGCTGAGAAACTTGCTGGAGGTGCTGAAGCAACTTTAATATAAAAAGCAGCCTCTAATTGCTCTAAAGCATAAGCGTAATTCAATACACCAAAATCATCTTTAAAATCTAAAGTTGCGCCCATGGTAGTATCAGTATAACCACGATCTTTTTTACAACCTGCGGCAACTAATGCTAATCCGGCAGCACTTGCACCGGCAAACTGTAGAAAAGACCTGCGGCCTAAACTACCATTAAACAAACTTTCTTCCTGAAGTTCATCTTTTACTTTTAGTTCAGTGTTTTTCATAATTCTTTTTATGTTTAGGGGTTTTTATTCCTGTTTTGCTGATATATACGTGACAATTCTAAACGCGGTTTTTTGATTTTCGATTTTTTTTTATAAGCTGTTTTTAATACATTCACAAACCTATTGCTATGAGTATATTAAAAGCTATTATTGTTGATGATGAAGAGTTTGCCCGGTCATCTCTTTTTTTTCTGTTGCAACAAAATTGCCCGTCAATAGAAATTACAGGTATAGCCCGTTCTGTGGCCGAAGCGAAAGATATTTTAGCTCATCATACTATAAATTTAATTTTTTTAGATATTGCGATGCCCGGTGGTAATGGTTTTGAACTAATACCCGATGCCCAACAACACAATGCTGCTGTTATATTTACCACCGCGTTTGACCAGTATGCTTTAAAAGCAATAAAAGCCAATGCGCTGGATTATCTTTTGAAACCTATTGATATTGATGAATTAAAAATTGCGGTTGATAAAGTTTTGGAATATACCAGATTGCATCAAACCCTTGATAAAAAAGATGAACGCATTACCAATCTGGCTTCGAGCTTAAATAATAGAACAGAGATTAGAAAGTTAACGCTTCCTTATGGCCAGGGATTTAAAATGATTGATGTTGATGACATTATTTATATTGAAGCTGATAGCAATTACTCTGTTTTTCATTTAAGCAACCACGATAAAATAACGGTTTCGAAAGTGTTAAGAGAGTTTGAAGAACTTTTACCATCAGAGCAATTTGTAAGAATACATAAATCGAGCATCATAAATTTAAACCATTTAAAAGAGTATAACTCTAAAAACGGCTTACAAGCTTTACTTAAAAATGGCGAAAGCATTAATGTATCAAGAAGAAGAGCAAGCGATTTTTTCGAAAAAATAAAACATTTTACAAAATCCAATGGGGAGCATAAGCAAAGCTAATTCAGAATTTCTAACTGCTTTAAGGAATTACTTTAGCTTAAAAACTATGTTTGGATGCGTAGTTTTATTGGTTATATTCTTATGTAATACATCTCAAGGCCTAGCTCAAAGCACGTATTTACCGCACTACACTTCTAAAAATGGTTTACCAAGTAATAACTGTTTTTATATTTTACAAGATAAAAAAGGTTTCATTTGGATCGCTACCGATGCTGGCTTGAGTAGGTTTGATGGAACAAATTTTCAAAACTTTACTATTGAGGATGGTTTGCCCGATACCCAAATCCTACAAATTAAAGAAGATAAAGAAGGAAGACTTTGGTTTTTAGCATTAAATGGTCAGTTAAGTTATTTACAAGACGGTAAGTTTTACAATCGAAATAATAGCCGGCTTCTAAAGGAACTAAACTCTAATACCATTATTGTTTCATTTTTAGAAGACAGTAAAGGCAGAATTTGGTTGGGTACAAATGCTAATCTTATCATCCAGTGGGATAAAAAATCAGTTAAAAAGTTTATTGCATCTAAGATTAACAATCAGTTTACAAATGCTTTCTTACACGAAGATGAGCTTGGAAATATTTATGCCTACAGCGATATAAGCACTCAAAAATTTAACGGTCAGAATTTTGTTAAAGCAGATAATATGGTAAATCCGTTATCGTACATGACGGCTTTCAATACCATCAATCGTTCTTTGTATTATTTAGATGATGAAGGTTTAAAGCAATATCAAAATGGCTCAATAAAAAACTTAATTACCATTCCTGATAATTTGCTTAAAAATATGGCTGGTTATTTTTATTATGATGATAAAGATAAAGAAGTATGGCTGGCCAGCAATAATGGTGCTTTGGTGATGAACCAAAGTGGTAAAACAGTGATGTATCTTCAGGGCATTTCGGTAAATCAATCGGTTAAAGATAATAGCAGTAACATGTGGTTTGCTACCAATCAGGGCATTTACATGCTGCCAAATATCAACTCAAGGTTATCGATTATCGATGCAGAATCTGGCTTAAGCAGCAACGTTATAAAAAGTATAACTAAAGATGCTCAAAACCGACTTTGGCTGGGAACAGACGATGCCGTTATAGACATTTTAAATATAAAGAATTTCGAAATTGATGAAGTTGGTTTAGATGATTACAAAAAGTATAAAACAATTAAGCAAATCACCTACGATGCAAAAAATAAATCCATCTATTTTACTTCTGACTATGGTTTAGGCGTTTTTAATAATATTTATAAAACTAAAGATGACGTAAAATACTTAAAAGAAGCACACAACTCTATGTTTGTTATTAAGCATTTTAGTGTCGGCGAAAATAATAATCAACTGGCTTTAGCGCTTTCATCAGGTGTGGTATTCTTGCCAAACCGGATTGATAATCTAGAATTTAATGCTTCAAAATACCGCGAAAAAGAAGACTTTTTTAAAAATCGGGCTTACCACGTTTTTTATGATAAGAACGGTGCATTGTGGTTTTCTAATGTTGATGGTTTATCAGAGCTTCTTAACGGAAAACTCGTTCAACACTTTAAGCGAAATCAATTGCTTACAAAAAGAATAAATGACATACAGCAATTGCCAGATGGAACTTTAATTCTGGCTACGGATGGCTATGGTTTATTATTCTATAAAAACGGCAAAATTACAAAGCAAATTACCCAGCAACAGGGTCTTACAAATGATATTTGCACAAAGCTATTTATTAAAAACAATGAGATTTGGGTAATTACCAACAAAGGTGTAAATAAGATTTCTGACTATGCAAATAAAGCAGACGTAACCAATTTCGATTATGGTAAAGATTTATTAACTGAAGATATAAACAACCTTTATATTGATGATAGTACTGCGTATTTCGCTACCAACAGAGGGCTTATTCTTTTCAAATACAATAACCAAAACGCTACTAAAGCTCAGCCAAAAGTTTACATCACCTCTATTATAAAAGACAAAGAACGTTTACCGATTAATAAAGATAATTTCGTTTTTGAAAGCGGAAATAACACAATACTTTTTACTTTCGGAGCGGTAGATTTTACCACAAGCGACATTACTTTTCGTTATCGTTTAAATGAAAATGCAACTTGGGTAGAAACCAAAACAAGGCGCTTAGATTTCTCTGCACTACAACCTGGTGATTATCTATTCGAGGTTAGCGCAAAAAGCCAAAACAATGATTGGGGTCCATCTGCAAAGATTTCATTCACCATAAAAAAACATTTTTGGCAAACCTTTTGGTTTCTTTCTATCTTAATTGTTTTAGTAGGCTATGCTTTCTACAGGCTAGCGGTTTACATTACACGCCGGCAAAAAGATAAAGAGCAGCAACAGTTACTTTTAAAAAATAAAATTTTAATGCTAGAGCAGCAGGCTTTGCAAGCGATGATGAATCCACATTTTGTTTTCAACGTAATGAATTCGATTCAGCATTACATAAATACTCAAAATACAGCATCGGCAAATAAGGTTTTAACTGGTTTTGCGAGGCTAATTAGAAAAAATCTGGAGATTTGTACCAAGAGTTACATCACTTTAGAAGAAGAATTAGAGTACTTAAATCTTTATCTTAAATTAGAAAAAAACCGCTTTGGTAATAAACTTCAATATAGTATAACGGTGGATGAGGAGATTGATAAAGACGATACATTAATACCATCAATGTTGCTACAACCTTACGTAGAAAACGCAATTTGGCATGGTATAATGCCAAAGGAAACGGGGGGTGAAATTCAGATAAATATTAATTTGAGCGATAATGACTATCTTAACATTGATATAATTGATGATGGTGTAGGAATCGAGAATTCTTTAAAAGGCAAAAAAGATAATCACATAAGTAAAGGAATGCAACTTACACGCGAAAGATTAATCCTTTTAGGACAAATTGAAGCAAAACCTATACATCTAACCGTACATCAAAACGCCGAAAACGGCACAACAGTTTCTATTTCTGCGCCATTAAAATAAAATTATACCGTTTACTCAATTATTAATACCACACACTAAATAGAATCAACGACACATCGTGTTTAGCCTTAAACTTGTACTAGAAATAAACGATAGTGTTTATCAAAACGTTCTTATAGAATTGATATAGATATTAATAACCTAACCTAAAACTATATCTTAATTCAGGTTTCATTTGTGTGTTAAAAGCGGTCTTGTTTTTTAAAAACGAGACCGTTTTTTTTTGCTCAAAAATTATACTTTTGTTTATGCCGCCAATTAACTTAACCAAACACATTGAAGCTTTAATATTCTCATCTGTACAAAGCATTAGTGTACAAGAAATTGTTTTAGCATTAAATGCAGTATTAGAGCAAGAATTTAGCGAAACTCAAATTTTTGAAAGTTTAGCGGCAATTAAACAGAAATATATTGATAGCAATTGTGCTATAGAATTGGTAAGTCTGAATAATGGCTATCAATTTTTAACTAAAAAAGAATACCACGAAACGGTAAATCAATTACAGTTACACCGTTCTAAAAAGAAATTAAGTCAAGCAGCGATGGAAACCTTAGCTATTATTGCTTATCGTCAACCCATTACAAAATTAGAAATCGAACAAATTAGAGGCGTAAATTCAGATTATTCGGTGCAAAGACTTTTGGAAAAAGAATTAATTAGCATCGAAGGAAAATCAGAAGCACCAGGAAGACCTATTTTATATACCACAAGCGGATTATTTATGGATTATTTTGGTCTAAACAATCTTTCACAGTTACCACAACTGAAAGATATTGCGAAGGAAGAGAATACCATCGGCGAAACTGCAGAATAAATAAATTTTAATTTGTTTACAGGCAGGTCGTTATTAAAAAAAGTTTTTTCGTATTTTTAAACTGTAAAAGCAATATTTATTTTTGTTGTATGAAAACTCCAAAGAAATCCCCGACCAAGCCGACTACAAAAAAAGAAGTAGAAGATAATGATGATTTTGAAGATGATGCAGACTTAATACCTGCTAAAAAACCTCAAGATGTTGATGAAGATTTTGACATTCCACTAGATGATTTGGAGAATTTCGACACTTTTGACGATGATGACGAAGATTATTAATTTTTAAAAATACATATATTTGAAAAGCATCCGCACCATTTGGTAGGATGCTTTTTATTTTAAAAACTGCCATGCAAATTATACAAGTTAACAATACATCACTAAAAAACGATTTCTTAGAGGTACCAAAAATTCTCTACAAAACAGATAAAAATTTTATTTGTCCTTTAGATGAAGAAGTAGAGAAAGTTTTCGACCCACAGAAAAACAATTTCTTTAATCATGGTAAATGTACACGCTGGGTTTTAAAAGATGATTCTGGAAAATTAATCGGACGTGTTGCTGCTTTTATAAACGATAAAAAAGCCTTTAACTACGAGCAGCCGACCGGTGGTATGGGTTTTTTCGAATGTATCGATGATGAGAAAGCTGCATTTTTATTGTTTGATACGGCAAAAATCTGGCTAACAGAAAATGGTATGAAAGCCATGGACGGACCGATTAATTTCGGAGAAAATGACAGTTTCTGGGGTTTATTGGTTGAAGGTTTTACGCCACCTTCATTTGGCATGAACTACAACTTCCCCTATTATAAAAAACTTTTTGATGCTTACGGTTTTGCAACAGAATACGAACAACTAACAAACCATATAAATTTAACCATTCCTTTCCCCGAGCGTTTTACAAAAATTGCCAATTGGGTTAGAAACAAGCCTGGCTATACTTTTGAATATTTCAGCAAAGCAAATTCGGAAAAATACATAGCTGATTTGATGGAAATTTACAATGACGGCTGGCAAGATTTTGAAAATTTCGTACCGATTAAGAAAGAAACTTTAGAAGAGAGTTTTAAAAGTATGGAACCTATAATGGATGAGCATTTGATTCAATTTGCTTATTTTAACGGTGAGCCAGCATCATTTGTTGTACTTATTCCTGATGCCAACCAAATGATTAAAGGATTTAACGGAAAACTTGGTTTAATAGAAAAGTTAAAATTTGCTTATCGCCGCTGGGTGGGTGTTACACGAATGAGAGCGATAGTTATGGGTACCAAACCAAAATTTCAAAAACATGGTTTAGAATCTGTACTATTTATTAGCCTCGGCGAATATGTGTTGCCAAAAAATCAATATAAAGAGTTGGAATTAAGCTGGGTTGGCGATTTTAACGAACAAATGATAGCAATCCATAAAGCAACGGGAGCAACATTTGGTAAAAAGCATTTAACAATGAGAAAGGTTTTTTAGGAGCAAGGACAAAGGAGCAAAGATAAAGGAACAAAGATCAAGGGGAAAGGAACAAAGAGCAAGGATAAAAAAAGTAAAAGAGCATTTTGCTCTTCATCTTTATTCTTTGTTCCTTATTCTTAATCAATGCAACTCAGATTCCCAATTTATCATAAAGCTCAATCACTTTTTTACGAAGCTTAGTTAATTCTTCATCTTTATCAAGTATTTCTTGTTTCAATATAGAAATTTCATCGGTAAAATTTTGAGATTCAGCATCTCCAGAAATAAGCTGATAAACCGGAACTTTAAATGTTTTTGCAATTTGAAGCAAACGAGAAATATTTAAATCGGTTTGTCCGGTTTCTATTTTGCAAAAAGCAGGTGTAGAAATATTAAGCATTTTTGCTGCCTCAGCCTGACTCAAACCAAGTACTACCCTACTTCGCTTAATATTTTCTCCAATGCTTTTCATTTATTTTATAATAAGTGAAGCAAATTTATCTTGATAATGCTCCAGCTAATTCAGGCAAATCGAAACCGGCATAATTACCAGAACTCATCATTAATAAATTTGCATTTTTATAATTTAAGCTAAGCAGATAAGCTTTTAATTGAGATGCGTCATTAAAAAATTTTAAATTTTTGTTTGAGAAAGCTTCCTGCACATCTAATTCGGAGAATGGTTCCATCCTCTTTTGTTCAAATGATTTTAAGTCGATAAAAACAATCGCATCATCGGCTTTATCCATGGAGCCTGCATATTCCTTCAAAAAATCTTTGTTCAAACTACTAAAAGTGTGTAATTCTATGCAGGCTACTAACTTTCGATTTGTAAACTGAGCTTTAACAGCATCAATCGTTGCCTTTAATTTTGATGGCGAATGCGCAAAATCTTTGTAAACATTTGTCGATGCATCTGCAGAAATTACTTCTAAACGTTTTGCAGCACCAGTAAAAGATGAAATGGCTTTATTAAAGTCGGTTTCATTAATTTTTAATTCTGCACAAACCAATTTAGCAGCATTAAGGTTCATTAAATTATGGTCGCCAAAAATCTTTAATTCTGTATCTTCAGGCTGCAAATAAGTGATTCCGTTTTTAATAACATGTTCAGGAATTGAATATCCGATTTTGTTAATTTTAGCTGTTGATTTTTCTACAATATCATTTAAATCTTCATCAGCTTCGCAATAAATTAGGGTTCCGCCTTCTTCAATCGTGTCGATAAATTTATCAAACTGAGCGGTATAATCTGCATATGTTGGAAATACATTTATATGGTCCCACGCAATTCCACTTATTACAGCAACATTTGCTTTGTAAAGATGAAATTTTGGTCTTCTATCAATTGGTGATGCTAAATATTCATCCCCTTCGATAATCATAACTGGTGCTTCTTTAGTAACCTTAACCATAGTTTCAAAACCTGCAATTTGCGCACCAACCAGGTAATCAAAATCACGATTATAGTAATTAAGCACGTGTAGAATCATGCTGGTAATTGTGGTTTTACCATGGCTACCACCAATAACAACCCTTGATTTATCTTTGCTTTGCTCGTATATATATTCAGGATAGGAATATATTTTTACACCCAGTTCCTGTGCTTTTAATAATTCAGGGTTATCAATTCTGGCATGCATCCCTAAAATTACAGCGTCTAAATCAGTAGAAATCCTACCTTCATTCCAACCCATTTCAGTTGGCAATAAGCCATATTTATCTAAACGAGATTTTGCCGGCTCAAATATCACATCATCAGAACCTGAGATTTGATAACCTTTTTTATGAAGTGCAATGGCAAGATTGTGCATCGCACTGCCACCAATCGCTATAAAATGTATGCGCATATTTTTAATTATTGATTTTTGAATGATTGAATTAGAGAATGTATGCATCAGCATTCTATCATCCGCTCAATCAATCATTCTATCATTTTTTTTCAAACTGGGCCGCAACCCAATCTCCATTTTGTTTATGATCGATGTATTTAATACCAAACTTAGCACATTCTGCCGTAATCATTCCCAAATCAGGATCTAAATAAAAACCACTGAAAAATATCCTTCCACCTGGCTTTAAAACTTCTGAGTACCTACCAATCTGATCAAGCAAAATGTTTCTATTGATGTTTGCTAGTATAATATCGTAAAGCTCATCAGGAATAACTTCTTTGCTTCCGCACAAGGCTGATAAATTTTCTACCTGATTTAGGTTTGAATTTTCTATTGTACTTTCATAGCAAATATCATCATAATCGATTGCCATTAAACTTTTGGCACCAAGTTTTACAGCCAGAATTGCTAAAATTCCAGTGCCACAACCCATATCCAAAATAGATTTGCCTTTAACATCAGCGGCTAAAATGTACTGCATCACCATTGTTGTGGTTTGATGGTGACCAGTACCGAATGCCATTTTCGGGTCGATTATAATTTCGTAAGGATAGGAAGGTTGAGGTTGGTGAAAAGTAGCCCGAACGTAACAAATGTCGTCTATAATAAGTGGACTAAAATTTTTCTCCCATTCGGCATTCCAATTTTCGTCAGCTACATCACTTAAGGTATAATCTGTTTTAAAATCCTCCTTATTATTTTCAAGTAGCTTTATCAAACTTTGCTCATCAAAATTTTCTTTAATTACAAAAGCTGTAAAACCATTTTCACTATCTTCAAAAGTATCGAAGCCTAAATCGGCAAGGTCGCTAATAAGCAAATCTTGTTGATAGTCTTCAATACCTTCAAATTTAAAAATTGCTTTTATGTACTGCATTAGCTGTTTAAAGCTTTAATGATATCGGTAAAGTCGCGTGATTTTAATGATGCGCCACCAATTAAACCACCATCAATGTCTTTTTGTGCAAATAAACTTGCTGCATTTCCAGGATTACAACTTCCACCATATAAAATTGTGGTATCATCAGCAACATTAAAGCCGTAATTTGCTTCAATTTCGCTACGAATAAAGGCGTGTATATCTTGTGCTTGTTCTGGTGATGCTGTTAAGCCTGTTCCAATGGCCCAAACTGGTTCGTACGCGATAATAACTTTCTTAAAATCTTCTTCTGTTAAGCTAAAAATACCATTAACCAATTGTTTTTTTAGAACTTCATAGTAACTGCCATTATTACGTTCATCTAAAGTTTCACCAATACAAAAAATCGGCTTTAGGTTATTAGACAAAGCAATTTTTGTTTTTGCAGCTAGTAACTCATCGCTTTCTGCCTGGTATTGTCTGCGTTCTGAGTGACCAAGAATCACATATTCCACACCTACAGATTTAATCATCTTTGCAGAAATTTCACCAGTGTATGCACCACTTTCTTTATCATGAATATTTTGTGCGCCAATAGCAACATCAGCGCCACCAAGTTTAGCCAAACTATTTAAATGAATAAATGGAGCACAAATAATGGCAATTTGATCGCCTTTACGCTCATCTTTAACCATGTTAACAATTTCACTAAATAACGAAACACCTTCGTTATAATCTAAATTCATTTTCCAGTTTCCTGCAACAATTTTTTTTCTCATTTTTTTTTATTTAAGGTTGTAAGGTTTGAAAATTGAAATGTTTAAATACTTCAATATCCCAACTTTACAACTTTCTTTAACAGTTCAAAATTTAACTTTGTTCAACATTATAACATTCTACAACATTTCAACTAGTTTTTAAAACCTTCTAAATTCGTGTGTTAATTCAAAAACTTTATTTAATATGTCTTTTTCAATTTCATCAAATGGCAAATCTCTTCTGGCATAAACTTTCTCAGCAGTTTCAAACATTTTGGTAATACTGTAAACTTCAAACCCATGAGCACCTCCCCATGCAAAATCAGGAATAAAATTTCGAGGAAAACCAGCCCCAAAAATATTAGCACTCACACCTGCAACAGTTCCGGTATTAAACATGGTGTTGATACCACATTTAGCATGGTCTGCCATTATTAACCCACAAAATTGCAATCCAGTTTTACGGAAAGTTTCTTCTTTATAATCCCAAAGCCTAACATCAGCATAATTATTTTTTAAGTTAGAATTATTACTGTCGGCCCCGATATTACACCACTGCCCCATCACGGAATTACCCAAATAGCCTTCGTGTCCTTTTGATGAATAACCCCAAATTACGGCATTATTAATTTCACCACCAACCCTACTATGCGGACCAATGGTTGTATTAGGATAAATCTTTGAACCCATTTTTACCGAAGAATTCTCACATAAGGCAAAAGAACCCCGAATATTACTACTCTCCCAAACCTGGCTGTTTTTACCTAAATAAATTGGACCTTGCAAGCTATTAAAAACAGAACACTCTGCTGTTGCGCCATCTTCAACAAAAATATTATCTCCTAAAAAGGTATTGGTAGAACTTAAACTTGATGATGTTCTTCCTTTAGTTAACAATTCAAAATCCTTTTTTAATTCTACGCCATTGTGCGTAAAAATATCATCAGCGTAAGTGATTTTGATAAATTGATGATTGTATTGAATTGGTTTTAAAGTATTTGCATGCGTTAAATCAAATTTATCACTATTAAAGGCAATAATTAAATTTTCAGTTCTTAATACCTCGTCGCTATTCAAGCTATTGATTGCATTTAGCAAGCCTTCATCAGGACAAACAGAACCGTTAATGTAAAGGTTGGCTGAAATTGAGGGATATTTTATAGAAAGATAATCTTGTGCACTGAAACCAAAATCAGCATTAAGGTTTTTCGCCCATTTTTCTGCTATGGTTAAAATGCCAATCCGTAAATCGGCTACTGGCCTTGTAAAAGTAAGAGGTCGTAATGATTCCCAACTAGAATCATCAAAAAGATTGATTGTCATAAGCAACAAAAATAAAAAAAGTCCCGATGCTTTTGGCAAAGGGACCTTAAAAAATGCTTTATTAACGCTAAATTATTTCTTAGCGTAACGGTTTTTGAATTTATCAATACGTCCTGCTGTATCAACCAATTTCATTTTACCAGTATAAAAAGGGTGCGACATGTGAGAAATCTCTAATTTATAAAGAGGATACTCGTTACCATCTTCCCATTTGATTGTTTCTTTAGTATCTACACAAGATTTTGTTAAGAAAGCATATTCGTTAGACATATCTTTGAAAACAACTGGTCTGTAGCTTGTAGGGTGCAAATCTTTTTTCATTTGAATATTATTTTAGTTATTTGTGTTGAAAGCATCAAGAACATTTTTGCAATTTGCTGGCAACAACGCTTATGACCTTTCTGTTAGTCTTTTCTATCTCTATTTTAGAGGATGCAAATATCTTAATTTTATTTCTTAAATACAAGTGTAAATTAGAATTTTATATTACAACAAGTTTTGCAATCTATAAAGTTTGTGATAGCAATCTTCCAAGCGTTCAAAAAAAACTGTAGCACAAATTTTCAGGCTATAAATTTAAAGATTTTAAAAACTATATTTATTGCATCAATCAGTTTAACCATCCCTCATGAATAGAAGAAACTTTATAAAAAACGGCTCTGCTGTAGGTTTATTAACAACAATCGGCTTACCTGCATCGGCAGGAATTATTACTGCTGATGATATAATTACCGAGTTTAAAGATGATTTTAATTTAAACGAGGTAACCATAACCGAATTGCAAAAACTAATGCAAAGTGGTAAAGCAAGTTCAAAATCAATTACAAAAATGTATTTGAAAAGGATTGAAAAGATTGATAAAAATGGACCGAAATTAAATGTAGTGATAGAAATCAATCCAGATGCGCTAGAAATTGCATCTAAAATGGATGATGAAAGAAGAGCAGGTAAAACCAGAGGGATGATGCATGGAATACCTGTTTTAATTAAAGACAATATAAATACTGCAGATAAAATGCAAACCACTGCCGGCTCATTGGCTTTGGCTGGAAATGTAGCTAGCGAAGATGCATTTATAGTTAAAAAACTTCGTGATGCAGGTGCTGTAATTCTTGGTAAAACAAATTTAAGTGAGTGGGCGAATTTCCGTTCTACGCGATCTTGCAGCGGTTGGAGTAGCCGAGGCGGACAAACAAAAAATCCTTATATTTTAGATAGAAGTCCGAGTGGTTCTAGCTCAGGTTCTGGTTCTGCTGTATCGGCCAATTTATGTGCAATTGCTATTGGTACAGAAACCAACGGATCTGTTATTGCTCCATCATCGTACAACGGCATTGTTGGACTAAAACCCACTGTTGGGTTGCTAAGCCGGAGTGGTATTATTCCAATTTCAAAAACTCAAGATACCGCCGGACCAATGGGCAGAAATGTAACTGATGTTGCAATCCTACTTTCATCACTATCGGGAGTAGATATTGAAGATGAGGTTACTAAAAAAAGTGAGGGTAAAACAGCAATAGATTACACTTCTTTTTTAAAAACAGACGCCTTTAATGGTAAAAGGATTGGTATAGAAAAATCATTTTTAACAGGGCATGAAGATGTTGTTGCGCTATACAAAAACGCTATAGAAAAGTTAAAAGAATTAGGGGCAGAAATTGTAGAAATAGAGCTTCTAAAAGAAATGAGAGTTATTGGCTCTGCAAGTTTTATGGTATTGCAATGCGAATTTAAAGATGGCGTAAATGCTTATTTATCAAAAGCAAATGCTAAGGTTAAAACTTTGACCGATGTAATTGCATTTAATAAAGCTAATGAAGAAAAGGCTATGCCCTATTTTAAACAAGAAACTTTAGAGAGTAGTGATAAAGCACCGAAAATTGATACTAAAGAATATAGAGATGCTTTGGAAAAAGTACTGTCATCAAGAAAAATAATTACAGATTTGATGACAAAATTTAAACTCGATGCAATTGCAGGAACGAGTTATGGAATACCAGCTGCCATAGATTTGTTTAATGGAGATTACAGCAACGGATTTTATTTCTGTTCTCCGGCGGCGATGGCTGGTTTCCCACACATAACTGTACCAATGGGCAAAATTTATGAATTACCTGTGGGTTTATCCATAATGGCAACAGCTTTTGAAGAGCCAAAAATACTATCAATGGCTTATTCATACGAACAAGCTACGAAACACAGAACAGCACCAAAATTTATTAAATCATCTAATTTTTCTTCTGGAATTTAGTCATTTGCCACAAAAACACAGAATAAAGAATACACGAAAAAAATAGTTTTTATTATAAAGGCATTGTATTGATATTGATTGAAAATTAAAAATATTGCTTTGATTTTCGGCTTTAGCATTTAGGCTTTATTTGCTGTACTTTTTCCAGGTTTCAATTTTAGCTTGTTGTCTTGCGATATAGGCATCAGCAATAACTTCTGCTGAGCTTCTACCTTCTGTGTTTTCTAAAAGTTCTTTAAGTTTATATTGGTCAACGTCGGCTTTGTATAAAATTTGAATGAGCTTTGGAAAATCATTATCTATCATATAAGCAAAGGCATCTACCAAAACTTCTCTCAGTTGGTTTTTCGAAAGGTTTTCATTTACGTCGAAATCTTTATCTATAATGTTTATTAGTGACACTTACCAGGATTTTTTGGATTTTAGGATTACAGGATTATATATAATTAAGCCAGTTGATTTAGGCTAAGAACCACAAAAATAAGTTAAATAAACCTGATAATAGCGAACACGAAGCATCAGCCTTTTCAGCTGATTGCGGAGTAAAGCGGTTAGCAGGGCTACAGAAACCGATGAAATGCGGAACCAAACGTTTTCAAATCATTAGTTAAAATTACTGCAAAACACATCATCCATCTTACATTATTCCATCTTCCATCTATACATTTAAATCCATTTTATTTCCTGACATATTTCTATCAAAACACCATTTGTATCTTTGGGATGTACGAAACAAACCATTTTATTATCAGCGCCTTTTTTCGGAGATTCATTTAACAAAACAAAACCTTCCTGATGCAAACGTTCCATTTCCGCTAGAATATCATCAACAAGAAAAGCAACATGATGAATCCCCTCGCCCTTTTTCTCGATAAATTTTGCAACAGCACTATCAGGTGAAGTCGCTTGCAAAAGTTCAATTTTATTATCGCCGGTTTTAAAAAATGCCGTATTTACAAATTCTGATGCCACAAGTTCGGTTTTATAGCAATCAGTATTAAGCAATTTCTGATAAATATCTATCGATGCATTTAAATCTTTTACTGCAATGCCAATATGTTCTATCTTATTCATAGTTTATAAGGTTATGTGAATGTAAAAATGCATGTTTTCCCTATACCGTCATAGCTATTAATTATAATTGTTAAATAAGTTTTTTCGTATCTTTGTGTTACAAATAACAGAACTGAAATGAAACAGCCGATATATTTAGATAATAACGCAACTACACCTCTTGATCCAAGAGTTTTAGAAGCTATGCTACCATACTTTACCGAGAAATTTGGAAATGCTGCAAGCCGTAATCACGCTTTTGGTTGGGTAGCAGAAGAGGGAGTAGATTATGCTCGTGAACAAGTAGCCAAATTAATCGGCTGTACTGAAAAAGAAATTATTTTTACATCAGGAGCTACAGAGGCTGATAACCTTGGTATTAAAGGTGTTTTTGAAATGTATAAAGAAAAAGGTAACCACATTATTACTGCGGTTACTGAGCATAAAGCTGTTTTAGATACTTGTAAGCATTTAGAAAAACAAGGTGCAAGAGTTACCTATTTAGGTGTGAAAGATGATGGTTTGATAGATTTACTTGAACTTGAAGCTGCAATGACACCTGAAACCATTTTAGTTTCTATTATGTATGGCAACAATGAAATTGGTGTAATTCAACCTGTTAGAGAAATTGCTGCAATTGCACATAGATTTGGTGCTTTGTTTATGACTGATGCAACGCAAGCAGTTGGAAAGATACCTGTAGACGTAATTGCAGACGGTATAGATTTAATGGCTTTTACAGCGCACAAAATGTATGGACCAAAAGGTGTTGGTGCACTTTATGTTCGTAGAAAAAACCCAAGAGTTAAAGTAACTTCTCAAATGGATGGTGGTGGCCACGAGCGTGGAATGCGTTCTGGTACTTTAAACGTTCCTGGTATTGTTGGTTTAGGTAAAGCATGCGAACTATGTCGCCTAGAAATGGAAAGCGAGTCTATTCGTTTATCAGGTTTGCGTGATAGATTAGAATCTACATTAAGCCAATTAGAAGAAAGCTATGTTAACGGAAATACGCAATATCGTTTACCACATGTTGCAAACATATCATTTAAATATGTTGAGGGTGAAGGTTTAATGATGGCGATGAGTGATTTAGCGGTTTCCTCTGGCTCTGCTTGTACCTCAGCATCATTAGAACCATCTTACGTATTAAAAAGCTTAGGTTTATCTGATGATTTAGCACACTCTTCCATCCGTTATGGTTTAGGAAGATTTACTACTGAAGATGATATAGACCAAGCGATCGCAATTACTCAAAAAGCTGTACTTCATTTAAGAGAACTTTCTCCGCTTTGGGAAATGTTTAAAGAAGGCATCGATTTAAGTAAAATTGAATGGGCAGAACACTAATTTAAACTACGATTGTAGATTAACGAATTACGATTCGAAAATCTCAATCAAACAATAATAAAATTTAATAATTTACGGCAGATGAAAATCTGAAACCGTAAATCTAAAATCAAAATATCATGGCATATTCAGAAAAAGTAATTGACCATTACAATAACCCACGTAACGTAGGTACATTAAATAAAGAAAGTAAATTTGTAGGAACTGGCTTAGTTGGTGCACCTGAGTGTGGCGATGTAATGCGTTTACAAATTGAAGTTGGCGCAGATAACGTAATTACAGATGCTAAATTTAAAACATTTGGTTGCGGTTCTGCAATTGCTTCTTCATCTTTAGCTACAGAATGGTTAAAAGGTAAAACAATTGATGAAGCTTTAACAATCGATAATATGGATATTGTTGAAGAGTTAGCATTACCTCCAGTAAAAATTCACTGCTCTGTGTTAGCAGAGGATGCAATTAAATCGGCCATTAACGATTATCGCGTTAAAAATGGTTTAGAAGCAATTGTTTTAGAAAAATCACATCACTAGGAAAATTTAGATTTAGATTGACGATTGTATATTTGCATTTTGCAGGCTAATCGTAAATCTAAAATCGTAAATCTAAAATCGTAAATAAACATGATTACTATAACCGATAAAGCAAAAGAAAAAATCGACCATTTGATGCAGGATTCTGAAATGGGTTCTGATTACTTTTTACGCGTTTCTGTAAAAGGCGGTGGTTGTTCTGGTTTATCATATAATTTAGATTTTGATAACGAATCTAAAACTGGTGACCAGTTTTTTGAAGATAGAGGAATTAAAATCGCATTAGATATGAAATCTTTCCTTTACCTAGCAGGAACTGAATTGGATTTTACTGATGGATTAAATGGAAAAGGTTTCAACTTTATAAATCCCAATGCTAGCCGTACTTGTGGTTGTGGCGAAAGTTTTTCAGTATAATTAGTCACTTAATAAATTATATATAAGAAGATTCCACCAAGGGAATCTTCTTTTTTTTTACCCGATTTTTGAATCAAGCTACCATCAAAATGAGATTAAATTCTTAAAACCTGCAAGAGAAACTTCAATTTGCATTTTTTAATCAAAAAGCGTTATTATTGCTAATTGTAACGAGCAAACCAAATTGTAAGCAATGCCAATAATTAACGAGTTTTCAACTGTACCTACATTATTAAGAAATGTGGTAAAAACCATTCATGAGCCACAACAAACCTTTTTAATTCATAAACAGGGTGCAGAATGGGCAGAAATATCTTTTGAAGATACTTTAAAGAGAGCTGATGCGGTTTCAGCATATTTTTTAGAGAAAGGAATAAAAAAAGGCGACCGCTTAGGTTTAATGATAGAAAATTCGCCAGAATATGTTTATTACGATCAAGGAATTCAGCAAATTGGAGTTATAAACGTTTCTATTTTCCCTACACTATCAGAGCAAGAAGTTGCATATATCATTAACGATTCTGGGATTAAGGGCATTTTGATTGGTAATAATTTTCTATATCGAAAAGTGCTTAAAGTAGCCGGAAGATGCAAAGAACTTAAATACATTATTCCTGCTTTTAAAGATTTTGAAAAGGTTACAATTCCTGAGGATGTAAATCTAGAAGTAATTGCATTCTCGGATATTCTTGCTCTTAAACACCAAATTAGCGCTGCTGAAAAAGCAGAAATTGAACAATGCAGAAATGCTGTATTGCCAAGCGATGTTTCATCTTTAATTTATACTTCAGGAACTACTGGAACGCCAAAAGGTGTTATGCTTACGCATTATAACTTTGTTAAAAATGTTGAGGTTTGTTTAGAACAAATTCCTGTAATTGATAAAACTGAAACCTTTTTATCCTTTTTACCACTTTCACACGTATTCGAGCGCACGGCAACCTATCATGTATGTTGTGCACAAGGTTGTAAAATAGCTTTTGCGCAAAGTTTAGAGCTTTTGGCTAAAAACATGGGCGAAGTTCGACCTACAATTATGAGCTGCGTACCCCGATTGCTGGAACGAATTCATGATAAAGCCATAAAATCTGGTACAGTTGGTGGTGGCACTAAAGCCAAAATATTTACCTGGGCTTTAGAAACTGGAAATAAATATCGTTTATCTAAAGAGGCTGGCGAAAACCCTGGAATAGTTTTAACTGCAAAAAAAGCTATTGCCGAGAAACTGGTGTTCAGTAAGATTAAAGAAAAAACCGGCGGACGACTGAAATTTATGATTTCGGGCGGAGCAGCATTACCAAAAAATGTTGGTGAATTTTTTGGCGATTTAGGCATTAAAATTTTGGAAGGTTTTGGCTTAACAGAAACCTCACCTGTTATGGCAGTTACAGAATACCACAGACAGGTTTACGGCACAGTTGGACGCGTTATACCTGGTATTGAAATTGGTATCCAGGAAGTTGAATCGAAGGAAATTATTAACATACAAACACACGACACTTTTAACGAAGATTTTGAATGTGCTGAAGGCGAAGTAATTGTAAGAGGTCATTGCGTTATGAAAGGTTATTTTAATAAGCCTGCAGAAACTGCCGAAGCAATAGATTCGGCTATGTGGTTTCATACAGGCGATATTGGTCGATTTTATAAGGGCAATCTTCAAATAACCGATCGTTTAAAAAATATGATAGTTAATGCCTATGGCAAAAACGTTTATCCAACTCCGGTAGAAAACATTTATCTAAAAAGTCCGAAGATTGAACAGTTGTTTTTAATTGGCGATAAACGCGAATTTATTACAGCTATCATCATCCCAAACAGAGAAACTTTAGAAGAAACTTTTAAATTAAAACCTTCGTTTTTCGAAGAAAAAGATCCTTTTATTCAGAATAAAGATATAATTGAATGGATGGAGCAGGACATTAAAAAGATTTCTAACGAATTGGCCAAGTTTGAACGAATTAAAAATTTTAAAATTAAACGAAACCCTTTCAATATTGACGAAGGAGAAATTACACCGACCATGAAGGTTAAACGTAGAATTGTTGAAAAGAAGTATGCTGATGCAATTGATCAAATGTATGAAGAAGGCGTAGAAGCTGAAAACTAATAAACTATAAAACACTCTAATAAAATTTTAGGTTCATACATTCACTCAATATAATTAACAGCGATTCATTCACAACACAGTATAAATAATTTAATGTTTTAATTAAAGCTCAGAAATGGGAATCAATGCAATTTTATGGTTATAATTAACAGTTTCGAAGAGTATAAATCATATTTGGGTTGCGCAATAGGTTCATCTAATTGGCACAGAATAGATCAGGAGCAAATCAATAAATTTGCTGAGGCAACACTTGATTTTCAGTGGATACACACCGACCCGGTAGCGGCTAAAGAAAACAGTCCTTTTGGTGGAACTATCGCTCATGGTTATTTAACATTATCGCTCATTCCATATCTTTGGAAACAAATTGCCGACATTCAAAACGTAAAAATGGAGGTAAATTATGGCATTGAGTCTTTTAAGTTTAACAAGCCAGTATTGGTAAATGATGAAGTTCAGTTAAGGGCTAAACTTATTGCAATATCTGATTTGAGAGGAATTACCAAAGTAGTTATCGAGGCTAATTTAGATATTAAAGGACAAACAAAAACCGCTTATACCGGCAATGTTATTTTCCTTTATCATTTCAAATAATTGGTGCTTACATATTTTTTATTGGTCTTGTTTATGAAAGCGAATGATAAAATCCAACTAAAAGGGCAATTATTACCTTAATACGGCAAATAACTTTTGTTAAACATCTTGTAATGCATACTTTTGCAAAAAATACCTGAAATGAGTATAGGATTATCAGAACAAGAAATATTACGACGTGAGTCGCTAAAACAACTACGAGAATTAGGCATTAACCCTTATCCGGCAGAATCTTATGAAATTAATGTAAGCGCTGCCGATATTTTAGCAAACTACGAAAAGGATAAATCTGCTTATAAAACCGTTAGCTTGGCTGGTCGAATTATGAGTAGGAATATCATGGGTGCAGCATCTTTTGCAGAACTTCAGGATTCTTCAGGTCGTATTCAAATTTATTTAAAAAGAGATGAACTTTGTCCTGATGAGGATAAAACGCTATACAATACTGTTTTTAAAAAGCTTTTAGATATTGGCGATTTCATCGGGGTAAAAGGATACGTTTTTACTACACAAACAGGTGAAATTTCTGTTCACGTAACAGGTTTCACAGTTCTATCAAAATCGTTAAAGCCATTACCAATTGTTAAGCGAGATGATGAAGGAAATGTTTATGATGGATTTACAAATCCGGAGTTACGTTACAGAATGCGTTACGTTGATTTAACAGTGAATCCAGATTTCAAACAGATTTTCATCAAACGCAGCAAGGTTATTAACTCAATGCGTAATTATTTTGATGAACAGGGTTGGATGGAAGTTGAAACACCTATTTTACAACCAATTCATGGTGGTGCAGCTGCTCGTCCTTTCGCAACACACCATAATACTTTAGATATGCCTCTTTATTTGCGAATTGCAAATGAATTGTACTTAAAAAGATTAATTGTTGCTGGTTTTGATGGCGTTTATGAGTTCGGCAAAATGTTCCGTAATGAAGGAATGGACCGTACACATAACCCTGAATATACTTCAATGGAAATTTATGTAGCCTATAAAGATTATATCTGGATGATGGCTATGGTTGAAGAATGTTTAGAAAAAGTAGCTATTGCAACAAACGGATCTCCGTTGGTTACTGTTGGAGCAAATCAGATAAATTTTCAAGGTCCGTACGAGAAATTAACCATGTACGAATCGATACAAAAATACACCGGAATTGATGTTTCGGCAATGAATGAAGAAGAACTGATTCAAACCTGTAAAGAGTTAGGCATTGAGACTGATTCTACAATGGGTCGTGGTAAATTGGTTGATGAAATATTTAGCGAGAAGGTTGAAGCCAATTTAATTCAACCAACTTTTATAACTGATTATCCGATTGAAATGACTCCGCTTGCTAAGAAACACCGCTCGGTAGAAGGATTGGTTGAGCGGTTTGAAATATTTGTTAATGGTAAGGAAATTGGAAATGCATACTCAGAATTAAATGACCCAATTGACCAAAAAGAGCGTTTTGAAGACCAACTGAAACTGGCAGACCGCGGAGATGTAGAAGCGATGGCAATGGATGATGATTTTGTTCGTGCTTTAGAATACGGAATGCCGCCAACATCGGGTTTAGGCTTTGGTATTGATAGGATTGTTATGCTTATGACCAATCAAAGTACCATTCAAGAAGTTTTATTCTTTCCGCAAATGCGTCCAGAGAAGAAGAAAATTGAATTAACACCCGAAGAAGCTGAATTATTCGCATTGGTAAAAGAAGGGGAAAATTTTCTTTTAGCTGATGTTAAAGCAAAACTAGCAGACTGGAGTAATAAAAAATGGGATGTTACCTTAAAAGCTTTAACCGGTAAAGGAATTCTGAAAGTTAGTAAAACTGAAGAAGGATTGTTTTTATCACATAAATAATTGTTAATTATAGATGTCAACTCATAATTAACGTAAACATAACATAAACTTAAAAGGCTTGCTAACAATTATTTAGCAAGCCTTTTCTATATTTACAGCAATCGACAATTAAAATCATTACTGTATGAATACTTCAAGTTTAGAAATTACCGAAAGAGAATACTGCATTAAACTAAGTAAAGACGCTTTCGATTTATCGTTAGTTCACCAACTAATTAAACGGATACAAGCAGAAGCTTTCTTTTTTAAAAGAGCTGAAGCCGAAGAAGGTGATATTTTGAGTAAAAGAAATCATAGAGAAGAGCTGGAAGGATTTGATTATTTAGGTGATAAATAAGGGCAATAGCCCCATATTTATAACCTAATATTAATTAAACTAATTTCCAAACCTTAGCCTTAGCCTTAGCCTTAATCTCAGCCTCAGCCTCATTCATCACCCTAGTCAATATCTAAAGTACCTTCTACGGAATCATCCATTGTTTTTCCAGTTATAACAGACGCTGCAATTTTTAAGAAAGCCACAGCGGTTCCATGCTTCGTATCCCAATAATAACCTTCAGATGGGATAACCTTTATTAATGTAATATTAGGATCATCTTTCCCACCCTGAAACCAGGTTTTAATAAATGGACTCCAAAGCTCATCAATTTTGGCCTGATCCCTAATAATTTCTGATATACCATAAATATTAACAAAACCTGAGTGTGCTCCTGCCTGAAACAAAAGATGAGTGAAAGGATCTGAAGCAATTTCCTCGTTTTTGTTGCTGTCTTTCATACTCATAAACCAAATGTTACCCTCATCATCAACTTGTTGAATAGCCATTGGCCTAACCGACATTGGTACACCAGTTTTAATACTAGTACAAAAGAAGCAACTTTCAGCTTTACCAGCTAAATCACGTAGTTTTTCTACAGCTTCTTTTCCGCCTAAATCTTTAATATTATTTTCTTCCTGAGTATTGTTAGTACTTCCTTCTTGTGATGTTGCCATAAGTGTAATTTTTATATACACTACAATTGTAAATTTGATTTGGTTTTGAAGATTTAGAAAAGCACATTCCGAATAAGAGTAAAGGTTAATCCTGCTATCGCTAATATCTTTTTGTTATCGTTGGTACAGGTTGGGTTAATTTTCTTCACCAAAAAGTATAATCGCTCTATCAGGTTTATAAACTTGAGTCCCTGCTATAAACTCAAAGCATTATGTCCATGCATCTGGGCGAATTACCGTAAATTTTAAACCCGATGGCAATGGCATCCTTTTGTTTTTCACAAAAGACAGAATGTACAGCCGGTGTAACACATCTATGAAATGCTACATTTCATTTTCAAAAAAAAAGCCAAATCAATTAAGAAATGGCTTTAAGATTTTTGATAAAGATTACCTGTATCTAACCTGTTGTTGCTTATCCATCATACTCATCTGGTCTTTCATTTGTTTAATCTGGTCGGCAAGTAATTTATTTTTATCTGCTTTTTTAGCTTCGGCAAGATACATTGTTGCTTCACGCTTATTACGTTTCGCCATTGCAATACCTGCTAAACTTAATTTAGCCAGTGCAATATTATGTTCCATTTGCATACCTAAACTTAATGCAGTTTTAAAATACTTCTCTGATTTTAAAGGTGCTGTTCTACTTTCAATTAAACCAACCAGAAGATTATAATAACCGTGTTGCACTTTAATTAATTGTTTTTGATAATCAGTAATTCTATCTAAATACATCTTGGCTTTAGGCATATTATCTTTTCTAAGAAACCACTGTGCAAGTAACATATTTTCGTTAAAAAAGTAAGTTACCAATACAATTAGCCCTAATAGTATAGCTACAATACCCCAAGGCCAAAAACCGAAAATAAACAAAGCTACAGCGCCACCCAATAATGCAAACCCAGCAATTAATCTTATAATATTTGGCATAAATTTTATTCTAAATATTTTTTTTTTTTGCAAATATCGCTTTTAAATAACAGAAATTAGATTTTAAAACGATAATTTCATTAAAAATTTCGAGGTAAAAACTAAACCATCAATATGAAATATCTATTATCTATAACCCTAATTATCCTAGCCATGAATGTTTCTGCACAAGAACTGAATAAAAAAATTCACGATGCTGCTCATAATAAAGAGATTCTAATTAACAATTGTACAAGAGATGGCGTTGTTACTTTCCCAGAGTTTAAAGAAATGTACGACCCATTATATGCTGCATACATACCAGATGCTGCTACGATGATTGAGCTAAAAAAATTAATAAAGAAGGAACAAGTGAAGATTGTGTTTGGAACCTGGTGTGGTGATAGTAAAGTAAATGTTCCTAACTTTTTTAAAGTTTTAGATGCTTTACATTTTAAAGAAAAAAATGTTAGCATTATTGCTGTCGATGGCCATAAGAAAGCAGAGAATGGACTTATAGATGGCTTAGATATTCAAAGAGTGCCAACTTTTATTGTATATGATAAAAAAGGTAGGGAAATGGGTAGAATTGTTGAACACCCTAAAACCACACTTGAAGGCGATTTATTAGCAATATTTAAAAAGAAGTCTTAAAACTTTCATATACTAAATTGGTTGTATTTGTAAATCATTAATTGAATTACACAATTCACTTTTTAATATTAAAATAATATGTCTGCTGCATTAGAGCCTGGTTGGTTAGCCGTTTTAGAAGAAGAATTTGATAAAGATTACATGAAAAACCTTAAAGCCTTTCTAACCGAAGAAAAGCAAAAAGGGCACCAGGTTTTTCCGAAAGGCAGCGATATTTTTAATGCTTTAAATACAACTCCATTTGATAAAGTCAAGGTTGTTATACTTGGTCAAGATCCTTATCATGGAATTAACCAAGCCCACGGACTTTCATTTTCAGTGCAAAAAGGAATAACAGTTCCGCCCTCATTAAAAAATATTTATAAGGAGCTTGAAACGGATATAGAAGGTTTTAAAACACCACAGCATGGCAATTTAATGCATTGGGCAGAACAAGGTGTCTTGCTTTTAAATGCCACATTAACCGTTCGTGCTTCAGAAGCTGGTTCTCATCAAAATAGAGGCTGGGAAATATTTACTGATGAAATTATTAAAGCTTTATCGCAAAAGCGTGAGCATTTAATATTTCTATTGTGGGGGAAATACGCTCAACAAAAAACTGCATTAATTGATGATAAGAAGCACTATGTTTTAACCGCTGCCCATCCATCTCCATTTTCTGCTTATAATGGCTTTTTTGGTTCAAGGCATTTTTCAAAGGCAAATCAATTGTTGGTGCAAAATAATTTAACACCGATTGATTGGACAATTAAGTAAACTTATTACCACCTTAGACACCTGCGAACATTTAATTTAGGTTTGTAAATTATACTAATACTCCAAAGGCACAATAGGTTCCTTTTTAGTGGTAGACATTATCATCATTGTTTGAAAAGTTTTAACTACAGATATTTTACTAATTTTATCCATAATTAACCGCTCGTAAGCTTTAATATCCTTAACATAAACCTTCAATAGAAAATCTGCTTGTCCGGTAACGTGGTGGCATTCGGTGATTTCTTTAATTTGGTTTACCTCATCCAAAAAGATTTGAATGGTATTGTTTTTATGAAAATCGAGCTGAATTTGAATGAAGGTTTTAATACCTAAGCCTAACTTTTCTTCATCAACTAATGCATGGTAACTTTTAATAAATCCTGCCATTTCCAATTTACGAACGCGTTCTAAAGTTGGAGCTGGAGATAAACCTATTTCCTGAGATAGTAAAAGATTGGTAATTCTGCCATTCTCTTGTAAGATTCTTAAAATTTTAAAATCAATTTTGTCTAATTCAGATGCCATATAAATTCAAAGGTATTGAGAACACAAACATAACCAAATTATATTCTAAAATTTAACATAATTTATCATATATATTTTAAAAAATAATTTTTAGATTTACCTAAAAATAATATTAGATAAATATAAATGCAAAGTTTTACCGAAGAAAATTATCTTAAAGTTATCTATCATCTGGCCGAGCAAACAAACAATGTTCAAACCAATGCAATTGCAGAGCAAATACAAACAAAACCAGCTTCTGTAACGGATATGATTAAGAAACTTGCTGAAAAAGGCTTGGTAGATTACGTTAAATATCAAGGTGTAACCCTTACAGATAAAGGGCGACATGCCGCGATTGATATTGTGCGAAAGCATAGACTTTGGGAAGTTTTTTTAGTAGAAAAACTTAATTTTAAATGGGATGAAGTGCATGATGTTGCAGAAGAACTGGAACACATAAAATCTGTTCATTTGATTGAACGGTTAGATGAATTTTTAGGTTTTCCGAAGGCAGATCCACACGGCGACCCTATTCCCGATAAAAATGGAAGGTTTGCAAAAACACAATTCATCAAGCTTATAGAATTAAAAATTGGCGATAGCGGAACTATTACAGGCGTTAGTCAACACAGTTCTGCGTTTTTAAAACACTTAGAAAAGCTTGGTTTAACACTAGGCAAACAAATCAAAATATCTGATGTTACGGATTTCGATGGTTCGGTAGAAATCCTAATCGAAGAAAAACAAATCAACATAAGCAGAGAAGTTGCAAAACACATTTTAATAAGCAATAATGGCAAAAACTGAGTCGTTAAGTGAAGTTCATCAGAGTGTAAATACCGATAAAAGAAAAGGCTGGCGTCGAATTTTATCATTTATCGGACCAGCATATTTAATCAGCGTTGGTTATATGGACCCTGGAAATTGGGCCACAGATTTAGCTGGTGGAAGTAAATTTGGGTACCAGCTAATTTGGGTATTATTAATGTCCAACCTTATTGCTTTGCTTTTACAATCGCTAAGTGCCAGGCTCGGTATTGTACGAGGATTGGATTTAGCTCAAGCATCCAAACATGCATACCCAAAGTGGGTAAATATTCCATTATTCGGCTTGGCGCAAACAGCCATTGTAGCCTGTGATTTAGCAGAGATTATTGGAATGGCTATCGGTTTACAACTTCTTTTCGGCCTGCCGTTAATCTGGGGCATTTCAATTACCATATTCGATACCATATTATTGCTATTTCTCTTAAACAGAGGAATGAGAGCTATGGAAGGCTTTATCGTTTCAATGGTGTTTATCGTCGGGATTTCTTTTCTGGTTGAGATGTTTATCGTAGAACCATCACTTAAAGAAGTTGTTAAAGGTTTTGAACCTTCACTTTTAAGCGGCGATGCATTGTATATTGCCATCGGTATTATAGGTGCAACGGTGATGCCGCATAATCTTTACCTCCATTCATCGTTGGTTCAAACCCGTAAAATAGAACGAACAAACAAAGGCATAAAAGAAGCCATTAAATTTAATTTCATAGATACGGCTGTAGCACTAAATTTGGCGTTTTTTGTAAATGCGGCCATTTTGATTTTGGCTGCAGCGGCATTTTTTAGGAATGGTTTACACGAGGTAGCAGAAATTCAAGATGCCCATAAATTACTATCAAACATTTTTGGAAATGTAGCCCCAACGCTATTTGCTATTGCTTTAATCGCGGCAGGACAAAGTTCTACCGTAACGGGAACACTCGCCGGACAAATTATTATGGAAGGACATATCAACTTGCGCATTCAGCCCTGGTTAAGAAGATTAATAACAAGATTATTGGCCATTATACCTGCGTTTTTTACGATTCTGTATTACGGTGATGGAGCTTTAGGCAGCTTGTTGGTATTAAGCCAGGTTGTTTTGAGCTTACAATTGGGTTTTGCTGTAATTCCACTCATCCATTTCACATCAGATAAGAAGCTGATGAAAGATTTTGCCATTAAACCATGGATAAAAGTCCTGGCTTGGGGAAGTGCACTGCTTATTATTGCTTTAAATGTTAAGTTGGTTATAGAAGAAATTTCTGGCTGGGCTAAAGATGCGAACACCTGGTGGATTTATGTATTTGTTTTTCCGGCAGTTGTGTTGGTTGTATTGCTTTTATTGTATGTATTTTTTCATCCCTTGCTAAATAAAGGTAATCTTCAAAGGCAAATGGTGCCACACGGAAATGCGCTCGATATCGGAAAAATTGATAAGATTAGTTACGCTAGAATAGGTATCGCCGTTGATTTTTCGACCAATGATAGAAACACCATAAGACATGCACTAATACAAGGTGGGAAAGATGCGCATTATTACTTAATTCATGTGGTAGAAACCGCCGCAGCACGCTATCACGGTGATATTGTGATGGATCATGAAACGCAAAGCGATGCTGATAACCTTGAAAAATATAAAATTAACTTAGCTGATTTAGGTTATGATGCTACAGTTTATATTGGATTTGGTGGTACAGCAAAAGCAATTGCAGATATCAGCAATAAAAATAAATTTGAGCTTTTAGTTATGGGCGCTCATGGACATAAAGGACTTAAAGATTTAATCTTTGGCACCACAGTAGATTCTGTAAGGCATAAAGTTAATATCCCAGTTTTGATTATCCGATAGCTTTTAAAACCTTTTTGATTCCTCCATCTCCATAAGCGTAAACCAATAATTTTCCGGCAGGAGAATAAAGATAAATGGCTGGATATTGTGATGGTAAAAAAGTTGGAATAAAGGTTCGGTTTTTATCTTGAAGCACCGTAACATTTGGTTTTAAATTTAAACCTGGCGCAAAAGAGCCGAAAAACTTTTGGATAGAAATCGATTCATCGAGCGTTACCATTAAAATTGTAACATTTTTTAATTTAGAATAAGCTAAATTAAGCTCTTTAGCCTCTCTTTGGCAGTGTTCGCAGGTACAATCGAACAGAATAAAAAGTGTTTTTTTTGATGTATTTATATTAACGTTAGAGTATGGTTTTCCATCCAATTTAAAGAATTTAAATTGAGGTAAATAAGTTGGTTGTTGTGCATTTGCCGAAAAAGCAAAAAATATAATCAAAACTAAAAGCAGGTTTCTAAACTTCATAACGAATAAAATAAATTCAAACTTAATTTTTTAATTTGATAACAAAGCAAAATACAGATTAGGTTTTACAAAAAATGAACATTTAGATTTTGCAGCCAAGTTTGTATAAAATGATAATATTCATGCATTTTTTAAGATATTTGCAACCCCAACTATTTTTGGTTGAACGATAGGCAAGAACTGATTTGCCTTTATACAAATACAGATTTTGAAAAACGATATTAATATAAAAAACAAAAGAGCTTACTTCGATTATAATTTAATTGATAAATATGTTGCAGGTATAGCACTTTTAGGAACAGAAATAAAAGCCATTAGACAAGGTAAGGCAAACATGACAGATGCATTTTGCATGTTTATTGGTGGAAATTTGTATGTTAGAAATCTTCATATTTCTGAGTATAGCCACAGTTCTTTTTTTCGTCATGATATTAAAAGAGACCGTGCTTTGCTACTCCAAAAAAGAGAGATTAAGAAACTGAAAGCGAAAGGTGAAGAAAAAGGTTATACAATTGTACCGTTAAGAATTTTTGTAAATGAGCGTGGCTTTGCTAAAATAGAAATCGCATTGGCTCAAGGAAAAAAAGAATTTGATAAACGTGATAGTTTGAAAGATAAAGATGTAAAGCGAGAAATGGATAGAGCAATGAAAAGATAGTTTAGAGATAAATTTTCGATTTATTAGTGTTGATATTTAAATAAACAATCACCAAATAAAAATCAACAAACTAAATAACCAACAACCAAAAAACTAAATAGCCAATAACGAAAAAACTACCAAGCTTGGTCGCCAACTAATGGCACAAACCTGAAAGTATCCAATACAATTTTCTCGTAATCATTTTCGCTAACCCTAATTACGGTTACCATTTTTTGGGTACGCTCATCTCCTACCGGGATTACTAAAATGCCACCCACTTTTAGTTGCTTTAATAAAATTTCTGGTACTAATGGTGCTCCTGCTGTAACTATAATTTTATCATAAGGTGCGTGTTCAGCTATTCCTTTTGAACCATCGCCGCAAAAAAAAGTTGGCTTGTAACCCATTCCCGGTAAAACCTGTATGGTACGATTAAAGATATTCTCTTGTCTTTCTATGGTGAACACTTTGGCGCCCAATTCCATCAAAATACAAGTTTGATAGCCAGAACCGGTTCCAATTTCTAAAACCTTATCACCTTTTTTGATATGTACCAATTCGCTTTGATAAGCTACAGTATAAGGTTGAGATATGGTTTGCCCATCTCCAATCGGAAAAGCAATATCTTTATAAGCCTGGTTCCAAAAAGTTTCATCAAAAAAGAAGTGGCGTGGAACTTTACCTATAGCTTTGAGTACATTTTCATCTTCAATACCACGAGATTTTAGCAGTTCTACTAACTTCTTTCTCGCTCCCCTTTCCCGGTAATTATCAACAAATTTGTAGGCCATGAAGTTTCAAAAGTAGTGTATTTATGCTTTTATACAAGGTAAAAAATTTATTCTGAATGTAGGTTACAGGTAATCAAAACTAATTTTTTTTTAGCGTGTTAGCACAATAAATATTATTTGTTCGTTATTAAGAATTATTTCTACTTTTGAAAACTGATTATATTAATGAAATTATCTATCTCCTCTTAAATGAAAAAAAGACTACTTAGCATACTTATTCTATGCACCGCCATTACCACTACCATATTTGCACAAACAAGCGCCGATTATAATTATTCTTTTGCTGTGAGAGGCTTTAGCATGATGCAACTGCCCAAAATATTAAACCAAACTAATACGCAGGATTATACCAAGATGGTTGGAAATGGCGCAATGCTAAAATTTAACGATAACCAGATAAGCTATAGAATAAGTGGAAATTACTATAGAGATACTGATGTTCAATTTCAAAACACTTGCGAAACATGCGAAATTGCTAAGGGAAAAGTTACTGATTATTCATTTAAAATAGGTTTTGAAAAAAACTTTAATTATTCGAGAGTTCAACCTTATTTTGCTTTTGACATTGGATATCGCTCTAACAGATTCACTGGAACCTTGGCTCCAGCTAATTCTATGGTTCCTACCACAAGTCAATCTGCCGATGCTAGCAAAAACGGATTGGTAATGACTCCATCTTTAGGACTTAAGATTAACATTATTCCAAACCTTGCAATATTTGCCGAAAGCAGTTTAGATTTTAATTACTCTTACGAAAAGCAAGATATTACACAACCAAACCTTGCTGGTAGAACGATAAACACCTATAATAAATGGGAGTTTTTGTTAAATCCAGTATCTGCGGGAATCCAGTTTAACTTTAATAGTAAAAACTAATACGGGTCAACATCGATTTGAATTATCACACTTTTAAATTCTTTCATTGCATTAAATTCGGTAAGGGTTTCTCTTAAAACAGATTTAACTTTATTAATTGCTGTGTGTTTATCAGCTTTAATTATTATTTGTTTTATGTATAGATTCCTTACTCTGCTAACCAACGGTTGTTCAGGACCTAAAACTCGTTGTCCGAATTTTGCTTTTAACGTTTGAGCTAAGAAAAAAGCTGCATTTTCTAAAACTGTGGCATCTTTATGCTTTACGGCAATAAATATCATCCTTGAAAACGGCGGATACAGAAACTTTTCACGTTCTGCAATCTCATCATTATACATCCCAAGGTAATCATTGTCAACAACCTGCTTTATAATTCGGTTATCAGCATCATAAGTTTGAATGCATACATTTCCTTGGTCTGCCCGCCTACCTGCCCTACCGGCAACCTGAGCTAATAATTGATAGCTTCGTTCATAAGCTCTAAAATCTGGGTAGCCCAATAAAGTATCAGCATTGATTACGCCAATTAAACTTAAATTATCAAAATCTAAACCCTTGGCAACCATCTGTGTACCAATTAAAATATCGGTTTTTTTATCCTGGAAATCGGTTAAAATTTGCTGCAACCCATTTTTAGTTCTGGTGGTATCCATATCCAAACGGGCAATAGTAACCTCCGGATAAAGCAATCTCAATTCTTCTTCAATACGCTCTGTACCAAAGCCCTTTTGCTCTACATGTACTGAACCGCAAGCCGGACAAAGATTAACGCTGCTTTGTTGGAAACCGCAGTAATGACAATGTAGCTTCCCGCTACTTTTATGATAGGTTAAACTAACATCGCAATTTACGCACTTGGGTGTGTAACCGCATGTAGCACAAATTAAAATAGTAGCATAACCTCTGCGGTTTTGGAACAGAACAATTTGCTCCTTCTTACTTAGAGCTAAATCAATGTCTTTTATCAAAACACTTGAAAAATAGGAAACCATTGTTTTTCTTTTGGTTTCTTCTGAAATGCTAACAACTTGTTGATTTGGCAATTGAACGCCACCAAAACGTTCTTTCATCTCTACCAAACCATATTTACCCGTTAACGCATTATGATAACTTTCTAGCGATGGCGTAGCAGAACCTAAAATAACTTTTGCTTTATGTAAATGCGCCAGATATATGGCCGAATCTCTTGCTTGGTACCTTGGCGCCGGGTCATATTGCTTGTATGATGGTTCATGCTCTTCATCAATAACAATTAATTTTAAATTCTGAAAAGGTAAAAATACTGCCGATCGAGCACCCAATACAACTTTAAACGCACCATGCTTTACCTTATTCCAAATTTCTACCCTTTCGCTGTTATTAAATTTTGAATGATAAACACCGATTGAATTACCAAAATACTTTTTAATCCTTTCTACAATTTGTGTAGTTAATGCAATCTCAGGTAATAAAAATAAAACCTGCCCATCGCCTGTATTTATAATTTCTTCGATAAGTTTAATGTAAACCTGGGTTTTACCCGAGGCGGTTACACCATGAAGTAAAACCACATCTTTTTCTTTAAAAGCGGTATTAATTTGATTAAGTGCTTTCTGCTGACCATCATTAAGGATGAAATTTACACTAAAATCATCATCGTGAGCGGCTAATCGACTAACCGGGCGTTTAAAAATTGTAAAAATATCCTTATCGGTTAATGCTTTTAAAGCTGCTGAGCCACAGTTACTCTCTTCTAGGAGCTGTTCCTTCGAAATTGGCAAACCTACTTTATTCAGTTTTAAGTAAGCCAAAAGTGCATCTAATTGTTTTGGTGCTCTATCTAAAATTGCAAAAAGTTGTTTTAGATTTTCTTCTTCGTTGTAAAATTCATTTAAAACTATGAATGATTTTAACAGCGGCTTATATTTTTGGATAACTTCTTCAGCAACGAGGATGAGTTCCTTATCTAACAAATGATTAATAATCGGATAAACGGTTTTTTGCCCCAATAACTTTGAAACATCATTAATGGTTAGCTTTTGTTGCTTTTTTAGAGTAGTTATAATAATTGCTTCTTTCTCAGTTAGCTCTACGCTATCATCATAATTATCTCGCAGAATAAGGATGGTTTCGCTTGCTAATTTTAAGCTTGCGGGTAAGGCTGCAGCCATAACATCGCCTTCGTTGCACATGTAATAATCCATCATCCACTTCCAAAACATAAGTTGGGTTTCGGTAACTGATGGTGCAGAGTCAATTACATCAAGAATGTATTTTGCTTCATAAACGGTTGGCGGTACAGTTGTGATATTGCTAATTAAAGCGGTATAAATTTTATGCTTCCCGAACTGAACAACAACTCTTTTACCAATTTCAATCTGATTATTGAGTTCGAAAGGCACACGGTAAGTGTAGTTTTTCGCCAAAGATAATGGCAAAATAACTTCTACAAAAAGTGTTTCTCTTTCTGTAAAAATATCCAATTCAAATCCATTCATTATTTATCTTTAACAGCAGCGAAAAATAGCATTATCCAGCCCAATACAAAAAGCAAACCTCCAATTGGGGTAATCGGACCGATAACATCAACAAATCCAATATTTAAAATACTTCTTGTTGCCAGCAGATACAACGATCCTGAGAAAAGCACAATGCCGAAGGTGAAACAAAAATAAGCTAAATTGATTAATTTATTTCGATAGCGGGCAAAAGTAGAAAGGTAAAGTAATGCTAGTGTGTGGTAAAACTGATAATTAACGCCTTTTTGCCAAATTTCTAATGATGGAGCATCGACTAAAGATTTCAAGCCGTGAGAACCGAATGCACCTAATAGAACAGCAACGGCACCAAAGAAAGAAGCAGTAAGAATTATACGTTTGTTCATAAAGTTTAGCTTGAAACAATCGCTAAATTAATAAATTGGGCAAGAACTTAGTACAAATGGATGTAATAATTTAAATTTGTTGCACAAACAGATGAGAAAAATCTTAATTCTAATAATTGCATTGACTGCAGGCGTTGCATTTCTAACTTACCTGTACTTTTCTAAATTAAATAATGAGAACAATGCAAAAGATTTAGCACTACAATCCGCTACAAATAATGCTGCAATTATTTTCGCTTTTCAAAATGACAAGAGTTTTTACCAAATAATTGAAGGTCAGGGGTTATTGCAGCAGGTTTTAGGTGCAAATAAAACATCGTTTTTAAAAAATTTAAAGGAAAGCGTTGTTAACAATAATGCCTTAAATGGTTTTATTACAGATGAGAAAGTCTATCTAAGCATTTTACCTGATGAGCAAAAAGAGCTAAATTTTTTAATAACCACACAAATTTTAGAAGACAAAAATTTTAAACAATTAAACCAACTACTTCAAAAGCAGACCGCTTTAACAACCATTAAAAAAGACGTTTACAAACTTAAGTTTAACGATAGCTTGTCTATTTTTATTGGCTTTCAAAATCAGGTGCTTACCGCTTCAACTTCATTAAAACTTATAGATGACGCTGCTGTAAGGTTAACCGATAACCCATTTACAGAATATATCAATAGAAATAATCTGTTAAATAAAAACGTATTGGCGCATTTATACATCAATTTCAATCATGCACCACAAGCATTAAAATATATAATAGCAGGCAGTTTAAATGGAGAAATTTCTTTTCTTAACAAACAAAACAGTTTTGCATCGCTAACTTATAATTTTAGTGAAGAGAAAATTTTATTTAGTGGCACTACAGAGTTGGTAGCTACAGAAAATTATTTGAAAATTTTCGAAAATGATGCCGCTCAAAATATCAGCATTACAAACTTATTGCCCGATAATACAGCAAATTATAGCCTTTTTTCTTTTAGTGATTATAAACTTTGGAACAAAAAACTTAGCAACTGGCAAAGCTTAATAAAGGAGACAAAAAAAGTTGATGCCACAATAAATGCTGTTAGAAACAATTACAGGGTTGATTTAAAAGCTGTCTTTTTGCCTTATGTAAAAAATCAGTTTATCAGCTTCCAGTTAAGTACAACAGAAAAATTAGGAGCAATTTCCTTATCGAATGGAGAAAAAGTGAAGCAATTGCTGTTAGATGTAAGCGCAGATTATAGCGATGAAATTAAAATTTTTAAATCTCCAGATATCTTATTTAGTTTCTTTGGCGAGCCATTTAAAAAATTTAACCGACCTTATTATACTATTATTGATAATAATTTAGTTTTTGCTAATAATGCTAGTACAATTCAATCATTTTTAAATAGCTATAAAAACAATAAGTTGCTAATACAGCTATCTGACTATCAAGATGCTTTGAATCAACTTTCGACAACATCAAATATTAGTTATTACATTAACACTAAAAATTCGGCTGATATTTTTCGAAGGAACATTAACCTAGCATATTACAAACATTTAAGGGCAGATAGTGGCTTAAAAAGCTTTGATACTTTTTATTATCAAATGAGTGCTGATAACAACAAATTTATTACTAACATGCTCCTAAACAAATATTTAAAACCACAAATACCAGATTCAATAAGCAATCGTTAATACAACAGCCAATAAACTCAAGCCAAAATACACTATTAATGAAGAAACTTCTACTTGCTATCATCATCCTTTTATCATTCAAAACCGGTTTTGCACAGCAATACGCTTTGTTTGGAACGAAAACTATGTTTGATGCCTTTGAAAATCCATCACAGAAATCTTTCACATTAGATTCTTCCAGGAAATTTTCATCGAACTTTTTCTTGCCATACTTTGGTGTTAACGGAGCTAATAAAGGAAGCGCCGAATCTGTTATCCGCAGGTTAATGGTTGACGGTGTTAATGACACAAGGGATTTACCTATTGGAACAGGTGAGATAAATCATTTTTATCAAAACAGTAATATTTATGTGCTTACCTTAAGACTTTTTCATTCTTATAAATACCAGAAAGAAATGGGTTTTGCATGGCAAATTAGGTCAGATTCTCAAATTGATTACACCAACGAATCGCTTGCTATATTTGATTCTTACAACAGATTTCCTGAACAAACACCATTAAATAATATTTTTAATACCAAAGGTTATCAGCAATCTTACCATCAATTTAGTTTTACCTACAGAGAAAATTTTAATAAGAGATTAGCTTTTGGAGTTAAGGCAAGTGTATTGAGTGGAATAGTTTACAACGATTTAAATATTTCGGATTCGTATTTATTTGTAGATCGCTCAAATAACTCCTTAGACTTACGCTTGGCAGGAACTTATTCTAGTAATTTTAACGATCAAAATAAGATTAACAGAAATACTGTTATTCCTAATTTTAAAAACCCCGGTGCATCTGTTGGCTTCAGTACAAATTACACTACTAAAAAAGGATTGTTTTTAATGGCTAACATTAAAGATTTGGGTTTTATTTGGTGGAGAAATAATACAACTAAGACCACTGTGAATGCTACAAGAACGATTGACGACATTATTTCCAATCAAGGCAATACCAATCGCCAGATAAGAGATATTTTTGAATCGTCAGAACAGCCGAAAAAATTTTTAGCCGCTACCAATGCCAAAGCTGATGTTTACCTATCAAAAAGTTTTGATTTTTATAAACCTGCGATAGCTATTTCCAAAAACTTATTTTACAAAGGTGGCGATATAGCATTTATAAACACTTTTAAATACAATGATTTTTCTGGAAGTGTAACGCCATTATATAATCTGAATAATATATTTATGGTTGGTTTACAGGGGAAATATCAAACGCCAAATTTTGAGCTATTTATGGGTACAGATAATTTAATTTCATCTGCGAATTTGGCAAGAGCAATACTACAAAATGATTATACCATAGGCAGCGGACCAAATGGAGCATCGTTTTACATGGGTGTTGGAATTAAATTTGGAAACGTTGTTAACCACCCACAATTTAGCGATGTAATGCCTGGAATTAATGATAATGAAGGTGGTAGTTTTTTTAGAAACCTGTTCTCGTTATTTAAAAGGAAATAAATAAGTTATACTTTTTTCTTTGGCTGTGTAAGTACGAAATCCTTTAAGTAAAAAGGTTCAAAATATGCTACATCTTCAAAAGCAGAAATTTTAAAAGCATCTTCGGCAAGGGTAGAAAGGTTACTTGCAGAGTTATAATTTTCATAATTAAATGCAGCGTTAGGGTTTGTTAAAACTTCTGCACACTTCGCCGCTCCATCACCAATAAAAGTTATTTTCTGCTCAGCAAGCAGATTTGCAAAACTTAAATCATCAATAATTTTAGCAGTTGTTGGTTCTACAATTTGCAATTCTGAATCAAAAACTGCAGTATACACTTCCATTCTTCTCGCATCAATCATTGGGCAAACCAAGCCTTTATAATCAGGGTGCTGATTTAAAAAACCTGCAGCCATCATCGTTAGAGTTTCAATGGCAATTAATGGTTTATCTAAGGCATAACACAATCCTTTAGCCGTAGAAACACCTATCCTAAGGCCTGTATAAGAACCAGGACCTTTACTTATCGCTATTGCATCTAAATCTTTAAAGACATATCCTGATGTTTTTAAAACTTCTTCGATAAACAAGGTTAAGTTACTAGCATGCAGATTCTGCCCGTTTTCTTCTTTTGTAAAAACCGTTTTTCCGTTAACTGATAAAGCGACTGAACAAACAGCTGTTGCCGTTTCTAACTGAAGTATTATTGCCATTTTATTTGAGCTATAGGTTTAAGGTTTAGAATTTGTTCTGATGGAAGGTTTAATGTATTGAAAATTTATTTTCATTTTTTTTATTTTGTAATTTGGTAACCAGCCCAGTAATTCGCAAATTTTAACTTTACACTATTATGCTTACAATTCCACAACTCGCAACCCTCAGCCGGTAACTCTTAATTGCATCCAATCCCGCAACACACAACCCTCAACAGGCAACCGTTTATAACAATACTAAGGTATAGGATCATGTCCATGATTTCCCCAAGGATGACAGCGACCAATACGTTTTAAAGCTAGCCAGCCGCCTTTAAATGGGCCATGCTTTCTTATAGCTTCGATTCCATATTGAGAACAAGTTGGCGTAAACCTGCAATTTGCACCTAACATTGGCGAAATTGCATATTGATAAATCCGTATCAACCCTAAAAAAAACCAGCCGAAAACTTTATTTATTAACTTCATTCGGCTCGATTAATTTAAAAAATCGGTTAAATGTCGCAATTAATTTTTTTTCAACGAAAGAAAAATCATACTTCTCCTTTCCGATAAATTGAATCGAAAATAAAAGTAAACCCCTATCGCTTGGTAGTTTAGTGTAAAAATTATTTTGTTTGTTTAATCGGTAAGCCTCACGAATGCGACGCTTCAAAAGATTTCTATCTACCGCTCTTTTGTATCTTTTTTTTGGAACGTTGATAACCACTTGTGCCTGAACTTCAGCGGGTTCATCAATAAAAAGATAGGAAACCCGAAAAGGGTATAATAAAAAAGAAGAACCGTTTTTAAACAGCAGATCTAAATGTTTTCTGCTGCATAACCGTTCTTCTTTCCTGAATGTGTACATATATTTTTGATTGATAATTGCAGATTTTGATCTGCCAGTTCCGATTGCTCGGAAAAGCAATCAAAAATTATGCTTTATGCTTGCGTTCGTCAGAAACTGTTAATCTTTTTCTTCCTTTAGCACGACGTGATGCTAATACTCGTCTGCCGTTAGCTGTTGCCATTCTTTCGCGGAAGCCGTGTTTGTTTCTTCTCTTTCTTTGCGAAGGTTGGTATGTTCTTTTCATGACTGTATATTATCTTATTATAATTTCAAAATTAAGAGGTGCAAATATAAAGCGATTTCTCTACAATTGCAAGCCTGATTAATTTTATTTTTAAAATTGAAAAGCAAATGTAGTAAATCTTTTTAAAACGCATTTGGAGTATTAGCCATTACAATCCTAATGCTGTTTTTAATTTGGTATAACCTGTTTTGCTTACCGGCAGCCAAATGCCTGATTTAAGCAAAACTACATAACTATCTTTCTCTTTTAGCTCGATTTTAGTTACCTGTGCCAAATTAATGATGTAAGAACGGTGTATTCTTATAAACTGACCTGGATTAAGCGTTTGCTCAAAGAAGGCCATTGTTTTATTTTTATAAAATGCACCTTCAGCGGTACTTAATTTCACATAATCATCATCTGCTTCTAAATAATTAATATCAGCAACTGGGATAATTTTTATGATACCATCCTTCTTTACAACAACTCTATTACTTTGAGCAGAACTCATGGCTACGGCATCCAAAACTGCTTCCGTATTTTCTTTCTGGTTTAATCTTATTGGTAGCTTCTGCATCGCCAAATCAAAGCGATTTTTATCAATTGGTTTCAATAAATAATCTACAGCATTAACTTCGAAAGCTTTAATTGCAAATTCATCAAAAGCAGTTGTAAAAATTACAGCGGGCTTATCTTCAACCAATTCGAGCATCTCAAATCCACTAATTTTAGGCATTTGAATATCCAGAAAAATTAAATCGGGTTTATGTTGGGTTATTGCTTTTAATCCTTCAAAACCATCACAACATTCTGCAATTATTTCTATTTCTTTATGTTCTGAAAGGTAATATTTTACAATATCTCTTGCTAAAGGCTCATCATCAATTAGTATGGTTCTGATCATCTTTCTGAGGAATTTTAAGAGTGGTAATATATAAATTATTTGCCTCAATTTCGGTTTGCAATAAATTCTGATTGGCAAATAACAGGTATAACCTTCTTTTAATTGCTGTTAATCCAAAACCGGTTCCACCTGTTGCTTTCATCTCCGGGTCGAAAGGATTTTGTACCCTTAAATTTAAAATATCATTGTCAACCGTGACATCGATTTTAATGGTAATCCCGGCAGATGTATTATATAAACCAAATTTTATTGCATTTTCTACTATTGGTTGCAGCAAGGTACCTGGCAAACAGAGGTTAAGAGTATCTTCGCTAACATTCACTTCTATATTTAACCTATGGCTAAAACGCACCTTTTCAATATCGAGGTAAAGTTGTATGTATTCCATTTCCTCTTCTACAGAAACCCAAAGTTCATCATCTCTTTTTAATGTTCCTCGTAAAAAAGATGCCAATTTGGTTATCATTACACCAGCTTCTTTTGGATTTACCATAGTTAATGCAAATACCGAATTTAAGCTGTTAAACAAAAAATGCGGTTGTAATTGATGTCTTAGTTTATTTAGCTCGGCTTCTTTTGCTAGGTTTTGTGTCGATAATAGTCTCCCTTGCATTTCAGATTGTTCTTCTAACCTGTACCATAAAATATTTGCTAAAGCACACCAACCTAAACACATAAAAGAAATTAAGCCTCTAAATGGAAAGGAAAAATTATAGAAATCCTGATAATTTTTAAAATCAGTAAAAATGAATAGAAGGGTATATTTTGCAAGATAGATGATTACAAATGTAAGCGCCAATGAAATGATTAATACATAAAGAATGCGCTCATTTTTAGGTTGATAGTAGCCTAGCATATTGCTAATACTTATGCAAGCAACTACGAGCAGGAAATTGGTAATTACACTATCCGTGAATGAAATCATCCACGAAAAATTTACTACGTAATGTAAACCTGCAGCACATAAAATTATCCATGCTATTGCAAAAGCAATGGAAATTTTTTGTATTTGCGGTACGGATAATGGTCTGGTTGTCAAGATTTATAAGTTTAGAAGTAGTTATTATAAGGATGAATTTTTTAGATAAGCTTTGACTGATTTAACTTCCAAACTTACCCCTACCCGTCATTTGATGATGGTTAACTCTCCAAATGTATTGCCACCATATTTTAAATTATGCCTATACTTCATAGGCATAATTTAAAAACTTTTAATTTCAATTCCGCCAAACATTACTGTTCCATCAATTACTAAAGTTTTTTGTACTTCACCTGTTGGAATTAAATGTCCACGTTTATCTTCTACACTGCCAAATATTGGCGTAACGTTCGATTTTATAATCCAGTTTTGCGGTACAACCAATTTAATACCACCAAAAACTGCTGTAACATCGAGCGCAATGCTCTCTGTAAAATCGGCTTGAATAAAATTTAAATCAGCGCCACCAAATACAACGGTAACATCACCACCTTTTAAATTTTTAGAATACACGATTTGGTTGCTGCCGCCGAAAACTGCGGTTGCTTCAACAAAATCATTACTATTTAAACTATCATTAATATTTAGCGTTTCATTAGGTGCTGCAGGATTAAAACCGTCGGCATATCGATTTTTTCGTTTCACTTTTAAAGCACCTTTAGGCTTAAATATTAAATAAGCACCAAGAATAACAAAACCAAATCCTAACGCATATTTCGAAATATCAAAGTCGAGATGCATATTTTCAATGGTATTGTATGCGCCAATTAAAATTAAAATTAACCAGGCAATGCCTTTAAAATTGTTTCGTAAGCCGATAAAGATCCCAACAAGAATCAATAAGTTAGACCAGCTAAAAATCCACCGTGGTAAATCAAGGTTTAATGTATTGATAAGAAAAGCTATTCCAATTAATACGATTATCAAGCCGCTAAACATTCTGCTTGAACTGTTATTGGATAAATTATTATTTGAGTTTTCCATTTGTGCAATTATTTATAATCAAAAGTATTTACAATGCAGCAATTAGTATATGCATCAACTGCAAAAAAAGGCTAAATAGCGGTGAGCTATCTTATTTCATCGGTGAAAAATATTTTAGTATTTTGAGGCCATGAAATTTTTAATATTTATCCTGTTCGCAATTGCTTCAACTACCCTATTTGCTCAAAACGTTGTTCATAATTATAAAATCTACGATGTTAAAAAACAAAAAGTAATTGCTGTTGGTGATATTGTAGCTGACATGGAAAAATCCGACGTTCTGTTTTTCGGTGAAGACCATAATGATTCTATAGGACATTATCTTGAAGCAGAAATTTTTAAACAACTGCATCAAAAATATCCAAAAAATATTGCCGCATCGTTCGAAATGTTTTATACCGATACGCAACCAATAATTGACGAATATTTGTCAGGGTTGATTTCGGAGAAGAACTTTATTAAAGAAGCCCGAGTTTGGCCAAACTATAAAGATTATCGCCCATTAATTGAATACGCTAAAGAAAATAAAATTGATGTAATTGGTGCTAACGCGGCAACACGATATAGCAATGCAGTTACAAAAAACGGATTGGAAACGCTAAAAACTTTCCCAAAGGGTTCTTATAACTTCCTTCCACCATTACCGATTGACACCGCAATTGGTAGATATTATGAAAAATTTGGAGAAACAATGGGTGGACACGGAACAGGAACCATGAAAATTTATCAAACTCAAAATTTTTGGGATGCTACAATGGCCTGGAATATTAATAAATTTTTAAAGGAACATAAGGGATTAAAAGTTTTTCAGTTGAACGGAAGATTCCATAGCGATGAGAAATTAGGAACATTAGCTAAACTACAAACATATGCGCCTAAGTTGCGCATTTTAAATGTTTCATCGTTTTCTGATGAAAGCTTTGATAATCCCGAATGGGAAAAATTTAAAGATTTGGGCGATTATATTATCATTACAAACCCAAAAGTTAAAAGAAGTTATTAAGCAACAAGCTGTTTCAAAAGCCTTTAGATTAATCTAATAGCTTCTGAAACAGCAAAATAATCTAGGCTTTAGTTTTAAGTAAATCTCTTATTTCAGCAAGAAGTGTTTCTTCATTTGTTGGTGCAGGTGGCGCAACAACTGCAGCTATTTCTTCTTTCTTTTTCATTTTATTAATTGCCCTTACCATAAAGAAAACAATTAGCGCTAATAATAGGAAGTTAATGGCAACCGTAATAAAATTTCCGTACGCAAATATTGCAGCATCAGGAGCTGCTTTTTTAGCATCGGCTAATGACGCCCCGGCCGGAATCAGCTCCGAACCTTTACCCATGGCAAAGTAAATACTACTAAAATCTGGTTTACCAACCATAGCTGCAACAACTGGCATCACTAAATCATCAATTACACTAGTAACTATTTTACCAAATGCCCCGCCAATAATTACTCCAACAGCCAAATCGAAAGCATTACCTTTTATGGCAAACTCTTTAAATTCTTTTACAATGCTCATATTAAGTTCGTTTTTTTAAATATCTGTAACGAAAATAAAAAAGTTTCTTAGATAATCAAACTCAGCAGCACTAATATTTCAAATGAAAATCTGTTTGGCTTTGAATCAATTGTAAAGAATATCTGAGATGATTTGTTTATTTTTGCGACACTCTTTTATATAAAATATGTTAAAGCAACACCTACAACAAAAATTATTACAAAAATTATCTCCTCAGCAAATACAATTTATAAAGTTGTTGCAGGTACCAACCGTTGCTTTAGATACCCGAGTAAAAGAAGAATTAGAAGAGAATCCTGCGCTTGAAGACCCAAGTTTAATGACTGCCGATGAGCCAAAAGGCGAATACGATGATTTAAATGACGGTCCGGATGATTATGATAAATCATCAGATGATAATAATAGTACTGATGAATTTAATGTTGATGATTATCTGCAAGATGATAACACCAACGATTATAGCACAAACTATAATAATGGCGATGATGATGAGGAGAAAAAAGAAACCCCAATAGCAATAGAAAGTACGTTTTTTGAAAGCTTACAAGAGCAATTGGATTTAATTCCACTATCTGATCAGGATTTTATTATTGGCAAACAAATTATTGGCAGCTTAGATGATGATGGTTATTTACGCCGTCCGTTAAGTTCTATGATAGATGACTTGGCTTTTTCTCAGAACGTAATGGTTGAGGAAGAAGATGTGTTAGAAATGTTAAGACTTATTCAAAGTTTCGACCCTCCAGGCATCGGTGCAAGAGATTTAAAGGAATGTTTGCTGATTCAATTGAAAAGAAAAGATGCCGGCAACCCTATAATCGTGAAAGCGATGAACGTTGTGGAAAATTATCTTGATGAGTTTACCCGCAAACATTATGATAAACTAGAGAAAAGTTTAGCTTTAGATAATGAAGAATTAAAAGAAGTAGTAAATGAAATTCTTCGATTAAATCCAAAACCTGGAGATGCCAACCAGGTAACTACTAAGCAAATGCAAATCATTCCCGATTTTCACATCAGCAATAATGATGGCATTTTAATTTTAACACTTAACTCTAAAAACGCTCCTGAGCTTAAGGTTAGCCGTTCTTACCAGGAAATGTTTGAGCATTACGATAAAGCCTCATCAAAAGATAAAAAACTAAAAGAAGCGGTTCAATTTGTTAAGCAGAAACTAGATTCGGCTCGTTGGTTTATTGATGCAATTAAACAAAGACAACAAACTTTGCTAAAAACCATGAATGCGATTATGCATTATCAGTACGAGTATTTTTTAACTGCTGATGAACGTAAAATGCGCCCTATGATTTTAAAGGATATTGCTGATAAAATTGACATGGATATTTCTACGGTATCAAGGGTTGCAAACTCTAAATATGTACAAACAGAATTTGGCACATTTTTATTGAAATCATTTTTCTCTGAGGCTATCCAAACAGAAAATGGTGAAGAAGTATCTAACAAAGAGGTTAAAAAAATTCTTGAAGATTGTATTGGCAACGAAGATAAACGCAAGCCACTGGCAGACGAAAAACTTACTGATATTTTAAAAGAACGCGGTTATAATATTGCCAGAAGAACAGTTGCAAAATACCGCGAACAGATGAACATTCCTGTTGCAAGGCTTAGAAAAGAACTTTAGACTTTCTGTTTTTTTGGGTTTCTGGTTGGTTAGTTTTTTGGGGTCAAAGTTTCATAAAAATTTTATGATGTGAATCTGTTCGATGTAATATATCATCCTCAAAAAACCAAAAAACTAACCACCTAACAAACCAATAAACTACGCCCAACAAACCAAAAAACCAAAAACCTAACCAACCAAGGTTACCACATTCTAATGTACGAAGGCACTTTATAAATATTATTTAGCAGTAAGCCTAATACAATTTCGTGGCTACCGTTGCTTACTGTGTTTAAATCTGAAGTTGTAAAATCGTATGAGTAAGTTAAGTTTACAATTTTACCAATATTAAAACCCGCCATAGCAGCGAAAGAATCATCTTTACGATAGCTTCCTCCAAGCCAAATTTTATCTCTAAAAGCAACTTTCATGTTCAAATCTACAGATACAGGAGCAGGCTGAACGTATTTTACCATTACGGATGGTATTGCAGCAATTTGATCATCAAGAAAAAACTTATAACCTGCGGTAGCAAAATAGTGAGGAACCTCTTTGCCTGTATTGTAATTATCAGAATTGGTAAAACTTAATTTTTGAGATAACACTTGTTGTGCAGAAATGCCTGCAAACATTCTTGCTCCATAAAGCCAAACGCCAACGCTCAAATCCGGCCTCAACTGACTTATAAAAGCATTTGTTAATGCAGGGTCGGTTTGGCTATCAGGAAAAGTAAGCGAGTTAACATCTAGTTTAATGCTCGAAACTCCGGCTGCTGCACCTACAGATAAATTGAAATTATTGCTCAATTGTAAGTGATAAGCATAGGTTAAATTTGCATCTATTCTGGATATCGGTCCGGCTTTATCTTGAACCACCGTAACACCCATACCATGATGAGCTGGTGAAGAAGTATAATTCTGTGTGTAATTTCTATCCATTGGGTCGCCACTTTGCTCGGGAAACGAAGTTAAGGCATTGCTCCACAAATGATTATCGCCAAGCGCCCAATGTGCCGAAACAAATGAAGTTTGTGGCGCATCGTTAATTCCCGCCCATTGCTTGCGGTAACCAGCTTTAAAATCGATATAATTTTCTATTCCGGATATTGCCGGGTTTAACAAATATTGATTAAAAATATATTGCGTGTATTGCGGTTTCTGCTGACTAAAACTTTTGAAACTAATAAATAGGGCGATTATGATGAAATACCTTTTCAATTCTATCTGATTATGGTTAAAGGTCCGGTTATTGATTTTCTCCCGTTTCGTGGATTGATAAGGTAGTAATAAACACCTACAGGTAAAGGCTCGTTTTGATAATTGCCATCGAAAGGCACTTTGTATGCATTGCTGAAAAATACCCTGTTTCCGTTTCGATTAAAAACCTCAACGGTAGCATTTGGGTAACTTTCTAAATATTTTATATTCCATACATCGTTAACGCCATCGCCATTTGGTGTAAATGAATTTGGCGGAACTAAAGCCTGTAGCACAATAATTTTATAAATTACTTTTACTGTACAGCCATCGCTAGTAGTTGCTGTTAATGTATAATCTGTATCTTTCTCAGGTGATGCTATTGGATTTAAAATACTTGCATTATCTAAACCTAATGCAGGGCTCCATGAATATGTTAAGTTAGAACCTTCAGCAAAGGCAGGGATTTTTACCTGACCTCCAGCTAAAATATATAGCGTAGTTCCCATATCAGCAGTTGGTGATTTATAAACATTTATCACATTCTTTATACTATCTGCACAACCATTTGCAGCATTTACAGTATATGTTATTTCATGCTGACCGACGCCAGCAACTCTTGGGTTAAAATTTCCATCGGCATCTATGCCTTTCCCGCTATACGTACCAACAATACCAAATTTTTCTTTTGCCTGATTAATAATCACAGAACCATTATCAGTACAAACACTTGGTATATCTGCAAATTCTAAAATTGGAGAAGGTTTTAAAATAATTGTCTTCGTTGCTTCCTCAAAACAAGATTCACCAGAATAAGCAATTAGCTTAATTGTATGTGGTTCATCATTCAATCCCCCGAAAGTGTCAAATTTTATTAAGATGTTACTAGTTGTGTCCGGATATGGAATCGTTAAAGGAATGGTATCCCGATCTTTAAAAATCTCAATTCTAGTAATTTTTCCAGTCGCCGCTTTAGATAAATTAGTAATGATTACAGCATTATTGCTACATAAATTTAGCTCATTTTGAATAGAAAAATCTGCCTTTTCAACTTGCCCATTTACTGTAAAAAGCTTTTGTTGAATAACCTGGCAGCCATTCTCATTGGTAGTTTTTAAGGTTACTGTATAATCACCGGCTATAGAATAAGTATGCTTACCATCTATCTCATTAGAGCTATTTGTAGCAGGAGAAGAATCGCCAAAATCCCATTCAAATTTCAAATAACCTATAGTTCCATCAACATTTTTAGATGTATTTTTAAATATAGCAACACCATCTTTAAAGCAAATATCTGGTGTTGTAAAATCTGATATAGGCAAGCCGGTAACAACTACGTCTTGGATTATAGTGTTACCAACGCATCCTTCCTGCGAAGTAGTTGTCAATGAAACTTTAAAAGTTCCAATACTTTTATATTGATGAGGAAAAGGAATTGAATCTAATTTGTCCAACTTCGTTCCATCTCCAAAATCCCAACTCCACTTAACTATTTTATTTGGACCCAGCGCAGAACTTACAGTTGATGAATCCGTAACCAGGTAATCTGTATTGATACAAGTATTCTTAGAGGCAATAAATTTAGAAACAGGTAATGGAAATATCTTTACTGTATCTGTAGCAAAATCTGAATAACATCCAGTACCTGATCGAACAGATAAATTTACAATATAGGTTCCCTCCTTTTCATATTGATGTTTTGGATTTTGTTCATCTGATTTTTTTCCGTCACCGAAATCCCAAGCCCAATTTGTTATATTAAAATCTGTAGAATTTGATAAACTTTTATCAGTAAATATCACATCAGTTTTAGCGCAAAAAGTACTGTCGACTGTAAATTTAGCGGTAGGCAGATCGTAAATGGTAAATATATAATTGGTTTCCAAATCGCCATTCTGACAATTGGCTGCATTATTAGGCACATGAGCAACAACATTTAGTTGATGATTTGCCGCAACACTATAGGTTTTTTTTGCAGGATAACGATATATATATATTGTTTGCCCATTAACATTTTTTACCTCGGGGATTAAATTCGTGGTAGTAACTTCAGTTTCACTATCTAAAGTCCAAGTAATACTATCTGGTTGATAAGGCAGATTAACTTTAAAATCGATTTCCTGTCCAACACATCCATTCGGACTTTCTTCCTTTTTAGCTTCATCAACAACAGTTAAATAGTTGTTTGATGCTAAATTTGTACCTGCTGAATAGGCATAAGATTCTGCCTGACCAAAACCATAGGCAATTGCGTTAAAACCATCATCAGCCGTTAAAGTTAAGCTATTATCTGTAACAGGAATTTGTGCAAATGAAAACGTTGTATTGCCTAAAAGTGGTGTCCATGTTGTTACAGGAGCTTTACCATTTATTTTGAAAGTGCCAGTCTTGTTTGCATTAATTAATATATTTAAATATCTAACATTAATGTTTTGCAAAGGCGATGAAAATACTGTTACACCTCTAATATTAAATTCGATAGGATTTAATATTACCATATCAGGATCTCCAATTATGCTACCACCAGAAGCTGATGAACAATTCTGAGTTAGAGAATATTGAGCTACACTAATTAACTTATCTGCAGAAACAAATGTAGGTTCTATTAACTGCGAACTTTCAATAAATTTACCTTTATCTACGGTATATGTTTGTCCATTATAAGTTACTTTAGTATTATCCTCTTGGGCTAAAATTCTTAAAATATACTTCCTATTTATAAATGGAACAACACCATATTCTTTACCCCAGCTAACCGTTGGATATAACTGTTGGTAGAGCGGATCTTGTGAAGCTGTACAAGATATTGCTATTACAGATGTACCTGAAAAAGCTGCAAACCTTTTGCAAGGAGATGTTACTGGGTCGCTTTCTACAAAAACCCCTGTTAAATCATCACTACCCGAAATATACTCATAAACATCACCCGCTTTCAATAAAGTTATAGGTTTTGAAACACCATTCTTTTCATGTATTAAAACTGTAGTATTATCTTCAGCCGCAACAATAGCCAGATAGTTATTACCTCCGTTGGTTTGGAAATAATTCATGGAATAATATGTCTGCCCTAAAGTTTCGTAGGGAAGAATTAATGATGCTGCAGATCTTGCGTTACCATATATATGCGTATATGCAGAAACTTTTGGCTGACCATCTTTAACCTTAATATGAATTCCTCGGTTGGTTAAATTACTATTGGATTCAGCCAAATCTATATAAGCATTTACTCTCGGCACATTAAATTGAGTGGCAGTATTTGCCTTTATTACTTGAGTTTCTGTCCAGCCATTACAACTTACCGTAACTTCGGTATTAAATTTTGAGGTAACAAATACTGCAATATTGGCTAAAGAATTTCCGCTTGGCACATGCGTTGGAAAAACCGCCCAAAAGTCTGTCCCTTCATTAGAAACATTTTGCCCAAAACTTTTAACTGAAAATGAAAATAAAAAAACGATAAAAACTAAAAAAGCAGTCTTCATCGGTATTAATTTATTAGAAATATAGTCTGCATTTGGTTGAATATCGAAATGCAATATACTATTTAAGAATATACAACAAAAGCACTTAGCTATTATTTAACAATTTTAAAATGTTAAATTATGGTTTTGTTTAAAAAATGGGAATGATTGATGTAATAAAGTATAAAATCTAACGCTAACGAATTAAACACCATGCAATAAATACATCAGTATTAATTATAATGAAATATTGATTACTTAACTGGAGGTTCGTCTTTGCCTTCTTTAAATTCTTTAATACTTCTTCCAATTCCTTTCATCAATTCAGGTAGTTTTTTACCTCCAAAAATTAAAAGAACTACAGCACAAATTAAAATTATTTCTATGACCGACATAATAAGGTTTTCAGTAATATACGATTTATTGGCACTTAAGTTTTATATAATTTATTATTTAAACTAATAATGCCTTTAAGCTCCTCGCTTTTACCTTGGGTACAGCTCCATGTCTCATAAATTCTGCAAATCCTTTTAATTGCTTAATAGATTTAACAGCTTCATAACCAAATGTATAACTTCTTATTTTATTTAGTAACATGGTATCTGTTTTAAATAAATCATTTTCAGTTAATATCCCCTTCTTTAATAAAATTTTAATTAATTCGGCCATTTTACCATTTGCGTAAAGGTAAAGTGGCAGTTTAAATACTTCTTCATTAAGCTTTATAAAGGTTTCGTTAATCCACATTACTTCTCTTTCGTTATTTACTGCAATTTTTCCATCCTTTAAAATTACTGATTGCAGAAATTCTTTAGCTCTTTGTCTTGATATTATACCTGCATAAACGCCATCTCGTAATGTATAATCCAATCTATCAGCACAAAGCGCTGGCAAAGGTTGCTCTAAAATATCGAATTTGCTAAATAGAATTTGATTTACACTATAGCCAAATTTCATCAATACATCAGGAATTTCAGATTTATATAAAACCTCAGCAAATACCTTTTCGTGGTAATCTTCTTCAACATTATCAAAAACGTAGTCACCAACATGTGAGAAAGCGGTGTGCGATACATCATGCAATAAACCAGCAATTTGTTCAATTTCTGATCCACCTAGTTTTCTAATTAGCATGGTTACACCAATAGCATGTTCTAATCTGGAATGACAGATATCGGGATTTACCAAATAAATGGCGCCACTTTGGTGAATTCCAGCCAAACGTTTTAAAGCATCAGTTGCTAAAAGTTCAGTAAATACATTTGGCAATTCCATTTTGCCATACAAAAAATCACTTAGCTGCATCATATCGATATTGTTTAAAATGTGAAAATCAATAAACGAAATTACTAATATTTTTAGTTAAATGATGAATTATTATTCCACATTTAACTAAATTTTATAGCCTAAAAATTAACTTTCAATTATTTTGAAAATGATTATTACAATAACATGATTAAGAAAATGTTGTGTAAAAAAACAAGGAAATCATATTAACGTTATACTTGTAAAAAAACAGGTATATGGCAACTGCTCAACAAATTCGACAAGCATATCTTGATTATGTTTTAACTAACAATGAAAAACCAAAATCGGTTTACGTTTTTGTTAAAAAACTTAAAATTACCGAAGCTGAATTTTATCAGTTTTATGCTTCATTCGAAAGCATCGAAAAAAATCTTTGGTTTCAATTAACTTTCGAAACCATTACAAAAATTAAAGAACAAGAAGTTTGGCTTCAATATTCATCTCGTGAAAAAATACTTTCCTTTTTTTACAGCTATTTGGAAAATTTAAAAAACGAACGCAGTTTTGTTATTTATAGTTTAAAAAACCAAAAAGGTAAATTTGAAATGCCTAACGTGCTTTCGGGTGTTAAGCCAATCTTCGAAAATTTTGCAGAAGAAATTATAGCTGAAGGTTTGGAAAGCGGTGAGCTTGCCGAACGTAGATTTTTAAGCAAAAGATATAAAGATGCTTTGTGGATTCAGTTTGCATTTATTTTAAATTTTTGGATAAATGATGATAGCGACGGTTTTGAAAAAACAGATGAAGCAATTGAAAAAGGCATAAATGTTACCTTCGATTTATTTCAGCACTCTCCAATAGATAACTTGTTTGAGTATGGCAAGTTTTTAAGCCGCAATGGCAAATACGCAGGTAAAATGGGTTTTAATTAAATGAAAGAACAAAATAGTATTCCTGTAACAAAGGTAGAACGATCTGCAAAATTTGTAAAAACCGGTATTCAAATTGGTGGAAATTACATTAAACATTATTCTAAAAAATTGTTCAATCCGGAAATGGATAGAGAACAACTTAATGAAGATAATGCTACTGATATTTACAAATCGTTGAGTGAGCTTAAGGGTAGTGCTTTAAAAATTGCACAAATGCTAAGTATGGATAAAAACATACTTCCAAAATCTTATGTAGATAAATTTACACAGTCGCAATATAATGCTCCACCCCTTTCAGGACCATTGATTGTAAGAACTTTTACAAAGAATTTCGGCAAAACACCAGAGCAGATTTACGATACTTTTAACATTAACTCTACAAATGCAGCTTCAATTGGGCAGGTGCATCAAGCTACTTTAAAAGGCAAGAAACTTGCTGTTAAAATTCAATATCCTGGTGTTGGCGATAGTATTTCATCAGATTTAAAATTAGTAAAACCTTTCGCATTCCGTTTATTGGGCATGTCGGAAAAGGAATTGAACATCTACATTAAAGAAGTTGAAGAAAGATTATTAGAAGAAACAGATTATGAATTAGAGGTTAAACGTTCTATTGAATTTTCTGTAGCTTGTAAAAATCTAGATAATGTAGTTTTCCCAACCTATTACCCCGGGTTATCTGGTAAAAGAATAATATCAATGGATTGGATTGATGGATTACACTTAAAAGAGTTTTTGCAAACCAATCCATCGCAAGAATTAAGAAATAAAATTGGACAAGCACTTTGGGATTTTTATAATTTCCAACAGCATGAATTAAGGGCTGTACATGCAGATCCGCATCCGGGCAATTTTATGATTACGCCTGATGAAAAATTGGGTGTAATAGATTTTGGTTGTATAAAAGAAATGCCTGATGATTTTTACTATCCGTTTTTCTCATTAATCTCAACAGATGTCATCAATGATAAAGCAAAAACAATTGATGCATTTAGGCAGCTTGATATGATTCATAAAGATGATACTGCATCGCAGGTTGAGTTTTATTATAAATCGTACAAAGAAATGATTGAGCTTTTTGCGAAACCATACATCAATAACACTTTTGATTTTAGTCAGAATGAATTTTTCGAGAAACTTTATGAATATGGAGAGAAAATAGCTAAAATGCCAGAATTTAAACAAGCTCGCGGCGTTAAGCATTTTATTTATGTAAACAGAACCAATTTTGGTTTATACACCATTTTGCATGATTTAAAAGCTGTAGTAAAAACAGATACCTTTAAACCCTCATTAAATAGAAATTAAGCGTTCCGCTTAACTACATCAACCATATCGTCTATATCAAAAGGCTTTTGAATGTAATCGTCAGCCTTGCTTTCTTCTGCAATTTCAGGAAGCTTCTCAGATGTTGATGTTAGAATAGCAGAAACTTCTTCTGTTTTAGGATCAGATTTAAGTTCTTTAACAACTTTAGAACCTTTTTTTGATCCTTTTATATGATCATCAATAACTACCACATCCGGATTTATCTCCTCAATCTTATCTATAGGATCGGTTGTTAATGATGGCGTTACATCAAATCCTTCCTCCTCTAATATTTGGTCCATAATGTCCAAAATATCTTTGTTATCCTGAACAAGAACAACCTTTTTCTTCATGTGTGGTGTTTGGCTTAATTTGCTGTAAAGATACTAAAAAGTATAACTACATATAAATTTAAAATTATTTTACAATCGTATAAAAAATAAGTTTGGTTCGTCTGTTTTTTACACCTGTTCGTCGATTAGTTGCCAATGCTGGTATAATATGAAGTAATTGACTGCAACGTTTTTATGTTGATGGCGTCTTATCTACAAAACAACTTAAAAATATAAATCACTTTAAAATACAGCATTATGAAAACCTCAATCAAAACCCTAATCGCAACATCATTAACAGCTCTTGTTCTAACATCAGCTACATTTGCAACCAGTGTAGTGGCAGCAGAAAAACATCCGTTATCGACTGAGTCATCTGTCAACTACAGAAGAATAATTGTTAAAGGCAATGTAGAAGTAACGCTGGTACAAAGACAAAACGAAGGCATTAACTATGCTGATGATAATTTAGGAAATGCAAGAATAACACAGGAAGGAAATATATTAAAAATTAGTTCGAATGATAAAGAAGTAAGCAAGCTTACCGTATATGTTAACGACCTTTACAGAATTGAAGCTTCTGAAAATGCAATTGTAAAAACAAATGGTAAACTTAAAACCAAATTCTTACAAATCTTTTTAAAAGACAATGCTTTTGCACAAATTAATTCGAGCACAGAAGGTTTATATACAGTTATTAAAGATAACGCTGACTTAAAATTAAGTGGTGCTACAGATAATCATACCTTAGTAATGGGCAACACACCAAAACTCACAATTGATAAATTTGCAGCCTTAAAAACAAACATTAGTTCAGTAGAATCTACTGATGCAATTGAAATTGCTGCAAATATAAAATAGCGTCTATTTTTCGGGAAGAAAGCGATGAGGCAAACCTTATCGCTTTTTTTGTGCCTTAAATTTTAGGTCTAAATTCATCTTCAGTATTTCTTCAGATTTGAAAGTTAATTTTAGTGAAATTTCCTTTTAAATGAAAAAATTATTTACAGGTAGATTTGCGCTTTACTTTGCATTTCTAGCTTATTTCATCACACTCTCCTTCATCGTTAGAACCACACTTTTTATTTCCGCTTGCCAACATACCGATTTTACTTTATTCGAAATTGTCAAAATATTTTCACTTGGATTATTTTTCGATGTAGGTTCAGCATTAATTATTACGATACCTTATGCCCTATTTTTATTAATCCTACCAGATAAATTATACCATAAAAAATGGAATAAAATTTTTACTTCGATATTTTTTTTCTTCTTTATCGTTATTACACTTTTTTCCTTTTTTGCGGAGTTAACTTTTTGGCAGGAATTTGAAAGCAGATTTAATTTTATCGCGGTAGATTATTTAATTTACACATATGAAGTAATTCACAACATAAACGAATCATACCCTATTCCTTTATTACTTGCCGCGATATTATTTTTGGCATCTGCAATAACTTACATTTTATATCGACTTAAAGTTTTTAACCAAACTTTCGATGAATCAACTAGAAAATCAACAAATGTACGTTCCTTCTCACTAATCATTTTTGCAGTTTTGTTTATCACATTCGTAAAAAACTCTTGGGCAGAACATGGCAACAATCATTATACCAACGAGCTAAGTAAGGCGGGTACATATTCATTTTTCGCTGCTTTTAAAAATAACGAATTAAACTATCAGGATTTTTACAGTCAAATTGATGATAAAAAGGCTTTTGAACTTGTACGAAAACAATTAAAAGAAACAAATGCTAGTTTTATAAACGCTGGCTTATCCATTAAAAGAATTGTTTCGGGTGAAGGAGAATCGTATAAACCAAATGTAATCACCATAACGATTGAAAGTTTAAGTGCAGATTTTTTAGCGCATTATGGCAACACACAACACCTAACACCCTTTCTCGATTCTATAGCAAATCACAGCGTATTTTTTAGCAATATGTATGCAACAGGAACTAGAACTGTTCGTGGTATGGAAGCATTAACATTGTGTATTCCGCCAACGCCTGGCAGCAGCATTGTTAGGCGAATGGATAACGAACATTTATTTTCGGTAGGTCATGTTTTTAAGGAAAAAGGATATACAAACACATTTTTTTACGGTGGTGATGGCTATTTTGATAACATGAACCACTTTTTTGGAAACAATGAATATAACATTGTAGATAGAGGTAGAAAACTTTTAAACGAAACCTATGGTGGTACAAGAACCCTCATTCATAATAAAGATGTAACTTTTGAAAACGCATGGGGCATTTGCGATGAAGATATTTTTAATGTTGTGGTGAAAGATGCTGATGAGAAATACAAACATCACCAGCTATTTAATAACTTTATAATGACTACCTCAAACCATCGCCCCTATACTTTCCCTGCTAACAAAATCAATCTTCCGCAGGGTACACGAGAAGCAGCAGTTAGATATACAGATTACGCCATCAAAAATTTTATTGAAAACATTAAAAGCAAACCATGGTTTAAAAATACTGTAATTGTAATCGTGGCAGATCATTGTGCCAGTAGCGCTGGTAAAAATGAAATAGATATATCAAAATATCAGATACCTTGCATGATATTAAATTTGAAAAATACCGCGAATACCAATATCCACAAAATGACATCTCAAATTGATGTGTTCCCTACGCTTTGGGGATTTTTAGGATGGAATTATACCAATGACTTCTTCGGAAAAAATGTTTTAGATAGCAATTATAAATCGAGAGTGGTTTTAGGTACTTATCAAAAATTGGCCTATATGCAAAACGATAGCTTGGTGATTTTAAGTCCGCAGCGAAAAATAGAAAGTTATATATACAATAAAGCAAAGAATGAACAACGAAAGGCAAACTTTCCGAAATTGTTTACTGATAAAGCAATCGCGAATTATCAAACCGCTTATGAACTCTTTAAAAATGGAGGGCTAAAAGAGTAATTCTCTTTAACTATGGAAGAATAAGAAGAAAATTTAAGTTAAAATTAGTTACAAAACCCAAATAAAGCTTGTAACTAATAATACTTAAAATATAAAAACGGGAGCTACCGATTTATTTAATTCTAATTTAAACTCATATCTTCAGCTTTCGCGTTCACTAATTCTTGCTTTCTATTCTTTATTAAATATTTAACACCAACACGCAAAGCTTTTAAGCCTGAAACGCCTTGAAGTTCTTCCAAATCTAATTGCTCCAAATCATCATTTAAATAACCTTGATCTTGCAAATATTTAATGTATTCGATGTATTCTTTAGCTTCTTCTGCATTGAAATAAACCATTGCAATCTTATCTGGCTGTGTTAAACGTTCTGAAGTATTTTTGATTAAAACCTTGTCAATTCGTTTTTTAACAACCTCATATCTAATATTATACGCACCTTCTACATCAAATCTTCTTTCATCATTTCTAAAGCTTATATCGATAGAATTTGAATGAATGAAAACCAATTGAGTGGTTTGTAATGGTCGTGGCATTTCACCAATCAGGTTTTTAGAAAGCCTTGCAATTTCTACCATTGATGTAAGTTGCCATAATCGAATATTTTTCAAATACAGCAAATCAAAAGGTTTGTTTGGTGCAATTTCCTGACCGATATAAATATCATATTCTACACCATCAGTTCTAAATTTTGCAAAGTAACAAGGGTATGAAGCCTGTAGATTTTGCTGAGCAGTTTCTAAGAACTGACTAACCTCCATATTGATAGATTGCATCGACACCTCAAGTTTTCTTCTATTCTCATAAGCTAAACCAGTTTCTGGTATAATCTCCGCGAAATAATCATCTACAATTTCAGTAACCTCCGGATGATTTAATTTAATAACAGAAAAGAATGGATAAACCTCAGCGCTTAAAAACTCATTCAATAGCATTTCTTCATTGCTCGAAGCCACGTTGCTTATACGAACAATCCAATCATTACAATTAAAAATAAGCTTCTCTATAAGTTCTAAAGGAACAAACTTCCGAATACCTTTTAAAGTTTTGATGATATTTAAAAGGTGTACATGCATATCCTCTTTTAAAGCTTGGTTACGCTCATTAGTCGAATTCCTAATGTCAACCGCACCAAATAAAGGATACATATTTTTGAAGGTAATTGTATCGATCTGTCTGTGCTTTCTACTTTCTTTATTTTGTCGAAGAAAATGCCAAACTGCCTCATTAAATTTCCATTGAACGGAAGGTTGCAAAGCAGTAAATTTATCCATTAAAACGGCGTCCATTTTAGCATTAAACTCTTCGATACTGTATTGAAAAAGCTGACCAATAAGTGGCATTGCAGGGCGTAACCTCGACAGTAATTTATCATCAACAACGATTTCTTTAGTAGAATATACTTCGAGTACTCCAGCTAATTGTTTGTTGTAATAAATTGGCAATACAGAATAAGAACAAACACCTGCGGCTTTTAAAACACGTAAAAATGGATCTTTAACAATCTGATCATCGTTAATTGCACTAACAAAAATTGCCCTCGGGTCTTCCTTATATTTATCTACTAACGAGTAAAAAACTTCTTCTTCAAGATTAGATGCTTTGGCAGAATTTATCAACATGCTTTGCGAAAAATCCTGATTGTCAAAAACCAGTTTATCATTAACCGTTAAAAACGGCATTAAACCAAATTCTAAATCGCCATTTCCACTTAAAGTTTTTAAAGCCTGAATAACATGATTATAAGCCTCTGTTTGATAATTATGATCTACTAAAGCGCTTCTAATTCCTTCTATAGCATGTTGTAAAGTAACATCAGTAATAGATATTACGCTAAAACCTTCAAAAGTAAATTTCTTTAAAGGAAGGTTTTTATCTAGATATTCTATTTCTGTTCCTTCTTGAAAATGCTTGGCAAGTTCTTCAAAATTTAATTCGGGTAGGTTACCTTTATACTGAATATCAATAAACTGCGTATCATTTTGAATGTTGTAATACTGCGTTAAATTGTTTTCGGTATTTACATGAGCATAAATAATATCATTTTTCAGCACCGATGTAAAGCTGTAAAATCTATTTAAAATTAAATTATAGATAAATTTTAAATGCTTCATTTCTGGCGATTCATTATTACCATTATTTACTTTGGTTTTAGGATCGTGATCTTTAAAGAATTGATAGAAAGCATTTGTACTGAAGAATATTTCATCAGGAACTGGTGTACTTAATGCCCAATACAATTCATTTTCATTGGCCATTAAAGGCGTTAAAATTGTGAATATTAATTCGAGCGTATCTTTATGTTTAGCTAATTCTTGCGTAGTTATATTTCCAAGTAAAGCGTCTTCTTTCTCTATTTTTTCCAATAGAAATCTGTAAAACTCAGATTTAACGGTTTTCTCGGTTTTTAATCTATTTTTCAGATAGTTTACCAACGGTCTGAAAGACAAATTTGATTTTACCTGGCAATGAATACATTCATTTTTATGTATTTGTATTACATTGGTATTCATGAGTATAAATGTTTTATAGACGTAAAATTTAATAAGTAAAAAAAGTAATTAGGCAAAGATACAAAGTGCCAAAGCCATAAATAGTCTGCAAAACGTAATACTATTTTTACAAATTCAATAAATAATATACGCTTAATTGCTGTAAATAGTTTCTAAATTATCAGATTCCTCAACCAAAGAGGTTTTAATATCTGAAGTTTAATGATACATAAGGGTACCATCCATCGGTTGAATGTCCCATTACGAAACGTACAACTGTTAATGATGCAGGTGCAAAATAAACACCACCACCAACGCCATGATGCCATAAATCAGAACTTTGATTTCTGCTCCATACCCTACCAACATCGTAAAATCCTAACAGACCAATTTGTCCTGGTAGAATGTAACTCACTAAATCGCCAATTTTTGCTCTTAACTCTAAGTTATTATAGAAACTATGGTCGCCGGCAAATCTAAACTGACGATAGCCTAATAAATTTCCCTGCCCACCAATAAACTGAGATTGATAGAAAGCTGGTTTACCGATTGTAATACCACCACCAAATCTATCTGCAAGAATGAATGCTTTTCTACCATCAAGATTTTTGTATAAGGCGACGCTACCGGTAAACTGCCCAAAAGAATTTGAGTATTTGTTAAGCCCCTTATATCCTAAAAATTTAAAATCAACAAAACTACCTAGTGTTGGCAACAAATCATTATCACGGGTATTATTAGTGAAATTAACTATCGCACCAGCAAACATTTTTTCGTTACGAACATTTAAACTATCAGATGAGCCAAGCGGTGCACCACTGGTTATAAACCTACCTTCGTTATCTTCTTGATTTAGCTTATAATATTGAAACGACGGGCCAAAGCTAAACGTAGATTTTGGTCTGCGCCACCTTAAAGTTGGTTCTACCTGATATAGATTAAATCCGGCTCGGTAATACCTTATATCATCTCCATGCTCATCAAAAGCTGTTTCGTTGCCAACACCAAAAAAGTTTTGTGTGTTGTTTGGCGCATAAGCATCGGCTTTAATAATAAAATCTGCTTTCCCTATTGCTTTTAACCATTCACCCCTGTAATTGAAACGAAAGGCTTTACTTGAAAATGAATGCAAAAATGAAACTGTTTGCGTATTACCGTAAGGCTGTTTTCTAAACCCAGGATTAGTTTGTTTATAAATCAAGCCAAGTAAGATACCATCATCATTGTTGTAACCGGCGTTTAAATTATACGATCTTCTATCGTACATATCTTTTGGTATGTAACTGAAATTGGATGTATCATTAGAAATAACTTTGCGGATTTTACTAACGTCATCTCCATTGTAAGTTGCTTTATCTTCTCTGCCATATAATTTAACAAAGCCATTGCTATTTGCAAAATCGTAAACCTTATTGCCTTTACCTCCAATAATTCTGACTTTAATTTTCGAATTTTTGTTATTTAAAAATAAGCTGTCATTACCATTGTGCATATAAACCCTAATTTCTTTAGTTACTTTGGGATCGAAAACACGGTCGAATAATTCACCTTTAATATTTCCTTCTTTTGATATTTTGTTGATTTTAACTTTTAAACCCTTATCATCGGTATCAGTAATTTTAATCAGTTCATTTTTATTAGTTACTTCTATGTCAACTACTTCATTAAAGAAATGATAATAATCGTTCATTAATTTTGGCAATTGCTTTATTCTTACACGCATTTGTGCCAAAATCGCATCATGATGAAGGGAGTAACTTGGCTCAGGGAGTTTTTTTAAAGCTTTCTCAAAAACGTCATCATTGTAGTTTGCGCAAAAGTCTTTTACTATTTTATCCCATTCCTTTTCATCAATATTGGCTGTCCACCTACTACTAATTTCTCTGCCTTCCCATAAAAACCAATTGATGTTTTGTATATCGCGTTCGTAACCCTGCATCATTGGCAAAAGTGATGTAGATTGGGTGTAACGTTGCAATTTACCGTCAGACCTGAAGAAAACCTGGTCTCTATCTCTCGGAATCGGAGTATAATGAGAACCACCATCTTTTTTAGTTTCTTTCCATCTCCACTGGTCTTCATGTCTGTCCCAATCTCCAAGCAAAACATCAAAAGCCCTGGCTTTAACCCAAGCCGGACCATCTAAAGTGTTATCGTTATCATCTGTTAAGTTTTTATCCATTTTAGGCGAACTATCCGATTCTCCAAGTGGCTCACGTTCTTCTAAAAGGCATAATGTATTTGCAAAAGCAGATTCATATTCGCCTAAATTATCGTCAGGAGAAACCCAACCAATAATCGGATTGCTATGTGGAATGCCGCCTGCCTTTGCCAATTCTGGTACAATTAGCGCAGAAAATGGATGTTGAGCAGACATGTTATCTTTTATAATATCCTTTGCAAATGTTTGCCTTAATTGCTCAGGCAAAAGCACTTCTGGAAATTTCTCTACACTTCTTAAAACGTATTCTTTTCCGTTTTTATCTTCTAACCTTAAAGAACGAGATTGATTCCCGCCACCACGTTGTGTAGCTTTTAATCCACCTCCAATTTGAGATACCTTTATAACCGGAACTTTAGTCTTTTGAGCATATTCTTTTCGGTAATTTTCTCCAAAAATGTATCTATGGAAGCGGCCAACACTATCGTATTCCGGTTTAATGGTTACTAAAATACTATCGGCGGTAATTGGTTTATCCCTATTTTTGATCTTTTGATTTATGTTTTCATATTTTTTGGTGTAGCTGAAAACGCGTTGAACTCCTGTATCGGCATAAATGTAATATTCGTAACGCATATCGTTGTTAACCAACTGGTCTGCAATTACATAACCTTGTTGCATTTCGTGAAACAAAGATGTCTTACCTGCTTTATTTGGAGAAACTTTTGAACCTGAACCACTTACAATTTGTAGTTGTTCTCCCTTAATTAACTGCAAACCGTGCTCATGACCGGCTACATAAGTAACATTAGGATTATCGCCAAAAACACCATTTACAGATTTAATCATGTCTTTATAGGCAGGGTGATTTAAATCTTCAGGACTTAATAAAGTAGAACGTAAAACCGGATATACCGAGCCTAAAATTGGCAATGGAACGTATAAATTTTTGTTTAAAGAAGTTAATGGAAAAAGATGGTTTCTTAAATTGAAATAACCACCATGCGGACCATAACTCTGAAATGGATGATGTGATGCAAGAAGGATTACTTTACCTTTGTTTTTCTCTAGCAAATCTTCCATTTTAACCAAAACCTCATCTGTAGTACGGCATTCGCATTCGCCGTTTGGATTTGACTTATTATAAGGAAAAAGCCACCATTCGCTATCGTAAGCGATAATGGTTAATTTATCGGTTAAATTTATTGCTACCGGATCAGGGCACCCATTTTGTGGAATTAACTTTAAAAGCGGATCGTTCTGGGCTTTTAAATAATCATCTTGTGCTTTAATTTTTGCCAAGCCTTTTGGTCCTGATTTGTCCCAATCATGATTGCCTGGAATAAAATATACCGCAGCACCTTCTTCTCGCATGGGTGCAAACTGAGATTGTAAAATCTTTTTAGTATCCTCTTCCTCTAAACTTCCTGGCAAACCCATTCCGGTTGGATAAATATTATCGCCAAGGTAAATTACAGTAGTTTTTTTTGGAATGATTTGCTTTGCAGCGTTTTTTAAATCCTGCGTTTGTGCAGGATTCATTTCGCCAGCATCACCAAATAAAATTACCCTATATTTTACATCGCTTTGCGCCAACGCTATAAAATAAATGAGGGAGAAGAGTATTGTTAAAGTAAAATTTTTAATCATATAGTTTGTTTGGGTGCTGTAGTAGTGTAAATAGAATTGTTTTGCTGCCCGATTATTCGAACAGCAAAACAATTATATTCTATTTTTTTAATTTAAATTGTAATATATCTCCCGAAGCTAATGTTCCACCTTCATTTGAAATATATAGATTATTGTCTTTATCAAATGCAATTCCTTCAGGCTGATTAAAATTACCACCTTTTAATGGATAAGTTGCTTTTATTTTAAAATCGGCATTGGCAATAACTAACATTTTATTAACTGAAGAGAGAATGAACCATTCGTTTGTAGCCGGATTTTTAGCTAACGCAGATGGCTTAAATTTCACTTTACCTTCACCAGAAAGTTTTTCTATATCTCCATAGGGCAAACTAAATTCACCTGCTGGTTTTAAAGAACTGTTGCCATCAAAATCGAAGGCATAAATACTTGTGGTTTTATTTTTATCATCAGCTTTGCTTGCCTTAGTTAAAATATAAACCTTTCCGGTTTTTTCATCGGCAGCTAAACCTTCGTATTCTGCCTTTGGAACTAAATCTTTGACCTTAATTACGTTTTCAGCTTCGTCTTTGCTTATTTCTGATAAAGGAAAAATATGTAATTCGCCATTGCTTTTTAAAACAATAACTTTGTTTTTAAGGATGGCAACATCTTCGTAATCACCTTTACCGCCAAACTTTACGTATTTAGAATCCTTATCATCCATGCCTAAATAAAATAAATCTCCATCTTCATCCTGTATGGCAAAAACCTGTTTAGCATCTCCATTATTGAAAGCTATACCCGATATTTCGAATAGGTTTTGAGGCATATTATATTTAACTGGATTGTTCAAATCGTAAGGTAAGTCAGTTTTTTCAGTCGTTGCAGCTTCATCACTTGCCTTATCATCATGTTTTTCGTTAAAGCAAGAAATGCATAAAACAGCCATCATTAATGCTGCGAAACCCGATGCTATGTATAATTTATAATTTTTCATTGGATAAAATTTAAGATTTGTTTTTTAAAAATTCGTAAATGTTTTGCTGAGATGCAATAAGTGTTCCACCCTTTTGTACCGGAACATTATTCATCAACTCATCAATTAAAACAGCTTGTACATTATCTTTCAGCTGAATGTTAATCAACTCTAAAATTTCAGCTTTAATTTGGGCGTCATAAATAGGAAAACAAACTTCTATTCTACGATAAATATTTCTATTCATCCAATCTGCCGAGCCTAAATAAACATCTTGTTTCCCTAAATTATTAAAGACAAAAATACGCCCATGCTCTAAATAACGATCTACAATGCGAATTACTTTAATGTTTTCGCTCATGCCTTTAACACCCGGAATTACCCTGCAAATGCTACGTACAATCATTGTGATTTTTACCCCAGCCTGAGCTGCTTCATAAAGCTTTGTTATCAATACTTTTTCTTCAAGATTATTTAATTTGATGGTGATAGAAGCCTCTTTACCTAATTTAGCATACTCAATTTCCCTATCTATTAGGTTTAAAAAAGTTTGCTGAAGGTTAAACTGTGCAACCAAAATGTGCTTAAACTTAATTAAATCTGCCGATGAAGGTTTTACCCGTTTAGATAGAAAAATGAAAAGCAATTCTATTTCTCGTAAAATATCCTTGTTTGCCGTCATTAAAATATGGTCGGTGTAAAAAGCTGCAGTGCTTTCATTGAAGTTTCCTGTAGCCAGTAAACCCGTATAAAGCATTCTGCCATCAATTTTTCTTTTAACCAAAGCTACTTTTGCATGAACTTTCAGGGCAGTAACGCTGTACACAATCTCTACCCCTTTTTCCTTCATCCTTTTTGCCCATTTAATGTTGTTGGCTTCATCAAATCGAGCTTTAAGCTCTACCAAAACTAAAACCTTTTTGCCATTTTGTGCTGCACTAATTAGTGCATTTATAATTTTAGAATCGCTTGCAACACGATAAATTGTTAAGTAAATTTCCTCTACATTCGGGTCGACAGCAGCCTCATTAAAGAAACGAAGTACACTATCATAACTTTGATAAGGTGTATGGATGATGATATCCTTTTTTAAAATTGCCTCCGTTAAACTTCCATCAACCACATCCGTATTGCATAGTTTTGGCCATGATTTATTGGATAAATTTGGTAAACTAACAGGAAAAGACATAAAATCTTTTAGATTGTGATATTGCCCACCCTCTACTAAATTTGCCTTTTTTAAGTTAAAAAGCTTTTTAAGCAGCATTAAAATATTTTTTGGAATGCCTGGCTGATGAAGAAATCTGGTTGCTAAGCCCGAATCTCTTTTTTGAAGTTGTGCTTCTAATTGTTCAGAAAGGCTACCAGAATATTCATCCTTTAAATCAATCTCAGCATCTCGGGTAATTTTAAAACTGTAGCAACCCGTAATTTCTGCTTTAAATATTAAATCGAGGTGAAAACGAATGATATCATCTAAAAAAACAATATAAGTTTCACCTTCAGCTTCGATTTTATAAAACCTTGGCAACTCGTTCGAAGGAATATTAATGATAACGGATTGGATAGAATCACCTTGATTTAAGGTAATTAAAAAATACAGTTCGTTATTTGAAGGAAAAAACTTTGTTTGCTCGTTAATATATACAGGCTTAATAAAAGCTAAAACCTGACTTAGAAAATAACGTGTTACTTGCTGATTAATTAGCTCAGGAAATTCTTCACCATAAATTAGGCTAATATTATTCTTCTTTAGTTCGGGAATGATGTTTTGCTTTAAAGTTTGTCCATAACGCTGTTGCTGATCAACAATTAAATTATTTGCAGATTTTAAAAGGTCGGCTTCGATTTTAATGTCATTATCATCGCGATTGCTTAATTTTTCTAAGGCAAGCAAAACCGGCATTCTAACTCGGTAAAACTCATCTAGATTGGAAGAAAAAATAGATAAAAACTTAATACGTTCTAAAAGCGGAACAGTTTTACGTTCGGCTTCCATCAAAATTCTTTCGTTAAATTTAAGCCAGCTAAAATCTCTGTTAAACAGAGTGGAGTTCAATAAATCTTCCATTAAAGTTTACCATAAGCTGCATAAGCGACCACAAATGCCAAAACCGCAGCAATTAAGCCAAACATAAAGATGTTATAAGCCAACCTGATTAATTTGTATTTCCTTCCTAAAACCACACCGCCAGAGTACACATCGGTAATTAATGTTCCGTACAAAAAGTCTTTATCGTTCATAACTTTTATCATACCATCAGTATATGCAGGTAACGACATTTTGTAGAAATTACCAAAAAAAAGCAGATTAACTTTCTTATTATCAACATCTTGTGGAGTAAAAATTCCTGGCGGAATGGATGGCCTGGTTGATAAAATTGAAACGACAACACAAGTTAAACTTACAGTAAGTAAAATAAACGTAGGGATAATTAAGTTGCTATGGTCTTCTAATCTCCTTAAAAGTAAACTTACAATTAACGAAAGCATAATAGAATTTACCGTAATTAAAATGTGTGCTTTATTATCGGCCATATCGCTCAAACGCTGATTATTGGCCGATGTAATTCTAAACATGGTTTCTATCCCTTTATCAGGCTTTTCGGTTTTATCACCCTTATCTTTTTTCTTCTTTTTATCTTCGGCAACAATTGATGAACTGGTTGTTGTAATTGGCTGATCATCAAAACGAACAATTTCCTTTTCTCCAGATAATTTACTTTTTATCTTCTCGATGTTTTTAATTTTTTGGTCGCCGAGTAGTAGTTTTACATAATCGGTATGATATTCCTGAGCCTGTAAAAACTGTATATCCTTAACCCGCCAATCATTTTTCTTAATGTCTTTTTCATAAATCAGCTCGGCTTCTTTGTGCATCAATTTACCTTTTTGCCTAAAATTTTCTGTACCTAAATGAAAAAGATCGGCATCACATAAAATGTCTTCTAACAGATTTGCTGGTCTTTGAGGAATTTGAGTACTCAAAATTGCGCTAGAAACTTTGGTTCTTATTTCCTCATTTATGCCTTCAGCTTTTAAATATTTTTTAGCCAAATCTGCACCTTTTACTTCATGGTTAAATACATCTTCGAAGTAACCGGTATCATGAAACCAAGCCGCAGTAGTTACGATAAAAAAATCTTCGTCGCTAAGCTGGTAATGATTTCCGATTTGCTGTGTGGCTTCAACCACATCTTTAGTATGTTGAAGGTTATGATAAACCAATCGTGAATCGTGGTTTTCTTTAAAGTAGTTTGTAACATGCTTTTCTACATCAATTTGTAGTTGCTTATAATCCATGAGCGTGCTGCTAAATTTTAATTTTTAATATGAACACAACAGTATTTAAAATATGGTGTTTGGTTGGATAAAATTACGTTAATTTTTGCTAAAAAGATTTCTTGAACTTGATAACATAAATACATTCTGCTTTACAATAACGTAATCTTAAAGAAATTATTGAAGTTTTTGTTTTTAAGAAAAAGCAAATAACTGATAATGAATGAAAAAAGCAGGAATGAAAAAAATTAGTTAAAAACTTTTTCCGAAATTGAATGCAAATTTGTAACATTGCACTCGCAAAAAACAATAGTTTTTTCAGGGCCTATAGCTCAGTTGGTTAGAGTAGAAGACTCATAATCTTTTGGTCGCTGGTTCGAGCCCAGCTGGGCCCACAAATTAAAATGCCTCCTAAGTTTATTAGAAGGCATTTTTTTTGTGTTAATTATCCAACTATAATTATTACTATCTACAAAATATTCAACAAATTATTCGAGCGAAAATCAAGACTATTGAATAACTAAAGCCTTACTTCTTGAGTGATATTTGTATTTTACTAGCCTCTTAGTAAGAAGCAAATAAATAAATGGCCATAAGTACGGAACAAAAACCAACAATAAGATATTAATTAGGTGAATCTTTCTTCTATTTTTTGCCATATCATAGGCTGCACAAAGAAAAGCCACAATAATCACTATAAAAACTACAATCAATAGTACTTTCATAATATTTTTACTTTTTACTTATTGTTCAGTTAAATCAATTTACTGAATATTGAAAATAAAGGAATACCAAATATTTTTTTCTAAATATCAGTAATTGGATTAAAACTTATCTATTAAAATTGAGGTTTTATAAATATCAAATCTTTGAAAAAACCAATTATAATGGAATACAATTTAAACAGATTTGTTGAAGCGCAACAACATATTTATACCAATGCGCTTAATGAAATTAAAAACGGCAAAAAAACAAGCCATTGGATGTGGTTCATTTTTCCTCAACTTGATGGATTAGGCTACAGCGATATGGCTAAAAAATTTGCAATTCGAAATATCGGAGAAGCTGAAGCATATCTTAAACATCCTATTTTAGGTAACCGGCTTATAGAAATTACAAAAATATTAAATGCATTAAAAACCAACGCTCCGGAAGAAATTTTTGGAGGAATTGATGCTTTAAAGCTTCGCTCGAGTATGACATTATTTGCTGGCTTACATAACGCAGATCCTGTTTTCGAAAATGTGTTGGCAAAGTTTTTTGAAAATCAGAAGGATGCTCGTACGATAGCTCTATTAAATTTGTAACTTAACACTCAATTAGTTTGGTGTAATAACCGCAGCATACCCTCCATTCCTTACCATTGTGATATCTAATTTACTATCGCTATTTACCTGCATCGTCTTTTCCCTATAATCCATTGCCTGCCGACCAGCGTTAATTCCATCTTCAAAATAAGTCATGGTGTAGGTTTTACCTTTAGGTAAAAAATCCATATTCAGGTTTAAGGTTCTGTTTTGTTCTGTACCATTTGTAATGCCGCCAATAAACCATTTACCGCCTTTGCGTTTTGCAACAACAACTAATTCGCCAACCTTTGCAGCCAGCGCTCTAGTTTCATCCCAAGTTGTAGGTACAGAAGTTATAAATTCTGTACAGTCTAAATTGCGATAATAAAGGGTTGGATTATCTGCAAGCATTTGGATTCCACTTTCGAAAACTACAAATAGTGCCATTTGATAAGCACGTGTACCAATGCTTGCTGCATTAGGTCTTTCTGCCCGATAAGATTCTGGCTGCATGCTAATCATTGCGCCAGGTGTGTAGTCCATCGGACCAACAGCATTTCTCATAAATGGCAAATAAAGACTGTTTTTAGGCAAAGTCCCTCCCATTTGTTCCATACCTCTCACACCCTCGTATGATAGCACATTTGGATATTTATACTCTAATCCAGCCGGTTTAAAAGCCCCATGAAAATCTACAAATAATTCGTTCTTTGCAGCCTCTTTAGCTATTGTTTCATAATAATTTACCATCCACTGGTCGCTACGATCCATAAAATCAATTTTAACACCTTTAACACCCCAGGTTTTAAAAGTTTTAAACAAATCCATATTTTTATGTACTGTAAGCCAAGTTAGCCATAGTACCACACCAACATTTTTTTCTTTACCATAGCGAATCAGTTCATGAACATCGACTTTTGGATTTGGCGTATAAGGATCTGTAGTGCTGTTTGCCCATCCTTCATCCATAATGATGTATTTTAAGCCGAACTTAGCAGCAAAATCAATGTAATACTTATACGTTTGCAAATTATAGCCTGCTTCAAAATTAACATCCGGACCGTAAGGTGACGCATCATTCCACCATTCCCAACTTGCTTGCCCAGGAATTACCCAACTCGGATTTTTAATAACACTGGCCGATGCAAGCTGAAGCGTCATGGTATTTTCTATAAGTTCTTTATCATCTTTAGATAGGACGAAATACCTCCACGGAAAACTTCGTGTACCGTTTGTTTTCGCAATATAATCTGCCTCTTTTGTAATTTTTAGACTTCTATCGCCATCATCGCCAAACGTTAAAGGTGCTTTTGGAAAAGTAGAAATTACAGCGTTTTTGCCGTTTCCTTTTAAAAACAGGCAAGGATAATCACTTAAGTCTGATTCACTTATTAAAATTTTGTATTGCTTTTTAGTATCGACAAGCACTGGCAACGTACTCATTTTAGTGTTCCAGTCTGCAGCATTAACGGTAGAATAATTTTCTTCGTAAGCTGTTTTAAAACTTGCTGGTTGCTGTATATGCAAATCATAATCGGAAGGAAATTTTACACCAACTTCTTCATTCAATACTTCAATATCACCTTTTTTACTTGTTATCAAACGGTAAGCCACTCCACTATCAAATGCTCTAAATTCGATAGCGTAATTACCTTTAAAATTAAGCAGTAACTTATTGTATTTAGAGTTAACCGTGGCATATTTTAGCGAAACGTAAGGCTTGATAACTTCATCACCTTTTGAAAATTTGGCACTTATTACTTTAGCATCTTTTCCAAGAGTTTCGTTTTTAAGCTCCATCAAAATACTATTGTTGGTCATTAATTCATTTGCAGAATAAAAAACGCTATACTGAATCGTTTGAGCAACATTTACAGCAAGCTTAATAGCTCCATTTGGTGATTTAAGTTCGTATGATTTTTGTGCCGAAGCTATCTTGGTAATTCCAGCAAATACAATAAGTGTTAATAATAATTTCTTAAAGTGCATGAACGATTAATTTTTAGATGGATGATTTATAAATGTTTTTAGAGATAACTAAAATACGTCTTTTATTTTCCGTTTAATTTTTTAATTAAATCTGTTTCATCCTTTCGGTAAGGTGTTCCATCTTGATTGAAAATTTCATGAAACCATTCAATTGGCTCACTTCCATCGGCTAGTGGAGTATCCCAGGCATATTTCGTATTTGTTTTACCTGCTACAAAACCCCAATTTATTGCACCAACATTTTCCTTTTTAAGTAATGGGAGGATATTTGAAAACCGACTGTTTCGGGTACGGGCCATATATTCGGTACATATTAAAGGGCGACCGCTGGCTTTCAACAAATCGATGGTACGTTGATGCCATTCAGGTGCTTCGTAATTGTGGTAACTTATCACATCCGAATTTAGTAGCTGTATTTCATTTAGCTTTTCAAAATCCCAGCTCCATAAACCTATTGTAATGGGCTGGCTGGGGTTAATTGCTCTGGCCCAAGTTATCGTTTTGGTTAGCAATGGTATGCTTGTTTCAAGTTTTCCGCTATTTCCAGGTTCATTGTACAAATCCCACAAAAGCACTCGCTTATCATTAGCAAAACGTTTAAGAACCGCCTTAACGTAAATCTCTAACTCAGGGAAATTAGCTTCTTCTTTATAAGCTGGGTCGCCAGGGTCTTGCAACCAACCTGAATTATGAATGCCTGTTTTTGGCTCTAATTGTTTTCCAATAGCTGAAGTTTTGTTCCAGCAATCGTCAAAAAAAACAAACATCGGGGTGATTTGATGTTTCTCAGCAATAGCTAAAAACTGATCCATTCTTTTTAAAAATCCTTGCGGATCTTGTTTATAGGCCTTACTGTATAAAAAAACCCTCAAGGTATTAAAGCCAATACTGTTTGCCCATCCCAATTCCTTATCAATTAATGATGGACTAAATGTATCGGCCTGCCACATTTCGAGTTGGTTAATGGCATTTGCCGGAACGTAATTTGCACCCGTAAGCCACTTATGGTTTTTATACCAAGCATTTGCCTTTTCTAAAGACCAAACCTGACCTAAAACTTTTTTATCTTGCTGAGAGAACGCATTAATTGAGAAAGAAATTAGCAGAAAGATTGCCAATATTTTGTGTTTGATGCTCATTGTTTATAGATTAATTTGAAGAGATATTAAGCACCCGATTATAATAACGGATTTTTAAATGTTTGCGAAAAAACATTATTCCCTGCGAGAACAAATAAAAGATTCGATAATGATTACGCATAACTTGGTTAGGAATGATAATTTATATTGTTACAGGCTGATGTTTTTCAAAGACGGATTTAAGCGATCGTTATCGAATATTCTTACGGACACCAACTTTGTTTCAAGTTTATAATATTTAGACTATTAATTCGAACCAATTTTGTAACAATTTTATATTTATAACCTTTTTCCGAAATTATTAAAACGCCCAATAGCATCATTAATTACATAGCATTTTAAGGTAAATATGGTCTTTTTAATAAAAAAATATCTGCTAAGAATTGCATTTGTAAACAAAAGCAAATTATTTAAGAAAACGATTTCTTAAATAATAATCGTATAAATAACGTTTATTATAGTTAAATTTTTATTTTTACTTAAAGATTCTCACCAAATATGCTTTTTATGAAATCAAAATATACTGCCAATAGTGTATTCTATGTATTGTTATCCTTAATATCAGTCGGCCTATCTCCTATTAATCTATTTGCACAAACTGCTAAAACCATAAAAATTAACATCGATAATTCAATTGCAAAAGTGCAACCGAATATGTGGGGTGTCTTTTTTGAAGATATTAATTTTGGTGCAGATGGTGGAATTTATGCTGAGTTAATAAAAAACCGTTCTTTCGAATTTGCTAAACCTTTAATGGGTTGGACCATACAACGGGCAAAAGCAAATGAAAGCGAAATTTTGGTTGTAAACCGTAAAGAAGCAAATATCGCCAACCCGAGGTACGTGCAAATAAATACCGAAAAGGAAACTTTTGGTTTAAGTAATGAAGGCTTTAAAGGCATTGGCGTAAAAAAAGGAGTTCGCTATGATTTCTCTATAATGTACCGCCAACCAGTTGCAGCTATAAAGCTTCGCTTGCAATTAATATCATCAGATAATAAAATAATCGGCGAAGGAAGTTTAACACCCGAAAAAACTGGAAGCGAATGGAGCAAGCAATCTGCAAGTTTTACAGCCACTGAAACCGATCCAAAAGCAAGATTTGTAATACTGTTTGATGGAAAAGGAAAAATTGATTTAGACATGATTTCCTTGTTTCCGAGCGATACATGGAAAAATAGACCGCAAGGTTTAAGGAAAGATATGGTTAAGATTTTAGCTGATATGAAACCTGGTTTTATTCGTTTTCCGGGTGGTTGTATTGTAGAGGGAACCGACCTTGCAAACCGCTACCAATGGAAAAAAACTATTGGCCCTATTGAAGAAAGACAACTATTAATGAACCGCTGGAATGTAGAGTTTGCCCATCGCCCCGCACCAGATTATTACCAAAGTTTTGGATTAGGCTTTTTCGAATACTTTCAGCTCGCAGAAGATATCGGTTCTGATGCACTTCCCATTTTAAACTGCGGTATGGCCTGCCAATTTAATACCGGTGAAGTTGTTGCTTTAGATGAATTGGACCCATACGTTCAGGATGCTTTAGATTTAATTGAATTTGCCAATGGCGATACGAACACAACCTGGGGTAAGAAGAGAGCAGAATTAGGGCACCCAAAACCTTTTAATTTAAAAATGATGGGTGTTGGAAATGAAAACTGGGGACCTCAATACCTCGAGCGCTTGGCTATTTTTACCAAAGCGATAAAAGCAAAATATCCGGATTTTAAAATCATAAATAGCTCTGGTACAGATCCGGAAGGAGAAAGATTTAATGCGTTAAATACATCTTTACGAAGTACAAAAGCAGATTTTATCGACGAGCATTATTATCGCCCTGCAGATTGGTTTTTGAAAAATGCTGGTAGATATGATAATTACCCAAGAAATGATACGAAAGTTTTTGTTGGCGAATATGCCGTACATGCTGATAAAAGCCTAACTGGCAGCAGCAAAAACAATTGGGAAAGCGCTTTGGCTTCTGCATCATTAATGACAGGCCTTGAAAGAAATGCAGATGTAGTTCAAATGGCATCGTATGCGCCGCTTTTTGCCCATATTGATGCTTGGCAATGGGCGCCTGATATGATTTGGGTTGATAATTTAAACTGCTACGGCACACCAGATTATTATGTTCAAAAACTTTTTTCTACCAATAAAGGTACTGATGTAATCTCTGCAAAATTAGATGGCAAAAACATCATCGGGCAAGATGGATTATATGCATCAGCAGTTAGCGATAAACTAAGCAAAGAAGTTATCATCAAAATATCCAACACGACCAACAAAGCTCAAAATATTAGCTTCGATTTAGAAGGAAAAAAGAGCTTAAAAAGTAAAGGTTACGTTGATGAAATGGCTAGTGAAAATTTAAATCAGCTAAACTCATTCGAAAATCCTAATGCTGTAAGTCCTAAACGAAATGCTATTGTTGTAAAAAACAAAAAATTGGCTATCACTTTAAAGCCATACTCGTTTAACGTTATTAAAATTCCATTCACTAAATAATTGTTAAATGAAAAAACTATCGCTATTCTTCATTGCAATATGCTTTATGGCCAATGCAAATGCCCAAAATGAAGTAAACTTAAACATAAAACAAGCAGGAAATCAAATTATCAGCAAGCACATATATGGTCATTTTTCTGAACATTTAGGTCGATGTATTTATGATGGTTTTTGGGTAGATGAAAATTCTCCAATCCCTAATAAAGGCCGAATCAGGCTTGATGTTGTTAATGCACTAAAAAAAATAAACATACCAAACCTACGTTGGCCAGGCGGTTGCTTTGCCGATGAATACCATTGGAGAGATGGAATTGGACCAAGAAACCAACGCCCGAAAATGGTCAATACAAACTGGGGAGGTGTAACGGAAGACAATAGTTTTGGCACCCACGAATTTCTGGAACTTTGCGATATGCTAAACTGCGAACCATACATTGCAGGCAATGTTGGTAGCGGCACGGTAGAAGAAATGGCAAAATGGGTAGAGTATTTAAACTTTGATGGTGTAAGCCCAATGGCAACAATACGTGCTCAAAATGGAAGAGAAAAGCCATGGAAAGTTACTTTTTGGGGCGTTGGCAACGAAAGCTGGGGTTGCGGCGGACATATGACGCCTGCCTACTATTCTGATTTATACAAACGTTATGCTACCTACGCCAGAGATTATTCCGGTGCGCCTTTAAAGAGAATTGCAAGTGGTGCCAATGCCGATGATTACAATTGGACAGAAACGTCGATGAAAGCAATTGGTTCGAGAATGTGGGGACTTACTTTACATTATTACACCATACCAACCAATAATTGGAAAGCTAAAGGTTCTGCAACGAATTTTGATGAAGAGCAATATTTCAACACCATGAAAAATTGCTTGAAAATGGAAGAACTGGTAACCAAGCATTCTGCAATAATGGATAAATACGATCCAAACAAAAAGGTTGCCCTTGTTGTGGATGAATGGGGAATTTGGACTGATGTAGAGCCTGGAACTAACCCGGGATTTTTATATCAGCAAAATAGTCTTCGCGATGCATTAATTGCAGGCACAACGCTTAACATTTTTAATAACCACTCCGACCGTGTAAAAATGGCCAATCTGGCGCAAACCGTAAATGTTTTGCAGGCACTCATCCTTACAGAAAAAGATAAAATGCTCCTCACGCCTACTTACCACGTTTTCGATTTATTTAAAGTTCATCAAGATGCAAAATACTTACCGATAACTTTCAATAGCCCAGAATATGGTTTTGGAAATGCTAAAATCCCGGCGCTGAATGTATCTGCTTCTCAAGATTCTACCGGAGCAGTTCATATCTCGTTGGTTAATTTAGACCCAAATCATAAAATTTCAATTAGTACAGATTTAAACGGACTAAAATGGAAAACCGTAACTGGACAAATATTAACCTCTGAAAAAATTACAGACATTAATACGTTTACCAACCCTGATAAAGTTCATAATGCCAAATTTACAGGCGCAAAAAAAGCGGGCAATCTATTAAAAATTGATATGCCGTCACAATCCGTAGTTGTACTCGAATTAAAATAAGAAATGATAAATAAATACCCTGTATTGCTGCTCATGCTTACTTTGGCAGCATCTCAAATAACTAAAGCTCAATCGTATATTACCATTTCCAGCCCTGATAATACAATTAAAGCAGATGTTTTTATTAAAAATGGACAAGCCTATTATTCCATAAAAAAAGAAGCAGACTTGGTTTTGCAGCAATCTAATCTTGGGCTAATTAGGGCAGATGAAGACTTATCAAAAAAGCTATCGCTAATCTCGGTATCTAAAAATGAGCTGGTTAGAGATTCATATGTGCTTAAAAACTCAAAACGCCTAAACCACAATTATCTGGCTAATAAAAAAGTAATTCATTTAAAAAATTCGGCTGGTAATAAAATAGATGTGATTTTTCAGGTATCCGATGATGGTGTTGCTTTCAGGTACTATTTTCCTGAAAGAGATGAAAAAATTAAAAGCATAACCGATGAAAAAACTACATTCCATTTTTTTAAGGAAACAAAAGCCTGGATGCAGCCAATGTCTGTAGCCAAAACCGGATGGGAAAGTACAAATCCATCATATGAAGAATATTATCAAAAAGAAATAAGTGTTGGCACACCTGCACCAACAAATGCAGGTTGGGTTTATCCGGCGCTTTTTAAATATAAAAACACCTGGTTACTAATTTCAGAATCTGGTTTAGATGAGAATTATTGCGCTACCCGATTGGAATCCAAATCTGAAAATGGAAATTATAAAGTTGGTTTTCCAGATAAAAGAGAAGCTTTTACAGGTCAGAATGTAAATCCCGAATCTAAACTTCCGTGGTTTACGCCTTGGAGAATTATCGCAATAGGCAATCTGAAAAAAATTACTGAATCAACCTTAGGTACAGATTTGGCTTATCCTGCAAAATCAAATATAAAGCCCGAATTATTTAACATGGGCAAAGCTTCATGGAGTTGGATAATGTTGAAAGACAGCTTAATTACATACAACACTCAGAAAAAATACATTGATTTTGCTGCCGAGATGAAATGGGAATACACCCTAATTGACGTGGACTGGGATACGAAAATTGGTTATGATAAGATGCAGGATTTGACCAATTACGCAAAGCAAAAAAATGTTGGGTTATTGTTATGGTACAACTCTGCAGGAGATTGGAATACCGTAAAATACACACCAAAAAATAAACTTATCACACACGAAAACCGCCTGAAAGAATTTGCTCTCCTGCAAAAAATGGGCATTAAAGGTATCAAAGTAGATTTTTTTGGTGGCGATGGCCAATCCATGATTAAATATTACCTGGAATTATTTGAAGATGCCGCTCGCTTTAATTTAAGTGTTAATTGTCATGGAGCAACATTACCAAGAGGTTGGCAAAGAACTTATCCTAACTTAATGACAATGGAATCGATTAAAGGCATGGAGTTTATCACTTTTAAACAGGAAAATGCAGATGAAGAACCGATGCATGCGACAACAATTCCATTTACCAGAAACGTTTTCGACCCAATGGATTTTACACCGATGCGTTTATATGAAATCGACAAAATAAATAAAAAAACAACGAGTGCTTTTGAACTTGCATTACCTGTAATTTTCCAATCTGGTGTACAACATTTAGCCGAAGCACCTGATGGAATGGTTAGAATGCCATCCTTTATTAAATCATTTTTACAAGAATTTCCATCCAGTTGGTCGGATACAAAACTTATAGATGGCTACCCAGGAAAGTTTGTTGTAATGGCCAGGAAAGCCGGAAGTAAATGGTACATCGCTGGTATAAATGGCGAGAATAAGGCTAAAAACATCAACCTAAATTTATCAGACTTTGGGGGTAAAACTGGTACATTGATAGAAGATGGAAATGAAAAATATTCTTTTAAAGAAAGTAACATCCAAAGTAAAACAAATAATCAAGTTACCATGAAACCTTTCGGTGGATTTGTAATGGTAATTGAATAAATAATATGAAAAAAACATTAATTACTTGTGCTTTATTTTTCTTTATTCTGATGAATGCAATAGCACAATCGAAAAAAGAGGCTTACCTATTTGCATATTTTAAGGATAATGGACAAGACGGTTTGCATTTTGCATACAGCATGGATGCCTATAACTGGACAGCACTAAAGAATGATGAGTCATTCCTTACACCAACTGTAAGTAAAGATAAATTGATGAGAGACCCTTGTATTTTACGTGGTGCAGATGGACTTTTTCACATGGTATGGACCGTTAGCTGGAAATCGAACGGAATTGGTTACGCAAACTCTAAAGATTTAATCAACTGGAGTGAACAGCAATTTTTACCTGTTATGGAAAAGGAAGAAGGTGTAGGAAATTCTTGGGCACCGGAAATCACATATGATAAGAAAACCAAAACGTATATGATTTATTGGTCGAGTACGATTAAAGGAAAATTTCCTGAAACTTTATTAAAAAAGGATGATACCAATAATAACAGAATCTATTATGTAACTACAAAAGATTTTAAAAATTTTTCGCCTACAAAGTTACTTTATGAGCCAGGATTTAATGTTATAGATGCATCTATTGTAAATGATAACAATAGGTTTATTCTATTTTTAAAAGATGAAACGAGAGAACCTGTTCAAAAAAACATTAAAATAGCGTTTAGCGATAATTTAACCGGACCATATTCTAATGCTAGTGCACCAATTACAGGCAATTTTTGGGCTGAAGGTCCAGCATCGGTAAAAATTGGAAACGAGTGGTTGGTGTACTTTGATAAATATACACAACACAAATATGGCGCAATAAAATCTACTGATTTACAGAATTGGGTAGATGTTTCAGATAAGATTTCGCTACCAAAAGGTTTAAGACACGGAACCATTTTCAAAATAACAAAGCAGGAACTTAATAAGCTACAAAAGCTTTAAATATTCATTTAGCTGAAAAGATAATTTTTTAATTAACATTAGTTGTAAATCTTATAGTCGTCATTGCGAGGCACGAAGCAATCTTATCAATTTAGAATTCACTTTTGGAGATTGCCTCGTGCCTCGCAATGACGTTTCGGACAACTGAAGTGAATAAAACTAACTATGGTCTAGTTCAACATACATTTTGATATAATATTTTATTTTAGGTCTATGAGAAAACAAACTGAGGATTAAGAAACTTCAATTTCGACCATTCACATGATTTTAATTTATTTTATCAGGACACAGATTAAATTATGTTCGAACGTAATCGTTTACGTAAATAAAATTGCCTCAAAATTGCTGTTTGCAACATCAAAACAGCAACTTTAACCTCAATAAAGATTTTTAACCAAATGAATTTCAATACCAAACTTTTAACCAGAATACTTATTTTAAGTCTGTTTCCATTTTGGGGATTTGCACAACAATCTAAAAATTTTCCTTTTAATGATGCAAAATTACCCATTGAAAAAAGACTTGATGATGTTATAAAACGCTTAACTATTGATGAAAAAATCGGAATGCTTTCTGAAACTTCGGCGGCAGTAGAAAGACTTGGTATTGATAAATATTTTTATGGCAATGAAGGATTACATGGCGTAATGCGACCTGGCAAGTTTACCGTTTTTCCTCAATCAATAGCTTTGGCCGCATCCTGGAATCCGGCTTTAATAAATAGTGTAGCAACTGCAATATCTGACGAAGCACGTGGTAAATGGAATGAATTAAATAAAGGAAAAAATCAAAAGGCACCATTTAGCGATTTGCTAACACTATGGTCGCCAACTATAAACATGGCCCGCGACCCAAGATGGGGCCGAACAGCCGAAACCTATGGAGAAGATCCATTTCTTACCTCACGTTTTGCAGTAGCTTATATCAAAGGTTTACAAGGCAACGATCCAAACTACATAAAAGTAGTTGCTACGCCAAAGCATTTAGCAGCTAATAATGAAGAAAATAATCGGCTGTCAGCAAACTCCATTGTTTCCGAAAAAACTTTAAGAGAATACTATCTTCCTGCTTTTAAAAGTAGTGTTATGGAAGGCAACGCACAAAGCATCATGTCATCTTATAACAAAGTAAATTGGATTCCGTCTACAGCAAGTAAATGGTTACTAACGGATGTACTTCGTAAAGAATGGGGCTTTGATGGTTATGTAGTGAGCGATTGTGGTGCAGCTTGTAACATCTTCACAAAACATCAATTTACAGCCTCAATGGAAGAAGCTGCAGCCGCGGCACTAAAAGCTGGTATGGATATGGAATGTGCGGCAGGTTGTAATCTGATAAAGGAATATTTAAAACTAGCTTGGCAGAAAAAACTGGTTACAGATGAAGAATTAAATAATTCGGTAAGAAATGTATTAAGGGTTCGTATTCGCCTGGGCTTATTTGATAAAGCTGGTAATGGTGTTTACGATAATATTAGTCCAAAAGTAATCGGAAGTGAAGAACACCAAAAACTGGCTTTAAAAGCTGCCCAAGAAAGTATTATACTTTTAAAAAACGCTAAGAATATTTTACCGCTTAAGCTTAATGATTTAAAATCCATCGCCGTGGTTGGTCATAATGCTGATATTAATGTTTTTGGAGGTTATAGTGGAGTTCCGCTTAATGCACCAATTACACCTTTGCAAGGGATAAAAAATGTTGTGGGTGATGCTGTTAAAATAAATTATGCTCCAACAAAATTAGATTTATTTAATGTAGAGATGATTCCATCAGATGAACTTCAGGCGGCTAACGGGCAGCACGGACTTGATGCAGAATATTTCGATAATAAATTTTTAGAAGGAACCCCGAAAAAAAGAACAGACCCTCAAGTTAATTTTAACACAAAGGAGAATCCGCCTGATCCATTTATTCCGGCAGGCAAAAAATCTATGCGTTGGACCGGTTGGTTAGTGCCATCAAAAAGTGGTGAATATACTTTAGCTGTAAGTTCTGACGATGGTTCTAGAGCTTGGTTTGATGGTAAACAAGTTACCAATAGCTGGAAAGATAGAGGTGAGATTTTAGATAGCTTTAGAGTTAATTTGGTAGCAGGAAAAAAATACGCTGTAAAAATAGAATATTACGATACTGGAAATGATGCAGTATGCAGGTTTTGGTGGCGTACACCATTTGCAAAAGATAAGGTTTACACCGCACAGATAGATGCTGCTAAAAAAAGTGATGTAGTGGTTGCTGTTATAGGTAGCGGACTTTATAATGAACGTGAAGGGCACGATAAAGAAAATTTAGAACTTCCTGGCGACCAAATGGCTATGCTTAAAGCTGTTTACCAAGCTAACCCAAATGTTGTAGTGGTTATGGTTACTGGCAGTCAACATACTATTGGTTGGATTAAAGAAAATATTCCAGGTATTGTGAACATTTATTTTGGTGGCGAACAGGCAGGAAATGCAATTGCCTCAGTTCTTTTTGGTAAATATAATCCTTCCGGAAAATTGCCCCTCACCTATTACGAAAGTTTGGATAAAGTGCCTGCAATGAATAGATATGAGATTAATGAAGGCCGAACGTATATGTATTATCCCGGCAAACCACTTTATGAATTTGGATATGGCTTAAGTTATACGACTTTCAAATACGAAAACTTACAAGTTAAAAGAACGATAGAAAATGGCAAAAAGCAGATTGCTGTTGAAGTAGAAATTGTAAATACAGGTAATGTTGATGGAGAAGAGGTAGTACAACTTTACACAAGTTATCCCAATTCGCAGCATGAAGTTCCTTTAAAACAATTAAAGGCTTTTAAAAAAGTATTTGTAGCTAAAGGTCAAAGAACAAAAGTAGATTTAAAATTTAGTGAAGATGATATTTCTTTCTGGTCTATTGAAAAAGGTTGGCAAGTTGAGCAAGGCAAGATTATGATAAACGTTGGCTCTTCTTCTAAAGATATCAGACTGAATTCAGTGGTTGATTTAAGTAAATAGAAACAGCAATTAAACATTTAAATGGTCTGTGAGGACTCAAACCATGGTTAATATAAAAATCCCGTTTGCTCTTCGGTCTGTGTCCCCACAGGCCGAAACAACATTTAAATGGCCTGTGAGGATACAGACCATAGAAGACTTAAATAAAAATTTATAAATTTTAGAAGAGCAATACCTCAAGCTTTTATTAATGTTCGTCCCGCTATCTCTTCAAGTTCTCATCCTCGTTCCTCGGCTTCCGGGCTTTCCGCTCTATCGGGTCTAATTAAATCTGCTTCTGCAAGTATTAAAGGTTGCGGGTAAATGAGCTACAGTCATTGCGAAATACGAAGCAATCTCATAACGGTTCAATCATTCAGTTTATACTACTCTTCGGTCTGTGTCCCCACAGACCGAAAAAACATTTAATTGGCCTTTGGGGATACAGACTATGGAAGACTTAAATAAAATTCATAAATTTTAGAAGAGCAATACCTCAAGCTTTTATTAATGTTCGTCCCGCTATCTCTTCAAGTCCTCATCCTTGTTCCTTGGCTTCCGGGCTTTCCGCTCTATCGGGTCTAATTAAATCTGTTTCTGCAAGTATTAAAGGTTGCGGGTAAATGAGCTACCGTCATTGCGAGGTACAAAGCAATCTCATAACGGTTCAATCATTCAGTTTATACTCATCGGTCTGTGTCCCCACAGACCGAAACAACATTCAAAGAAATAATGGTCGGTGGGGACACAGACCATGGAATGAGAAGCAATTATCTTAAACTTTTCTCCTTTCCACTTAAAAATCTATATTTGATTTATGAAAATAGCGCTATTTCCTGGCTCATTCGATCCGATAACTATTGCTCACGTAAACATCTTACAAAGAGCTACTCCACTTTTTGACAAGATTATTATAGGTATCGGATTAAACAGTTCAAAGCAAAATTTTCTTACCGCTGAACAGCGTTTACAAATATTAGAAACCGTTTTTACTGGTTATAAAAACATAGAAATTCAAACCTACGAGGGATTAACAGTCGATTTTTGCCGCAAAATTAATGCAACTTACATGGTTCGCGGCATTCGTTCGGCATCAGATTTTGAGTACGAAAGGGCTATCGCTCAAATTAACCAAACCATGATGCCTGAAGTAGAAACCATACTTTTGCTAAGCAAGCCAGAATATTCTGCCATCAGTTCAACCATCGTTAGAGATATTTTGAGAAACCATGGCGACGTAAGTCCGTTTGTGCCAAAAGAGGCCTTAGGTTTTCTAAATAAGCCATAATATTTCTACAGAAAATTCTTTTCAATTATTTTGTAACGTTTCAAAGAATCGATTACCAATTGAGTAAATAAATAGCAAATGAAAACTCAAATAGTGAAAGATTAATGAGCATAAAATCCTTCTTACATCTTATTCATTCAATTCATTAAGTCTAACAGCAAGTCTTAAATGAAAGAAATTGAAACGCTTTTTCTATCCCTGATTAATCAGCACAAAGCTATCATACATAAAGTTTCGAAAATGTATATGGATGATGCCGAGCACCAGCGGGATTTATTTCAGGAAATTGTGTTGCAACTTTGGAAAGCCTACCCAACATTCAAAGGGAACAGCAAATTTTCTACCTGGATGTATCGGGTTTCTTTAAACACAGCTTTAGTTTACTTCAAAAAAGACAATCGAAAGGTTGATAAGATACCTTTAACTGAAAATATTGATGTGCCTGATACAAATGAAAGCGAACTAAAAGAAGAAAAATTAGCCTATTTATACAAAGCAGTTCAAGAATTAAATTCAGTAGAAAAAGCCTTAATATTTCTCTTTTTGGAAAATCAAACGCACAGAGAAATTGCAGAAAATTTAGGTATCAGTGAAGTAAATGCCAGAGTAAAATTGAACAGAACAAAAGAAAAATTACAACTCATTATTAAAAGAAATGGTTATGAATTTTGACGAATTAAAAAACGAATGGAGTGCTGACGCAGTAAATGAAAGCAACATTTCTGCTGAAATGCTTCAGATAAGACAGGCTAGAACACCAATTGATATTATTAGAAAAAAAATGAAACATGAGTTTTTTTACCAACTCGTATCATTAATTATAGTTGCACTATTTCCATATATTCTTCATTTTTCAGCAGATATGACAATGGTATATGCTGCATTTTATGCGGTAACGTGTGGTTTTACAGCTTATTATTTTATTAAATTTTACAGATTTTATAAAAATTCTTATGATATGAGTTTAGATTCTAGAAAAAGCATTTTGTGGTTTTTTTATGAAATGAAAATGAATATAGAATTGTATAAAGCACTCACCTACATCATTGCTTTTATTGGCATTTCATATATCGGAGCCTATTTTTATGTAGAAAAATCTTCAATTTTCGTTAAAATGGTAAATAAGCTCTCTCCTGTTTATCTAATTATAAATTGCTTTGTTACCATTTTAATTATTGGAGTGATAACCGAGTTGTGGGCATGGTATTATTATGGCAAGCATTTAAAACAAGTACAAAAAATTGTAGATGAATTGGATTTTGAAAACTAATAATTGATTTTAATAATGAAATTCGTATTTAACAGTTTTATTTCTAGGAGTTTCGAAAAGCTAAATGTAACAAAACGCAAAAGTAATTAAGTTGTAAAATCCTTTAAAATTCACATCCGAATAGTAACTGAAACCATATTTATAACAAATACAAAACACTTAATTTTCAACCAATATTATCTACTTACTAATCGTATAAAACGTAACAAAATAACTCTTAATATTAATACGACTACAAAATCCCTCCGGCCTTTAATACATCCATAATAGATGGGAAAGTATTTTTAATTACAGGTCCAATATGGTTTTTATCCAACCAAACTGCCTCATCAATTCCTTCTTCTTTTTGTGGTATCAGTTTAGGTTCGCCCTTTACTTTCATTTTATACCAATTGGTTTTTTTAATCACCATTTTCGAACCCATTGGGTAAACATGATACGTTTTGCAGAGCTTTTCTTCACGTTTTGCAACTTTTATTCCGCACTCCTCTTCTACTTCTCTAACCGCGGTTTCTTTCATATTTTCTCCATCTTCAAGCTTACCTTTTGGCAAATCCCATTTCTTATTTCTAAAAATAAAAAGATAATTACCATTTGCACTTTCTACCAAACCACCAGCGGCTTTTATGATGGTGCAATCCTTTTTTAACTTCTTGAAGGTTTCTTTCGGGTTTTTAGTTAAGAAAATGTAGCTTTTTTTAGACCCATTTTTTAATTTTTTGTAAAAAATTTGTAAATCAAAATCCTGTAATTCAAGTTGTTGAATTTTTTCTTTTTGCTCAGGTAAAACATCTGAGATAAACAAGGTGTTATCGTTAATATAAATTCTGTAATTTTGGGCCATGTATAATAAAAGTGATATTGAATTAAAGGTAGCGGAATTTTTATTACAAATAAAGGCAATTAAATTACAACCTAATAATCCTTTCACATGGGCATCTGGTTGGAAGTCGCCAATTTATTGCGATAACCGAATTACCCTTTCCCATCCACAGGTTAGAACGTACATTCGCCAGAAACTTGCACAATCCATTCAAGAAGAATTTGGTTCGGTTGATGTTATTGCCGGAGTTGCAACTGCGGGCATTCCACAAGGTGTGTTGGTAGCACAAGAATTAGGTTTGCCCTTTATTTATGTTAGAGCTAAAGCAAAAGACCACGGTACCGGAAGTTTAATAGAAGGCGAAGTAATAGAAGGTCAACGTGTAGTGGTTATCGAAGATCTAATTTCTACTGGAAAAAGTAGTTTACAAGCTGTTGAGGCATTAAGAGCTGCCGGTTTATCGGTTGCTGGTTTGGCAGCAATATTTACTTATGGTTTTGCACAAGCTGAAGAAAACTTTAGCGCTGCAAAATGCCGATACTTTACTTTATCTAATTACGAGGCATTGATTGATTATGCAGCCGAGCATAGTATTATTGCAAAAGGCGATATGGATTTATTAAGCAAATGGCGTTTAGATCCCTCTAACTGGGGTCAAAACCAACTCTAATATTACTATCAAAAAAGAATTCCTAAACTCAAATATTTACCTAAATGACAATTATTGAAAGCGCTGTAGAAGTAAATAAGCCTGTAAATGAGGTTTATACTTTTCTCTCAAATATGAACAATCATCAACAATTGATGCCCGAAAATATTTACAATTGGGAATCGACAGAAGATGATGCTCGCTTTACCATTCAAAACATGGCTAAATTGGCCATTAAGATATCCAATCGTGTAGAAAACCAAGAATTAACTGCAATCCCATCGGAAAAAGCACCGTTTGATGTAGAATTAAAATGGACGGTTGAAGATAATGGAAATGGAACTACAACAGCAAAACACATCATCTCGGCAGATTTAAATATGATGATGAAAATGTTGGCATCCGGGCCGTTGCAAAAATTAGCAGACCACCAAACAGAAAAGTTAAAAGAGATTTTAGCGTAATTGGTTTTTTGGTTGATTAGTTTTTTAGTTGTTTTGTTTTTTGGGTATTTAGTTACCATTTCACCATAAAAATGTACTTAAATAAATATACAAGCATTTGCATTTAAATCGGCAGATGCTTTTTTTATGCGTTATGAATTCCCATAAATAGCTTTACTAACCTACCCACCTAAACCTGATTGCATGAATGCCTTTTTCAGGCAGAAAGGAAAGCAGGACTACCGAAACCCAAGAATTACTGCAATTGCTTTCCAAAAACTCTTAAACGCTGTCAAAATTTCAGCATAAATACCTAATTATCAGAAATTTAGTCATTTAAAAATAAATCCGAGCGACAAAATTTCCGATTATAAAGTTTATGTAGCCATGGCATTTGATTTGAGCATAACGAGATATGAACTTCAACAATTTTACGATAAAAGCCCAGGAAGCAATTCAACAGGCTTCTGAAATAGCTCAAGGCAACCAGCAACAAGCTATTGAGACAGCGCACCTACTTAAAGGTTTGCTTACTGTTGATGAAAACGTGGTTTCTTATGTATTGAAGAAATTAAACGTAAACCTTAACTCGTTAAATCAAAATTTAGATGCAGAGATTGCCAAATTCCCGAAAGTTAGCGGAAGCAATGTCTATTTGGCATCTAATACAAATAGCGTTTTGCAAAAAGCCCAAACATTTTTAAAAGAATTTAAAGATGAATTTGTATCTGTAGAGCATTTATTATTGGGCATATTAGCCGTTAACGATAGCACTTCGAAATTACTTAAAGAGCAAGGTGTAAATGAAAAAGACCTTAAAAAGGCCATAACAGAATTACGTGGAGACAACCGTGTAACCGACCAAAATGCAGAGGCAACTTATCAGGCCTTAAATAAATATGCCCGTAATTTAAATGAATACGCAGAAAGCGGCAAACTTGATCCAGTGATTGGTCGCGATGAAGAAATTAGACGTGTTATACAAATTTTATCGCGTAGAACTAAAAACAACCCGATTTTAATAGGTGAACCAGGTGTGGGTAAAACAGCCATTGCCGAAGGAATTGCTTTCAGAATTATTAAAGGAGATGTACCTGAAAACTTAAAAAGTAAAACGGTTTATTCTTTAGATATGGGCTCTTTAATTGCAGGTGCAAAGTATAAAGGCGAGTTTGAAGAGCGTTTAAAAGCTGTAGTTAAAGAGGTTACACAAAGTGATGGAGATATTATTTTATTTATCGATGAGATACACACTTTAGTTGGTGCAGGTGGTGGCGAAGGTGCAATGGATGCCGCAAATATTTTAAAACCCGCTTTGGCCCGAGGAGAATTGAGGGCGATAGGCGCAACTACTTTGGATGAATACCAAAAATATTTAGAGAAAGATAAAGCTTTGGAACGTCGTTTTCAAAAAGTGATGGTGAATGAACCAGATACACAAGATGCAATTTCGATTTTGCGTGGTTTGAAAGAGCGTTATGAAACACACCACAAAGTTAGGATTAAAGATGAGGCGATTATTGCGGCTGTAGAAATGAGCCAGCGGTACATTGCCGACCGTTTCTTACCTGATAAAGCGATTGATTTAATGGATGAGGCCGCATCGAAATTGCGGATGGAAATGGATTCTGTACCAGAAAATGTAGATGCATTAGACCGTGAAATTATGCGTTTGGAAATTGAACGCGAAGCCATTAAAAGGGAAAAAGATGATAAAAAGGTAAAAGACTTATCAGAAGAAATAGCAAACTTATCGGCAGAGCGTGATGAATTGAAGGCCAAATGGCAAGGCGAAAAGGATTTGGTTGATAACATTAACAATCAACTGGAGCAGATTGAGCATTATAAATTAGAAGCCGAACAAGCCGAGCGTGCTGGAGATTATGGTAAGGTGGCTGAAATTCGTTATGGTAAAATTAAAGAGGCACAAGATACTTTTGATAAGCTAAAAGTTACTTTAGAAAGTCAGCAGAGCGACAGCAGGATGCTAAAAGAAGAAGTTACAGCGGATGATATTGCAGGTGTAGTTGGACGTTGGACGGGTATTCCGGTAACTAAACTAATTGCAAGCGAACGTGAAAAATTACTGAACTTAGAAGCAGAATTACATAAACGTGTTGCCGGACAAGATGAAGCTATTGAAGCCATTTCTGATGCCATTCGTCGCTCTCGTGCAGGTTTACAAGATAAACGTAAACCGATTGGTTCGTTCATATTCTTAGGTACAACCGGTGTAGGTAAAACGGAATTGGCGAAAGCTTTGGCAGAATTCTTATTCAATGATGAAAATGCTTTAACACGTATTGACATGAGTGAATACCAGGAACGGCATGCAGTTTCACGCTTAATCGGTGCGCCTCCGGGATATGTGGGTTACGATGAAGGCGGACAATTAACCGAAGCTGTAAGACGTAAACCTTATTCGGTGGTGTTGCTTGATGAGATTGAAAAAGCGCATCCGGATGTTTTTAATATTTTGTTGCAGGTTTTGGATGATGGTCGATTAACCGATAATAAAGGCAGAACGGTAAACTTTAAGAACACCATAATCATCATGACATCGAACATTGGTGCGCATTTAATTCAGGATAATTTTAAAGATTTAAATGATGAGAACAGAGATGAAGTAATAGCGAAAACTAAGAATGAGCTTTTTGAGGTATTGAAACAAACCATTCGTCCGGAATTTTTAAACCGCATTGATGAACTGATTATGTTTACGCCATTAAATCGTAACGAGATTAGAGATATTGTAAGCTTACAATTTAAACAGGTGCAACAAACACTTGCCGAAATGGGAATTGAAATGGACGCATCGGTAGAAGCTTTAGATTGGTTAGCACAATTAGGTTACGACCCGCAGTTTGGTGCAAGACCTCTGAAAAGAGTGATTCAGAAACGCATTTTGAATGAGTTATCAAAAGAAATCCTTTCTGGAAAAGTAGATAAGGATAGCAAAATTAAACTAGATATGTTTGATAACAATTTTGTGTTTTTAAATCAAAATAGTTAATTCTGATATATTGATAGCGGCAGATTTATAGATTATGTATTTAATCTTTAAATCTGCCGCTTTTTTTTACGTCAGATTTAAAGAAAAAATACCCATCATATTATCAAAAAAATATTCCTAAAAGGTGTCAGAATTTCCTATTTAAATCTGACATTTATTCTAAAAAAGTCAGATTGTCAATTTGTCACGCTTAAAAAATTAATCAAACGATTGATTTTTAGTCACACAAAAATAATATTGATTTAACCTCAATTTTATATCATCTTAACATAAAGCCAATTAGCAAAAACCTGATTTTTTAATGACTAACTGAAATTCCTTTTGGCACAAGTGTTGACTTTTAGGCGAATATAGTCAGGAATTAAAAGTTAAAAACTGGCTTATTTTTCAAACAAATTAATAAATAAAAAGATGAAAAAATTATTATTATCAGTAGTAGCCGTTGCAGGTTTAGTTTATGGTGCAAATGCACAAACAGAAAAAGGAAAAGTAATTTTAGGTGGTAGTGTGGGTTTCAATTCTAGTAAAGTGGAAGGTGCAGCAAAATCAGATGTAAGCTTTAATGTAATTCCAAGTGTTGGATTTTTTGTTGACAATAACTTTGCTATCGGTACAGGTCTTGGTTACACTCACAATAAAGAAGTTAGTAACCTAAATCAAAATGAAGCATTTGTTGTTGCTCCATTTGGTCGTTATTATGTTGGTTTATCAGACCAATTTAAGTTCTTCGGACAATTATCAGTTCCTATGGCATTTGGTTCTAACAAAGTAGTTGCTGCAAATGGCGATACAGGTGCTAAAGTTGCTTCTACAACATCAATCGGTGTTAATGTTGCGCCAGGTTTTGCATTCTTCCCAACTAAAAGAATTGGCATTGAAGTTTCAGTTAATGGTTTAGGTTACCAAAATTTCCAAGCTAAAAATAAAGCAAACGGTGCTAAAGTAACTACAAACTCATTCGGTTTAGAAGCTGATACATTTGCGCCTAAATTGGGTGTTATGTTTCACTTTTAGTAACTCAAAATAAATATTAAGCCACAGATTTACAGATTATTCATCCTTAAACGCTGATGAAAATAAACTGTTAATCTGTGGCTTTTTGCTGTATACTATTTCTTCTCTCTTATTGATTTAAACTCCGAACCTGTTTTCCATTTTGGATAGGTTGCTTCGTTACTTAAGCGGTAACCTAAATCAAATAACATTTGTACATCTTCAACAATGCCAGATAAATCCCAGGTTTTAGCGTCAAAATTATCTTGTGGAGAGTGGTAGCGATTTTTGGTAAAATCAGCAACTTGATTTAAACCCCAAGATTTTCCATTCTTAATATTATCAACTCCAGAACCTGTAAATAAAGATGGAACACCAACTTTAGCTAAATTAAAGTGATCGGAGCGGTAATATAAGCCTGATGATGGAACCGGATCTGGAACAATAACACGGTTTTGTTTTTTAGCTGAAGCGGCTGCATAATCTTCTAATTCTGATTGTCCGAAGCCATAAACTACAATATCTTTAGTTTTACCAGCAAGCCCCATCATATCCATATTAATATTAGCTACAGTTTTTTCTAAAGGGAAAGCAGGATGCTTGGCATAATATTCCGAACCCAATAAACCTTGCTCCTCTGCTGTATAAGAAATAAATAGAATGGTTCTTGCAGGATTTTCAGGCAATTTTTTAAATGCTGCAGCTATTTCGAATAAAGAGGCAACTCCTGTAGCGTTATCTACCGCACCATTGTAAATAGAATCTCCTTTAACCTTTTCACCAACACCTAAATGATCCCAATGTGCAGAATAAATAATGGCTTCATCTTTTAATTTTTCACCTTCAATTTTAGCCAAAACGTTGTAAGTAACTGATTTTTTGGTTTGATTTTTAATGTTCAGTGATGTTGTAACATTTAAATCAACAACTTTAAAATCTTTCTTTAATGCGCTTGCAGCTAAAGTTTCGAATGATTTCCCACTCATTGCGAATAATTTATTTGCGGCATCCAAACCAATCCAACCTTCTATAACGGTTCTGTTCATACCATTATCTGCGGTTTGAAGAGTAAGTTTAGATTTAGACCATCCACTTCTAACAACTGTCCAAGGATAGGCTGCAGGTTCTGTATCATGTATAATTAAAACACCAGCAGCACCTTGTCGCGATGCTTCTTCAAATTTATATGTCCACCGCCCGTAATAGGTCATATTTTTACCTCTAAACAAAGTCGAATCGGAGAACCCAGGATCGTTAATTAAAACGACTACTATTTTGCCTTTTACATCTAAATTTTTGTAATCGTTCCATCCATATTCTGGTGCTACAATTCCATACCCGGCAAAAACTAAAGGAGAATTTTTGATGCTAACTTCATTTTGAACACGGCGAGAGCCTGCTACAAATTCTGTTAGGTAGTTTAAAAATAAGCTGCCCGATTTTCCATTGATTATCATTTTATCATCCGGGATGGATTTAATTTCAACCATTGGCACTTCCTGAAAATAACTTTCGCCATTACCCGGTTGCAAACCTAATTTTTCAAACGCTGTTTTTAAATAGTTAATGGTTTTTGTTTCGCCTTTTGTAAAGGGCTTTCTTCCTTCCAAGCTATCTGCTGCAATTATGGATAAATATTTAGTGAGGCTTGCAGCATTGATTTCTTTAATGGCTGATGAATCAGGTCCGTTTAAATTGCTTTCTGAAGACTGCTTACAAGAAGCCATACAGATCGCAAATGCCGAAAAATAAAAGAGGTTTTTCTTGATAAATTTTTATTGAGATGGTAATTTATGAATTTTTGTGGATTTGATAGAAGTGATGAGATAAGTTGGAGGCAATTAAAAGAAGATAGATTTAGAAATTTGCTAAATGTTGAATTAGAAGGTGCCTTTGTCCCACGCAGGTGGGAATCTCTAAAGCTTAAACCTCACCCTATCGATGTTTGTAGGTTTTCTCCTGTCCTTACCTCCCTCTCCTTCAGGAGAGGGAAAGCAAAGGCTGTGCTTTTACTCCAAACGTTAATAGGGTGAGGTTCATATCTACTTCCCGTTTTGTTCTATATCTCTATCCATTTCAACCAAATCAACTTCACTTGGGTCAGAGAAATCGCCAATTAAATACTTATTAAAATGGTCGGCAAGTTTCCAAAAGGCATACTCTGTCATGTCGCCAAACCCATGTCGCTGACCAGGAATAATTAAAAAATCGAAGCGTTTTCCGGCTTTCATTAACGCATTTGCTACCCGAATAGAGTTTGCCGGATGAACATTGTTATCCACATCGCCATGCATCAATAATAAATGTCCATTTAAGTTTTTAGCCAAATCCGGATTTTTATCAATGCTATATTTAAATGAGGTATCGCCTTTTAATGATACGGTTTCTTTAACACCATGGTGCTTTTCACTCCACCAACGGTTGTAAATGCTATTATCATGATTACCAGCATTAGAAACTGCTGCTTTAAAGAAATCTGGATAAACCAACATTGCGGCAGTTGACATAAATCCTCCACCAGAATGACCAGTTATACCAACTTTATCATCATCAATAAAAGAATACTTTGCTGCTAGTTGCTCAATTGCTGCTTTTTTATCAGCCAAGCCATAATCGCGAAGATTGCCATAACCATAAGTGTGGTACCATTTAGATCTAGATGGGTTTCCACCGCGATTACCAACTGTAATTACGATATAGCCAAATTGAGCCAATCGCTCGGTACGATCCATGCTTTTGGTAAATGCCTTGTTTACTGCTTCAGTTTGCGGACCAGGATACACATATTCTATAATTGGATATTTTTTAGTTGGGTCGAAATCAAATGGTTTGTACATAACACCATACAAATCGGTAACACCATCGTCGGCTTTTACTTTAAACGGTTCAGGAAATTTATAACCAGCAGCCATTAATAATGATAAATCGGTGGTTTCTAAATCCATAACCTTTACACCATCTTTATTGTATAAGGTAGATTTTGGAACCGTATTTACCCTCGAGTAATTATCAACGAAATAAGTATTGTTATCATTAAGATTTGCTAGGTGATCGAAATCCCCTGGGTTCAATAATTTCATATTTGTACCATCAAATTTGATGCTGTACAGGTGCAAATAGTATGGATCTTCTTTACCTTCTCTACCATTTGCTGTGAAATACAATACACGATTTTTCTCATCGATGTTAACAATACTTTCGCAATGAAAAGAGCCTTTTGTAATTTGATTTTTAAGCTTTCCATTTGCATCAAACAAATAAAAATGTGCCCAACCATCGCGTTCACTCCAATGTATTAATTCGTTCCCATCATTAACCAAGCCTGGTCGGTTTACTTCAACATAAGTGTTAAAACGCTCATCAATTAAAGGTGTAACTTTTCCTGTCGAAATATCTACGGTAGCGATGTCTATTCGCTTTAAATCGCGACTGGTACGAGAAAAATAAAATTTATTATCGTTACCCAACCAAACAGAAGGACGGAATTCGTTATCTCTGTCTTTATTTAATGATGGCTTGCTCCAAACAGAAATGCTCTGATCTTTAAACGCCGATACATTTAGTTTTTTATAAGATTTAGCAGGAAAATCGAAAAGCAATACTTCATCCTGAGGTGCTTCGGCCTCTCCCGGCATTTGATATTTGTAGGTTTCTAAAGTTGGGCGACCTGGCGTAACGCTATTTATAACCCATAAATCTTTTACCTTACGAGAATCCGTTCTATCTAAAACAAAGTATTTAGCATTTGGCGACCATAGCACATAAGCTCCTCTCCTTTTTTTATTGTTTTTTTCATTCTCCACGTTATTTTCACCATCACCATCACTACCGTAAGAATAAAATTTAACACCATCCTTTGTAAGCTGATGCTCCACAATCGTACTATCATCTTCGTTCTTTACAGCTTTTTTGTAGTTTTCTTTATCCATCCAATACAAATTATAATTTTTTGAAAATATAATTGCTGATGAATCCGGAGCCACTGAACCCCACATTGGTTTAGGTTTTGGGCGACTGAAATTGGCAACTTCCGTTAGTTTGGTTGTAGCTAAATCATACTTAAAAGAATAAATTTTCTTTTGCATAGAGTCTGCAGCTTTTTTATCCTTTCTATCTTTTTTCAATTCATCGATAGAACTTTTTACTTCAAAAGAGATGCTTTTTTCATCAGCAGCAAACTTTAAATTCTCTAATGGTAAATGTTCGGCATCGAACGGATCGCGAACAATTAATGTAATGTCTGCCGCCAATTTAGCGTTATCAAACATCAGTTTTTTTGATTTCGCAGCAGGGTCTACCAAGTACCAAAACTTACCTTTTGGGCTTTCGAATGTGTACCAAAAACGGTTTGTTAACTTCAGCCAATGTGGATCTACTGCGGTTGAGTACACCATCTTTTTCAACTTATTTGGCGAAAACCGCGATGCCAATTGGTAATTTGCTTTTGGTTGAGCTTGTACGTTTTCTGTAATTGTAAAAGTTTTATTTTGTGCAATAACTGCGAATGATAAGAGCTGAGCACATAAAACGAGTTTGTAAAATTTATTCATTCAGGTTTGATTTTAAGAGCCCTAAAATATTCAATAAACAGGAAATTAGCTTTATGTTGGATGTAATAAATGCGATAGTTTGACCCGAAAACTTGATGTCGATTTATTTATCAACACATGATAAATTTGCACGTACTTTTTCGCAGAATTTATAGTTTTGCAAGAAATATTTCTACATGAAAATTAACATCTTAACAACAATCGCAGCTGCAGCAATGTTATTTGCCAGTTGCCAATCTAAATCACAAACAGAAGCTAGTAATAGCACAGATTCTACTGATAAAACTTCACAGGAAATTAAAACCGAATCGGGTAAAATCGATGTATCAAAAATAAAAGTTGCTGATGCTAAAACCATTTTGGCAAGAAAACAAGTTCCAATTTTATGCTACCACCAGGTAAGAAACTGGAAACCTACAGACGGTAAAGTTGGTAAGGATTACATTGTTGAGATTCAAAATTTTAAAGACCAAATGAAAATGCTGGCAGATAGTGGCTACCATACCATTTTGCCCGACCAACTTTATGCTTATTTAAACACTGGTGCTGCTTTGCCCAGCAAACCAATTATGCTAACTTTTGATGATACGGATATGGATCAGTTTACAATTGTTCGCCCAACGCTTGATAAATTAGGATATAAAGCAGTATATTTTATCATGACGGTTTCCATCGGCAGAAAAGGAAAATTTGTAGACTATATGACTTCAGAACAAATTAAACAACTTTCTGATGAAGGAAATGTAATTGGTTCTCACACCTACGACCATAAAAACTTTAAGAAATATGCCGGGAAAGATTGGGAAGAACAACTGGATAAACCAACAAAAAGACTGGAAGAAATTACCGGTAAAAAAATGACAGAATTTGCTTACCCGTTTGGTTTATGGAATGCAGAAGGAATTCCAGAATTGAAAAAACGAGGTTTTAGAATGGCTTATCAATTATCTACAAAACGTGATGAAAAAGATCCTTTATTTACCATCAGAAGGATTATTGCAAGTGGTTACTGGAGTCCTAAAACGTTAAGCAATAGCATTAAAAATAGTTTTTAATTTTCTAATCACCATTTAAGTGTTGAACTTTTAGTAATTTAAAAGAATAATCAACAGGTATGAAAAAATATTTATTGGCGGCATTCTTAACGTTTACACTTTTAAATCTTCGGTGTCAAACACCCCATTTAAAAGGAAATGTTGATGTGATAATGGCTACCGGGCAAATAACTTGCGATTTTGTTTTAAGCAATATTCCTGATTTAGGAAAAGACTATCAAATACTACTAAATAAAGGGTTTAACATAAAATCCATTAAAGATTCTGCAAATAAAACATTAAGCTATTCGGGTTTTTATAATGGAAAAATGCGTGGCGAAGGTTTGATTTACGTCCCACAAAATGGAAATGACACGCTAAAAAATCCAAAGCAACTTCATATTACTTATACCGGGGCGTTTCCTATTTATTCGGATACCCTAAATTTTATTGATTTTAAAGGATTAATCGCATTTAATGGAAAAACAGTTCGGGCAACTGACCAATCGAAATGGTATCCAATAATTTATGATGTTAAAAATGATAGGCTTATTGAGCAAATGACCTATGAAATAGAAGTAAAAAGTAAAGATTCTAAAACCATATTTATAAACGGCGATGTGCCAAAACCAGGTCCGGTTGCAAAATTTAAATCAGACATTGCTATAGCCCCACTTCTTTTTGCTGGTGATTATGAAATACAAAAAACCAAGGGAGCATTATTCTTAAACACATCTATGAATGAGAAGGAACTTTCGATTTTTGAGCAAAACATTGCAGATATTAAAACTTACTTCTATAAATCGTTAAAGATTCCATATGATACCAAAAATGTTTTTATCGAACATACTCCTGTGGAAAAATTTAATAAAGGCAGAAGTTGGGGTTTTGTATCCTTTCCGGTAATAGCATTTGCTGGCTTAAAATTGGGAGATATGATTGACGAAGAGCATTCAAAATTGAAAGACTCTACAGATTATCCTTTTATTGCTCATGAAATTGGCCATTATTATTTCGGAAATGTCTTACAGCCAAATTCAACCCTGTTTTGGTTCTTTTTGGAATCAACCGCAGAATATTTATCAGTTAAAGCTGCAGAAAATAAGTTTGGTAAAGCATTTACAACTCGATATTTTCAAAACAGAGCAAAACAATTGAAGGATTTTAAGGCTGTTCCATTAAATGCCATAAAAGATATGAATAGCATTTCTGGCACATACAGATACTCTTACGGACCATTCTTATTACGAGGACTTGAACAAATTATTGGCGAAAAGCGAATGTTTAAATTTTTAAATACCTGCTTAACGACTAAAAATGAAGTAACAGATTATACTTTCTTTAAAAATTGTGCACTGAAATCAGGTGTTACAAAAAATGAATGGGATACCTATGAAAAAGATTTTATTGAATCTGAAAATGCTGTACATTTAATTAAATAATTTCTTAAAACATTGAATAGAAAAGTAAAAAACCTAGCTCATCCCCTCCAAACAGCAGTATTATTGATTTCTCTCTTAAGCTCGTGTATAAGCCATAGCGATAAAGAAAAAACCAAACAAAATACAACAGCAACATCAAAAGCAGATTCGACTGCGACAAAACCAGCAGATAATAAAACCATTCTCGCCCGTAAAGAAGTTCCTGTTTTATGCTATCATCAAATCAGAAATAATATTGCAAGTGATAGTAAAAGGGCTCATGATGATATTATCGCTCCCGATAAATTTAGAGAACACATTAAAATGATTGCGGATAGTGGTTTCCATACCATTTTGCCCGATCAGCTTTATAATTATTTGGTTTATGGCGCAAAATTACCTTCAAAACCAATTATGATAACTTTTGATGATACCGATGAAGACCAATTTACTGTTGGTGCTTCAACATTGAAAAAGTATGACTTTAAAGGCGTTTATTTCATCATGACGGTTTCCATTGGGCACAAAGGACGAATAAATTATATGTCGACCGCACAAATTAAACAATTAGCTGATGAAGGGAATTGTATTGCAAGCCACACGTACGATCATAAAAACTTCACTCAATTTAAGGATGAAGATTGGGCAACACAAATAGATGAACCAACTAAAAAACTGGAAACCATAACAGGTAAAAAAGTAGAATATTTTGCATTTCCATATGGCGTTTACAAAGCTGCTAATTTGCACAAACTTAAAGAGCATGGTTTTAAAGCTGCCTTTATTTTATCTACACCACGAGATGAAAATTTTCCACTTTACACCATCCGCAGGATTATAGACCCAGGAAGATACACAGCCAAAAACCTGTATTACAGCATAAATAAAAGCTTTAACAAAACAAAAACATAGTTTCGAATGTAAATAAATTATTCATCCCAATAATGCTTTATGAAAAAACTAATTCTTGTTTTCCTTAGTGGATTATTTGTGCTTTCTGCCTGTAAAAATCCTAAAAACAGCAATAATAATAGCGAAATTGCCGATAGTACAGAAAAGGTAAATTTAGAATTGCCCCAAAATTTTTATAAGAGATTGGAGGGAACAATTGCCGGTAAATCTGTTGTAATGCATTTGCAAAGAATAGATGGTAGCATTGATGGCGAATATTATTATGATGGTGCATGGCTTAATTTGTCGGCCGATACATTGATTGGAAAAGACAGTTTAATACTTACAGAAAATAGTTTTAATGATTACTATTTTAACCAAGACGCCAAGCAGCCTCATTTGTCTGTAAAGTGGAATGGTTCTGCTTTTAATGGAATTTGGCAGAGTGGCGATAAATCTAAAACATATCCAATATCATTAAAAGAAAAATATCCAGAAGGAAGTTTTGCTTTTACACCTGGTATTTATAGAGATTCGGTAAAAGCGTTTGCCGACAAGCCAAAAACCCCAACTGCAGAAATTTCTTTCGAATATTTACAAGCTAATGTAAATGATGAATCTGGACTTTGGTTGAATAATCTACTGAAAAAAATTTCAGGAATAAAATCAACCAATATGGATAGAGTGCCGGCATTTAAAAAAATTGCTGATGCATATTTTGCTGATTATAAAAAGGAAATTGCAGAACAACAACGAACCGGACCCGATAGAGGATACATGGAATGGATGAATTACACCAACAATAGCCAGCAATCAATTCTATACAATGATAATGATTATGTTGTAATTGATTTTCTAGCTGACACTTATACTGGTGGAGCGCATGGTTATTACAGTAGTTTAATGTATTGTTTAGATGTAAAAAGTAAAAAGCAGATGGCTTTGAGCGATATTGTTAAAATAGATTCTAATTCGCTACAAAATTTATTGGAGAAAAACCTACGTAAACAATATAATATTAAGGCTGGCGATGAATTAAACACCGTATTTTTCGATAATTTCTTAAAACCAAATGATAACTTTTACTTCAACAAAAACGGTTTGGCATTTATGTATAATCCTTATGAAGTTGCAAGTTATGCACAAGGCCAAATTGTAGTTTTTATTCCCTTTGCTGAGCTAAAACCATATTTAACGCCTAATTTCTCGTCCAGAATTTTAAAATAGGTTTAGCAATTTAAAACCTTAAACTAATATTAATTAGTCGTCATATATCCTATTGAAAATACAATAATAAGCCTTTATAATATCTCTGAAATTAGATAGCTTTTTCCGTTAAAGATTAATTCCTGACCAATTTTTTTACCGATAAGAGTTTTGCCAATTGGTGCAGCTTGAGAAACGGCGAAGTAGGATTGTCCGTTAAGTTTTAATTCACCTGCACTTATACTGATGTAAAAATTACCACTAGAGGTGATAACCAAACTGCCATTTTTAACCTCTTTGGCAGCTTCAACATTTTCTATTTGTTGTAAAGTTATTTTTTGCTGACCAGCCTCATACAATAATTTGCTATTTCGGTCCATCTCCTGCTGCATCATTTCTCTGGTTGTTTCGTACTTATCGCCGGCACTACTTTTGGTATCATCATTCGATGCTTGCCTGGCCTGCTGCAAGGAGTACTCTATGTTTTCTATTCTGTTTTGAATAAAAGTTAAGCAAAGCTGATATAATTGAGGTTTTAAAGATGACATATTTGTTGATGGAAAATGTGAGATGTATAATGGAATTGAGAACTTAAAATCAGATTGTTTAATTGTTCGCAAATTTTTAAGGATTTTATTAAAATATGTTAAAAGCCTCAATCTTCCATCCAACGTATCTTTTCTTCAATTGGAGTTCGGTTAGGTTCCCAAGGTTTTTCATTATGATAACCCATATAAAATAAGCCAATACATTTTTCGTTTTCTCGCAAGCTTAAAAATTCGCATAAATCATCGATAAGTGGTGGCGAACTCCAGTAAGCACCAACCTTTAAACTTTCGGCGGTTAAAGCCATATTTTGCACCGCACAAGATACGGCAGCCAACTCTTCCCACTCTGGTATTTTACCACTAAGCTGCATATTAATAGCAATTATGCAATCGGCCTGACTTGTTTTCTCGGCAAAGCTATCATACTTTTTTTGCAAGAATTGTTGTGGGCTAACTAGGTTTTTATACAATCTGCCTAACTCTTCACCCAACTTAGCCAAGGCAGCTTTCCTTATCACCACAAAACGCCAGGGTTGCGTTAATTTATGTGTTGGTGCATAATTAGCAGTTTCTAAAATCTGATTTATAACCTCAACAGGAATTTCCTTTTTAATGTAGCTTGCAGGAAAAATGCTACGCCTATCTTTTATAATTTTTGATACAATTTCGTAATCCGTACTCATTTGGTAAAAATAGATAAAAGCTAAAAGAACAAAGCTGAAAGCTTTTATTAAAATTGCTAAAAAAGAAATATGTGACTTTTTGATGTATTAAACCTACAAATTACAATCTCTTGATAAGTGTTTTATTCTTCAACTGCTTTCTTATTTGTTTCACTTTTGCAAAAAACGCAATACTTTCTTTATCAATTAAATAGTCCATGGTTTCAGGAAGCTCATCTTTTATCCAACTGTGTTTATGGCAAAGATTAGCCAATATATTTAAGCAATGCGATTTTACGGCTACCGGAATTCTCTCATCAATTAACCAACCAAATACAATTTCTGCTAAGTTATTTGTATCGTACTCATTTATAATTTGTTGTACATCTTCAGCAGCATTTTTCTTGGTCATAAAAGCAAGGATTTTTACATAATGCCTAAGTGCCGATAAATTTTGTTGATGAGGGATTCTTTCCAAAAATAAAGAAATATGTGGTAAAAATTTTGATTGGTGATTTGAATAAATACGTTCTAAAACCCAGGCCGCTCTAAAAGCCATCTGTTCTTCTTTATGAAAGCTTAAGTTGATTAAATCGGTTATAGTATAAAAATCCTTTAATGATAAAGCGGCGAGTTCCTCAACCTGAATTACACCAATTGGATTTTTTAGTAAGTTGATTAAGTATTGCATAAATAACCAGTTTTTGAAGACTAATTTATAAAAATATAATTTTCTACAAGCCTTGATTCAGACATTTCAAAAGGAGCTTCTCCCATTGTTAAATAAACCTGATAGAACGAAAATACTTTTTGTTGCAGAATTTCTTTCAATTTAAAGCAGAACGATAACAAAAAGACTGCAGTGAAAGCAGGAATACTTTTGCCATGAAAAACTGAACCTTCATTTCCAAAAAAAAACTTTCAATTTAATTTCGGTCTGTGAGGACACATACCGAGGAGCGTACCCTACAATTATTATTAACAACTTTTTAAAAGAGCTTCTTAATAAGTTAAATAAACCTGATAGAACGAAAATACTTTTTGTTGCAGAATTCCTTCAACTTTAAACAGACCGATAACAAAAAGATTGCAGTGAAAGCAGGGCTGCCTTCGCCATGAAAAACTGAACCTTCGTTTCCAAAATATAAAAACCTATTCAAATTTATTCAATCCTGTAACTAAGTATTTGAGGAGAAAGACCGTGGAGTATGGAAAAGTTGAGAAATGAAACCTTAATTATTAATTAGAACCTTTTGCCTTCTAACTTTCTACCCTCAACCTTTTTCCATATCTTTGCGGCTTATTTATTTACAGTATGATTTCAGTTTCTAATCTTTCCTTACGCTACGGCAAACGCACACTTTTTGAAGATGTTAACCTTAAATTTAACCAAGGCAATTGCTACGGTGTAATTGGAGCCAATGGTGCAGGAAAATCTACTTTTCTAAAAATTTTATCGGGCGAAGTAAGTCAAACATCTGGCAGTGTAGCTTTTACACCGGGTGAAAGAATGGCAGTTTTAAAACAAAATCACCACGAATTTGATGAATCGACGGTTTTGGAAACCGTAATGATGGGACATAAAGAACTTTATGCCATTATGAAGGAGAAAGATGCCATTTACATGAAAGAAGATTTTACCGAAAAAGATGGCGAACGTGCTGGCGAATTGGAAAATATCTTTGCTGAAAAAGATGGCTGGAACATGGAAAGTAATGCAGCAACCATGTTAAGCAGTTTGGGTATTACTGAAGAAAACCACTATAAATTACTTAAAGAATTAGATAACACACAAAAAGTACGTGTATTATTGGCACAAGCACTTTTTGGTAATCCTGATATTTTATTGCTAGATGAGCCTACCAACGATTTAGACATTGAAACAATTGCATGGCTAGAGAACTTTTTAGCTGATTACCAAAACATTGTATTGGTTGTAAGCCATGATAGGCACTTTTTAGATGCGGTGTGTACACATATTGTAGATATTGATTTCGCGAAAATGAACATCTACTCTGGTAACTACACATTCTGGTACGAATCTAGTCAGTTGGCATTAAAACAACGTAGCGACCAGAACAAGAAAACGGAAGAAAAAGTAAAAGAATTGCAGGAGTTTATCCGCAGATTTAGTGCAAATGCATCAAAATCAAAGCAGGCAACATCGCGTAAAAAGGCCCTTGATAAAATTGATATCACGGAGATTAAAGCATCGAGCAGAAAATATCCGGCAATTATATTTAACAATACGGGCAGAGAAGCAGGCGACCAGATTTTACAGGTTGATGCTTTAGGCAAATCGGGCAATGACGGTATCTTATTCGACAAAGTTACTTTCATGGTAAATAAAGGAGATAAAATTGCTGTTTTATCGCAAAATAGTTTGGCAACCGCAGCGTTTTATGATGTTTTAAGTGGTAGAGATACCGACTTTAAAGGCGAATTTAAGTGGGGAGTTACCATAAGCACTGCTGATATACCAAACGATAACGCAGAATATTTTGCCAATAAGAACGAAAATTTAGTTGATTGGTTACGTGAATACTCAGGAACGGATGCTGACGAACAGTTTGTAAGAAGCTTTCTAGGCCGTATGTTATTTTCTGGCGAAGAGGTTTTGAAAAATGTAAAAGTGCTTTCTGGTGGAGAAAAAATGCGTTGTATGTTTTCTAGAATGATGCTTCAACAAGCAAATGTGTTGATGTTTGACGAACCTACCAATCACCTCGATTTAGAATCTATCGAAGCGCTAAACAACGGTATGAAAGATTTTAAAGGGACTATTTTATTTACTTCGCGAGATCATCAATTAACAGAAACTGTTGCAAATCGCATCATCGAAATTACACCAAAAGGAACTATAGATAAGTTAATGACTTATGATGAATACATCAATAGTGCTGATGTTGCAAAACTGCGAGCAGAAATGTATTCTTAAATTTATTGTAAATCTTATTAAATATGGAGCTTTGATTTTTATCAAAGCTCCTTTTTTTTTTTAAGATATTTGTAAATACATTTTACTCTAAAAACATTAATGTAAATAATTTTCCCTTACTGTAGCGTTTTTCTTCCCTGCTTCGTTTTATCAGAAAAAGTGTTAATGGCCATTAACCAATTTTAATTTAAAATTGATTTAAAAACATTAAAATGAAAACTAATCTGAAAAAGTTAAGCACAACGACAAAAATTATATGCTCACTCCTGTTATTCACAGTATTTATATCAGCCTGTAAAAAAGATTGGAATAACGACACCGTTACCGTTGCAGGTATTGGTTTTGTACATGCATCTCCAGGTACTGGCGCCTTAGATTTTATTGTAGATAATCAAAAAGCCAACAACAAAGCTTTCAACTACACCAACGATTTAGGTTACTTTGGTGCTTATCCTGGCTCAAGATTATTCGGTATAACAAAAAAAGATTCAACTAAATTTATCTCTACAGCGAATGTAAACCTGCAATCGGGTTTGTTTTATTCGGCTTTTGTGGTTGACGTATTGCCAACACCAAAAATATTAGTAGTTGAAGATGATTTAAAAGCTCCCGAAACTGGCAAAGCTAAAGTTCGATTTATAAACTTAAGTCCAGATGCGGCGGCTTTAGATTTAGCCGTTGTAGGTAAAGATGCCGCTTTAGTAACTGGAAAAGCTTACAAAGAAGCTTCACCTTTCATCTCAATAGATCCATCTGCAAGCTATACGTTTCAAATTAAAGAGAGCAATAATGTAACTGCTACACTTCCAAGCACAAAAATAGAAGCCGGAAAAATTTACACACTTTGGGCAAAAGGTTTAAAAAGTAAAACAGATAGCACCAAATTTGGACTAAGCATTCTTACGAACAAATAACACCTACATATGAAACGAAAATCGACATCATCCATTAAAAAGGATGGTGTCATTTTCATTAACTTTGTAAAAATTGCGTCCCATAGCAAATCATTAACTCATCTCTAATAAGTTCTTAAAGGTTGATAAAAAAAATACTCAGTATTGAGGAAATTATAAAAGGCTGCCAAAGGAATGATAACAGCTGCAAAGAAATGATGTATAAATCATTTTATGGCTACTTAATGGGTATAATTTTAAGGTATGTAAACAATAGTTATGATGGAGAAGAACTTGTAAATGACAGCTTTATAAAAATTTTCAAGAGTATTAATGGTTTTCAAGCGCCAAATAATACTGCCGATTTACAAAAAATATTTAAAGGTTGGATTGCCAAAATTGCTTCGAGAACAGCGATTGATAAACTAAGAACTTTAAAAAACCAGGCTTATGTAGATGATTTATCTGAAGCTGAACATCCTGTTACCAACGTTTCCGTAGCATCTGATTTACATGTACAAGATATTCTGAAACTGTTAAATCATTTACCTGAAACACATCGGTTGGTTTTTAACTTATACGAAATTGAAGGCTTCGCTCACGATGAGATTTCGAAAATGATGAACATACCCGAAAGTTCGAGCAGGGTATATTTAACCCGAGCTAAAAATAAGCTACGAACACTGTATTTAAAAACACTGGTTAATTCGTATGAGAAAAATGGATAAAGAATTAATTGACCATATAAAAGATAATCTTCAGGCACATGAAGAAGCATACACTCCCGGAGCTTGGGAGCGCTTCTCTATGCCCGAAAAAAAGAAAAGAAGAGGAATTGTTTATTGGCCATTCTGGTCGGCTGCTGCAGTAATTTTAGTTTTTGGCGGTCTATTTTTCTTGCAAAAAGATGAAATTAAAAGTGATAAAACTGTAGTAAATCAACATAAAGCAGTTAATAAAAAAGTAGAAAATAATTCAACAAAAAGTTCTTCAATTATAGAAGAAACTCCATTTCTACAACCTAAAACTCAAAATTTAGAAAGCGCATCGTTAAATAGTAAAAACGATAATAATGCTGTTTCATCATCAATAGAAAAAGAGAAAACCATCTTAAATACAAACCCATTAATCACTTCGGATAAGGTTGAAACGACTACAATTTCTGATAATGCATCGCTTGAAAATATTTTAATCGGAAAATTATATACAGATCGAATTGCTTCTTCATCAAAAATTAATGACAGAGAAATAGTTGCAGATAAAAAACCAACGGAGAAACCAAAAACTACGTTTGAAGAACTTTTAGCTCAGGATAGTTATGCCAATAACATAAATAAAACACAAAAAATTAAAGGAAATACCAAATGGGAACCTGGAATATTTGTTGCGCCTACAATAGGAAACGACAATAAAGTAAATATGAATTATGGTTTTTCACTTTCATATAATTTAGCAACTAAGCTGTCTATTAGTTCAGGAGTTGCCTATACTGCTTTAAGTTCTACAAGTAACCCCAATAAAAATGATTTTTCAGCAGCTCAAAATTCGTCCTCTGCAATGGCATTGGCAAGTTCTTATAGCAATCGGAGTCTTCAATCTGTTGATGCAAGTGTTCGTGGAATTAATATCCCACTAGAGTTGAAATATAACATCAGCAATAAATTTTATACTGGGATTGGTGTTTCCGCCTTAGCTATAATTAACAATAAACAGCAAAATAATTATATCGTAAGCCAGGCACAAAACGCTACCGTGATAAATACAATGGGTTATGCCGAGCAAAAAATGCAGGTGGTTACAGAAAGAGTTTCGGAGCAACAAAGTGAGGCTGTGATCGCTCCGGAAAAATATTTAGGTTTTTATAATTTTAACTTTGGTTATAAGCAGAAAATATCACCAAAAAAACACATCGCTGTAGAACCATTTTTGAGGTTGCCAATGAAAGATTTTTCGAGAGATAACTTAAACCTTACCAACGGAGGTATTAGATTAAAGCTTGATTTTTAAAGCATTAAGGCATTTTAATGACAGACAATTTAGCCCATGTTTTGAGATTATACCATACCTCAAAACATGGCTTTTATAAATAAAAAAACTATCTATACTACTTTTAGATTTTTAAACTATCTGAAAAACAGTTGCATAGCAACCTCTTAAGCGCTCTGGAACGTCGATAATCAATCCGGTTTCATTATGGGTAAAATTTAACGGATTACTATCTCCAGGAAGTGTTACTTTTTTAATCTTGTTAGTATATTTGCTTGTAGAGAAAGTTTTAATCAACACTTTATCTGATACAATTGCTCCAAGTACGGTAGCAAAAATAACATCATCTTTTGTCGCAAAGCGAATATCTTCTGATAAAAACGGTTTCGATTTTCCTTCATTAAAACCTTGAGCTTTTAAGGGTTGTAGATTCTCTAAAGCTGGCCCTTCGCCTAATATTTTCCATGGTCGTGTTCCAAAAATACTGGTCTTATTTATCGCCATCCATTTAGAAATTTCAGCTAAAATTTCTGTTTCCTGGCTATCAAGCGATCCATCTCCTCTTAATGGAATGCTTAATAAAAGATTTCCATTTTTACTAACTACATCAACAAGTGTTTGTATTACGGTTTTGGCGCTCTTATACCCTTTTCTATCGTAAATTCTACGGTCGTAATGCCAATCGCCGATACAAGTGTCGGTTTGCCATGGGATTGGTTCAATTACATTACTTTGTCCACGTTCTATATCCCAAACCATGCATTTTCTTTGCTGTTCATCTAATATTTTACCAAAAAGAACTGCATTGAGTTTACCATTTTTCTTAATGCTTTTATTGTATAAATGTGCTGCTATTTTAAGTCCGGCATCACTTATAGGCCATAGTGGTAATGCAGTATCGTCAAAGTAAACCAAATCTGGTTCATATTTATCAATTAGGGAGATTGTTCTGTTGTAAAATTTATCGCAATAGGCCTTTGGTGGAACATTAACGCCTTTTTGCCACTCCCAGATTTTTGTATTTGAATATGCTGTATTTTCGTTTGTACTTAAACCATGTTGCTGGGCGTACAATTCTTGCGGATCCATCCCTTCCCACCATTTGCCAACACCATCTGCTTTAGTAATATTTCCATCGTATGGAATCCCAGCGAGCGGACCATTTTTATCTGCAAATTGAGCAGATTCATACCAGGTCCATGAGTGTGAAGCATGAACGCTTACCCCGAATTTCAAACCGTGGTTTTTTGCTGCCTCTGCCCAACCCCCAATTAAATCTTTCTTCGGACCAAACTTAGTCGAATTCCAAGGCTGGTATTTATTTGGGTATAAATCGAAATTATCGTGGTGATTTGCAAGAGCAAAGAAGTATTCAGCTCCGGCTTTTTTGTACATTTCTAATAAAGCTTCGGGTTCCCATTTATCGGCTTTCCACTCGTTTATAACATCTTTAAATCCAAATTTTGATGGATGCCCATATTTTTGAACATGATATTTGTAAGTATCTGTTCCTTCAAGATACATTTTGCGCCCATACCAATCACCATGTTCGGGTTGGCATTGCGGACCCCAATGCGCCCAAATACCGAATTTAGCATCACGATACCAATCTGGCACCTGGTAATTACTTAAAGAATCCCAAGTTGGTTTAAATGGTCCTTTCTGCATCGTTTCTCCACTAACTTGCAAAGGATTTATGAAATCATTTGCTTTAAGCAATCCTGGCAAATACAAAGCTGGAATTGCACCAACTGCAGCTTTTAGTAAAGTCCTTCTTTTCATAATGTTTACTGTTTTATTTGAAAACGATAGTTTCCCGAACCAACCTGAAATATTTTTTTACCCAATTTATAACCCAAATATTTAATTGCCTTATTTATTGCTATTGATTTACCATTTTCGAAAACCTTTGCGCTTTCGTTTGCAGGCAAATACAAAGTAGCTTTCGAGTTTGCCGGAATTTCCACATCTAGATTAAAAACATTTTTCTCTTTCTTCCAATCTACACTAATTAATCCTCTTGGAGCATAATAGCTGGCTTTTACAAAAGTTACATCGCCAACTGGTTCTGGTCTGATTTCTATATTGCCAGAGGCTACATCATTTTCATCTGCCCTAATACCTGCCAAACCGCTGTAAAACCATTCCATTAAATGCCCCAGCATAAAATGATTGTTAGATGCATCTTTGTTAGCCTGCCAAGATTCTGTTAATGCAGTTGCACCTCTTGCAATCTGATAACCATACCCTGGAACATCCGATCGGCTATTCATATCGAAAATAACATCCGAACGGCCCGCATCATCTAAAGCCCTCAATAAATAGCGATAACCAATATCACCCGAAGTTAAACTATTATCTCTTTTTCTTAAATCTTTAATTAAATTATCCAGAACTGCTTGTTTTCTATCTGGCTCAGTAAGATTCATATACAGTGCCATTGCATTGGCCGTTTGGCTTCCAGTGGCATATTGGTTGGTTTCTGAATTGAAGAACTTTTTATTGAAGGCCGATTTCACTTTCGCTCCTAATGCCTCATATTTTCTTACATCATCGCCTTTTCCTAATGCCCGAGCAATTTTGGTAAGTATGGTTAAATCGTAATAATAAATTGCCGTAGCCGTTACGCCTTTTGGTGTAAGTTGAGATACACCTGGCGTTTTCGGACCGATATCGTACCAATCGCCTAAACCATGCGTTAAAATATGATTGTTGGCCTTTGTTCCTAAATAACTGATGTATCGGCTCATCATATCGTAATTCTCTTCAAGCACTTGCTTATCGCCATACCATTGGTAAACGTACCATGGCAAAATAATTCCATTGCTACCCCATTCTGGAGAATCTCTAAATCCACCACCAAATTGTGAATATTCGGGCGCAATATCTGGAATTAAGCCATCAGCAGTTTGCGACATCCGCATATCCGAAATCACCTTTTTGCTTAATGTAGCTATATCATACGTGTATCTGATAGAACTGCCAACAAGATGTGCCTCCTCTAACCAACCTAATTTTTCTCGGTGCGGACAATCAGTAAAAACACTAGCCATATTGCTCTTTACAGCCCAATCAATTAAATCGAATGTTTTGTTAAATAACGTGTTTGAACTTGTAAATGTGCCAATTGTTGGTGCAGCATTCCGGCTATGAAGCAGTTTAGCTTGCAGCACAACCGGAAGTTTACCGCTGTTATTTTCGTTAATTGGTACAGCACCTTCTATTTGTAAATAACGGAAACCATAATACATAAATTTAGGCTGCCAACTTTCTGTTTCGGCTCCGTTTAAAGTGTAATTAAAGAAAACCGGACTACCAATAGCGTTTTGTGTAACCGTTCCATCGCTTGCAAGCAGTTCGCCTGGAATAAGTTTTATGGTTTTACCTTTCAAACCGTTAACATTAATAAACGGTATCCCAGATGCATTCTGACCGAAATCGTAAACCCACAAGCCCGGTTTAGGTTGGGTAACTTTTACAGCTTTAAAATTATCGAATATTTTTAAAGGCTCTTGTGCCTGTGCATCTAATTGTTCCGGGCCTCCAACTACCAAAGCATTTCGCCAGGTTTTATCATCAAACTGTGGTTTATCCCAACCTTTTGGAAGTAGATTTGCATCAAAATCTTCGCCACCATAAATGCTTGAAAAGGTTATTGGACCAGCAATTGTTTTCCAGGAATTATCACTTACAACATCTTCGGTAGGGCCATCATTATATTCAAATGCGATTCTACAAATCATTTTGGGATAACCAAAGGCGCCTGTTAGTTTTCTATACCTTTCTGATAAAACATAATAAAAACCATTACCCAACATTACGCCAAAAGCATTTGAACCAGCTTTGATTTTATTGGTGATATCGAAAGCAACATACTGAGCATGCTTATCGTATTTTGTCCAGCCTGGGTCTAAAAAATGATCGCCGACCTTTGTACCATTTAACGAAAGTTCGAAATGACCTAAACCAGAAATAAAAATAGTGGCTTTTTTAACCTGTTTTTTTACGATAACTTCCTTTCTTAACAACGGAAGAATATTGTTTTTTCCTTTACTACCTAAATCGCCCAGTTCGGGTTGGGCCGGAACAATGATTTCTGATTCAGGAAGTTTTTCGTAGCCAATCCACTGTGCTTCTTTCCAATCACCTTTATTAAACAAGCCAGTTTGCCATGCCGAAATTTTACTCCAGCTACTTACTGCACCAGTTTTATCCCAAACCATCACTTTCCAAAAATAGTTTTTCACTGGCAATAAAGCTCTTCCGTTGTACCTAATTTGAATGGAACCATCGGAATTTACCTTTTTTGTATCCCAAATATTTCCAATATTTTTAGATAGTAAAAGCGAATCATCAGCCACTAAAATTCTATAAGCACCTTGCATTACATTTCTTTTGGTGCTTTTTATCTGCCAGTTTAATATCGGTTTTTGAACATCTACACCAACCGGGCGTTTTTTGTATTCGCAAAGCAAATTGCTTACTGTTAAACTTTGAGCATTTACATTTATTGCTGCAAACAAACCAAATACAAGCAGGTAAAGTATTTTAAATTGAGATTTCATTTTATACATTTTATTAGAAAATATCTACTATTCGCTGCCATAAAGCTGCCATTCTAAAAGCGTTGGTTGCATATTTTGATTATGAATTGTAAGCTTAAAATACCTGGCTTTAACCGGTTTAAAATTCTTAATCATTCCAATACCACCAGTAGTTGCTTTTAGCACAGGTAACCAGTTGTTTCCGTGTTTGTATTCTAAAGTTATATCCTGTTTCTTATCTTCCCAAGGATGCCAAGGTTCATCAACAATAAGGGTTGAAATATCAAAAGCCGTATTTAAATCGATTTCCAAAACAGCGTCTTTTTTTCCTTTAGCAGCCTCCCATTTTGTCAATCTGTTGCCATCTAAAAGATTTTTAGCGTTTGCATTTGGCTGTTCAGATGAGGCCGTAATTTCTTTGCCCGCAACCGGAGATGGAGCTACATTTGGTTCGCCTGTAAATTCTAAAACAACAACTGTATTTATCGTATCAGGAAGCCGTTTTGGTACCATTACTTCTAAGTTTTTACCTATCCCTTTTGTCTGCAATAATTTAGTAGAATCGCTAAGTAAGTATGCTTTTGTAACTCTGTTTAACATCGGAACTTTTAATTTTCCATCGGCAGGATTGTCGAAAATATGTAAGTAAAGTTTTTGCTGTTTTCGGGTTGCCCTACCCCAGGATAGAAAAGGAAACGGACTAGCCGTGGTGCCATAAACTGATTCTTTATTTACTTTTAGCCAGCTGCCAATTTCAGCAAGGCGTGCTATGCTTACTTCGGGGATTTCTCCATGAGCATCCGGACCAACATTTAATAAAAAGTTACCACCTTTGCTAACTACGTCGGTAAGATTACGAATTAAGGTTTTAGCACTTTTCCAATCTTTATCTGTTGATTTAAATCCCCAGGTATCATTAATGGTCATACACGCTTCCCAATTTCTGCCGGGGAAACCTGTTGAAGGAACAAATTGTTCGGGTGTTTCCGTATCGCCATCAAAGCCACCACCTAACCTGTTATTGGTAATTAAATTTGGATGTTGCTTAACAATCGCATCGAATTTTGCGGCACGCTCAGGCGTCATATTCTGCGGTGTATCCCACCATAAAATATCTGGTTCGCCGTAATTGGATAATATTTCTTTTACCTGAGGAATGGATATTTTATCAAGATAAGCGTCAAAACTGCCTTTTTGAGCTTCATCCCAAGAGCCTCCACTTGCTGCACCACCGGGATGTACCCAATCCTGAGCCTGAGAATAATAAAACCCAATTTTAATTCCTTCCCTTCTACACGCATCAACCAATGGTTTTAAAATATCCTTTTTATATGGTGATGCATCCATAATATCCCAATCGGTTGCTTTAGAATCAAACATTGCAAAACCATCATGGTGTTTAGAGGTAATGATGATGTATTTCATCCCTGCATCCTTTGCCATTTTAACCCAAGCTTCTGGATTGTATTTATCGGGATTAAATTGTGGAGCGTAACTTTGGTATTCCTTTACCGGAATTTTTGCTGTATTCATTATCCATTCTCCAATACCTTTTACAGGTTTATCTTTATAAATCCCTGCCGGAACAGAATAAATGCCCCAATGGATAAACATGCCGAATTTAGCGTCTTTCCACCATTCCATTTTTTTATCATCCCTTGTTGAAGGAATATTTTGAGAGAATACCTTTAAACAGCATGCAATGGCGATGAAGGTTAGAATCAGTTTTTTCATAGTGTGTTTGTGTTTTTAGCAAGCAGATTTAACATCAACCATTATAAGGCTGATAATTCTAAAACCTGACCTGCCTTTGTGTTAAATTCGTATAAATAACCAAGCGCCATTTTAGATTTTTTGATGACTTTTATGCCGTTGGTTTTTAATTGTTGTGCAGATAGGACTTTACAAATGCCAGATTTTTTAGCTACAATTTTACTTGAGGTAAGTTTTCCATTTGCCCAATCGATATCTACAGTATAGGCTCCACGTGCAATCAGACCATTAATTTTTCCATTTTGCCATACTTTTGGTAATGCAGGAAGCAAGTGGATATAACCATCCTGGCTTTGAAGTAGCATTTCGGCTAAACCAGATGTGCCCCCGAAATTTCCATCAATTTGAAAAGGTGGATGCGCATCAAACATATTTGGATAAATGCCGCCACCGCCTCTATAATTTGTATCATTTTCGCGGGTTATTCTAAATAAGTTTCGGTAAAGTTTATAAGCATGATCTCCATCTAAAAGCCTTGCCCACATATTTACTTTCCACGCTAAACTCCAACCAGTGCCATCATCGCCACGTAACTCTAATGTTCTTTTGGCGGCATCAGATAATTTTGGCGTGGTTAAAGGAGAAATTTGATTTGCAGGATACAAGGCATACAAATGCGAAACATGTCTATGGTGAGGATCCGGAGATTCGTAATCCTTATTCCACTCTTGCAACTGCCCTTTGCTGCCAATCTGATAAGGCAATAATTTAGCTTTTCTTGCGATTAAGGTATCTCGAAAGGCTTTATCGATATTTAAAATGTTGCTTGCCGAAATCAGGTTATCAAAGAGATCTTTTATAATCCCAAGGTCCATTGTGGTTGCTACCGAAACCTGACCAACTTTTTTAGGTCCGTAAATAAAATCATTTTCTGGAGAGAAAGATGGTGCGGTTACTAAATATCCATTCTTATCTGGCACAAGCCAATCTAATGTAAAAATTGCAGCACCTTTCATTAAAGGATAAGCCGTTTTGGCTAGGAATTCCTTATCTTGGGTAAAGGCATAATGTTCCCATAAATGACGGGTTAACCAATCGCCGCCCATAGGCCAGTTTGCCCATTTCGGGTCGCCAGAACCCAAATCGCCAACAGGATTTGCTAAAGCCCAAATATCGCTATTGTGGTGTGTTACCCAGCCTTTAGTTTTGTAAAACGAAGTAGAAACTTTACTTCCTGTAACCGAAAGATTTTTAATTAAACCAAAAAGAGGTGTATGCATTTCTGATAGATTGCAGTTTTCTGCCATCCAATAATTCATTTGCACATTAATATTTGTAGTGTAATTAGAACTCCATGGTGGTCGCATTTCATTATTCCAAATGCCTTGTAAATTTGCGGGTACACCAGCAACTCTTGAACTGCTAATTAATAAATATCTACCGTATTGAAAATACAAGGCTTCCAGTTCCGAATCGGTTTCGCCTTTGGTGTAAGCCTCCAACCTTTCATCGGTTGGTATATTTGATTTAGATTTTTCGCCAGCATTCAGTTTCAGGCTAACGCGATTAAAATATTTTTGAAAATCTTTAAGGTGAGCAGCCAACAAATCACTCCAAGTTTTTCTTATTGCTAAATCAAGCTTTTCCTTCGCAATTTTTTGTGCATCTAAATTAGGGCAATTGTTAAATCCATTAAAACCAGTTGCAGCAGAAATAAAAATTAATACCTCAGTAGCATTGCTAACGGTAATTCCTCCTGTATCTAGTTTAACAACACCATCATTAGTAATTGCTTTGGCTAGTAATTCATACGGCATTCCAGCACAATCCTGGTCTGTACCGTAACGAATTGGATCTTTCGTATTATTAACATATACCGGATCTGCGTGTATCGGAGCTCTACCACCCAAGGATAAAATATTTCCAGGTAGCACGTTTTTGATAAACCTAATTTGCGAATTAGTATTAATAGAAAGGTTAAGCATTTTCGGTTTGCTTGCCGAAATCTTCATCACAATAACCTGGTCTGGTGCGCTTGAAAAAATCTCTCTTTTATAACTTACCCCATTCACCGTAAAACTAGTTGTTGCTACGGCACGCTGAATATCTAAATCTCTTTTGTATGAAACAGCCTGGTTGTTTCCGAAATTTTGTTTGATTTTTAAATCTCCCAGAGGTAAAAAACTTTCTGAGTAAACACCTTGCATTTTCTGAGTGAGTTTTCTTGCCAACTCATAATCTTCTTTAAATAGCGCTTCTCTAACCTGAGCTAGATAACTGAAAGCATTTGGGTTTACATTTTCTTTTACTGGTCCGCCAGACCATAGTGTAGCCTCATTTAATTGTAGCAACTCTTCATCTACACCTCCAAAAACCATTGCACCTAATCGGCCATTTCCAATGGGAAGTGCTTCCGTCCATTGAACGGCTGGTTTTGCATACCAAAGCTGTTGAGCAGAAGCTTTATTAACATAAAAAACGAAAAGTAACAAGCTAAAAAAAGAGAATTTGTACATAGGGTAATTTTTTAAATGATTATAAAATAAGCAGTAAGACCTTTAAGTTATGATTTTTATGTTGAACTATTTAATTGGATTTGACAAAACAACAGACCCAGGTAAAACCCGGATCTATTGTGCACTTACAAATCAAACAAACCATTTTTTAACAATCTTCTTTGCATTTTTTTAGTAACCAGGATTTTGTGGAAACGATCCTCTATTTAAATCTATTTGCGTTTGAGGAATTGGCCTTAACAAATATTTAGCATCGAGAATGGTTTTGCCAGCCTGAGCAGCTTTTAATTCATCATTATACAATAAAGAACGCGTAAGCAATTTATTGGTCGAAACACTTCCAACGGTTTCATACATACGTTTTAGTTCGTACCATCTAAATTCTTCGCCAACCAGTTCTTTCGCTCGTTCTTCTAGTATTGCATCTAAAGTTACAGTACCAGTATATTGCATTTCTGTTGCATAAAGTACGCCTGTTAGCGGATTTGTTCCGGTTTTAGCAGCTCTTGTGCGTAACACATTCATATAAGCCAATGCTTTACCTTGGTTATTTAATTTCACATAAGCTTCCGCCGCAAGCAAATAAGTTTCTGCCAAGCGGAAAACATAGGTATCTCTAGCACCACCATTATCTACATAACCACTTACAAAAGGATCGCGGAACTTTTTGAATTGCGGATAGTTGCGCACACCGTTGAGGAAAGGCGAAGTTCTATACTCGTCAGGATTGATTACAATGTATTTTCTAAGTGCCTTTTGAGCAGCCGTAAAAGGTACATTTGGGTAATAAATTAAAGTATCGCCAACGGCAAAAGATTTTCCATTGAACGAACCTGCTACCTGAGTTAGCACGGCATCGTAAACTGTTGCCAAATATCTGCTATCGCTGTTTTTATTAAACAAGCTAAAGAAATATGGATTTGGTGCTATAGCATTATTTGTTTTGCCATAAAATACACTTCGACCTAAAAGTGCTGAGTTCTGCACATCCCAAAGAAACCATTGCTGCAAAGTATTTCCGCCTCCGTTAAATAATGCATTAATGCTGTATTGTACAGAAAAAATTACCTCATTATTGCTTTGATAATTTGGAACATTTGGGTCAAATAAATCGGAAAATTTTGGTTTTAAAGCATAAGTACCTGAGCCAATTACAGTTTCTGCAAGGGCTGCTGCGAGTGTAAAATCGGCATTGCCGCCACCATAAGTTTTGTAGCCTCTGGTTAAATATACTTTAGCAAGTAAATGTTGTGCAAAACCTTTTGTAACACGACCGAAATCTGGAGTTGTGGCAGGCAAGACTGCAATTGCTTCGTTTAAATCTTTAATCACCTGGTCGTAAACATCTTTTTCAGGTGCCCTGGTATAAGCCAACGTAACTCCAGTTGTACGGTTAAGTACGATTGGAACATCACCAAAAGTTTCGGCCAAGTAATAGTAATAAAATGCTCGTAATGCTTTTGCTTCTGCAACTCTTGTATTTACCGTTGCTGCACTGCCATCAGTAACCTGCGTAGCCCAATAAATTGTATTGTTTGCGATGTTAATCGAAGAATACATTTGAGTATATAAAGATGCCGCACTACCATTAAAAGAATTTAGGTTAATGTTGTACAAATTCTCACCGTTGTTATCATTAATATTGGCTGTGCTGTAGGTATCGGTGCCAAGATTAAAAAACGTAGGGAAATTAATTATACCTCGTAAAGTGGCGTAATTAGATTTTGATAAATCTTCGAAACCAGCAAATTTATTGTAATAGGTTTCGGCGGTGCGGTTTGCAGGATTGTATTCATCTGTAAATTTTTTACAGCCAGTTATGCTTAGCAGCAAGGCTGATGCACCAATGAGTAAGTATTTTGTGCTTATATTTTTCATCATATCTTGATTAAATTATGACTGCTATTTATAATGTTAATGTTAAACCAAACATGAACGTACGCGTTCTAAAATCCTGATTCAGGAATGAGTTGCCACTTGGATTTTCAGGGTCCCAACCAATAAATTTGGTAAATATGAAAGGGTTAAATGCGTTGGCGTAAACACTAAGTCCCTGAATACCAATTTTATTTAGCATTGGTTTAGGCAATGTGTAGCCCAGCGTCATGTTACTAATTTTGGTGTATGAGCTATTTTGAAATTGTGCTACCGTTCTTGCATCTCCATCTGTTTCAATAGCTGTATTTGCCCATGTGTTACTTGGATTAGTTGGTGTCCAGTAATCTCTATCAAAAGCCCCAAAACGAGCTCTGGTTTGGTCGCCATTCATTGCTTGTTCTAAGAAAACACTATTTTCAAAAGTTCCCTGACGGGTATAAAGTGTTATGCTAAAATCGAAGTTTGCGTAATTCATGGTACTGGTTAAACCACCAAACCATTTTGGCATATCGCTACCAATAATTTGCCTGTCGTTCTGGTCGATTTTGCCATCTGGTACACCGGCAGCGCCACTAACATCCTCAATTTTGTATTGTCCGGGTATTCTTCCGTAGCTTTTTGCGGCCGCAAGTTCTTCATTTTGCCAAACCCCAATTATTTTGTAACGATACACTACACGAGATTGCTTCCCGATAAAAAATCCATTACCAACGTCATCTTTTCCATCACCATACAATTCTAAAATTTTGTTTTTATTGATGGCAAAATTGAAATTGGTATTCCACGTAAATTTTTCAGAGCGGACGTTTACTGTGTTTATGCCAACCTCGATACCTTGATTGCGGATTGAACCAAGATTTGTTGGTGTGTTTTGGTATCCATTAGCATCAGGAATACGTTGATTTAGAATAGAACCATTGGTAGTTTTGCGATACAAATCCAACTGCAAACCAATTCGGTTTTTTAGCATTTGCATATCCAAACCTAAATTGTATTCGTCGGTTTTTTCCCAGGTTAAATCCTGATTTCCAAAAGCAGGAGCAAAACCATTTGCACCACTTCCATTAAAATCGTAAACAGTTTGATTTAATCTTGATTGCGTTACGTAAGGCTGAATGTAATTGCTTAATGCCGCATTACCTGATTTACCGTAACTCAATCTTAGTTTTAATAAATCTATCGCTTTAACATTGCTTAAAAAGCTTTCTTTATTTACAATCCATGCAAAAGCACCTGATGGAAAATAACCCCATTTACGCCCCGGAGCGAATATTGAATTTCCATCTGCACGAATGGTTGCCGTAAATAAGTATTTATCATTGTAAGTGTAGTTCGCCCTACCATAATATGAAGTAATATTTTGCCTGTTATAACCACTTCCAACCGTAATAACCGGGGCAATTCCGTTTATTGTTGTTGCCGATTGTAAGTTGTACCATAAAGAATTAAATGGTAAACCTGTTGCCGAATTAGAAAAAAAGTCTTGTTGGTGATACTCAAACGTATTTCCTAAAGTTACATCAAATTTATGTTTACCAATTTCGGCATTGTAAATTAATAAATTATCCCACGTATAGTTAACCCATTGATTTGCAGCGGTTGATGCGCTGTTTGGCAAAGTTCCTAATCTTGATTTTGAGAAGGTATCGTTAAATTGCCCTTGTTTTTGAATGGTAATATCAGGACTAAAAGATGAACGAACTTTTAAGCCTTTAATAATATTTGCTTCAGCATAAATGTTCGGTAAAATATGAAGGTATTGTTGCTGTCTGATTTCATTTCTAAAATCGAATAATGGGTTGGTAATTTGTGCTTCAGATTCGTACGCAAAAAAACGTTCTGAACCATCTGCGTTGTAAGCACTACCGGTTGGACGAAGGCGATATGCGCTTCTAAACGCTTCAGAACTTCCAGGTTGTATATCGGCAAATGTTGCATACATCGATGCACCAGCTTTAAATGTGTTATTTAAAGTTTTATCTAAACCAGCTTTTAAAGTGTATTTCTTTGTACTTTCTGATTTCATTGTACCTTGATACAACTGATAACCTGCGGCAATAAAATAGTTGGTTTTTTCATCGCCGCCATTAATTGCTAAATTTTGGTTTGATGATATGCCGTTTCTTTTTATCAAATCAATCCAATCGGTATAAGTTCCGTTTGCAATATTGCTTAATTCTGTTGCAGAGAATATGGTATTGTCGGCAATTGGTGTTGTTGGGATGGGTAGATTATTTCGGATTGCATTAGCACGAGGCAATTCGTAAAAATAATCGCGAACGTAATTTACAAACGTTGGGCCATCCATTACCGGTGGAAGATTGTAAGGATTTACAATACCAACAAATGCATCGTAGGTTATTTTGGTTGTACCTTTAGAACCCCGTTTTGTGGTTACCAAAATTACACCATTTGAACCTCTGGAGCCATAAATTGCAGTTGATGATGCGTCCTTTAAAACATCAATACGTTCTATATCTGATGGGTTGATGTCGTTAATTGGGTTGGTAGCGCTACCATTTTGCCCAACAGGAATTCCATCGATAACATATAGTGGTTGTGTGTTTCCTGTAATAGAATTGGCTCCCCTAATTTCGATACTAAAATCGGCACCTGGTTTGCCCGAGCTACGTTTAATATCAACACCTGGCAATCTACCTTGCATAGCTTCCTGAGCATTTGTGGCTCTGGCTTTTGTAATTTCATCAGATTGCAAAGAATTTACACTTCCGGTTAAATCTATTTTTTTCTTGGTGCCATAACCAATTACTACAACATCATTCAGGTCGTTTTGGCTTTCTGATAATGAAACATTAACCGTTGTTCTGTTCCCAACGGTTACTTCACTTGGCTTGGAACCAACAAGCGTAAATATCAAAACAGATGTTGGTGATGCAGAAATAACATATTTCCCATTTGTATCGGTAGAGGTTGCGGTTTGCGAACCTTTTACCCGAACGGAAACCCCAGGAATTGGTTCTCCTTTTGTATCGTTTACTTTACCCGTAATGTTGGTTTGGGCATAAGCATAACCGAGCAGCAGAAATAACTGCAGTGCCACTACAGCTGCCATCTTGCAGCTTCTGAAACAATAAAGTTTAAGTTTACTCATAATTATTATTTGGTTAGTTAAAAAATTAAATAATGTTGTTACCTGTATTACAATTATTTATGTGGTTTTATAATTTGGTTGATTTCGCTTTATAGCGTCATCATTTTATAGGTTATTTTGTTGGTTGTGTTGGGTTGGCCTCTTAAAGGATTTGTTATGCTTCCAAGATATTTCCCATTAACTTTTGAAACCTTAACCGTTCTTATTGAAAATTCTCCTTTTTCGTAATTATAGGTTTCGCCATCATCATCATAAAATTGGTATGAGGCTGGTTTTGAGCCATAATATCTAAACTCGATATCTACTTTTTCACCTGATTTTGGTGCATGAAGCATTGGCTGCATCATGGGTATAATTCCACCATCTTTAACATAAACGGGAATTTTATCCAAGCCAGGATTTGCCGTTATCACTTCGCCATCACCAACGTACTTTCCGGTATAAAAATCAAACCATTTGCCTTTTGGTAGTATAACCGTTCTACTTTTTTGCCCTGTAAATATTGGTGCAACAAGTAAATTTTCGCCTGCCATGTATTGGTCTTTAATCTCTTTTACAATTGCTTTTGCGTAAGGATTTTCTTCCAGATTATTATTCTTACTTTCTTGCACAGGCAAAATGTTTTGAAAACCATTTTCTAAATTCATGGCCCTAAAAGGAGGAATCCCTTCGAAATGATATTTAGCAAATTCGCTGTACCAATAAGGCATCATTTGCATTCTTAGCAGCGCAAATTCTTTAATTATTGGAGCAACTTCTGGGAAAGTCCATGGTTTGGTCCCGCTGGCCCAAGCATTAATCATTGCCATTGGCGAAAAAACATTTGATTGAAAGCGCCTAACCCATTCTTCAGGAGAATTGGATGCTCTAACTTCGGGTGTCCACAAAACGCCTGCAAAACCGCTATTAATTAAAGCAGTAATAAAATCCTGATGGTTGTAATAATCGTTGTAGATAACGTAAGGAAAAGAAACGCCACCTGCATTCGAACCTCTAACCAAACCATATGTACGTTGGTTTTTCTGCTGATACAATTCTGTGGTGTATCGTTGCATCAAAACCCCATAAGTTTGGCGCATTTGTTCGGCCGATAAACGCGATGGGAATGTTGCTAAATCGGGCCATAGATAGCCATCACCACCATCTACTTCATCAATTTTATAGCCGCTGATGCCAATATCTACCTTGTTTTTATTTAGCGCACCAAATAATATATTTTTGCCGCTATCCGTTTGTATATCGGGCACAACACCAGCCCAAACTGTGTGCGATGCCGTGTATGGAAGCAGTTTTTTATAAAATGGCGCATCAGGCGAAACGTAAGGATTTATCCATAAATTAAGTCGGATATTTTTCTTTCGTAGTGCTGAAACCATCTTCTCCGGTTCTGGAAATCTTTTTTTATCCCATTCGAATGTATTTGGATAAGATTTGCTTTGCCAACCAGGTTCAAGTCCGATAAAATCAAGCGGATAACCTCTTTGTTCAAAATCTGCAGCTTCTTTAAATACTTCGGCAGCATTGGTAAGTCGCTCCATACGCTGTGTAAAGCCCAAACCCCAACGCGGCGGCAAACAACCACCACCGTTAAAAAGATTGAATCGTTGTACAGCATTCATTGACGTTGGACCGCCTAAAACATAAATTTCAACGCCTTCTGCCGGTACAAGAATTTCAACACCATCAGAATATGGATGTGGGTTCCAATTCGCATCTGTATTTCTATCCTGAACTTCGGGTGGGTTTTTACTATCTCTTTGAACCGCAGCACCTGCATAAATTTTTAGGTAGCGGGCGCTATTTATAAAAATCCCATAACCTTTTGATGAAACATAAAAAGGTGTTGGCGCATGCGTTCTACCATTATCGCTTCCATTGTAATGATCTACATGAAGTTCGAGGATTTTACCTCTTTGGTTTACAGATTTAAAGTTTAATCCGAAGCCAAAAAGTTGCTCCGTTTTATCTAAAGGAAACCTTAAATAAGTTTTTCCATCAACTATTTTTGCCGTGATTTCTGATTTTATAAGCGGAAATTTAGAAGGTTCTAACTTTAATAGACCCTTATGATAAGGCGCAACGCCAGATGCCGTTAATAAATTGTATCTCTCTGGTTTACCGATTGTTGCTTTCCAAACACCAGGTTCTATCTCCTGCCAATCCATTTTTTGGGCAGCAAGTTTTGTGCAGAAAAAACAAATTAAAATACTGTAAGAAATGTATCGCATTATGCTCATTTGATTACAATTTATTTGCTGAATGAATAATTTTTACTGGACCTAATAACCCTGAAGAAATTAATGGCGAATCTTTAGTGAAGTAATTCCAGGTAGTGAAAGTGAATCTGCCTTTTGATGGACGAGGCGTGTTGTTCAAGAACCAATCTGGAAATTCTTTTAAAAACGAACCGCTATTCATGTGACCAGGAAGCCATTCCATATCGGCTGGTTCCTGCTCATCGCCAATTAATCTATTTGCCCAAACATTTGTTACGGCGATTTCAATTTTGTTGTTTGTTTTTTTCAGCAGGCCATCTGGTATTTTTATGCTCCACGGCGCCGTCCACACTACACCCAGTTCAACATTGTTTAATTTTACGCTTGCGATGTGCTTTACAGTTCCTAAATCAATTAAAAGATTTTTATTATTCTGTAGATTTAAGTATGAAGCGTTGAAAACTTTTGTGTAAAGTGCCGTTCCACTGTAATATTTTATGCCTTTTTCTTCGTTTTTAGTCCAATCGGTTAACGTACTAAAGCGCACTGGTTTCTTTGGTCCGCCCCAAACCGCATCAAATTTCACATCCCAGCTTCCATCTAGAGTTGCAAGCAATTGTGTTGCAGGAAAATTAACAGCATCTAATTTTTTAGCAGCTGTTTTTCTAAAAACGATAAAGAAGCTTTGAGAATCTTCGAAATTTAATTGAATGTTGGTAGCGCCATTTTGCTCATCAAATTGAGGTAAATCTTTCATTTCACCAGTTACAGGATTCCATAACTCTGGCTGTTTACCAATAATTTTAAAACTGCATTTTGCGGCTCCGGAAGAACGATTTGTATTGGCTACGAAAAAAACATCAACATCAGCCGCGCTTCTGTGAATGTGTTTCAAATCAGCATTTCCCGTTTGCTCGATTGCAATAAAATCATCTTTTGTATCATTTATATTTCCCCATTGCAATAAAGCCTGGCATCGTTTCCAATACTCAACCATTGCTTTACCAGGCTCCCACCAAGTTTGGGTACGATCGAAATGTGTTCCCCACTGCCCCATCGTTGCACCTGGTTTATATTTATCATCCCAAGGTTGTTGTACAAAACGATGAAGTATAAGCCGATTTACACCTGCACAAAACGCGGCATCGCCCATGGATTTTAACCAGGCAGGAGTTTCATCCCATTTACTATCAGTTGGATCGCCTGTAAACCCTTCTGCTTCAATAATATTTTGCCCTGATTTTCTAAGCGCAGCAACAGTTGGGTCTAATTCATACGGACTATACTTGCCTTTATGCGTCCAAAATTCAGTCATCACTTTACCCACGTAAGGCATTACATCATCTTGTCGCCATGGCCCGCCATAAGGTTCGGCTAAAAATGTAAGGTTAGCTGCCTTGAGTTTTTTTGCGATGATAGCGAAATATACATCGCGGTATAAATCTTTAATTGTGGCACTAAAATCTTCTCTAAATTTAAGCGAGTCTTGCTTGCTGCCGATGGTGCGTTTTGCAAAAGATGCCAAATAAGGAAGTAAATCATAGCCTCTTCTTGATGAAAATTCAGACCTCATTTTTGGTGTCCAATTGGGTTCGCCGGCTTCGTAACTATCGAAATGAACGTGGGTAAAACTACTGCCAACAAATTCCCCTATGTGTTTCTTAATTTCTCCAACAACATGGTTGAGGTGAAAAGCTACCGCCTCTTCACTCATTTTATCACATTCTAAGCCAGTAGCTTTCCATTGCGATGGCTGAATTAATGTGCCGCTTGTAGTATGTCCGAATCGATAAATAACCCAATCGCCTGCTGGTGCATCCCATTCCAATTGCCCATCGGCCTGCATTTTACTGGTTAAATCAATAATTTTATCTTTTGGAGCAATACCTGAAGCCGGCAAAGCCAATAATGCGATGTCTTTATAATAGGTATTTCTGGCTTTAATTTCAGGTTTTTCTACCAGGTTGGTTTCCGGATTGTACATTGGGAAAGGGCTTTTTCCTCTCGGATTAACCTTTGGCTTACCAATATTTATGCTAACATGTGTATTCCCTTTTACCTTAACTTCATTGTAGCAAATTTCTTGCATAGAAAGTTCGGGCGTAATCCATAGACCGCCGCTCGATTCGTACGAAGGGCCATTGAACATGCCAAAATCCATACCTAAACGCTTTGATTCGCTAGCTGCATGTTTTACTAAATCCCACCATGGCTCGGTCCAGGAAATGATTTCGGGCGTTGGACTTTTATTTATCTCTCCAGCCCAAGGTGTTGTAACATCGGCCAAACTAAACATTGTTGTTCTGTTAAAACCTTCCTTTTTAAGTGCTTCTAAATCTTTGGTGATACCAGATTTGCTTAGATTGGAACCCATCCACATCCATAAAACACCAGGTTTGGCACTTTCCGGAGGATTTAAAAATACTTGTTCAGGGTTATTTGTAGCTGAAACTTGCGCCTCAACATTTAAAGTGCAGCCGAAAATTACGAAGAATAAAAAAAGCTGTATGTGTATAAGTTTAATCATGCTGTAGTACGGAAATTTTCAAACTTGAGGGCGCTTTTTTGATGCAAAATGTAACCCTAACCGTATTTTATCAGCTTTAGAAAACATTAAAGTAAATGCTAATTAATAGAATTGAGCATTTGCCATTTTATCTTTCTAGCTTATGTTAAAACAACCTGATTTTTATGTCTAAAAAGCGATTGTAAAATCAAGGAAATATCTGGTTAGGTGTTATTTACTATCAAAGAAACAAGATTTAAGCATCAGAAATTTGCTCAGATTGACAACTTATTAAACGATTTTACCATTAAAGCATACTAATATTACCATCTGTGTCAATTTCATTTGATATTATGTTGATGTTTATAATCTTTTGGCGTCATCCCAGTAATCATTTTAAAATTTTTATGTAGGCATGAAAAATTATTAAACCCAGATTCGTGGCATATATTCTTCATATTCAGCTTATTATCTAAAATTAATTTGCAAGCATAACCAACACGCATATCTGCCAAGAAATTCATAAATGTTTTACCGGTTCGGGTTTTAAAATACCTGCAAAAAGAACTTACAGACATGCCGGCAATGCTTGCTACTTCTTCAAGCTCGATTTTATTTTTGAAATTGCTAATTACAAAATTGTAAATGTTATCCATCCGCTCGTTTTCATATTCTTTAAAATCTTGTTTAAAGCCTATGCTTGCCAACATAGTATGTTCGGGCATTTTACTAATTGCATTTAGGCAATCTAAAAGTTGAATAATCCTAACAATGCCTTGTGAGTTGTAAACCGATTCGATTTTGGCAGCAATTGCAACAGCATCATCAGCTTTAATTAAGATGCCTCTTCGTGCAAGTTCCATTAAAGAACGCAGACTACTTGATTCTGGAAGCATTAAAAACCTATCACCCAAAAAATTATCAAAAAAATGGATTACGGTAGAATAAGGATCATTATTTTCTTTATCGTTTAAAAAACAGCTATCGTATTTCCAATAATGAGGCAAATCACTGCCGATTAAAACTACATCTCCTGGTCCAAATTTCCTGATATTATCGCCTACAAACTGCGTTCCGGTGCCTTTATGAAAAGTGATTAGTTCAATTTGTTTATGGTAATGCCACCTGTTATTGATGTTGGCGTAAAAGTCTTTCCTTACACTAAAGGATTGACTTTCTATATTGATTATATTTAGGTGCTGTGGTTTCATTGTACTTTGATAAGCATTCTTTCAATAAAATATTCGAGTTTAATTCTGATTGAAAAGGCGCTGGTTTTTAATTTTTAACTGTTGCTAACAAACCTTTATAACTGGCATATTTAACAACTGACCAAGTTTTTCAATCTTATCAGCTATGTGCCCTATTCCTACCGCACAATGATGTGCTGGACCGTTTTCATTCCAGGCATTTACAAATTTTCTGGCTCCAATGCTAAATTTGTATCGGCTGTTGGTGTTGCCAATCTGTAAAATTGGTCCACTAACCGATTCGCCTTCTGCTACCAAAAGCATCAATTTTCCATCTTTTGTTTCTGCAACGGAAAGCAAGGTTACCGGACCATTTTTTACCGACATTTCTACAGAAAGACCGCTACCAACCTTACCATGATAAACTTTTAAAGGTTTAACTTTTGTTTTACCTTCTGCAATTGCAATATGCCCTGGTCCATCATGCCCCATTAGCACCACATCATCTTTAAAATCCATAGCATAATATTCTGTAAATGAACCTCCTGCACCGAAGCTATCCATGATTTTCATTGCCTGTGCATTTTTAATTTCATATTCACCAGCCACCGGAATTCCTCTCGCAGTTAATAAAGAATTGCCTAAAATGATAGAGCTTATGGTATCTTCATTATCTTTATTGCCGGTGCCTTTGTAGTAATATGCCAAAGAACCAAGCTTGTATTTTTCGACCAGTTTATCGAGGGCTACTGAAGTTCTGGCGGCATCATTTAAAGCTTGCAAAGCACAATCTTCTTCAATTTCAAATTGAGTTTTAAAGTGAGTTACTCTATCATCAATTTCAATGTCTGTTATTGCTTTTCTTAGCGCTGCCAATTCATCAACTTCTAAAAGTTCTATATGTCCGCCAAAGTGAGCGTATTGCTTAGTGATATCTGTATATATATCTAACATACCACTGTAATAATGCCCCATGCAACCTAGCCTGTTGTAAGCCATAGTGTTTGCAACTCTTGCGGCTTCAATCCATTGTGCAACTTCCTGCCAGCATTCTTCATCATTATGCAGCATGCCGGTTACCTGGTAAAATTTAATACCCGTACGGTTAAACACATTTGCAATTTCGGGTACCGGGCAAGCAGAACAATAGGCCAACCACTCGGCAGTCATTTTTACCCTATCATCCATTTGATTAAATTTTTCATAATCAATAGCTGGCTCGGGAGAAATATTTAAGATAATCACAGGAACTTTGGCACGTTGAACTATAGGTAAAACTGTAGATGATAAAGCGTAAGTACTTACATATAAAAAGATTATATCTACATTTTCTACTCTAAATTTATCGCCGGCATCAAATGCTTTGTCTATGTTATCAATTAGTCCCAGGTTTACAACATTTGGATGGATAGCCGAAATCTTTTCTTCAATAACCGAAAGATAGCCTTGTAATCGGGTTTCCAATCCTTCAAATTGATTCCAATAGGTATCTAAACCGATAGCAAACAAACCAACCTTAAATGTATTTTTATTCATAATAGATGTGTGTAATTCAATTAGTAGAAGTTTTAGGATTTGTTTTTTATCGTAAAGTGATAATTGCCTGATTTTGCTTCAAAAACTAATTTATCACCTTCTGATTTTATAAATTTTAATCCTTTAACAGTGTTTATTGGCAGCCCGTTTTCAGTTAATAAGTTAACATCAGTACAAGGAATATAAACGATTGCGCTTGTATTAGCAGGAATTTTAACATCGAGATTTATGCCATTTGTGTTGCGTTTCCAGCTGCAATTAATGTTCCCACTAATGGATTTAAATTCGCCGTTTACCCAATTAAGGTCGTTTAGCAAGGCTGGTTTAATCACTATTTTTCTAAATCCTGGCCCGCTTTCATCTGGACTGATACCCACTAAATCGTTAAAGAACCATTCATTAATTTGGCCCGACATGAAATGATTTTGTGAGCCGAAATCACCCACACCAGCATCCCATTTTTCGGTTAAACTGGTTGCACCTTTTTCAATCTGATACCCATAACCTGGCTTATCTGATTGGTTATTCATATCATAAACCACATCAGAACGGCCACCATCTGCTAAAGCCCGCAATAGAAAGCGATAACCAATTTCACCAGAATTAAAACTATTGTTGTTTTTACGAATAGAATCTACCAAAGAATTAAACAGCTTGGTACGATTTTGAGGTTCGACAATGTTTAAAAACAAAGGCATAGCCGATGTTGTGTTAGAACCTGTAGCGTATAAACCGGTTTCTTTATTAAAGAATTTGTCGTTAAAAGATTTTCGGATTTGGTCGCTTGATTTTTTAAAATCAGCCGCATCATCATCTTTACCCAATTGTTTGGCAATGTTATACATGATGAGGTTATCATAATAATATATGGCCGTTCCGGTGAAAGGTTCGGGCGTTAACTGAGAGCCCCAAGCAGGTTTTGGACCGATATCGTACCAATCGCCTAAACCAGTTGTAATAATGTTATTTTTTGCTGTTGACGCTAAAAAGTTTACGTAGCTTTTCATTCTATCGTAGTAGCGTTCTAACAGCGAAATATCACCAGAAAATAAATATTGCTGCCATGGAACGATAATAAAAGAACTGCCCCACTCTGTTGAGTTGCGAAAGCCATTGCTTAAATCAGATGAACCGGCAATAAAATATTCTGGAGCGATGTTCGGTACAAACCCGTTCGACAACTGTGCATCAGCCATATCGCTCATGGTTTTTCTGAAAAGCGGCGACATATCAAAATTATATCTTAGCGATGGTCCGTTTAAATGATTTTCTTCCAACCAGCCCATTTTTTCGCGATGTGGGCAATCTGTCATTAAACTTTGCATATTGCTTCTTTGTGCCCATCTAACCAAATCATAAATCTGATTAAATAATTGATTAGAAGTTGCAAAACTACCTGTTGGTGTAGATGATGAATGAACAATTAAATCCTCCAATTCGATTACAGTGGGTAATTTATTGCCTTTGGTTGCGCTAAATAATTCGACCTGCACATATCTTGCGCCTTGATAAAAGAATTTTGGTTTCCACGATTCTTGTTTGCCACCTTTAAGTGTGTATTGCCACCAAGCTGGGCGTGCTCCATCCTGAGTTGCCGATTTACGATCTACAAGCCCATCTGTTCCTAAAAGTTCTGATGGAATCATGCGAACATAATCACCTTTTTTACCTGTAACAGTAAGTTTTGGCATCATCGATGCATTTTGCCCAAAGTCGTAAATCCATACGTTATCTTTAATCCTTGTAACTTTAACTGCCTTCTTTGTTTCGATAACTTTGACCTGTGGCGCAGCAGATGATAAGCCTTTCAATTTACCTCCAGGGCCTTCCGTTTCAAGTGCGGTTGTCCATTTGGTGCCAGTTTTAAAATTTGGTTTGTTCCATCCGGCAATTTCCAGATTGGCATTGTAATCTTCGCCGCCAAACATGTTAGAATAGGTAATTGGTCCTGGAGAAACCTTCCAAGTTTTATCGGTGCCGATGGTTTTTACACTACCATCAGCATATTCTAAACGCAACTGCGCTATAGCTTTTAATGGTCCGTAAGCATTTAAAAATTTTACGTAGCGGATAGAATCGGGCTGAATGTTGTACATCCCGTTGCCCAAAATAATCCCGATGGCATTGGTGCCTGATAAAAGTTTATTGGTTATATCGTAAGTGTTGTAAAGAATAGTTTTTTTGTACTCAGTCCAACCTGGAGCAAGTAAATCGTTGCCTACTTTACTTCCATTTATGCTCAATTCAAATTCAGACATGCCGCTTATAAAAACCACCGCCCGAACCAAGTTTTTATTTACCTGAAAATCTTTTCGCAAAGCCATAGATGAATAATTCGGTAGTGCTTTGCGGTCTTCGGGTTCATCAGTTAAATTCTTTTTCGACCAGCCATTTTCTTCATTGCTATCAGAAGCCTGAACTGCTTTATCAGCTGCAATATTTTTTCCGTTAGAGAAAACTTCGATTTGCCTTAAAGCGAATTGATAATTTCTATCTCTACCCCATAATTTACTGGCTGTTAGCCTAATAAATCTTCCCTGTACATTTTTTAAAGGAATTGAAACCGGTTTCCAACCAGGGTTTTTATAGCCAGATTCTGTATAATATACTAAAGCAACAGCGTTATTAAATTTTTCATCATCAGCTATTTCTACTTTAAAATGAGATGGAAAACCGTAGCCTGCTCTATCCTCAAAAAACATTGGTGTTAGCCTAATCATTGATACTGGAGCTGTTTTACCTAAATCAACCTGTACCCATTTTGTTTTTGTTTGCGATGAACTGCTTTCTGCTCTGTAGCCAAAAGGTGTAAGCGAGAATTTATCTGCTCCTTTGGCACTTATCCAGTTTGCAGTCCAATCTTTATCATCCAAAATTCCCATAGTCCAGTTGGCGGGTAAACTCCATTTAGATACATTACCTTGATTATCCCAAATCCTAACCTTCCAAAAATACTTTCTGCCCGATTTTAGGTTTAGGCCTGCATATTTAATAAACGCCATTTGGCTCGAAACAACCTTTTCCGAATTCCACAAATCTCCATTGTTTTTTTGCAGATTTTGCGCTGTGCTTGATACGATGATTTGATAAGCGGTTTGCTCAACATCTCTGCTATCTAAATCTGATTTTATGATGTAACTCAAACCCGGTTGCAGCACATCTACCCCAAGCGGATTGTTGTACAATTCGCATTTTAAATTTATGGGTTCTAATGTAACAGGTTTGGCAAAGCAAACAGAATACACCATTAAAAGCAGAATTGCTAAAGAATATTTTCGAAGTTGATGCATTGTAATTTGTTTATGTTAGTAAAATAAGAGCGTCATTCCCAAGCTTTAAAATTGGGAATGACGACACGATCTTTATTTTTAAGTTTAGTAGCCAAAGGCGATATTACGCCTTTGCTATGCACTAAAAAAACGGACTCAATGCTGCTTCAGAAGCTGGCAATGGGAACAATAACCTAATGTTAGTGTATGAACCAGGTGATGGTGTAATACCTGCAGGAAAATAATAGCTTATCGGATTTGCTTTAAATCGTACACCAAATGCTTTCATCACTTCATCGGCTTTGCCAGTTCTTACTAAATCCAACCAACGTTTGTTTTCAAATGCTAATTCTATCCTTCTTTCAGCTAAAATTGCATCTCTAACCGCTGTTTGTCCGGCGGCAACACTTGGCGCTAAACCAGTACGTGGATTTGCTCTCACTTGGTTTAAATAAGTAAGTGCTTCGCCTGGTCTGTTTTGCTCATTTGCAGCTTCAGCCAAGAACAATAATACTTCTGCATAACGGTAAACCGGCCAATTATCGTTGGTATTGTTGGTATTTGCATGTGCATGCGCATATTTTTTAATGTAAGGATAGGTAACTCCGCTTGCGGTTAAAAAACCTATAGAAGCATCTTTACGTTTATCGCCCGGCTCGTAAGCAGCAATAATATCCGGTGTTGGTAGGTTAAAACCTTGTATGGTTCTTGGTACTTCTGCAATTCCGGTTACGGCGGTAATTTCTGCAGCAGAAATGGGCTGAACTAAGAAAGTATAAAAGAAATTACTCGATAAACCTTCCGGACCTTCTTTAAACTGAACCTCGAAAACCGATTCGCTATTGTTTTTTTGCGAAGGATTAAATACGTTGTTATAATCTGATACCAAGCTGTATCCTGTTACTTCTTTTAGTATCGCTTCGGCCTCTGCCCATCTTTTTAGTACGATGTAAACATTTCCTAATAAAGTTTTGGCTGCACCAGATGTAGCACGACCTGCTTCTTGTGTTGCTTTGTTTGGCAATAATGTAGCAGCTTGTTTTGCATCGGCAATAATTTGCGTATAAACAGCTTCTACTGATGATAATGGAAGTGATGTTTCATCTAAAGTTTTAACAGGTTTTAAATGTAATGGCACTTGACCGAAATATTGTACTAAATCGAAATAAGCAAATGCCCTTAAAAAATAAGCCTGACCTTTAATATTATTTTTTGATGCAGCACTAAATTCTACTGCATCTATAGGTTCTAAAACCTGATTTGCTCTGGCGATGATTGTATAATCTGTAAAGTATTTATTTGCCGTAACCGGACTATTGGCATCATCAGTAAAATCTTTAATGTATTCTGATTGTATAGAACCTCTATCGTTCGGGTTGTATTTGTAAGTCGTATTATCCGAACGCTGTTCTCCCATTGCCCATGCACCATTGTTACCGCTATAAAGACCTCTCAAAGGTGCATAAGCGCCATTTATTGCCTGTTGAAAATCACTTTCCGATTTGAAGAAAGTTGCTGTACTTAATGCTGTTTTTTGAGGGATTTCTAAAAAAGATTTCTTACATCCTGCCAACGCTATTACCAGGATAAATGATAAGATTATATATTTTTTCATGATTATTCTGATTAAAATTTATTTAAGATTTACATTAATACCAAGCGTAAATGTTCTTGGTACCGGATAAGCTGAATAGTCTAAACCTTGCTTTAGTGAGCTTGGTGCATTACCATTTAAATCGGTACCAATTTCAGGGTTTATACCATCGTAATTTGTAAACGTAAATGCTTGCTGAACACTGGTATATAACCTGACGCTTTTTAACCAGGTAATTTTTTCTGTTGGTAAGGTATATCCCAACGTTATATTCTTTATAGTTAAATAGCTTCCATCCTGTATAAAACGTGTATGAAACTGAGCACGATCATCTCCGGTTGATGCAGTAGTTTTACCATATTTACCTGCACCAGGGTTTTGAGGCGAACGCCAGCGGTCTTTTACCTCTTTTAGTACATTAAACACACCATCTAAATTAGTGGTACCTTCATCCATCATTCGGGCAATATCATTACCATAAGAACCACTTGCTACAATTGCTAAATCGAAGTTTTTATAAGCAAAGCTGTTGGTAAAACCAAAAACAAATTTTGGAAACGGATTGCCGATAACCGTTCTATCACCTTCTGCATCACCATATTTGATAACGCCATCGCCATTTAAATCTCTAAATTTTATGGTACCAACTTGTGAGTTTACACTTTTTGGAGAGTTGTTAAAATCTGCCTGATCTTTATAAACACCATCTTGTATTAAACCCCAAAACTGGCCAAGTCTTTCTCCAACTCGGGTAATTGTACGGGCAGTACCATCAGCAACATATAAATCGTTGCTTAAAGAAGATAAAGCAAGCACTTTATTATCGCTAAAAGCGATGTTAAAGTTTGTATTCCATTTAAAGTTGCCTACTAAATTGTTGGATGTAACTGCAAATTCATGTCCCCAGAATTTAATTGAACCAACATTACCAAAGAATGATGAAAAGCCTGATTCACGAGGTACTGGCAATGAAAATAAAAGATTAGAAGTTTTTTTGGTGTAATAATCGTACGTAAAATTAATTCGGTTGTTGAATAAAGCTAAATCAACACCAAAATCAAATTGTTTAGTAGATTCCCATGCTAATTCTGTGTTTCCTAATCGGGTTACTGCCGAGCCGCTATTAATTGTAGAGCCGAAAGGATTGTTTACACCACCGGCTACAGTTGCATATTGTTCGTAGTTACCTAAATTATTATTTCCGGTTGTACCGTAGCTACCTCGAATTTTTAGAAAAGAAATTGGTTTAATGCCCTTTAAAAAAGATTCTTCACTAATAACCCAACCAGCAGAAACAGATGGGAAATTACCCCATTTTTCATCTATCCCAAAACGTGAAGAACCATCTCGACGAATACTTGCCGCAAATAAATACTTGCCTTTATAGCTGTAATTAAATTTTGCAAGAAAAGAAACTAAACTCCATTCCTGAATGTCAGATGTTGAATTGTTTTTTACCAGCGCTGCACCAATGGTTTCAATCCTGTCATCAGGAAAGTTAGAACCGCTGATGGTGCTGTAATCACTACGAAACTTCTGTTTGGTAAAACCACCTAAAATATCAAAATTATGATCGTTTATTTGTTTCGAATATCCGATGGTGTTCTCCGATAACCATGAAAGATATTGGTAATTAGAATCGAACAAGCTTGCTGTAAGCGCACTTGGTGCAGAAGCAAATCCTCTTGATGCTGTAGAAGGCTGAAACGAATGGAATAACGATTGAGCAAAATCTACATTAATGCTTGACTTTAAAATCAGCTTACTAATTGGCTCAAATTCGACATAACCGTTTGATAAAATTCTATTGTCTTTACTTTTATTGGTAATATCCTGTATAGACCTTACCCAGTTAGGTGTTGGGAATGAGGTAATTCCGGGAGTTGTTACCGATACAGGATAGCTTCCATCTGGGTTTTGATAGTTTAATATAGGCGGGGTTAACAATGCATTGTTAATTAAACCGCCACCGCCGAAAAACATCCCATCAGTTGATGGAGAATTGTTTACCGTATGTGTTGGTGCTAAGTTAAAACCTAACCTAATCTTATCATTTAATTTAAAAGTTGAGTTAATACGTAATGAAAATCTTTCGTAGTTAGAATTTAGCAAAACACCATCTTGCTTTAAGTAACCAGCAACTATAGCATTGCTAAAATTTTCTTTGTTTGTGTTTATAGATACACTATAATTGGTTATTGGCGCAGAGCGTAACATTGCATCGTACCAATCATAACCTTCGCCATATTGTGCCGGATTTTGCAATGCTGCAGGTACAGGCTGACCCAAATCTTCGAAATATTCTTTTTTAAATTGAGCCCATTCGGTGCCATTCATCATATCTGGGCGACCTTTTTGTGGCACTTTTTGTGTACCTGTGTACGCACTTGCAGAAATGTTTGTTTGTCCGGATTTAGCACTTTTTGTAGTTACCACCACAACACCAAATGCAGCTCTAGAGCCATATAATGAAGTTGATGCTGCATCCTTTAAAACAGTAATGTTCTCAATTTCATCAGGGTTAATGTTACTGATATCTCCGGCAATAGGGAAACCATCTACAACGTATAATGGTGCAGAACCTGTTGTTATTGATGCCCCACCACGAATACGAACTTGTAAACCTTGTCCAGGTTTGCCCGATGCCTGATTAATCTGAACACCAGCCAATTTACCCTGAAGTTTCTGTGTAATTTGAGCAGCAGGAATATCCTGAAGTTCTTTAGAATTAACCGTTTGCAATGCCCCGGTAGAACTTCTTTGCGTGGTACTTCCATAAGCAACTACTACAACATCATCCAGAGATTGGCTCTGTTCGGTAAGTTGTGCGTTAATAACGGTTTTGTTATCAACCCTTATTTCACTTGCTTTGTATCCGATAAAAGAAAACACCAAGACGGCATTATTATCTGGAACAGTAATTTTATAATTTCCGTTTCCATCAGAACTTGCTGTATTCTGACTTCCTTTAACAGAAATACTTACGCCAGGTAATACATCGCCACTTGTAGAGGTTACTTTACCTGAAACAGTAATAGATTGTGTTTGAGCTAGTAAAGGCTCAGAAATTAGAAAGAAACACGCGGTTGCGCAGATGCCAATTAAGTAATTGAGCATAACCTTCCTAAAAAGGTTTTTAAATGTAAAAATCTCCATGAATTCTTTAGTATTTGGTTAGCAACTATTTGATTTAGTTATTATGATAAAATTATGCGTTGCGAATTGTGCAGAAATACACGATTTGATAATTCCGTTATAAATTTTGACTTTTGCTTATCATTTAAAAAGGAGTTCGCTAATTTGAAAAAATTATAGCGAGTAATAAGTTGCATTAATTCGATTAAAGAATATGAATAACTATTTTAAATACCTTCCTGTAAGTGATGAGGAAAAAATTTGGGGCTTATATGTACTAAATGCAGGTTGTACCCGAATAGAACCCGAACAGGCTTATCCCTATAAAAATCATCCTTCTCATCACAATTTTACGTGGGATAATGGCCGCGTATTAAACGAATTTCAGCTTATTTACATTACAAAAGGTCAGGGCAGTTTCGAATCAGAATCTGCTGGTAAGCAAGAAATTGCAGCGGGGAATATCATTCTTTTGTTTCCGGGAGAAAGGCATCGTTATAAACCAAATAGAGAAACCGGTTGGGATGAATATTGGATCGGTTTTAAAGGCGGAATTGTAGAAAACTTAATTTCGAACAACTTTTTCAATAAAGAAATTCCGATAACAAATTTAGGCTTTAATGAACGGATTTTGAATTCGTTGTTAGAGATTATAGAACGCTCGAAAGAGGAAAGATCTGGCTACCAATCTTTAATTTCTGGTGCGGTTTTGTATTTGTTAGGACACATCCACAGCAGTACAAAACAAATTGGCTTTGATGGCAAGGAAGAACTGGTAAAAATGATAGATAAAGCCAGGTTAATTTTACGGGCTAACATCGATGAAAATATATCACCAGAACAAGTTGCCTGCGAACTGAAATTGAGTTATTCTTATTTTAGAAAAGTATTTAAAACCTACGTTGGAATATCTCCAGGGCAGTATTTGATTCAATTAAAAATACAAAGAGCTAAAGAACATTTGCTAAATCCCGAGAAATCAATTAAACAAATTGCTTATGATTTAAACTTTGAATCTAACTTTTATTTCTCTAAAATATTTAAAGATAAAACTGGACTTACACCGAATCAATACCGCGATATGCAGAATATCAAAATGAAATCTGCAAAAGTTTAATAGTTAAAAAAAATCGTTAAGGAACTGCTACGCCAGCACTAGCAGACCATAATGTAAACCATTCTTGCAATTCTAATTGTATTGAAGTTGCTTTCATTAATTTTGCAATTCGGCTTTTATCAGCAGTACCACAAACAGGTAAAATACCTGCAGGGTGATTTAAAATCCAGGCAAGAAATATAAGATCAACAGGCACATCATATTTTATTGAGAGCGTTGTTGCCGTTTTAATTAAATGTTGAGATTGCTCATTATCATTTTTAAACACCGAACCCAATGGAGACCAACACATTGGCTTGATATTGTTCGTTTGCATGTGTGCTAAACTGCCATCAAGCATTGCATTAAAATCGGTTATAGAAAACTTGATTTGGTTATAGTTTATTTTAATTTTCGTGTTAATTAAATCTATTTGTGCAGGTGTAAAATTTGAAACTCCAAAATCTACAATTTTGCCTTCGTTTTTAAGCTTTTCAATCGCCTCGGCAATTTCATCTGCCCTCATCAAAGGACTAGGGCGATGAAGCAATAATAAATCGAGATAATCGGTTTTTAAGTTTTTTAAAGATTGTTCAGCTGACCAAATGATGTATGATGCTGAATAATCGTAATGCTTTATTAAATTATTTCGGCTTACAGATTCCATTTGAATGCCGCATTTAGAAATCAATTGTATCTTATTTCTTTCTATTTTACTTTCGTTAAGTGCTATACCAAATGCAGCTTCTGTAGTGTAATCGCCATAAATATCTGCATGATCAAATGTTGTAATGCCATTGTCAATGCAACAGTTCATTAATCCTATCATTTGTTTGGTATTGCAATCTTTACCCCAAACGCCCCAAGTCATGGTGCCGGCAATAATATTCGAAAATGGTGTTTTAGTCATGTAATATTATTCAAAATCTGTTCCTATCTAAGAGAATTAAGTAAAGTTATAATTCTATTAATTAATACATCAAAATTATTTAAGGACTTATTTAAAATGTAATAGCTTCCGAGAATGCTTCGTACCTCGCAAGGACGGTAAAGCGGTCGTCATTACAAGGAACGAGGCAATCTTAGTTACGAATAATATTAATTAAATTTTCTAAATTTATCTAAAATCGAACCAAAGGCTACCCTTATTCCAGGTGTAATTTAGCTGAATATTTTTTTGGCTTTGTGGCCCAAGCTTTTCAGCAGCTTGAAACTTTGTTCCTATTGCGCTAATACCATCTAAGAAACCTAAATCGCCATCAGGAAATGCAGGAGTTGTATTGTTATTTGTGGCTCCAGCTGCTTTTTGAGGTTTTAGCATTTGAAAAAATGTACCTTTTTTTGAGGTGTAAACTGTAAATGGTGATTGTTTATTCTTTACCGTTACCCAAAACACATTTGCATAATAGCCTTTAAATTCTGGGTATTTCCAACTTTCTCCGGTTATGGTGTTGTTAAAATCATTATTCCAAACGCCAAAAGTTGTGCCTTTCAATCTATTTTTCCAAACCCGATAAGGACCATTTCCTTCCCATTTCATTCCAGTAATATTTTCTTCCGGATAGTTAAAAGTAATACCCATGAAGTCAACTTCTCCGCTTACACTATATTCATAATCCAGTTTAGCATGTTTGCCTGATGAGAAAATCCATTTTACCTTAAACTTTGCTTCGTTATTATAAACGGGTTCAATTATGTAATCATCGACTGAAACATAATGCTTAAATTCTTTAAGTTCGCATTTTACGCCTGCTAAAGCTGGTCCGCCAGAAATTGAAATTTCGGATTTTGCATTTCTCACGTTCTGGATGTAACCAGTTTTTTTATCGAACTGATAAGAAATTCCATCAACACTAAGCGTTAATGCTTTATTATTTTCTGATACTTCAATTTTTGATTTTGTTATTGCATTATTGATCAGAGGAAGAGCAGGTATTTTAATTGCCCAACTCCAGGTATAAATTTCTTGCTTGAAAGCATCAAAAGCTGTTAAATATAAAACATCATTGCTTTTCCAATTTGCGGGAAGCGGAATGCTTAAAAAACCCTTTTCACCGGGAGATAAAGTAATGCCCTTGATTTTGCCAGAAGCGACAATACTTTGCTGATTATTCGCTGCTGGATTTGGTAATTTGGACAAACGCCACTCGAAACTGCATTGATTTAGGTTTGTGAAGCTATATTGATTTTCTATTGAAACCTTTCCATCAAAGTTAGACGGCAAATCTTTCATAGCAATTTGCACCGGCGACCATATTTCTTTGATGGTGTAAAAGCTACCCTCCTTTTCTCGGTGTGGACCTAAAATTCCATCAGGAGCTGCATTGCCTTGAATATCCATTTCGCCATTTCTATCTAAGCGGGTTACACCTTCATCGGCGAACGACCATAAAAATCCACCCGCTGCGTAAGGATGTTTCATCATCATACTCCAAAAATCATCCAAACCAGCACCATGTCCACCATCATGCAAACCGTGCATAAATTCCGTCGGAAAAAACACATCATTTCCGTATAATACGGTGTTCACTACATAATTATAATCTGGGTAGTGTTTGGTATCGGTACCATTAAAGCGTTCCCATGGATGAATAACTAAACGTTTTTGGTTATCGTATTTTGAATAAAGCGTATCTAAATTGAAGTTAAAACCGCCTTCGTTTCCGTTTGCCCACATAACAATTGAAGGATGATTAACATCTCTTACAACGAGTTCTTTAACTAATTTTGTACCAACCTCAGTATCGTATTTAGCTTGCCAGCCCGTTAATTCATTAATAACGTATAAACCCAAAGAATCGCAAGCTTCTAAAAAGCTTGGATCTGGAGGATAATGAGACATACGAACGGCATTCATATTCATCTCTTTAATTAATTTTACATCTGCAATGTTTAAGGTTTTACTTAAAGTTCTTCCAGATTCTGGACATTCACTATGCCTGTTTACACCTTTAAAAATTACCTTTTTGTTGTTAACATAAAAGCCATCATGCGGACGAAGTTCTGCTGTTCTAAAACCAAATTTTTGTATAGTGCGATGGATTAATCGACCATTTGCATCGTTTAAAGTAACCACAACCTGATACAAATTTGGCGATTCGGCGTTCCATAATTTCACCTCCTTGAACTGACCTTTAAGCGCTGTTACAGTATTTTGCCCGATGATTTTAGAAGAAATTTCTACCCCAACTTTTTCTCCATTTAACTTTTGTACCTGTGCTTTTGCAACTGAACCAGCCACTGCATTTTCGGTATAGGCATCAAGATTGAATGAGCCATTTGCCTTTGCATCAATCGCAATTCTATCGATATGTGTTTTTGGGTAAATTTTTAAATACACCGGACGGAAAATACCACCGAATAACCAAAAATCAGCTTTTCTTTCGGCGTTATTTACAGATTTATCAGTTGATTGTTTACTTACTTTTACCTCGAGCAAATTCTCGTCATTAAAATTCAGTAAAGAGGTGATGTTGTATTGAAAAGTATAAAAACCACCTTGATGTATTGGTCCAGCTAATTTTCCATTAATTTTAATTTCAGCTTCGGTCATTGCTGCTTCAAAGACGATAAAAATCTCTTTATCGGCACCACTCCTCGGAACCTTGAATTTGTATTTGTATTGCCCGGTTTCTTCAGGGTTTTGAGTATCCTTATAATAATTATAGGTACCAAAACCTTGTTGTTCCCAATTAGAAGGAACTTGAATTTTATTCCACGAACCACTTTTCATACCGGTATTGATTAGGAAATCCCAGGTAACAGTTTTATCCTTATCCGTTCCGGATAGGTATTGATATTGAGTATCTTGAGCAATTGCTTGCAGCGAAAGTAAAGCGGTTACGGCAATTAAAAACAGGTTACGAATCATATTTTATTAATTAGGATAATTTTTTGAAGATTTTAATGTCTTTAGTAAAAATGTTAATCTATAAATTGGCGATGGTTTGTTTACCATTATATTGAATGGTTTTATTTGTTTTTTGATTAAAATTTAATGCAATTGGTTTTTTAGGATTTATGTAAATGATATTAAACGTTCTATCGCTCAACATTCCTTTGTATGCCCCTTTTCTATCTGCAATGGTTAGTGTTTTTAAATGATCGTTGTAATTGAATGTTATTTTAGAAAATTCACCTTTTTCGTAGTTATAATTCAATCCTTCATCTTCATATAAAGTAAATGTTCCGTCTTTACCTGCGTACACGTGTAAAGTAATTGCATCTGCTGGTTTTTCATCAGTGTATTGAATTTCTGGTCCGAATGGTATGATAGCACCAGCTTTTACATAAATTGGCATTTGATTATATGGCGCATCTGCAGTAATTGTTTGACCACCTTTTACATATTTTCCGTTGTAGAAATCGTACCATCCGTTACCTTCGGGCAAGTAAACCTTTCTGCTTGTTGCACCATATTTATAAACAGGATTAATAAGCATTGATGGGCCAAACATGTACTGGTCGGCAATAGAATTTACCTTTGAATCGCTGCCATAATCCATTACCAAACCACGCATTATGGTATAATCATTTTGATAACTCGCACCAGCAAGTGAATATATATAAGGCATTAAACGGTAGCGTAACTTGTTGTAAAACAGCATACTTTTATATGCAGGATGACTTTCTGGTGCAATGTTGTATATTTCACGAAATGGAAATTGCCCATGACTTCTAAATAATGGAACGAATGCCCCGAACTGATACCATCTTGTATTGAGCTCTCTCCATTCCTTTAAATCTTCGGTATTTGGATCTTCATACCTTCGTTCTACCGAGAAACCACCAATATCCATCGTCCAATATGGTAAACCAGATAAGGAAAAATTTATACCAGCAGAAATTTGAGCCTTCATATCTTCCCATCTTGATGCAATATCACCGCTCCAGGTAGCAGCAGCATACCTTTGCAAGCCACCATAAGCCGAACGCGTTAAAATAAATACACGGCTGTTTGGGTTTTCCTTACGCTGCCCTTCATAAACTCCTTTTGAATTTTGTAAAGGAAAAGCATTGAAATATTTTGTACCCGAACCAAGGTAAGTTGGTGTCATATTTTGTTTTCTTTCCCAAATTGGCAGGTTAGAATGTATATCAGGTTCTGTAGCATCCATCCACCATGAATCAATTCCTTTTTTGTATAAAGATTTGTTCATTAAATCCCAAAAAAGGTTTCGAGCTTCCGGATTAAAAGCATCGTAAAAAGTAGAAGGATATCCCAACCAATCTTTTCTACCATCGGCAATATTGCGTTTATACAAAAAGCCATTTTTATTCATCAGATTATAATTGTCATTGCCAGAGTAAAATTTTGGCCAAACAGAAATCATCAATTTAGTGTGATACGTATCATGCAGCGTTTTAATCATGTCATCAGCATTAGGAAAACGACTTTTTTCAAACTCATGTGTTCCCCAGCTATCTGGTTTCCAGTACTGCCAATCGAGTACAATATTATCTATCGGGATTTTACGGTTTCTAAATTCTTTTACCACACCCAAAAGTTCATCCTGGGTTTTATATCTTTCGCGACTTTGCCAAAAACCCATAGCCCATTTTGGCATTAAAACAGCTTTACCCGTTAAAGTTCTGTAGCCACTAATTACCTCATCGGCATTTGTTCCAGAAACAAAATAATAGTTAATTTCATCGCCCGATTCTGATGCAAAAGCATATTGATTTTTATCAGCAGCTGGTATTGGTGTTAAGGCTTTAATGGAAAGATAGGATTCGTTACCATCCGGAATCCATTCTATTTTGATATCATATTTTTTGTCTTTTAACATTTCTGTTTCTACAACTGCAGAACCAGGATTCCATGCCTGACGCCATTTATCAACCAACATTTTACCATCAATCCAGATTTTGATATAACCAGCATATTTAACATTAAAATGTTGTAGACCGGCAAATCCTGAAGAGATTTTGCCCTCATACGTTACCTTCCCGTTGGCCATTTTAAAGCTATCAGGAAATTTTTTCATATCGCTTAAAAAGGAATAGTCAATATCTGATTCGGGTCTTGTAATAGCAACAACACCAGTTTTCTTATCAGCATAACTAGCAGTTAACCAACCTTTTTCGCCGTTTTTAGAAAACAGTTTAAAACTAGATAACGGTTGATAATCTCTGGTATCGCCAACTTTAGTGATTGAATAGTTATCCCACAGGATACCATAATTTTTATTGCTTAGCAGAAAAGGAATGGCAACATCGGTATTGTTTTGAAGCAATAAAACCTGCTTGCCTTTATAATCCATCATATCATCTTGATGCTGACCCAATCCATAAATAGCTTCATCATCAGGAGAATTAAAAACTTGCTCAATTTGATAGCTTGCCTCGCCATCGTTAGAAACCGATTTAAAAGTTCTGGCAGAAAATGATTTTTCTTCTAAAATGCTTTTACCTGTAACATCTTGATATTGAATTTGCCCTGAATTAGTATTAACTTTTACCTTAAGCGAATTTGTTAAAAGCTCGATATTATCTCCAGATTCGGAAATAGAAAATCCGGGTTTAGATTTTACTGGTATAACCATTAAACTTGGATCCAAAGAAAATCTATCGGCAACGGTAATTACTGCATGCATAATTTTATCTGTAATTACTTCTATTTTGATTTGCTTACCAATACCAGTGTTATTTATAATTGGCTTAACAATAATACCATTATCAGTTTTTACATAATGAACGTTTTGCGAAAAGCAAAAAACAGGAAAGGCTAATAAAAATACCGTTGTATTTAAAAGGGTAAAATTTTTTCTCATAAAGCTTATAGAAAACCGCAGCTTGGCGGTTAATTAATATTTGATTATTGATAAGCTAAAAATACTAAAGACAGAAGATTAGTGCATGTGCAAATGTTTATAATAGGTGTATAAATGTTAACCTGCATCAAAATACCTTTTCTATTGAGCTAAATAGATGACTATTATTAACTTTTCTTGAAATTAGGCAAGCATTAACACTTTAAATTTTTGAATGAAGTACTTGGTAACCTATCCTAGGATTTTTAAAAACTCATTTGCAGGCGAAAAGAGATTTGCTGTAGCCATTGTATAAATCATATTATGGAAAACACAATTAATTCGCCTAATATAGCACCTAACAATTTCTGGTTAATTGGCAATAACGATAGTTTAAATCTGCCAAACTAAGATGAAACAACATCAACTTTTAATGTATTTTTAATACTATCCATTTCCTTTTTCGGCAAGCTAAAATAGAAGGTAGAACCTTCTCCTAATTCGCTTTCTACCCATACTTTTCCTTTGTGGTGCTTTATAATCTCGGCTGATAAATAAAGGCCTAAGCCAAAACCCGAAATTGATTTAGTAGAATTGCTATCAATGCGATAGTAGCGTTCAAATAGCCTGGCTTGATCATTTTTGCTTATGCCTAATCCTTTATCAGTAACAGCAACTTGCACTTCGTCTTCTGAGCAACTAACTTCTATTACAATTTCACTTTCGGCTCTATTGTACTTTATGGCATTACTAATGTAGTTTGTAATAACCTGCCCAATTTTTTCGCGGTCTGCATCTACCTCGCAAAGCGGGCTTTCTTTTACTATAATTTGATTAGACGATTTCAGGAATAAAATATCATCGATAGTTTCTTTAACTAAATCATTAAGCTCAAATGGCTCTATATTAAGTTTAATTTTTCCGGCTTCTAAACTAGAAACATTTAAAAAACCTGTAATAAGAGAAGTCATTTTTTTAATCTGCGTATTTGCTTTCTCCAAAGCCGAAAGTGTAAAGGCCCGACTAGGTATTTCAGACCTCGACATTAATAACTGAATGTAAGCTTGTAATGTAGTTAAAGGCGATCGCAATTCATGACTAACCATTGCAATGAAATCATTCTTACGAACTTCATCCTGTTTATTTATGGTAATATCATTCAAAACGCCGGTAAAATATTCGGGTTTGTTATCATTATCGAGTGATAAACTTCCAATTGCCCGCACCCAGGTGTCAAATCTATTATCGCTAGATGCAACAGGAAATTCAATATCAAATTTTTGCCCAGTCTTAATCGTATCACTTACGGCTTGCTCAAAAACCGACCTCGATTCTTGCTTTATTTTAGATAGTGCCGCAGCATAGTTTACTTCATCTTCGCAGTTAAAGCCAAAAAGTTCTTTTAACCGTTGCGAGGCGGTAAACTCTCCCGTATCTAATTTAATAGTCCACGTACCAGTTTCAGCGGCATCAATTGCCATTCCAAGCACTTTATTGCTATTATCTAGTTCCTTTTGAACCTTTTTAAGTTCTGTAATATCATTAAAAGTAATTATGGCACCGCTGTTTGTATGATCTGATTGCCTGATGTACGGCATCGTCATTACCTGGTACCATTTCCCATTATTGGTTTCTATTTCTTTTGTAATAACAGAACCTTCGTTAAGCACATTTCTAACATCTTCTATTAATGTTTCAAATTTTATATTGGTTGTAATGTTGCTTAATGGTCTTCCAATATCACTTTCGAGCAAATTAATTTGTTTAACTGTTCCTGGCGAAAACTTCATCAGTAAAAGTTCTTTGTTGATAAATAATTGTCCGTTAATATTGCTTCTGAAATAATTATTTAAGTCATCATTAATTTCTGTAAGTTCTCTGTTTTTAAGTTGATATTCTGAATTTATGGTATCGAGTTCTTCATTTACAGATTGCATTTCCTCGTTTGTACTCTGCATTTCTTCGTTCGCAGAAATCATTTCTTCGTTAAAAGATTGCATATTTTCGTTCGAAGCATCGAGTTGTTCGTAAGTAGAATTCAGTTTTTCTTTTAATGAACGCAACTCATCTTCTAGGTTCCGAGTGTATTCATCATGGTATTTTTTTTCATCAAATTCATTACCGGCTTCAGAAAATGATGCATAAGATTTATCCTCACTAAAGGTAACCATCATTAATTTTTGTCTGCTGCCACCATTTGCCAATGGTGTTAAGGTTAGGTTAACCCGAAGAAATTCGTCATTATGCTTTACTTTAACTTTATAAATACTCAGCTTTTCTTTAGATTTTAAAACATTATTTCTAAGCGAATGATACACCATTGCAAGCTTCTTTGGCAAAAGTGTTTCCAGGTTGGTGGTAAAATGCTTGGGCAATAGAAATTTAGAAGTATCACCATAAGATTTCAATAACATTTTGTTGCTCATCAATACAAAGCACTAAATAATTAAGCTCATGCGCTAAATTTTCATGCATAATATCGGACAATGCAAAATTGCCAACATCGCCTGGTGCAACCGCTGCAACAACCGATGGACGGTAACGGGTTTCTATGGTTTCAGGCATAGAAAAAGCATCAAAACTAACCGAACGCTTGGATTTTAGATTACGATAAATTTTATAAACCTTACTAACTGTTTCCAGGTTTTTAATTATCGGCATTGGATTTTCGCTTAACCCTAAGAAAAGATAGCCATCTTGTTTAAGGCCAAAAAGCATCATTCCAAATATTTTTTTCTGAAGAACAGGTGCCATGTAAATTAGCAGGTTTCGGCAGCTAATCATGTGCATATTACAATACGGAGGGTTTTTCACCAAATCATGTTGGGCGAAAATAGCCAATTTACGTAAAACTGGTTTTACACGGTAACTATCGCCATCGGCAATAAAATACTTATCTAATCTTTCTGCAGAAACATTTTTAATAACTTCTTGGCTATACAAACCTTTACTAGCATGCACAAGCACCTTATTGTCTATATCTGTTGCAAAAATTTTAACCACAACATCTGTATAAGCGTCTACCAACTGCTCACAAATTAAGATAGCAATAGAATAAACTTCTTCTCCTGTTGCACAACCAGCAACCCAAATCTTCAATTCTTCTCGTGGTAAAAGCCTTTCGAGCATACGTGGTACAACATGCTCTTCAAGATATTCAAACGCTAAAGGATCTCTAAAAAATGCGGTTACACTAATTAAAAAATCTTTCGAAAGCGCTTCTATTTCGCTTGGTGTATCACGTAAGAAATTATGATAATCTTTAAGTGTACCAAGGTTGTTGTAGGCTGCCCGGCGTTTGGTTCTGCGTAAAATAGTTGATGATTTGTAATCAGAAAAATCCAGCGGTGAGCGATCTTTTATCACATTAATTATCTGCGTTAAATACTTATCATCTTCTGCGGTATCTAATTTTAGTATGCCTTCATATTTTACATAATCTTCAATAGCATCAGGCATCCTGGCAGGTTCCAGTATAAAATCGACCATTCCTGTTGATATCGATTTTGAAGGCATACTCGGAAAAGCCGAAGTTTCAGGCTCTCTTGCGATAACCATTCCCCCCTCTTTTTTAATCGCTATTATTCCTTCTGCACCATCGCTGCCTAAACCAGAAAGCACAACAGCAATTGCTTTTCTACCACAATCGGCAGCAAGTGATTGAAAGAATGTGTTAATGCTTAAATGCGGACTACTTACTTTCTCTTTTGGTGTAAGAAAGAGTTTATTGTCGCGAATGGTCATGTATTTATCATTTGGTATTAAATAAACTCTATTGCATTCCACTGGGATTCCTTCGGTGGCTTGTTCTACAGAAAGCTTGCTGTGCTTCGAAATTACTTCGCTCATTCGGCTCTTGAAATCAGCAGAAAGATGCTGAACTACCACATACGAAACACCATCTAATGGTGTATGATCGAAAAAGATGTTTATTTCTTCCAATCCACCTGCCGAGGCGCCAATTGCAATAATGTATTCGGGCTCTTGCATATCAATCTATTATTTATGAGGTGTAAATTGTTAGTGATATTGTGAGGTCAGAACTCAGCGTAATAAAAGAAACGATATTTTTAAAGGTAACCATAAGGATTGACAAACCGACTTTTGATTTTATTAACATACTTAGAGATTAAATTGCTAAAATTAATTAACAACCATTAGGGGGTAAATACCTGTTTTCGGTGTTTGAAGGCTTTTTAAAAACAAAGCCTTTTAGTTAAAGGTTCTAGCTGTGGATGATTTAGCATTAAGGTTGAGATTTATGAACGGGAAGAAAATAAGTGTGCTTGAGGATGACGAAGGAATATTGGAAGTTGTAGATATGATATTATCTGCGGAAGGCTATGAAGTTAATGGCTTTTCTTGCGTAAATGATTTCATAATTGGGAATTCTACCAACGTACCAGATATTTATCTATTAGATGTAATGTTGCCAGATGGCGATGGGTTAAAACTTTGCAATGAATTAAAAAATCAGCCTCAAACCAGTCATGTTCCGGTAGTTATGATGAGTGCCCATGCTGGTATTTCTAATATGATGGCGCAATGTAAAGCAGATGGTTTTATATCTAAACCTTTTGATATTAATCATATCATAACTCTAGTTGGCAGTTTTGGATAACCAGTTTAGAAGGTTTAAGATTCTTCCAGTTTAGTAATTGACGATTCAGTTGGTATAGAAAAGAAAAATGTGGATCCTTTACCCAATTCGCTTTCTACCCATATTTTACCAGAATGTGCTTGTACAATTTCTTCGCAAAGATAAAGGCCTATTCCAAAACCACTTACTGTTTCTATATCCTTTCTATTTACCCTATAAAAGCGCTCAAACAATTTCTTTAAATCTTGTGCTGCAATTCCAATTCCTTGGTCTTTAACACTAATAACAGCATTGGTTTCAATCGTTACGCAGGCAACATTAATTGTTGTACCTCTTGGCGAATATTTAACCGCATTATTGATTAGGTTGGTAATAACCTGACCAATTTTATCTCTATCGGCTTTAACAATTGTGCGTTCTACAGGTGCAAAAATTACATTATGTGATGAAATTGTAGCCATCGACTCCACCTCTGACTCTTTAACCAATTCGGCCATATCGAAAACTGTAACATCTAATGGAATTTTTCTTGTTTCGGCCCTTTTCATATTCAAAAAGCCATCAATTAACGAACCCATTTTTCGAACTTGCAGAAGTGCTCTACCAAGCACTCCACTACTAAAATCGTCGCCATTTTTGGTAGCTCTTAGTTGCAGAACTTGTATGTAACCACTCATTGAAGTTAATGGCGTTTTAAGCTCATGGCTTACAATACTAATGAAACCATTTTTACGCTGATCATCTTCTTTACGTTCCGTAATATCCATTATAGTACCCGAAAAGTAAGATCTACGACCATTATCCGCAGGATTTAACTTTCCTGTTGCCCTAACCCAGCGTAACCTGTTGTCTTTTTTAGATATGATTGGATACTCCAAATCATAAGCTTCTCCAGAAGCTATTGCTTCCTCTACTTTAGCACCTACAATACTCCGGTAATCTTCACGAATATGATTAAGAGCAGCGTCATAAGCCATAGTTTCACTTGCTTCATAACCAAAAAAATCTTTTAGCCGAGGTGATGATACAAACTCTCGAGTATCTGCATCAATATACCAAATACCCAATTCAGCCTGATCTATAGCAAGATTTTTTATCTCTTCACTTTCGGCAAGTTTAGCATTACTGAGGTATAAACTTCTTTGACTAACCTTTAGCGAATGATTAAGCGCAATTAACTCCTCATTTGCTGCCGTGATTTCTTCATTGGTAGTCGAAAGTTCTTCATTCAACTCTTCAACCATCCTTTGGCTAAAAAATAATTCGTCATTAGTAGCCTTTAGTTCTTCATTAACGGCTTCGGCACTTTCAGAAATCGTGTGCTGCTTTCCAGCCTCTTCTATAGATGAAAGTCTAAGCTCTATTTCATCCATCACAATTTTAGCTAAACTTTCTAAAATAAAACGGCTCTTTTCATCGAATGTTCTTGGGGTTTTATCTATTATGCAAAGGGTTCCTATTCTGAAACCATCTGCAGTTGTAAGTGGTGCACCGGCATAAAACCTTAAGCCAAAACTACCGGCAACATTAGGGTTGGTTAATAAACAGGGTTCTGTTGGAGCATTTTCAAAAACTGTTACGTTTTTATCTAATATAGAAAGTGAACATAAACTAACACCTCTTGATGTGCTTTTAACATTTCCCATGCCCACATTAGCTTTAAAATAGACCTGCTCGGCATCTACGAGGGAAATTAGTGAAACTGGAACATCAAAAATTTGAGTAGCTAGTTTTGCTACGTTATCAAATGCATTTTCTGGTGGTGTATCAAGTATTTTATAACGCTTTAGTGCTTCAATACGCAATTCATCATTATCAGGAATTATGTTTTTTCCAAAGGTATTGTCCATTTATCTTTTTTTAATGTGCGTTTTGAAAGCTTTAAATCAATCAGAAAATTATGCTATAAGTGGGAAAAACAACCGAAGGCATCAATAGTTTTATATTTATAAATCAATATCTGTTGCGAAAAAAGCAATTAAATTATCTATCTCTACTTCATAAAATATATACGTAAATTTCCGTGGTTGAATTTTGTTATTGGTTTTGAATAATGAATTTTTCAAAAAACAATATAATATGTTTTCTATTTTAAACACGATACTCATATCCTTGGTCTTTAAATGAAAAATAAGTACAAAAAATTAAGGTTAATTCTAGGCGACCAACTAAATCTAAATCATTCTTGGTTTAAAGAAAAAGACCCATCAATACTTCATGTTTTAATGGAAATTAGAACAGAAACCGATTACGTTTGGCACCACATCCAGAAAGCTTGTACTTTTTTTGCTGCAATGGAAAATTTTGCGAAAACCTTAAATGCCGATGGTTTTGATACGCTGTATCTTAAATTAGATGATAAAGATAACCAGCAAAGCTTTTCTAAAAACATCATTCATTTGATTAAAAAATTTGGGATTGAAGAATTTCAGTATCAAATGCCCGATGAATACAGACTTGACCAAGAACTGATTACTTTGTGTGATGAACTTGCCATTCTGCACCAATGCTTTGATACAGAGCATTTTTATACCAGTAGAAATGAATTAGGCGATTTCTTTTCTGGCAAGAAAACTTTGCTTATGGAAAGCTTTTACAGGGCAATGCGTTTAAAACATAACATCTTGATAAATAATGGTGATGACCCCGAAGGTGATAAGTGGAATTTTGATGTTGAGAATAGAAAAAAACTACCTAAAGGACATAAACCAAATGCGCCATTGTTATTCGATAACGATGCTACAGAACAATATAACCGAATTACAGAAGCAAAAATTCGAACCATTGGTAGTATTGAACCAGCGTATTTGCAATGGCCGATTAACAGAAAACAATCTTTAAAACTGCTAGAATACTTTTGCACGAATTGCCTGCATCTTTTCGGAACATTTCAGGACGCGATGCATACCGATGAATGGTCGCTTTACCATTCGCGACTTTCATTTAGCATGAACACAAAAATAATTTCGCCTATCGAAGTGGTTAATGCTGCAATATCTTGTTGGAAAAATGATAAAAAGAACATTGCACTTAACCAAGTTGAGGGATTTGTTAGGCAAATTTTAGGTTGGCGAGAGTACATGCGTGGTATTTATTGGATGAAAATGCCTGAGTTTGAAACTTTAAACTATTTCAATAACACAGAAAAACTTCCAGATTGGTTTTGGACGGGCAAAACGGATATGAATTGCATGAAACACTCCATAAACCAATCTTTAAATTATGCTTATGCGCATCATATTCAACGATTGATGATTACCGGGAACTTTGCTTTACTCGCTGGTATAAATCCTGATGAGGTAGATTTTTGGTATTTAAGCATTTATATTGATGCCATACAATGGGTTGAAATTACAAACACCCGGGGCATGAGCCAATACGCCGATGGTGGGATTGTGGGTTCTAAACCTTATACAGCTTCTGCAAACTACATCAATAAAATGAGTAATTATTGCGAGCATTGTAAATACGATAAGAATGATAAAATTGGCGAAAATTCTTGTCCATTTAATAGCTTGTACTGGAACTTTCATGATCAGCATAAAGAAAAACTGCAACGGAATCCACGTCTTTCTATGGTTTATCGCCTTTGGGATAAAATGGAACCTGATTTAAAATCAAAAGTGCTATCAAGAGCAGATTATTATCTTAAAAATTTGGAGAAATTGTAATTATTAGGGTAATTTTATCGCTAGACTAATATACTTATTTTCGGTCTGTGGAGACACAGACCGAGGAGTATAAACTGAATAAATTGAACCTTTGATTGCTTCGTGCCTCGCAATGACGAACGAAATAGCCGTAAAGAGATTGATTCGCTCGAAATGACGGTGGGTTTGACTTAACTTTAATACTTGGAGAAGCAGATTTAACTAGACCCGATAGAGCGGAAAGCCCGGAAGCCGAGGAACGAGGATGAGGACTTGAAGAGATAGCGGGACGAACATTAATAAATGCCTCAAACATTGCTCTTCTAAAATTTAAGAATTTTATAATATTTATATAAAAGTTTACGGTCTGTGTTTTCCTGACCATTAGCTTAATTTTTCAGTTTGTGGGAACACAGACCGAGGAGTATAAACTGAATAAATTGAACCTTTGAGAATGCTTCGTGCCTCGCAATGATGAACGAAATAGCCGTAAACAGACTGCGTCGCTCGCAATGACGGTGGGTTTGACTTAACTTTAATACTTGCAGAAGCGAATTTAACTAGGCCCGATAGAGCGGAAAGCCCGGAAGCCGAGGAACGAGGATGAGGACTTGAAGAGATAGCGGGACGAACATTAATAGATGCCTCAGACATTGCTCTTCTAAAATTTAAGAATTTTATAATATTTATATAAAAGTTCACGGTCTGTGTTTTCCTGACCATTAGCTAATTTGTTTCAGTTTGTGGGGACACAGACCGAGGAGTTGATAGAAACTAGTTTACTAAACCTTTAGTAGATTGCCTAACGTTTAACTTTGCATTTATTTTCAAAACACTACGTTCTCCACCATTTTTAACATCGCCGGCATTTAATTTTTTAAGCAACAGCTGAACGATATTTTCTGCCAATTCTTCAATCGGTTGTTCTATCGCTGTTATAGATGGGCTAATAAATTCTAAAAGTTCAAAATCATCGAAAGATAGGATTGCCTTGCTGGATAAAAGCTGCTCCTCACCTATTCTTGAAAGCCTTAAGCCATCCATCGTTAAATAATTCGCTGCAAAAATAACGGCGTCTAATTCAGGATTATCCTGTAAAAATGATTTTATTTTCTCTGTAGAATCTTCTGAATTTGTGTATTTTATTTTCAAAACCTGTGGCTTAGCTTTTGCCCTTTTTACGGTGTCGGTATAGCCTTGTAAACGATCGAGCATTTGTTGCTGCTCGGTATCGATAGTTACAAACCCAATGTTTTTAAAGCCATTATCTAACAAATGTTGTGATGCCGTTGCAGTAGATTGAAAATTATCTGTTAACACATAATCGGCATCAAGTTCTGGCAAATACCTGTCAAAAAAAACTACCGGGGCTTTACCAGATATTAGTTTACCAATTTCTTCTTCCAAACCCTCGGCAATGGCAACAATATAGCCATCTACATGCCTATCTTTAAAAATATTTAGTATTTCAGATATTCTCTTTTTATCATTTCCCGTGCTACTGAAGATGATTTTATAACCACGGGCAGAAGCTTTTTGGTCAATAACTCTTGCAATTCCGGAGAAAAATGGCTTAGAAATATCATCAACCAAAAAGCCTATTATTTTAGTTTTACCGGTTCTTAAACTCCGGGCGATGGAATTTGGCTGATAATCTAGCTCAGCTACAACCTGCAGTATTTTTTCGGTTAGTTTTTCGCTAATGTGCTTTTCTTTGGCCTTGCCATTTAATACAAATGAAACGGTTGTAATTGATGTGCCTACCAGGTTTGCAATATGTTTTATTGATAATTTTTCTTGCATTAAAAATATTAGTATATAATAATAAATTGTTTTTACAGATAGGTTTATGTTTTAATAATTTCCGGTTACGCCAATTTCAAGTCCACGAAGTTCTGCCAAACCTCTCAAACGACCGATTGCTGAATAACCCGGATTGGTTTGTTTAGCTAAATCATCAAGCATTTGGTGCCCATGGTCTGGTCTGAAAGGAATAGTTTTTGTTCTTAAAGCATTCTCTTCAGATAAAGCCTTCATAATTTCGTACATGTTTACATCGCCGCCCAAATGGTCTGCTTCGTAAAAACTTCCGTCGCTATCTTTAGTTACGTTCCTTAAGTGAGCAAAATGAACGCGTTCTTTAACTGCGTTAAAAATTTCGAGTACATTATTATCTACACCTGCACCCAACGAACCTGTGCAAAAGCAAACTCCATTAAATGGTTTATCTACCTTTTCAAATATATAATTAAAATCATCAATCGTACTTGCAATTCTTGGCAAACCTAAAATTGGATAAGGAGGGTCATCGGGATGAATGGTCATTTTAATTCCTTCGGTTTCGCAAACATCAGCTATTGATGATAAAAAATAAACCAAATTTTCTCTTAAACCATCAAAACCAATTTTTTTATACGCTATAATGCTATTTCGAAGGGTTTCCAATTCGATTTCTTTTTCATTTGGTATGCCCATTAAAACGTTAATTTGCAAATCATTTAGCTGCTGATGATTTAATGTAGCAAACTTATCTTTCGCACGGTTTAGAATAGATTCAGAATAATCCAGTTCTGCCGCATTTCTTTTTAAAACATATAAATCGAAAATTGCTAAATCTATCCAATTGAAATACAAGGCTTTGGAACCATCTGTCATTTCTAAATCGAGTTGCGTACGTGTCCAATCTAACACCGGCATAAAATTATAGCAAACTGTTTTAATGCCGCAATGCGATAAGTTTTGCAAGGATTTTTTATACTTTTCTATATATTCATCGGCGTTTGAAGCACGAGTTTTAATGGCTTCATGCACAGGTACACTTTCTACTACCGACCAAGTTAAACCAGCAGCTTCGATAATAGATTTACGCTCTAAAATATCATTAACCGGCCAAATTTCGCCATGTGGAATGTGGTGCAAAGCAGTAACAATTCCTGTAGCACCCGCTTGTTTTACATCTTGCAAACTAACAGGATCATTTGGCCCATACCAGCGCCAAGTTTGTTCTAATTTTTTATATTCAGTTTTCATAAAGTTAGATTGAGGATGGAAATTATAATATAAAATCCAAACAATTTTTTGTTAAAATGTGCTGTTCATTTCTTGAAAATTTACTGTTCTAAGCTTAGCAACGTTCTTTTGCTCAATTGCCTTGCCTGCATAACTTGGTTTTTTTAAACCCCAAATTACCTCGCTGTTTAGCAAACTAATGTAACCGATGTTTTCAAAATAAAACCCAGCGATAGGACTCTTTACCAATCCTTCTACATTGCTTGGTCTTCTATCGTAAACACCACCGCTCACATTGGTAGTTTTATTTAATGTAACGCTCACCTGGTCGAAATATATGTTAGAAATCTTATCCTGACTTTCGCCGCTAATGTAAACGCCGCTTTCTCCTGTACAGCGAATATTGCTAAAATAAATATTTTTTACGGCACCAACTTTACCTTTTGTTTGTCCTTTCGGCAGTCGCCATCCGGCATCTTTATTATTTGCTGTAGCTCGTGGATAAGCCGTTATATAAATGGGCTCTGATTTTCCCCACCAAACATCGCTAAAAAGTTTCGATTCGATAATCAAATTAGAAAATGTAACATCGCTAACTGTTCCTTCATCCCTGTTTTGAATGCCCAGGCCCCTATTGCTGTTCCTAATATTGCAATTGTTAATAAGCACATTACTAATTCTATCCATATTTTCTGAGCCTATTTTTATGGCACAAGAACTAGAAGTCATGGTGCAATTGCTAATAACAATGTTTTCACATGCGCCGTATTCCTCAAATTCGCGTCGGTTTTTTAAGCAAATACAATCATCTCCCGATTCGATATAGCAATTGGTAATTCTAACATTTTTACTATGATCGAGATCAATTCCATCGCTGTTTCTGATTTTTATACTGTTAAGCAAAGTAATGTTCGAGATGGAAACATCATCGCAACCAATAAGATGGACCGTCCAATAAGCAGAATTTTGAAAGGTAACACCATCTATGTTAAGTTTTTTGCAGCCAATTAGTGTAAGTAAATGCGGACGAGGATCAATAACATTAAAAGGTTTCAGCACATAAGAATCAGATAATTCTTCGCCCATGAACGAAATACCATTGCCATCAATAATTCCTGAACCGGTAATGCTTACCTGTTCTAGTTTTTCACCACCAATCCAAATGGTTCCTTCACCTTTATTTTCGCGAAATGCACTTTTAGTATAAATGCTTTCATCAGGACTAGCTAATATTTTTGCGCCACCTTCTACCCTTAACTCTACAAAGGATTTTAAATCAAATGGTCCAGCTAAAAAAACATGTCCTGCTGGTACAAGCACTTGTCCGCCACCGGCTGCCGAACAAGCATTTATTGCCTTTTGAATGGCTGTGGCATCATTTGTTTTACCATCGCCAATAGCACCATAATTTTTGATGTTAAATTTTTGTTGTGCAAATACATTTAAGGAAAGCAACAATGCAAATGTAAATAGTACTTTAATTTTCATTCTATATTTATATTGGTTCAAATTTGTATAAAATGTTGCATCAAATGGATTCAATTAATGCAAATTATTCTTTTTGTGAGCTAAAATAACTTTGAATTAGCTTTGTTACAAGAAGCTGTAATTGGTTGGCTGTAATCTAAAAGAACCAAAAATAATACTTAATGCTTCTGTGGATAAATTTTTGTTACCAGAAAACCGTATAAAGTGCTGCTAAAATACCACAGATTATAACAGATGAAACTGCAAATGCTGGTGTTACTTTAAACATACTACTATCAATTTCCAATCCTTGCTCGTTATTTTTACTTTTAGGGTCGGTAAGGGTTACTGCAACCATAATAATTACAATGATTACAAAAACACAGGACATTCTATTCAGAAATGGAATATCAGCTATAAAGCCATCGGTTAATACAGGTAAAAACTTGAGCAGAATTGATAAGGGAATGGTTAACAATGCCGCAGCAAGTGCTGCCCTTGAAGTAGTTCTTTTCCAGAAAAAGCCTAATAAAAAGATGGCAAATACGCCGGGCGAAATAAAACCAACATATTCCTGAATAAATTGATAAACCTGATCAAAACTTCGCAAAGCGGGCGCCACTACAATTGCAATAAGCGATGCTACTACAACCGACCATCTCCCAACATTAACTAGTTTCTTTTCTGTTGCATCTGGCTTAATGTATTTTTTATAAATATCTAGGGTAAAAATAGTTGCAATGCTGTTCGATTTTCCGGCAAGTGATGCAACAATAGCAGCAGTTAGTGCGGCAAAAGCTATTCCTTTGATACCTCTTGGCAATAAATTCATTAAAACCGGATAGGCATGGTCTGGCTTAACCGTTCCACTTGCATCAAGCATTTCCGCCTGAAAATATCCACGTTGATACAATACAAATGCCGCTATACCCGGAATTACTACAATTACAGGAATTAACAATTTTAGAAAAGCGGCGAAGATTAATCCGCTTCTGCCAGTTTTTAAATCAGCACCTAATGCCCGCTGTACAATGTATTGATTACAACCCCAATAATTTAAATTATTAATCCAAAGGCCACCAACCAGCACTGCAATACCAGGTAATTCGTTGTAAAACTTATCACCCTTATTAAAAATCATGTGGAAATGGTCTGATGCTTCTGAGCGCAAAAGCGGCAATGCGCCAAAAACAGTTTGCGTATCTAATTTTTCTGAAACCAACTTTAACGCCATGTAACACGTAATTAAACCACCAACAACCAGAACAACAACCTGTATTACATCGGTATAGCCTATAACCTTCATACCGCCGAGTGTAATTATTGCCGAAAAAATAGCGAGAAAGATTATGCATGTGCTAAATGGGATACCAGTAATGGTTTCGATTGCAATTGCACCAAGAAAAAATATGGAAGTTAAATTGACAAACACATAAACTAAGAGCCAGAAAACTGCCATTAATGTGCTTACTGTGTTGTTATACCGCGTAGAAAGAAATTGCGGCATGGTGTAAATTTTGTTTTTTAAATATATAGGTAAAAAGAATATGGCAACGATAATTAATGTTGCCGCAGCCATCCATTCGTAACTTGCAATAGCCAATCCCATTGCAAAACCAGAGCCCGACATGCCAATAAAATGTTCTGCAGAGATGTTAGATGCTATAATAGATGCACCGATTGCCCACCATGTAAGTGAACCTTCGGCCAGGAAATAATCTTTAGTATCGGTTTGTTTCTGTTTTTTACTTCGGTAAACCCAATACCCATAAGCAGAAACGATGATAAAGTAGATAAAAAAGACTGCACAATCTAGCGCCGAAAGATGATTCATAGGAAAGATAATATTTGGTTTTTTTTAAAAATCAGAAAAAATACTAATGTTAAGGGAGATATACTTTTATTTAATTACTTAAACGTTTTCGGATAAAAGGCGAATTTTAAGTACAAATAAACCTAACAACCTGTTGAAGCACGTTTGATAAGTACTGATTTTAAAACGATGTCTTTATCATCATCAACACCTCTTTTATTTAAAATTTTAAACAGGCATTTTGCCGCTTCATTACCGATTTCGAAAGCAGGCTGAGTGATGGTTGTAAGCGATGGATTTAGCAATTTAGCCGAACTCATGTTAGAAAAACTCAATATTTTTACGTCTTCAGGAATACGAAACTTCAGTTCGGCACAAGCCATATAAGCTGGAATTATGAATTCTTCTATCGATGAAAACAAAGCATCGGGTTTATACTCTTTAAACAGCGTTTTAATGTTTGAGAAATTTACTTCTTCATCTTCACTATAATCTAGTACGAGCTCGTCACGGAATTCAATACCATGTGCTTCCAAAGCATCTTGATATCCTGAAAGCCTTGCTCTCCCAGCTGGAAGTTTACCTAAGCCATATAAAAACGCAATGCTTTTGCAACCGCAGTCGATAAAATGTTCAGTTGCTGTAAAAGATATTTGGTAATCATCAGTAGTGATTTTAAAAGCATCCAAAGATTCATAAACCCTATCAAAAAATACCAAAGGGACCTTTTTTACCAAATCGCGGTAATAATCGCTATTGTATTCGTTGCTCGATACTGAAGTTAAAATTCCATCTACCCTACCATTTAACAAACTATTGGTAAATGATTTCTCCATTTCGGCATCTTCATGCGTTTGGTAAATCAAAACATGGTGACCGTATTTTCGGGCTATTTCTTCAATGCCTTTAATGGCTAACGAAAAGAAATTATTAGCTACGTTGGGTACAATTACGGCAATGGTTTTGGTTTTATTACTTCTTAAATTACTAGCTGCCGGGTTTGGTGTATAATTCAGTTCTTTAGCAAGCGATAAAACCCTGTTTTTGGTTTTTAGGCTAATTTCATAGCTATCGTTTAGTGCCTTAGAAACTGTTGCTATAGAAATGTTTAATTCCTGAGCAAGTCTTTTAATATTTACCTCTCCCGCCATTTTATTAAAGTTTGTTAGTAATTACGCTTCTCATCTTATCAACCATTGCAAAAGCTGCAGTTAAAAACCATCTCTATCAGCATTTGTGCATTAAAAGTTAGTTAATCTTTTAAATAATTTAAAATGTGTCAGAAATTATTTGGTTAATAAACATTGTTGTGTTGCGCTACACAACAATTTCGCCGTTACGAAATTATAAAATAATAGTCGTATTAACATTTATTTAATATGCTACCGATAATGCAGAATAAATTTATAAAAAGTAGTATTTAAAGAACCCATCTTAAATAAAATCAACTAATTGATTTACAGATAAATATATAAATATTTATAAAATTACGTAATCGTTTAAGTAAATAAACTTGGCAAATTATTAAGGTTTGTGTTTTCAAAAACTCAACTTTAACTATTCAAAAAAAGCAATTTTTAACCAAATCATTTCTAGCCTTATGAGAAACGAAAACCTAGTTTCGGGGGAAGACCAAAATCCTTTGAAAAATCTTGATCAGTGGGAAGAGGATATATTAACCCGTTATCCAGACCCAGCCAACATTAATTCTGATAAAACAGAAGAACAGTTTAGAAATTATGATGAAACTGAGAAAGATGGCGTAAAAGAATTTTACAAGTTAAACCACACGTATCAAACTTACGATTTCGTTCAAAAGAAAAAGGCAGAATATTTAAAGTTTGATAAAGAAGAAATGCCAATTTGGAGTGCGTTTGATTTCTTAAACAGGTTGGTAGATGATTCGGACCCGGATACAGATTTAGACCAAATGCAACATTTACTTCAAACTTCTGAAGCCATTCGTAATGATGGACATCCTGATTGGATGGTTTTGGTTGGCTTAATACACGATATGGGCAAAGTGCTTTGCTTGTATGGCGAACCTCAATGGGCAGTTGTTGGCGATACATTCCCGGTAGGCTGTGCTTACTCAGATAAAATTGTATATCCTGAATTTTTTAGCTTAAACCCCGATTTTCACAACCCAACTTACCAAACCAAATTAGGTGTTTACAGCCAAAACTGCGGTTTGGATAACGTTGACATGTCATGGGGACACGATGAATATGTTTACCATATGATGAAGCCATACATACCAGAACCTGGTTTATACATGCTTCGTTACCATTCGTTTTATTCGCAACACCGCGAAAATGCTTACGACCATTTACTGAGTGAAAAAGACCATGAGATGTTTAAATGGGTTAGGCTTTTTAATCCTTATGATTTATACTCGAAAAACCCAAATCAAAAAAGCTGGGAAGAATTAAAACCTTATTATGAAGCATTGGTAAGCAAGTATTTACCAACCAACATTAAATTTTAACTACAAACAAGCAATTTTTTTATAACCAAATAACAAACAATTTATGAACCTAATTTTACAAAAATCATGAGATTAAAATGTACAAGTTTAAAGTATGGTAGCATTCTTTTGCTGCTCTTACTTATTGGACAATCTTTCAACTTTGCATACGCCCAAACCGACCGAAAAATTTCGGGTAACTTATTAGATAACACCAATCAGCCTATTATCGGTGCTTCGGTTTCGGTAAAAGGTACTAGCAAAGCAGTATCAACCGGTACGGATGGATCGTTCAGTATTATGGCAAAAACAGGAGATGTAATTCAGTTTAGCTTTATGGGTTACGAAACAAAAGAATTAACTGTAACTGCTGCATCTACTTACAAAGTAACCATTGCCGAAGCCAGTGCTACCTTAACAGATGTTGTGGTTGTGGGTTATGGCAAAAGTACCCGTAAAGCTTTAACCAGTTCAATATCAACCATAAAGGGAGATGATTTAAACAAAGGTGCGATAAGTGATGTTGGACAAATGCTACAAGGTAAAGTGCCAGGATTAAACATTACCAGAAGTGGAGACCCAAACCGTTCAGCAGCCATTATTTTACGTGGTGCTTCTACTTTGCGTGAAGGTGCACAATCGCCATTATTTGTAATTGATGGTGTGGTTGGTGCTGATATTTCTATCCTTGCTCCTGATGATATTGCATCTATCGATGTATTAAAAGATGCTGCTGCTGCCGCAATTTACGGTAACAGAGCTGCAAACGGAGTGATTATGGTCACTACTAAAAAAGGTGTAGCCGGACAAACACAATTATCATACAGTGGCTATTTCGGTGTAGAAAACGTTTCAAATCAGTATGACATGATGAATTCTGAGCAGCTGAAAGCATTTTTAGCTAAAAATAATTCATCACTTACGCCAGCTAATGATAAAGGTGCCAATACCAATTGGCAAAACGAAGTGCAACGTACAGATGCGATTTCTTACAACCATAATATTTCTTTTAGTGGTGGTACAGAAAGAACGACTTACAATGCTAGTTTAAATTATTTCAAGCAACAAGGTATCATTAAAACAAGTGATTTAGATCGTTTTATTGGTCGCGTTGGTGTAGAGCAAAAAGCCCTTAACGATAAATTAAAATTAGGTTTTAGCTTAACAAACTCTGTAAGCAATTCAAATCTAGTGCCTTATCGCAATACGATTTTATCGCAAATGCTAACTTATTTGCCAACTGCCCCAGTTAAAAATGCTGATGGTTCATATTTTGACAACTTAACTCAATCGAATTATTACAATCCGGTATCAATGCTGGAAAATGCTCAAGAGAATTTAAAGTACAAAAACTTACTTGGTAGTTTTACGGCTAACTTAAAACTTCCTTTCGGCTTTTCTTATGATGTAGCAGCTTCGTATCAAAACTATCAAACGGTTTATGGTGCATTTTACAACAGCATTTATACTTCGAGATATAACAACGTTCGTAACACTCCAGATCCACCTGCAAATCCTTCAATTGTTTCATTGATTGGTCAAAATGGTGTAGGTGTTAGAAATGCTTATCAAAGCACAAATAAAATTATCGAAACCTATTTAACTTGGGATCGTAAGTTTGGAGACCACTCTATTAACGCTGTAATTGGCTATTCTTACCAAAATTCGGTAATCGGAGATGGTGTTCAGGCATCATCAACAAACTTTCCTATTAACCAGGTTGGTTATTATAACCTTAGTTTAGGAAACCCTTATGCAGTGAAAGATTTTAGAGTAGATTACGGAGGCAATACCTATCAAGAAGTTTTATTAATCTCTGATTTTGCTAGGGTAAATTACAACTACAAAAACAAATACGTTTTACAGGGTTCGATTAGAAAAGATGGTTCATCTGTATTTGGAAGAAACGAACAATGGGGATATTTCCCTTCTGTAGGAGGTGCCTGGAATATCGATCAGGAAAACTTCATGAAAAACCAAAACCTTTTAACAACCTTAAAGTTGAGAGCAAGTTATGGTATTGCAGGTAACTCAGCTGGCTTTAATCCACTTACCACAAAATTAATCTATGGTAGTGTAGGTCAGTTTTACTACAACGGAATTAACGAATCGGCCATTGGAGCAGTTCAAAATGAAAACCCGGATTTACGTTGGGAAAAAACAGCAACTACTAACATCGGAACTGATTTCAGTTTATTTAAAGGCAGATTAAGCGGTTCATTCGATTGGTATAACAAGCTAACAAGCGATTTAATTTTCGAATACGATGTAGATCCTAACATCTATCCTGTTGGAAGATTAACAGCAAACGTTGGTAAAATGAGCAACAAAGGTTTTGAGTTTGTATTAAATGCTACACCGGTTTCAGGTAAGGATTTCTTCTGGACAACAGGAATAAACTTAGCACGAAACGTAAATAAAATTGTAAGTCTATCTGATAGCAGATTAGCTTTAGCAAAAGTGTTTACCGTTCAACCTGATGGTGGAGGTCAAACCGGAGCTACCGTACAACTTTTGGAACCAGGATTGCCAATCGGAACTTTCTATACTTTTAAATATGCCGGCAAAAATGCTGAGGGTGTATCTCAATATTATGATGCAAAAGGCAATTTAACTACTACCCCATCTAACAGAACAGATTATTATGCAGTTGGCAATGCACAGCCTAAAGCATTAATTGGTTGGACAAATAACATCAGTTACCGCAATTTCGATTTCAGTGTTTTCATGAGAGCGGTATTGGGTAATAAAATTATGAATATCACCAGAGCAGATTTATTCCGTCCGAACACGGCACAGTTTACAAATATACCGGTAGAAGTTGCAGATGAATCGACAGCAGATTTTAACTCCTACAGATATTCGTCTCGATTTGTAGAAAACGGAAGTTACCTTCGTTTAGATAACACTACGTTAGGTTATACTTTCAGAAAAGGTATTCCGGGAGTTAAATCTTTACGCTTGTACGCCACAGCAAATAACTTATTTATAATTACCGGATACAAAGGTATCGACCCCGAGATTAACCAAGGCGGTATTGCTCCAGGTGTAGATACCAATAACTTCTATCCAAAAACCAGAACATTTTTATTCGGTTTAAATGTATCATTTAACTAATCCATATAAGAAGATGAAAAATCTTATCAATATAACTGCAGGAGCCTTATTAGCCATGGCTAGTTTTTCTTCCTGCCAAAAACTGGATGTGGATGTAAAAACACAACTAACACCAGAAACCTTTCCACAAACAGATCAACATTATATACAATTAACAGGGCAAGTTTATGCTCAGCTACGTGGCATTAGTGTAGAATATTTTTTCTTACAAAGCTTAAGTACCGATGAAGCGATTATGCCCGCAAGAGGTGGTAACTGGTACGATGGCGGTCGTTACGAACAACACACTAAACATACCTGGGATAAAGATAATGCACACATCGGCGGCGTATGGACCTTCCTTTCTACAACCATAAGTAAAGCCAATCAAAGTTTGTTTTTAATAAAAGATGCGCCTGAAACTACCGCTAAAAAAACAGCAACAGCTGAAATGCGTACAGTTAGAGCATTAGCGCTTTACATGATGATGGACCTTTGGGGAAATGTGCCAATTGTAACACAATTTGGTGATGTAACACCTCCAGATACCAAACCAAGAGCTGAGGTATTTGCTTTTATCGAGAAAGAAGTTAAAGAATCACTTCCGGATTTAAGTTCTGTGGTAGGTGTACCAACTTATGGCAGACCAACAAAATACGCGGCTTATGCACTACTAGCTAAAATGTTTTTAAATGCAGAAGTTTACATTGGTACAAACCGTTACAATGATGCTGTTGCCATGTGCGATAACATTATTACTGCTAGCGGTGCACCATTTAGTTTAGAAACCGATTATCGTAAAATGTTCTTTATTGATAACGGTCCTCAAACCAAAGAATTTATTTTTGCTATTCCTTACGATGCTTCGTTTAGCGGCGGTTACATGTTTTATGCAAGGTATTCTTTGCCACGTTCTTTACAAGCAAAGTTTAGCTTAAAACATACACCAAGTGCACCAATGAGTACTTTACCAGAATATTACGCAAACTTTAATGATCCTAACGATAAGAGAAATGCGCAATGGATTAGAGGATTACAGTTTAATAACGACGGAACACCTGTTACGGTAACGACTACCAAAAAAGGATACGATCAGTTTTATACAGGTTCTGATGGTGCGGCTCCTTTAACTTATCAGGTTAACATTACACCAAATGTAACTTTAAGAGATGCAACTCGTCCTTTTGATGCAGGAAATGATGAAATTGCCTGGAACATGGGTTTCCGAAACAATAAATTCTATTGCGATAGTACTTCATCAAACAGAAATCAAAATAATGATTTACCGATATTTAGATATTCAGACATTTTGTTGATGAAAGCAGAAGCTATTCTTCGTGGAGCGACACCAACGCAAGGTCAAACTGCGTTATCATTAGTGAACCAATTACGTGCTGTAAGAACAACTTCACCAGCGTGGACTGCAGTAACTTTAGAAGACCTATATAAAGAACGTTGCAGAGAAATGGCTTGGGAAACCTGGCACAGAAATGATATGATTCGTTTTGGCAAATTCGAAGGAACCTGGGGTTTCAAAACAGATGCACAAACGTTCCATCGCCTGTTCCCTATTCCTGCTACGGCAACTTTACTAAACCCTAAATTAAAACAAAATCCGGGTTACAATTAATCACCTTTTTCTAAAAAGAAATTCCTCTAATTGCTATTTTAGAGGAATTTCTTTTTTCTAATCCACATCCGTATTTCAACTCTATGGTTAAACCACTACTTTTTATATTACAGATATTTATCTCCGTTTCTTTATATGCGCAGGTTTTAACAAATTCTTCGTCAGCAATAACACCAGCATCAAAAACCCTTACTAAAGACCCAACTTCCTTAAACTTTATTGCCATGGGCGATTGGGGCCGCAATGGTGCAGACCACCAAAAGCAGGTAGCCAAACAAATGGGCATAACGGCTTCTGATGTTAAAGCTCAATTTATCATTTCTACAGGCGATAACTTTTATCCAAGTGGTGTAATTAGCGAACAAGATCCATTATTTAAATATTCATTTGAAGACATTTACACCGATTTTTCCTTACAATGGGATTGGTATTCGGTTCTTGGAAACCATGACTATAAATCAAATCCTAATGCACAGGTTGCCTATTCTAAAATAAGCAGAAGATGGAAAATGCCAGCTCGTTATTTTGCAAAGAAATTCCCAATAAACGGCGATTTAAACAATCAGGTTTTGATTGCCTTTATTGATACAAATCCGTTGATACCAGAATTTTACAAAAATTCGGAATATGGTCCGAATGTGAAAGGACAAGATACGACCGCACAAAAACGTTGGCTAGCCAAAACACTCGATGATAAGGATGCATCTATAAAATGGAAAATAGTTGTTGGTCACCACCCTATGTTTACCGGTGGTAGCAGAACTGAAGGCTATGACACAAAAGCAATTCGCAATTCGCTAAAACCTGTTTTAGATAAATATGCGGTAGATGTTTACCTCACCGGTCACGAACACAGCTTACAGTACATTAAGCCCGAAGGCAAAACACATCATTTTATTTCTGGTGCAGCATCAGAAAAAACTCCTGTAAAATTAATTCCTGATGCACAAGTGGTTGCATCAGAGTATGGTTTTATGCTGTTCTCGGTAAATAAAGAACAACTACGTGTACAAATGATTAATGATGAAGGTTACATCATTTACTCAACCGTGATTAAAAAATAATCAACATATAATGAGCTTAAACAAAGTGATTGATGAAGAAAAACCTGCTACAAAAAGCAAGAGATTAATTTCTTTAGATGCGCTTCGTGGTTTCGATATGTTTTGGATTGTGAGTGGCGAAGGAATTTTCCACGGTTTAGCTAACGGAATAAAAGATGAAAATGAATTGGTGAGAAACCCAACAAACTGGGTGATTGCCACCAATGATAACCTTTCTGTTTTTGAAAAATTTCTAGTTGGCCTAAGCAATCAACTACACCATTCACCCTGGAATGGCTTTACCTTTTACGATTTAATATTCCCTTTGTTCATTTTTATTTCGGGTATCTCTATGCCTTTTTCCTATCAACAATATTTTGAAGACAAAAAGGTAAATAAAGATTCAACCAAGAGAATTTATGCAGCATTAATAAAGAGAACGCTAATACTCCTAATTTTAGGGATAATTATAAATGGCTTATTTAAATGGAATGGCTATGAAAATACTCGTTTTGCAAGTGTACTTGGGCGAATAGCGCTTTCTACCTTTTTTGCAGCGATAATTTATTTAAACTGCTCATTACGCAAACAGATTATTTGGTTTTCTACCATTCTAATCGGTTATTATCTTATAATGAAATTTATACCTGTACCTAATTTTGGAGCAGGCATATTTACACCAGAAGGAAATCTATCAGCTTATATAGACAGACAGTTCTTGCCCGGAAAACTTCACCGTATAGTTTACGACCCGGAAGGATTGTTAAGTACAATTCCAGCCATTTGCTCTGCGCTAATTGGTGTTTTTGTGGGTACCTTCATAAAATCTACTTCCATAAAATTAATTCCTGAAAGAAAGGTAATAACCTTATTTGTAGCAGGTTTGTTAAGCATTGCGATAGGTTTAGCTTGGAGCTTAATTTTCCCAATAAATAAAACCATGTGGACAAGCTCTTTTGTTTTGTTTGCCGGCGGGTTTAGCATATTGTTATTTGCTGCGTTTTATTTTGTTATCGATGTAAAATCATTCAAAAAATGGAGTATGCCTTTCGTTTGGTTCGGTACAAATTCTATATTAATTTACGTTTTTGCACATCGTTTATTCAATTTCGAATCTACTGCTACCTTTCTTTTCGGTGGAATAATTAATAAAATCCCTAATGTTTATCAGCAAGCAGGCGTTTGGACGGGTGTTTTAATTATTCAGTTGTTTCTCCTAAAATTTCTCTACGATAAAAAATTGTTCCTAAAAATTTAATATGAGGTTTAAGATTATACTATCAGGATTGTTTATAATCCTCTTTTCTAGCAACATTTATGCTCAGGAGTTTATAACCGCTTCTAACGATTTAATTGCCAGGGTTTTGCCAAAACAAAGTGGTTATTTTTCTACAGAAATTATTGCATCTGAAAATGGAATGGATGTTTTCGAAATTGAAAGCAAAAACAATAAAATCGTATTAAGAGGCAGTAGTGGTGTAGCGCTTGCCTCGGCATTTTATTACTATTTAACCGAATATGCGCATTGTCAAATCACTTGGAATGGTACAAACTTAAAAACACCTGAAAAATTACCATTAGTAAAAACTAAGGTTAGAAAAAACACGCCTTACGAGTACCGTTATTATTTAAACTACTGCACTTTTAATTATAGCATGAGTTGGTGGGATTGGCCAAGATGGGAAAAGGAAATTGATTGGATGGCGTTACATGGAATTAATATGCCACTTGCCATTACTGGTGAAGAATATACCTGGTATTTGCTGTATAAAGAAATGGGCTTTACAGATAACGATTTGAAAGATTTCTTTACTGGCCCGGCTTATTTCTCTTGGTTTTGGATGGGCAACATCGATGGCTGGGGTGGTCCGCTCCCATTGAGTTGGATGAAAAGCCATTTCGAATTGCAAAAGAAAATTCTGTCCAGACAACGTTCTCTAGGGATGAAACCTGTTCTCCCGGCTTTTACAGGTCACGTACCGGCAGCCTTTAAAAAGAAATTTCCAAATGCTAAACTAAAAGCAACCAATTGGACAAACGGCTTTGCCGATACTTATATTCTTGATTCTGAGGACCCGATGTTCGCTTCAATAGGAAAAAAATTCCTTCAAAAACAGACCGAACTTTTGGGCACTGACCATTTGTATTCTGCCGATACTTTTAACGAAAATGAACCGCCATCGGCAGAGCCAGAATTTTTGAGCAAGTTAAGTGCAAGAATTTACGATGGCATGTCGGCCGCCGACCCAAAAGCAATTTGGGTAATGCAGGGATGGCTTTTTTACAGCGATAGAAAGTTTTGGAAAGAACCACAAACAGAAGCACTTTTGAAAGCAGTACCAAACGATAAAATGATTTTGCTCGACCTAGCAACAGAAATTGAACCCGTTTGGAAACGTACCGAAGGATTTTATGGCAAACCATGGATTTGGAATATGCTTCACAATTTTGGTGGTAACACAAATTTATTCGGCCGAATGGATGTTGTTGCCACCGCACCAGCCGAAGCTTTAAACAATCCTCAAAGTGGCAAAATGAAAGGTATTGGTTTAACCATGGAAGGCATTGAGCAAAATCCGGTTTTATACGAACTAATGATGGCTAATGTTTGGCAATCGAAGCCGATTAACTTGGATACTTGGCTCCCTCAATTTGTGTTAAACCGATACGGAAATAACAATGCAAATGCCGTAAAAGCATGGGATATTCTTCGGAAAACGGTTTACACTGTACCTGCTGATAAATACATTAGAGATGGTGCTGAATCGATAATACAAGCTCGCCCAACTTTAGATTCATTAAGCCGTTGGGCAAAAACAACCTTAAATTATAATGAATCAGAATTGCTCCCAGCCTGGGATAAATTGCTTAAAGCTGCACCTTTTTGCCGAAATAGTGAAGGTTATCAATACGATATTGTTGATGTAACCAGACAGGTAATGGCAAATTTGGCCCTGCCAATTCAGCGAAAAATTGTATTGGCTTATCAAAAAAAGGATTTGGTTGCATTTAAAAAAGAGCGTGAAAATTTTATTCAAGTTATTGATGATATGGATAAATTGCTTGCAACTAGGAAAGACTTTATGTTAGGTCCGTGGGTAGCTGATGCTAGAGCCTGGGGTACAAATACCGAAGAAAAAGCACGATACGAAATGAATGCGAAAGATTTAATAACCCTTTGGGGTGATACTAAAAATCCGCTTAACGAGTATGCATGCAGGCAATGGAGTGGATTAATGACTGACTTTTATAAGCCCAGATGGCAACTTTTCTTCTCTCGGATGGAGGATGATTTAATCAACAAAAAAGGATTGAGCATAGAGAAATTTAATGAAGATATCAGCGCTTGGGAATGGAAATGGGTAAATCAAAGAAAAGATTATCCAATAAAAACAGTTGGCAATCCTGTTGATGTAGCAAAACAAATGCATCAAAAATATCGTGGCTTAATTGAAAAATATGCTGCGAACAAAAATTAAAAATGAATTATGAAAAACCTTATCTATCTAACGATTCTATTAGTATCTATTTTTCAGGCATCTGCGCAGAATAAAACCTTCAACATAGTTGATTTTGGTGCAAAAACTGGATTAAATATTATAAATACCAGGAATATTCAAAATGCGATAAATGCTGCTTCAAAAAATGGTGGTAAGGTAATTATACCTGACGGACAGTTTGTTACAGGGCCAATTGAAATAAAATCTGGTGTAGAATTGTATTTAGCAGCAGGTGCAGAATTGCTTGGAAGCGTAAATCGATTAGATTATGGAAAGAAAAATGCAGAAGCATTAATTTCTGCTAAAAAACAGCATTCAATTGCCATAAATGGTACCGGAATGATTAATGGTAGAGGTCGCGAGGTAGTTAAAAACTTGCTTTCCTTATTACATGAAGGTGTTTTAGAAGACGAGACCTGGAAAGTAAAGCGACCATCAGAAAGCAACCGACCTAGGTTAATCGCTTTTACGGATTGCGAAGATGTTTCGGTAAAAAATGTAAAGCTAAAAAACAGTGCAGGCTGGGTACAGGATTTTGTAAGGTGTAATAATGTGAATATAGATAGCATCACAGTTGAAAGTACCGAATATTGGAACAATGACGGAATTGATATTGTAAACAGCAAAAACGTTCGTATAACGAATTGCAACGTAGATGCCGCAGATGATGGAATTTGCTTAAAATCTGAAGGAATGCTTGGTATTTGTGAGAATGTATATTTAGAGAATTGCATCATCCGATCGAGCGCTAGTGGATTTAAATTAGGAACTGGATCTTACGGAGGATTTCGAAATATTAAAGTTAGAAACATTACCGTTTACAACACTTACCGCTCCGCAATTGCATTAGAAGCTGTTGATGGCGGCTTCATTGAAGATGTTGATATTGAAGGTGTTGTTGCCAAATACACAGGTAATGCAATTTTCATCCGCTTAGGACATAGAAACAAAACCGATAAATATAGTACCATTAAAAACATTAGGATTGCTAACGTTAAAGCAGATATTCCAAATACAAAACCAGATGCTGGCTACCCTATCGAAGGACCATTACCAAAAGTTCCGCCTCATAACTTACTTCCAGCATCAATTGTTGGCATCCCTGGGCATTTAATAGAAAACGTATTGCTCCAAAATATAGAAATTACTTACGGTGGCGGTGCTTCAAAGCAAATAGCAAATATCCCAATTAGTGAGTTGGATAAGGTTACTGAAAACGAAGCCGGATACCCGGAATTTAGCATGTTTGGCGAATTGCCTGCATGGGGATTTTATGTTCGCCACGCAACAGGGATTACCTTTAAAAATGTAAAATTAAATTATAAGGAGAGCGATTTTAGGCCAGCAGTAATTTTTGATGATGTAAAAGGAATCGATGTAGATGGATTAAAAGTTGATAAATCTGAACATCCAAATGTAATGGTATTAAAAAATACGAGCGGTGTTTCCATCAAAAACACGAAATTCCCTTCTAATAAAAAAGAATCGATTAAGGAACTTCCTTAAATTTAATTACTGTGCTTAATAGGAACAAAATTTATCCAATTAAAATGAATTTGATAGCTAGAAAATATAAGACCAAATTGGTTTGCCTTAATATGGTTGGCATAATGTTGCTTACCTGCATACAATGCATTTCAGTTTTCGCTCAGCAATCAGCTTTAATAAAATATGTTCAGCCATTTTCAGGTACATCGGCCAGTACAACCATGGCCAGTCAGCATATTGAAGACAAAACCGAACGTTTAGCAAACACCATCCCGGCTGTTGCACCGCCTTTTAGTATGACCCAATGGACGCCCCAAACCCAATTAACAGAAACAAAATGTTTGGCGCCTTATTATTACAACAATAAAAAAATATATGGTTTTAGAGCAACCCATTGGATAAGCGGCTCTTGCACACAAGATTATGGCAGCTTTACCATTATGCCAATTTCTGGCAAACTAAAAACCAATACAACTGATTATGCTGAAGACTATAATCATGAAAATGAAGTTTCTACGCCTTCCTACTATAAATTGAATTTAAACCGCTACAAATTACAAGTAGAATTAACTGCTACATTAAGATGTGGTGTGACGAGAATTACTGCTTTGAAAATAGATAGTGTTTATGTGTTAATCAGTCCGAATAGCGATAAAGAGAAAGGATATATTCACATTGATGAAGCAAAAGGTGAAATATCGGGTTATAATCCCGTTCATAGAATTTATCAGGGATGGGGCGAAACTGCAGGATTTAGTGGTTATTTTTTTATTAGAATTAAGAAAGCAATAAAAATAAGTGGCGTTTATAGTGACGGTAATATTGCTAACAATCACACCATTAGCAACAAAAAAAACATTGGAGCTTACGCCGGCTTCAAGCTTGAAAAAGGCGAGCAAGTAATTATATATTCCGGTACTTCTTTTACCAGCATTGATGCCGCAAAACAGAATTTGGAAAGTGAAATACAAAATGAAACTTTCGATTCAGTTTTAAGTAAAACAAATGCAGCCTGGGAGAAATCTTTATCTCAAATAAAAATTACCGACCCGAATGAAAAGAAAAAAAGGATTTTCTATACTGCGCTTTATCATGCACAACAACATCCAAGGTTGTTTAACGATGTAAATGGCACCTATCCGCAATATGCAGGAAACTATCAAACGCAAAAACTAAGCAAAGGCAACTATTACGATGATTTTTCAATGTGGGATATTTATCGTGCTCAACTTCCATTGGTAGAATTATTGCGACCAGATTTAGCAAATTCTTTTGCAAATTCCTTAGTGCTAAAAGGCAAACAAGGTGGTTGGTTGCCAATTTTCCCGTGTTGGAACAGTTATACCGCAGCCATGATTGGCGACCATGCCACGGCTTTTCTAGCTTCTGCCTACAATAAAGGAATAAGAGATTACGATGTAAAAGAGGCCTATCGATTGATGAGGCAAAATGCTTTTGAAATGCCAGATTCTGTTGATTATTTAAACGGAAAAGGTCGCCGGGGCATAAATAGTTATTTGAAATATGGTTACATACCAATGGAAGATAGCATACCCAATGCATTTCACAAAAAAGAACAAGTAAGCAGAACTTTAGAATATGCTTACGATGATTATGCCTTAGCTACGATTGCAAAAGATTTAGGGAAAACTAAAGATTATGAAAAACTATCTAAAAGGTCATTGCATTATAAGAATGTTTTCGATACCAAAGTAGGAATGGTTAGAGGAAGATATGAAAATGGCAATTGGTACAATCCTTTTTACCCCAACCATCGCGAGCCTTATATAACTGAAGGAACACCAAGGCAATATACTTTTTACGTACCGCATGATATGCCCGGGTTAATGAAATTGATGGGTGGAAGTAAAGTTTTAGAAAACGAATTAGATTCATTGTTTGGTAAAAAAGAATACTGGCATGGCAACGAACCTGGTCATCAAATTCCATTCCTTTATAACTTTACAGCATCTCCGTGGAAAACCCAATTACAAGTAAACCGAATTTTAAATGAAGAATATGATGAAGGTGCGGGCGGTTTAAGTGGAAATGATGATGCCGGGCAAATGTCGGCGTGGTATGTTTTTGCAGCAATTGGATTCTATCCTGTTGACCCAGTTTCTGGAAATTATCAGTTAACTAGTCCTGCGTTTCAACAAACACAAATATCATTTAGTAATGGAAATAAGCTAAACATAAAGGCGGTAAAAAATACCAAAAACGCTATCTACATTAAAAGGATATCGTTAAATGGAAAAAGTTATAACGTAAATCACGTTAGTCATAAAGATTTAATTAAGGGTGGCGAAATTATTTTCTACTTAACAGATAAACCAAAAATTAGCTTATAGAATATGTTAAATGATAATATTTAACAATAAAGGGTGATTAAATAAGAAGTGAAAGTAGCTTTATGTGGTTATATTAGGTCAATTATTTTAGGGCTTTATCTTTAACAACTAGCACAATACCTTTGCCATCAAATAGTTGAAAACAATATTCTACAGTAGTTTCGGTTTTATAAACATTAATTTGCTCAATAATACCTTTTGAACCGCTTTTATGCTCAATAAAATCACCAATTTGAAGTGAATTTAATTTTATCAAAGTAACATCGTTATTAAGTACCATAACATCGCAGTTTATTAGAGGGATAATTAATTAGCTAAAGAAAATATATACGGAATTAAAATAAAAACAGTTTTTAAATACTTAATTTTAAGTATAGTACAACAAATCTTCAATTTAATTGTTAAAGAACCATGAACAAACAAATACTGGTCATTGATGATGACATTCTTACCTTAGAAGTTATAAATTCAATGTTAAATGATGAAGGCTACAACGTTAAAAGTGTTCATTTAACTGAAATGATTTTCCCTTCAATAGCAGAATTTAATCCCGATTTAATTATCATGGATATTAAGTTAAATAAAGCTGATGGAAGAATTTTATGCAATCAAATTAAAGAATCAGAAAATACTAAACACATCCCTATAATATTACTGACTGGATTAGATTACGACTTAATTGGAGAAATTATCTGCAATGCCGATGCTATAATGGGCAAACCTTACAAACTTGATAATATGCTTTTAACAATTAAAAATTTGTTAGATTCTAAAATTGAAACATTCAGTTAAATATATAGCTTAATTTCCTTTTAATATACCTCATCAATTTGTTTGGTGAGGTAAACAAAGGCTTGCGGAATTTCTACCGCTGCATTACCTATATTTCCTTCTATAAAAATAAATCCGCTATAATTGGCTTTCTTTAAAGCAATTAAATAAGGCTTAAAATCATCGCCGCTAACACCTGGCAATGTTCTTTTTTCCTTTTCGGCTATTTCACAAAATGCTAATAATTTCCCCGCTGCAGTAATTTCTGATGGGGATTCGCCTTCACGCATCATGTGGAAGATATCGGCGTTTAACCTAAAATTAGGATCATTAACTTTTTTTACGATAGATGCGGCTGATTTTAAAGATGTTATAAAATTAGTTTCTGTAGTTTCCAGGTTTTCGAGTACAATGGTAACATTATATTTTCTTGCTGCAGCACCAAGTTTTTTAGATAAATTGATAAAACCAGTTTCTGCTTTTTGTAAATCGTAACCTTCGGGAATTCTTCGCGAACCGCCGCTACCTAAAACTATTATTTTCACACCAGCTTGCCCTGCCCTATTCAGAACAGAATCTGCATAAGCTAAAACCCTTTTTTCATCAATGTCTGGTCCGGCAATTTTTAGTGTGCCCGGAAAAAACAGGTTACACATTAGTACCTTACATTTTGCTGATTTTATTCGAGCAAGATTGGTGTTAAACTCTTGGTCGGTTAATGAAGGAGCCAGCATCTTTCTAACGGATTCGCCAAGCACTCTAAAACCAGATGCGTAAACAAGGCTATCTCTACCCAACCCAGCAGCAATACCCAATACAGGTTTTTGTTGGCTTTTAAAAGTGAACGCGTAAACGATTAAAACTACGATAGGAAAAAATAATACATACTTGGATTTCATAAGCTGCGGGGATAATTCTAATTGCAAAAAAGATATTTTGGTTAGGTGATTTATACTAAAACCCTCAGGTATTTAGCAAGTTGAAGATAACCAATTTGATTTGCAAATTACAGAAGCTTATAGATATATCAAAAATCTTACGGTTGGTACCGCAATGCGATAACTACTTTTTAAATGAGGAAATAATCCTTTTAACCAATGTAATAATTCCTAAGGCAACCAAACCTGCTATTAAACCAACAACAAATTCTTTAATTATCGAAGGTACGTTTGGATACAAATCGTGAATGTAAGTTACGTTGTGCACGAAAATACCACCTGCAACCAATATTAAAGCTATTGTACCACCTATACTTAAAATCCTGATTATCACAGGTAAAGATTTTACTAGTAAATTTCCAAGAGAACCAAAAAAACCTTTATCTCCAGAACGTTTTATAAGGTTTTGTCCGGCATCATCCATTCTAACAATAAGGGCAACAATGCCATAAACACCAACTGTGGCTAATAATGCAACCACCGAAACTGTTAATATTTGTAAGGTTAAACTTTTATCTAAAACCGTTTCTAATGCAATAATTACAATTTCAACAGATAAGATAAAATCGGTTGTTACAGCAGATTTAATTTTTACTTTCTCGTTTTCGGCATCATTCTGAACAATAACTTTCGCCGCAGTATTAGGAACAGCAGAACGATGAAAAAAGTATTCTACAATCTTTTCTACACCCTCGTAGGCCAGATAAAAACCACCTAAAACTAAGATATAAGTAATAATTACCGGGAAAAAGGAATTTAAAAGTAGAGCGACTGGTACAATTATGAGTTTGTTAATGAACGAACCTTTTGTTATTGCCCACAACACTGGTAGCTCTCTTGATGATAGGAAGCCTGTAGCCTTTTCTGCATTAACCGCTAAGTCATCGCCCAAAATACCAGCTGTTTTTCGTGTAGCAATTTTGGCTGTCACAGCCACATCATCCATTAAAGCCGCGATATCATCTAAAATTGCAAAAAAACCTGATGCCATATTTATTAGTTAATGTTGTTAATTGTGGATTCAAAGTTAAAACGAATTATCTAAATCACTTCAAATCTCATCAAAAAACCAGCAATACACAAAATAGTTTTAAAACGAAAAAATAAATGTAGAGTTTAATATTAATCAGATTGCCACAGAAACACGAAATTCACGGAACATAGCATTTGAAAAATAACACCAAAAAGCAGCATACTTTGTTAAGTAAACCTGATTGAAGTGTAAAGCCAGCAATCCCGATTTTTTTTAGGGAGCGGACTTGAAACGAAAAGCAGGACTGAAAACCAAAAGAATTACGGAACGTAAGTTTCCAAAAAATCATGCTACCTAGATTGCCACAGAAACGCGGAATTTACGGAATAATGCGTTTTAAGAATAACACCAAAAAGCAGCATACTTTATTAAGTAAACCTGATTGAAGTGTAAAGCCCGCAATCCCGATTTTTCTTCGGGAGCGGACTTGAAACGAAAAGCAGGACTGAAAACCCAAAGAATTACTGAAAGTAAGTTTCCAAAAAATCATGCTATTCAGATTCCCACAGAAACAAAGCATTCACGGAATATTGCGTTTGAGCTAAACGCATTAATAACAAAAAAAGGCAGGAGCTCTCAATCTCCTACCTCAACTAAACCAAAGATTACAACCGCTATTTCTTAGTTACTTTAAATTCTGTTCTTCTATTTTTTGCTCTGCCTTCAGGATTATCCTTTCCTTTTTTTAGCTTGTTCGGTGCTATAGGCATACTTTCGCCATAACCTTTAGATGCCAATCGGCTTTGCAAAATATTTTTAGTTGCCAAATAATCAACACAAGATTTCGCCCTTCTTTCTGATAATTCCTGATTGTAAACATCGGTTCCTACATCATCTGTATGCGCCCCAAGTTCTATTTCCATCTCCGGGTTATCATCTAAAATCAACGCCAAAGCATCGAGAACTTTTTTAGATGATTCTGTTAATTCTGCACTATTAAATTCGTAATAAATATTATCTAAAACGATTGGCACATTTATTTTAAAGGCATTAATACAATAATCGGCATACATTAAAGTATCAGCTTTAGCAATTTCCTCGTAAGCATAACTTTTGTTTAAGGCGAAATAATTATCCTTAGTCATGTTTAACTTTACCGGTCTTCTACTATCCATTTTAAAATCATACTTCCCGGTATTATTGGTAGTAAAACTATAATCATTTTCCTGGTCGTTCATTTTTACAAGTACGCCATCCAATGGTTTTTTAGTTTTACAATCGGTGATGATGCCTGATACAGAAATGTATTCTCGTTTAACCTCAAATATTTCTAAACAACAAGCAGATTCCCTATCCGAACTGATGTAACCTTTGCTTGCATCGGCATTTATTTGTGTAAAATACACATCTTCTTTTGATGAATTAAATGGATAACCCATATTTTTAGGCTTTGTCCAATTAATTAAATCACCTTCCGATTCGAAAAAATCCATTCCGCCAAAACCAATTCTACCATCTGTACTAAATATTAATTTTTTGGTAAGCGTATTATAGTAAGGCGCCTTTTCATCGGCTTCGGTATTAATTTCAGGACCAAAATTTACGGCCTGACCAATTGTACCATCGCTTCTTATCGCAGCATACCACAAATCGTATTTTCCGTAACCACCCATCCTATCAGATGAGAATATTAGAAATTTACCATCGCTGGTTACAAAGGGTTGCGCTGCATTAAAATCTTTGCTATTAACTTGCAAACCCACCGATTGTGGAACCGACCATTTATCATCTGTTTTGGTAGCAGAATAAATAGCGTATTTTTCTTGCCCTTTCCACGATGTAAAATAGGCAACATTTCCTTCAGGATTGAAGCTTACCGCAGCATACTCCATATCGTTAGGTAAATTAAAATCGATTTTTTTAACGTTAACTTCAGTTTCTTGCAAGTTTGAAACTGTATTGTAAAGGTTATTTATAAACGGATTTGCTTTTGTAGAAATTGGTGTTTCGCCTTTTACAACTTTTACTACATCGGGTTTACCAGATACCGCAACTGGCCTTGAAGAGGTAAAATAAAATGCATTGCCCAGCTTAAATGGGGCATAATTAGAACCTAAACCATTTATATCTGCTGGTACTTTTTTAATTTGAACCAACCTTGGGAAACGCATTTCTTTCATTGCGAATTTGCATGATAGCACTTCTAAATTTGCAGTTTTTACCAATTCATCTGTTTTATGGTTGGCGATAAATTTTTCAAAAGCAGTTATTGCTTGCGGAAATTTCTTATTTGCCCTTAAACTTTCGGCATAATAAAATAATGATTTGTAGTATTTAGGATTACTAAATGTGCTTGCAACCTCGTAGTATTTTTCAGCTTCGGTATAATCGCGGTACATTCGGCTAGCTTCGGCTAGGTTGTACAACGAGCCTTCATAATCTTCGATTAGCTTTTCTTCGCTACCTTGTTTTTTATCTTTACCATAAGGCAAAACAACCTGTGTACTATCGGTTGTAATTTTTAAAGCCTTTTTATAAAACGTAGAAGCTGCGTAATAATCTTTACTCTGAAAATAGGCATCGGCCACTTTTTTATAATTAACAACATACTGAGCTTCAGCATTAATAGCTGATACAACAATCAAAAAGAGGATTAATTTTTTCATAGCTAAGAATTATAAACGGGGACAGAAAAAGTTTGGACCAATAATACCGTTACGACCAATAAGTGAAATGGATAATTCTAAACCGCCATTACTATTGGATGCCCGCTGTAGGGTCGAAGTATTTACATCGTAACTTAAGCCAACAACCATATTTTTAAACTGTAAGCCTACAAAAGCAATTGCAGCATCTTTAACTCTATAGTTGCCTCCAAAAAGGATATTGGATTGATTATTAACCATAAATTGGGCATAAGCCCCAACAGATATTTCATTTGTATTGCCTTGATACATTACTAAAGCATTCGGAACAATATCCAACATCTCAGAAGCTCGGATTCTTGCGCCTCCATGCCCTGTAAAACGGATTGGTGTACGGGTGCTATTTTCAGAAAATCGTTCTATAGGACGATTTAAGTGTGCGGCACTGGCACCCAAAAATACATTTACATTTTGGTTCGGATTACCATCAAAGTACATAATACCGGCATTAACATCTGGCACAAATGATGAAGTTGATGAGAAATTTTCTCCGCTAACCATTCCACCATCATAACCTGTAACCGGATTAAACTGGTTACCAAATCTGCCTTGCGATAAATCAAAACTCCTGTTTACAAACCCAGCTTGCAATCCAAAACTTATCATTTGTAAACCTTCTAAACCAAAGCGTAATCGGTAAGAACCAGAAACCAATGCCGTTAAGTAATTAAAATCGAGTTCGCCTGCCCTTTGATTTAAAATGGTAGCACCGAAGGCAAAGTTCTTTTTTGGAGCCAAATCAAAAGATGCACCACCTGTTAAAAATGAATTAGAAATTGCGCCCCATTGTTGTTTAAAATTTACTGATGCCCGGTAATCGCCATCGATAACACCTGTTAAAGCCGGATTTAACCATAAAGGATAGGCATAATACTGAGAAAAATGAGGATCGGTTTGAGCTTTCAGGTTTTGTGTTGCTAAGCTGAATATCAGCATTGCAACACAAATTTTTAGGGATTTTAGGATTTTCATAAGATGTAATTTATAGCGGTATATTATCTGTTAATTATCGGATTAAGGTTATTGTACCTTTTTTCATCACCTTGGTGCCATCTGTCGATTCTATTTCAATCATATATACATACACACCGTTTGGTTGAGGGATACCTTTGTAGGTTCCATCCCATCCTGTGGTGGTAGAATTTACTTGATAAATCAATTGTCCCCATTGGGTGTAAACATTCATTTTTACTGTCGCTATTGTAGTTCCGTAAACCAAGAAGATATCATTCTTACCATCGTTGTTTGGACTAAAAATGTTTGGTATGTAGATGTCGTTTCCAATCGGATTAGCAGCTTTTCCAGTTACAGGGGTTGAATTGGCGCTGGTTTGGCAACCAATCTGCCCCAAAGCACGAACTATAATTGTAACGGCTTGGTCTGGTTTTAAGCCAATAATTAAGTGACTGGTAGCGTTTGCTCCATTTGATGGCGATTGCCATGTGGCGCCATTATTTAGCGATATTTCATAACCACTTGCGCCAGAAATAGCATTCCAACTAAATGTTACGCTTGCAGGTGTAGTAGTTTCTACCCGAACAACTGGTATCGATAAAACTGGCAAAACGGTAACGGTTATTGGCGTTCTTACTGCACTTACGCAACCTGCCGCACTAAAGCTCTCTACATAGAATGTTGTGTTAGCCGTTAGCGACGGTGTTGTAAATGTCGTTCCTTGTCCTAATACGGTTCCACCGGTACTTGTTGCATACCATCTGTAAGTTAAACCAGGTTCTGGCGAATTAACGTTTAGTACAGTTGTTGTTCCAGAACAGATTGTACCATTTGTTGCGCTAACTAGTAGTGGTGCTACAGGCAATGGTAAAACCGTAATGGTAACAGGAGTTCGGTTACTTGAGATACAGGTACCCGCAACGCCCTCAACGTAATACGTAACATTATTGGTTAATGATGGAGAAGTAAATGTGCTTCCCGAACCAGCGATTGTACCTCCGGTTGCACTCGTGTACCAATTGTAAGTTACACCAGTTTGAGCATTTGTTACCGATAGGTTTGCAGCACTACCAAAACATACGTTAAGTGTAGAACTTGCTACGATTGGAACGAAAGGTTGTTGATTAACGGTTACTGTAACCAAGGTTCTGCCTGCACCATTAACACAACCGCCAGCGCCTATTGCCTGGATGTAATAATTTACGGTGTTGGTTAATACCGGAGTTGTGTATGAAGTTCCGGTTGTTAAAATATCACCTCCAGTTGCAGCATTATACCATTCGTATGTTACACCAGCTTGTGGACTTTGAATGTTTAAAGTAGTGACATTGCCGGAACAAATTGTCGTTCCAGCTGATGAAACGACAGGATTAGATGGTGCCGTACTAACCGTTACTGCAACCACCGTTTTTCCACCAGTATTTATACAACCTCCGCTTCCAACTGCTTGTATATAATAATTAACATTTGCAGATAAAACCGTAGTTGTAAAAGTACTACCAGTTGTTAAAAGATTTCCTCCTGTTGCTGCATCGTACCATTCGTAGGTTACTCCACTTTGAGGATTTTGTATGGTAAGTGTGGTCGAATTTCCCGAACAAATTGCAGTACCAGTTGTAGCAACAACCGGGTTATTTGGTGTAGGATTAACTACGATGGTAACCAGTGTTCTTCCCGAAGCGTTTACACAACCACCCGCTCCAATTGCTTGAATATAGTAATTGGTATTTGCAGTTAATGTTGGCGTTGTAAATGAAGTTCCTGTTGATATAAGGTTACCACCTGTTGCGGCATTATACCATTCGTAAGTAACGCCAGCTTGCGGATTTTGAATGCTAACTGTTGTGGTATTACCAGAACAAATTGTTGTACCAGTTGATGAAACAACAGGACTTGCCGGAGCAGGATTTACAGTTATTACAACCACTCTTGCGGTTGACGGTGCATTTTCACATTTATTATCGCCTTTAACAGTTACATAATAAGTTGTGTTAGCATTTAAAACCGGTGTAGTATAACTTGCACCTACAAAAGATATGTTTGTAAGTGATGCATCGCTATACCAGGTGAATACCGGATTAGTTACTGTTGTTGAGCTTGCAGTAAGAATAGCTGACGAACCAGCACAGGCTGCTGTATTTCCAGCTACGATAATGTCGGTAGATGTAGCAAGTGGATTTACATTAATGGTAACCACTTTAGCATCTGCGGCAGCATTTTCACATTTGTTTGTACCTTTTACGGTAACATAAAATGTGGTTGTAGCAGAAACGGAAACATTATAAGTTGGACCGGTAAATACAGGAACCGTTAATGATGCATCGCTATACCAGGTAAATACAGGCTGTGTTACCGTTAAACTCGATGCCAACAAAGTTGCAGTGCTACCTGAACAAATATTTGCGTTATTAACCGAAATATCTGCTGCTGTAGCGTAACCTTTTACTGTTACTGTAATTGCTCTTGCATTCGTTGCCGAATTTGCACAATTGTTATCACCACTAACTGTAACATAATAGGTTGTTGTAGCAGTTAAAGCTGGTGTTGTAAACGATGCGCCAACAAAAGCAACGCTGGTTAATGCCGCATCGTTGTACCAGGTAAATACTGGATTGGTTACCGTTGCTGATGATGCAGATAATGAAGCTGTAGCGTTGCTACAAATAATATTTAAGCCTGTAATGTTTATATCTGCTGTGGTTGCCAGCGGATTAACGTCTATTAAAACAGCTTTGGCAGTAGAAGGCGTATTTTCGCATCTATTGCTACCTTTTACCGTTACGTAATAAGTTGTTGCTGTTGATAATGCAGGCGTTGTAAATGATGGTGCTGTAGATACAACTGTGGTTAAAGCAGCATCGCTATACCATGTAAATATTGGGTTTGCTATTGCAGAAGTTGCTGTTAATGTTGTTGTTGAGCCAGCACACAGGCTACTTGCACCAGTAACATTTATATCTGATGCTAAAGCTACAGGGTTTATGGTAATGGATACGCTGGCCGCATTACCTACAGGGTTTGGACAACGATTTGAACCGCTTACCGTAACATAATAAGTTACGTTCGCATTTATTTGTGGAGTGGTAAATGCTGCACCAACAAAAACCGGAGTGCTTAGTGATGCATCGCTATACCAGGTAAATACCGGATTTGTAACTGTTGTGCTGCTTGCTGTTAGGGTTGTTGTACCCGCATTACATAATGCTGTGTTACCAGAAATTACGATATCTGCAGCAATTGCATTTTGGTTAACCTCAATAGTTACCGGTGTGCGTGTAGCATTTGTACAACCTCCGCTTGATGCAGCTTCTACGTAATAGGTATAACTACCTGGCGACAGATTTGCAGAAGTTACAAAACTACTGCTATTGCTCACCAATAAATTTCCTGAAGTTGCTGCATCATACCAGTTGTAAACCACACCAGCAACCGATTGAACAGCTAAGGTAACCGGAGTATTGATACAGGTTGATACAGGATTTGTTGTAGCAGGAACAGGTGGTGCTGGTGGCGAAGTTATGGTTATCGTTATTTTAACTTTAGGACTTTCGCAAACATTCAAAAAGTCTGTAGCGGTAACAAAAAAGTCATAAGTCCCAGCGGGTAGGGTCGCATCTGTTAAGAAATTAACACCATTTTTTCCAATCTGGTAAACCGAGCCTTGGTACCATTTATAAGTGATATTTGGTTTAGGATTACTTATGCTTAATGTAGCAGAAGAACCGAAGCAGGCCGATACTGCAGTAGAAACGATTTCTGGTTTAGTTATGATTCGTCTGGCATAATTAAAATCTACAGACGTTAAAACACCAATTAAACCCGAACTTAATCTTAATTCTACGCCATCAAATTGAGCCGTTGGAATGAATGATAAAGTAGCTTCACTTCCATCGGTAGCTAAATCAAGTTGAATGAATTGACTGTTAAGTGTAACATCATCATTATTGCTTACCAAACCATTGTAAGTGGTTAAAGTTAAATTTGGTAAAACAGCGGCTGATAATAATTTTCCTGGAGAGGAGATTTTAATTCGCAAGGTATCACCGATGTTTGATAAACCACCTGTAAATCCTAAGCGATGAAAAACAGATGCTCCTAAAGCCCCTGCCGGAATAAATAAAGTAGAACCCGTATTTTCATCGTCATCAACAGCAGAAGCTTCGTTGAATACATCTGCACCAACAATTACACCGCTTACACCTTTTGTAGTGTTTATTGTTGCAAAACCGCAATCAACTGTTCCTGGGGTTTGAGGTATTACGGTTACCAATACAGATACAGGTAAACTAGTACCACAGGCTGGAACTGTTGTATTTACATAATAAGTTGTATTGGCATTTAATATTGGTGTTGTAAAAGATGGGCCTGTATTTACAAGAGTTGCAGGAGCTAATGATGCATCGTTATACCAATTAATAGTAGCACCAGCAACTGATGATGTTGCATTTAACACCGCCCTTGTACCCGATACAATTATGGCTGATGATGGCGTAATAACCGGAGCTTGTGGGTTTGCACCAATAGTTACCGTGGTAGTTGCTCTTGCTGATGCCGTTCCGCAACTATTTACAGCTTCTACGGTGTAAGTTGTATTGGCTGTTAGTGTAACGGTTAAGGTTGTGCCATCAGGTCCAGCACTTATTCCGTTCGAATCATACCATTTATAGGTAACGCCAACAACCGGATTTTTAACTTGTAATATTATTGCTGTGCTAGCACAAGCGCTAACTGTAGGCGATAATAATTCTGGCGTTGAAGGTGCTGGTTGAACTACAACGTTCACTTCTGTTTTTGCACTCAAGCATCCCGAAGCCGAAACGATTGCAACATAATATTTTGTATCGGCTGTTAATGCCGCTGTTGTATAAGTTGGTCCATCAGTTAATACATTTTGAGCAGCATCAAACCAACGATAAGTTACGCCAGTTATTGGATTTAAAACTGACAACGTACTTGTTAATCCTGCACAACCAGCTACATTCGCTGATGTAACTTGTGGCGCTAGTAAAGAACGTTGCATGTAGTTTAAGTTAACAGATGTTAACGCACCCAATACACCCGAATTCAAACTTAATCTTGCTCCATCAAATGCAACACCTGGAATTAATGTAATTAAAGCCTGAGTGTTTCCATTTAATAACCTGATGTTTAGTAATCCGTTATTTAATAAAGTAGCATCATTATTCGAATTAGCACCATTATATGTTGTAATAGAAACGTTATTTAAAACCCCAACAGATGCTAAACTTTGAGGGAATGAAACCAAAACTCTTAAAGTATCGCCCACATTGGATAAACTTCCGAAATATAAAGTTTGATAAACGCTGGCACCTAAGGCACCTACAGGCATAACCAATGATGATGAAGTTTGCGCATCATTATCTATTGCCAAGCCTGCATTAAAAACACCAGCTAGTAAAGCAACTCCTGTTACACCATTTACTTGGGTTGATGCAACTTCACAAGGAATTGGTACTGGTGTACCTGTGCCATTTACGGTGATTGTTACCTGAACTCGAGTAGATGAAGCGCAACCTAAAGCAGAAACTGTTTCAACATAATAGCTTGTTGTTGCAGTTAAAGGTGGCGTTACCAAAGTTGAACCAGAGAAAACCGGAGTTGTAGATGCCTGAGCATCATACCAGTTAAAAGTAACACCTGTTTCTGTTGAAGTTGCGGTTAATATTGCCGTCTGACCAGCATTTACTGAAGTAGCTGATGCTGTTACGGTAGGCAATAGCGGACGAGGATTTACGGTAATTGATGCCGCAACTCTACTTGCACTCAAACAACTTCCATTTGCAGCTTCTAAGTAATAAGTTGTATTTGCGTTTAATGCTGGAGTTATAAAAGTGCTTCCACTAAATACAGCTGTTCCACCAGTTGCTGCAGTGTACCAATTATAAGTTAAGGCAGCATCTGGATTATTAACTGTTAAAGTTGCGGTTGAACCTGAACACACATTAGCAATCGGACCTAAAACAGGTTGCGCAACTGCTAGTGTTACTGTTACTACAACAGGAACTCTGGTTGTATTTGCACAAGTTCCGTTGGCAACTTCGATGTAATAAGTAGTAGTCGTAGTTAACGCTGGTGTTGTGTAAGAAGCACCGCTACTTAATAAATTGCCTCCTGTTGGTGCATCAAACCATTTTAGATTGGTTCCACCATTTGCAGTAGCCGAAAGTGTTGCTGTATTTCCGGCACAGATGGTTTGCGAACCACTGGTAAGTGTTGGATTTGGATAAATTACGGTAGCACCATAAATATCTAAACTGCTAATCGCAGATACCAATCCACCAAACCTAAGCTCTACCCTATCATAAACCCCTGATGAAGGAAGTGTGGCCGTAAATCTGGTTCCACCAAGTAATCTTAGATTTAAAACGGATGAATTAAGTTGATAGCTTGAAACAATTGATGCACCGTTTAATACATTTACGGTAATATTGCTTAAGGCAGATAAGTCTAATAGCCCTGTAGGTAAACCTAAATCTAATCGGATACTATCCGTTGCTGCTCCTCCAGTCGGAAATATTAATTGTTGGAAACCTGTTGAGGTAACGCCAACTGCAAGCGATATTCTGGTAAAATTATTTGGATTTGAATCGGTTGAGTTTCCTGCTCCTGATATATTACACAATAAGCATATTCCTGTAATTCAAGAGTTCTGACTGTTTGCAACATTACAAGCTGTACTACCACCACCAGTAATAACAGTAACCGTTACCGGAACTCTGCTATTGCTAAGGCAACCATTGGCATTAATGGTTTCTACATAATAAGTTGTAGTAGATGTAAGTGTAGGAGTTGTAAAGTTAGAACCTGTTGCAAGCGCTGAACCTCCAGTTGCTGCTGCATACCAATTAATTGTATTTCCTGCATCTGCGGTAGCAATTAGTGTAGTGCTCTGACCAGCATTAACCACCTGATTGTTTGTAGTTATAACAGCAGGATTAGCAGCCGGATTTATGGTAACATTAGCCGCTGTTCTGGCACTTACAGCTGTTCCTGAAACAGCTTCGGCGTAATATGTAACAGGCGCATTTACAATCGGTGTTACAAAAACTCCGGTATTGTTTGTTGCTAAAGCTGTACTTCCGGTAGAACCATACCAATTGTAGGTTACGCCCGATTGCAAATTACTTACTGTTAGCGTAGCAGTACTGCCGGCACAAACCGCCGCATTGGCTATAACTGGTTGATTTACGTTTACAATGATGGTATAATCAGAATTAACTGTATTATTATTTGCATCAGTTCCTGTTACCGAAACAACAAATGTTCCACCTAAAGTTGGTGTTCCTGAAATTTCTCGAGTTGCTGTATTAAAACTTAATCCCGGAGGTAAATTGCTCGCAATATAATTATAAGGTGGTGTTCCACCTGCAACAGCAGGTAGCGTTTGTGTTGGATAAACACTTCCTACAACTCCGTTAGGTAAGCTAGCGGTTGGTAATGAAAGTACACCTGTTACACTTAATGGATAAGTATTTGAAGCAGTTCTTCCTTCACTATCGGTTGCGGTAACTGAAATGGTATAGTTACCAGCTTGAGTTGGCGTTCCGGTTATTGCTCTGGTGCTAGCATTGTACGCTAAACCTGGCGGCAAACCAGTTGCCACATAAGTATAAGGACCAACACCACCTGTAGCTGCTGGCAATACTTGTGTGGTATAAGCAGTGCCCGCAACTCCGCCCGCCAATGTTGCTGAAGGTAGCAATAGCGGGTCTGTTACCGATATAGTATAATTCGTACTCGCTATAGTCCCATCTGCATCCGTTACCGTAACAGGAAATGTAAAGGTACCTGAGCTTGATGGTGTACCCGTAATTTCTTTAGTTGTTGTATTAAAAGCCAATCCGGGTGGCAGATTGGTGGCCGCATAAATATAAGGTCCAGTTCTACCTGTTGCAGATGGAATTGTTTGTGGCGTATAAACCTGCCCAGTAACTCCACTTGCTAAAGTTGCAGCTGGCAAAACCAATGGATTAGTAATTTTAACAGTGTATATAGCAGTTAAGCTGTTTCCAGTCGCATCGGTTACCGTAACCGGAATACTATAGTTGCCCGTTTGTGTAGGCGTTCCGGTAATTTCCCTTGTTGTAGCGTTAAATGCTAATCCCGGAGGTAAATTTATAGCGCTGTAGACATAAGGTCCTGTGCCGCCGGTTGCCGCAGGAATTACTTGAGCGGGATATTGTGTTCCTGTTACGCCATTTGGTAAAGCGCCTGGGGCAAAAGTTAATGCCGCAGTAACACTAAGCGTATAACTTGCAGTAGCCGTGCAACCTTTGGTATCGGTTGCAACTATAGAGAATGTTGCATCGCCTGTGGCTGTTGGTGTTCCTAATATTAATCCTGTTGAAGATAAACTTAAACCCGCAGGTAAACTTCCACTAGCTAAGGTATAAGTAAATCCTGGTGTTCCGCCTGTAGCGGCATCAATTTGCTTTGCATAAACAAATCCGTTTGATGCATTAACCAGAGTTGTTGTATTAAAAGCTATCGCCGGATTTACGGTCACAGTAATTGGTACCCGAACGGATTCATCCGTACAACCTAATCTTCTCGCTGCTACGTAATAAATCTTATTCGCAGTAAGTGCTGGAGTTTGAAATGTGCCATTAAAAGCAGTAGTTGCCAATGCCGTTCCACCTTCTATTGCGTCGTACCACCTTAAATCGTTTGTATTAGGCGTTGTGGCAGTTAGGGCTGCGGAGGCATTATAACAAGCTGCGACATTATTGGTTGCTGGCAAAGTAAAAGTTGGTCGCCCTGCCGATTTTGTTAAGCCATAGATTTGTATTGTTTGTGTTAAATTGGCATTTAGTAAGGATGAAAGTGTAACCTGAACCCTATCAAATGCAACACCTGGCGAAAATGGAACGGTAACTGGCTGACCATTATTCAGCAAAGCCAATAAATCTAAATTTAATAGGTTTGATGCTGAAGCTGAATACACCTGGCTACTACCATTATAAGCTGTAACCGTTAAATTATTTAGCAAGCCTGCTGTTAATAAAGCTGGGGAGGTACTAAACCTTAAATTAAAATCATCACCTGCACTTGCTGCGGTGTTAAAATAAAAATTCTGACTAATCGAGCCTGCTACACCAAGTGCGCCTAAGCTCAATTCAGAGTAATTGGTTGTATTCGCATCAATTGCGAATTGTGAATTGGTTACACCTGCTTTGCCTATTCCTAAAGCATCAACAGTTAAACCACTATCTTCAAAACCGGTTGCGAATACTTGTGCACATGGGTCAATCCCGCTGGTATAAAATGCATTATAAACTTTTGTATTATTTAATGTACCCAACAATAATGCATTGGTTATATCTCTAACATATACCCTATCATAATCTTGTGTGGGGCGTAAGGCAACATAGAAAAACCCATTTGCATCTTTCACTAAGCGTAAATTCTGGCTTGTAAATGCTCCCGTACTCGAACCGCTTAATACAGTTGTACCAGTTGCATTCCGAGCACCAACTTCTATAGAATGATTACCTAAAACTACTCCTCCCGCAACCCCTGCTAGTAAACCTCCTAAATTGCCACCCAATAACTGATTTAGTAAAGTTGGGTCGGCATCTATTCTAATGTAAGATGTTGTTCCAGCAGGAATCGTACTTTGAAACTTCAATTCCAATTCTCCAGAATATGCTGCTACCCCTAAAATTATTCCGCCGGATGATTTAACAGTTGCAAATGTATTTGGGTCTGCCGTTAGTGCATTTGCCGGATTTTCAACTGTTGGAGTGAAACACGGATTCGCATTTAAAAACCCACCACAACCTGTTAATGTTGATTGCCCGTTTCCGGTAACGGCACTAACTGTGTTTGCATAAATTTTAGTTTGACTATACGATTTTTGATTAAGAATCGTTAATAGAGATAGTATTGCAAATAGTTTAAGCATGCAATGTTTTCCCAATCGGGAATTGAGAGTAAAGATTTTCATCATGTCAGGCGCTTGTAGGTTTGATTTTTTAATCGCAGTTGCGTATTTAAACTTCCTGTGATTAGCGATAAATCTACATCAGTCATTTCTAATAGCATTTATCCATTATCGTTCATTATTCGTTCAGGGCGTCTATTCATTTCATTCATCAAACTTTTGTTACCTAAATGATTTTTGCTAACAGATAATTTTTATGACATTAGCATTATTATCCTCTACGATGAATACAAATGAATTAATCTCTCAGCTCAGAAAGTTTGTGCTTATAAAATCGGGCTTGCGAAATATCGACCCTGCTCATTGTAAGACAATCTCAGAGTATATATTTAAAGAGACTAAGAATTATGTTAGCGAAACTACCGTTAAAAGATTCTTTGGTTTTGCACAGGTTATTCATAAATTTTCGTTGTTCACACTTAATAGCCTATCTCAATATGTTGGCTTTTCCGATTGGGAATCTTTTTGTAAGGATAAACAAGGTCAATCCGAAAATGTAGATGATGTATGGACCGACCTACAAATCAGATGCAGGGCAATTACCGAAATGTCTATCATCGCCAAAAAGAACAATTCGGGTGTTCCTTTTGATGCCACATCAAACAGAAGTTTTCTTTTTAACGATTTCGATTACTTTTTAAAGAACAATTATCAATTTACAACCATAAGTGCGCAACCTGGGCAAGGAAAATCAATTCTAATTACCCATTTGGTTGAACATTTTTTTTATGGTGAAAATGCAGTTTATAATAATGACATCGTTTTACTAATCAATTCGGGTACGATTAATGAAATTATTCAGAATGATTTATCGTTAAAAGACTGGTTTAGAAAAGAATTTAAATTTGGTAGTTTAAGCGATTTAAATACGCATTTCAAAAAAAATCCAACCGAATGTAAAGGCCGTTTTATACTTGTTGTTGATGGTGTAGATCAGTTTTTATCTCGCAATAAATATTCTAAAGTTTTTACAGATTTTTTGCTTAGTGTAGAAGAAAGCGATTTTTTAAAAATTGTGTTGGGCTTAAGGGTAAATAATTGGGTTAATATGCAACCAATGATTTCTGGTTCGGCATTTTTAACCAAGGCTTGGTACAAAGGCCTATTTTTTGATGATGAAAAAGGTACAAACGTACCAATGCTTAATAATGATGAAATCCTTTACACGCTATCCAGGTTAGAAGAGAAAATTATTCTTGTTAAAGATGTTCATCCAGAATTACTCAATCAGTTTAGAACACCATTTTGGCTGCAGATTTACTATAAACTTAAACAAGAAAACAATACCATAAGGCTTAACAACTACCTTTTATGCATAGAACTCATTAACTATTTTTTAGAGAATAAGATATTTTTATCCAAAAATAGCACAGAAAAAATTATCATTTTAAAAGAACTGAGCAATTCAATTTCTAAAGGTAGTGTTCGCCAAAGAGTGGCAAAAGAAAAGGTTCTAAACTCATTTGCTTTGTTTCCAGAAGCTTATGATGAGCTTATTTATGGCGGAATTCTTATCGAAGAGAAGCGTTTAACAACCTCCATTCCAACAGAAATTATTCGATTTTTAAATGATGATATCTATACATATTTTTTATTTCTGCAATTAAAAGAGAAGTTTAGTTTTAAACCAGATGTTCATTTTTTTAAAGAAATATTAACCGTTTATTCAGAACAGTCTCACCTCCGTAGTTTAATGCTAAACTGGAGCATACGCTTTTGCATAAATAGAAACGAAGTGCAGGCATTAAAGCATATTTTCAAATTGCCATTTACGAACGATGAAAAGAATTCGGCTTTTGATTTTATATGCGATGTTGCTGTATTTGAATTAAATAGATCGGGTTCTAATTTCAATTCTCAAACCATTGATATGCATTTTATTGATATTATGGTTATGGGTAAAATCGTAAGCCAACATTATAAAGAAACCATAAAAATAATAGCCGAAAAGATAGTAAATGAAGATGTTCAGATTATGTTGAATGTTATAGAATGTAGCATTTGCGTAGTTGATATGGATGAAAAGGGCTTAAGCGAGAGCATGCATCTATTGAAAAGATATCCCAAAGAATTATATAATTTGTTTCCAATAAACCCCAGCGATTTACTCTTATTTCTATCCAATAATTTATCAAATAAACCAAATAATGGTAAAAGTGTATTTGATAAAATTAATGTATTACAGCAGCAACTAGACCAGAGTCGTCCGCATACAAACGATGAGCTTACAAGCGTAGAAATAATGTGTTACAGGCTGGCCTTTGTTGTATTGTTCACCAATAAAAATTATGAAGCCTGTGGTCGTTTTATCGAGGCGATATTGAGAAAATATCCAAAAATATTCTATTTAAGGTCATCTGTCTTTTCTTCATATCTTTTAATAATATTGGTTCAAACCTATATTAAACTTAACCAAAATAAAAAAGCGAAAAGAATAATACAGCTGTTAGATAAAATTATTTATGAAAACAAAAGATACTTTACACCTTACATAAAATCGGCTTATTATATATGTAAAGCCAATTTTTTAAATCATACGCACAATTACGCTAATGCGTTAGTAGAAATAGAAAAGGGTTTAGAATCGCTAAAAGGACATCAATTTAGGATACTTGAAATTTCTTACCGACTATTAAAAATTGATATTTTAAAACACGCAAATAGTAATGAATGTGTAAACCAAACCATTAGAGCTTTACTTAATTACTTATCAATAAATAATTTAAGTATGCCCGATTTTGCAAATGTTAGTGGTGAAGATTTTGACCACATGTTTAAAATCTTAAAATCTTATAAGCACAGTTAAAAATATTATATCGTGCTATTTAATAATTGAACGCCAACAGCCATTAGGCCGGTTGCAGATAATTCAATCTGAAAGTTAACATTTTTGCCTCTTAAATTTTTCAGAAAATCAATATCAATTTTAAAAGGAATGTCCTGTTGATTTTCATCGGTAATAACACCTGAATAATCATCATTTAATGATTTTATAATACCATTTCTAAGCATAATTAATAAAATACAAAGGGACGATTTTTGCATTGCAAAAATATAAATAATTGTAATATTAATTAGTATAACTTATACTACAATTCAAAACCTGTGTGTTTAAATAATTAATTCAATAGCAGCATACGCTCAAATTAAGATGTTATTAATATTTAGAAATATAAATACTTTCCTGGTTGATTGCTATCTTAGCGCTCAACTCTACCCTCATGTTAAAATTCAAAAATATATTTTTAGTTTGTTTAGCCTTTTTCATTAGTATTAGTGCCTTTTCTCAAAATGTTAAAGAACCATCAGGCACACCAAAAGAATGGTCTGCTGGATATACACCATTTAGGATTGCAGGCAATTTATATTATGTTGGCACTTACGATTTAGCTTGCTACCTCATCACCACAACAAAAGGAAACATACTGATAAACACAGGCTTATCTTCGTCGGCTGCTTTGATAAAGAAAAACATCGAGCAATTAGGATTTAAATTTAGCGACACTAAAATTTTACTAACTACACAAGCACATTACGACCACATGGGTGCTATAGCAGAAGTTAAGCGATTAACTGGTGCCAAATTTATGGTAGATGAGGGCGATGCATCAGTTTTAAAGGATGGTGGAAAATCTGACTATGCTCTCGGTGGAAAAGAAAGTAGTTACGCACCAATTATTGCCGATAAGTTATTGAAAAACAACGATGTAATTACTTTAGGAAATTTTAGCATTAAAATGCTTCATCATCCTGGACATACAAAAGGTTCTTGCAGTTTTATCTTCTCTACCTTAGATAAAAACCGTAGTTACAAAGTGTTGATTGCAAACATGCCATCAATTGTTACAGAGAAGAATTTTGAAGATGTGAAAGAGTATCCTGAAATTGCTAAAGATTACGCTTACACTTTTAAATCGATGAAGATGTTAAACTTCGATATTTGGTTGGCTTCCCATGCAAGTCAGTTCAATTTACACCAAAAACACAAACCAACTGATGGCTACCACCCTGAAGTTTTTGTAGATAGAAATGGTTACCTGCAAGCATTAAATGAGTTAGAAAAAGCTTTTAAACAAAAATTAAAGAATAGAAAATAGCACATGGAACAGATTAATTGGGGCATAATAGGTTGCGGTGATGTAACTGAAGTGAAAAGCGGTCCGGCATTTAATAAAGTATCCAACTCTCGATTAGTTGCTGTTATGCGAAGAAACGCACAAAAAGCAGAAGATTATGCTTTACGACATGGTGTACCAAAATGGTACGATGATGCCGATAAACTGATTAATGACCCTGATGTAAATGCCATATATATTGCTACGCCACCATTGCAACATGAAATGTATTGCATTGCTGCGCTAAAGGCAGGCAAAGCTGTTTATGTTGAAAAGCCCATGACTATGGATGCAAATTCTGCGCAGCGTATGATTGATGCAGCTGAAATGTATAACGTAAAGCTTTCAATAGCACATTACCGCAGGTTACAGCCTATGTTTTTAAAAGTTAAAGCTCTTTTAGATGAGAAAATTATTGGAGACATTCGCTTCGTTAATCTAAAAATGTTTCAACCGCCAAACCCAAATCTTATTGCTAAAAGTGATGATAACTGGCGAACCAATCCGGCAATTTCTGGAGGAGGCTTGTTTCATGATTTAGCACCACATCAGATTGATTTAATGTCTTATTATTTTGGTGTCGTAAAAAAAGCAAAAGGATTGGCAATTAAACAGCAACAAAATGCAACTGCTGATGACTTGGTGGCTGGAAACATTCTTTTTGATGGCGGAATTTTATTTATCGGTATATGGTGCTTTTCAGTAGCCGAAGCGGACCAATGTGATATTTGCGAAATACATGGTAACAAAGGAAAAATCACGTTCCCCATGTTTGGGCATTCAATTACAATTGTTACTGATAACAAAGAAACCGATTACAATTTCGAACCATTGCAACATGTTCAACAACCTATGATAGAACAGGTAGTAAATTACTTTCTGGATAAAGGAACAAATCCTTGTAGTGGCATTGATGCTTTAGTAACCATGAAAATAATGGATCAGTTTACAATTTGATAAAGATTTTACTTACCACCACATCATTGCAAGACACGAAGCAATCTTAAAATTTAGACTATCATGCTGGAATATCACGAGGTTGATTCATACCTTGCAATTACCATAGTTGATTTAATTATATTTATCATTTAAATTTTATAACCATAAATAATTAAGGTACAACTGTATAAAACAAATAAGAAAAGAATATTACCAGTAATACAATACCCTGCTGAATATTTGTTTTTCCGGTAGCTAACGAAAACATTATGGTCAGCATCGAAAGCAAGAGCAAAACGGTTGATGTTGTGTTTATCCCCAATACAATGGGCATTTCTGCAAAAATAGAAACCATTGCCACGGCAGGTATTGTTAAGCCAATACTTGCAAGTGCCGAACCCAGCGCCAAATTTAAACTGGTTTGTAAACGGTTAGATTTAACGGCGCTATAGGCCGCCAGCCCTTCTGGAAGCAAAACAATTGCTGCTATAATTACCCCAACAACAGATTTTGGTGCGCCCATTTCTACAACTATGGTTTCAATATCTTTTGATAAATATTTGGCCAATAAAACCACAATTATTAAACTTAAAATTAAAAAAGCCAAGCTGGATAGTGCTGTAATGTTATTTGGTGCTTCGGCATGATCATCTTCAGATTGTGACTCTTTTGGAAGAAAATAATCACGATGCCTAACGGTTTGCATAAAAATAAATCCTCCATAAAGTACAAGAGAAACTACAGAAACGAAAATTAGTTGACTTACACTATATTCACCTTTTGCTCCACTAGTGTAGTTAGGCAAAATAAGTGTTAGTACAAAAATGGCCAGCAACGTTATTAAAGCAGCACTTACACCTTGCAGTTTGTACAATTGCTCTTTAAATTTCAATCCGCCTTTTAACAAACAAATCCCTACTATTGCGGTTAAAATTATCATTACAGCTGCAAACACGGTATCTCTTGCTAATTCTTTAACACCATCGCCACCGGCAAGCATTAACGATACAATTAAACCAACTTCGATTGTGGTGATGGCAATGGCTAAAATAATCGTACCGAAAGGTTCTCCTACCCTATGCGCTATAACTTCGGCGTGGTGCACCGATGCAATTACCGAACCGATGAGCAGTACAGCTAAGATAAGTTTTAAAAAAATACCAGCATCGGCCCCTGCAACAAAATATAAAATTATAGCAGCAATAGGCACAAGCATAGTCCATTTAGGTAAATGTATTTCTTTCATATTTAAGGTATGTTTCTCCAAACTAACAAAAAAGTAAAGCTTGGGTTTTAATTGTTAAATGATAGCGAAGCTTACTTTCTTGTTGAACAACAACAAAGAGTAGTATATATTTAAGATTTATATTTCCAAACAAACTGTATTAAACTATGTTTCGTATCTATATTAGCAGCATTAAAAACTGCAGGGAATTTTCCCTTAACACCTGATGAGTTATATAGCTGCTTTAAAGAAATAGTGGTGAAACAATTTGTTTAACCCAATTTCAATGAAGTTAAAAGCTAAATTTCCGTCAGCGGCATCTGGTCCGTTTTATTCTGTTTTGCGTGCAAGAGTTAATAAGCACTTTACAGAAAACCGAATTTCTCCCAATGCTAATTCTGGTATGTGGGTAAAAACAATTGTTTTTCTATCCAGCTACGTTTCACTCTATTTGGTAATTCTGTTGCTTCCTTTAAATTTAGTTTCGTTAGCTTCTTTAACCATTCTACTTGGAATGACGGCTGCTTTCGTTGGTTTTAATATTTGTCATGATGCCATCCATGGTTCATTCTCCAAATCAAAAAAGGTAAATCATTTGCTTAGTTTCCTTTTTAATCTACTTGGTGCAAGTCCTTATGTCTGGAACATTACACACAATGTTGTTCATCATACCTACACCAATATTGCCGGCCATGATGAAGATATTGAGGTTGCACCAGGTTTAATTAGAATATCAGATTCTGATGAATTAAAAAGTTTCCACAAATATCAACAATGGTATGCGTTTCCACTTTATGGGCTCGCCTCACTTTCATGGGTTTTAAGGAAAGATTATAAAAAGTTTTTCCAGGCATCAGTTGGTGCACATGCAAACAAACATCCGAAAATAGAATATTTCAATCTTTTCTTTTTTAAGGCGATTTATTATTTTCTATTCTTAGCCTTACCTATTATATTGATGGATATTGCATGGTACCATGTAATTGTGGGCTTCGTGATACTACATTTATCGCAAGGTTTTACCATGGGTTTGGTTTTTCAATTGGCTCATGTTGTTGAAGGGACTGAATTTCCGGTGCCAGATTTAGCAGGAAACATGCAAGAATCGTGGGCAGAACATCAAATGGCAACAACGGCAAACTTTGCTACAGATTGCAAATTTGCAGCATTTTTTCTGGGTGGATTAAACCGACAAATTGAACATCATTTATTTCCTAAGATATGTCACATTCACTATGGAAGTATTTCTAAAATTGTTAAATCAACAGCTTTAGAATATGGAATTGTTTACCACGAAAACAAAACATTTCCATTGGCTTTACAATCGCATTTTAATATGCTTAAAAAAATGGGACGTAAATAAACGCACATTTCTATTTTATTATCTAAGTGGTGGTAAATTAACAAGGAATTTGCTGCGCTGAATTCAATTAAATCACCTAGAATATCTAATACCGTAATTTTCTATATAATACTTAGACTTAAATAGTATTTTAAATCAAAATTTCGGTAAAACTCAACCTTCCAAGCTTGAATTTTAAATTTAAAATCAATTAAGTTTTGATTCTAAACTTATTTGGAGTATATTCACAGTATTCAACGAACATTAAATCAAGAAGTTATGAAAAATTTTTTCTATTTCTTCCTGACCGTTTTAATTTCCACAGTTATATTACTTATAGGTTATGATTATTATGAACCTGAATTGATTTTCAGCACCATTACCATGGTATGGATACTTTATTTGTGGCAAATTTCATACGCGAACAAGAGAAATTATAGCGAATAGCTAATTCAAGAATCTCTTCAATACATCTTCCTAATTTAGAGGAAAAAACATTTTGTGTTCAAAAATTAAATATAGATTGCTATAATTAGATATTGCTTGTATCTAAATTGTAACTAAGACGATTATTCCATATTTTAAATATCCTAAATCACTTGCTAATATTAAGCTAATGTTAAACAGTTCTTATTGTTTAACTAACCGTTATTTTAAGCCTATATTTGCGATTAACGTTAAAGCAAGCTACAATTATTACTATGAAACAAGGACTTTTAATAGATATGGACGGCGTGATTTACAGCGGCGAAGAACTAATCTTTGGGGCTGATAGATTTATCAACAATCTAATAAAAAAGGATATTCCATTCGCTTTTATGACCAACAATAGCCAACGAACAAGCCTTGAAGTTCGCCGTAAATTAAAGGGTTTGGGTATAAAAGTAGAAGATAGGCATGTTTACACTAGCGCTATGGCTACTGGAAAATTCCTTGCCGACCAAAGCCCTGGAAGTACCGCTTATGTTTTAGGCGAAGGTGGTTTATTAAGTAGTTTACATGAAAATGGAATTACCCTTGTAAATACCGACCCCGAATTTGTTGTACTTGGTGAAGGAAGAAATTTTACATTAGAAATGGTACAAAGAGCGGTTGATATGATTTTAGCTGGTGCTAAATTTATTACTACCAATAGAGATCCATCACCAAAAAAACCTGGATGGAACAATTTGGGTATAGCTGCCACAACAGCCATGATTGAGGAAGCCACGGGAAGGAGAGCTTTTGTAACTGGTAAACCAAGTCCGGTTATGATGCGTTCTGCTCGTAAATTTTTAGGTTTAGAAACATCAGAAACTACAGTAATTGGCGATACCATGGAAACCGACATACAAGGCGGTGTACAAATGGGTTACAAAACCATTTTGGTGCTTTCGGGTATTTCAAGTAAGGATAGGTTGAGCCATTATGCTTTTAAGCCCGATTTAATTGCCAGTTCTGTAGATGAAATAGAATTTCCCTTAGCTTGGTGGTAAACTAATAAGATACTAACATTCTTAGTAGCAGTAAAAAAATCATCGTACTTTTGAATTGTAAGTCGCTTAAATGTGCTTGCAGATAAAATTTACAAATTGGCCCACGAACATCAGCTCATACTCGATTTTTTAAAATCTACCAATCAATCTATTTTTCTTACCGGAAAAGCTGGTACAGGTAAAACCACCCTGCTTCGGCATATTAGAGAAGTTACCACAAAAAATTATGCCGTTGTTGCGCCAACTGCTGTTGCTGCAATTAATGCCGGTGGTGTTACGCTTCACTCCTTTTTTCAAATTCCATTTGGTCCGTTAATTCCAAATAGTTTTGGCGATGAAATAAAATATTCATCAGATAAAATAAAACTTTTAAAGTGCCTTGAACTTTTAATTATTGATGAAATAAGTATGGTTCGGGCAGATGTACTTGATTTTATCAATGCAGCATTGAGCAAAGTAAAATCATCTCAATTGCCTTTTGGCGGTGTTCAGGTGTTAATGATTGGCGATTTATATCAACTTTCGCCCATTGCACATGATGCATGGCACATTTTAAAAGCACATTATTTAAGTCCGTATTTTTTTGATAGCCTTGTTATTCGCAATCATCAACTCACCACATTTCAGCTCGATAAAGTTTACCGGCAATCCGACCCTGTGTTTCTAGATATTTTAAACGGAGTTAGAGAAAATAATTTATCTGACGATTTATTTACAAAATTAAATGAACGGCACATTGCTAGCTTAAAAGAGATAAAACAGGAGGAATACATCACATTAACAACACACAATAACCTGGTAACGCAAATCAACCAAGAATACTTAGAAAAACTAGATGGCGAACTTCACCAATTTCAGGCCAAAATAACTGGCGATTTCCCTAAAGATGCCTATCCGGTTGATGAAATTTTGGAACTAAAGGTTGGTGCAAGGGTTATGTTTTTAAAAAATGATTCATCGGGTAAAAAACTGTATTATAATGGTAAAGCCGCCATTGTTACAGAAATAAAAAATGATAGTGTAAAAGTTAAATTTAACGATGAAGAAACAAGTTTGGAAGTAGTTAGAGAGGACTGGGACAATATAAAATACAACCTAAATCCTACTCACAATAAAATAAACGAAGTTAATACGGGTTCTTTTTCGCAATATCCATTTAAGCTAGCCTGGGCAATAACAGTACATAAAAGTCAGGGTTTAACATTTGATAAAGCCATTGTTGATGTAAGTTCTTCATTTACACACGGTCAGGCTTACGTAGCATTAAGCAGATGCCGAAGTTTGGAAGGCTTGGTTTTAAAGGCTCCGGTAGCGGCAAATAACTTAATTACTGATGCAAGGGTTATTAAATTTACAAAAGACGCCATCGTTTCTAAACCAAATGCTGAAACGTTAGAAAACGCTTCAAAAAATTACGAATGGACACTAATTAGTGATTTACTGGGTTTTACAGGCATAGCACAAAACTGGTTATTTCTAAAAAAATCGAACTTTGGAAACAATACTGGAAACGATGCATTCCATGAAATAGTGGGAAAAATAAGTACCGTTTTAGAAGATGAAATCATTGCCATTGCCCATCGCTTTATTAAAAAGGAACTTGATGGTGTATCCAAAAGTAAAAATGTGAGTGATGAGAAAGAATTTATTGAGCGATTAACCAAAGCTTCAAAATATTTCATTCCGAAATTGGAGATGGTTTTAAATGAAGCCGATAAATTTAATGAGCTTAATGTATACATAGACGACCGAACCGAAAAAATATTAAATCGAATAAGCGATTTGATTAATGATTTAACCTTAAAATTATCGTTATTTAAATTAGCCTGGGATAAATTTAGGGTTGAAGACTACACCAAAACCTACCATAAAGCAAGTGGTAAATACGAGCCTGTTCAAACTGGCAGAAAGCCAAAAATTATTATTGAGCTAAAAGCAATTTCTAATTTGCCACTTTTTAATGAACTTTTAAAACTAAGAAAGATAATTAGCGAAAAACGCAACGTTGCTGAACATAATGTACTATCAGAACAAGCTTTACTTTCAATTGCAAATAAATTACCAAAAAACACGGAGCAATTAGCGGCTATAAAAGGCGTAGGAATTGGGAATGCGGTAGAAATAGGTGGCGAAATTTTAAAATCTATTAATGGTTATTTAGGCACAAGCGAGCTTTTTTAGTGGCATAAGACTTACGAAGTTTCTTCTACTCAAAGCCTATTAAAACTTCGTAAGTCAAGCGTGTCGGCGAAGTTTCCTCTGCTCAACGCCTGTCAAAACTTCGTAAGTCTAGCGTGACCACAAAAACCTACCTACCTTCTTCATGCATCGTATCGCTATACGGATTTGCATGTGAATAATCTACCGCAGAAACTTTATAATCGGTCGGGGCAAAGCTTTTTGATGAACTTAATGCCATACCCAATTCAAATCGTGTTGGATAAGGCGTTTGCAATAAACTACCAGCCGGGATATATGGGAAACTTTCTAAATAAGATTGAATAAAACTTGAACTAACCCTTCTATTTATGTAAGCTCTGCTTAATTGATGTGGTTCTTTAAGCCCAGCGGCACCTAACAATTCTACCGCACTGGCAACCGTTAAATTATGGAAATTTTTAACGCGAACGGTCTTATCTTCAACCACTAAACCTTTCATTAAACTTTGGTCTTGCGTGGCCACACCAGTTGGACAAGTATTGCTATTACATTCAAGCGCTTGAATACAACCCAAAGCAAACATCATTCCTCTAGCAGCATTACACATATCGGCTCCAAGGGCAATATTTTTTACTAAATCAAATCCTGTTGCTACTTTACCAGATGCAATAATTTTAATGTGCTTTTTTAAGTCAAACCCGTTTAAAACATCATAAACAAAGGCAACACCTTCACGCAAAGGCATACCTACAGAGTTAGAAAACTCTTGCGGTGCTGCGCCGGTTCCACCTTCACCACCATCTACGGTAATAAAATCAGGATAAATTCCCGTTTCTACCATCGCCTTACAAATGGCATAGAACTCACTTTTTCTACCAATACACAATTTAAATCCAACAGGTTTTCCATCTGATAAATCGCGAAGTTTTTTAATAAACTCTAACAATCCAATGGGTGAGTTGAAAGCTGAATGTGCCGGAGGCGATAAAACATCTTTACCTTCTGATACTAAACGAATTCTGGCAACTTCAGCAGTAACCTTTCTGGCTGGTAACATACCTCCATGACCAGGTTTTGCTCCCTGCGATAATTTAACTTCAATCATTTTTACCTGTTCGGTTTTTGCCCGTTCAGCGTAAGCATCATAGTTAAATGTGCCATCATCATTTCTACAGCCAAAATAACCTGTACCAATTTGCCAAATTAAATCGCCACCTGGCTGACGGTGATAATCGCTAATACCCCCCTCGCCAGTATTATGAGCAAAGTTGCCCATTTTTGCACCACCATTTAAGGCCAATATCGCATTCTGACTTAAAGAGCCAAAACTCATGGCAGAAATATTGTAGATACTTGCAGAGTAAGGTTTTTTACAATCCGGTCCGCCAACTAAAACGCGTGGATCTAAATTTAATTCATGGTGTGAAATAGCAGCAATGCTATGGCTCAACCATTCATACCCATTTTCGTAAACATTTAACTGGGTACCAAAAGGAATGGTATCGTTATCTTTTTTTGCCCGTTGATAAATTAATGAGCGATTTAAACGGTTGTATGGTGTTCCATTGGTATCACTTTCTACAAAATATTGATAAACCTTTGGCCTCAATTCTTCCATAAAATACCTTAGCCTGCCAAATACCGGGTAGTTCCTAACAATACTATGTTTGGGTTGATATAAATCATAAATACCGAGAATTACAAACGGTCCGGTGAATAGGAATGTCCACCATAAAAATGGATGATATAAGCCTAACATTATGGTTAAGGCAATTAAAAAGGCAGCAATGGCTACGAATGCTTTTCTCATATTATATTTAATTATTTCTAAAATCTACGTTGTAAATTCATGATTATCAACTTCGTAAACCCTGCAATATTCTTAATTATCTTCAATTAAATTTGTTGATGAAGATTTTTAGACAATGCAATTAATAATTTTCAAAATTAAAGATAATAACACTACTGTACAATCATTTGCATAGATTTAAAATAGATGCGATTTAATGAATCTCTAAACAACAGACAGTATTAAATTGTTATTTTTGCATTATGCTTATTAAGATTTATCCAGAAAACCCAAACGAAAGAGCCATTGAGCAAGTTGTAGAAGTGCTAAAAAAAGGTGGCTTAATCATCTATCCTACAGATACAATTTATGGTTTGGGCTGTGATATTTCGAATCCAAAAGCAATCGAAAAAATTTGCCGCATACGCGGGATAAAACCCGAAAAAGCCAATTTCTCCTTTATTTGCCATGATTTAAGCCACATATCCGACTTTATCAAACCTATCGACAACACAACTTTTAGGGTTTTGAAAAAGGCATTACCTGGACCTTTTACTTTTATTTTTAATGCCAACAACAATGTTCCTAAACTTTTAAGTTCGAATAAAAAAACGGTTGGTATTCGTGTCCCCGATAATAATATTGCTAGGTGCATAGTTAAAGAACTGGGTAATCCAATCCTTTCTACTTCAATAAAAGATGATGATGAACTGATTGAATATTCTACCGACCCTGAATTGATTTATGAGAAATACCAAGATTTGGTTGATTTGGTAATTGATGGTGGCTACGGAGACAATGAAGCATCGACCGTTATAGATTGTACCAATGGCGAATTTGAAATCATCCGTGAGGGTAAAGGAAATATTGAAGATTTTCTGTAATTCATTCTTAGCAATCTAGATTCACCACTTTATTACTTTTCAACACTTGCAATAAAGCCCCTGCAAATCTTTAAATTTATACCATAAATGGATAACTACCATTTTATAAACAAACTAATTTAACATCCCCTCAATATTAAATTAATATTCGAAACTTATTTTCGTATCCTAAACCATCCCTATATGACGAAACATCTACATCAATAAAGCCGTTCATGGCTGTATCGTTTGCTTTGCAAATTGATTTTTTAACTACGCATTCACCTGACTATTCTCCTAGCAAAATAATTTGCCGTGGATAACTGTTTTTGCATGAACGTTCTACAATTAGTTTAAAGCAAAGCACTATACCATAAATATCATGTTGCATTTCGCAATGCAACAATTGCTCTAAATTATTTTATATCCCTATAAAATTTGTATGAAAAAAATTTTACTCCTATCGCTGCTATTTTTTATGGCAGGAAAAATGTTTGGTCAGGTTTCGCTAACAACATCTCCATATGTAGAAACTTTTGACGGCATTGGCACCGCCCTTCCAATCGGTTTTACTGTTCGTACTAGTGCAACAGCTAGTGCTATAGGAGAGTTCGCAAACTTTTCCACTACACCTGTAGCTTGGAACAATACTGCAGGTGCTTATAAAAATTTCGCATCAGGTTCTATAGGAAATACCGCTACTACCACTCAACAAAATGCCGCTACGAATAGATCAATTGGCTTAAGACAAACAGGTCCTGTAGGAGACCCTGGTGGAGCCTTTGTATTTCAATTGGCCAACACCACTGGCAAAACAGCACTAAAATTAAGTTTCAATTTGCAATCTCTTGATGCATCTTCTACAAGAGTTGCAACTTGGCGTGTTGATTATGGCATAGGAGCTTCACCAACAACTTTTACTGCTGCTACAACTACCGGGACTTTAACAACCGGTGGTTCGCTATTTTCAAATAATACAATTAACGTTGATTTCGGAACGACTTTAGACAATAATGCAGGCCCAGTTTGGATAAGAATTGTTTCTATCGGTGCAACCACAGGTTCAGGAACTAGACCATCGACAGGAATTGATAATTTTAATTTGACATTCTCTGCTGGCGGTGGCACAACAACACCTGCTCTTGCTATTTCACCAAGTAGCTTATCATTCGGAAACCAAAGTGTTGCTACAAATTCTGCTGCTCAAAGTTTTACTTTAAGCGGGACGAATACAACTGCAAATACCAATTTAACTACGGCTGCGCCTTTTTCACTTTCAAAAGACAACACAACCTTTACAACATCAATAGCATATACAACTGCTGAAATATCAGCCACGCCAACAGTGTATGTAAGGTATAGTCCTGCAACAACTGGCGCATCAACTGGTAATGTAGCTATCTCAAGTACTGGCGCTACATCAATTAATGTTTCGTTAACAGGAACCGGAGTTGCCGGCGATTTAACCCCTCCCGTAACAACACCAACTTACCCAAAAACAACTAATCCAACCTTAACATCAATTGATTTAACAAATAACATAAACGAAGCTGGCACAAGTTATTATGTGCTTCTAGCATCAGGAGCAGCTGCACCAACACCAGCACAGGTAAAAGCAGGCCAAAGCTCTACAGGTGCCGCCGCATTTAAATTTGGTTCGTTTGCCAATACAGCAAATGTGGATGCAACAACCACCATTGCAGGTTTAACCGCAGGAACCACTTATGTTATTTATGTAGCTGCGCAAGATGCTACAGGGAATTTGCAAACTACAGTTTCTACGGTTGGTGCCATAACGGCAAACCCGCCATTGGTTAGCGCACCAATAATCATCAGTCAGTATTACGAAGGCACATCTACAAACAAATGGATTGAATTAACCAATTTAAGTAATGAGCCAATTAATACCTCATCACCACAACTAAAGTTAGCTTTATATAATATTTCTGGCGATGCTGGAACCATTAACATCACAGGTACTCCATCACAAATTGTAAATCTAAATTTCACTATTCCTGCACGTGGCTCGGTTTTGCTTGGCAACACTGGCAATAGCAGCACAGAAGTTCCATATTTAAATAGCACGAGTGCTGTGTTAAACAGCAATTCGGTAATTAATTTTAATGGTAATGATGGTGTGGCTTTACTTGATGCCAATAATAATATTATCGATGCATTCGGACAAGGTGTAAACGCCAAAGATGTTTCGTATGTGAGGAGTTTAAACGTAACAGCTCCGAACCCAACTTATGTAGATGATGATTGGACTCGTACAACTTTAGCCGTTGTACAAAATGCAATTGATGATGATGACGTAAATAGATTGGGTGTTCATTTTCCGCCAAATTTGCCTGTTTGTGCAGCACCATCAAGCCCGGCAACTGCATTAGCATTTAATAGCGTTACAACTAATAGCATCTCTGCAAGTTTTACAAAATCTGCCGATGCAAATGAATATTTAATTATCAGAAGTTTAAATTCAACCTTATCTGCTTTACCTGTTGATGGAACAGTTTACAATGTGGGCTCTGCTTTTGGTGGCGGTATTGTTGTAAACAGAATTGTAACCAACACTTTTACAGATAACGGCTTATCCGACAATACAAATTACAATTATTTCATTATTCCATTAAATAACATTTCTTGTACTGGCGGACCAAAATACTTAACCACAGGAATTTTAACGGCTAGTCAGCTTACCAAAGCTTTATTGCCTTGTGCGGTTCCTGTAGCACAGCCTACAAATTTTGTTGTCACTTCATCAAACTACAATTTTATACAAGCAGCATTTACACCAGCAAATGGCGCCGATGAATACCTCGTGGTAATGAGCACCAGCAATGCGCTATCAGCCGCTCCGGTAAACCAAACCACTTACAATGTTGGCGACCAGTTTGGGGGCGGTATCGTAGTAAAAAGAGGAACCGGGGGTACCTTTATTAGAAATGGATTATCACAAAATACAAATTATTATTTTTTCATTTATTCTGTAAATAGTGCATGCAGCGGCGGTCCGTTGTATTTAACTACCCAGCCACTCTTAGGAAATTTAAAAACAGGCATTTTAGATGTTAACAAACTGAATTTTTACTACGGAAATTTACACAGTCACAGTAGTTATTCTGATGGAAATAAAGATGATTTAACTAAGAAACCAGAAGATGATTATGCCTTCGCAAAGAATTCGATGAATTTGGATTTTTTAGGAATATCAGAACACAACCATACCCAAGCCGGAATGTCATTAGCAAGCTGGCAGCCAGGAATTGATGCAGCTAAGAAAGCAACAACATCTAACTTTGTTGCATTGCATGGTATGGAATGGGGTGTAATTAGCGGTGGTGGACACGTTATTGTGTATGGCATCGATTCATTAATTGGTTGGGAACCAGGTGAAAACCAAATCTACGTTCCGAAAAGTGTTTACACAGGTACAACCGGATTATTTAGAATAATCAACAGACATGGATTAAATGCTGTTGCAACACTTGCTCACCCAAATACAACTGATTATAACAACGTTTTAGCCAATTATGATTTAAGTGCCGATAGTGCCATTGTTGGTACAGCTTTAGAAAGCGGACCTGCGTTTTCTACCAATGTAACCTACTCTGACCCGGCAAGCTCGATGAGTTACCTGAGTTATTACAACCGAATGCTGGCAAGAGGTTATCACCTTGGTGCAAGTATCGACCACGATAACCACAATTTAACTTTTGGTAGGCACACGCGAGCTAGGCTGGTAGTGCTAGCTCCTGCCCTAACAGAAAATGATTTGTTGGATGCAATTAAGAAAATGCGTTTTTATGCATCACAAGATTCTGCAGCAAAAATCGTATTCACCATAAACAAACAGCCGGTTGGTAGTGTATTTAAAACAGCAGGCACTCCTACTATCGAAGTAAGTTCGATAACCACAAGTCCTGTTACCAACATTAAAATTTTGTACGGCATACCAGGAAGTGGAACTAATCCGGTTGAAATAGCAACAAGCGCAACAACTAGTTTAACTTATACACACAATGCCTTATCAAACTTGGTTACTGGTTATTATTACGCTGATATTTTAGAAGCCGATGGAAGTAGAATTATTACCTCTCCAATTTGGTACACCAGAGATGATGCAACGGTTAAAGCAACTCAAACCATTACACTCGTCCCAACTAAAACGGTAACCTACGGAGACCCTGATTTCCCTATAGGTGCAACAAGTGATAATACAAACATCAACATCACTTACACCAGTAGCGATACCAATATTGCAACCATTAGCAATAACGATATACACATTGTAAAAGCAGGAACTGTTACCATTACTGCAAATCAGGCGGGCGATACATTTTTTAATCCCGCTACAGCGAAACAACAAGTTTTAACCATTGCACCAAAACCCATTACGGTAACAGCTGATGCAAAAACCAAAGTAGAATCGACGGTTGACCCAATGTTAACATACACATCTACACCAACGCTAATTGGAGCAGATGCTTTTACGGGTGCACTAAGCAGAAATCCTGGCGAAACAGCTGGCGATTATGCCATAACACAAGGAACCTTAGCATTAACTACCAATTATAACATTATTTATAAACCTGCCAACCTACGCATATACGCTAAACCAGCGGCTGCGATAAGTACGAACGTTTCTGTACCATTAAATGCGACTAATCCTGCAATTACTTTTACTGCCGCAAGTGGAACTGCGCCATTTACATTTGCTTATAATATAAACGGAGGTGCAAGTCAAACAATTACATCCACAACCAATACTGCTACGATAAATGCTTCAACAGCAACGGTAGGCACATTTATTTATACCATTTCCAGCATTACCGATGCTTTTAGTACGCAATTACAAAACGTATCTACAACTGTAAAAGTTAATCCAATACCTGTAGCAACTATCTCAGGTACAACTGCAATTTGTTTAAGCGGAACTCCACCAACAGTAACTTTTACTGGTGCTAATGGAACAAGTCCTTATATTTTTACCTATAATATTAATGGAGGTGCAAGCCAAACAATAAGCACAACTGGCACAAATACTACTGCAATTTTGGTCGCACCGAGCAATGTAGCCGGAACCTTTACTTACAACTTGTTACAGGTTGCAGATGTAAATGCAAGTCAAAATCAATCGGGTGCAGCCACCGTAACCATTAGAACTTTAGCAACTGCAACTGTATCTGGTTCAACTGCTGTTCCAAAAAATGCATCTGCACCAAACATTACATTTACAGGCGCAAATGGTATGGCGCCATATACATTTACTTATAACATAAACGGTGGCGCAAATAGAACGGTAACATCCATAGGAAACACCGCAACGGTAGCTGTACCAACAGCAAATGAAGGTTCTTATGCATATAATTTAGTAAGCGTAGCTGATGTAAACTGTAGTCAGCCCCAAACTGGCTCGGCAACAATTTTGATTCGTCCGCTACCAGTAGCCACAATTACTGGTTCAACTTCAGTTTGTAACTTAAGCGTTTCGCCTTTGGTTACTTTTACAGGTTCGATTGGAACAGCGCCTTATACCTTTACTTACGCAATAAACGGAGGCACAAACCGTACAGTAACCACAAATTCTACTACAGCAACGGTAAGTGTTCCTACAGGCACAAACGGAAGTTTCGTATATAGTTTGATAAGTGTTGCTGATGCTTATGCTACTCAACCACAAACTGGAAATGCTACCGTGGTAATTAACCCTTTACCTATTATAACTATAAACAGCAATAAAGGCATATCAATTTCTAAAGGTGATGCTATTGTTTTAACTGCATCGGGAGGTTCGCAATACAGCTGGACTGGTACGGATATTACAAGTGGTCAGAATTCGGCCGCCCTTACCATCCGACCAAAGCAAAGCGGGAATTATAAGGTTATGGTTACAAATGCTAGTGGTTGTATTTCAGAACAAACTATCGCTATAACTGTAATCAACGACTATAAATTAGAGGCCAGCAATGTTTTAACGCCAAATGGCGATGGCTTCAACGATAAATTTATTATTAAAAATATTGATTACTATCCCAACAATACATTGAAAATTTTTGATAAAGCCGGACGAATCTTATACACTAAACAAGTTTACACCAACGATTGGGATGGAACTGTGAATGGAAGTCCGCTAGCTGAGGGCACCTATTATTACATTATCGATTTAGGAACAGGAATTGGAACATTTAAAGGATTTATCAACATTATTAGAGACTAATTACAGACATGAAAATACTTACAAAAAACATAAAACAAATAAGTCGCGTAAAGTTTCTATTTGCTATTTGCACTTTATTTTTTACTAAAGTGAAGGCTCAGATTTTACCTTTAAACGCACAATATTTTCAAAACCGATACTTAGTCAATCCATCAATGGCTGGTATAAATGAGGGTTTTAACATCAATGGAAGTTTTCGCAAACAGTGGACAAATATTCCGGGTGCTCCAATTACACAAAGCGTAACGTTAGACCAACAAGTGAATAAAGTGGGTTGGGGTGTGAATATTTATAATGAAAAATCAGGTGGTATTCAGCGCACCAAAGCAGTTGGAACGTTTGCCTATCATTTACCATTGAGCAGCGACGACCAGAGATTAAATTTCGGTATTTCGTTTGGTGCTAGTCAGGATAAATTGGACTTAAGCAGCATAAGAAATAGTGATATTAACGACCCATCAATTGCCCGTTTTAACGATAGAGGTTATTATTTAGATGGCGACTTTGGAGTGTCTTATACCTCGAAAGGATTAACCGTTGAGGGAGCCATTCCAAATATGCGTTCAGTTTTTAGAAATGATGATTTAAACTTCGCCGATAAACCAACTTTTTATTCGGCAGTAAGTTATAAAATAAATTTCGGAACGGGCATAAATGGTATTAGCCTTGAGCCTAAAGGTGTTTTTAGGGGAATTAAAAATTACAAAAACCTTTGGGATGCAGGTTTGAACGCCAATTTTGCAAACGATAAATTGTATGTGATGGCAATGTACCATAATACGCAAAATGCAACCGTTGGCTTTGGTATGAATTACAAATCGACAATTTATTTTATGGCCTATTACAATACCGCAACTTCGGCTATTAGTGGTTATACAGATGGTGATTTCGAAGTAAATGTGAGGGTAAATATTGGTAAGAAGAAATAGTAATTAGTTATTGAAAGTAGTAAATTATTCAGATACACTTGTTGGGATGGGAATGACGGTCGGCTTAACACACTGCCATTCCACCCTGCTATATGGCTTAGGAAATGATGGAAGAATAAGCAGTTGAAACTTGTGTACAAACATTCATTTCCCGAATAACCAAAACAGCGGTAAGTCCGATTCTTCATCGGACCTAATCCGCTTTTGCCAATAAAGTTTCAAATGGCTTATTCAACATCAGTTCCAAGCCTTGATTTTTGTTTCTTTTCATCAAGGCAAAGAAAAAATTGTTTATTAAACTATCTAAGAAAAGCAAAAGCATTCTTTTATTCAAGAGAAATAACGACTTAAAAACCACTCCTATTAACATCAATAAAGCAGCTAAGCAACAAAATTTCCCTATTTTTACAGCGATGGCAAAAATTATCAACCTCGAAATATTCACACGTTTTTTTAAATCCGGACAAATTGGTGGCTTTCTACTTTTAATCTGCGTTGTCATCTCATTATTAATTGCAAACTCATCATCGAAAGAAACCTTTGAAACATTTTTACAAATTAAACTTGGCTTTGGCGCCATTAATTACTCCATTTTAGCCTGGATAAATGATGCCTTAATGGCAATATTCTTCTTGCTTGTTGGTTTAGAAATTAAACGAGAACTGGTTGAGGGTGAACTATCTTCCCTTAAAAGTGCCGCTTTACCTGTAATCGCAGCCTTAGGTGGAATGTTGGTTCCTGCTTTAATTTATACAATATTCAATAACGGAACCGAAACTGCTAGCGGCTGGGGAATACCAATGGCTACCGACATAGCTTTTGCATTAGCAATTATTGCTATGCTTGGCAAAAACGTACCAACAAGTTTGAAAATCTTTTTAGCCGCTTTAGCTATTGTTGATGATTTGGGTGCCATTTTGGTAATTGCCATTTTCTATACCAATCAAATTCATTTTGAGTACTTAGCAATGGCTGGCGGAATATTAGTTTTATTGACACTGTTGAATTATTTTGGTGTAAAAAATCTGATTTTCTATTTAATCCCGGGAATATTTCTTTGGTATTTCATTCATCATTCGGGAATTCATGCTACTATTGCAGGCGTACTTTTGGCTTTCACTATACCTACAAACGAAACAAATATTTTATCTCCTTTAGAAAAACTGGAGCATTCTTTAAGCATCCCTGTAAACTATCTGATTATGCCAATTTTTGCCTTGGCAAACACTAATATCACCTTCGAAAGAGAGATGATTGCTGGTTTGGTTTCTCCATTAGGTTTGGGCATTGTTGTGGGTTTATTTGTAGGCAAAACTATAGGTGTTACCTTTTTTTCTTGGTTAGCCGTAAAATTAAAATGGGCCGATTTGCCTACTGGAGCAGGCTGGAAACATATTTTTGGTTTAGGTATGTTAGCTGGAATCGGTTTTACCATGTCGATATTTATCGCGTTACTTTCTTTCAGTGAAGTATTGCATGTTTCTGAGGCGAAGTTTGCCATACTCACTGCCTCTATATTATCAGGTGTGGTGGGTTTTGTGTTTTTAAAATCGGTTAAAGAAAGTTGAATTTAAAATCTCGCTATTTCCACTATGCTATCTGGATTAGGAAACGATGCCCATTTGAGAATATAATTAAATTTGGCTTCTTAAACCTCACCATGTTAATGGCAGTGGTTTTTCTACTTTTTGTAATCCCTCTCCTAGAAGAGAGGGAATTAAGTATTGTGCTTTTAACCAAAATTCCAGTAATCTGCGCTTAAAATAAATTTTGAATAATCGCATCACGGACACATCAAAAAGCTTTGCTATTTCCACCCTGCTATCTGGCCTAGGAAATGATGGCAGGATAAGCAGTTGAAACTGGTGCACAAACATTCATATCGCGAATAACCAAAACAGCGGTAAGTCCGATTCTTCATCGGACCTAATCCGCTGTTACCAGTTAAGTTTCCAATGGCTTTTTCAACATCAGTTCCAAGCCTTGATTTATTCATTTTCTGTAGAAATCTTTAATTGTATTCATGAACTCGCTGAAAAGCTCGGTTTTGTTTTTTCACCATTTGTTTATTTGTTTTTGTGTTCAAGCTAGCTCCGCTGGTCTTTTCATCAAGGAAAAGAAAAAAGCCCGTCCGGCAAGGATAATTACAAAGATTTATCCGCTAAAGTAGAAAGGACGGCAGCCTGAAACCTTCCTAATTCCATCCACCACCTAACGACCTATATAAGCCCACTACCGCATTCAGCTGTTCAGTTTTAATCGTAGTTAATTCCAATTCGCTTTGCAATAAATTACCCTGAGCAGTAATCACTTCTAAATAATTTGCCATACCACTTTTAAATAATAAGCTGGCATTTCTAGAGGCTTGTTGTAAGGTAAGCGCTCTTTTTTCGGCAATGCTGTATTGCGTTTTCAGTTTTTCAACTTTAGTCAATTCATCAGAAACCTCTCCTACAGCATTAATTACGGATTGACGAAACTGTATTACTGTTTTCTCCCTGTCGATTTTTGCTAATTCCAAATTAGATTTCAACTGACCACGTTGAAAAATTGGTTGCGTAATACCACCCGAAACCATACCGAATAAAGATGCGGGCATACTAAACCAATTGCTGGCTTTGAATGAATTCACACCGCCACTTGCTGTAATAACCAACGATGGATATAAACTTGCTTTGGCTACGCCTACTCTTGCATTGGCTACGTTTAAAGCCAATTCAGCCGATTTAATATCTGGTCTACGACTTAATAATGAAGATGGGAAACCAGCATTTAAATCCTGAGGCAAACTCATTTTATCTAATCGGCTCGAACGATTTATCGCCTGCGGCAAGGTTCCGATTAAAACGCTTAATGCATTTTCTTGCAAGGTTACATTTTGTTCTATACGAGGAATTAATTGTGCAGCATTTAGTTGTTGTGCCTCTGCTTGTTGAATTGCAAGAGAAGTAAGCTGTCCGGCATCAAATTGTAAATTGATGATTCTTAAAGTGCTATCATTTAATTTTAAGTTTTTCTTCGCAATTTCCAACTGTGCATCAAGCATCAACAGATTGTAATAACCTTGCGCCACATTAGCAACCAAACGGGTTTGAACTGCTTTCCGAGCCTCTTCGGTTTGCAAAAAACTTGCTAAAGCGCCAGCTTTTTGATTGCGAATTTTCCCCCAAATATCAGCATCCCAAAACACGCCCAAATTAGCGCTGTAATCTTCAATGTGTGTTGATCCGGTAAATTGGTTCAGGCTTAATCCATTTAAACTGTTATCAGATGGGCGGCTAGAACTCGCCGCAACCTGCAATTTCAATTCAGGTAAATAGCCTAATTTCGATTGCTTAAACAGTACTTCAGCAGCATCAATGTTTTTCAATGCGATTTGCATATCGTAATTTCTGAGCAAAGCTGTATCAATTAAATTCTGTACTGTTAGGTCGTTGATAAAGCTTTTTAGAGGCAAATCGCCAACGCTTGAAGAATCCTTTTGCAATGTATTTCTAAATAATCCTGGCGCTACTTTAGGCAAAGATAAATCTTTAGAAATCGAACATCCACTCCATATAATAGCAAGGAGCAGAATGGTAATAATATTAAACCGTTTCATAAACAACGTGATTTATAGGTTCGTCCTGTTGAGAAACAACCTCTTGTGATTTTTTTGAAATTTTTTCTTGTATAGATTGAAAGATGATAAACAGCACCGGAATGATAAACAGGCCTAAAATTACACCTGAAATCATACCTCCGGCAGCACCAATACTAATGGAATGGTTGCCTTGAGCCGACGGACCTGTAGCGCCCATCATCGGGATTAAACCTACAATGAAAGCCAGGGATGTCATGATGATTGGTCGCAATCTTGATTTTGCCGCTTCTAAAGCCGATGCAACCAGTGGCTGTCCGCCTCTTCGCCTTTGAACCGCAAATTCTACGATCAGAATGGCGTTCTTGGCTAGCAAACCGATAAGCATAATTAAGGCCACCTGAACATAAATATTGTTCTCAATTCCAGTTAAACCGATGGCTACAAACACACCAAATATTCCGGCAGGGATAGATAAAATTACTGCCAAAGGCAAAATATAACTTTCATATTGTGCAGAAAGCAGGAAGTAAATAAACACCAAACACAACATGAAAATCACTGTCGATTGCCCGCCTGAAGATATTTCCTCACGAGTTTGACCAGAAAATTCATAACTATAGCCTGCTGGTAATTGCTTTTCGGCAACTTCTTCAATAGCTTTAATGGCATCACCCGAACTAAAACCTGGCTTAGGTATAGCGTTGATGGAAATTGAATTAAATAGGTTATACCTCGATGCCGTTTCCGAACCATAAATCCGGGTGAGTTTCACTAAAGTATTCATTGGAACCATTTCACCACGGTTACTTTTTACAAACACACGGTCGATAGATGATGGATCTGCCCTATCCTGCACATCTGCTTGAACAACTACACGATAATATTTACCAAAACGATTAAAATCTGATGCCTGTGCGCTACCAAAATAGGTTTGCATCGTCTGCAAAATATCTTTCACATTTACACCCAATTGATCGGCCTTTTCATCATTTATATCCAATTGCAGTTGTGGATAATCGGCTTTAAAACTGGTAAAAGCTACTGCAATTTCCGGGCGTTTCATTAACTCGCCAATAAACTGTTGAGAGATTCCACTAAATTTATCCAGCTTACCGCCTGTTTTATCTTGTAAAACCATATCCAAAGCCTCTACATTACTAAAACCCGGAACAGTAGGGAAACTGAATACAAAGAAACTTCCACCAGAAATGGCGCCAAGTTTTCCACGAACCTGGTTCATAATCTCTTCGATGTTTTTGACTGCACCGCGTTCTTCATTGGGTTTAAGCAGCACGAAAACTACTGCCGACGATGGACTTGTAGAGTTGGTTAACAGGTTAAATCCTGATACCGCAGTTACATCTCTCGAGGCATCCAATTTACTCAAAACCTCTTCTGCCTGAGTCATCACTTTTTGTGTTCCATCCAAAGAAGTTCCTGATGGGGTGTTTACCGCAATGGCAATAAATCCCTGGTCTTCTGTTGGAATAAAACCCGCTGGTGTAGTTTTAACCATAAAAATGGTAACCAAAGTGATTAACGCCAAACCACCTAAACTTAACCATTTATTGCGGACTAAAAATTTTAAACCTCCCACATAACGATTGGTTAAGGAATTGAAGCTATGGTTAAATCCGTTGAAGAAACGCTGTTTGAAATTCGGTTTTGCAGCCGGATGCGCAGCATGTGCAGAATGGTTATCTTTTAAAAATAAGGCAGCCAAAGCCGGACTCAAAGTCAACGCATTTACCGCAGAAATTACAATTGCGATGGCCATGGTAAAGGCAAACTGGCGATAGAAAACACCTGTAGAACCCTCCATAAAACCAACCGGTAAAAACACCGCAGCCATAACCAAAGTAATGGAAATAATTGCTCCAGTAATTTCGTGCATCGCCTCGTGAGTTGCTGCTTTCGGACCTAAACCTTTGTGTTCCATTTTCGCATGCACTGCCTCAACGACGACTATCGCATCATCTACCACAATACCAATGGCCAGGATTAAAGCGAATAGAGTCAATAAGTTTATCGAGAAACCAAACAATTGCATAAAGAAAAACGTACCTAAAATGGCTACCGGAACGGCAATAGCAGGAATTAATGTCGACCTGAAATCTTGTAGAAAGATAAATACTACGATGAAAACCAAAATAAAAGCCTCTATCAAAGTATGCTCCACTTGTTCAATCGATTGATCTAAAGAAACTTTGGTGCTATAAAAAATATTCTTCTTTATCCCGACAGGAAAGGTTTTTTCTGATTTTTCCATCAGTTTATTAATCGCCACCTGAATATCGTTCGAGTTTGATCCCGCCAACTGAATGATACCAATTACGATTCCTTTTTTACCATTTAAACGGGTGATGCTGTTGTAAGAATATGCGCCCAATTCTACTCTAGCAACATCTTTCAAGTGCAATATAGAACCATCAGCATTGGCACGTATAGCTATATTTTCATATTCTTCGGGTTTGGTTAATTTACCTTTGTACTTAATTACATATTCAAAAACTTCCTTACTTTTCTCGCCAAATTTACCTGGTGCAGCCTCTAAACTTTTATCCTGAATGGCTTTCATTATCTCATTCGGGGTAACTTTGTAGGTTGTCATTTGTGTAGGATTTAACCAAACACGCATCGAATAATCTTTAACACCGCCAAAAATTGCAGCAGAACCTACACCCGGAATACGTTTTATTTCAGGAATGATGTTGATTTGCGCATAATTGGCTACGAATGTTTGGTCGTATTTTGCCTCATCTTCCGTGTACAAACCAATTGCCATGATGAAACTGTTTTGCTGCTTCGCCGTTGTAACACCTTGTTGCACAACTTCTGCAGGCAACTGACTGGTTGCCTGCGCCACCCGATTTTGAACATTTACCGCAGCTTGGTCGGCATTTGTACCTAGTTTAAAGAAAACTGTAATTGCCAACGAGCCATCATTACTGGCTGTAGAGCTCATATAAGTCATGTTTTCTACGCCATTTATCGATTCTTCCAGCGATGGTGCAACCGAACGTAAAACCGTTTCGGCATTTGCTCCCGGATAAACTGCTGTTACCAAAACTGATGGTGGTGCAATATCAGGAAACTGTTGTAAAGGCAATTTTGTAAGACCAAGTACACCCAAAATCACCAATAAAATGGAAATTACGGTTGCCAATACGGGCCTTTGTATAAATATCTTGAACATTTTTTTTATTATTTATTATATAATTATGCGTTTTCAGCTTTAGTCTTTCAGCTTTAAACTTGCTGCCTTATCCGTTCTTTTTTCAGGTTGAATCACTTGTCCTTCTTGCAAGCGGTCTAAACCGCTAAGCACGATTTGGTCGCCAGCTTTTACACCGTCTTTCACCAGATAATTGGTTCCGCTTTTCCCTATAACCCTAATTGGCATTTTGCTCACTTTGTTATCTTTGTTTACCGCAAAAACGAAAACTTTATCCTGCATTTCTACAGTTGCCGCCTGTGGAATCAAAATCGCATCATCATGTTGCAAACCTAACCTAACCTTACCTGTGTTTCCAGAACGTAATGTTCCACTTGAATTTGAAAAAGTGGCTCTCAGAGTAATAGCGCCAGTATTTTTATCGAACTGACCATCAATCATATCGATTTTTCCTTTGATAGGATATGTTGTATTATCCGATAAAAGCAATTCTACAGCAGGCAAATGTTTAATTCTATCCGCAGGAGATTTACCTGGATAGTTAACATTAAAGCTGTTGAAGTCATTCTCAGCCAAAGCAAAATAAACATGAACTTCATGAATATCAGATAATTGTGTTAGTGCAATCTGGTCGGTTGGAGAAACCAGGCTACCTTGTTTTTTAGGGATACGACCTATATAGCCACTAACCGTAGCCTTTACATTGGTATAGCCCAAGTTAATTTTAGCTGAAGCAACACCTGCTCTTGCCTGCTCTGCATTGGCCTGAGCAATTTTATAAGCAGTTTTTGCCGTTTTTAATTGAAATTCTGATACTACTTTATTTTGTACCAAAGGCGTTAATTTGTCAACCTCTAATTGGGCGTTTAAAATGGCAGCTTCGGCGGCATGCAAACTTGCTTTTGCGTTATTTAAAGCTTCGCGATAAGGGTTTTCATTAATCTTAAATAATGTTTGTCCGGCGGTTACGTAAGCACCTTCATTAACCAAAACACTTTGTAAGTAACCACTGACTTGTGGCCTAACATCAATATCAACGGCACCTTGAATAGCGGCTGGATAATCAATATAGGTAGTTTGAGCGCTTTCGCTGACCAAACTTACAGGCAAAACTGGTGGTGGTGGTGCAGCAGCCGATTGGTCGGGTGCAGACTTACAACTAGCTAAAACGATAGCTAGTGTAGATAAAATTAACATTGACTTAACCTGATTAAATGGTTTAACAGTGTTAAGTAAAATAAACAAACGATGGATAGCATTCATATTATAAAAATTATAGTGGATTTATGTTGTATAAATAATCTAACAGCGTTAAATCATTAGGTAAAAAAATTAACTATTAATAGATAGGGTGATACCTTTGATGGCGTCTTTTAAAATTTGTTGGTTTAATTCATCAGTTGTTCTACCATTTGGGCGAACCAAATTAATGGAAATTAAGCCATGGATGATAGACCAATAAGTGTAGTATTTTGTGCAAATATCATTTTCTGATACCGGCTTCTTTTTAAAAAGTGATTCGATAACGTCGCCAAGCATATTGCTTACATTTTCAGCTTCGGCCATTGTGCTTTTCACTGTACAACAAACCATATCAACACCGTACATCAACTGGTAAAACTCTTTATGCGCAAAAGCAAAGTTCCAATATGCAATCCACATGGCCTGCATTTGGTCTTCCGGCAACTTATTGCTATCCCTCGCCTCTCTAATATCTTTACCTAAAATCAGGTAACCTCTTCTGGTTAGTTCGAGCAGAATACCTTCCTTGTTAGAAAAATATTCATAAATAATTGGTGCTGTATATTCAATCTGGTCGGCAATTTTACGCATACTCAATGCTTGCCAACCCTCCGTTTGAACAATGTTCAAGGCTGCATCCAGAATTTTTGTTCTGGTTTCATCTTTTAGTCGTAAAATTCTTTCTTTGCTTCCCATTATGTGGAATGTAAGGTGATAAATAATCTAACACCGTTAAGCAAATGTATAACCAATCCTGAAATCAACAATCATTTAATTGTCAAATAGAATTTAGGTGCTTTAAAATTGGGTTCTTGATGATTTAAAGAAGGATTGTAAAAGCAGATTATTTTTAATGATTCGAAATAAGTTTTCCAATTGCTATTTCCAACTGCTTATTATTTGGTTTGGAAAGCAATGACTGAAGACTTTATGAAACAGCAGCCCCGCCCTTTATTACAATCTTTTTTCACCTTCTGCAGATGTTTGTTGAAGTCTGTATTTCATCGTTTGAATTTAAGAAATATTCATGGTATTGCTTAAAAAAAGTATTTCCATTTCGGTCGGGTTTAGGTTGGAAATGCAATGTAAGAAACAAGGATTTTATTGAACGGTGCTATAATTAAGTTACTTTGAAAAACAAAAACCTCCCCCTGCTCCCTCCGAAGGGAGATAGTCCGGAGAGGACAGCAAAAAAGAGAGATTGCTTCGTGCCTCGCAATGACAAATTTGTTAGAACGTATTATATTACTTTAGTAAATTTACTAAACAATTTGTTTTTCCGCTTAGTTAAGCCCTACCACTACATCTTCGTTCTACTCTAATCCGGCCTAACAAATTTTTCGGTATAGCTTATTCAAGCCAAACCACTGACTTTAATAGAAAACGGCGAAGCCCTCATGAATACCATTAAATTAACTTAAACAATATGAATAAATTTTCAGCTGGGAGTTTTGTTTCTTTTGCGGTCAAAAGAAAAAAGCCCGTCCTGCCAGGACGAAAAAACAAAGAGTAAAGAGATTACTTACCACCTCGCAATAATTCAACGCCCAATTAGCCTTTAAACTTCTTCATAAAAGCACTTACACTCTCCTCCAAATTACCATTTTCAATTGCTTTAACGAAAGCTGTTCCTATAATTGCTCCATTCGCATAAGCACAAGCCTTATCAAAAGTCTGTTTATCACTAATTCCAAAGCCAATCATGGTTGGGTTTTTTAAGTTCATATTTTTAATTCTGCCGAAATAAGTTTCCGTTGTATCACCAACTTCAAGGTTTTTACCTGTTGTAGCCGAAGAAGATAGCAGATAGATAAATCCATTGGTTAGTCCATCTATTTTATGAATGCGCTCTTCTGCAGTTTGAGGTGTAATTAAAAACACATTGCTTAAATTATGTTCCTCAAAGCAGGTTTTGTAAAACTCTTCGTATTCTACCATCGGCAAATCTGGCACGATGCAACCATCAACACCAACTTCAGCACAGGCTTTACAGAAATTTTCTACTCCGAATTGCAAAACAGGATTCACATAACCCATTAATAAAACCGGAATGGTAACATTTTTGCGCAAATCTTTCAATTGCTCAAAAAGCAAATTCAGCGTCATGCCTTGGTCTAATGATTGCTTGCTACTTGCCTGGATAACAGGTCCGTCGGCAACTGGGTCAGAATATGGGAAACCAATTTCCAACATATCAGCACCAGATTTTTCTAAAGCCTCTGCAATTTTAATGGTATCGCCAGTATTCGGATAACCAGCTGTATAATAAATTGATAATATATTTTTCTTCTCTTGGAAGAGTTGTTTGATTCTGTTCATTGTTGAGATATTAGAATTGAGACTTTAGATTGAGAGCCAGACGGGAAGTCTAATATCTCATATCTGTTATCTCATATCTATAAATTAAAATATTTAATATAGGTGTCTAAGTCTTTATCGCCTCTGCCTGATAAACAAATCACCACATTTTCGCCGCCTTTAAATTCCATTTTGTCTAAATAAGCCAAAGCATGCGCACTTTCAATAGCAGGAATAATTCCCTCCAGTTGAGTGAGCAATAAACCTGCATCAAGGCTTTCTTCATCGGTAATAGAAACGTATTTACCGCGACCAGTTTTAAATAAGTGTGCATGTTGCGGACCAATACCTGGGTAATCCAATCCAGCAGAAACGGAGTGTGGCTCTACCACTTGTCCATCTGGAGTTTGCATTAAAATACTCCTGCTACCATGTAAAACACCTTCTTTCCCTAGGTAAGTTGTGGCAGCAGAAAACCCGCTCGAAACCCCTTTTCCGGCCGCCTCAACGGCGATAAGTTTTACATTTTCATCATCCATGAAATGATAAAACATGCCCATTGCATTACTTCCGCCACCTACACAAGCCAAAACATAATCGGGCTGGTCGTTTCCAGTTTGCGTTATCAATTGCTTTTTTGTTTCTTCTGAAATAATTGATTGAAAAATTGCCACCATATCGGGATATGGATGCGGACCAACCACCGACCCAATAATATAGTGTGTATCTACAGGATTGTTAATCCAGTCACGCATGGCTTCGTTGGTTGCATCTTTCAAGGTTTTACTACCCGAACTTGCAGGAACCACTTTTGCACCAAGCATTTTCATCCGGGCAACGTTTGGTGCTTGTCGTTCGATATCCACTTCACCCATATAAATCACACACTGCAGGTTGCGCAAAGCACAAACCGTAGCAGTGGCTACACCATGTTGGCCAGCACCAGTTTCGGCAATAATTCTTTTCTTACCAAGCTTTTCGGCAAGGAGGATTTGCCCAATAGTGTTGTTGATTTTATGAGCACCAGTGTGATTCAAATCTTCTCTCTTAAGGAAAATGTTTGCTCCATATCTCTCTGATAACCTTTTCGCCAAATATAATGGCGAAGGCCTACCCACATAATCTTTCATTAACTGATGAAATTCCTTTTGAAAATCGGCGTCATCAATAATTTTCAAATAATTCTGACGCAACTCTTCTACGTTTGGATAAAGCATCTCTGGGATGTACGCTCCACCAAAATCTCCGTAATATCCTTTTTCGTTTACTTTGTATTTCATATCTTTTTTTATCAATTCGCCGGTTGTAACCGACGGCAATGAATTTTATTATATTACCCATGATTGAAATCGTGGGCTATTTTTTATATACTATACCTTCGGTTTAAACCGACGGCAGTGTTGTCAAAAAGAAAAAAGCCCGTCCGGCCAGGACAAAAAATTTCCGTTGTTCAAACCAAAGGAGCATAATCCCACAACTACCCACCTAGCGTAGCTACGAACTCCTTAATCTTCTCCACATCCTTTAAACCAGGTTCAATTTCAAACCTGCTGTTAATATCCAGCGCATATAATCGAGCATCATCTATTCCAGAAATGGCAGTAGCATGTTCTAAATCAATTCCACCACTTAAAAAATAAGGTTTATTGAGTGTGTACTTTTCTAAAATTTTCCAATCGAAAGTTTTACCTGAACCTCCGTGTGATTTAGTTTTCGTATCAAATAAAAAGTAATCAACTATAGTAGCATAATCATTCAATACTGCAAATTCAAAATCCTCATCCACCCCGAAAGCTTTAATCACTTCTAAACTATTATATGCCGATTTCAATTTGCAACAATATTCTACACTTTCATTCCCATGTAATTGAACAGCTTTTAACTGATAAAGATTTATTTTTTTCTTAACTGTTTCTAAATCCTCATCCACAAAAACACCAACCGTTTTTATTTCTGCAGGAATATATTTAATTAATTCTGCTGAAACATCGCTTATGAACCTTGGCGAATTTTCGTAAAAAATAAAACCCATATAATCAGGATGCAAGGCTGCAACAGCTGCAATATTTGCCGCCAGTCGCATTCCGCATACTTTTAGTTTTAAATTATTCATTAGGCAACTAATTTTTTAAAACTTTCTAAAGCTCTTTTGCTGGTTAAAGATTCTTCGGCCTCGTAAAAGCAATCTGCAAAACTTGCCGTTGGTTTAATGGTTTTAATGGCTAAAGCCGAATTGCACAGCACCACATTATTTTGTACATCCGTAGCGTCGCCATTTAAAACATCCATAAATATTTTAGCCGATGATTCTACCGTGTCGCCGCCCTTTATATCTGAGGTTGAAACCTTTTCAAAACCCATATCATTTAGCGTTAAAATACTTTCGCCTTTGTTATTAAAAGTTTTCACATCACATGTTAATGAAATTTCATCATAACCCTCCAATGCATGAACTATGGTATAATTTTTAGTCGTATCCTGATATAAATAATTATATAAACGAGCCAATTCTAAACTAAAAACCCCAACCATTTGGTATTTAGGCTGCGATGGATTAACCATTGGCCCTAACATATTAAAGAAGGTTTTTATACCTAAATCTTTCCGAATTGGGGCTACAATTTTCATCGCAGGATTAAACAAGGGGGCATGCAAAAAACAAATGCCTGCCGAATCTAAATTTTGTTTTAATGTGTCTTGATTGTTGGTGAAATTATAGCCCAAATATTCCATCACATTGGATGAACCACAACCCGAAGAAACTCCATAATTACCATGTTTTGCAACCTTATGACCAGCACCAGCAACCACGAATGATGAAAGCGTTGAAATATTGAAAGTATCTTTTCCATCGCCGCCTGTACCGCAAAGGTCAATCAATTCGTGATTAGAAAAATCTGTTTTGATACCTAAATCCAACATCGCATCGCGGAAACCTTTCAATTCATCAACGGTAATATTCCGCATAGCATAGGCAGTAATAAAAGCTGCAATTTGCGATGAATTAAATTCACCTTGCGTAATCGAAATAAGGATATTTTTGGCCTCTTCCCTACTGAAACTTTTATTTTCGAATAAATGATTTAATATCTTTTTCATGTTTATGTTTTATTTTAACCACAGATGAACATGGATAGACACAGATTTTTTTCATGCTGATTAATCATCTGTGTTCATTCTTTCCATCTTTAGTTTAACCATTGATAAATACAGATTTTTCCATGTTTATTAATCATCTGTGTTCATTCTTTCCATCTGTGGTTAATATTTTGCTCGATGTTAAAAAATGCAAATAAAAAAAGGATTGCTTTTTGGGCAATCCTTTTCGTCGTTTATAAAATATTTTAAAATATATAACAATAGAATTTGCCTAACGAATTTCGTTATGCCACCACCAATTGTTATTTAAGTTTTTAATTATCATGTTTGTATCGAACAAATATTGATATAATTTTTATAATTCCAAAATCTTTCTAAATTATATGGCTTTCTTTAAAAGAAAAGTACAGTTTAATGATGATTTGGGCTTCGGCTCAGCTCCCGTTCTCAAGAATCAGCGTGTTTTAAATACAGATGGCACACCAAATATAGAACGTGTAGGTTTACCCTGGTTTAAATTTGATGATACCTATACCCGACTTGTTACCATCAGTTGGCCGAGGTTTTTCCTCGTTATTTTAATTGCCTACCTTATTGTGAACACACTTTTTGCCGCTGCGTACAATATTGTTGGCATAGAAAATTTAAACGGTGCAAACGGCACAACCATCCGCGACCAGTTTTTTGATGCCTTTTTCTTTTCTGCTCAAACCATTTCTACGGTTGGTTACGGACATATTTCGCCGCAAGGTTTTATTACCAGTATTTTAGCCGCTTTCGAAAGTATGCTGGGTTTATTGGCTTTTGCATTAGCAACTGGTTTATTATATGGCCGTTTTAGCCGACCAACATCTAAAGTCTCGTTTATTAAGAAGATGGTTATTGCACCTTATCAAAACCAAAAAGCGTTGATGTTTCGTATGGTTAATTTGCGAAAAAATTCTTTGATTGATGTTGAAGTGCAGATGGTTATGAGTTTCAACGAAATAGATAACGGCAAATTGAAAAGAAGCTTTTACCCATTGGAACTAGAACGCAGTAAAATTAGCGTACTCTCTTTAAACTGGACATTAGTGCATCCGATTAATGAAGACAGTCCGATTTTTAATAAAACTTTAGATGATTTGAAAGCTGCCGAGGTAGAAATCTTTGTAATCATAAAAGCTTTTGATGATACATTTTCGCAAACCATTCATACTAGAACGAGCTATCAGGATGAAGATATTGAGATGGATGCAAAATTTAAAATGATGCATTATCACAACGAGGTTGGAAAAACGGTTTTGGATTATAGTTTATTCGACAAAACCGAAAAAGTGGTTGTAGATTGAGTTTGATAAGTAAATAAGAGTTTGACTATTAGATTTCACTAAACGCTTTTAATCCGCCATTAATTTATCTAATCTTTGAAAATTTTTCAATAAACTCCAGAATATCTTTATACAAGTCGTTACCGCCAAATATCATCTGACTAATCATTGGAACATGGCTTTTACCTTTTATTTCTTTAATTTCTACAGGAACCTTATTGGCTTTTAACTTTTCATACAATCTTGGTGTTTGAATACGGATAGCACCGTAAGTTTTACCTCCATAAAAAAGTAAATGTGAATTTTTAATGTTGTTTACATAATCCAATGGCGATGCCAATTTCCAAACTTCAGGTTTATCGGTAAACGTTCTGAGGAAATCAAAATAGAAATCATCTTTCTCTGCTGTGGTTAAATATTCATGCATATCTAATCCAAAAGGGTCGTTTAAAATCATTCCCTTAATTGGGTTTTCAATTCCCGCATGCTTGAAATATTTTGGGTCGGCATTGATAAGCTCTCCTAAATGCGCACCGGCAGAGTGTCCCATCACAAATATTTTATTTCCACTAGCGGTGTAGTTTGATATGTTCTCCTGAACCCATTTTACCGCCAAGGCACAATCATCGGCCATTTTTTCGTATTGAGCATTTGGTGCCAAAGGATAATTTATAATGACGGTTACCACACCTTTATGGGCAAAATTTCTACCCAACCACCAATAAGTTTCCTTCTTGCCGCTACTCCAGGAACCACCATGAATAAAAATTAGCACAGGTTTATCCTTTATATCATCTTTTTTGTAAAAAATATTAAGCGTATTTGCTACTTCAGCATTGCCAGCGTAATTAATGTCTTTTGCTGTTTTTACTTGTGCCGATGAAATAATGGTTTGAAACAAGAGCATTATTAAAACTAAGTTTTTAAGCATAAAAGATTTTTTCTTTTCAACAGTAAACAAACGAAATTGCTGGAATAATGGATGTTGGTTAATGGAAAATGGATTTATGATGGATGACGGTAGATGGATGTACAATGGAAAATGAATATATAATGGAATATGTTAGATGGATGATGGGTCAAAATGCCGCCCTGACTTTCGATGAAACTTTCTCTTCCATTTCCTCTCTTCCATCCACCATCTTCCATCCACCATTTTCCATCTTCCACTTCTCCATCTTACCTCTTTATCAGTGGATTTTTCTCTTTTGCAAATAAATCAAACACCTTTTTATCAACAAAGGCAGGAAACAATTTATTCATCCATACCGCCAATTTTCCTTGTCCGGTCATTATCAAAGTGCGTTTGCGTTGTTCAATTCCATCAGCGATGATGCTTGCCACTTCTTCCGATGTCATCATTTTACCTTCTTCCATACTTGTTTCGCCATGGGCATTGCCATCTTTTGCCAAAGCTGCAACACGAATATTTGAAGTTGTAAAACCAGGACAAGCCACTAAAACATTAACGCCAGTTTTTAATAATTCAGTTCGTAAAGATTCCATGAAACCATTCATAGCGAACTTTGAGGCAGAATAACCTGTTCTACCTGGCAAACCGCGGTAACCTGCGATAGATGAAATTCCAACTACTGTTCCTTTGGTTTTTAAGATCTCAGGCAAGGCATATTTGGTACAATAAACCGTTCCCCAAAAGTTAACATCCATCAAGTTTTTAAGTACCGATAAATCTAAATCGTTAAACAAAGCACGCATAGATAAACCTGCGTTGTTCACCAAAACATCAATTTTATTGAATGAAACCAATGTTTGTTTGATTATTAATTCGCAATCTGCCTCTTTACTTACATCAGCCTGAACGGCAACAGCCCTGATGTTATATTTTTTCTCTAAATCGGCTGTAATTTCGCAAAGTGTAACATATTGACGGGCAGCTAAAACTAAATTAGCACCACGTTTTGCAAATTCTTCGGCACAAGCTTTACCAATTCCGCTCGATGCACCAGTGATAATGATAACTTTATCCTTCATTTATAGTTAGTTGGTTTTTTCGTTATTTAGTTTTTTGGGAGATAGAGTACAATTGAGTTTTGGAGACTTTTTCTAATTACCAAAACAACTACCCTATTTCATCATTGCTGTTTCGTATGGAACACGAGTGATAATCGAGCGACCTAATGTAATTTCATCCGTATATTCCAACTCGCCACCAAAAGCAATTCCACGGGCAATGGTAGTCACCGGTACATTAAATTCTTTTAATCGTTTGTATAAGTAAAACAGCGTGGTATCGCCCTCCATATTCGGACTCAAAGCCAAAATTATTTCTTTAATTCCGCCCTTAGCTACCCTCGAAACCAATCCATCAATAAATAAATCTGTTGGTCCGACGCCATCCATTGGGGAAATCAAACCACCCAGAACATGGTAAACGCCAAAATATTGCGATGTATTTTCAATCGCCATCACATCACGGGTGTCTTCTACCACGCAAATGGTTTCTTTATCCCGCTTATGCGAAGTACAAATTTCGCACACCACATAATCAGAAATGTTGTGGCAAATGCTGCAATGTTTTATTTGCTGTTTAAGCTTAATAAAAGTATTTCCAAACTGATTTACTTCCTCTTGCTCTTTATTTAAAAGATGTAAAACCAAGCGTAAAGCCGTTTTTTGGCCAACGCCGGGTAATTTCGAGAATTCGTTTACTGCATCTTCTAGCAGCTTGGAAGAAAAATTCATTCCGCAAAAATATGAAATAGTTAATATGTTTTTTAGTGGTTTAGTTTTTTAGTTATTTTGCTTAAACAACTAAAAACTAATAAACCGAACAACTAATCACTAAGCAAAACAAATTTATTTTTTGAAAAGCAGTATCAGTAGTTCTTAGGTTTCATCAGTCCTGCCATTTGCTACAATCTTTTGGTACGGTGTTTCGTGCTACTCAATTTCATCACTGCAATAAGCAACTATTTAAGAATCTATTTCTTTGGTACAAACCAAAAGTATTTCCGCTGCTGTCAGGTTTAAAATAGCAAGGCAAACCTAAGTAACATAAACCCGGCAGCAGCGAGCACAAATCCCGATTGAAGCACCTGCCTTTATGTTTTAGATATGCTTTCCTTATCCAAAGGAATTTTCGGGTGAGCAAAGCACCTGCCGGACAGTCAGGAATGACGGAGCTACATTAACCCATTGAAACTGGAAACCTGATTTCCAAGTCAAAATATTGATTATAAAAATCGTTTTCTTTACATTTAGCAGCTTAAAACAAAACTATGTCGCCAACCATCCTCTTGTGTTTTTTAATCGGTTATTTTTTAGTGCTGATTATTATTTCATTTGTTACCTCTAAAAACTCATCAGATAATTCAACCTTTTTTACTGCAAATAAAAACTCAAAATGGTATTTGGTTGCTTTCGGGATGATAGGAACCGCACTTTCGGGTGTAACTTTTATCTCCGTTCCGGGCGAAGTTGGCGCACCTGGAGGAAACCAATTTCAATATTTTCAGTTCGTTTTAGGTAACGCAGTTGGCTTTATTATCATTTGTACAGTTCTACTGCCGCTGTATTATCGGATGAAACTCACATCCATTTACAGCTATATCGAACAGCGTTTGGGGCATTACAGTTACAAAACCGCAGCATCGATATTTTTGCTAAGTAGAACTTTGGGTTCAGCTACCCGTTTATACCTGGTTGTTATTGTTTTACAACGCTTTATTTTTGATAATTATGGCATTCCGTTTTGGCTTACAGTGCTAATTTCACTGGCCTTGATTTGGTCTTACACGTTTAAAGGAGGCTTAAAAACAATCATCATTACAGATACATTGCAAACTTTTTTCCTGGTTTTATCTGTTTTTTTAACCATCTATTTCATTTGCAACAGTCTGGATTTTAGTATCCCTCAAGCATTTGAAACGATTAAAAACAGCAGTTATTCAAAAGTTTTCTTTCTAGATGATTTCTTAACCAACAAATTCTATTTCAGCAAGCAATTTATCGGCGGTATTTTTGTAACCATCGCCATGACGGGTTTAGACCAAGATTTGATGCAGAAAAACCTGAGCATGGGCACCATAAAAGAGGCACAAAAAAACATGTTCACCTTTACGGGTGTATTTGTAATTTTAAATATTTTCTTTTTAAGCGTTGGTGCTTTGCTGTATATTTTCGCTGCAAAAAACGGTATTGAAATTCCGCTAGACCATATTACTGGCAAACCAAGAACCGATTTATTGTTCCCAGAAATTGCCTTAAATAATTTGGGTGCTTTACCGGCCATTATTTTTATGCTAGGCTTAACAGCGGCAACTTTTGCTACAACAGATTCGGCACTTACCGCCTTAACAACTTCATTCTGTGTAGATTTTTTGGGTATGGCAAAGGCAGAAAACTTGAATGCAAAAGATGCAGTAAAGAAACGCCACACCGTCCACGTAGCATTTTCTATTTTAATGTTTTTAGTCATTATTGTAATTAATGCCTTCAACAGTGCATCGGTGGTGAGTTTAATTTTCACCATCGCTTCTTATACTTATGGGCCACTCCTCGGCCTTTACAGTTTTGGATTGTTTGTAAAAAAACGAGGTTTACATGATAAATTAGTGCCTATAGTTTGCATTTTATCGCCTTTTTTATGTTACTTGCTTTCATCGTATTCTACCACATTATTCGGTGGTTACGTTTTTAGTGTCGAACTGATTTTAATTAACGGTTTAATCACATTTATCGGCTTGCTTTTCATCAGCAAAAAAACTGATGCGCAAACCAAATTTTAATATTTAGTATATAGTTTATGACGAGTGAAGAAAAAATTAGAAGTGCTTTTGAAAATAAAGATTGGCAGGAAATTAAGGTAACCGATTCTTGGCAGATTTTTAAAATAATGGCCGAGTTTGTAGATGGTTTCGAAAAACTGGCGAAGATTGGTCCATGTGTAACCATTTATGGTTCAGCACGTACCGCAGAAACGAACAGATATTACCAATTGGCCGAACAATGCGGCAAACTTTTAACCGACCGTGGTTATGGCGTGATTACCGGCGGTGGCCCGGGTATTATGGAGGCTGGTAACAAGGGCGCACATACCAATGGCGGTAAATCCGTTGGTTTGAACATCGAGTTGCCCTTTGAGCAATTTCACAACAAATACATCGACCATAACAAGCTTTTAGAGTTTGATTATTTCTTTGTTCGCAAAGTGATGTTTATGAAATATAGTCAGGGTTTTGTGGTATTGCCTGGTGGTTTTGGTACAATGGATGAGCTTTTTGAGGCTTTGACATTAATTCAGACTGGTAAAATTGCCCGTTTCCCGATTGTGTTATTAGGTAAAGATTATTGGAGCGGATTAATCGATTGGATTAAAGGAACAATGCTGCAGAAAGAACACAACATCCACGAAGAAGATTTAAACTTATTCCGTTTAGTAGATACCGCCGAAGAAGCTGCAGAGCATATTTTCAGGTTCTATGATAAGTATGTGCTTAAACCTAACTTTTAACAGGGATTTTTACCAGGATTTTTGATCAGGATTTAAGGATTACAGGATGAATAGGATTTTTACCAGCATTTAAGATTTATTTGAAGATTCAATCATTCAAAATTTTATAACCTTTAGAGAGAGCGCTTGTTTACACAGGTGCTTTTTTTGTTGCGTAGTTATTCGTTGTAACATGTTACCAATCCTTAACTCTAACCTTTACAAAACAAAACCGCTCTTTTTTGTTTATTACAAGTTCAAAGGGAACTAAAAGATAATTTTTAAAATATGGAGCAAACATTAAATTGGAGAAAAGGCTTATTTGATAGCAATTATCAGGTATTTGGCAATGCGTTGCTGAAATTTTCTATCAATTTTAGCTCGCTTAAAAATTCTGCAATTGCAACTACTCAGCAAGGCATTTATCTTTTAAAAAGTGAAGGATATTCTAATCCGGAAACAAAAATACTGAACAATAAAAATGAGGTTTTGGCTGTGATTCGTTATGATTGGTTAGGCTTCAAAGCACAAATATTTTTTACCTCAGGCGAAAAATTTGATTGGAGCTTTCAAAATAGCTGGTTAAGCAGATGGACAATAAATAACCACAAAGACAAACAAGTTATTTACAACTCTTCTACAGGAAATGGTTTGACTCATAGCAATGTAGATGATGATTTACTGATATTGACTGGACTTTTTATCAGAGAATATTATACCAGAATACTTTTTGCATTCGTGATTCTAACATTCATTTTATTTACAGGAAGAAGCTTTTTTTAATGTGATTCAATTCCTTACAAGCCACTAACTCCACCACTTACCACCAGTTTCATCGCCTCGGCAGCGCTCATTTTTAAATCTTTAACTTTATCCCTTTTTACAATACATAGCTGACCTGCAAAGGAATACGACAAAGGAAAATAAACAGCAACTTCATCTGGCAAATCGAGTTTGTGCAAATCATTTTGTGTAAGAAAACCAATTTTTTTCATCCCTCCTTCTACTTCGACAATAACAGGATGATTAAATTTTTTCTCATCGCCAACAAAGGCCTCTGTTAAATCTTTAATTGATGTATAAATGAAATTGAGCAACGGTAAGCGTTGCATCATTCGCTGAAACCAATTGTACATTGGTTCGGTAACCAAATTGGTTACGAAGATTCCGGCTAACAAAATAATCGTCAAAACTGTAAGCAAACCAAAACCAGGTATGTTTCTGCTTTCGCCTGTACGTGGATTAACTCCTAAAATATTATTAACGTTCAACCAGCTATCAACAGTTGTAACTGCCCAAACCACAATAAAAATACTCACAGCAATGGGCACAACGAGTAATAAACCTTTAATCAAATAGTTTAAAATAGCTTTCCCGACTTTATTCATGCTGCGAATTTATTCAAAAATGTTCAATAGTTGGTAGTTTGTTGGTTCATTCGTTTATTGGTTCATTAGCTTAATGGTTCATTAGCCATTGGTTCACTAGTAATTAGTTAGCATGGTCTATATGTGTCTAGTGTCCAAATTGAATATGTTTATTAGTTCATTATTTACGAGTTGTTATTTCGCGTGGCGTATCTGCACCCAGACAAATGAACTAATGACAAATGACTAATAAACCAATTTATTCATAAAAATAAACCCGCTTAACCCTTTGCGAAATATTGGTTAGAATTTCATAGGGAATGGTGTTGATTTGTTTTGCAAGCTCCATGATGTTATGTTCCTGGTTGAAAACGATTGCCTCATCGCCAGCTTTTACTTCGATTCCGCTTACATCAAGCATGGTCATATCCATACAAATAGAGCCGATTGTTGGAACTAAATTTCCGTTGATGAGCATTTTCCCTACTCCATTTCCAAAAGCCCGACTGTAACCATCGGCGTAACCGATTTTTACAGTCGCAATTTTACCGCCATTCGGCATAACACCTCGCCTGCTGTAGCCAACAGTTTCGCCAGCATTTAATGTTTTAACTTGCGTTACAGTAGTTTTAAGCACCATTGTGGTTTGTAATCCGCGGTTATTTATCAAAGTCGAATCGAAACCGTACAAACCAATTCCTAAACGAACCATATCCATTTGGCCTTCTGCCCACCTGCTAATGCCCGACGTATTTGCAATATGCAGCAGCGGTTTATATCCTAAAACTTCGATTAATTCAACTGTAATATGGTTAAATTCATCAATTTGATGTTTTGTGAAGTTATCATGTTCCGACTCACTACTGGCAACCAAATGCGAAAATATACTTTGAACTTTTATGTGTTGGTTGTCTTTTAGAATAGCAGAAAGGGTATCGATTTCTGACCTATCAAATCCCAAACGATGCATTCCGCTATCAATTTTAATGTGGATTGGATAGATGAAATCATAATTGCAAACCACATTTAAAAAGCTATTTAAAATTTCGATGCTGTAAATTTCAGGTTCTAAATGATGCTCAATAATGGCATCAAAAGCAGATTCTTCAGGGCTCATTACCATTATCGGCAAGGTTATTCCTGCTTTTCGTAATGCGATGCCTTCATCTGCGTAAGCTACTGCCAAATAATCAACCTTATGAAATTGCAACAAATTGGCGATTTCAAAACTTCCGCTACCATAAGAAAAAGCCTTTACCATGGCCATAATTTTAACGCCTGGTTTAACTTTAGAACGATAGAATTGTAGGTTGCCAACCATGGCATTTAAGTCGATTTCTAAAACCGTATCATGAATTTTTTGAGTCAATAATTTGCTGATTCTGCCAAATTCAAAACGCCTGGCACCTTTCACTAATATTGTTTCATGGCTAAAGGATAGATCACCAAAAGCTTCAATAAACGCATCTGTATCGTTAAAAAATTGCGTTTCTAACTTAAATAAGTTTGAAAACTTCGAAATATGTGTTCCGATACCTATTAATCGATTTACGTTCTTTTGCCTTAGCAAACCTGCTATTTCGGCATATAAATCCGCATCATTTTTGCCAGTTTCAAATAATTCAGATAGGATAACCGTTTTTTTAGGATGTTGGTTTTGCTGATTTAAAAAATCCAAAGCTATAGCTAACGAAGAAATATCTGCACTGTAAGAATCATCAATAACAGAGCACTGATTAATGCCGTTTTTGAGTTCCAAGCGCATCGTAACGTGACTTAATTTTTTAATTCGCAAAGCCACTTCTTCTGGCGAGTAGCCTAAAGCCAGCAAAGTGGCCCAGCAAATAATGCCATCTTCGATAGATGCTTTATCAACAAAAGGCAACAAACATTCGATTTCCTTATCAAGATAAATCGCCTTTATATGGCAATGTTCATGAATATTTTCAACCTCAATAATACGTAAATCGGCTGCTTGTATCCCACTCCAGCTAAACTTTTTATTGCCTGGTAAATCTTTGAGTTCGATTTCACTTACGTAATCTGGAGCATAAATAAACAGTTCTGAATTTTTAAAAAGCTTTAACTTTTCTATTAATTTTTCCCTTTTAGAACCGAAACCTTCTGCATGTGCCTCGCCAATGTTAGTTAAAATACCAATTTCAGGTTGTATAATGGTTGCAATAGTTTCCATTTCATTAACTGCAGAAATACCAGCCTCGAAAATCCCGAGCGTATTATCTGCATCAATTTGCCAAACAGATAGCGGTACACCGATTTGAGAGTTGTAACTTTTCGGACTTCGCACTATATCAAAATCAGTTGCTAAAAGCTGATAGAGCCATTCTTTCACAATCGTTTTACCATTACTCCCTGTTATTCCGATGGTTTTTAAATCTAACTGATTGCGGTGATAAGTGGCTAAACTTTGTAACGCTTTCAACACATCATCCACCAATAAAAAATTACAATCAGGATGGTTGGCTACGTATTTTTTTTCTGTCATTACGAAATTTTTGATGCCCCTTGCGTAAGCATCTTTTATAAACTCATGTCCATCGCGATGCGAATCCAAAGCAAAAAACAAAGAATTTTCTGGCACCAAAACTGAGCGGCTATCGATAACCAAATATTCGATAACGTTTTGTTCTTCAACTAATTTCGTATCGGCTTTTAATATTTCTGCAATTCTGGAAATGGTATAGATTGGTTTCAGCATTGTATTAGTTTCAGATAAATACGGTAATCGTTTTTATTTTTACGAATTTCAGTAATTAATTATGAAAAGCGGTAACGGTGAACCAAGAATATTAGATAAAAAGCAAGCTTTGGCAAAAGCTGAAAGTTTTTGCGTTTATCAAGAGCGCTCTCAAAAAGAAGTTCGATATAAATTAGTAGAATGGGGAATTCGTGGCGATGAACTGGAAGAAATTTTAAGTGATTTAATAGTTAATAATTTCCTTAATGAAGAACGTTTTGCCAAATCTTACGCCTCTGGTAAATTTAACATTAAAAAATGGGGACGTGTAAAAATTAAACAAGGCTTAAAGCTAAAAGGTGTGCCAGAAAGAATTTTGCAAAAAGCTCTATATAGTTTAGATGATGACGATTATGAACGGACCTTACGCCAGCTTGCTATCAAAAAAGAAGAAAGCTTAACAGAAAAAGATAAAATAAAACGAAAATATAAGTTGATTGCATATCTCCAAGGAAGAGGTTTTGAGCGAGATTTAATTTATGAAGTGTTAAAATCAGAATAGATTTTGTGCCATTCTATTAAATTAACCAACATTTAATGATATCTTAATTAAATTTATAAAATTTATTTCTATGATAAACAGCCATTTATAAGGTTTTAAAAAAATATTATCAAAAAGTTCTTGACAGAATTACAAATCTCACTATATTTGCATCACCAAAAACAAACGGTAACACATTTTGCGAAAGTAGCTCAGTTGGTAGAGCACGACCTTGCCAAGGTCGGGGTCGCGAGTTCGAATCTCGTCTTTCGCTCTAAATGCCTTTCCTACCGGAAGGCATTTATTTTAAAGGTTAATCGCCTGCTCGGGTGGTGGAACTGGTAGACACGCAGGACTTAAAATCCTGTGCTTTCAAAGGCGTGCGGGTTCGATTCCCGCCCCGAGTACTTCAAAAAAAAATCGAATTAAAAGCCATCAGAAATGATGGCTTTTTTAGTATATGATGGTTTTGAAACTAACGGTAAGAACTACATCACTTCATACAATCTTAATTCGTATTGGCCCTTTTATATGATTTACATCAATAGGTATCCCCTTTTGTGTGATGGCAACTTTACCTTGATTATTCAAATCTATAGCAACGTCAACTATATCTTTCATGTGTTTACGCCAGTCTTTTGGAAACAGCATTCGAGCGATTTCGGATGGACAAGTGCTTTTCTCCAAACCACGCTTTGTTGCAACAGCTAAAATGGTGGTTGATATGTTTACGTTTTGTTGCATATAAAAGGCCAAAGGTTAATTTTTACTTATCAGATTTCTGAATTAAATTAATAGCTCTACTCCACTTTTTATACACTTCAATGGGCTTCGGGTATCTAGGAATATCGTATTCCCACGGAACCAAAACCTCGATATCATTCCTATCAGAAAGTTCAGGTATCCATTTACGAATAAAATCCTGCGCTTTGTATTTGTTAGACTGATGAACCGGATTGGTGTACCAAATTTCAAATGCTTGCATATGCCAATTCATCCAATTTGAGCTTACGTCGTAATCAATTAATTTTGCTTCAAAATACGATGCTCCCCAAGTCCAATCTATTTTTAAATCATGCACAAAGTAGCTCGCACAATTTACCCTACCACGATTGCTCATGTACCCTGTTTCGTTCAGTTGCCTCATGTGCGCATCAATAAAAGGTATTCCTGTATTTCCCTCACACCATCGTTGAAACTTCTTCGTATCATTTTCCCAATCGATGTGTTTATTTTTATAACCATCGGTTTTATATATTGAGTTACCGATACGCATTGCTTTGAAGGTGAAAAAATCTCTCCAAACCAGTTCAAAAACGAGCCACCAAGTACTTTGATTTTTCTTAACCTTTTCTTCGTAGTCTTTTACCTTATGATATATTTCCCTGGCAGATATACAGCCCAATGCTAGACATGGGGAAAATTTTGAGCTATAATCCAAACCGTCTGATTTGTTTCTGCTCCATCTATATCCCGTTAAAAGTTCAGATTTGAAGGTATAATATTCTAACCTTTCTAAAGCTGCAGTTTCTCCACCTTCTACAAGTGGCTTTGCGGTATCATACTCCTTTTTAGTAAAGCCATATATTTTGTAGGAAGGAAATTCCTTTATTTTGATACCGGGAATGCAGTTTAATTGCTTGAGTTCTGGAAACGTTAGTCGTGGTTCAGATTCTCGTCCCGCAGGAATTCGGTAAGCCTTGCTTGTTAATGGAATTTTTGCAATTTCAAAAGGGATATCATCTTTGTGATAAAGAGTTTTACCCCAATAAAAATGAAATTTAATATCTGGCAAAGCTTTCCTTACCTCATTAACTAAACTCAATTCATAACTCGCATATTCCTCTTCCGCATATATATCCGTAATGTTATATTCTTTAACCAACTGGGGCAAAGTAAGAAGTGCTGAATCATCTCCAACATATAGATTGCCGCCCAAAGATTCAAGGTTAGTTTTCAAGTTAAGTACAGATTGTTCAAGGAATTTAAATCTAATTACATCTGCTCTGCGGAAACCAATATCCAACTTCTTAAAATCACTTTTTTCAACGCAATAACAAAATACCAACTCCTTACATTCCACTTGGGCCCTGCTTAGGGCTTCATTATCATGCAATCTTAAATCATTTTTGAACCAAACTAAGCCACGTTTATTCATATTATATTAGTTTATCCCTTTACCCGAATTATAAATAGAACACATTGTTGTGTATGTTGTGCCATTACAATTTATTGTAGAAACTAACATCAAACAATTAAAAATGTTCAAAAAGCATAATTACTAATTTTTATAAAGCCTGGATTGTAACTATTTTATATTAAATACTAAAGGCGGAAATGCGGAAAATCACAACCTTCAGGCATATTTTTGTATAAAAGATTGCTATTAAAATAATAATTTGCAACATCTTGTTATATTCGCACAATTCTAATTTCTAAAGAGTAATTTTTTTAATGAGTTTTTTAGAGTCCTCTATTTTTAACACACTTTTTAATGATGATGTTCCAAGAATTATTCTTGAAGCAAATACTCCTGATTTTACAATCGTAACCTACAATGAGGCTCATAAAGAGGCAACCTTTACCATTAATAGAGATATAAAAGGCATGTCTCTGTGGTTAGCTTACCCCAGGGAAGATAATGTTGAAGGTGCAGATTCGCTTGAGAAAGGTCTGCTTGAAGCCATAAACACACTTAAACCAATTAAATTATCTCCTTTTCAATATAGTGTTCCTTCGTCGGATTTAAATTCGATAGAGATGGTTTGGTGGCAGGTTGAAATTGAGCCTATTTTAGATGCGAATGGTAAGGCTGAATTTGTACATCTGAAAAGCAAAAACGTAACTGAGCAAATTTCTGGTAATAAAATTTTAAATAAATATAAAGAACGCGAAGAAACCTTAAGCCGCGAACTATCTAATACACACGAGGAATTAGCTGCATCGAATGAGGAATTACAGGCAAACCTTGAAGATTTGCTAGCTACTAATGATGCTTTAGCCAATTCGAAAGATGAGCTGTTACTGTTAAATACTGAATTGGAGAATCGCATCGAAAGACGCACAAAAGATCTACAATCTAGCAGACTTTTATTAGAAAATATTATAGCAACTGCTAATGTTGCCATAACACTTTTAAAAGGTAAAGATCTGGTTATTGAAATGCCTAACCCAAAAATGCTCGCCATTTGGCAACGCAATTTAGAAGATGTTGTAGGCAGAAAGTTGGTTGATGTTTTCCCGGAGTTGGAATTTCAGCGTTTCCCAAAGCTTTTGACTGATGCATTCGAAACTGGCAATCGTGTTGCAATGAACCAAATTCCGGCCGTTGTTGTAGATACGAAAGGTAAAAGCAATGAAATTTATGTTGATTTTTCTTACGACCCAATATTTGATTCGAACGGAAATGTAGAATACATCATGGCAACTGTTATTGATGTAACCAAACAGGTTGAAAGTTTAACCAAACTAGAGCAAAAAAAATCAGAATTACAGGCCATAACCGAAGAATTGGCTGCTTCTAATGAAGAATTATCGGCCACAAATGAAGAGTTGGCTACTACAAATGAAGAATTACAAGAAGCACAAGAAAGCTTACTCATCAAAAATGAAGAGCTAGCTGAAACTGAAGAAAACTTAAATCTTGCATTAGCATCAGGAAATTTAGGAATTTACAGTATCGACCCATCAACAGGTAAATTTGATATTTCTACAAAAGCAAGAGAATTTTATGGTTTACCTCTTCTTGCTGATATTTTGTGGACCGATGTAATAAAAACGGTTGTGCCAGAATACTTACCGGTAATTGAGAAGGCCCGTGCAGAAGCTTTAGCTAAACACATACCTTTTGATGTACAATATCCTATTATTCAAGGTTCTACAGGAATTAAAAAATGGATTAGGGTTGTAGGCAAAAGTATTCCGAAAACTAAATTTAAAGCCGCTCGTTTTTTAGGTGTTATAATTGATATTACCAAAGAGGTTGAACACAGATTGGTAATTGAAGAGAGTGAAGATCGGTTTAGAAATATGGCCGAAGCTACAGATGTTTACATTTCAGTAGGTGATTTATCTCGAAATGCAACATACTTTAATAACGCCTGGGTAAAACTAACTGGTCGCTCTATGAAAGATCTGGTAGAGTCTGGCTATTTAGATTTGGTCCATCCAGAGGATAGAAATATTTATATGGATGCTTACAATAAATCGTTCGATAAAAAAGCCCCATTTACCGGCGAATTTAGATTAATGGGTTTGGATGGCGAATACAGATGGCTTTTGGCAAAAGGAACTCCTCGATTTAATAATGATGGGATTTTTATGGGCTACATTAGCTCTAGTGTAGATATTACCGAGCTTAAGAAAGATGAATTAAGAAAAAATGACTTTATCGGAATGGTAAGTCACGAGCTTAAAACTCCATTAACCGCCATAAGTGGATTTGTTCAGGTATTGCAATCTAGAGCCAGAAAAAGTGAAGATACTTATGCATTAAACGCCTTAAACCGAGCATATAATCAAATAAGGAAAATGACAACCATGATTAATGGCTTCCTTAATGTTTCCCGACTAGAATCAGGTAAGCTTTTAATAGAAAAAAACACATTTAGGTTAGATGAATTACTTGTTGAACTGATTGAAGAAAGTGATGTTGTTCAATTTTCACATCAAATTGTTTTAACGGTTGATGAACCAATAGAAGTAAATGCCGACCGCGATAAAATTGGAAGTGTTGTATCCAATTTATTAAGTAATGCGGTAAAATATTCACCTGCAGGGACCAGAATAGATGTTAATTGCAAAATCTTAAATAACAAAGCTTTTGTGAGCGTTAGCGATAATGGAATTGGTATTGATAAGGTAGATTTAGAAAAACTTTTCGACAGGTATTATCGTGTTGGTAAACACCATACCGTTTCTGGCTTTGGTATTGGATTGTACCTAAGTGCAGAAATTATCCAACGCCATAATGGAATAATTGGTGTAGATAGCGAAGTTGATAAAGGTTCTACATTCTATTTTGAAATTCCGCTGTCAGAAAATTAACCATCAACCCCCTATTTTCAGCTAATTTATTTAAGGATTTCTATATCATAAAATCTCTATTATATTTATGCCATCAATCTTAACCAAATATGGCTACTGAAAAACTACAACCAATTACAATAGAATCAACTGTAAATGCCCCAATTGAAAAAGTCTGGGAATTTTGGAATAACCCTGAACACATAAAAAACTGGGCATTTGCTACTCCAGATTGGCATGCACCTCACGCTGAAAATGATTTACAAGTTGATGGTAAATTTACCACAACCATGGCGGCAAAAGATGGCAGTATGAGTTTTGATTTTGTTGGAACATATACAACTGTTGAAGAAAACAAATTAATAGAATATGTTTTGGAAGATGGCAGGAATGTAAAAATCATTTTCGATGGTGATGAACAAACTACTAAAATTATAGAAACTTTTGACCCTGAAACGCAAAACCCTGTAGAAATGCAGAAAGGTGGATGGCAAGCTATTCTAGATAATTTTAAAAATTACACAGAGGCAAATTAGTTTCATCAGGGTTCCTAATTCAGTTCTTTTATCAAAAATAATGCGTTCAACAATTCTAATTGAACGCATTATTTTTATCTCCTGGTAATTCCTTAAACAGCATAGAGATTGGATGGCGTTTCACAATTTTACAAATTTGTTTCATTAACTATTATCAACTGTTATCAGTTAAATAAAATTTCAAACTGGTCCCATTTCTAATCGCAAATAATTTATTGGTATAACACAGTTTATTAATTATCAGAATGTTATCTTAGCTAAATCACTTTTTTAAATCATCCTCATGAACCAAAAAATCATCAATCTGTACGATAAATACACGCACAGTCAAATCAACCGAAAAGAATTTATGAAAAAGCTTGCTATCCTTGCCGGTAGTACTGCTTTAGCTGCAACAATTTTAACCTTATTAGAAAACAACTATGTTGCCGCAGCCGAATTTACAAGCGATGAGATAACATCAGAGGAAATAACTTTTACAGGTGTTGATGGTGAAATGAAAGCTGTTTTGGCAAAACCTAAAGGCAAAAAGAATTTCGGTGCAGTATTGGTTATTCATGAAAACAGAGGATTAAATCCACATAATTATTGATGTAACCAAAAGAGTTGCAGCAGAAGGATTTATAGCTTTAGGCGTTGATGCATTATCGCCATTAGGCGGCACACCTGCCGATGAAGATAAAGGACGTGAATTGATTGGAAAGTTAGACCCAGAGAAAAATCTTCAGAATTATTTAAAAGGTTTGGAATACCTACGCAAAATTAAAGGTGGAAATGGTAAAGTTGGCTGTGTTGGTTTTTGTTGGGGCGGCGGCATGTCAAATAAACTTGCTGTGAACGATCCGAATTTACAAGCTGCCGTAGCTTATTATGGCGCTCAGCCAAATCCTGATGATGTTGCAAAAATTAAAGCAAGTGTAATGATGCATTACGGGGGTTTAGATGAGCGTATTAATGCTGGTATTCCTGCGTACGAAGCTGCGTTAAAAGCCGCTGATATAGATTATAAAATCTTTATTTACGATGGCGTAAACCATGCATTTAACAACAATACATCGCCAACAAGATACAATGAAGCTGCTGCAAAATTGGCCTGGAGTAGAACAATAGAATTATTTAAGCAAAAGTTGAGTTAATTGTTTAGGGTTATGAAAAATGCAATTATTGCTTTAGCAGTATTACTGTTCTTTTGCAACTGTAAAAAAAGTTTAAAACCTGAAGAAATTGATTTAAGCAGTCAATTGAGCAAGCCATCACCATTTCCCTTTCGAGATTATTTAGGTGTTAATGCATTTGAATGGGATTTTGTTGAAGAAAAGCAAGCCAACATAATCAGTAATAAAAAAATAGAAGTAATACGCTCGTTCGGTGCCATTCGGCATTACTTGGATTGGGAAAGAATGGAATCTAACCAAGGTAAGTACACCTTTAACCCTACACATGCGGGAGGCGCTTATTATGATATTATGTATCAAAAGTTAAAAGAAGAAAATATAGATGTTTTAGTTTGCTTAAAAAATGTTCCTAAGTGGTTTGTAGAAGGCTACCCAGAAAATGAACGAGGTGGCGATAATACACCTGTGCCCTTTAATGCTGCCAAGAATGACCCAACATCTTATCTGGCTCAAGCACAAATGGCTTTTCAGTTTGCAGCCAGATATGGCTCAAATCAAAATATTAATCCCAGTTTAGTATCTATTGATACGAGCAAAAGATGGACAGGCGATGATGTTAACCAGCTAAAAATCGGAATGGGTTTAATTAAATATATAGAATGCAATAACGAACCTGATAAGTGGTGGGCAGGCAAAAAAGCACAGCAAACTGCAGAGGAGTATGCAGCAAATTTATCTGCATTTTATGATGGACATAAAGGTAAATTAGGTAAAAACGCTGGTGTTAAAACAGCTGATAAAAATATTATGGTAGTTATGGGCGGTTTAGGCGACCCAAAACCAGAGTTTGTAGCACAAATGATTGAATGGTGTAAAAAAAATAGAGGTTTTAAACCTGATGGTAAAGTAGATTTATGCTTCGATGTTATTAATTATCACATATATGCCAACGATGCATTTGTAAACAGCGGAAAAGCAACCAGCGGTATCGCTCCTGAACTATCCGAGCTTGGTGAAATGGCCGATAATTTTATTAAAATGAGAGATAAAAATGCACCGGATATACCGGTTTGGGTAACTGAAACTGGTTACGATGTGGGCAAAACACCTCAATCGGCAATTTCAATTGGGTCGAAATCATCGCTCATTACTCAAGCAGATTGGAATTTAAGAACCTCACTTTTATACGCAAGGCATGGAATTGCAAGATGCATGTTCTATATGCTTGACGATGCTGGTGGTGTAAATAATCCTGTGCAATACAGTTCATCGGGTTTTGTGAACGAAAATGGAACCAAACGTCCCTCGGCCGATTACATGCTTCAGGCAAAAAAGTTACTTGGAAACTATTTCTACATTAAAACCTTAAGTAATCAACCAATAGTTGATTTATACAAACTCAATAATAAAGAAATTTATGTATTAACGCTACCAAGCCAAAAAGGATTAAAAGTTACCTACGAATTAGATTTAGGAACTTCGAAACAAGCCATAATACACTCTTTGCAGATTGGCAAACAGCAAATGCTTGCAAAAACCACCGACACAAAAGATGGAAAACTTAAAATTGAGGTAAGTGAAACACCAATATTTATTGAAAAGATTTGAGGTTTGAATATGCAATAAATATTGAAGATTATTTTTTTCAAAATAATTAGATGCTCAGTCAAATTGAGCGTGACGAAAAATCCTAATAACCTCGGTCTGTGTCTCCACAGACCGAAAAATAAATTATACCTCTAACGATGAGTTAAACGAATTAATCTTTAAGACTAAAAACAGATAATCCTTTGGGCAGGCGTCATCCTCATTAAAAAAGGAATTGTAGTACAATAAATTTTTAGAATTATTTCTTTTAAAATGCATTAAGATGCCGAGTCAAGCTGAGCACGGCGGAACTGCCTAATGCGTTGTAAATTAAGGATTAACCTCCAATTTATAAATAAGCCCATTATTTCCAGCCAAAATAACCCCACTACCCTTTTTTGCTTTTTGAACAGAATTAAAACTTAAATCTGAAATATGTTTCCAGTTTGCTCCACCATCAATAGAAACATCTGTACCTGATGTTCCGGTAGCGAATAAAGTATTTTTATTAATATACGCTACACCCGAACGGTAGCCAAAAACTGGTGTTTGAGGTTTTCGCCAGGTTTTACCACCATCATTAGTTAATAAAATATTGTTACTGTTATCTTTATCTTTAACATAATTTCCTCCAACGGTTACACCAGTTTTTGTATTATAAAAATCTATAGAAAACGGACCAGTGCTATTTTCACCTTGCCAAATGGGCAATTTATAAGTTTGCCAGTTTAAACCATAATCAGCAGAATAGTAAATGTTTGACACTGTTCCACCGCTTGCTATCCAAACTTTTCCTCCAGGCAAGGTTTTTATAGTAGTACCGCTGGCAGCAAAACCCGCTTCGCCTCTTGCCAATGAAAGTTTTAGGTTAGAAGATATATCTACCCAATTTTGACCTGCATCATTGGTTTTAAGTAGTTGCAATTTATTGTTAATGGGGTCTCCAAAAATAATTGCTTTGGTTTTATCCCAAAAGCCCAAACCATCTAAAAATATTGCAGTATCGGTATTTTTATATGTTTCAACCCAATTCAAACCACCATCTATGGTTTTCAAAATATAAGCAGGCGAACCAGCATTTACCACGATTGCTTCTTTCTCATTAAAAGCTTCAATATCTCGGAAATCTAATTTTTCATAACCTACAGGTTTTATCCAAGTCCAGGTTTCTCCACCATTAACAGTTTTGCCTATCGATCCACTACTTCCACTTACCCAAATTATTTTATCGTTCACAACACTCAAACCTCTTAAGCTAGTTTTGGTATTCTTGTTAAGGGGCTTTAGTGAATAGGTTTGCGCAAAGCAAAAAAAAGGTGCCATAATTAGGCACCATATTAATTTCATCATATTTAATTTTTATTTTACCCTTTTAAAAGTTTCAGAACGGCCAAGCAGTGAAATACCGATATAGCCTCTAACATTCATTACATCATTGCCTTTAAGCGATATGTTACAACTGTACGTTTTGCCACTTTTGGGATCGTAAATTGTTCCGTCGGTCCATTTTCCATCCTCATAAACAAAATCTTTCAAAATTTCTAAATTTAATAATGGTCTGCTTTGCAATGATGATGAAGGATTGTTAACATCAGTTTTTGGTTTTCCATTTATATTGGGTTCCTTCAACCAAGCTAATTTACCATAGTATTTTGCACCTTTTTTATAAATTTCTATTTGTCCCTCTCCTGATGGGTTTAACCATTTACCAACAACAGCATCTTTATTTTGTGCAATTGCATTAAAACTTATTGCTGCAAATAGCAGCACCAAAACTTGGAATTTTCTCATAATTGATTTCTATTTAGTGTTTTTAAAGATAGTAATTTGCATTTCCTATGCAAACATAATAAAGATAAAAACTACTAAAATGTTTTGCAAATAAACTACTTAGAAAGAATGGGCAGGTACTTTTGGCGATAAGCGTAAAAAAGAAATAAGTTAAAAATTAGCATAACGGCTACTATTGGCAATTCCTTCGGACCTAAAAAAGAATGGTATAAGAAAATGTTTAAAGTAATAGGAAAAATAATTAATGCAGCTAAAGGTGCAGTTCTTCCAATAAGAAGTAAAGCGCCAGCAATTAATTCTGTTATTTTTACCAAAGGCATTAAATATACCGAAGCCGCAACACCAGCCATAAAGGTTGTTTGTTCGGCAGACATTTCAGGTGGTTCGGGCATGTATTTAGCAAAATAACTTATTGATGCAAACAAATACATTGCTCCTAGCAAAACGCGGATAATAATTACGGCAATTTTCATAATATGTTTAGTTAAGTGATGAAGGTTACTATTCTAAATTTCTTTATAATCATAATTTACCATCCAGTGGATACCAAATTTATCGGTTAACATTCCAAATAATGCTCCCCAGAAAGTTTTTTCAAGTACCATTGTAGTAAGGCCACCTTCTGCCAAGCTATTGAATATTTTATGTGCTTCTTCTTCGCTATGGGCATCTATAGATAATGAAATACCCGTACCATAAGTTGCTGGAGGCATTGGGTCGGTAATATCTGTACCCATTAAGATGCTTCCGCCAACGGATAATGCAACATGCATAATTTTATCCAGGTCGTCAGTTTTCATTCCTTCGCAACCAGGAGCATCTTTAAAGCGCTGAATAATTATAAAATCTCCTCCAAAAACAGATTTATAAAAGTTAAATGCTGCTTCTGTGTTCCCATTAAAATTTAAATATGTGTGAATTGTAGCCATTAGTAATCATTTATTTGGTTAAAGTAAATCAATGTTTTCCTATTATAATTGTTAGTTGTAATAATTAAAGTTACATAGTTTCTTTTTGTATTCAAATTTCCATATCTTCAATCTACACAAAGCGTATATTGAGTTATTTAAGGAAGATTTTATTAAGTTCTGTTTATAGAATTTTGTAATCATTCCAATACATTAGAAAATAATTCTTGATGTTAAAATAATTCTCATTACCTTAACGTTATAGTAATATTAACCAAATAATTATTTTTATGAGCACATTCCTTTCAATTGTTGGTTCCTTCTATATTATCTCTCTCTGTATTATGCTTTATGGTTATTACTCGGCAGAACCAATGCCTAGAGACTATGAAAAGTTATAGATAAATTTTATTTGACGAGGTCGGATTTGTTTAAAACACAAATCGATTTTTATTATTTTTATTTAATGACTAATACAATTCCGTCATTTTTAATTTTGTAGTAGTATTCTTTTTGAGTGCTATGTTCTAGTATCTGCACGGCTAAGACTTCTCCTGATTTACCATTAGCAAAACTTATCACATCTCCTTTTTTTACACGGTCAAGTATAGCTGCATTGGTATTTTTGGAAACGTGAATCATTTATAGTTGAGGTTATGTATGATTAACGAACAACTCATATAAATGTTTGATTAACAAGTATTTTGATGCATTTAGCAACTCCTGGGCACGTCTAGCACTTTATGAAGTTTTAAACCTGCATTTTACGTTGAGATTTATTTCTTAAATACTGTTGTGTTTTAATATTCTCCCACATAATTAGCTTATCCTCTACCCTTGTAAATACTCGAATATCTCCATCTTGCGAAATAACTAACCCAAGTGCCGTTGGATGATTCCAACAATAAGCAATCATAGAGCGGTGTCGGGTTCCATAATGCTTAGGGTCATGAGGAATAAGTGATTTTGAATTTGCAGTTGCAGTTTGTGAAATATAAATTTTGCCTGGCATTTTTTTAGCACGAAGTACACCTCCAAATCCGTTAGCTACCATATTTCTATTAAATAACACAACTCCATCCACGCAACTTTGTGATGAAATGAAACTTATTGCGCCTTTAATTTAATCATTTGTTCCCTTTTTTTGATGTGTAGATTGTAGTTCGGCAACGTAAGATTGCTTACTAACTGAACGCCTTCCTGCTTTAAAATTATTTTGAATTTCCGATTCAGAAATGTAATTATCAATTGCTGCTTTCGCATGGGCAATCATAGCTAATGTTAATCTTTCATAATGAATTCGGTATTTAACATCTAAATCGATACTATCATCGGCAATCAAAATCGCACCTCCATGTTGATAATCTTGTATTTTTATCAGCATCCTTGAAAATGTTTGAATCCAAAGATTATCTAAAAAATTTTCCCATTCTGTATAAGGCTCTAATGGATGTTTCGCTAATAAATAATCCTTTATTGCAGTTTTTAAAAACTCGGCATTCTTTTTCAATATTTTAGAAATCGGACCGATTGTTAAAACATCCGGATATCTTTTTACTAAGACATTTTGCTTCAATGTGGCTAGTAATTCGTAATCAAAAAGAACATGGAGCGTACCTATATCGCTAACCGAAACCTGAAAAAGTCCTGGTTGCTCAGAATCTGTTTCAGACTCATAATTAAGGAAGTTTTGATAGTGCATCGCTTGATCTATCATACCCCAAACATAGAGTTTATTGTCATCACCAAAATAAACCGCTAACGTAGAAGACGAAGGATCGGCAGCTTTGGATAGCTTCGCTAAAGCTTTTGTCGTCATTGCAACAGGCTTATCGAATGCAATGAAGCTCCATCGCTCTGGAACAATGTAAACGGGAGGATTAGGATCTGGATTTTTAGGATCGATAAAAGTAATTGTAACCTTAACCAATTCACTCTCTTCCTTACACATACTTGCATAAAAAAGGCAATCGAACAGTTCTTCCAATACCTTTAAACCAGGTAAAGAAGCCATGTCCTTATTGATTTTTAACTTATTGTAAACCAATGCAGCAAGATCTTGAGGGTGTGAATTTTCCAAAGTGCTTTTTTTTAATACTAACACCATGAGCTAAAAATAGTTTATCGATTACAATGTAATTTGCTCGTTGTATTATTAATCTTCAGATAAACATAATAGAATATTAAATAGCGCAAATAAATTTCTTATACAACTTTAATGGTTAGGAACAAGCATTGCACATTAAAACAATGGTATGTTACCTGGTGTTTATTTATAGAAACTAAATTATAAGATCATGATAAATAAAGATGAGCAAGGCTTGTTCGATGAGCAAGAGGATAACAACCAAAAAAGTACGGACATTAAAGGTTCTAATGCGATTAAAGATCCTGATGAGTGGACAACAGGAGATGAACCTATGACAGGTGCACAAGAATCATATTTAAAAACACTCTCTGATGAAGCTGGAGAAGAATTTAACGAAAAGCTTTCGAAATCCGAAGCTTCAAAACGAATTGATGAATTACAGCACAAAACTGGAAGAGGATTAGATTCATAGTCCTACGTCAGAAATATATTGATAAAAAAAAGTCTGCTATCTTTATTGTTTAGCAGACTTTTTTCGATTTAAAAGATAATACTTGTATTAATGATAATTTTTTGTTGAGCGCAAAGATTAATTATTGTGGCTTTTGATTAGTTCTCCAATAGCTGATACAAATTCAGAATCAAGATCATCTAAAGTTCTCCATTCTGATCCTTCATCTACAGGTTCAGCGTATATTACACCGATCTTTTCTTCACCATCCATTATTCTGTAGGTACCATTATCCTGAGGTTCAATTAAATATTCTGTATTGTTTACTGTGATGTTAAAGCTTTCCATAATTATTATTTATACACCTCCAACATATTTTTTCAGCTAAAGTTTTATCGATTTTCTTATACCATCATTAAAACCTAAAGCTATTTTTTCGCAAACCTTTCTTTTAGCTTAATGTTCTACACATGTCTCATAAATGTAAATGAGATTTATAACTAAAATATGGCACATCTTGAAGTTGAACGAAAACCACAACGCCCTTGGTGGGTTTGGTTATTAATAATTTTATTACTTATCGCATTAGCTGTTTTAATATTTAACAGATACAATAGTAATGGTGAAACATCATCTGCAGATTCTATCTCCAACGCCAAATTGAATACTTCAAATATCAATTTCAGTAAAATGAGTTTAGATAAATCTTCAACAATAACAACGCTTCCTACTGTATTTATAATTTCTAAATATTAAATATGTCTGATAAAGAATATAACCACAATAACTTACAAGAACTTTCTAAAAGCGATTTTCAAATTGTAGGAAACGAGCCGAATATTATTGGTTGGGAAGTAAAAAATGAGAGCAACGCTCATATTGGATCAGTAAGAGAACTGTTGTTCGACCCGTCTAGTCAGGCCGTACGATACATTATTGTTGAACTCGAAGGAACTGGCGTATTGAATGAAGAAACCAGTGTTGCGGTTCCGATTGGTTTAGCCAGATTACATACTGAAAATGATCAAGTTACACTACCAGATATTCACACGGAGCAATTCAGAGCTTGGCCGAAATATAATAAGGAAAGCTTTGGTGAAGAAATAGAGGTTTTAATTAGAGATGTAGTTGGCAGCCCTGCAGCGCTAAGAATGGAGCAGGCAACTGTAGCATTCGACAGGAATACGTTTTATAATCACCATAACTTCGATAGAGGTATGTTTCACAGAAATACAACACAGCCTGAGAATTTAAGCCATGAATTGTCCTTAAATAAAATGCAAGAAAACGGAGAAAACGACCCTGATACAGAAAACGGGATGCCTTCAAAATTGTATTAGTTCAGAAAACTAAATTCAGGTTAGGTTATTCGCCATTATCTGATAGAGCGATTAGCAAAGCACCGGCAACCATAGCCGTACCTCCAATTACAATCTGCCAGGTTAGTTTTTCTTTTAAAAATATAACAGATAAAACAATGGCAATTACCAACGAGGAACGTTCTATTGTTGCCACTGCAGATGCGGAGCCTAATGATAAAGCTTTATATGAAAATAATGTGGAAAGCGACGTGAAAACACCAGCTGCCAATAAAAAAATCCAGGCATTTTTTTCGATGTTTTTCCATTCGTTAAAATTGCCCTGGTAAATTACTACAGCCCATGTAATCAATAAAATCAACACCGCTTGTATTGCAAATGCAAGACTAGAATCTACATTCTTTAAGCCAGCCTTAGTTAATACAATTACGAGTGCCGCCGATATTGCCGCTAGCACTGCCCATAAAACCCACATATATTTATTTTTGTTTTAATAACAACAAGCAATACAAAAGGTTGTAATTAATAAAAGATCTATAAGTTGCAGTGGTTTTTAGAAATATTTTAGGAGATAATAGAGCATGATAATAAGCAATTAAACCTATTTATTGCGGTACATATACCACATATTTGGTATCGAAAAAATCTTCTTCAAAATAATCGGATAGCGGATATAACTCTGCCTTCAATTTTGATTCTTTTATCTCTTCGGCCAAATCGCCACCTTTCAAATATAATATCCCATTCGGAATGGCATTTAAAGAATCTTTTTTGAACTTACCTTGTATCCATGGATAAAAATCTCCTAAACGAGTTACCGCTCTGGAAATTATAAAATTAAACTTTTCTTTAACCTGTTCAGCTCTTAAATGTTCGGCCTTTAGATTATCTAAACCCAAAGCAGAAGCTACCTCTTTAACTACCTTTATCTTTTTGCCGATGGAATCTACCAAATAGAATTGTGTTTCGGGAAATAAGATGGCCAGTGGAATTCCAGGAAAACCGCCTCCTGTACCAACATCTAATATACTTTCTCCTGCTTTAAAGTTGCAAACTTTTGCAATTGCTAACGAATGCAGTACATGGCGCTCATACAACTCTTCAATATCCTTTCTAGAAATAACATTTATTTGGGCATTCCAGTAACTATATAAATCAAATAATTGCGAAAATTGCTCTTTTTGTTTTTCCGTTAAATCAGGGAAATATTCAAAAATTATATCAGGCTTTATTTCGGACATGTTGTTATTGTGTATAATTTAAAATTATTTCCAGCTTACTTTCTTTTTTCCAAACATGGATAAAAAGCCGTTAAGCATCAAAAAGAAGAACAAAAGTATATCTAAAATTGGGAACCACCAACGTAAATCACTATAATTTAAACGTTTCAGGAGTTTTGGATAAATCATGCATCTTATAATTATGCTAAAAAATAATGTGCCGACTGCTATATATCTTGCTTCGTTACTTAAAAACATACATGCTGCAAAAATAGCGTAAAATAAAAATTGGATTATAATTTGCAGGCTAAGAATAAACTTATGCTTTGGCTTATAAAACTTACCGGCACCAAAATGACGTTTCTTTTGTCGTAGATAGCCTGCCCAGGTTTTGTTGGGTTCGCTCCACATTTGGCTTTCTTTATTTATTCTGATTGCTGTGTTGCGAGCAGTAGCATGGGCGTTTACAAATAAATCATCATCGCCAGATGGTATATGCATGTGAGCTGCAAAGCCTTTATTTTTAAAAAAAAGAGATTTTTTATACGCCAAATTTCTACCTACGCCCATATATGGCATGCCTTTTAAAGCAAAAGAAAGATAATTTACCGCAGTAAAAAATGTTTCGAAACGGATAAGTGAATTTAATAAGCTTCGCTTTTTTAAATATGGCGAATAACCTAAAACAATCTCCGTTTGTTCATCTACGGGTTGCTGCATGTACATTAACCAATTATCGCTTTCGGGTACACAGTCTGCATCTGTAAAAACCAGCCACTCGTTTTTTGCAGCTTTAATTCCCATTGTTACTGCAAATTTTTTCCCTGCGATGAATTTATCATTGTCTAAAATCTTTACAATTTTAAGATTAGGATGCTGAGTTTCTAGTTGTTCTAAATATTCTTCCGTGCCATCCCAAGATCTATCATTAACAACCACCACCTCAAAATCCGGATAGTTTTGATTTAATATCGATGGTAAATATTGTTTAAGATTGTCAATTTCATTTCTTCCACAAATAATAACGCTTACTGGAAATTTAGCCGATTGTGGTAAATCTTCTACAGCAACTTTAGCAAGTTTTAAATGTACAAACAGAACAAAATACAATTGTACAATCAAACAAACAGCTAATGCAGAAAGTAAACAAATCTCGGTTAAGGTTAATATCACAGTATCAAAATAAATAGGCGCAAATTTCTCATTTTTAATCTGTAATACACTTTTATGTTGATAAAAAATTAAACAAAAATAAACCCTCAAATTTTGTTATTTTTGGCAGATTTTTCGACGATAGATAATGCCTAATAACGCTCTGTGATCGTTTTATTTATAGGGATTCGTCTTTCCATCAACAATTTATACACTACAGATGAAATTTACTTTACAGGCTAAAGATCCACTTTCCAAAGCCAGAGCCGGAACAGTTACTACTGCTCATGGCGAAATACAAACCCCAATTTTTATGCCCGTTGGTACTGCAGGAACAGTTAAGGCGGTTCATCAGCGAGAATTAGAACAAGATATTAATGCACAAATAATTTTAGGCAATACGTATCACCTTTATTTAAGACCGGGTTTAGATACGTTGGAAAAAGCAGGCGGCTTGCATAAATTTATAGGTTGGGACAGACCAATTTTAACAGATAGTGGTGGTTACCAAGTTTATTCTTTAAGTAAAGTACGTAAAATTAAAGAGGAAGGCGTTACTTTTAATTCTCATATTGATGGCTCCAAACACCTTTTTACCCCCGAGTATGCAATGGATATCCAACGAACCATAGGAGCTGATATTATTATGGCTTTTGATGAATGCACACCATATCCTTGCGACTATAAATATGCGGCTGAATCCATCAAAATGACGCATCGCTGGTTAAAGCGTTGCTGTACTCGTTTTGATAATACCCAACCAAAATATGGATTTGACCAAACCCTTTTCCCTATTGTACAAGGTTCTGTATATAAAGATTTAAGGGTAAAATCAGCAGAATTTATTGCAAGTATGGATCGTGAGGGCAATGCGATTGGTGGTTTGTCAGTAGGCGAACCTGCCGAAGAAATGTATGCCATGACTGAAGTAGTCTGCGACATATTGCCCTACGAAAAACCGCGTTATTTAATGGGCGTTGGTACGCCAATTAATATTTTGGAAAACATTGCCTTGGGTATTGATATGTTTGATTGTGTAATGCCAACCAGAAATGCCCGAAATGGTATGTTATTCACAAAAAATGGTATTATTAACATTCGCAATAAAAAGTGGGAAAATGATTTTTCGCCAATTGAACCTGATAGCGATTTGCATGTTGATTTGGTAACAAGCAAAGCTTACCTTAGACACTTGGTACATAGCAAAGAAATGCTTGGCGCACAAATTGCTACCTTACATAATCTGCATTTTTATCTGTGGTTGGTTAAGCAAGCCAGAGAAAAAATTATAAGCGGCGAGTTTTACGAATGGAAAAACCAAATGGTTAAAGTACTAGGCAATAAGCTATAACATGAATTTCATAACAAGCAGAATAAAAATTATCGACCGATATATTATTGGCAAATACCTGGGCACTTTTATTTATACCCTAGCTATTTTTGTTATTATAATTATCGTTTTCGATTTATCAGAAAAGCTTGATGACTTTTTAAAAAGTGGTTTGGGCTTTTGGGGTGTTTTGTCTAAATACTATGCCGGATCCATCCCATTTTACATCAACATGCTTTCTCCTTTAATTAACTTTATTGCGGTTATATTTTTTACTGCGAAAATGGCCGATCAAACGGAGATTGTTCCAATTTTAAGTGGCGGAGTAAGTTTTAACAGATTTTTGTGGCCCTACTTTATCTCCGCAACAATAATCTTTTCGGCCAATTTAGTTTCGAACCTTTACATTCTTCCTTATACAAATACTTTAAAAAACAGCTTCGAAAATAATTTTGTTAAACGGAACGATCCATCAACAAAATCAAACATTCATATGAAGTTGGATAATAAAACCTATATCTACATTCAAAGTTTTGATAACAAAACCAATTATGGATATCGCTTTTCACTGGATAATTTTGATGGTGATGTGCTTACAAAAAAAATAATTGCTGATAACATTAAATGGGATTCTACAAAACGAAAATGGCAGCTGAGCAACTACTCCATCAGAAAAATTGATGGGCTTAAAGAAACGATGATTTATGGGAATGGTAAGTTAAAAGATACCATTTTAGATATGCGTCCTGATGATTTTTCGGCTTATGATAACGTAGTACAAAACCTTTCAACCCACGAACTGGCAGAGAAAATCAGAAAAGAAAAAATACGTGGAACGGGGATTATGAACGATTTAATGTTCGAACAATATAAACGTTACATACATCCATTATCAGCCTTTGTACTTACCTTAATTGGTGTTGCATTATCTTCAAGAAAAGTACGTGGTGGCGTTGGTGTTTCGTTAGGTATTGGGATATTTATCAGCTTCGCATACATCGTATTTAATCAATTCACACAAATGTTTTCTACCAAGGGAGGCTTACCTCCTTTTATTGCCGTTTTATCACCAACAATTGTGTTTGGATTGTTAGGTTTTTACCTACTAAAACGTGCCCCTAAGTAATGGATGCGAATAAAAAAAACTTACTAATCCTTCATCTTACCGTTTTCGTTTGGGGCTTTACCGGAGTGCTTGGTAAAATGATTTCGATTGATGCTGTACCAATGGTTTGGTACAGAGTTTTGATTGCTTCGTTAACATTATTTGCTTGGTTTACTATTACTAAAACCAATATAAAAATTACAAAAAAACAATTCATTCAACTATTTTTAACGGGTGGAGTTGTAGCCATTCATTGGATATTTTTCTTCCACGCGATAAAGGTTTCTACAGTTTCAGTTACCTTAGTCTGCCTATCATCTTTCACATTATTTACGGCAATACTAGAACCATTAATTAAAAAGCATCCAATACATAAAGGAGATATTATAGTTGGTTTACTAATTATTGCAGGTATTTACATGATATTTAAGTTCGAAAGTCAATATACATTAGGCATAATTTTCGGACTTTCGGCAGCATTTGCAGCTAGTATTTTCTCCACGATTAATTCAACATTTGTACAAAAAATTGAGCCTTCTATTATAGGATTTTACGAACTTTCTGGTGGTTTATTTTGGATAACTTTATATCGTCTTTACGATGGCTCATTTGTAAATATGCCTTTTAATTTAAGTACAAACGATTGGATTTATTTAACAATTTTAGGCACGCTTTGTACATCAGTTGCTTATGTTGCTGGTGTATCTGTTATGCGGACTTTATCAGCTTTTCGCACTGCATTAGTTACCAATTTAGAGCCAGTTTATGGCATCCTTTTAGCCTTCATTTTCTTTAAGGATAAAGAACAAATGACTACTGGATTTTACATTGGCTCTGCTATTATTTTGACTTCAATCTTTCTATATCCTATCTATAAAAACAAGCAAAGTCAACCCTAATTTTATTGTTAGAATAAGCTTGATACAAACCAATTACCCGACAATAAAACATAGAATGAATTGGTAATAATTTAGGTTTCACACGATAGTTATAAGAGATTTTAAGTGCTTTAAACCAATTCTTATGAAAGCGTGATGAATTTAATTAAGCTTAATATTTTACAACAAATAACGCCTTGAATGACCTTTAAACGAGGTTTTCGCTTTAAAGATTAAATTATTGAATAAAAATAATTTTAAAGCTATCGTATCCATATATCCTTAAGAAATGCCATTAAAAGCTAAAAGTATCGATGATTTTGAGGCAAATAGTAGTAAAATTTAATGCTGATTAACCTATTCGTATTAGATAAATATCTTGTTTTGAGTAGTGCTTTTCACACTTATCATTCATTTTTGCTTACTGCAATTGTCCTTTATTTACGTAAATTTCTAATTTGGATTTAAAAAAATTCAATAATGTATCTTTAAGAAATTACAAATTCCAACCATCATAAATCTATTTTAATACAAGAAAATTTCAGCATTTGTAAACCATCACTGCTCTAAGAAATTAAATAAAATCCGAATGTTTTCTATTTTCTAATGGACAATTACAATTGGTCTCTTCAAAAAAAATGACAATTCGTCACTACTTAGATTTAATTATTTTAGTCTTCTTTACAGCAATATCACCTAATTAAAACTTCTTTTTGATTATGTAGTTTTTGATATGCTCAATGATTCAGGCCTAACCATATTTTTCAATTTTGAATACCTCCCGGGATCGCATTCAACAATTGGAAATATCTAACTAAAAATTGTGAGCAATAACTTAATTTTTAAAGACGAAAATGGTTTAAAATTTCTTGTAAACTCAGCAATTATTGCATACATCATTCATATTTGTTGTAGAAATTTTCATTTTAAATCGATTAATTAGTGTAATTTAAGCACCACAATTTTATTAAATCATATTGTTCCTACAGCATCGAAAAAGTCCTAAATACAACTGTAATGAATTCTAAATTATATCGATTTACAAGGTTTAATAAAAATACATAAGATACTGTTAATCATATTTATATAATATTTACATCAAACTTTAAATTAATTAAATTATAATTTACAAAAACTGAAAAACTAAATATTTTAGTAATCAATATAAATGAAATTGAATCAAAACAACAATACATTATTTATCAACTACTTAAGTGTACTTATATTAAGTTTTATTTCACAATCGGTTTTTGGACAGATTTTTAGTTCTGATCAAAACCCACTTAGTGTAAAATGGAACTATATAAACATAGGTGGCTTTAAAATTATCTATCCAAAAGATTTGGAAAAAGATGCTCAAAGAATGGCCAATACCCTACCCTTCATTTACCCAAAAATTGGATTGAGTTTACGTCAACAAAAAACATCTATTCCCATCCTACTACAGAACCAAGGAACGATTGCAAATGGCTTTGTTCAACTCGGCCCGAAGAAGTCGGAGTTCTATGCAACACCGCCTCAATATTTTGATAGCCAGGACTGGCTAAATAACCTTGCTGTACATGAGCTTAGGCACGTAGCCCAATTTGACAAATTGACAGGAACTCAAACTCATCCATTTCCAGAATTGGTTTACTTTGCTTACATGGGTGCGGGCATTCCGATTTGGTTTTTTGAAGGAGATGCAGTACTAACAGAAACTGCCTTAACCAACTCGGGTCGCGGGAGACAACCAAGATGGATTATGCCTTATCGAACCTCATTACTTGAAGGAGAAAAGTTCTCGTACAGTAAGGCATATTTTGGTTCGAATAAAGATGTAACTCCAGGTTACTACCAAACTGGATATTTAATGGTTGCAGACATGAAAGAAAAATATGGAAAATATATTTCAGACAGTTTACTTGGCGACATCAGAAAAAGACCTTTAAGACTTTATCCATTTTCGCAAAGCTTAAAAAAATTTACAGGGAAAAACACAAAAAATTATTTCACAAATACTCAAGAAAAATTAGTTGAGAAATGGAAAGAACAAGAGCAAAAAATTCCATTTGAAAAGTACGAAAGCCTGAATCAAAAAACCTTCTTAGCTACCAACTACTTTCTACCGGTTCGCTTTAATAAAAATCAGGTTTTGGCACTCAAAGAAAGTAAGCAACAGGCTCGCTATTTTGTCATCATAAACGAAGATAAAACCGAACAAAAATTATTTGGAATTGGTTATCAGGAGCAGCCTTGGTTTAGTTACAAAACTGGGCTTTTGGTTTGGGATGAAATCCGCTACGACCCGAGGTACAAACAACGAAGTTATAGTGTGATTTGTAGCTATAATTTAAAGACTAAAAAATTTAAAAAACTGAGCAGTAAAAGTCGCCTCTTCTCCCCTAGCCTATCTGAAGATGGAAGAAAAATTATAGCGGCAAAAGTTAACTTGAACAATCAATTTAATCTCGTAGAAATCGACGCTAATTCTGGAGAGATTTTAAAAACATATCCGAATCTAGAGAACGAAATTTTACAGACACCAAGTTTTGATAAAACTGGAAATCGGATTACCTACATCAGCGTGAGCGAAAAAGGAAAAAGTTTGTGGCTGTTGGAAAATGGTAAAAAGATTAACATCATTTCTGGCAGCAGGCAGCAACTGAATAGACCAATTTTTATCGGAGATAAAATTGTGTTTAATGCTCACTTCAATGGCATCGATAATATTTACAGCATAAACATCAAATCAAAAAAAATAAGTGCAATAAGCAGTGCTAAATATGGGGCTTTTAATCCGACAGAAACTGATGATGGCAACATCATTTTTAACGATTATAAAATGAATGGATATGAGATTGCAGAAAAAACCATTAGCGAAAAATCAGTTGGTGCATACTCATTCGCCGATTTTTCATCTGCAGCAGAAAAGCAAGAAAATGTAGGCAATGTTTTTGAGAACATACCGGATAGTACCTTCCAATCAAAACGATTTAATCAGACCTTAAATCTTTTCAGTTTTCACAGCATAATTCCGGTAATTGATAATGAATATGTTTTTGGTTTAGAACTTCAATCAAATAATTTAATGAACACGATGGATTTTTACACAGGAGCAAAATACCACCGCGATTTAAAAAGATTTGAGTACACGGCAGACATTAGCTATAAAGCACTTTATCCGATTTTTAGCTTGCTATATCGCAACCGACCCAGACGAACGTTCTATCGAGCTAAAAACATTACACAGCAAGGCGATTGGCGAGAGAATTATGTAAAATTAAATGCAGCACTTCCACTTTCTTTTAACGCGAGAAACCACAATTATGCATTTACACTAAATGCGGCAACAAGTTTTACCAAAAGGTACTTACTCGAAAACATGCCCGCGAATTTTGTTCGTGAGCTTAAATTCCCGATGGAATATAATTTCACCTTCAACCATAGCGTTCGTACAACTGAGAGAGATATTGCTCCAAAGTGGGCACAGGTGCTGAGAGCAACATACAATCACCAGCCTTTTGATAAAAATTTAGGTGGCGAAATTATGGCAATAGAAAGTTTTTTTTATTTCCCAGGCCTGGCTAAAAACCATTCCTTCCTTGCAAGTTTTAACTACCAAAAAGCAAGTGGAGTAAATCAATATGCTACAGAAATTTCTACTGTTTATGGTTACAACAATATTTTAGCGAAGAGTAAATTGCAAAATACTTTGCTTTTCAATTACCGTTTCCCATTTGCATTTCCAGATTGGGAGTTGGGTTCGCTTGCCTACATCAGAAATTTCAGAGCAGGTTTGTTTAGTCATTACGAAAACATTGGGATAGATACCGATATTAGTCAGCCGAAAACTTATGGAGTAGAAATAAATAGTAGTTTAAACATTTTGCGCTATCAACCTGTTGTAGATGTGGGAGCGAGATTGGTTTTTGTTAATAAGATTTACAATCAAAATCCGATATTAGAGTTTTCATTTAATTATAGCTTTTAAAACCATGAACGGAAAAACCATTTTTATCATCATCCTAACCGCATTATTAACCATATTTTTAATGCTTAATATTGAACCTGTAGATTTCAATTTCTTAGTAACAACCGTTGCAGTATCGAAGCTTTTGGTAATAGGTGTTTGTATTATTATTGGTTTTATAATCGGTTTTATTGCCGGCCGACCTAGGAAAACAGTTAGCAGTTATGATGACGAGATTCAAAAAAACAATCCTAACGCAAATAAAAAAGACTTGAGTGACGAAGACAGGGCTTATATTAGCTAAACAAGGATTTTTAGGATTGTTGGATTGTAGGATTAATTTTCAATAAAAATCAGGGTTAGTGGAATTATTAATCCAGAATTAAATTATTGAAAATAAGCATTGATAAAGGATTTTATAAGTTTAAAAATTAAAAGAAATAATTATCTTGAATGGTAGAATTACTTAATGACAGGACTAACTTGACTTCTTTATTTTTCTCACTTCATCCTAAAATCCTGTAATCCTGGTAAACTATAGTTAGCCCAGTGCAGTCATAATTTCTCCATAAAGCAATCCACTTCCACCACCATAATGTTGTATAATTTTAGCCTTCGGTTGGATAGACAAGATATTTTTCTTTAGTATTTCCTCTGCATCTTGGTCAATACCATTACCTAAAAGAATCAAATCAACATCTTGGGTTTCTAAAATTGAAATCGCCTCTTCATCTGTACAAACGCAAATGCCTTTCCACTCTGCTCTGGCATTAAGTAAGCGATTCATCACAGTGGTAATTTCTGTATCTCTGCCAATATAAAGTATGGTAGTTTGCATATAAATTGAGTTAAAAGCTAAATATTAAAAGTTGCAAGTTTAAATCCAATAGCCTGCAACTTTTAACATTTAACTGAGTTTAAAATTCCATCGGAATATCCATTAACAGAACCTCTGCATCAGCAGAAATTGCTTTAAAGCTGATGTTTTCAGTATCCCAAATACCAATCGCATCTCTTTTGCTTAGGGTTTGTCCATCAATGATAACTTCTCCACTAATTACGAAGGCATACACTCCATTTCCAGCTTTTTTAATTTTGTATTCAGTTTCAAATGCTTCATCAAATTTACCAAGTGAGAACCAAGCATCCTGATGAATCCAAACGTTATCATCATCTGCATTTGGCGATAAAATTTGCTGAAAATTATTGTGACGAGCATCAACATTTAAAGCTCTTTGGTCGTAACGTGGAGTAACGTTCTTTTTATTTGGAAACAACCAGATTTGCAATAAGTTTAGCTGAACATCTTCCAATGCATTAAATTCACTATGGCTTACACCAGTACCCGCACTCATAACCTGAATTTCGCCAGCATTAATTACAGCTGAGTTGCCCATGCTATCTTTGTGTGCAATAGCTCCAGCCAATGGAATCGTAATGATTTCCATATTATCGTGTGGATGCGCACCAAAACCCATTCCACCATCAATTAAGTCGTCATTTAAAACTCTTAAAACTCCAAAATGCATTCTATCAGGATTGTAATAGTTTGCAAAACTGAATGAATGATGAGCGTTTAACCAGCCATGATTGGCATGACCTCTGGTGTTTTCTTTGTGCAAAATAAACTGTGACATAAATTTCCTTTCTTGTTTATGATACAAATTTACAGAGCGTTTGGTTTGTAGGCATTGATGTAGGGTAAGTAATGACTAGGATTATAGGATTTTAAGATTAAAGCGCCCTATCATTTCAAAGTTTTGAGATGTAAAATTAGAAATTAAAAAAGGCGAGATGGAAAAACCAACCTGTTTTTCCATCTCGCCTTTAGTTCACCTCTTAGCTTTTCTACAGGGTCAACGCCTGCTCAATATCTGCAATAATATCATTTATATGTTCCAAACCAATTGATAAGCGAACGGAACCCTGTTCTATACCTACAATGTTTCGTTCTTCTTCGGTTAATTTGCTGTGTGTGCTGGTTGCTGGATGCGTTGCAATTGAACGTGTATCTGCAAGATTGGCGGAAATAGAAAACATTTTCAATCCATCCATAAATTTGCTTGCCCCTTGTACGCCACCATCAACAACAATGGTAACAACACCACCTCCTTGTTTCATTTGTTTTTTGGCAATCTCATATTGTGGGTGCGATGGCAGGAAAGGATATTTCACCAACTTAATTCTAGGATGCTTTTCAAGGTACTCAGCCACTTTTAATGCATTTTCGCAATGACGATCCATGCGTATGGCTAAGGTTTCTAAACTTTTTGATAAAACCCAAGCATTAAAAGGCGATAAAGCTGGGCCACTGTGGCGGGCAAAAGCTATCACTTCTGCAATTAATTCTTTGGTGCCTAAAATTACGCCACCTAAAACACGGCCTTGTCCGTCGATATATTTTGTAGCCGAATGAATAGAAATATGAGCACCCAGTTTTATTGGCTGTTGTAAGTATGGAGTAGCGAAACAATTATCAACGACTAAAAGTTGATTGTGTTTTTTTGCCAAATCGCCTAGAAACTCTAAATCAATAATGTCGATACCAGGATTTGATGGCGTTTCAACAAAAATCATTTTAGTGTTCGGCTTAATTAAACCTTCCCAATCTTCAGGTTTGTCTAAATCAGCATAATCAAAAGTGACTCCCCATTTAGAGAAAACATTGGTTAGCAATTGGTGTGTAGAACCAAAAACGGAGCGACTAGAAATAATATGATCGCCACTTTTTAAAAAAGCACCAAACGTAGTAAAAATAGCTGCCATACCAGTTGCTGTAGCGAAACCATCTTCAGCACCTTCTAAAAGGCACATTTTTTCTATAAATTCTGATGTGTTTGGGTTTGAATAGCGACTGTAAACATTTCCCTCCTTTTCATTCGCAAACAAAGCCCGCATTTCTTCTGCATCATCAAATTTATAGCTTGATGTTAAGTAAATTGGTGCAGAATGTTCTTTGTGCGAACTGCGTTCGGTTTGAGTGCGTATCGCTATGGTTTCAAAATTTTCGGATTTCATTTTAAAGTATCGAGATTTGAGTATCAAGATTTGTGATATGAGATTTCAGACTTTAAGCCTTAAACCATTTACCCTAAACCTTATTTATTTTGTAAGTAAAGTTTATTTTTGCAGAGCGACCTAAGATGTTTGAAACAGAGCAATATTTATCGAAAGTCATGGCTAAAGCACGTTCTACTTTTGCATTGCTTAAATCGCCAAATAAATCAAAATGAATTTCAATTTCATTGAAAATTGGCGGCATCTCTTCGTCTTTTCGTGTAGCATTAATGGCTATTTTAATATCATCTAAAGGTTCTTTTTGTTTCGTTAAAACATTAACCATATCAATGCCACTACAACCCCCAAGCCCTACCAAAAGCATCTCCATTGGTCTGAAACCTTTACCTTCGCCACCAATAGCAGCTTTAGCATCCAATTCTACAGTATAGCCACTTTCATTCACTGCCTCAAAATTAAATTTTCCGCTCTTGCGGATCAGATTTATATTCATTCTCTTAGTATAGAGTATCAGTATCGAGTATCAGGACCTTAAGCCTTCTACCCTAAACCTTCTTCCTTTTTTAAATATTATAATAAACTAAATTATCTTTTTCCAATTCGGGCAGTTTAACAGGTTCGTTAAAAATTGCAAATACCGACGAACCGCTACCACTCATTAAAGCGAATGTTGCGCCTGCATCGTATAAACTGGCTTTTATTTGATGAATTTGGGGATATTTTGCGAAAACCGAAATTTCGAAATCGTTGATAACCTTATTTTTCCATGTTGTTGGCGACAAATGTATGATTTCTTTTAACGATTGCAAAGGCTTTTGGGGTTTTACCAAAGCGTATGCATCAGCTGTGCTAACATGTACAGGCGGTTTTACCAAAATTTTAAACCAGGCTGACAAATCAATTTCGCATTGTTCGAACTCATCACCTTTATTGAAAGCATAAACTGGCTTGTTTTCGATAAAAAAAGCACAATCTGCACCTAGCTGACGAGCATAATTTTCCATTTTTTCTACCGATAAACCCAAATTGAATTTCTCATTAATCAGTTTAATTACAAAAGCACAATCTGCAGAACCACCGCCTAAACCTGCACCTACCGGAATGTTTTTTAAAAGATTTATTTCTTGAGCAGGAATATCAAAATCAGCTTTGATGAGGTGATAAGCCTTTATACAAAGATTATCTTCTGCATCGCCAGGGATATCAATACCGTGAATTTTGCAGGAAGTATGTTCGGCATCTGTAATTTCTACAGCGTCTTTTATATTTATTGGATAAAAAACAGTTTCGAGGTTATGATAGCCATCCGCCCTTTTTTCGGTGATATTTAAACCCAGATTTATTTTTGCGTTTGGAAAAGAAAGCATTTTAGTATCAAGTATTTAGTATCGAGTATCAAGATTTTCTTTCTACCGTTTCAACTTAGCGCAAACATACAAAAGTGTTCTCAGTGATTTATGTTTCTTTCTACTTTCTCAAACCGAATTTGAAGCGCATAACCTGTAAATCTATTTAAGTTTGTTCCTGTATTTCGCTTTTACGCTTCGCTTCGTCGTGCCTCCTCGCTGCAGGGTAATCGCTGCACCCAGGGCTAAACCGCGAATTTGTACAACTATCGAAGTTTTTAAAACCGTTACGCCTAAAATCATTTCAATGTTAGTAAATGGTAAGTGTGCATAAAAATGCGCATCAACAAATGATAAATTTTAGATATTTGTATTTAATTATTTACTTAAGATTTTGGAAGTTCCGATTAATCGGGATTAGGGATATATGAAACAATATTTAGATTTAATGCAGCATGTGCTGGATAATGGCTCACAAAAACATGACCGTACCGGCACCGGAACCATTAGTGTTTTTGGTCACCAAATGCGATTTAATTTGCAGGAAGGCTTCCCGATGGTTACAACAAAGAAACTGCATTTAAAATCTATCATTCATGAATTAATTTGGTTTTTAACTGGCGATACCAACATTAAATATTTAAAGGATAATGGCGTTCGTATTTGGGATGAATGGGCAGATGAAAATGGAGATTTAGGACCTGTTTATGGTTCTCAATGGAGAAGTTGGCCAACACCTGATGGCAAACATATTGACCAGATTACCAACATCATAAATACCATAAAAAATAATCCAGATTCGCGTAGAATTATTGTTTCTGCCTGGAATGTTGCTGAAATTGAAAATATGGCTTTACCACCTTGCCATGCTTTCTTTCAATTTTATGTTGCTGATGGAAAATTAAGTTGCCAGTTATATCAACGCAGTGCTGATATTTTCTTAGGCGTACCTTTTAATATTGCATCGTATGCTTTATTAACGATGATGGTTGCCCAGGTTTGTGACTTACAAGCAGGAGATTTTGTACATACTTTAGGCGATGCACATTTATATAACAACCACATCGAGCAAGCGCATCTACAGTTAAGCAGAGAACCAAAACCACTGCCTACAATGAAAATCAATCCTGAAGTGAAAAGCATCTTTGATTTTAAGTTTGAGGATTTTACATTAGAGAATTACGAAGCGCATCCGCACATTAAAGGTGTGGTGGCGGTGTAGTTCATTAGTACATTAGTCATTTGTTTGGATGTCTAATAAAACTTAAGAAAAATCATCCTTATAATTCATTTTAAAAAATAAAAACATGAATTATAAATTAGAAGACTTAGAAGTTTATAATCTTTCTGAAGTAATTTGAGATAAGATATGGAACATTGTAATTACTTGGGATTATTTTTCGAAAGATACCATCGGAAAACAATTATGCAGAGCTGCCAATTCAATTAGCGCAAATATTGCTGAGGGATATGGCCGCTATCATTTCTAAGAAAATAAGAACTTTTGTTATTACAGCCGAGGCTCAACTTTAGAGGTGAAATCTTTTTTAAGGAAATCAAAAAATCGAAAACTCATCTCAGACGAGATTTATCAGGCACTTATTTGGACTTGCAAACTATTCACTTAAAATTGAATGCATATATAAAATACATCGGAAAAAAGCCCGAAATACAATAACCGAAGTAATTACAAGTTAAATTTGCACTGTGTTTAAAATCCCTGCAAACTAATGAACTAATGTCCAATGACTAATTAACGAATGACTAATGACTAATGAACAAAAATCTATCTCTATAGCTGTTGCCATAGGAGAGAATGGCGAAATTGGCAAAAACAACAAGCTTTTATGGCATATGCCTGCTGATTTAAAGTTTTTCAAACAAACTACTTCTGGCCATACCGTTATTATGGGGCGTAAGACATTTGATTCTGTTGGCAAACCTTTGCCAAACCGTAGAAATATTGTAATCACTAGGGATACATCATTGCAGATTGATGGCGTAGAAGTAGTAAATAGCTTAGATGAAGCTTTGGAAATAACCAAAAGTGAAGAAAAACCAGTATTCATTGTTGGCGGTTCAGAAATTTATCGCCAGGCTCTACCCAAAACGGATACACTTTATTTAACAACTATCCAGCATACTTTCGATGCAGATACTTTTTTTCCTGCGATAGATAGAAATGAATGGGAAACGATAAGTTCTGAACCTCACAAAGCAGATGAAAAGAACAAGTATGATTATACTTTTGAGGTATTAAAACGGAAATAAATCATTGTTAACCACAGAGAAAAAGAGATTTTCACGGAGGACAAAAAGAAACTATGATTAGTGAAAGCAATTTTAAATAGCGGTGATAATTGCTCTCAGCCAGAAATAGTTATCCTATCCGTGCCACCTAAGCCCGATATTAGTGGATGCCGATTTTTCATCGGCAGGAACTTTAGCGGGACCGAACCAAAGCGAAAAGCTACTGCAATTGCTTTCCAAATAAATTTCAGCTTCAAAATCAAAAGCTTCAATAAGTTCTGTGTAACAAAAGTGGCTTTATTGCCCCGTAAAAATTTATGTTAATAAATTATCAATTAAGGGGTTCTATAATTTAAAAATTTAATTAGATTTGCCGACTTGTTAAAAAACAGCGAAAGACAAATTATTTTAAACAAACAATGCAAGGAAAAGGTTTTATTAAGTTTATAGCGATAGTATTAGCTATCGTTTGTGCGTATGCACTTTCTTTTACTCTGGTAGCATCCAGCGTAGAAAAAGACGCAAAAAACTATGCGAAAGGTGATTTAGCCAAAGAGAAGGCTTATTTAGATTCGATGAGTACCGAGAAAGTTTATCCTCTTTTGGGTTTTACTTATCAGTCTGTTAAATCTAAAGAAATTAATTTAGGCTTAGATTTAAAAGGTGGAATGAATGTAACGATGGAAATATCGTTAGCAGAATTGGTTAAATCGTTAGCAGATAATACAACTGATGCTAATTTTAACAAAGCTTTACAAAACGCACAAGTTCAATTAAACGCAGGTGGTAAAGATTACATCAAATTGTTTGTTAATGAGTTTGAAAAACTAAGTCCAGGTGTAAAACTTGCAGATTATTTTTCTAACCAGGATAATGCAACTCAATTAAAATCGAGCGCTAGTAATGGCGAAGTTCAAACGTTTTTAGAGAAAGAAGCAACAAGCGCTATCGACCGTTCATTTATCATTTTACGTTCGCGTATTGATGGTTTTGGCGTTGTTAGTCCAAACATGCAAAAGCAAGAAGGCAGCAATCGTATTTTGATTGAGATGCCGGGTGTGCAAGATAAAGAGCGTGTTTCTAAATTATTACAAGGTTCTGCCGAATTACAATTCTGGCAAGTTTACGAAGTGCAGGAAGTGGTTTCTTTATTAGAAAACATCAATAAAACCTTAGCTTCTACTTTAAAAGAAACTACAACTACAGCAACAGCCGATACAACAAAAGCTACTCCGGCTACAGGCGGAAAATTAGCAGGTTTAGAAAAGGCTGCTATAGATACTACAAAAGGTGGCAAGTTAGCTGGTTTAGGCAAAAAAGATTCTACCGCGGCAAAAGCTGCTGTAGCAAAATCGAACCCATTATTTTCAATTTTAAGTATTCCTACTTATCAGGGAGAAAATGGTCAGCCGGCTTTACGCCCAGGACCAATTGTTGGTTGGGTTGCTCAAAAAGATACCGCTAAAGTAAATGCATATTTCAAAATGCCTGAAGTTGCAGCTTCAATACCTTCTACAATGAAGTTTATGTGGGGCGTTAAACCTATGGAAGGCTCTAAAGTTTTTGAACTTTACGCGATTAAAGTTACAAGTGCTGATGGCAAACCAGATTTGGGTGGCGATGCTGTTAGTGATTCTCGTAATGACTTTGACCAAAAAGGTAAGCCTGAAGTAACCATGTACATGACCAGCGAAGGTGCTGCAAAATGGAAAAAAATTACTGCTGAAGCCGCTGCCGATCCTCAAAATAAAAAATCTATTGCAATTGTTTTAGATAATGCAGTTTACTCTGCTCCTACCGTTCAAAACGAAATTCCAAATGGTGTTTCATCTATTTCAGGAAACTTTACACAAGAAGATACTAAAGATTTATCGAACATTTTAAAGGCTGGTAAATTGCCTGCTCCTGCTCGTATTGCTGGTAGCTATATCGTTGGTCCTACTTTAGGAGCTCAAGCCATTCACGATGGTTTAATATCTTTCATTATTGCATTTATCGTAATCTTAGTCTTTATGGCTTTGTATTACCACCGTGCTGGTTGGGTAGCTAACTTTGCTTTATTGTTAAACTTATTCTTCATTATGGGGATATTAGTTTCACTTGGAGCGGTGTTAACTTTACCTGGTATTGCTGGTATCGTTTTGGTAATTGGTTTATCTGTTGATGCGAACATCCTAATTTTTGAAAGGATACGTGAAGAACTTGCTCAAGGAAAGAATGTTGCAACTGCAATTAAAGAAGGTTTTAAACATGCAATGCCTTCAATTATCGACTCAAACGTTACTTTATTTATCTTAGGAGCAATTCTTTGGTTCTTCGGTAGCGGACCAGTTCAAGGTTTTGCAACTACTTTATGTATTGGTATTCTTTCGTCATTATTTGCAGCTGTTGCAATCTCAAGAGTTGTTTTTGATTCATTGCTTAACCGTAAAATTGAAATCAACTTTGATAACAACTTTACTCGTAATGCCTTCAAAAATGTAGCTTTCAACTTTGTTGGTCGCCGTAAGATATACTATGTTATATCAACCGTAATAATTGTTTTAGGTTTTGTATTCTACTTTAAAAACGATGGTTTAAACCTAGGTGTAGATTTTAAAGGTGGTAGAACTTATTTGGTTCATTTCGATAAAGCCGTTAATACTGAAGATTTAAAAGTAAAATTAAATCCTGTTTTTGGGAACGAAACACCTGAAGTGAAAACTGCAGGTGAAGATAGTCAGGTAAAAATTACAACCACTTTCCACATTGAAGATCAAAATCCAAAAACGGATAAAGTTGTAGAAGACGCTTTAAATAAAGGTTTAGCAGGTTCTAAATATGAAATCGTAAGCTCGCAAAAAGTAACACCAATTATCGCTAGCGATATTGTAAATGGTGCTTTTTACGCGGTGTTATTATCATGTTTGTTCATGTTTATTTATATCGTAGTACGTTTCAAAAAATGGCAATATGGTTTAGGTGCCGTAATTGCATTGTTCCATGATGTGCTAATGGTATTATCATTCTACACAATTTTAGATGGTGTTATGCCATTCTCATTAGAAATTGGTCAAGATTTTATTGCAGCAATTTTAACCGTTATGGGTTACACCATGACAGAAACTGTTGTTGTGTTCGACCGTATTCGTGAGAAATTAAAAGAATCGGGCAAGGAAGATTTACATGGTGAAGCACGTAATAACTTAATTAACTTTGCTTTAAATAGCACATTAAGTCGTACCATTTTAACATCACTAACTGTCTTCTTCGTGCTATTGGTAATCTTCATCTTTGGTGGCGATAGTATCCGCGGATTTATCTTTGCATTATTAATTGGTCGTATTATTGGTACGTACTCATCTTTATGCATCTCTACTCCTATCGTAATCGATTTGGGAAGTTCTGCAGAGAAGAAAAACTAAGATTTTTATAGAACATATTTGAACGCCTCGATTTAATCGGGGCGTTTTTTTTGCCGCGAAAAATTACTATTTGCATCCAAACGGTTTAAGTAATAGCTCTAAAACATATTTTGAAAATCAAAACCAGCAATTCTTGGGTTAAACCAGTCCTGCTGTACACTTTATTTCGCTGCGCTTCATGCTCGTTTCCATCAGGTTTAGTCACTTAAGCCTATGCTAAAAACTTCCATAAAACCCATATCGTCATACCAAAGTTATATAAGGGAGTGATTATTACGGAATGTCAAATCTTAAACCTTTTGGCTATCTTTTTGTTACATTAGCATTAAACAATCAGATAAAAATGGATTTACAACTTCCTAAAAGTGAATACCCGAGAGTAGTTATAGTTGGTGGTGGGTTTGGTGGAATCGAATTAGCAAAAAGATTAAAAAACAAGCCATTTCAAGTAGTTATGTTAGATAAACATAATTACCATACCTTTCAACCTTTATTATATCAGGTAGCTACAGGTGGATTGGAAGCAGATTCTATCGCTTTTCCGCTTCGTAAAATTTTTAAAGGACAAAAAAATCTAATTTTTAGGGTTACAAAAGTTAAAGAAGTTATTGCTTCAGAAAACTGCTTGCTAACTGATATTGGAAAAGTTAGTTATAATTATTTAGTAATTGCAACGGGTTCTACAAGTAATTTTTTTGGCAATAAAGAAATTGAAGCCAATTCAATGCCAATGAAATCTATTCCAGAAGCCCTAGATTTAAGGAGCTTAATTTTACAAAACTTCGAAAAATCACTCATAGAAAAAGATAAAGATAAAAAAAGCGCACTATTAAACTTTGTTGTTGTTGGCGGTGGACCTACAGGTGTCGAAACAGCCGGTGCAATTGCTGAGCTGAAAAAACATGTTATTCCTAATGATTATCCAGAAATGGATTTGAAAAAAGTAAACATATATCTTGTTGAAAATTCTCCTGAGCTGTTAGGCCCAATGTCTCCACAGGCTCAACAGAAATCAAAAGATTTTTTATTGCAAATGGGCGTTCATGTTATGAATGAAACCCGCGTATTGGGTTACGATGGACATACGTTAACCTTACAGGATAAGTCGCCAATTTTAAGCTCTACAGTTATTTGGAGTGCCGGAGTAAAAGGAGAAGTTTTAGCTGGTTTAGATAAAGCGGAAGTTGTTCGTGGCGGAAGATTGAAGACAGATACTCAGAACTTAGTTGTTGGTTACCCGAATGTTTATGCCATTGGCGATGTTGCTGCTATTGTTGATGAAGAAACACCAAACGGACATCCAGGCGTTGCTCCAGCAGCCATACAACAAGGACATCACTTGGCAAAAAACCTGATGAATATCGTAGAAAAAAAACCACTTGAAAAATTTAAATATTTCGATAAGGGTTCAATGGCGACTGTAGGTAGGAACAAAGCCGTTGTTGATATAGGTAAGATTCATTTTCAGGGAATATTTGCATGGTTTACATGGATGTTTGTGCACTTAATGACATTAGTTGGATTTAGAAATAAAATTATTGTTTTTATAAACTGGCTTTGGAGTTATTTCAGTTACGACAGGGGAACAAGACTGATTATCAGAACATTTGCTAAAGACCGAAGCATCGATTATAGAGAAGAAACGAAGGAAGTTCACTAGTTTATTGGTTCATTGGTTATTAGTTTATTGGTTCATTGTCATTAATTCATTGTCCATTATTAGTTATTAATGGTTAATTGACCACTTTCGATTTCCCATTAACCATCGTTCATTTACCATTAAATAGTTGTTTTAATCTTTTCGTTGTGAAAAACTTTGAGCAATTTGCAGTTGAAACCAAATCGATATGAGCCTAAACCAGTTTAAATTAGTAGAATGCCCACGTGATGCCATGCAAGGTTTGCACGAATTCGTTCCGACAGCATTAAAGGCCGAATATTTAAATCTTTTACTTCAGGTTGGTTTTGACACTTTGGATTTCGGGAGTTTCGTATCACCTAAAGCCATTCCTCAAATGGCTGATACGAGCGAAGTTTTGGCGAACTTAGATTTGAGCAGCTCATCTACTAAGCTTTTGGCCATTGTAGCCAATTTAAAGGGTGTTGAAGGTGCTGTTAAACATAATGAGATTAGTTATCTAGGATTTCCTTTTTCAATTTCTGAAACCTTTCAGCAACGTAATACCAATTCTAGCATAGAGCAATCTTTAAATACTGTTGAAGAAATGCTTTCGCTTTGTGCCCTTAATAATAAAAAGGCTGTTGTGTACTTGTCAATGGGTTTTGGGAACCCCTACAGTGACGTGTGGAACTATGAAATTGTAGAAAAATGGGCTGATGTTTTGGTATCAAAAGGTGTTGAGATTATTTCTATTGCCGATACGGTTGGCGTTTCAACTCCAGAAAGCATCACTGATATTCTACCTAAACTTATTACAAAATTCAGCAACACCGAAATTGGAATACACTTACACTCCACTCCTGCCGAACGTTTTGAGAAAATTGATGCTGCTTATAACTCAGGCGTAAAAAGAATAGATTCTGCTTTAAAAGGTTTTGGCGGTTGCCCAATGGCTGCTGATGACTTAACCGGTAATATCGCTACGGAAGATGTACTCGAATATTTAACCTCTAAAGGGGAAAATCTAAATTTGAACATGGATAAATGGAATGAGGCATTAAATTTCTCTGGAAGAATATTTAATTAATCTTCAATTTATACCGTTTTTATCAAACTAGATGAAGTTAGTATCATTTTGAAATGAAGTTTCTTTATAGTTCTAAAACTACTTTTTCTAAAATCGAATAATCAATTTCTGTTTAAATATTAGTAAAAGTAATAGCTTTCTTAAAATGTGCTTTTAAACTTTTAGCAAATTATAACGTCATAATGTGAAACTACACAGTTATGAGGATTCTTGCATTATATCTCTTGCTTTCAATATCTTTATTAAGTTGTAGCAAAAATGATGATATCAAGCTGATAGCACCTGATGGTTTATACTTAACAAACGTTTATCAAGAATCTCAAATACAAATTAAAGAAGTAAGCTTTGGCACAAGGAATAATTTTCAAAACTTACAATATACCTCTGAAAAAACTAAACAAACAGAAGTAAATATTAGTAAACTATCCTTAATAATGGATGTTTATCTTCCACCAAACGCCAATAGTACAAAAAAACAACCTTTGTTAGTTATGATACATGGAGGTGGCTTCTCCGGCGGAGATAAGGATGCATGGAAGGCTGAAGCTTACACATATTCAAAAGCGGGTTACATTTGTGCATCACTCAATTACAGACTAACTAAATCAGGCGGCAATCAAAGTCCACAACTAAGGTTATTTGCTGTTCAATGTGCTTTAGAAGATATTCAAAATGGGATAAGATATTTAAAATCCAATGCTAACACATATTTTATTGATACAAATAGAATTGTGGTTTTTGGGGGTTCTGCCGGCGGTGTGCTTTCCCTTTTAAATGCAACTGAATATGATTTAAATTTTGGAAGTAATGATTTTCCAGGAATTTCAAGCAAAACAAACGGCTCTATTTCAACGGGATCCTCCATTGTTAACAATGATCCTGCTAACCAGCCCGGACTTGTAAATTTTAATTCCTATGATTCTCCGATATTAATGGTTCATGCCAAAGAATATGACTCTGGCGCAGATGGATACACTTGGACGCAAAACGCAATACCAACGCAGCAAGCTATCATTAACTCAGGTAACACTTGTACTTTAATTCCCCAGCCGAACATGACGCACACAGTAAATCTATCTCTGGGAGGGGAATATTGGCAATACTTACAACCATTTTTATGGGATAAATTAAAATTAGCAGAGTTGTAAATAATTTAAAGTTTTAAGGCAAACATCAATACTAAATCTTTTTAACCATTTTAAAATGCTGTATTCCAGCCTCTTCAAATTGCTCGCCTTCTGCAACAAAACCAAACTTTGCGTATAAACTCATTGCATTTAATTGTGAGTTTAAGTAAACATAATGTGCATCAGGTGGTAAATCAGATAATGCTTCTGCAATTAAGGCTCTACCTACACCCTGTCCTCTAAATTCCTTTAAAACCGCAAAACGCTCTAATTTATAGCCATTTTCAGTTTTTCTCCATCTACAAGCGCCACAAGGTTTACCGTTTTGTGTGGCCAAAAAATGCGTCGATTCATCCTCATGTTCCCATTCCAGTTCTGGCGGACAATTTTGTTCATCAACAAATACAACTTTACGTATAGCAAATACTTTATCTAAATCTTCGGGATGATTAACTTTTTGAACTAGTAAACTCATTATTTATGTGGTTTAAGATTTTTATTTGTTTTCAACTTCATTTCATTTAGCTCTTTTGCTACATCAATTGAATGTGAACAATGAATATCGGCCTCTTTTTTGGCAAGTGTAGCAATCGTAACGTAAAATTTATGCAACTGATCTAATTCCCGCTCACTTAAATCTTCTATATCAACCATACGGTTACTTGCACCTTGTTGTGCTGCAATCAACTCATTTAATTTTAATTGAATGGCCTTACCATCCTTATTCTGCGCTTTTTGAATTAAAAAAACCATTAAAAAGGTAATGATTGTGGTACCAGTATTTATTACAAGCTGCCAGGTTTCAGAATAATTAAACAACGGACCAGTTACTGCCCAGATTAATACTATAGCTGCTGCAGCAATAAAAGCGAATGAACTCCCGGTGAATTTTGTTGCAGCGTTAGCAAACCTCTCAAAAAAATTATTTTTTTTAGAATCACTCTTGGATTTTTTCATCACAAATTATTTGATTAAATATACCATAAAACAAACAAAAGCGCCATAAGTTTTTAAACCAATGGCGCTTTTGTTTAATTATTGGATGAATGATTTTTGAATGATTGTATAATTAATCAAGCATCAGAATCAACCAAAAACATTATAGCTTATCGTTAACGTTAATGCAATTTAAATCTTCGAAAGCACTTGTTAAACGCTTAACAAAAGTTTCTTCGCCTTTACGCAACCATACACGTGGGTCGTAATATTTTTTGTTTGGTTTATCATCTCCATCAGGGTTACCAATCTGACCTTGTAGATAAGCTTCGTTCTTTTTATAATATTCTAAAATACCCTCCCAAAATGCCCATTGCATATCTGTATCAATGTTCATTTTAATAGCACCGTAAGAAATTGCTTCTCTAATTTCTTCTTGCGATGAACCGGAACCACCATGAAAAACAAAGTTGATTGGTTTTTCAGCGCTTAAGCTAAATTTCTCTTTTACAAAATCCTGAGAATTTTTAAGAATAACTGGTTGCAATTTTACATTTCCTGGCTTATAAACACCATGAACATTACCAAAAGCTGCTGCAACCGTAAAGCGAGGAGAAACTTTGCTTAATTCTTCATAAGCATAAGCAACTTCACTTGGTTGAGTATATAACTTCGAGCTATCAACATCGCTGTTATCTACACCATCTTCTTCACCACCTGTAACACCAAGTTCGATTTCAATAGTCATATTCATTTTTGCCATGCGAGCCAGATACTTCGCAGAGATTTCCATGTTTTCTTCTATCGATTCTTCTGATAAATCTAACATGTGAGATGAAAACAAAGGTTTTCCAGTTTCAGCGAAGAATTTTTCGCCGTGGTCTAAAAGGCCATCAATCCAAGGCAATAACTTTTTAGCGGCGTGGTCTGTATGTAAAACCACGGCAACACCATAATGCTCTGCCAATAAATGTACATGTTTAGCTGCAGATACTGCACCTAAAATACATGCTTGCAATTTCTCGTTATCTAAAGTTTTACCAGCATAAAACTGCGCACCACCATTAGATAATTGAATCATAACAGGCGAATTTACTGCCTTAGCAGTTTCCAATACCGCGTTAACCGTGTTTGTACCGGTTACGTTTACTGCAGGTAAAGCAAACTGATGTTTTTTAGCCTGTTCAAATAATTCTTGAACGGCATCTCCGTAAATTACGCCTTTGTAGCCTTTTAAACTCATCTCTTGTTAATTTTATTAAGTCCGAAGTTATAAAAAAAATTAACATTATGTAGCTTTTGTAACAACAGAATTATTTGCCTTACAACCAACTAGGGCGTGTTTAGTGTAAAAAACACATTATCCTTAGTGTAAAAGAAACACTTTGGGCTAAATAATCAAATATGAACAATTTCAATAGGCAATAAACAATTAAGGTGAGTTATCAATTTTCAATAAACAATTTTCAAACATTACAAATCTCAATGGTAGCTTGATAATTAAAACTTGATTTTTGGTTTACTCTTAATTTCAGTTTGATTTTTGGTTATTCCCTCCTACTAGGTTTGATTATTGAAATTTGATTCCTGCTAATTTATAAACTTGATTATATTTTTCGTTTCTTTGCAATCCAATTCTTTAAAATAAAATATGGCTTGGTTTAAGAGAGAGAATAAAGGTATTATTACCAAAACTGAAGAGAAGAAAGAAGCACCTGATGGCGTATGGAATAAATGTCCGAATTGCAAAAAACCGCTTCATCAAACCGAACTTCAGGAAAACAAATACGTTTGCCATTATTGCGATTATCACCTTCGCGTAGGTTCTAAAGAATATTTCGAAGTTTTATTCGACAATAACGACTTTAAAGAACTTTTCGCCAATTTAACATCTGGCGACCCATTAAATTTTAACGATAATAAACCATACACCGAAAGAATTCTCGAAAGTCAGGCTAAAACTGGTTTGAAAGATGCAATTCGTGCTGGTGTTGGTAAAATAGAAGGTCAGGATTTGGTTATTGCCTGTATGGATTTTGCTTTCATCGGCGGTTCGATGGGTTCGGTAGTTGGTGAAAAAATTGCCCGCTCTATAGATTACAGCATCAAACATAAAATTCCTTTCTTAATGATTTCAAAATCTGGTGGAGCACGAATGATGGAAGCCGCATTTTCACTAATGCAAATGGCTAAAACATCAGCTAAACTTGCTCTATTAAGTCAGGCCAAAATACCTTACATTTCTTTATTAACAGACCCTACAACAGGCGGTGTAACAGCTTCTTACGCTATGTTAGGCGATATTAATATTGCCGAACCGGGCGCCTTAATTGGTTTTGCAGGTCCACGTGTTATAAAAGAAACTATTAAAAAGGATTTGCCTAAAGGTTTCCAAACATCAGAATTTGTTTTAGAACATGGTTTCCTTGATTTTATCGTGGATAGAAGAGCTATGAAAGCTAAATTAGGCGCTTTTATCAAAATGATGAATAATTAGGTAGACTCATAATCATTGGATAAATAGTCATTAGTTCATTAGTCATTGGTTAATTTGTGCAAATCGACTAATTAATGTTAAAAATATAATACGAAAAGCAGGATTCGATTTGGCTTCGGTTAATTCAGCCCTGCTTTTTGTTTCAAGTCCGCTCCCGATGAAAAATCGGGATTGCGGGCTTTCCACTTCAATCAGGTTTAAATTACACAGGCTTTGTGATTCTTGGGATTGGCAAAAAAAAAATACCCCACCCTTTTGACACCCCCTCAATAGGGGAATTCAACCGCAAAAACTATAGTGCTAATACGCTTTCCTAAGATTTGCCACGGAAACACTGAAGTCACGAAAATATAAGCTATGTTTTTATGGCGGATGTTTTAAACAAACTTTAACAACACCACAAACTTTCATAAACGCATCTGGTAGAAGATAAGCTCGAAAAAACGCCCTTTTTTTATAAGGAAAAAAGAAAGAGCCATTCCGGCGGAAAGAAAATAGATCAATCTGCAACATTTCCATTAACATCACTACTACCAAAAGCTTATTCCTTAAATTAGCCTATCAATTAAGCAAACTGAAATGAATAAAAAATTACTATTTCCAACTTTACTGCTATTTACCTCGTCTTTTGCTTTTGCGCAAGACAAAAAAGTAATCGATAATATCGTTAAAGAGGTAAACGAAAACTCACAATTAGAAAAATTAGCTCACGAACTTCTCGATGTTGTTGGTCCGCGATTGGTTGGTTCGCCGCAAATGAAACAGGCAAACGATTGGGCAGTTAAAAAATACAGCGATTGGGGAATCTCTGCTAAAAATGAAAAATGGGGCGAATGGCGTGGCTGGGAAAGAGGCGTAACTCATATAGATTTGGTTAGTCCAAGATTAAGAACATTAGAGGGCACACAATTGGCTTGGAGTCCATCAACCAATGGAAAGCCCATAAACGCTGAGGCAATTGTTTTACCTGCAATTACCGATTCCATTTCTTTTCAAAAATGGTTGCCAAATGCTAAAGGAAAGCTAGTTTTAATTTCAATGAATCAAATTTCTGGCCGACCAGAAAAAAATTGGGAAGAATTTGCAACAAAAGATTTATTCGATAAATACAAGAAAGAAAAAGCAGATGCAGCAAAAGCTTGGGCTGCAGGGGTTTCTAAAACTGGTTTAAATGCCAAAAATTTAGCTTTAGCTATTGAAAACGCAGGAGCAGCTGGTATCATTATCAATAATTGGTCGCAAGGTTTTGGTGTAGATAAAGTTTTTGGTGCAAATACAACTAAAATCCCTACAGTTGATTTATCGGTTGAGGATTATGGTTTGGTTTATCGTTTAGCAGTAAATGGGAATAAGCCAATGCTAAAAATAGAATCAGAATCGAAAGAATTGGGTGTTGTGCCCACTTTTAATACGATTGCAGAAATAAAAGGCAAACAGAAGCCAAAAGAATATGTAATGCTTTCTGCGCATTTTGATTCGTGGGATGCTGCAAGTGGGGCAACAGATAACGGTTCTGGTACAATTTTAATGATGGAAGCCATGCGGATTTTAAAGAAATTTTATCCTAACCCGAAACGCACAATTTTGGTTGGCCATTGGGGAAGTGAAGAGCAAGGTTTGAATGGTTCAAGAGCATTTGTAGAAGACCACCCGGAAATTGTTAGCAACTTACAGGCTTTATTTAACCAGGATAATGGAACCGGTAGAGTAGTTAACATTGGCGGACAAGGATTTGCAAAATCCAAAGATTACATTACGCGTTGGCTAGCTGCAGTACCAGATACCATCAAAAATCAAATTAAAACCAGTTTTCCTGGAATGCCAGGTGCAGGAGGTTCTGATTTTGCATCTTTCGTTGCGGCTGGAGCATTGGGGTACTCATTGAGTTCTACCAGTTGGGATTATGGAACTTACACATGGCATACCAACCGCGATAGTTATGATAAATTAGTTTTTGATGAAATACGAAGCAATGTAATTTTAGCAGCGATTATGGTTTACATGGCTTGTGAAGACCCTGAAAAAACATCGACAGAGAAAGCAACAGATTTACCAATTAACGAACGTACAGGCAAACAAGTTACTTGGCCAGTTCAAACAAAATCGAATAGAAAAGGTGGATTATAGATAAATCATCTAAACATTTTTTTAAACGGAGCATTTGGAAACAGATGCTCCATTTTTATGCTATTAATTTTCTTGTACAGACTTATGTTCGATAAACCCGATAAAGTGGAAATACTTTTTGTTGCATTGTTTCGACAAGCTAAGCATTGCATAGACAAAAAGATTGGAACGATAGCGGGACTATCGGAACCGAAGAATTACTGCATTTGCTTTTCAAATAATTTTAGCGAATCAGAATTGTGATTACCCTCTTCGAAAGTTTGAGAACGACAAAAATGTATTCTATTCTTCTTTCTTCTGAAACTTGTAAAATAAATAACCTAAAAAAGGCAAAATTAAAATGCTTCCAAGCAACAAGGCCATGCCTAAACTATAAATCGTTTTCTCCGGACCAATCGCTTCGAAAAGAGAAATTGCATCGCCATTTTTTAAGCGAATAAAGTTTGGAAAATGGGCATAACTTATTGCAAGTAAAATCATGGTAACTTGAAAACCGGCAAGAATTCTAAGCACTTGTGTTTTCCCTTTTATCAACAAATACCAAAGTAGAATAAGCGAAATACTTGCTAAAATGATAGCAGAAAGTCCTACCGGGTTTTTGAAAACCCAATCTGTTAATGGTATATTATCTAATTGTGCAGCGATAAAAACCATAGCTCCGAAAACTACCGCAGCGATATTCATGTATTCGGCCTTCTTAATAAAACGGCGTTTATCATAGGCTTCAGAAGTTTCACCAATTAAATAAATGGCTGCAAGAAACCCACAAAGTGCAACTGTAAATAGCCCAACTGATATTGAAAACCAGTTTAACCAGCTGTAAATATAAGCAGAAGAAAAATCTTTAGCATTAGTATCAATGTGACCAGAAATTAAACTCCCGGCAATAATACCTAAGAATAGAGGTGTGATAAAGCTAGAGTACCTGAAAATTCGGTTGTAAATCCAATGCATATCATCTTTAATTGCATCGTAATGCCGAAAAACAAATGCCGTACCGCGAGCAATGATACCAATAAGCATGATTAAAAGCGGGATGTGAAGATAAACCGACATAGTTGTGTAAATGTGGGGAAAGCCGACGAATAGTATTACAATTGCGATGATTAGCCACATGTGGTTTGCTTCCCAAACCGGTCCAATGGCTTGATACATGGTTTTACGGGTTTTACTCCGGTTGTTAGCAGAAGTAAATAATTCAATAATACCAGCGCCGAAATCTGCCCCGCCTAAAAGAAAGTAAAGCAAAATTCCCAAACACAAGAAAGTGATTACAACGTATTCCATAAATTATCTTTTTGCCACACATTAACACTGATTTGGCTTAGTATATCTCCTAAAAAATGTTCATCTGTGTTCATTCTTTTCATCTGTGTGTATTAATGTTTAACAATTGATTTATCGTTGTACAACACAGGAACCATTTTTATTTGTCGGTAAAGCAAAAATGTAACGATAATGCTTAACGAAAAATAAATTGCAGAGAATATATAAAATGAATATGCAATTCCGGGCATTGGTGTTACTGCGTCTTTTGTACGCATAATACCATAAATTATCCAAGGCTGCCTACCTACTTCGGTTACTACCCAGCCGGCCTCTAAAGCGAGGTATCCAAGCGGTATTGCCAATACAAATAGCTTAAGCAACCAGCGTTTTTCTAAAAGAGGTTTCTTTCTTATTAAATTGAAGAAATAAATTAATGAAATAAACATGAGCAATGTACCTATCCCGACCATTATTTGAAAGGCATAATGGGTAATGGCAACCGGTGGCTGCTCGTTCGCATGGATTTGATCTAAACCCTTAACCTCTGCTTTAAAATCGCCATGAGCCAGAAAACTTAGCGCACCAGGAATTTTAATTGCACCTTTAACGGTTTTATCTTTTTCATTTACGATGCCACCAATTAATAATGGCGCAGGCTTTTCGGTTTTATAAAGTGCTTCCATTGCGGCAAGCTTAGCTGGCTGCCTTTTAGCAACATCTTTTGCAGATATATCGCCACTTAAAGGCTGTAACAATGCCCCGATACAAGCAAATACAGCAGCGATTTTAAATGCTTTTAAATGGAAGTCTTTGTTTTGATTTCTTAATATCATTAATGCATGTACACCGGCAACCGCGAAGCCTGTAGCCGTAAAAGCGGCTAAACACATGTGTAAAGCTTGCGAAAACCACGCTTTATTCAACATGGCTTGTATTGGGTCGATATTTAAATATTTTCCATTTACAAAGTCGAAACCAGTTGGTGCATTCATCCATGCATTTGCGGCAACAACTAGAATACCTGAAGCTAAACCACTTACACCCACAACCATTCCGGTAAACCAGTGGAACCACTTGTTTAATTTGTTCCAACCGTATAGAAAAAAACCTAATGCAATGGCTTCGATAAAAAATGCCGTTCCTTCTAACGAAAATGGCATTCCGAAAATTGGCCCTGCATGTTCCATAAACTTTGGCCATAATAAACCTAATTCAAAGGATAACATGGTACCTGAAACTGCCCCGGTTGCAAAAAAGATGGCTACACCTTTGCTCCAGGCCTTCGTTAAGTTTTTATACCCTTCATCATTGGTTTTTAACCACTTGTAATGAGATACAGCCATAAAGAATGGCATAACCATACCAATGCAAGAAAATATAATGTGAAAGCCTAAAGATAAGGCCATTTGGGAGCGAGCTGCTAAAAAATCATCCATATCTGATTTGGATTTTGTGTAACACAAAGATAGCAGTTAAGGTTTACCTTCTTGCTGATTTATAAAGCACTAGCGGAATTATTTAGAATATAGAATGTTTATAAATTAACAAAACATTTAGGTAACCGTGAAGAGTTAATTTCGCAAATTGTGCTAATCACAATCTGCGAAACTTGAGTCAGTTATTAAGCTCCTTTTAATTCATCATAAGCAGCTGTTAAGCTTCTTTGTATTCCTTCTCCTTGCCATTCTGGTGCGTTAGGTATTGAAGTTGCTTTTAAAATATCTTCTTTATTTTTTCCTGCTTTTATTTCTGTGCCAACAAAAGCCAGTAAATTTTGAAGATAATTTTGGAAAGCTTTAATGTCGGCTTTGTTTCCTGTTATCTTTTCTGGCTCGCGACTGTGGCCATAAATGAACATCGTATCGTTATCGAACTGATTGTGAATTTTCTCCAAAGCGGTAATCCAATTTTCAATATGGGCACCATTCTCTCTATCAATGTAAGGGTATTTTCTATTCGAAACCAGATCGCCTACATGAACGATGTTTGCATTTTCGAAGTGATAAACAGCATCGCCATTGGTATGAGCTGAGCCGTAATAATAAGCACTGATTTTTTCATCACCAGCTGGTGCCTTCCAACCTGTTCCAAATGTAGTATCTGGCAAAAGTTGTTCATCTAAATTATTTGCTTTCTCCGCTCCTCTTTTTTGATTCACAAGGGAATTTTGATGAGCAACAACTTTCTCCGCTAAGCCTTTAAAAGCAATGTTTCCGCCAGTGTGATCGCCATGATGATGAGTATTAATGAGGTATTTAAAAGGTTTCTCACCTAGTTTTTTTAATTCATCGATAACGTGAGGTGCGGATGTTGGAAACTGTGAATCAACTACTACGAATCCACTCGATGAATTTAACCATCCTATCGTTCCGCCTTGCTCGGTAAAAACACCAACATTATTTCGAAGTGCTTTAAAATTATATGCTCTTAATAGTTCTTTTTGTGCAAACACATCAGTTTTGTAAACTGATAGTAGTGCCATCGCTAATGCCGAATTCTTGATAAAATTTCTTCTTTCCATTTTAGGGTTAACTTAAAAAGCCACAACAAATGTTGTGGCTTAAATTTAGTAATATTTTAATTTAGTTCGGTATTAAATACCTGAACCAGGAGTTGTTCCTGGCTCATGTCCCGGACCAAATGAATTGTTTTTACGTCCTTTATCTTTTTCAAACAAGTTAGTACCAACTTTTGATGATTTATTTTCATCCAATTTTCTATCTTGTTTAATGTCTTCTGCTGTTTTATCAAGCAATTCATTCTCAACAACTTTACCTTTTTCTTTATTATTTTCCATGGTATTTTGATTTGATGTAATGATAGAACATTTGAAAAATAATATTGTTTTTGATAGCTGTTTTAGGAATGAGAATAATGATATTTTAAGAATTTATTCATTTGTACTTTATGCAAATAAACAACTTTTAGGTTGGCGATAAATCATTAGCTATGCCAGATGCGTTCTTAGGAATATTGGTAGGAGTTTGAATGTTTGTCTCCTTTATAATTTTAAATACTTTAGATTTTAGAAAAGAAAGATTTCCCAGCCCAAGAATTACAAAGCCTGCGTAATTTAAACCTGATTGAAGTGTAAAGCCCGCAATCCCGATTTTTCGTCGGGAGCGGACTTGGAACGAAAAGCAGGACTAACTTAAAAAGATGTGATGCAATTGCTTTCCAAAAAAAATATTTGCTATCATGGATGAGTTCTTTGAAAAGTTTCGAAGGGATAAAAAAAAATCCAAATAAAAAAGTCCCGAATTGCTCCGAGACTGTTCCTATTTGGTTATTGATATTTTAGGCTAATGCATTCTGCTTAACCACCATTTTTACTTTTTCGATTACATAATCCAATTCTTCTTTTGTAGTAAACTTACTAAAAGAAAAGCGTACAGATGGACGATTTGGATCAGCGTTTATACCATTTAATACGTGTGAGCCAATGTTAGAGCCTGATGAACAAGCACTTCCACCTGATGCGCATATACCATTGATATCTAAATTAAACAATAACATATCAGCCATATCCATTTCAGGAAATGAAACGTTTAACACCGTATAAAGGCTTTTATCTGCATCAGTTTCACCATTAAATGCTATACCAGGAATTTCAGCAATTAAAGCATTTTTTAAGTAATCTTTTAAACTTTGAATCTGGTTTTGATGCTGTTCCATTTCGGCATAGGCGATTTCTAACGCTTTTGCCAAGCCCACAATACCATAAACATTCTCTGTTCCGCCACGCATATTACGCTCTTGTGCACCACCATAAATCATCGGTGGAATTTTTACATTGCTATTAACGTATAAAAAACCAACGCCTTTTGGTCCATGCAATTTATGTGCAGCGCAAACTATAAAATGTGCCTTTAATTCGCGAACGTTATGGGTGTAATGCCCCATGGTTTGAACGGTATCGGCGTGATAAATTGCGTTATATTTTTCGCAAATATCGCCCACTTTAACCATATCTGTTAAGGTACCTAATTCGTTATTTGCATGCATTAATGATACAAATGTACGCTCATTTTGCTGTAACAATTCTTCTAAATGAGCATAATCTACATTTCCCTTTTCATCGATATTTACAAAGCTTAATTTATCAATTTCGCCATTCTTTAGCATGATGTTTAGCGTTTGCTCTACCGCATGATGCTCAATTTTGGAAGTTATGGCGTGTTTAATTCCATAAGCAGAAATACCGCAACGAATTGCTGTATTATCGGCTTCGGTACCGCCAGATGTAAAAAAGATTTCGGATGGAGAAGCACCTAGAAGATTTGCAACTGTTTTACGTGCCTTTTCTACTAAAGTTCTTACCTCTCTGCCAAGCGCATGAATAGCCGATGGATTACCAAAGTAGTTTTCCATCACATTCGTCATTTCTGCAATTACAGCTGCATCTAAAGGCGTTGTAGCTGCATTATCTAAATAAACTCTTTTCATGTGCTAGTTTAGTTTTAGGATTTCTTTGATATCAGATATGATTTTGTTAGCCAGACTCTCTGCAACCGTTTCGTTTTCTGCCTCACTATAAATGCGAATAATCGGCTCGGTATTAGAACGACGTAAATGTACCCATGTTTTATCAAACTCGATTTTTAAACCATCTATTGTACTGTAAGGCTGATTTTTATATTTTTCTTCTACCTTTTTTAATAAATTATCGATATCCATTTCTGGCGTAAGTGTAATTTTATTCTTAGAGATATGATATTGCGGATAACTGCTTCTTAATAGCGAAATTGATTTACCAAACTTTGCCAAATGCGTTAAAAACAAAGCAATTCCAACCAAAGCATCTCTACCGTAATGAGATTCGGGATAGATGATACCACCATTTCCTTCACCGCCGATTATGGCATTAGTTTCTTTCATTTTGTTAACTACATTAACTTCGCCAACCGCCGAAGCATTATATTCAGAACCTGCTTTTTCTGTCACATCGCGTAAGGCTCTGGTTGATGATAGATTAGAAACGGTATTTCCTGGCGTATTTTTTAGAACGTAATCTGCAACCGCAACCAAAGTGTATTCTTCGCCAAACATGCTTCCATCTTCGTTAACGAAACACAAACGGTCTACATCGGGGTCAACAACAATACCTAAATCCGCATTTTGTTTTTGTACTTCTTTCGAAATTGCCGTTAAATTTTCTGGTAGTGGCTCAGGGTTATGCGGAAATTGGCCGTTTGGCTCACAATATAATTCTGTAACTCTGGTTACACCTAAAGCTTTTAATAATGCTGGGATAAAAATTCCGCCTGTAGAATTTACACAATCGATAACAACTTTAAAATCAGCATTTTTAATTGCTTCAACATCAACTAATGGCAATGCTAAAACTTTATCAATATGCTTTTGCAGATAGGTATCATTTTTAATAACCTTACCTAATTTATCAACTTCAGCAAATTCAAAAGCGGCATTTTCTGCGATATCCAAAACATCTTTCCCATCTAAATCGCTAATAAACTCACCGTTTTGGTTTAGTAACTTTAACGCATTCCATTGTTTAGGATTATGGCTTGCCGTTAAAATAATACCTCCACCAGCTTGTTCATCTGGAACTGCAACTTCCACAGTTGGTGTAGTAGAAAGACCTAAATCGATAACTTCAATACCTAAACCCTGTAAGGTACCGATAACTAAATTATTCACCATTTCGCCAGAAATTCGGGCATCGCGACCTAAAACGATTCTTTTATTACCGGTTTTTTGCACTACCCAACTTCCAAAAGCTGCTGTAAATTTTACTATATCAATTGGTGTTAAGCCATTTCCTGCTTGTCCGCCAATAGTTCCTCTTATTCCTGAAATTGATTTTATTAAAGTCACTTTGTGTATTTTGTATGAACTTCAAAAATAAGAAAAAAATCAAGATAGCGGGCATTTAAGCAACGGTTGCCTAGTTAATTTACATTGTATTTATATCTATTTACACGATATATTTGGTAGAAATTGAGTCAACTGGTAAAGTAAAACGTTTGATTAGTTTTTAACTTCTGAAAATTTGTTTTTAAAAATTGTAGCCTCTTAAAGTTGAAACTAGAGTATTGAAATTCTCGGCTTCGCTCAAAATGACGAATATGGATATTTCCCTACTTGCATAACCAACCGTTTTTTCTAAACCTGACAATAGCGGCAGCCCCGAGTTTTTCGACGAGGGCTACAGCGGTTGGCAGGCTACAAATCCCGATGAAATGCTGACGGTAATATCCACAATAAAAAACTAAAATGATAAAATTATTTAGCCACCTGCATAACCAACCGCCGTTTCTAAACCTGACAGCAGCGAGCATACCGATTTTTCATCGGTATAAAGCGAATGGCAGGGCTGCAATCCCCAATGAAATGCTTACGATAATTTCCAAAATAAAAAACTAAAACGATAAATTATTTAGCCAACTTTCCTAACCAACCGCTGTTTCTAAACCTGACAATAGCGGCAGCCCCGAGTTTTTCTACCAGTGCTACAGCGGTTGGCAGGGCTGCAAGCACCCATGAAATGCTGACGGTAATTTCCAAAAAATAGAAATAAGGTAAATTTTGAATTAAATACTTGAAACTAATAAAATTGCGTAGCCATGAGATTAATGTGTAACGATTAACCCAAATTTATCTAAGTTTGCAAATTCGAAAACAAAAGGCTTTTTTTATGCAGCGCAAGTGGTTTCAATATTGGTTTAATTCTCCATATTATCATATACTTTACCAACAAAGAAACGACGCAGAAGCCGAACTTTTTATTGATAACATTACAGAATTTATACAACCTGCAGCCGAATCGAAAATGCTTGATATTGCCTGCGGTAAAGGTAGACACTCGATTTATCTTAACAAAAAGGGCTTTGATGTAACCGGAATAGATTTATCGGAACAAAGCATAAAATACGCCAAATCTTTCGAAAACAGCAAACTGCATTTTTTGGTGCACGATATGCGCAAGCTTTTCTACATTAATTACTTTGATGTTGCTGTTAATTTATTTACCAGTTTTGGTTATTTTGATACCGAACAAGAACATGTAAATGCCCTTAAAACTTTTAGAAAGTGTTTGAAAACAGATGGAATACTGGTTTTAGATTATTTTAATACCGAGAAAATTATCAGGAACTTAAATTCATGCGAAATTAAGTCGCTTAATGGCATCGCTTTTAAAATAACTAAAAGTGTGGCGGATGGTAAAATCATCAAAAAAATAAATTTTGAAGATAATGCTAAGATTTACAACTTCGAAGAGCGAGTTCAGGCATTTAGTTTCAGTGATTTTGAAAGGATGTTAATTAAAGCGGGAATGGTGATACAGAAAAGATTTGGCAGCTATATGCTTGAAGACTTTGATGAAGTAAATTCAGACCGATTGATTTTAATCTGCAAAAAAGCATGATAGAAAGCATACAGCAATTTGATATTGAGTTGTTTTTGAGAATCCACAGAGGACTTTCAAACAACTTTTTCGATTGGCTGATGCCGCTATTGCGCAACCGATTTTTTTGGTCGCCAGTTTATATTTTTATTGTAGTTTTTTGCATTAAGCAATACAAAAAACAAGGTTTATACATTATCGGAATGATAATTTTAACTTTTGCCTTAAGCGATTTTACAGCTTCGAAATTGGTAAAGCCCTTTGTAAGTAGAGTTAGGCCTTGTAATGATTTTGGTTTAGCTAATTTTATAATTCATCGTGTACCATGCGGAAGTGGACTAAGTTTTCCGTCTGCCCATGCAACCAATCATTTTGGTATTGCCGCATTTCTAATTTGCGTTTTTTACAGCCGCTGGAAACCAATTTTACCCACTGGGATATTTTGGGCAGCAAGTGTTAGCTTTGCACAGGTTTATGTTGGTGTGCACTACCCTATTGATGTTACCGCTGGTGCATTGCTTGGAACGATGATTGGTTTTATATGCTCTTTAATATTTAAAAAACTACAACCCGAATTTTAATGGAAGCTTGGAAATTTGCCGTACTTTTTTTCTGTGCTTTTTTAGGAGGCACCGCTATATTTCTAGTTAAAAGCGATAAATCCAAATTATTGAAGTTGATACTATCCTTCAGTGGTGCTTACCTTTTTGCTATAACCGTTCTACATTTAATTCCTGATGCTTATAGTGGAACAGATAAGGGAGAGATTGGGATTTTTATCTTAATTGGTTTCTTGCTGCAAATTTTCTTAGAGCAATTTTCGGAGGGTGTAGAACATGGTCATATCCACAAACATCAAGATGGCAATCTTTTTCCTTTCGGAATTATGATTAGCCTTTGTTTGCATGCATTTTTAGAGGGAATGCCATTAGCCAAAGACCAACATAATGAGTTAATTTTTGGCATTTCTTTACATCATATCCCTGCTGCATTTGCTTTAGCAAGTATTTTAATGCAAAACCATTTTAAAAAAGGCAGCATTATTATTTATCTGTTAATTTTTGCAGTAATGGCTCCATTAGGCTTTTACGTAAGTATTGGTTTAAGCAATGGCACAATTGGAGGCATAGATGCTTACTTTAACAAAATAATGGGTATTGTAATTGGTATTTTCTTACACATTTCTACTACAATTTTATTCGAATCGAGCGCCGACCATAAAATTAATACCCGAAAAATGATTGCCGTTTTATTGGGTATTGGTGTTGCACTGATAGGATTTTTTGCCGGGCATGCGCATTAAATAAAATTCCTATTCAATTACTTAAAACGTAATGTTATTGGAATTGGAGATTTTTAGTTAAATTAGAGTATGGATTTGATTGTAAATGAGCCCACTGTAGCATATAAAAAAAGGCATTTTTCTGTTGAGGAATATCTTGAAATGGAAAAAGCTTCACAAGAAAAACATGAATATTTTCAGGGAGAAATATTTGCTATGTCTGGTGCTAGCACAAATCACAATGAAATCTTCACTAATTTATTTGTAGAAATAGGCAATAATTTAAGAGGAAAGAAGTGTCGACCTTTTGGCAGCGATATGCGGATGCAGATCCCTACAAATGGCTTATTTACTTACCCAGATATTTCGATATACTGCAATAATGCAAAACAAAGTGAAGCTGATAGCGAAAGTTTTATTGAACCCACCGTTATTATAGAAATTTTATCACCATCTACTAAAAATTATGATAGAGGTCATAAATTTGAGCTTTACAAAGATATCCCGACTTTAAAAGAATACATTCTAATTGACTCTGAATCAGTAATGGTTGAAGCGTTCTACTTAAATGATAAACAGCAATGGGCATTGAAAAAGCATAAAGAAATTAGCCATACTTTACAATTTATTTCAATGGGTTTTGAAGTAGCTTTAATTGATATTTACAGTAGAGTTAAATTAAATAAAGAATAAACTACTTTTTACCTTTCTTCTTGCCGTATCCCCACGGACAATGCTTGCACTTATTTTTACAGCAATAGCCTCTTTTTAAATGATATGCTGAAGTAAATACCATCAGTCCATCTTCGTTAAAGTAAAAATCTTCGCCTTCTTTCATTTGAAAATAGTAAGTTTTGAAGAAAAGAATGCGGCTTCTGCATTCAATAATTCTATCATGCTCTTAATCAATCATTTTATTGTTAAGGATTTTCACTTCCAACTTACCCTCAAAATATTCTTTTAAATGTTTCCCATCGCCGTGTAAAGTCCAAACTTGTTTTGGCTGTACTTTTTCGATGGTTTCTAAAATTGCGTCCCAATCGGCGTGGTCGGAAATGTATAGTGAAATACCATTTTGTTGTTGTAAATTTTTCCAGCCTGAAGCGAAAACGCGAACTACATTTATGGCCTTATGGTAACTGTGAAACACCATCGGTGGTACTATATAAACTTGATTTTCCTGAATGTTCTTCATCACTTTTCTATCATAAATTTTATAGTTGCCAATTTTTATTCCATAATTTTCATAAATTTTTACAAAAGGCATAATGCTATGGTGCACCATTATATTTTTTAATGGGCAATGTGCATTCAGCAACTGAATAATCCTTTGGCTTTTACCTAAAGCATAAGCACCTAACATAATGTTAGCACGCGTATCATTAAGTTTTTTAATTTCCTCAATTGCAGACGGATGTTTTGTTTCAGGGTTAGCGAATGTACTTTCAGTAATTAATACATCAGCTTTTATAAATTCGAAAGCCTCGCAAGTGGCATCGGGTTCGATTTTGTAATCTCCAGTATATAGATATTTTGCACCTTGATATTCCATTAAAACCTGTGCTGACCCTAAAATATGTCCTGCAGAATAAAAAGTTATAGCTACATCTTTAATTTTAAAAGTTTCATGATATTGTTTTATATGGAAATCTTCAGCAGCAAATTTGCGGTAGCGGTGTTTCATAAAACTTTCTGTAGCAGCTGTACAATATACGTTATGGCTTCCACCAATTGCATGGTCGCCATGGGCATGAGATACAACGGCTTCGGTAACAGGTTGCTGAGGATCTAAATAAAAATCGCCGTAAGCACAGTATAATCCTGTTGAAGTAAGGGTAATAAAATCGTTTAGAATCATTTACCAGGATTAATAAGATTTAAGAATAAGGAAAGATTGAAACATTAAAAAGACGAGGTTTTTTGAAAACGTTTTTAAATGGTTTGAACTTTTGAAGCAAGCTGCAAAAAATGCTTGTGAAGACTTAAAACTTGTTTGATAATCGAATGTTCTTCATCGTTAACAATAAAATGTTCGGCCATTTTAGCTTTATCCTCATCAGTCATTTGCTTGCTCATTCTGGCTTTTACCTGTTCTGTTGAAACATTATCACGCTGTATAACACGATTGATTTTAGTTTCCATTGGTGCTGTAACTAAAATTGAGGTGTCACACATTTTATATGAATCACTTTCAAAAAGCAATGCAGCTTCTTTAAGCGTATATGGAACATTATTTTTAACCTCATTTGCCCAAGCATCGAAGGCTCGGAAAACTGCTGGATGAACCAATGCATTTAATTTTGCCAATTCTATTTCACTATTAAAAACTATAGCAGCAATATGTTTATTGTTTAATATTCCATCATCGAAATAACTGTTTTTACCAAATGTAGATTTTACACCTTCAATAAGTTCGGCATCTTTAATCATGATGTTTTTGGCTTCTGTGTCTGCATAAAACACTGGAATACCCAGAACTTCAAAAACCTTGCATACGGTAGTTTTTCCGCTGCCAATGCCACCTGTTATACCAATTTTATACATTATCTCTCTACTATGAAATCAACCTTCGATGGACTTATCTTTATCAGTTTACAATATTCAGGAAATTCAGTAAGCTTTACCGTAAATTGATTATGGTGTAATACAGACCATTCATCTAAATCAACTACAGCTGTTATAAAACTTTCATCAACCTGTTCAAAATAACTTAGCGCAACTAAAAACGTAATTTTAACTCTTTTAGGATAAAGCCTCACGCCATAAAAATTTCTGTTATTAATAATTTTTAAAGGAACTTCAACCGTCTTTTCTGTAAATTCATCAACAGGTAAACGAACTTCAACAGATGATGGAAATATACTTACATTTTTATGTGTGCTATGCTGCATATTTACCCTAAACGTTGCACTATTCTGTACTCTATCTAGTTTAAGCGTATCGGTTGACCATTCATTAATTTTAAGCAATTCCTCAATCGGCCCCGTAACAGTAACAGACTTTGGATTCAATTTAATTTCACTAGCAACGCCGTACTGTTTTAAAAACTCAATTTTTTGAATTAACCTCACAGGAACCTTCTTTACAGTTCGTTTTGTAAAATCGAAATATAAGGTATCAGGTTTTACAGAAATTACCTTTTGCGAAGTTTCTAGTTGCTTATTTACGTTATACAATTGAGCTGAAAATACCACAAAATCTCGAGTGCTCAGTTGATTTAAACTTACCGCAATAGATTGAGGGTTGATTCTTAACCTTGCAAAAAGCAATTGCCAACCCGTTCCTTCTACTTGCAAATCAACTGTATCTGATTGTAAAGGGTGAAAGGCACGATTTTGAGGGAAATTTTTATAAATTAAAACTGTTTTAGCAGTGTAAACATATTTATTATTTAATGCCATAAAAAGCCATGAAGCTATAGCTAGTAGCAAACAAGCTAAAAGGCTAAAAACACGTCTTCTTTCTATTTTAGTTAATTTGATAAAAGGCATAAATAATTAATTTAAAAATATGATGCAGACCTTTTTACAGCCCGAAATCCATTTTACCAAATGTAGTAAAACAAAAACAGTCCCGAAAACATTCGGAACTGCACATTAATTTTTATGAGTTTGATTAAGCTTTTGGCGGAGTTGTAGAAGCTTTTGTAGCATCTAACGAAATCGCAGATTTATCAAATCTGATTTTACCACCGCCTTCAGTTTCGATTAAAAAAGTTGTATCATTTGCACCAACAATTTTACCGTGAATACCAGCTGTTGTTATGATTTTATCTCCGATGCCGAGTTCGGCAACTAATTTTTTATGGTCTTTAGCTTTTTTAATTTGCGGGCGAATCATAAAAAAGTAGAACACTACCATGATTAGTACCATTGGTACAATTGTACCTAACATACCGCCACCTGCTGCTTGCAAAATTACTGTTGATATCATTTGTCTTTATTTGTTATTTAAATTTATTAATTAGCCAATTGATTTAATATGGCTATTGATATTGGATGATTTACTTTTGATTACTTTTTTTCTAACACTTCACCAACTAAATGAACCGTGCTTACGTTAGGGTTAGCATTTGAAGTTACAGTAACAACTTTATCTTGCATACCCATTTTTCCTTCGCTATTAAAAACTACCTTAATTACACCTTCTTTACCTGGCAATATTGGCTCTTTTGGCGTTTCAGGAATAGTACAACCACAAGTGGCCGTAGCATTCGAAATGATTAAAGGGCTTTTACCTGTATTTTTAAACTTAAAATCATGCTGAACCTTTTCTCCCTGCTGTATTTTTTCAAAATCAAAAATCTCACGTTCAAAAGTTATTACCGCAGCATCTGCCGGAGCAATTTTAGATACATTAGATGTATCGTTACCAACAGAAACACTTGAACCTTCTGAAGCATTTGTGTTTGAATTACGACAAGCTGCAAAAGATATTGCAGCTATAAAAAGGATAAATACTCTTTTCATTTTATTCTTCAATTAATCCGCGACCGATTTTTTTAATGGTATTGGTTTTCTTTAAATCGCCTAAAATTTTATCTAAAATACCGTTTATAAACGAATTACTTTTCGGTGTACTGTAATCTTTTGATAATTCTAAATACTCATTAATGGTAACTTTTACAGGAATTGATGGAAAATTTAGAAGCTCGCAAATTGCCATTTTCATTAAAATTGTATCCATTAAAGCGATACGCTCCGATTCCCAATTTTTAGTTCTTTCAGCTATCATTTCTTGATATTTAGCATCATTTTGCAAAGTATGTACAAATAGATCCTGTACAAACTGGCTATCTTCAATCCAATCTGCACTTATCTCCGTAAGCTTATTTTTGAATGGATCATCATAAACGAAATTTTTCAGCGTTTTAGCCACCATACCTTTCATCACTTCATGGTCAACCTGCCAATTGATAAATTTCTCTTCAAAAACCTGAATAATAGCCTGGTTCTTTAAAATAATTTTTCTGAAAATGTATTTGATAATGTCTTTTGATGATTCTAAACTTTCATCAGGGTTAGCAAGATATTCTGCATATTCCTTTGATGCTTTTAGTGAGTTGTAAACTGTTTTACGGATTTCTGGATCGAAACCCCAATCTACCTTGTATTTTTTTACAGAAGCAACGTATTCAGGATTTTGCTGCATTAATACACTAAACTTGTTGTGCAGCAATTTCATGTTTGGATTGATATCATCTGCAGTTTTAATGTGCTTGTTAGCACGTTCTGCAGCATCATTGGCAGTAAATTCGGTAACTTCTACCATTAAAGAAAGCATCCAGATATACATTTCGTAAACGCTATCTATGCTTTGCATTAAAATTTTAAGATCACCTTTGATGTCTTTTTTATCTGCCATGTGCCATGCAAAAATGTTTTGCAAAGCTTTAATTCTTAAGTGCCTTCTGTTTAACATGAATGTAAGAACGAGTTTGGTTTTTGTAACCGATTAATAAAATATTTAATATGTTGATTTGATTTTCTTTATATCTGCAATGCGCTTTTCAGCAATTCGATTTACAGCAATATTTGTTGGTATTTGTTCTGCTTTACTTAGTTTAATAACATTTCTTGTAGCCTCGTAAATATTCTCCGTTAGCTGTACGGTGCGCTTTTTACCAAAGCCTGTTAGTTCCGAATAACAAGAAATTAAGCCACCTGCGTTGATTAAATAATCTGGTGCAAATAGTATTCCCTTTTTCATTAACAGCTCGCTATCTAAAACTTCATCTTTTAATTGATTGTTTGCTGAACCCGCTATAATCGCGAATTTCATCCGTTCGATGGTTTTATTGTTAACCGTTGCTCCCATCGCACAAGGCGCATAAACATCAGCATCAATCCCAAAAATTTTATCTGCTTCAATGGGTTTAGCTTTATATTTTCGGGCAACGTAAGTCAACTGCTCTTGGTTAATATCACTAATTAAAACTTCAGCATTTTCTTTTCTTAGTAAAGCAACTAGGTGTTCGCCTACATTTCCAATTCCTTGTACAACTATTGTTCGACCTGCAAGCATATCGGTACCGAAGACCTCTTTAACACTTGCTTTTATACCTAAATATACACCTTGAGCAGTAAATGGAGCAGGATTTCCGGCACCACCAATAGATTCTGGAACACCTGTTACGTAATTGGTTTCCATCCGAATGAATTCCATATCACGAGTATTGGTACCCATTTCTTCAGCAGTTATAAATTCGCCATTCAGATTTTTGATAAACCTGCCATAGCTACGCATTAAAGTTTCTGTTTTGTCTTTCCTCGAATCGCCAATGATAACGCCTTTTCCACCACCTAAATTTAAGCCTGTAATGGCAGATTTGTAGGTCATTCCCCTTGATAAACGCAATGCATCTTCTAAGGCTTCGCCTTCGGTGGCATAACTCCACATGCGGGTTCCGCCTAAAGCCGGACCTAAAGTGGTATCGTGAATAGCGATAATAGCTTTTAAACCTGAATCGGGATCATTACAATAAACCAATTTTTTATGCCCATAAGCACTTAATTGCTCTAGTATTGATGAATCTGACGAAGAATTTGCTGGCATAATGAACGTTCGGCTAACCTGCTGCAAAAATAAAATAAAAAACCATTATTACATGATTTTAACTAAACTATAACAAAATTTGTTGCGCATTGGCTAAGTTTGTGGAGTATGAAACATCTGAGTCGCTTAAATAAATACTTCCTTAAATACAAATGGTGGATTATTCCTGGAAGCATTTTCGTTGTGATATCTAACGTTTTTGGTGTTGTACCTGCTCAGGTTATCGGTTATGCGTTTGATTTAATTACAGAAAACATTCAGATATACAATCTATTTAACGGCTTTAATCGCCAGCAAGTAATTTATGACATTTTCAGTAACAGCCTTTTGTACTTCGGGCTTTTAGTAATCATATTGTACATACTACGTGGCTTGTTTTTATTTTTCATGCGCCAAACCATTATTCTTATGTCGAGGCATATAGAATTTGACATGAAAAACGATATTTATCAACACTATCAAAAGTTGAGTTTAGGCTTTTATCGTAGAAACAACACTGGCGATTTAATGAATAGAGCTACTGAGGATGTAAATCGAGTTAGAATGTATGTTGGGCCGGCAATAATGTACACCATAAATACTTTTGTTTTATCGGTGCTAATTATTTGGTCGATGTTTGATGTAAACGCAAAACTTGCTATTTATTGCCTGCTACCGCTTCCATTTTTGGTGATTATTATCTATTATGTAAATACGTTAATTTTTAAGAAAAGCGGTAGAATTCAGGAACGCTTATCAGATCTTTCAAGTTTTGTTCAAGAACGATTTTCGGGCATTAGAATTATTAAATCCTACGTTCGTGAGGATTATACCAGAAATATGTTCGAAGCTCAAAGTAACAGGTATAAAAAAGATTCGATGGGCTTGGTAAAGGTTTCAGCATTATTTTACCCTACAATGCTTTTATTAATTGGTTTAAGCACTATTTTAACCATATATATTGGTGGTATCCAAGTAATGAACGGCAGTATAACGGCTGGAAACATTGCAGAGTTTATAATTTATATCAACCAATTAACATTTCCGGTAACGATGCTCGGATGGGTTACATCACTTATTCAACGGGCTGCAGCATCGCAGAGAAGGATTAATGAGTTTTTAGATATCCCTTCTGATATTCAATCAACTAACTCAGAAGAAATAACTTTAAATGGAAACATTAGCTTTAAAAATGTCAGTTTTACATATCCTGATACTGGTATTGAAGCATTAAAAAATGTTAGTTTCGAAATTAAAAATGGTGAATTTGTAGCCATCATCGGTAAAACTGGTTCAGGAAAATCAACATTAGCCAATTTAATTATGCGGATGTATGATGTGGAAAATGGTTCGATTACCATTGATGGCGAAAATTTAAAATCGTTGAATTTAAAAAACTACCGCGGTCAGATTGGTTTTGTACCTCAAGAAGTTTTTCTTTTTTCTGATACGATAAAGAATAATATTGCATTCGGTTTAGATACCGTTACAGATGATGAAGTATATGATGCAGCAAAGAACGCATCGGTTTACCACAACATTATCGATTTTGACGAAAAATTTGAAACCATGCTTGGCGAAAGGGGAATAACACTCTCTGGTGGCCAAAAACAACGTGTTTCGATTGCAAGGGCTTTAATTAAATCGCCTAAAATTTTAATTTTTGATGATTGTCTCTCGGCCGTTGATACCCGTACTGAAGAAGAAATTTTGCAAAATTTGGGTAAAATAATGAATGGCAAAACCAGTATCTTAATTGCACACAGAATATCAACAATTAAAAATGCTGACAAAATTCTGGTGCTAGATAATGGAAAAATTATAGAACAAGGAACACATAATGAATTGCTTAGCTTAAATGGTAGTTATGCAGAATTATACCATAACCAACTTTTAGAAGAAGAAACCCGAAGTAGTTAATTTGTGTTAAATTCTATTTTGAACTTTAAATATTTGCTTTATATTTACCGAAACCAAAAACCAACATCAATACCAACCATGGGAGAATTCGACAATAAAGAGAGAGAAGAAGTTTTTTCAAAGAAAGTAAGAGCAGGTAAGAGAACTTATTTTTTCGACGTGAAGGCTACTCGTTCAGGTGATTATTATTTAACAGTTACCGAGAGCAAGAAAAGATTAGAAGACGGAGTATTTGTAAAACATAAAATCTTTTTGTATAAAGAAGATTTTGAAAAATTTGCAGAAGGCCTAACCGAAACTGTTGAATACATTAAAACTCACCAGGATGTTGTTGAAAAACGTTATGAATATTCAGAAAATGGAGAACATAGCACCAAACCAAACGACGATTTTTCTTTTTAAGTATATACAATTTCAATAATCAAAGTCTCGATGAAAATCGAGACTTTTTTATTTTCAAAAAATATTAAATCATTTTTTTATGAAGAAAATTGTTCTGGTAACATGTATTATAATTACATCTCTGTATTCATTTAGTCAAGAAAAGATTGATAAAAAACTTCAGTCAAAATTAAATGAATTGGTTAAAGGCTTTAATGGTGACGTTGGTATTTATGTTAAAAATTTAAAGAGCGGCAAAATAGCTTATATAAATGCCGATACTATTTTTCCAACAGCTAGCATGATTAAGGTACCCATTACCTGTGGTATATTTGATAAAATTGAGCAAGGTGAGCTTGATTATCATAGCACACTAATGTATTGTGATAGCTTGCTTTATGCTGGTGAAGATATTTTAGGATCTTTTAAAGACAGCGAAAAAATCGCTTTAAGTAAGGTTTTAATGCTGATGATTACCACAAGCGATAATACAGCCAGTTTATGGTCGCAACTTTTAGCCGGAACAGGAACTGCGATTAATGCTATTATGGATGTTAATGGTTTAAAAAACACAAAAGTAAATTCTCGTACGCCGGGCAGAAGCCAATATCAAAAAAAATACGGTTGGGGACAAACAACACCTAGAGAAATGGCAACCTTGCTTACATTGATTAGAGATGGTAAAATGATAAATCCAGCGGCATCAGAAAGGATTTACAGAAATTTAATTCGCATTTATTGGGATACTGAAGCGCTATCTCAAATTCCACCAACAGTTCAGGTTGCATCAAAATCGGGTGCTGTTGATGCTGCCCGATCAGAAGTGTTGCTGGTTAATGCGCCACATGGCGATTATGTTTTTTGTATTACCACAAAAAATCAAAAAGATACCTCTTGGAATTATGGTAACGAAGGTTGGGTAATAATAAGAAAACTTAGCAACCTGTTATGGAACCATTACGAACCAAATTTTGGATGGAAACAACCAGATGGTATGAAGAAATATTTTAAATAGTTTTTGATATTATTTATGAGATAGCTTCATACCTCGCAAAGACGATATAACTCCCTAAATTACTGAAGTATGAAGCAATCTCAGCTATGCTTTAACCATACTTGCTGCAAAAAGCAACATAAAAAGGAAATAGCAAATCATTATAGCGATGGTGAAAATACCCCAAAATTTAAATAATGATTTCATATTCATCATAGCATCGTTTAAACTTTCTTGATCGCCATATAAAACTCCCTGTTTGCCTTTATTTGAAAACCTAAAAAGCAGCAAACTTGGATAGAAATACATTAACGCTAAAAGTAAATAAACAATAGTTACTCCGATTGCACCTGCACCCGCTAAAGGACCAAGTTGAGCTACCATAGCAGGGTTTGCTGTTAATGCTGCACCTATTCCGAAAGACCCAATAATTAAAAAAGCAGCCAAAATGAATCCGATGATAGATAAAAATCTTGCCCACTTCGAAATCTCATAAATGTAACTTCTCATTTCTTCGGTTACGATTAATTTTACTTCCTGAGGCGTTTGCTCCAAATCTTCCATGCTTTTCTTTATAATTTTGGATAAACTTAGATAAAATATCCATTAGCCACAAATTGCTGATTTAAATTAAAGGTTTAAAAGCTTATCTTTGCCGCCTGAAAAAGGGTGAAGGGTGAAGGGTGAAGGGTGAAGAGCAAAGTGGAAAGGTGAAAGCGGCAATGCAGAAGTCAATGAATGAAACCCCTGAACAAATTCGTAAATCATAATTCGTAAATCGTAAATCAATATAATATAAATGGCATTACAATGTGGTATAGTTGGCTTACCAAATGTTGGTAAATCGACACTTTTTAATTGTTTATCAAATGCAAAAGCACAGGCGGCAAATTTTCCGTTCTGTACAATTGAGCCCAATGTTGGCGTAATTACTGTACCCGATGAAAGATTAACAAAACTTGCAGAATTGGTAAAACCGAACAAGGTTCAGCCAAATACAATTGAGATAGTTGATATTGCTGGCTTGGTTAAAGGCGCATCCAAAGGTGAAGGCTTAGGCAATCAGTTCTTAGGAAACATCCGTGCTACAAATGCAATAATCCATGTTTTGCGTTGCTTTGATGATGGTAATGTGATTCATGTTGATGGTTCTGTTGACCCAATTCGCGACAAAGAAATTATCGACACTGAACTGCAATTGAAAGATTTAGATACCGTTGATAAACGCATTCAAAAGGTAGAAAAAATGGCTAAAACCGATAAAGATGCAAAACGCACCTTTGAAATTTTAACTGTTGTAAAAGCTCATTTAGAAGGCGGAAAATCTATACGTACAGCAAGTTTGCCTCAAGATGATTTTGATTTCATCGAAGATTTGGGTTTATTAACGCAAAAACCGGTAATGTATGTTTGTAATGTTGATGAGGCATCGGTACTAACCGGAAACAAATATGTTGATTTGGTTAAAGCAAACGTAGCTGATGAAAAAGCTGAAGTACTGGTTATTTCTGCAAAAATAGAATCTGAAATTGCGGAGTTAGATAGCTACGAAGAACGTGAAGAGTTTTTAGCAGATTTAGGCTTAACAGAATCTGGTGTAAACAAATTAATTAGAACAGCTTATAAATTATTAAACTTATATACTTACTTTACTGCTGGTGTACAAGAGGTTAGAGCGTGGACAATTACTAAAGGTTTTACAGCACCACAAGCTGCTGGTGTTATTCATACAGATTTTGAAAAAGGATTTATCCGTGCTGAAGTAATAAAATATACTGATTTTGTAACCTTAGGTTCGGAAAATGCTTGTAAAGAAGCTGGTAAATTAGGTGTAGAAGGCAAAACATACATTGTAGAAGATGGTGATATTATGCACTTTAGGTTTAATGTTTAGCGATTAATAGATTTAATTAGAGCTGCCCCAAAAAGGCAGCTTTTTTTATGGGAATTTTTTTGCCTAAGAAACTTAAGAATCACGAATAAATTATTTGAAAATCATGATTTAATGTAATGGCTTTTTTTACTTTCTAATTTGTCGTTTTTAAGATTACACCTCCAAACCAAATGTTGCTAATTGTGCTTTGGTATCTTCATAATCTGTATGATGGATGCCTTGTAAGCCCAATCCTTCTGCAACCTGTACAAAAAGCATTCTATCATCTATATACAAACTTGTTGCAACATCACTTTGCGAAATATCGATGGCAACTTTGAAAATATCAGCATCGGGTTTACGGAAATGAACAAAGCTTGATGAAACAAAGAAATCTACAAACTCATTTAATTTAAAAGTATTAATTCGATATTGATTTAATTCTCTTCCCTCGTTACTAATAACTGCAACTTTCAAATTATACTTTTTCTTTAAATCACAAATTAATTTTATCATCTCCGGGTAGGGAAGCGATTTTTTAAACATGAATTCTTTAAAATCATCGTAAGAAAAAGTACGTTCTTCGTAAAAAACTAAACGTTCCAAATATTCATCTAAAGTTATTTTACCTACTTCGTAAGTATCAAAAGTTAAGTGATGGCGTTCTTCTACCTCTACAGAATCTAAATTGAAAAGTACCGCAGCTTCACCCCTCGCCTTTCTATCCCAGCCATTGGTTAATAATACACCACCGATATCAGTAAATAGTGTTGTGATTTTAGTTTGATTTTCCATGATTGATTTAGAGCAATACCCCTTTTAAAAATAAAACTGCAAAACTGAAATATATAATTAATCCGGTAACATCAACAAGTGTAGCTACAAAAGGCGCTGATGATGTTGCTGGGTCGGCACCAAGTCTTTTAAGCAGAATTGGGAGCATTGAGCCACTTAATGAGCCCCAAAGTACTACAAAAACCAATGAAACGCTTATTGTAAAAGCAATTAAAAGCCAATGTTCTCCGTAAGTATTAGGCCAGGCCAGGTGCCAGAAAAAAATTCTTAAAAAGCCTATAACCCCCAAAGAAAAGCCCAATAAAAAACCCGAGCTAATTTCTCTATTCATCACCCGCCACCAATCTTTAATGGTTACTTCACCTAAAGCCATTGCCTGGATAATTAGCGTGGATGCTTGAGAACCACTATTTCCGCCACAAGAAATGATTAACGGAATAAATAAAGCCAATACCGTTGCCTTATGAATTTGTCCTTCGAAAAAGCCCATTGCAGTTGCCGTAAGCATTTCACCAAGCATTAAGATCGCAAGCCAACCTACTCGCTTTCTAACCAAATTAAATATAGATGTATCGAGGTAAGGTTCATCTAATGCAGCGGTACCACCAATTTTATGCATATCCTCTGTATATTCTTCGTTGGCAATCCAAAGTATATCATCAACCGTAACAATTCCTAAAAGTATGTTACCTTCATCAACCACGGGCAATGCTACACGATTGTTCATTCTGAAAATGTTAATTGCATCTTCCTGCGGGTCGTTTGCTTTTAAAGCGATAAATCTTTTATCGGTTAGCTCGCCAATAACTGCATCAGGATCGGCCAATAAAACCTCACGAATCCTAATGTCATCAAGCAAAATTCCATCCTTGTCAATTACGTAAACTACATCTATGGTTTCTGAGTTTTTACCATAACGCCTAATGTGAGAAAGCACTCTAGAAATAGACCATTCGGGCTTGACAGCAATATAATCTGGCGTCATTAAACGGCCAATACTATCTTCCTTATAACCTAAAAGTGCAAGTGATTCTTTACGTTCTTCGGGCGGAAGAAGGGTAATCATCTTTTTAACCACATCGCCTTTTAACTCACTAAAAAGTGCGGTACGATCATCAGGAGGTAAATCCTTTATGATTTGATTTAATTTATTGCCTGAAAGTTTTTTGATAATCCTTTCCTGAGTAGGAAAATCCAGAATCCTGAAAACGTTAACTGCTCTGTTTAAAGAAATTGTATCGATAAATTTGGCTGCATATTGCGGAAGTTCATCAATGAGTTCTTCAACATCAGAAATATTCAGCGCATCGAGATATTGCTTTAATGCTTTATCATTATCTTTTTCGAGCAGTTCCTGAACTTCATCTACAACCAATTCTTCCATACACAACAAAATATTTTATTACATGCCTAAACCTTTATGAGCGGTTCGCAAAGGTGCATTTTTATTTCTAAAAAAGCCAATTTTGCCGTTAACAGTAGGTTAATTTTAGGTAAAACAAGAATTGAGCAAGCTTTTATTATTTGTTTACTTTGGCAAAAGGATTTTAAATTATCATCTAAAAACTATCGTTTATTTTAGGCTAAATATTAAAGGAAAGTAACACTTTGATTTTCTATATTTGCAGCCTCATGCTCTCGTAGTTCAATGGATAGAATTACGGTTTCCGGTACCGTCGATATGAGTTCGAATCTCGTCGAGAGCACAAAAAACCTGCAAATTCATTTTCGAATTGCAGTTTTTTTTTGTTTCTAAACTAATTTAACCCCGTTGATGCTCGAGGTAATAATGTTGGTTCTAATATTATATTACGAATGTTATCGTAAGGATTTTGCTGCAAAATCATTTCTAAAAACATTGCTGCACAAGCGCTTCCCATTTGAGCCGGATGCTGATCAATTGTAGATAAACTTGGAGAAATGTATGCTGAAAAAGCTTCGTTGGCAAATCCAATTACACCAATTTTAGGAATATGTTGTCCTAGTTCGTTAAGCTTTTTGGTAACACCTAATGCTGTAAAATCATCGCCAGCAATAATGGCATCTGGTTTATTTGGATTACTTAGCAGTTCCATTGCACCGTTTAAGCCATCATTTATTGATAAGCCACTAAAAATTATGTTATTACTATCTACGACTAAACCATTTTTTTGAAGCGCATCTTTGTATCCCTTTAATCTATTGCTAAAAATTTTTATTTGTTGCACAGGTGCAATAAATGCAATATTTCTATAACCTTGTTTAATAAGGTGTTCGGTTGCCAGGTAGCCCGCTTGATAGTCGTTTAATGTAATTGTTGGCACATCTATTTTCAGATTTACCCTATCAAAAATAATTAATGGCTTATTCTGTTTTACGATTTCTTCGAAATGCATTATTTCATTTGTTTCGAGCGACATAGAAGCCATGATTCCATCAACCTGAGCTTCGAGTAGTGTTTTAACACCTTTGATTTCATTGGCTAATAATTCTTTCGATTGAAATAGAATGATTCGATAACCATTGCTTTTTAATCCTTCTTCTATACTGTGAATAATTGAAGCAAAAAAATGCGATTCAACAGAGGGAACGATAACCCCTACAATAAATGTTTTACCCGATTTTAGAGCAGAGGCAAGCTTGTTCGGACTATAATTTAATCGTTTTGCAGCATCTAAAACCGCCTGCCTTGTATTCTTACTTATTGCCGGAAAACCACTCAATGCCCGAGAAACTGTAGAAACAGTTATACCTAATTCCTTCGCAATATCGTATATGGTCGTCTTTTTCTTCAATTTAAACTTTATTTTAACACCATTAAATTACAAGGAGTTGATTAAGGCTGCATCATAAATCAATTATCTATGAACTTTGTCACATTGAGGCCTCAAAAGGCAGTTTTTGCAAGTCCTTCGACAGGCTCAGGATGACATAGTGTTTTATGATACAGCCTCAAAATATTTTTAGAATTTGTTGATTAAATGTATCTGTTAATCAGATTTTCTAAATATTCTTGTTTACCGCTAATTACTTCAGGTTCGCCATTTTGGGCAGCAAAGTTTCTTAAATCTTCTAATGATAACTTTCCTTGCTCAAATTCGGCACCTTTTCCAGAATCGAAAGAAGCATATCTTTCTGTTCTTATTTTCTTATAATCGGATTTTTGTAGAATGGCATCAGCAGTAATTAAAGCTCTTGCAAAAATATCCATGCCACCAACATGCGCATAAAACAAATCTTTCGCATCGGTAGAGTTTCTGCGGATTTTAGCATCGAAATTAACACCTCCGCCTTGTAATCCACCACCTTCTAGTATAATCAACATGGTTTCTGTTAATTCATTTATATCATTCGGAAACTGGTCAGTATCCCAACCATTTTGATAATCACCACGGTTTGCATCGATAGAACCCAATAAACCATTATCAACAGCTACCTGCAATTCGTGTTGAAACGTATGGCCGGCTAGTGTTGCATGGTTTACTTCCAGATTTAATTTAAAATCGCCCAATAAATCGTATTGCTGTAAAAATCCTTTAACCGTTGCAGCATCATAATCGTACTGATGCTTTGAAGGTTCGCAAGGTTTAGGTTCGATAAAGAAAGTTCCTTTAAAGCCTTGTTGCCTTGCATAATCTTTAGCAGTATGTAAAAATTTCGCCAAATGCTCTTGCTCACGTTTCATATTGGTATTTAGCAAACTCATGTAACCTTCTCTTCCACCCCAAAAAACATAATTCTCGCCACCTAACGCAATGGTTGCATCTAAAGCTGCTTTTACCTGTGCAGCTCCATGGGCCAAAACGTGGAAATCGGGATTTGTAGAAGCGCCATTCATGTAACGCTTATGGCTAAATAAATTTGCAGTTCCCCATAGTAATTTAACGCCACTTTCTGCCTGTTTTTGTTTGGCATACTCAACAAGTGTTTGCAACCTACGTTCGTTTTCAGCAATATCATTACCATAATCAACCACATCAACATCATGAAAACAGTAATAAGGAATTTGCATTTTGGTTATAAATTCGAACGCTGCATTCATTTTGTCTTTCGCTCTTTCCACAGCATCTTTCTTTTCATCCCATGGAAATACATGTGTTGGTCCGCCAAAAGGATCGGCTCCATTACCATTAAAAGAATGCCAGTAAGCACATGCAAATTTAAAATGCTCGGTCATGGTTTTTCCTGCCACAACTTTATTTGCATCGTACCATCTAAATGCCAGCGGGTTATCGCTTTCTAAACCTTCATATTTAATTTGGTCTATACCATTAAAAAACACTTTTTCGCCTGTTAATACTTTTACCATTGCTTTAAATTTTATTTCTGATTATTTAATTCTTTAATTAATAGCTGTTTCCAGTCTTGATAAATTTTTTCATACTCATCAACATTTTTTGGTTCTATTTGGCTAAGGACATTATGCTGCGAAAAAGCTTCTTCAGTGTTTTTAAAGATTCCAGCCCCTATACCAGCACCGATTGCTGCTCCTACACTTCCATCGTTTTCATACAATTCTAATTTTACTGCTGTAACATCAACAAAGGTTTGTGCAAATATTTCACTTAAAAATAAATTGGCTTTGCCTGCACGAATTACATTTGGTTGCATCCCGTTTTCTCTCATAATATCCAACCCATAACGGAATGAGAATGCGATACCTTCTTGCACAGCTCTAAAAATATCGGCTTGGGTATGCTTGTTTAAATTTATCCCGACTATTTGTGCACCAGTATATTTATTACCCAACATACGTTCGGCACCGTTACCAAAAGGTAATACACGCAAGCCATTGCTACCAATCGGCGCAGTTTCGGCAAGTTTATTTAATTCGTGATAAGATAAATTTGGTGCAAAATTATTTTTAGCCCAACGATACATGCTCCCAGTACCGTTTATACAAAGTAAAACGCCTGTATGCGGATTTTCTTTGGTATAGGTTACATGCGCAAAAGTGTTAATCCTCGATTTGACATCATAAGTTAATGTATCACTAACGCCGTAAATTACACCAGATGTACCTGCTGTTGCTGCTACTTCGCCGGGTTTTAAAACATTTAACGATAAAGCATTATTTGGTTGATCGCCAGATTTATAACTTACCGGAATACTAGCACTTAAACCTAGCAATAAGGCAATATCTTCTTTTAAATGACCATGAATTGAAAATAGTGGATTAATCTTAGGGATGAGGTTTTTATCAATTTGATAATAATTCATCACATCTTCTGATAGTTCGTTTTTAGCAAAATCCCAGAAAACTCCTTCTGAAAGTGCCGATATGCTTGTTGAAATATCGCCTGTTAACATCATTGCCAAAAAATCTCCTGGAAGCATTATTTTATCAATTTGCTGATAAATTTCGGGTTCGTTTAATTTAACCCATGCTAATTTTGAAGCTGTGAAATTGCCTGGAGAATTCAATAAATTTTGCAGCGATTTTTCATGTCCAATCTCTTCAAAAGCTTTATCACCAATTTCAACAGAGCGGCTATCGCACCAAATAATACTATCTCTTAAAACATTTTGGTTTTCATCAACTACAACCAAACCATGCATTTGATAAGCAATTCCTATAGCTTTAATTGCTTTGAGATTTACATTTGGTAAATCCTTTAATTTTAAGATTGCCTTTTGGGTATGCTGCCACCAATCATTTGGGTCTTGCTCTGCCCAACCTGCTTGTATGGATTTTATATCTGCTTCTTTTTCAGGACATTGTGCGGAAGCAACACACTTTTGTGTAAGAGAATCAACAATGGAAACTTTGATGGAAGATGTTCCTAAATCTATGCCTAATAAATACATTTAAGGTAATTTTACTTGGTTATGCAAACGGTTGCATAAATATAGATTTTATATTTGTAAAGCTGTGATAATGATAATTTATTTTAAAAATAATTTGAGTTGAACAAAAATATAGACTGTATTAACACTTACAATTTCGGTCTGTGGGGACACAGACCGAGGGGTAAAAACTGAATGATTGAAACGTTATTAGATTGCTTCGTACCTCGCAATTACGGTAGGTTTCATGCAACCTTAAATACTTGCAGAAGCAAAATTAACTAGACCCGATAGAACGAAAAGCCCGGAAGACGAGGAACGAGGATGAGGACTTGAAGAGATAGCGGGGCGGACATTAATAGATGTTTCAGTTATTGCTCTTCAAAAATTAAGAATTTGGTGATATTTAAATATTCTCACCCATGTTCTGTGTCTTCACACACGATCAACATCTTTCGATTTCGGTCTGTGTGCAAACAGACCGAGGGGTAAGAACTGAATGATTAAACCGTTATTAGATTGCTTGGTACCTCGCAATGACGGTAGGTTTCATGCAACCTTAAATACTTGAAGAAGCAAAATTAACTAGACCCGATAGAACGAAAAGCCCGGAAGACGAGGAACGAGGATGAGGACTTGAAGAGATAGCGGAGCGAACATTAATAGATGCTTAAGTTATTGCTCTACAAAAACTATGAATTTGGTGATATTTAAATATTCTTACCCATGTTCTGTGTCTTCAAACACGGTCAACATCTTTCGATTTTGGCCTGAGGAGACACAGACTAATGAGTAAAAACTAGCAACAAAAAAAAGCAATCTTCTATCAAAAAAGATTGCCTTTAAATAATTACAATAAATGTTTTTTAAACCTTCTTATACATCACTTCATAATATTCATCAGCCATTCTTGATGATTCAAACGCGGGAAGAACGCCTTGTATTCCGTTTTGTATCATATTATACCATTTAGATGGATTTTTATAATAAGTAGGTAATACTACATCCTCAATAACAGTTAACAGATTTGAATTCTCTTTTGCATCTCTTTCTGTTTGCGGAAGTTCATCGGCAGCGGGTTGAATGATGAAACAATTCTCTCCATCTACAGCAAATTCTGGTACCCAACCATCTGGTAAAGAAAGATTTATAGCACCGTTCATGGCAGCTGTCATACCACTAGTTCCTGAAGCTTCGCGATACATTTTTGGGTTATTAAGCCACACATCACAACCCTTTTTTAATAATGCGCTTAAACCAAGTTCATAGCCGGTAAGCACTGCGCAGTTGGCAAATTTTAATGTTTTTTTAATTATTTGATTAAACATTTTATTGGCTCCATCATCTTCAGGATATGGTTTACCCGCCCATATAATTTGAACAGGCATATCGGCTGAATTTAGCAATTTCAAGAAACGTTCCCAATCGTACATCAAAAGGTCTGCTCTTTTATAAGCAGCAAATCGCCTTGCCCAAACAATTGTTAACACGTCTTCCTTAAAAATTTTCCCTGTTTGATTAGCCACTTCCTTAAAAAGCAACGTTTTCATTTCCTTTTTTCTCAAAGCTACACCTTGTTCATTATTTGCTTTAAGTGCCGCTGCAAATTCAGTATCTTGCCAATGGCTTTGATTTTGTGCATTTGTTATCGAGGTAATTTCGCAAATATTATTATAACTGCCCCACATTTGGCGGGCTACTTCGCCGTGCAGTTTAGATACACCATTTGCCTTACCAGAAAATTTAAGTGCGCCAAGTGTATAGTTAAACTTATCACCATCCATACCTAAAATAAACTTAACTTCATGTTCTTGAAGGTGATAGAAGAACGACATATCCTTTAATAAAGAAAAATCATGTTCCTCGTTTCCAGCTTGTTCGGGTGTATGCGTAGTGAACACCATTCGCTTTTTAATTTCTTCCAGATTTTTAAATTTAGAATACAGGTAGAAATTCAGCGGAACGGCATGCCCTTCGTTCATGTGGTAGATATCTGGTGTTAAGTTTAATTGATCCAGTAGCAAACCGCCACCAATACCCAAAATTATCGATTGAGCAATTCTTGTGGTTTCATTTGGGTCGTACAACCGATGTGTAATGCTTCTACTTACGTAATCATTTTCCTCCAAATCGGTGCTTAGTAGAAATAATGGTGCAGAACCGAATGTTTCTGGTCTTAATAAAAAAGCTTTAACCTTAACCATCCCACTGTGCACAGGAACAGAAAAAATAATTCCGGTATCTTCTAAAAATGAATAATCTTTCTGAATAAACTGCGGTATCATATTGTTATCCTTATCCCTAACCTGATCGTGATAACCATATTTCCACAACATACCGATACCGATTAAATTCTGTTTAAGCTCGTATGCGCTACGCAGGTGCGAACCTGATAGAAAACCCAATCCACCACTGTAAATTTTTAGCGATTGATCGATGGCAAATTCCATAGAAAAATAAGCAACTGATTTGCTGTAATTTGGATTTGGTGTGTACCCTAAAATATCTGTATTGGTCATATAGTTTTTAAATGAAGACTAAATTAAGTCATAATAATTCATTTAATCAACACCTTATGGCACACAATGTTTTAACTTAAAAGACCGCAAACGTAACAACCAAAAGTTAGGCAGTTAAAGTATTAAAATACATAAATTAATGATATACATCACTTTTTTAATAATGTTTCAGCTTAATCAATCGGTAATATCTTATTAAATTTTGCCTGCGTATCCATAGGAGAATCGGCCGGATAAGTTTTGTAATCGATAGTAAGCACAAAATCTTTAATGTTAAACTTGCCTTTATCAAAATAGCTAAAATTAACTGGGCTTTTAGTAATCTTACCAAAAGCATCTCTTTCCTGAACTTCGGTAATTGTTACAAATATATTATCAGCATCAATAGCATAAGTTCCACTAGCTAAAATAAACCAATCGTAAGTGCCTTTCATCTTTAACTTAGATGTGAATTTACCACCAGGTTCGAAAATTAATGTTCTTGAGGTGGGTTGTGTTGGCAATTCTTCCCAGGCACCAGTTAATGCATCTTTAGGTAATAAATCTTTACCAGGCTTTTTACAAGATGAAAAAGATAACGTGACTAATATTATCACGACAAGAGTATTCAACATTTTCATAGCGCTATTAGATTAGTTTTATTTGAATACGCTGTAAACAATAAAAACGCTACAGCTATTTTAAAAATCTTCGTTCTCCATCCCTGCTTCCAACCTTTTTAGTTCTTCATCCATATCAAGCATAGCCATTTCTTGCTTGGCAATAATTTCTCTGCAGGTAGCAAGCTGATTTCGTAAATCCATTATTTCCTTTTGAAGTTCGATCATGCTTTTGCCTGTTTCTTCATGCATTTTCTTCAATTCTAACCGGCGCATAAAGCCACCGTCGTTTAAAAAAATTTCCAGGCCCGATTGTTTACCAATAAGTGCAGGCAACGGATGCCCATAAACTTCACCAATAAGGATAATTAAGTTTAGCTGACTAAGTAAATGAAGATATTCCGAAGCCAGTATCGCATTTCCTTTGAAGATGTGAAGTACACGATCTGCCTTAACATACTCTTCATACTGAAACTCCTGAAGTATTCTATCCAGTAATTCGCATTTTGCAGAAGTTAGATTAACGGGAAACCTATCCATTGGAAATGATTGGGATAATACGGCAATAATTTATATTGAGTTTAAAAGTTATAAATATATAAATTATTTTTTTAGACAATTGTTTTTGATAAAAAGAAGAAATCGCATTACAATTAACATTTACATATCAATCGTCTTTGTGCCTAATTTCCAAACCTATCTTTAAATTGTTACAGGAATTGATTTTACACTTATGGAAACGATATCAAAATTTAATACATTAGCTTTCTAATTATTCCTGGATGAAGAAAATATCTACTATTCTTGTTTTAAGCTGCTTGACTTGTTCATTAAACGCCCAAACCATTGTAAATCGCAATGCTGATATTGATAAGATGGTTAAATCGGTAAACCCTGATTCTTTGAAATCATATATCATAAAAATGGTTGCTTTTGGCACCCGTAGCACCATTAGTGATACCAAAAGTAAAACAAAAGGAATTGGCGCTGCGAGAAACTGGGTGGTGAGTAAATTTAATCAATTTGCTAAATCTAGCGATGGCCGATTAACTGCATTTTTAGATACAACAACCATTAAAGCTGACGGAAAACGTGTTGATAAACCGATTAACCTGGGGAATGCTGTTGCCATATTAAAAGGAACTGATGCAAATGACAAACGCGTTTTCGTAGTAAGCGGTCATTTAGATAGCCGTGTAACTGATGTGATGAATAGAGTTAGTGATGGGCCAGGAGCAAACGATGATGGAAGTGGTGTGGCTGGCGTGATTGAAGCCGCCCGAATTATGAGCCAATACAAGTTTCCTGCAACTATCATTTTTGTAGCTGTTAGCGGTGAAGAACAATCGTTGCTAGGTTCAGGCTTTATGGCTATGAAAGCTAAAAAAGAAGGTTGGAATTTAGAAGCCATGCTTAATAACGATATGATTGGAAGTAATAATGCAAGCGAAACCCAAATAATTGATAATACTAAACTGCGTGTATTTAGCGAAGGCTTACCAAGTTTTGAATTGGACAAAAACGCCAAAAACATCCGTCAGTTTGGTTTAGAAAACGATGGAAAAAGCAGGCAACTTGCCCGCTATGTTAAAGAAACCGGAGAACGATATGTTGACCAACTTGAGATAAAATTAATTTACCGCAATGATAGGTTTTTACGTGGCGGCGACCATACACCTTTTGTAGAAAATGGCTTTAGTGCCGTTAGGTTAACTGAAATGAACGAAAATTTCGAGCATCAGCACCAGGATTTAAGAACAGAAAACGGAATAAAATATGGCGATTTAATCGAATTTATGGATTTTGAATATTTAAGAAAAAATACAGCCGTAAACATTGCCGTACTAACAAATCTGGCCAAAGCGCCATCTATGCCAACAGAAGTAAAAGTTGATGTAAAGAATTTAAGCAATTCGACATTTTTATACTGGAAAGCTCCATTAAATGGAACAGTAAAGGGCTATTACATTTTAATGCGTGAAACCAGCAGTCCGGTTTGGCAGAAAAAATTCTTTACAACAGCAACAGAAATGCGCATACCGTACAGCAAGGATAATTATCTTTTTGCAGTTCAAAGTGTAGGTAATGAAGATAATGAGAGCTTACCAGTCGTTCCAGCAATTGGCAGGTAATAAATATTTAGGTTGTTTGATTGTTTAAACGGAAATTAGCACCATGAAATTTAAACTACTGGCGTTTATTATAAATATTGCAATAACATTAAGCGTTGGTGTTTTGGGTGGTTGGGCAACCGCTAAATCTGTTCAAACTTGGTATCCAACTTTAAACAAACCATCATTTAATCCACCAAATTGGTTATTTGGACCCGTTTGGATAAGCCTGTATTTATTAATTGGTATTGCAGCCTATTTGGTATGGATTAGAAGAGATGAGATAGTGCATTTCCCCAGAACGGTGGCGATTTACCTTATCCAATTGCTATTAAACCTGGCTTGGTCGTTCATTTTCTTCTACCTGCATGAAATTGGTATCGCACTTATCGAAATTATACTGCTTTTAATTTTTATCATCATTAATGCCATAACGTTTTACAAAATAAATAAATGGGCAGGCTTAATTTTTATCCCTTACATACTTTGGGTAAGTTTTGCATCATTTTTAACATATAACATCTTCATACTGAATTAAATTTTAAAAGAAATCCTTATTTTTAGGGGTGGTAACTTTTAGAATATATTTGCTGATGCTTTTCGTTTTGTGCTGTAACCAATTGCAGGCACAAAAAGTTGGTTTAGTTTTTAGCGGAGGTGGCGCCAAAGGTTTAGCGCATATAGGTACGTTAAAAGCATTAGAAGAAAATCACATTCCTATTGATTATATAACAGGAACATCAATGGGAGGCATTGTTGGAGCAATGTATGCAGCAGGCTATTCTCCGGCTCAAATAGAAAAAATTGCTACCAGTGATGAATTTCAGAACTGGGTAAATGGTAAATACACAAGCGATTATACCTACTTCTTCGAAAAAAATGCACCAAACTCCTCAATGATAACAGCGAAAGTTGCCATTGATACTGGCTTCCACTTTAGTTTCCGTTCAAATTTAATTAACGATATACCCTTAAACTTCGCTTTCTTAGAGCTTTTCTCGCAAGCCTCAGCAGTATCAAAAGATAATTTTGATAACTTATTTGTGCCGTTTCGTTGCATGGTTGCTGATGTACTCTCACAAAAAAGCATAACGGTAAGTAAGGGCAGCCTAGCTGAAGCTGTAAGGGCAACCATGACGGTTCCGATTATATATCGCCCTATTAAATTGGATGGTAAATACGTTTTTGACGGTGGCTTGTATAACAATTTCCCTGTTGATGTTATGGAACGTGATTTCAAACCCGATTATGTTATCGGGGCAAACGTTTCATCGAAAATATATAATGAGTACCCTAAAAACAACGATGACCGTTTAATGAATCGGTTTCTTGTTTTTATGTTTCTATCCAAATCAGATTCTACCATGGTTGGTAAAAATGGCGTTTACATTCAGCCAGAATTAGCCAATTATAGTGTAACCAATTTTTCTCCGGTAGAAGATTTAATTAAAAAAGGTTATGATGCCACAATGGCTGATATGGATAGAATCAAAACGCTAATTAACAGACGTGTTAGCGACGAGGAATTAGCAAAGCGCAGAGATAAATTTAACAAGAAAAAGCCCGATTTTAAATTTAGAAATGTAAGCGTAAGTGGCGTTAACGAACAGCAAAAAAGATATGTAGAACGACTTTTTAAAAGCGATAAAGAAACATTTAATTTACAGGATATTAAGAGGGGATATTACAAACTTGTTGCCGACCAAACCTTCGAAACCATTTATCCAAAAATTGTGTATGAGCCTACAAATGATAACTATACTTTTGAAGTTGTAGCGCAACCAAAAAAGAGTTTTAAACTCGATTTGGGTGGTAATATTTCTACACGACCGATTAGTAATGTTTTCCTTGGTTTGCAATACAACTATTTAAACCGGAAAGCTTATACCTTTGGTACCAGTTTTTATTCAGGTCGTTTTTACGAATCTGTACAACTAAGTGGCAGGATAGATTATCCAACAAAATTGCCATTGTTTGTAGGTGCTGAATTAACCTATAATCACTGGAATTATTACAACACAAGTCAAATTTTTATAGAAAACCCTCAGCCAACCTATATCGACCAATCTGACAGAAAGATTGATATTATGATGGGTGTTCCATTAAATTATAATACCAAAATTGTACTTCATTCTGCTTTTATCAATAATAATGATAGATATAGCCCCAATAATGCCTTTTCTGTAGGAGATTTGTTGGATCAAACCATATTCAATGGATTTAAGGGTTCTCTAAATCTGGAGAAAAACTCCCTGAACCGAAAACAATATGCAACTCGTGGACAAAGTTTTTTATTAAGTTTTAATTTTACCACAGGAAGAGAGAATTATAATCCTGGTAATATTTTCAGAAATACAGTACCTCCAAATACGATAAAATCTTCAACCAATTTAAGACAGTGGATTGGTGTAAAGCTTACACAAGAGAATTATTTCCTTCACCTAAAAAAATATACGTTAGGCTATTTAATAGAAGGTGTAATAACCAACCAGCCCCTGTTTAATAGTTATTATGGCACACTATTGGCCTCACCTGCATTCTATCCATTACAAGATAGCAGGTCGCTGTTTTTAGATAAGTTTAGAGCATCCACCTATGCAGCTGGTGGTATTAAAAATATTTACAGCTTAAGAAAAAATTTAGACTTTAGACTAGAAGGATATTTATTTTTGCCTCATAAAGAGTATGAACTCAACAATTTGCAGGATGCTGCCTATGCAAAAGCAATTACCAAAATTAGATATGCAGGCACCGCAGGCTTAGTTTATCAAACTCCTGTTGGTCCGGTAAGCTTTAGCTATAATTTATATAACGATGCAATTAAAAGAAATGGTGTATTATTGCATATTGGCTATTTGATTTACAACAAACGCTCTATAGAATGAAACGAGGATTTATATTATTTTTTTTATGCTTAACAAGCTTTTTTGCCTTTGCCCAAACCGCAGCAATTAACAATTTTATAGTAAAAGAAAATTTATTAAAGAATAGCAAATTAGCAATAATTGCAGCAGATTCGTTAGATAAGCCAAACGAAAACATAAATGGCATTTATACATTTAGCGTAAGTGGTTTTACCCAAAGCCTTAAATTTAACGATGGAATTGCGGTACTCCCATTACCTATTGAGCGTTCTACTTTTGTTTATCTAAAACACCAAAACGATTCGGGTACGCATGGCAAATTGGTTTATGTGTACAAAAAAGAAGGCGATTTAACACCTTATGCAATTAATAGTTTGTGGCTTTTTATTATTCCCATAATACTTGTGATACTGGCTTTTGCTTTTAGAAAACTAATAATTTTTATTGTAATTATATTTTTGGTTTTTGTTTATTTTAACCATAGCAATGGCTTAAACATTGGCACATTTTTCGAAAGTATATTTGATGCATTAAAAGGTTTATTTTAGCAATAGATGCCCTTAAAAAGGCATCCCTATACCAAAATTATACTGTAAGAAACGATAAGTATCTGGTGTGTGTGTAGCATTGTAAGCGTTTTTAAAAGCTCTGCCGCCCGATAAAAATTTACTAATTACCCATTGGTCTGAGCCAGAAAACTGAGGGTCTTTTAACTTTAGGCCAATATCAAATCTAAAAACAAAATATTGTACGTCATATCTTAATCCAACGCCAGTTCCAATGGCAAGTTGCTGAACTAGCTTACTTAGTTTAAACATTTTCTCCTCTCCATCAGAAGCAGTTAAATTCCAAACATTACCTGCATCTACAAAAGCTGCACCTTTTAAAACACCTCCAAAAAATTTCCTAAGTACAATTGTTCTATATTCTAAATTAGTTTCAATACGCATTTCCCCTAACTGGTCTAAACCAAAAAATGATTGCCTTTGAGCACTATCTAGTGTTTCCCTGTTGTAGTTTCCCGGACCAATTGTCCTAGCCTGCCAAGCTCTTACCCCACTAGAACCACCGGCAAAAAAAAGTTTTTCAAATGGAATACCTCTGCCAACAGAATTTCCGTAAGCGTAACCAACGCCGGTATTTAACCTTGCAACAAATTGTCTATCACCACCCAAATGTTTATACCAGCGTACATCTATTTCAGGCCTAACATATTGGTTAAAAGGTAAGCCCAAAATTTTTGCATAATCGCCATTAGATGGGTCATGATTAGTGGATGATATTTGAGATAATAGTTGCAGCATATTTCCTGCAGTTTCAATATTGCCACGCAGATAAACAAATGTTCTTAACTGATTTAACTTATCGGCGTTAAGCGTATAAGTATATTTCATACCTAATGTAAAATCCTTCCTATCTAGCAATCTAACATAGTATTGATTATTCATTAATAAACTAGGAGATATTTTATCATAGTCTAAACTTCCAAACCGATATTCAAAATTTAACGGTGTAAATGAATGGAGTTTTGATTTGGTTTCAACCCAATCGTACGTAATGGAATTGATAAATATTCTTCTCACAGAAACATCCTTCTGTAAAGCATAAATATAACTAGTTGAAAATGTAGTATGCGGCATTCCGTTCGCACCCAAAATAGGTCTATAAAAAGGAATCATTAATCTAGGAACACTTATACTTGAGCTAATAGAGAAATCTCGTTGATAAATATCACTAAAAGGAGAAGCTCCATTTCCAATTCTAGATTGCAAACCACCTTTAAGTTGTAGTTCAAATCGCTCAGCGCCTCTAAATAAATTGTTATTGGTATATGTATTACTCAAAGTAAACCCCACAGTACCACCATTAAACGGCACCTCACCCTCTACCCTGTTGCTCATTACCTTTTGTGGCGTTAATAAAATAATCGGATTTACTTTATTCGAAGTGCTATCTGGATTATAATAATCAATTTTTACGTTCTTGAAAATATTCAATTCATATAAACGATCGTACGTTAGATTTTCATTTCTAACATCGTACATTTCACCCCTTTTTAAGAAATCGTAACGAAGTATTGGGTTTCGTCTGTATCGTTTAGATAAATCGGTAAATGAAATACCCCGTGTTGTATCTCTATTTACATAATTACGCAACGAATCTGGAAACCCTTCCGGGCTAGGTGCAATAATCATATAAGTTGTACCAATGGTATATTGCTTGTGATTTCCATTCGGAGGATTGGTAATATTCATACGCAAATCGACCTTCTTAACATCCCTGGTTTCAATCACATCAAAATTTACAAACGGACGAAGAAAACTGTAAAATCCATTTTCTTTCATTACCCGATACACCTGTTCACGTTCATAAGATAATGAATCCGAATCGTATTGCATGCCTTCGTGTAAATGCGTAAATTTTGGTTTTTCGTTACGATATGCATTTCTTACTGCAGGTGTAAAAATAGAATCGCTAAGGTTGCGAACAAAAGATGCCGGACCAGGTTGTGCTTTAAAATTTACTTCTGCCTTTTTATCCTTTATCTTGATATCTGATGTAACTTTAGCCTGAAAATATCCCTTTCCTTTTAAAAATTTTTCAATCTGCGTTCTAGATATCTCTACCAAAGTACTATCTAGAATTGCTGGTGGTGTACCAAAAGGTTTAATATCAGTTGTTTTATATCGTCCATCTTTAGTGTTAAATAAATTATAAAGCGGCACATTAATACTAAAGGATGATGAAGGACGAATATCTTTCTGAATATAATTGTAAGCCTGTTCTTCAAACTTAGCATCAATACTATCGATTGTAACCTTTTTAACTATAGCTTGGTAATCAGGAATGTATTTTGTTGATGAACAGGCCTGAATTAAAACAATAATAAATAGTAATATTGCAACACTTTTCAGTTCAGAATATTTAAAGGATTTGTATGCTTTCAAAATCTCAGATTAGTTTTATTAAGTCGTTACATCAAAAAAAATATCGTAAAGAAAATGGATTATTTCTGGTTGAAGGTATAAAATCCATTAAAGAATTCATACAATCTACCTACCAAATTGATACAATATTTTATACAGGCGAACAGTTTAGTTTATTACCCAAATTGCCTGCAAATATAAAGTTATTTGAAGTAACCAACGCTGAATTAAGTAAGATTAGTGCATTGCAGGCACCACAAAATTTTTTAGCCGTTGTTCATATTCCTGAAACGGTATCTGCAGATTTAAAAAATTTTAAAAATCAATTTACTTTGGTACTTGATGGCATTCAAGATCCAGGTAATTTAGGAACCATTATTCGTACTGCCGATTGGTTTGGCTTTAAAAATATAATCTGCTCTGAAGATTGCGTAGAAGCCTTCAATCCGAAAACGGTTCAAGCAACAATGGGCTCGTTGGCTCGTGTTAGTATTTATTATGAGGACCTTCCAGCTTTACTTGCAAATAACACAATTACGGTATTTGGGGCATTGCTAGATGGTAATTCTATTTACAAAACCGATTGGGGCAATGAAGGCTTAATTATTTTAGGTAATGAAGGAAAAGGCATTACACAAGAAGTTATCGCAAAGATAAATCAACCCATTACTATCCCTAAATTTGGGGATGCAGAATCGTTAAATGTAGCGGTGAGTGCTGCAATATTTTGCTCAGAAATTGCAAGAGCTAAAAATTAAAAGGATAATTTGTTAGATAATATTTGTTAGCTAAGTATAAATTGCTATTTTTGCAGCCTTGAATTTAAAGGTCGAGTGGCCGAGTGGCTAGGCAGAGGTCTGCAAAACCTTCTACAGCGGTTCGAATCCGCTCTCGACCTCCATTTGTACAAATAAAATAATTAAAAGGTTATTACCATGGCAGTTACCAGATTAAAAAGAAAAGACAGAAGAAATAAAAACTTTGCACAACAAGATGTAGATTTTTTAAAAAGAGCTACTAACATCGAGTTAGGAAGTCGCTCAGCACAACCTAAAAATGACCAATTGGCTAAAAACAATGCTGTTTTAGCTGGCTTAGCAAAATAGTTTTTAAAATTCTTCTTTAAAAATTTAAAGCATCCTTCTGATCAAAGGATGCTTTTTTTATGCTTAAAATTTGGATAGATTTGAATACATAAAATCTTTGTACAATGAATATTCAAGAAACGCTTCAAACACTCGAATCATTAAGTGATGAAAAGGTTAAAAAACAGCACCTTAAAATCGGTGCCCGAGAGAATCTTTTTGGGGTAAAAATGGGTGATATTAGAAATCTTGCTAAAAAGATAAAAACAAATCATGCTTTAGCGCTCCAGCTTTGGGAAACCGAAAATATTGATGCACGAATGCTTGCAATATTAATTCTCAATCCCAAAGAATTATCGGCTAATGAGCTAGAACAAATGGTAGCTTCAGAACAATTTACCTGGACTGCAGACTGGTTCTACAATTATGTTATTAAAGAATATCCTGATAAAGAACAGTTTCGAGAAAGATGGATGAAATCTGAAAATGTAATGTTAGCCCGTGCTGGTTGGAGTTTAACAAGCGGAAGAATAGCCAGAAATCCAGAAGGAATAGATATACCAACTATGCTAGCCCGAATTGAATCGGAAATACCAACAGCAGCACCAGAGGTGCAATGGACGATGAATTCGAGCTTGGTACAAATAGGAATTTATCACGAACAATATAGAGTACAGGTAATAGCAATTGCCGAAAAATTAGGCATCTACAGAGATTACCCAGTATCTAAAGGTTGCACTTCGCCATTTGCCCCAAGTTGGATAAATGCAATAGTTAGTAAGAAGAAATAGGTTTAGTTTTACAGAACTAAAGATTTACAAATCTCTTTAATTAATCCCGGACCTTCATAAATAAAGCCCGTATATAATTGAACTAAAGCAGCACCAGCATCTAACTTTTCTTGGGCATCTTTAGCAGAATGAATTCCACCTACACCAATTATTGGGAATGCTTTATTCGATTTTTCTGAAAGGTATTTAATCACTTCGGTAGAGCGATCTTTAACCGGTTTACCACTTAAACCACCAGTTTGCTCTGCTAATGCTTTCTCAGTAGCTAAATTTTCTCTGCTTATTGTTGTATTTGTTGCGATAATACCGGCAATATTGGTTTCGGCAACAATCTCAATGATATCATTTAGCTGGGCATCTGTTAAATCAGGGGCAATTTTAAGTAAAATCGGTCGCGAAATATCATTCTTACAGTTTCGCTGTTGAAGTGTATTTAAAATGTTTTTAAGTGGCTCCTTTTCCTGTAATTCGCGTAAGCCAGGTGTATTTGGCGAACTCACATTTACCACAAAGTAATCAACAACATCAAATAACCTATCAAAACATTTAATGTAATCACTTACGGCATCTTCATTTGGTGTAGCTTTATTTTTGCCGATGTTTCCACCCACAACAATATCAGGATGTTTATCTTTTAGCAAACGTAAACGCTCTGCCATCACATCAACACCTTTATTATTAAAGCCCATCCTATTTATCAAAGCCTCATCGTTTGGTAAACGAAACATTCGTGGTTTATCATTACCAGGCTGTGGCATAGGCGTAACCGTACCAACTTCTATAAAACCGAACCCTAGATTACTTAGGGCTTCAACATATTCACCATTTTTATCAAAACCTGCGGCTAATCCAACCGGATTTTTAAATTTGATACCAAAAACTTCTTTCTCTAAACCTCTAATATGAACATCGAAACTGCTTCGAATAATGGTTTTGCCTAACGGAAATTTATCGTTAAACCATTTTAGCCGTTTAACCACAAAATAATGAACGTTTTCTGGGTCAAATTTGAAGAATATAGGTTTAATTAGGCGATACATGCAACGAAGATAAATAAAATATGGAAAAAAACGTAAGATGGAAAATAGAGATGGAAAATGGAATATGAATTATAGAAAAACCAACAGCGCATTTGGAAATTCGAAAGATTACTAAGCGCCTACCATTTTCAATCTCAAATTATTCAATTCTTATCCAACTCTATCCAATAACATCTTACATTTTCCATCTTCCATCACCCCATCTTACATCAATTAATATGCTGCAGTAAATTGCTCTTGGTGGTGTGCATTGTTTTCCAATTCATCAACAATTACAATTGATAAATCTTCTACAGATAGAATTGATCTACCTTCATCATTAAAAACTGGAGAGGTTTTACCTAACCGATATTTTCCGGTTCTGCCAGTTGTAATGCCTTGGTGCATCTCAATCGCCGGACTAAAAAACACCCAGTCCAATTCCTTTTCTTGTTTAAGCGTATTATAGTAATCTCTTACAGCTGATGCACCAGGATAAATATCTGTAGGAAAATGTGGACCATCAACCAATTGATTACCATCAATTTGCAAAGTACCCGCTCCACCAATAAAAATATAACGTTTTACGCCTGAAGCTTTAACTGCTTTTTGTATCGCCTCCGCTCCTTTTATGGTATCATCATATAAATTTGGGTTTGTCCAACCTGCGTTAAACGAACTTACAATAGCATCAGCGCCATTAAACGCAGCTGCCAACTTTTCGGTATCTAAAACATCTACGGCAATTTTGGTTAATTTATCATCCGTACCATCAATTTTTTCTGTATCGCGGGCTATCGCAATCACTTCATTTCCACGACTTAAAAGTTCGTTCAAAATCGCTTTGCCTACAAATCCAGAGGCTCCTATTACTGCTACTTTCATTTTATTTTATTTTATGATTTAATTAGTTAAGAATATATTGTAATGTTATTTATTACAGTTTAGCGCAAAAAAATATTATTTAAATTTCGATGCAAAATCTGCTAGTGTTTGTTTTGATAAGTTGTTTATCAGAGCGTTTTCTGCATCGTTGTAAAGCTCAATTAAATGCTGGTTTATCTGCTTGCCAATTGGGCATTTAGGATTAGGTTCATTTTTGCTCTGACCTAAAATCGCATTGGTTTTAACCGCATTATAAACTTCGGCAAGGTTTATCTCTTTAGCATTTTTGGCTAAAAATGAACCTCCACCTTTCCCCTCTTTACTCCCTACAAAGCCATATTTACGCAAATTCATAATTTCTTTACGCACTAAAACCGGGTTTATATTTATACTCCCAGCCAAATATTCTGAACTTACAACGTTTCCATTTGCTTCATCAAGCAAAGTTAAAATGTGTAATGAAATTGGAAACCGACTGTTGTTCATTCTGTAATTATTTTTATTACAGTACAAATGTAATAAGATATTTTTAAATTCAAAATTTATTTTATGAGGAGTTACACAACCGTCATTTTAATCCAAGTGGAGAAATCTTTGAAGCTAGAATATTTAGTTTTTTTGAGAAGAGCAATACACATCCCTCGGTCTGTGTTCCCACAGACCGAAAAAACATTCAAAATTTAATGGCCTGTGAGGATACAGACCATGGAAGACTTAAATGAAATTTATAAATTTTAAAAGAGCAATACCTCAAGCTGTTATTAATGTTCGTCCCGCTATCTCTTCAAGTCCTCATCCTCGTTCCTCGGCTTCTGGGCTTTCCGCTCTATCGGGTCTAATTAAATCTGCTTCTGCAAGTATTAAAGGTTGCGAGTAAATGAGCTACCGTCATTGCGAGGTACGAAGCAATCTCATAACGGTTCAATCAATCAGTTTATACTCCTTGGTCTGTGGGGACATAGACCGAGGTAATGAGTCTAATTAACTTGTGTTTCAGCAATGTTTAAGATTGCATGGAACCAACCGCCATTTCGAGTGAAGCCGAGCAAACTTAGAAGCAAAAAAATTATAACCTATCTACAAGTTCTATAATCTTTATTAAGCCTTTAGTTCTGCAATACCGAATTAATTTGTGCATACTGTAAAAGCATAATGGTTTTACCATCTTTAATTTCTCCTGTCGAAATCATATTAACAGCTTCCCTAAATGACATTTCTAAAACTTCAATATTTTCCTGCTCATCATGATGGCCTCCGCCTTCACTCACTTTCATCTCTTTATCGTATTCTGCAACAAAGAAATAAAGTATTTCTGTTACCGAACCAGGCGACATGTACGCCTCAAAAACCTTCTTAACATCTTTTATCTTGTATCCCGTTTCCTCTTCAGTTTCACGTTTTATGGCCGTTTCAGGATTATCCAAATCAAGCAGGCCTGCACAAGTTTCGATAAGTAAACCACTTTCATTGCCGTTAAGATAGGTTGGCAAACGAAACTGACGGGTTAAAATAATGGTTTGATTAGCCTTATTGTAAAGCAAGATGGTAGCGCCATTACCTCTGTCATAAGCCTCACGACTTAAAACTTCTTTTGTTCCATCCTTTTTTAAGTATTCAAAGGTTATCTTATTTAAAGTGTACCAATTATCTGAAAGGATTTCTTTATTTATAATTTTAATATTCTTGTTATTCATGCTCAATTCACTTTGAAATCAAATGTATCATTATTTTTATTCCCATTGAATAAAGTAAATAGCAATTAGTTTATCTAGATTTAACCATCCTACGATTAGGATCTTTTGTTTTTAAACCTGATTGAAGTGTAAAGCCCGCAATCCCGATTTTTTATCGGGAGCGGACTTGAAACGAAAAGCAGGATTGAATAACCAAAAGAATTACTGAACGTAAGTTTCCAAAAAGTTATTATAAAAATTGCCACAGAATTCACGGAATAAGTAAACCAATAGCCTTTTTCAGCATTTGTTGAAACAGAAAGCAGGCGGAAGCTTTAATAAAATCTTCTGGCAGTGCTTTCCAAAAAAATATAAATTAAAAACTGAGATTCTTCTCACATCCTATTTGATTTTCGACATAAAATAAGCCTTAAAATTTCGTACTTTTGCAGCCGAAATGATTTCAATAAACAATTTAACATTCCTTATTGGCTCAAGAGCCTTATACGATGAAGCGAACTGGCACATTAAACCTGGCGATAGAGCTGGATTAATTGGAGCCAACGGGACAGGAAAATCGACACTTTTAAAAATAATCGTAGGCGAGTACGCACCAACTTCCGGTACGGTTTCTATGTCTAAAGATTTAAAAATTGGCTACTTAAATCAAGATTTACTTTCTTACGATTCGCACCATAGCATTCTTCACGTAGCAATGGAAGCCTTCGAGCGTCAAAACCAATTGCATGATGAGATTGAGGAACTGCTAAAAAAAATCGAAACAGATTACAGCGAGGAAATTTTATATAAACTAAGCGATAAACAGCAAGAATTTGAGGCTTTAGATGGCTACAATATTGAATATAGAGCAAATGAAATTCTGGCTGGTTTGGGCTTTAGCACGGCCGACCAGTTACGTCCGCTAAACACATTCTCTGGAGGATGGCGTATGCGTGTTATGCTTGCTAAAATCTTATTGCAAACACCAGATATTTTATTGCTGGATGAGCCAACCAACCACATGGATTTACCATCTATTAAGTGGCTTGAAAACTATTTAATGGGCTTTGAAGGTGCCATCGTTATTGTATCTCACGATAGATATTTCTTAGATAAAATCGTGAATCGTACGGTTGAATCTCGTAAAGGAAAGTTAAACGTATATGCCGGAAACTACAGTTTTTATGTAGAAGAAAAAGCTATGCGTGGTGAAATACAAAAAGGTGAATTTAAAAATCAACAAGCTAAAATTAAGCAAGAAGAGCGCCTGATTGAACGTTTTAAAGCGAAAGCATCAAAAGCAAAAATGGCGCAATCGCGTATGAAAGCTTTAGATAAAATGGAGCGTGTTGATGATGTTGATGACGATAATCCAACTGTAAATTTCGCATTTAAATTTTCTAAACCATCTGGAAGACATGTTGTTAGAATTGAGCATGCTACCAAACATTACCCAAATGTTCATATTTTGGAAGATGCTGAAGCCGTAATCGAGAAAGGTGATAAAATTGCTTTAATTGGTGCCAACGGTAAAGGAAAATCAACTTTATTGAGGATGATTGCAGGCGCAGAAAAATTTGAAGGCTTTTGCGAAACTGGGCATAATGTTACCACAACGTTTTTTGCTCAGCATCAGCTAGAATCATTACACTTAAACAATTCTATTTTAGAAGAGTTGCAGGCGTTCGCTCCCAAACATTCGGATACCGAATTACGTGGTATTTTAGGTTGTTTCTTGTTTACGGGAGATGATGTTTTCAAGAAAATCAAAGTCCTTTCAGGTGGTGAAAAATCGCGTGTAGCATTGGCAAAATCGCTGACTACAGATTCTAACTTTTTAATTCTGGATGAGCCGACCAACCACTTGGACATTCAATCGGTTAATATTCTAATACAGGCATTACAACAGTTTGATGGTACATTCATTGCTGTTTCTCATGATAGGTATTTTCTAGATAATGTTGCCAATAAAATTTGGTTTATCGAAGGTGAAAAAATTAAACAATACCCAGGCACTTATGCTGAATATGAAGAGTGGAATAGCAAACGTGTAATTCCAGCTTCTAAACCAATACCAATTAAAGTACCTGAAAAGGAGAAGCCTGCTGAAAAGATTGTAACTCCAAATGCAGCGAATCAGTTGAAAAAGCTTAATGATGAATTAAAAAAAATAGAAACTTTAATTTCGGAATTGGAGCAAAATTTAAAAAATATTGAAGCTGAACTGGCTGATGAAAATGTTTACAGTAAGCCTGATAAGTTAGCTGAAGCGAATAAAAGATATCTTGCTGCAAAACAAGATTTAGATACAAACCAAAATAATTGGGAAGCGCTAGCCGCTGAGATAATGGAATTGGAAGGTTAATCTTTTTTTCCACGGATTAATTAAAATATTTAGCCGCAGATTTTGTCTGCGGCTTTTTTTATATTAATTTTTGCTAAAGAAATACCTAAGACACAGAATCAAAGAATCTATTTTCCGCACTAATCTGTGCTTCTTTGGAAACTTTTTTTGAATATTTTTTTTGGCCACAGAAACACAGAAGGCGCTGAATCTAAGAATCTATTTTCCGTGTTAATCTATGTTTCTGTGGCAATTTTTTGGAAGCTATTAAAATGTATTTGCTGTCGCAGAAACACCGAAGACGCTGAATCAAAGATTATATTTTTGTGTTAATCCTTTTTATCTGTAATTATACTCTGTACTTTTAACCATGCAAAAATTAATCGTTGTACTTTTATTTTTCATCCCTACCTTAACATTCGCTCAAACTGACAAAATTTTCACCAACGAGAATAAAATTTATCTTCCAAATATTAAAACTGTTCTTTGTTCCAATAGTAACAAAGAGCAAAGTATTCCCGTGATATTATTAAATTCACAAGAAACCATTAGTTTTTCCTTTGATGATTTATTGGCCGGAACAAAGAACTATTGGTACACGGTAGAACATTGCACCTTTGATTGGAGAACGTCACAAATTTCTAGTCTGGATTATTTGGAAGGCTTTGCAGAAGATAGGATTATCAATTATCGTTATTCATCAAACACCACAAGAAAATACACACACTACGAATTAAGCTTGCCAAACAGCCAGGTTAAACCTAAAATTGGCGGTAATTATTTACTAAAAATTTATGAAGATGGCGATAAAACCAAACCTGTAATTTCTCAACGGTTTTTTATATTAGATAGCCAGGTTGGGATTGCTGCCGAAGTAACCAATTCTATGCAGGTTGCCGATAGAGATACCAAACAAAAAATAAACTTTACCATTAATCACTCCATTCCTATTCCAAATCCATACCAGGATTTAAAAGTATCGGTGTTGCAAAATTTTAATTCAAACACCACACAAATAAACAACCGACCATCATTTATTCGCCCAAATCAATTGGTTTACAACGATTTAAATACGAACGACTTTTTGGGTGATAATGAATTTAGAAAGTTTGATGCACGCAGTATTCGTTTTAAAGGTGATAATGTTCGAGATATATTTCGTGATAAAGAATCTGTTAGCGCAATGTTGTTTCAAGATATCTCCAGAAATACAGGAACATTTGCCAACCAATTAGATGAGAACGGTAACTTTTTTATTAGGAATACAGATGGCAGAGATGATAAAATCGAAGCTGAATATATAAGCATGTTATTTACACTAAATGCTACCTCACCAACTTCAAATGGCGAAGCATACGTACTTGGCAGGTTTAATAATTACAGCATTAGCAAAGAAAACAAATTACTGTACGATGCAGAGCGAAAACAGTTTTATGCAAGTATTTTAATGAAACAGGGTTTGTATGACTATGAATATGCGTGGCTTGATAAAAATACAAGCACCATCGAAACTAAACCATTTGAGGGCACTTATTTTCAAACTGAAAACACATATCAAATATTTGTTTATTATCGCCGCCCAGGTGCAAGATGGGACACTTTAATAGGTTACACGAATTTGAGCAACCGAATTTTAGATAAAAGGTAAAACCGTAATTTCTTCTTTAACATTAAATTTCACAAAAAAAATGAGCCTGTCGGGATGCATAAATATAGTGTGCGCATCCCAACAGGCTCGTAAATTTTATTTGATGAAATACTACCCTTCTGATTTTAAAATCCAAACGGAAACGCTCCCGGCATTACAGTGAAATGTAGCCCATCCATTATCATTAATGGTAACTTCTTGTTTGCAATGACCTAAAGCATCTATAAAAGTTTTACCTGCAAACTTTTCTCCAATCTCCATATCTTTAAAACCTTCATCTCCATTACTTAGCAATACTGCCAAACCACTATTTTCATGTTCATCATCACCATCGCGGGTCCAGCCAACACAATTGCTATGGTCGAAATAGTCTCTTTGAAAACCATATGCTAAACTTGCACGAATTTTACTCATGGTTTCAACAGCTGGTATAGCGGCTAAGTCAACATGAACATCTTCACCCTCAGGATTTTTATCATCGTAAATTCCACCATAGATATCAGGAAAGAATAAACATGGAATGCCCTGTTCTCTTAACAAAATGATAGCATATGCCAGCGGCCTGAACCAAAATTCTACATAAGATTCTAAAGCCTGCAATGGTTGCGAATCATGATTATCTACAAAAGTAACTGCAAGTTCAGGTTTAATTTGAATCAATGTTTTATCAAAAATGGTGCGCATATCAAACTCATTTGCATCTTGACTCGCCAGATAGAAATTATGGTGAAGTACAGAATCAAAAATCTGAGTTCTGCCACCAGTCATATTGATATATTCTAATTGTCCATCTACTTCAACCACATTCCAATCTTCCGCAACTACGAAAAATTGCCTATCGTATTTTTGGTTTAAATGATCGAGCCACTCAACAATAAACGTAGGATTTATATGCTTAACAGCATCTAACCTAAAACCATCAACTTTTGTGGTTTCTACAATCCATTCGCCCCAATAATTCAATTCATCAACTACAGCCTGATTGCGGTAATCGATATCATTGTACATTAAATAATCGTAGTTGCCATTTTCAGTTGAAGGAACATCTTCAAAACCTTCTCCTAAGTGATTTTGGATGGAATAAATAGCTGTTTCTTGTAAATCTTCGGCCCAATCTACACCACTGAAACATAAATGATCCCAAATAAATTCTGAATATTTACCTTTTCTACCAGGGAATGTAAATTTGGTCCAAGCTTCGATTTCAAAAACATCACTGGTAAACTCGTTTCTATTTTCTTCACTTACAGTTCTAACTTTTACTTTTTCCAACTCATCACCACCGGCCTTATGGTTAAAAACAATATCCGCAATCGCTGCAATACCATTATCATGCAAAGCATCAATGGCTTTTATGTATTCATCCTTAGTTCCATATTTAGTAGCAATTGCGCCTTTTTGGTCAAATTCTCCTAAATCAAATAAATCGTAAACTGCATAACCAACATCATAAGGTGAGTTATTGGATTTATATGCTGGTGGTAACCAAACCGTTGTGATACCTAATTCTTTTAAATGAGATGCCTCTTTGGCAACTTTAGTCCATAAGTTTTCTTGTTCGTTATAATACCAATGAAAATATTGGATAAGGGTTTGATTTTGCATTATTTTACAATTTTTGATTAGATAACATGATTATTCCTGAATTGTTTTTTGGTAATGTTGACTGGAAGTAAATTGGGAAAAGGTTTTGTCTTGAGACCGATAAAGTAACAAGGCAATGGAAAATTACTGATTGTTAAGATTGAGTAACAACAGTTCAACGTTATAAATACCGAAATTTGACATCAACTAACTAATTGCACCCATGGATACTCAAAATCTCAAAAACTTGCGCTAATAATATACCTTTTATGTACTTTTGCGCTCGATTATGAGTTTAAAAAAGAAATTTGTTAGAGAGAGTTTTACAATAATGAACGAGTTGGTGCTACCAAATGACACCAATACGTTAAACAATTTAATGGGTGGAAGATTGCTGCACTGGATGGATATTGCTGCTGCAATTTCTGCACAAAAACATTGCAATCGTATTGTTGTAACCGCATCTGTAGATAATGTTTCTTTTAAACATCCCATAAAGCTTGGTGATGTAATTACCATTGAAGCCAAAGTAACTCGGGCATTTAATACTTCTGTAGAGGTTAGATTAGATGTTTGGGCAGAAAATATTCCGAGTGGTGCACGCCAAAAAAGTAACGAAGCCTATTACACGTTCGTTGCTGTTGACCAAAGTGCAAGAACCATCCCGGTACCAGAAGCTATACCTGAAAGCGTTGAAGAAATTGAACTTTTTGCTGGTGCCCTTCGCCGCAGGCAATTGCGTTTGGTTTTGGGCGGTAAAATGCACCCTGATGATGCAAATGAACTGAAGGCTTTATTTTTTAAAGAGTAAATTTTACAATAATTTTCTTTGTGCTTAGTGCTATTGTTTTATTTTAGCAAACATCAATCGCTAAAATATGACTACATACACCATCCTTATTATTTTAAGCGGATTAGTAATTTTCTCCTATCTGTTTGATTTAGTGGCAAATAAAACCAAAATTCCCTCGGTTTTATTATTGCTATTATTGGGTATAGGTTTACGTTTACTGGTGGACAACCTTAAAATTCAGACCCTGAATTTTCTTTCCATACTGCCAACTTTAGGAACAGTCGGTTTAATTCTTATCGTTTTTGAAGGTTCACTTGAATTAAAGTATGATAAAGAAAAAAACAAGATTATAAGAAGCGCTTTTTTTTCTGCACTGACCATTCTGCTTGGTACAGTAACCATAATTACCCTAATTATTTACCAAATTAGTCATGCAAATTTGTACACTTGTATTGCCAACGCAATTCCGTTTAGTGTTATCAGTTCAGCAATTGCAATTCCATCCGCAGCTGCATTAAACAAAGAGAATAAGGAGTTTGTAATTTATGAATCTTCCTTTTCTGATATTTTAGGCATAATAACTTTCAACTTTGCCATTACCAATCATTCCATCACTTCATCATCCTTTATTGGTCTTGGCTTAAGTACTTTTCTGGTTATTTTATTGTCGGCCATTGCTTGCATTGTATTGATTTACATTATGGGCAAATTGGTTCATCACATTAAGTTTTTCCTTATCATTTCGATATTGATTTTAGTTTATGCGATTGGTCAATCTTACCATCTATCATCACTTGTTTTGATATTAAGTACAGGCTTATTTTTGAATAACGCAGACACCATTCAAAATTTATGGTTTAGAAGTACGTTTTTGTATAAAAATTTAAGTGCAGATTTATCTCAATTGTATCAGCTCTCGGCAGAGAGTGCTTTTATTCTACGTACCTTTTTCTTTGTGATTTTTGGCTTTACAATGAACATTCACGAATTGAACGACAAGCCAATATTGGCGAACGGATTTTTCATTCTGGCTGCCATTTATGTCATTCGGTTTTTCTGTTTAAGAGTATTTAAAAACGGTAATGTTTCGCCAATCGTATATATTGCACCAAGAGGATTAATCAGTATTTTGCTTTATTTCAATTTGCCAAATTCGCTTAAGATACCACAAGTTGGTACTTCATTTCTATTTCTAGTGGTTTTAGGTTCGAGTTTGGTTATGACGGCAGGGCTAATGTTAAGTAAAAAGAAAGCTGTAGAATTGAATCATTAATTAACTTCCCATTTCTAATATTTTATCAAACTCTTCTGCCTTTAAGGGCATAACAGATAAGCGACCCTGGCGAACCAATGAAATATCTTTAAGACTTTCTTCTGCTTTAATTTGCTCTAACGTAACCGGATTTTTTAAGGCTTCTACTGGTATTAAATCTACAACTACCCAATTTGCATCCTCTGTGGTTGGGTCTTGGTAAAACTCTTTTACAACCTTGGCAATACCTACAACATTTTTACCCTCATTACTGTGATAAAAAAGTACCAAATCGCCTTCTTTCATTTCTTTCAGGTTGTTTCTGGCTTGAAAATTACGCACACCATCCCAAAAGGTACGACCATCTTTATTAAATTTTTCCCAGCTATATTTAAACGGTTCTGATTTGACTAACCAATGTTTCATGTAATTTATTTAAGCTTCGAATTTACGATTAACATGGAATTTAACAGAATAGAAAATAAATTAAACTTACCATATTCATATATCAATCGATTGATTTCAAAATAAAAAAAGCTTCCTGGTTTTTACATCAGGAAGCTCTTTTAGTATAATACTGTATTCTAATTATTTACTTTAGCATCTAGTGCATCATCAATTCTGCTTGCTAAATCTTCTAAATGATATTTGCTTAAACCAGTTGCAGTAGTAGCACTTGTTTTAATCATTCCATCTAAAGCTTTCAACTCGCCTTTTACAACTGAAACAACATCACTTTGTGAAGCTGTAATGCCACCTTGAGCTGCACCACCTCTACCACCGCCGGCTAAAATTGCATTCATTGCTGTTGGTGCAGCAACTGGTTTAATAATTGAAACTAATTTATCAACGTACATTTTTTGAAGATTCCTTCTATATACATCAATTTCCTGATTGGATTTTAGCTCAGTAAAAATTGAAGCATTTAAGTCGGTAAATAAATCGGTAATTTTATAAGCGCTAGCACCATCTGCTGCTTCAGCAGAGATTAATTTAGTTAATGTGCTTGTTCCTAACAACCTGTTAATTGTTGTGTTTTGCAATCTGCCAACAACTTCTAAACCGTCTTGGTCAATGTTATCTAAAATTGGTTTACTCACCATCCAGGTTGGCGTTTTAAACAATTGAACATCTAAGAAATTCATAGCTTCCTTTTGCGTAGCAGCAGGTGTACGCTCGTAAACTGCACCAGATTGTTCAACCGTTTTCGGGTTTTCGTAAACTCCACCAACATTTTTAGCTACATGGCCCATGTAACGACCAAATTGTGTAGTTAACTGACCATACATATTGGCTAAGTTATCATAACCATCAGCAGGTTCTTTGGTCCAAACAGGTAAATTATTTAAAATAACTTTAAGGTTTTTAATACCATAAGTACTAGCTTTCATTGCATTATCCGATAAATCTTCATTTTGCGAATGTGGATCATCAGGATTGGTTTCTGTACCGAACCATAACCTGCGATTTTTAGCAGATTCGATAACCAATTTATTTAAAATCGGCACTTCTTGCTGAGCATTTTTTGTTTCAGGGAAATATTTGTAACCCCATTCAATTGCCCAATTATCATAATCGCCAATGCGAGGGTATAAACCCTTTGCAGAAATGTTATCTTCTGGCTGAGCAACGTAATTAAAACGAGCATAATCCATTATAGATGGTGTATGTCCGTGTGCTTCAACCCATTTTTTATCTCTTAACATTTCAGTAGGAACAGTAGAACTTGAGCCATAATTGTGGCGTAAACCTAAAGTATGACCAACCTCATGCGATGATACAAAACGAATCAAATCGCCCATTAACTCATCACTAAAAGTCATTTTACGAGCTCTTGGATCAACTGCTGCAGTTTGAATCATGTACCAATCGTGCACCAGTTTTTGAACATTGTGAAACCAGTTGATGTGACTTTCCATAATTTCACCACTTCTCGGGTCAGAAATACTAGGACCACTAGCATTAGCAATTTCTGATGGTTTGTAAACAATCGCCGAATGACGGGCATCATCAATACTCCATGTAGAATCTTGTTTATAACTTGGCGCTTCTTTTGCCATGATTGCATTTTTGAAACCTGCTTTTTCGAAGGCTTTAGCCCAATCATCAACACCCGCTTTTAAATAAGGAATCCATTTTTTAGGTGTAGCCGGGTCGATATAAAAAATAATAGGTTTAGTTGGTTCAACCAATTCGCCACGTTTGTATTTTGCCATATCTTGTGGTTTAGGCTCCAATCTCCATCTTTTAATTAACTCAATCTCTTTCACTCCTTGAGGATTTAAATCGAAATCGGTGTATCCAACCGCAAAATAACCCACTCGTTGGTCAAAGTAGCGGGCTTTCATTGGCACTTTTGGAAGTATAACCAATGATGTATTTAATTCTACAGTTGATGAACCAGCAGATGCATTACCACCCATCCCGGTAGGTGCGGCACCACCAAATGGCGAAGGTGCGGCTGTTAAACTGTAGGTTTTTACTGTACTAATTTCTACGTTAGTTGGAAAACTTCTTAAGCTTTGGATATAACTTCTATCAGAAAGTTGAGCACCTAATCTAAAACGTGTTTTTGCAGCAGGTGAACTGAAATAGAAAATATCATTATCGCTATTCAAATATTCAGTAACATCAATTACACTACCTTTTTTATCAGCAGTATAAGCTGCAATGTTAAAAGAAGCAGCAATTGCCTGTATGTTTGAATTTTTTAAAGATTGATACATGGAAGTTGTACTATCCGGACCATAAGTACGATAGCTTATTTTGCGCATGAATATGCGATTGTTTGGTCCTTTTTCGAAACGGATAACAGAGCTACCAATTTGGTCGCCTGCATAACCTTGTGCTGCCCTAACTTCGGCACCCGATTTAGAAATACGGCTTACCACTAAAATATCTCTGCCCAAAGTAGAATCAGCAATTTCGAATAAAAATTTATCTTCTAATTTATGCGTGGTGATCATTCCCCTTCTGGTGGATGTTTTACTTGTAATGACTTGGTCGTAAGGTTTTGGTTGAGCCCTAACGCCAGAGCCTAATGCTGCTCCTGCTGCTCTTCGTGTAGTATCACCAGGTATGGCTCCTCCTTGCCTTACCTGTGCCTGAGCAAATGTAATGGCAGAAACAGCAAATAAAATGCTGAGTATATTTTTTTTCATAACTATAAGTTGATTTGATGGTAAATATATGGTAGGAAGTACTATATGATACGATTTTGAGAATAACTTTTAAGTTACAATAAGCCTATTTACACGATTTTACTTCAATATTTATTTTATAGAGAAATTTTGAGCATTTAAAGCCTGAAGATTGTGCCGATTACCTTCATAGAAAGCATCTTTTACCTTTTAAATATGAATTATCGGTTGGTTGCTAAGTGCAAACTCACTAATGAATAATCTTAAACACTAATTCTTTATAAAGATCGCCATCATCAACATTGCCGCTACTTTCTAAACCTTTACTTTTTAAATCATACTCTCTTAGCAAACCAATAACCTGAAAAACCTTCGCGGTATTATAGTTTCTTGCTGCAACTTCATAATCCTTAATAAAAAATGGAGGAACGCCTAAAGCGGAAGCTGCATCAGCTTTATTTGGCACATAATGATATTTTAAAAGCTTAGTAAAATAACCCCCTAAGTTTGCCAAAACCATAACCATAGGATTTGCTTTTGGGTTATTGGCAAAATAATTTATGATTTGATTACATTTTAAAACATTACGTACAGCTAAAGCTTTCTGCAATTCAAAAACATTGTATTCTTTACTTATACCTATATTTTTCTGAACCAAATCTGTATTAATGGTTACTTCTTTAGGCACATTAAGCATTAGTTTTTCAATCTCATTAGCAATTTTAGATAAATCTGTACCTAAATATTCTGCCATCAAGGCTGATGCTTGCTGGTCGATTTTATATCCTTTGTCTTTTACAAAATCTTCAATCCACGGAACAAGTTTGTAATCGCGAACCAAATCAGACTGAAAAATTACACCGCTTTTGCTTATTGCTTTATATATTTTTTTTCGTTTATCGAAGTTTGCATATTTAAAGGCCAATACTAAAATCGTACTAGGTAGAGGTTTTTCAAAATAATTAAGCGCAAATTCTGCTTCTTTACTACTTCCTTCTTCTTTTGACCATTTTAAATCTTGTGCTTCCTTAACAATTACAACCTGGTAATCTGACATCATTGGATACCGTTTCGCTGCACTTAAAATAGTTGCCACGTCAGTATCTTTGCCATATAAAACGGTTTGATTGAAGCCCTTTTCAGCATCGTTCAATAATTTATCCTCGATATATTCAGTTACCTGATCTATGTAATAAGCTTCTTCACCATGTAATAAATAAACAGGCTTAAACTTTCGGGCTTTAATATCTTTAATAATTTCGGCGGCAGTCATTACTTGTAAAATTACAATTTAGCTTTTATCATTTTACTAAATGTTTATAAACAATGCTAACTTTGGATCACGAAACGACAGTAAATCTGGCTATTTCTGAGTGAAAACTTATAAAAATGTTTAACCCAACTCCGCTAAACCTTCCACCCTATCCATTTAAAATTACAGAGAAAGAAGATGTGGTTTTCATTTTTGATGAACTAAGAAAAAAGCATTTGGTTTTAACACCAGAGGAATGGGTTCGCCAACATTTCATCAAACATTTAATTTTAGAAAAAAAATTCCCTAAATCTTTGATTCAGATTGAAGGTGGTTTAGTTTTAAATCAATTGCAAAAACGAAGCGATATTCTGGTTTATAATACTGCCGGAAATAAATTATTACTTATAGAATGTAAAGCGCCAAAGGTTAAAATCACCCAATCTGTTTTTGACCAAGCTGCGAGATACAATTCAATTCATCAGGCCAAATGGATAGCTTTAACAAATGGTTTGCAACACGTTTATGCAAAAATAAACCATGAAAAAGGCAGCTTTGATTTTATTCAACAGCTGCCCGATTACAATTTGCTTTAAAATTTATTTTAGTGTTTTTATTTTAATGGTGCGATAACTTACCTCATTGCCATGATCTTGAATTAGAATATGGCCTTTTGATGCTTCTCCAAAATTTTTCCAATCTTTATATTTACTAATGGCAACCAGTTTTTTAAACTCTTCAGAGCCACGAACATATTCTAAAACTTTAACACCGTTTAAGTAATGCTCAACTTTGTTATTTGGATAAACCACTAAACGAGCATTATTCCAACTACCAATCGGGCGGAGGTATCGGGGTTCTTTTTTAGCCGTAATTAAATCGTATAGAGAAGCTAAAGTTCTATTTCCATCTCTTCCTAATTTTGCATCGGGATGCAATTCGTCGTCTAAAACTTGATATTCTAACCCAATAGCCGAGCCTGAATTTTTTTCTGCAAGGATTACAAAATATTTAACACCACTATTTGCACCAGGCGTTAATTTAAACTCGAAAGATAAGTCGAAAGCGGCAAACTCTTCTTTGGTAACGATATCGCCACCGTTAGTAGACTCTGCACCAGAGGAAGATTGTACTTGTAAAATTCCTTCGTTAATTTTCCATCCTTTAGCCGGAAATTCTGTTTTATAAGCACCAACCCACCCGTTATTACTTTTTCCATCAAAAAGCAGTTTGTAGCCATTTAGTTTTTCGTAAGCAGATAAATCATTTGGTGTTAAATTAACTGCATAAATTCCTTTTGGGAACGCTTTGGATTTTAAGTTCTCTGTTTGAATGTTGATGTTTTTAAAATAAACCTTCTTTCCATCATTTTCTAAAATATTTCCAATTCCGTGAACTTGCAATCCGATAAAACCTGATTGATCAAGAGTATCAATTACATAAGAAACAGAAGTTCCATTTACCCATGTTTTCAGTTCATTGCCAATACATTCTATTCTGTAATGGTTAAATTCATTCTTTTTATATAATGATTTTGCAGATGGATTTAATTCAAGTGGATAAAGCCACAATCTTCTTGCTTCATCGTAAACACCACCAGTCCACGCTCTTGGCGTTGGGTCTATTTCTACTTGCCTTCCGTAAACCAAGCCTTTACCATTGTTGCCTTCGGGCTTAATATGACTTCGGGTTTGGATGCCTGAATTTGTTGTTTCTCCTTCTAATTTTACATCCAATTCTAAGATAAAATCTCCATATTCTTGCTCGGTAATTAGGAATGAATTTGGTGTGCCTTTAGTCATGGTTCCAATAATCATTCCGTCCTCTACTTTATATGGAGCGGCACCTGCAACAGCTTTCCAGCCGGTAAGTGTTTTACCATCAAAAAGTGGTTTAGACTTTTGAGCTGCAGCTGATAAACTTATTAGTGAAAGGGCTAGTATGGTGTATTTTTTAATATTTAACATGATAGGATTTGTTTGATACAACTGAGAACATATTAGCTGTTTAACTAAATTGAGTTTTCTAAGGTGTCTTATATGATGATAAACTAATTAATATTTAAAAACTTTTCCGTTGGCAATTACTTCTTGTCTGTTTTCATCAAAAATGGCTTTAGCACCTGTACGAACCGCGGCATTTGTCATGATGTTTGCAATTGAATGAGAATAACCAGCTTCAACTGGTCCATTTGGTGTTTTGCGGCTTCGGATACATTCCATCCAGTTTCGCATGTGACCCGAGGTCAATAAGTCACCGCCCATATTCGCACCTGTTGCAGCTTTGATTTCCGATTTACTTAAATCGAACTCTGGTAGAAGATTGGCTTTTAAACCCATCGCCGCAGCTTCCTTTTCTTTCAAACCACCTTTTGGTGAAACCTTGTTTGTAATAAGGTTTAATTCTCCACCATTAGAATAGTAAACTTCACCTACATCGCCTACGCTATTTTGCATTCTTGAAGTAAATGTAACCTGAAAACCATCTTCAGCATTCGGCTGACCGTAATCAAAAACAGCAACCATGGAATCCCAATTTCTACGCCCATCTTTCCAAGTATAAATACCACCATTAGCAACTACACTTCGTGGATGTTTTAGGTTGGTAAACCAATGAACAGTATCTATTTGATGCGACATCCACTGGCCAGGCATGCCCGAAGAATAAGGCCAAAACAACCGATATTCTAAATATTTTCTTGGATCGAAAGCTTCAGTCGGGCGATTTAATAAAAATCTTTTCCAATCTATATCTTCTTCTTTAAGTTTTGCAACCAACTCTGGTCTGCGCCAACGCCCTGGCTGATTTACATTCCAAACCAAATCTACAGCAGTGATTGGTCCGAATTTGCCATCTTGTATATATTTCGCGGCATTTGCATAATTCTCTCCACTTCTACGTTGCGAACCAATTTGTACAATTCTATCAGTTGCTTTTACAGCTTTTAAAGCAGCCTTTGCATCATCCATGGTTTCGGCAAAAGGTTTTTCTACATAAGCGTCACAATTTGCCTTAACAGCTTCGATGGTATGTAAAGCATGCTGAAAATCGGCAGTGCTGATGATAACTGCATCTAAATCTTTCATTGCATAAAGCTCATCATTGTTTCTGCATGCTTTAATATCATGACCGAATTTCTCTTTCAAATGCTCAATTCCTAAATCTCTACGATAATTCCATAAATCTGAAAGCCCAACAATATCGAAATTTAGTTCTTTGTTATGATTTAGGAAGCATGGCAAAAGTGTGTCTTTAAAACGGTCGGAAAAGCCAACAACACCTACGCGAACCCGATCGTTTGCGCCAATTATGCGGCCGTAGCTTTTTGCACTCATGCCCATGGTACCAGCATAAGTTGCGGCAGTAAATATTGCAGATTGCTTAATAAATTTTCTTCTGGAATTTTCCATAGAATAAATAGGTTTAGATTTAGGTTAGAAGAGCTCATAACATTAAACGTTTTATAAGCGCTTAATGAGTTCTAAAATAGGATTTTTTTAGAGAGGTTTTGGTAACAATTTAGAAACGATAGCGATATGAAAACCTCTCCTTATTAAAGGAAGTTGTGCTTGTTCTTTTGTGCTAAGCCTCTCCTTGAAGAGAGGGAAACAAAATTTTGTGGTTGAACCAGGGTTAAAAAGTATTGTTCCATAAATCCCTCTCTTCAAGAAGAGGGAAAGCATTAATTTGCCAAAGTAATAACATTGATAGGGTGAGGTTTTAGCTCAGAGCAAACTTCTGAAAACAAAAACCTCACCCTATGAAAGGAAGTAGTATTTGTAGTTTTGTGCGTTTCCTCTCCTCGAAGAGCGGGAAACAAAGTTTGGTGGGTTAAACCAGGGTTAAAAGCATTGCCCTCCAAATCCCACACTTCAAGGAGCGAGACAGCATTAATTTACCAAAGCAATAACATTGAAAAGGGGGATTTTAACCTAAAACTGCCAAACTTTCTTCTATAATTTTAATTTTTGCCTCGGCATCAGCCTTTTTATTGCGCTCATTGGTAATAATTTCGGGTTTTGCATTTTGAACAAAACGCTCATTGCTCAACTTTGCATCAACTGATTTTAAGAAACCTTGCAAGTAAACTAAGTCGGCATTTAGGCGAATGCGTTCTGCATCAACATCAATATTTTCAGTTAAAGGAATAAAAAACTCATCCTTGCCAGCCATAAAAGCAGTTGCGCCAACAATTTTATCATTAACAATTTCAGCCTCGGCAACATTAGCCAATTTGAAAACAATGTTTAACCATTTTTCGTAATCGATATCCGAATTTACTTTCAAACTCAAAGGCAATGCCTCTTTTGGTGAAATTTGTTTCTGGTTACGCACATTTCTAATTTCTGCGATAACGGTTTTGATAACTTCTGCATCTTTCAGTAGTTTTTCATCAATCGAACCACCTTTTGGATATTCGGCCACAATGCAACATTCTAATTCACCACGTTCAGCAAATAAATCATCATGCCATAATTCCTCAGTTAAAAAAGGCATATTTGGGTGCAATAATTTAATGATGTTTTCGAAGAATCCGATTGTAGCTTTATAACTTTCTGCATCAATTGGTTGTTGGTATGCAGGTTTAACCATTTCCAAATACCATGCACAGAAATCATCCCAAACCAATTTGTAGGTGGTCATTAACGCCTCTGATAAACGATATTGTTTAAAGTTTGCCTCAATTTCTACCAAAGCCTCATTGAAACGATTCTCAAACCACATAATTGCTTGTGCATTCGGGTTTGCTAAGCTTTCATCAACTTCCCAACCTTTTACTAAACGGAAAGCGTTCCATATTTTTGAGGCGAAATTCCGTCCTTGTTCGCAGTAACTTTCATCGAACATTAAATCGTTTCCAGCCGGCGATGACATTAACATACCAACACGAACGGCATCAGCACCGTATTTTTCAATCAGTCTAATTGGGTCAGGAGAATTGCCTAACGATTTAGACATTTTACGCCCTAATTTATCACGAACAATACCTGTTAAGTACACATTTGTAAATGGTTTTTTGCCCATAAACTCATGTCCAGCCATAATCATCCTTGCCACCCAAAAGAATAAAATCTCTGGTGCGGTAACCAAGTCGTTGGTTGGGTAGTAGTAATTAATATCTTTATTATTCGGATCTTTAAAACCATCAAAAACTGAGATAGGCCACAACCAGGAAGAAAACCATGTGTCCATTACATCTTCATCTTGTCTTACAAAAGGTTCTAATTGATGTTTAAATCCAGCTTTTTCACTTTCGTTAGCACTTATATCTAAATGCTTTTTCTTCCAAAATTCTTCTAAAGCCTCATCTTTAGTTTTGGCAACCACCCAGTTTCCTTTATCATCGTACCAAGCCGGAATTTGTTGTCCCCACCAAAGCTGACGAGAAATGTTCCAATCGCGAACATTCTCCATCCAGTGGCGATAGGTGTTCTCAAATTTATTTGGAATCAGGTTTACTTCACCATTTAAAACATCATCTAAAGCAGGTTGCGCCATTTCTTTCATCTTCACAAACCACTGCATAGAAAGTTTCGGTTCAATAGCTGCATCGGTACGTTCTGAAAAACCAACCTGCGATTTATAATCTTCTACCTTATCTAAATGGCCGGCCTCTTCCAACATTTTGGCAATCTTTTTACGGGCTACAAATCTATCTTCGCCCACTAAAATAACCGCTAATTCGTTTAAAGTTCCATCATCATTTAAAATATCGGTAACTGGCAAATTGTGTTTAACACCTAACTCATAATCGTTCAAATCATGCGCTGGTGTAACTTTTAAACAACCAGTACCAAACTCAATATCAACATATTCATCCTCGATTACCGGGATTTCATGATTTACCAAAGGCACGAAAACTTTTTTGCCTCTTAAATGCGTAAAACGCTCGTCATTCGGATTAATACAAATTGCAGCATCAGCCATAATTGTTTCCGGACGAGTTGTTGAGATTGTTAAAAACTGATTCTCGCTCCCCGAAATTAAATACTTAATGTAGTACAACTTTTGATTTACCTCTTTTCGGATAACTTCCTCATCAGAAACCGCAGTTTTACCAGCTGGGTCCCAGTTTACCATCCGGATGCCGCGATAAATCCAGCCTTTGTTATATAAGTGAATAAACGAATCGATAACCGCCTCAGAAAGGTCTTCCTCCATCGTGAAACGTGTACGGTCCCAATCACAACTCGCACCTAATTTCTTTAATTGCTCCAGAATAATTCCGCCATATTTCTCCTTCCACTCCCAGGCATACTTCAAAAATTCTTCGCGAGAAAGGTCTTTTTTATCAATGCCTTGTTCCTTTAGCATGGCTACAACTTTCGCCTCCGTAGCGATAGATGCATGGTCAGTTCCAGGAACCCAACAAGCATTTTTACCCTGCATACGGGCCTTACGAATCAAAACATCCTGAATCGTATTGTTTAACATGTGGCCCATGTGCAAAACTCCAGTAACATTCGGCGGCGGAATAACAATGGTATAAGGCTCACGCTCATCAGGTTCTGAGTGAAAAAACTTTTTCGATAGCCAATAGCTATACCATTTACCTTCTGTTTCTGCCGGATTGTACTTAGTGGAAATGCTCATGAAAAATTATTCAATATCAATTTGAGTGGCAAAAATACGTTTTTAAGGGCAAAATTTAAAGTAGAAATCTTTTGAAAAGCAAGAGCAGCATTTCATTTTAATGTTAGTCCGGCTTTACGTTTCAATCTTTTTGTGTTTGGCAGCGTGAGCTTGTCGAATACCTGCAACAAAAAGGGTTTTCACTGCAATCCGGTTTATGGAAGTTCTGTCTGCGCTAGAAAATTAGAGCAAGGATAAAAGAGCAATGAATTTAATTAATTGCTAAATAATTCTGGCTAAAGCCAATCGTTTCATTCTAATAATCAGGCAGCTAAGCAGCCTGCGATGAATAGCAATAAGCTTAAATATATCGTTTTGAGCATCATTCACTCGTTTCCGTTGGTTTCAACCAACGGAAAATTAAATTTATCGCCACAGATTAGTTTTGAAAACTTCAATTAATCATTTGCTATCTAATCCAAATCTGCAAAAATATCGTCCAAAGCTAACTCAAAGCCTGGTAAAACCGTTGAAGTTATTTTCTCGCTCAGCGTGAATATTTTCGATGGCTGGAATTTACCAAAATCATTTAAGGTGTAGATTAGAATGCTTTGGTCACTTTGGCTAACTACCCAATATTCTTTAACACCAAACTCTTCATAAACCTTATACTTATTCAGTAATTCCATTTTGGTATTTCCTGGAGAAAGGATTTCTACCACAATATCCGGAGCACCAATACAACCGTGATAATCTAGTTTGCTCTTATCGCAAACAACACAAATATCTGGCTGAAGAACCGTATATACATCTTTATCTTCCTTACTTTCTTTTGGAAAACGGACATCAAACGGTGCAGAATAAACTTTACAAGGTTGTTTTTTAAGAAAATTAACCAATGGGTTAAAAATATTTCGAGATATCTCCTGATGTATTCGGGAAGCCGCAGGACTCATCTTAAAGATTTTCCCTTTAATAAGCTCTACTCGCTCTTCAAAAAGCCAGTTTAAATAATTTGCATAGCTGTAAGTTAACGAAGCATCAACGTCGTTAAATTGCATAACAGGCTCGTCATGTAATTGTGGATATGGAATTGGCTCGCTCATAATCAAATATACTAAAATTCATTCAACCTAAAATTTCATTTTCTGAATTCTAACTGCATTTAAAATGGCCAACAATGCCACGCCAACATCGGCAAAAACAGCCTCCCACATGGTAGCCAAGCCACGCGCACCCAAAATCAAAACTAAAGCCTTAACCGCAAAAGCCAATACCATATTTTGAATAACAACATTTCTGGTGGCTTTGCCTATTCGAATTGCCGTAGCAATTTTCGATGGTTGGTCGGTTTGAATAACCACATCTGCAGTTTCGATGGCTGCATCACTACCCATCGCTCCCATAGCCATTCCAATATCGCTGATGGCCAACACAGGTGTATCGTTTATCCCATCGCCAACAAAAGCTACAACTCTGGTTTTATCTTTCTTAATCTCTTCTAGTTTGGCAACCTTTTCTTCAGGCAATAAATCACCATAAAAAGTATCGATACCCAAAACCCCGGCAACTTTTCTAACGATTGATGATTTATCACCACTAAGCATCACCACTTGTTTAACTCCATTTGTATGAAGTAATTTTATGGCCTCAGCTGCATCCTCTTTAATTTCATCAGCAATTAAAACATATCCAGCATATTTTCCATCTACCGCAACAACCACAATGCTTTCTTCAATATCTACAATTTTTGCATCATAATCAATATTGAATTTTTGTAAAAGCTTAACATTTCCTGCCAAAATCTCTTTACCATTTACGGTTCCTTCCAAACCCATTCCGGCAATTTCTTCTATATTTTCGGCAGGATGAATTTCCTTTTCGCCTGCATAATCAACGATCGCTTTTGCAATAGGGTGTGTAGATTTAGCCTCAACCGCAGTTAAAAAATTTAAAAACTCCTTCTCATCAACATTGCTTTCTATTTTTTGCACCTTAAAAACACCTTTCGTAAGTGTTCCGGTTTTATCCATTACCACGGTGTTTAGTTTGGTAATTAAATCTAAAAAGTTAGACCCTTTAAATAAAATTCCATGTGCTGATGCAGCCCCGATGCCTCCAAAATAACCCAATGGAATAGAAATTACTAAAGCACAAGGACAAGAAATTACCAAAAATACCAATGAACGGTACAACCAGGTTTGAAAATGATAATCGTTACCCAACACAAAAAATGGAACGCTAACCAAAGCCAAGGCAAGAAAGAACACTATTGGTGTATAAATCTTTGCAAATTTCCGGATAAACAACTCGGTTTTAGCTTTGCGTGTTGTAGCATTTTGTACCATTTCTAAAATGCGGGCCAAAGCGCTATCAGCGTAAGCCTTTGTCACTTTTATTTCGATAACCCTATCCAGATTTAGCATTCCTGCCAAAACATTTTCGCCTTTATTAATAGTTTTTGGTTTGCTTTCGCCTGTTAAGGCAGCCGTGTTAAAGCTGCTTTTCTCTGACAGCATTTCTCCATCCAAAGGAATTTTCTCACCTGCTTTAATTTGAATCGTTTCGCCAATTACTACAGTTTCGGGTTTTACGGTTTCGTATTTTCCGAGGCGCAAAACCGTTGCAGCATCTGCTCTTACATCTAACAAGGCAGAAATATTTCTCTTTGCCCGGTTTACCGCAGCCATTTGAAAAAGTTCTCCAATGGTGTAAAAAAGCATCACAGTTACGCCTTCAGGGTATTCGCCAATGGCAAAAGCACCAATGGTAGCGATAGACATTAATGAAAATTCGGTGAAGAAATCTTTCGCTCTAAAGGTTTCCCAAACCTCGCGTAAAACCGGAACGCCAACCGGTAGATATGCTAAAATATACCAATATGGTCTGATGATTTTAAAGGCTTCGACCTTAAATACACTATCTAAAGCAATACCAATCAGTAACATAGTAAGCGTAACTACTGCAGGTAGATAGGTTTTAAATGATGATGGGTCGCCGCCATGGTCGTGCTCCTCGCCCTCCACGTGTACATGTTTATGTTCGGATTGTGGCTTGCTGCAACAGCTATCTTCGTTATTGTGGGTATGACTCATTGTAATTTTTTAAAACTATTTTTTTTGAAAAGCAAAAACAGTAGCATTTAGGTGCCTTTGCTCCCGCCATCGCTACAAATCCTCAGCCAAAGAAAAATTGGCTTGTGGGTTTTTCGCTTTGTCGTGTTTATGGCTAAAATGGTAGCGATACACAAAGTTAGTTAAACCTAACAGCAACGGAAATAATTCTATCTCACAGTAAAAGTTTAATAAAGGCGATATAAAGCTTCCAGGTTTTTGGATTCGCTGGGTTTAAATGGCGCACATAGTAGCAATACACAACGTTAAATAAACCCGATTGCGGCGAAAACCAAAAGCTTTTTCTGCTTTTGTTGCAGCAAAAAGCGGGACTACAAAACCCAATGCAATACTGAACATTCTTTTCTAAATCTTGTAAACCTAAATAGGCACTATTTATAAAATCCGAACTTTATCCTGAATCATTCTTAATAATGAAATTTATCACATCTACACAATAAATTATGTTAAATAATGTTAATAGTGTATAAAGATTAAAAAAATCATGAAATCTCTAAAATTCCATTTTTCTCCTACAGATTTTATTAGGCGTTTAGGCTTAGCTAAAATTTACTACTGGTTTAATAGGTAATATTTCTATTATATAGTACCAGTTTTAGTTTGTATTTGCTAAATTTCGCTTAATTACTAACTTATTAAGCGAATGAAATACCAAAATTTGAAAAGATATTTTGCGGCACTTGGAATAGTTGCGGCAGGATTTTCTGCAAATGCACAAACCACCAAAAAGTTTATCGACCCTGCTAACATGGATTTATCTGTAAAACCAGGCGATGATTTTTATACTTATGCGAGCGGAAATTGGATAAAAAAAAATCCAGTACCTGCAAAAGAAACACGTTGGGGTTCATTTAACGAACTTCGTGATTTTAATATTAATGCTGTTAAAACATTAGTAGAAGATGCTGCCGCAGATAAAACTGCACCTGTTGGCTCTGTTAAACGTAGGGTTGGCGATTTCTTCGCTGCTGCGATGGATACCGTAACCATCGAAAAATTAGGCTACACCCCAATCAAAGCTGATTTAGAAAAAATCAAACAAATAAAAGATATTCAAGGCGTTTTAGACCAGGTTGCGTACATGCGTGTAAATGGTTTAGGTGGACCAATGTTTGGTGTTGGTGTAGGACAAGATCGTAAAAATGTTAATAAATACATGGTTAACATTGGTCAGGGTGGTACAACTTTGCCAGACCGCGATTATTATTTAAAAGATGATACGCGTAGTGTGAAAATTCGTGAGGCTTACAATACCTACATGACTACGCTATTTACCTTAACTGGTAGCAGCCCTGAAGTTGCAAAACAAAAATCAGAAACCGTTTTTAAAATTGAAAAGCAATTTGCTGAGGCGCAAATGAGCCGTTTAGAAATGCGTGATCCTTATGCAACCTACAACAAACTTACAGTTGCAGAATTAAATAAAAAAACCCCTGACATTAACTGGGCAACTTTTTTACCAAAATTTAAAATTAAAGGACAAGATACTGTATTGGTTTCTTCGCCTAAGTTTTTGGCAAGTGTAGATGGAATGTTAAAATCTGTTTCGGTTGCCGATTGGAAAACCTATTTAGAGTGGAATGTTTTAAAAGGTTCGGCTGGAAGTTTAAGTTCTCCGTTTGTTAAAGCAAGTTTCGCTTTTACGCAAGCACAAACAGGACAAAAGGTACAAACACCTCGTTGGCAACGCATGTCGTCTTTAACGGATGGCACAATTGGCGAATTATTAGGTCAGCTTTATGTTGCTAAATATTTTAAACCTGAAGCCAAAGCCCGTATGGATGCCATGATTGTAAATCTGCGTAAGGCTTTCGAAATCAGAATTAATGGTTTAGAATGGATGAGTGCTGAAACCAAGAAAAAAGCTTTAGAAAAACTTGCTGCTTTTAAACCAAAAGTGGGTTACACCACGAAGTGGGAAACTTATACAGGTTTAGAAATTAACAGAAATGCTTACTTCCAAAACTTGCGCAACGCTAGCACTTGGGCATATAATGAAAATGTAAATAGATTAGGCAAACCTGTAGATCGCAACCGTTTCGGTATGACGCCGCCTACGGTGAATGCATCCTACAGTCCAACTATGAATGATATTACTTTCCCTGCCGGGATTTTACAATTCCCTTTCTTTCACCCAAATGCTGATGATGCTTTAAACTATGGCGGTATTGGTGCTGTTATTGGGCATGAAATGAGTCATGGTTTTGATGATAGCGGTAGTCAGTATGATGCACATGGTAATTTAAAAAATTGGTGGACAGCTGAAGACCGTAAAAAGTTTGAAGAGAAAACAAAAGCTCTAGGTGAGCAATTTGATGCTTATACCGTTTTGGATACCGTACATGTAATTGGAAAATTGACCATGGGTGAAAACATCGGCGATTTAGGTGGTTTGAATGCTGCTTACACGGCTTTCAAAATGACAAAACAAGGCCAAAGCAATGAAAAAATTGATGGTTTCACGCCAGACCAACGTTTCTTTTTGGCATGGGCACAAGTTTGGAGAGGAAATATCTTACCAGAAAGTGCAGCACAATTAATCAAAACCGACCCACACTCTCCTGGACCATACCGTACTATTGGTGCCCCGGTAAATATGGATGCTTGGTACACAGCTTTTGATGTTAAACCTGGCGATAAATTATATAAAAAGCCCGAAGATAGAATTAGAATGTGGTAATTAAGGTTGAGGTACAATTCTCAATGCTTAAATACTAAAGATTTTCATCCCCGAGAGGAATATCAAACCTATATTGCGAACGCTCCCGATAATTCGGGAGCGTTTTGTTTTAATACAAGTTCTACTATAATTTCTTATCAAATAATTAAGTTTTTAAATAGTTACTTTATCAATTCAAAAAAATCTCATACTATCCAAAACTATTAATTATCATTATATCTTTGAGTACATAAAACCCAAACATGAAAATCATAATCAAAACCATACTTATCTTCAGTTTATCTTTAGTTTACATAGCATCATCAGCGCAAAATAAATTAATAAGCTTAGATAAATTAATCAATAAAACCGACCCTGCATGGCCGTTGGTAAAAAAATGGATTGATTCTGCTAAAAATAAAGTTGAGGTTTTACCTGTTGATTCTGCAAAAGCCAAGGATGTTTTGTACAATTCACAAATGACCACTTATGCAACGTTGGGTTCGGTAATTTATAATACTGGTGGAATTATGATTGACAATGGCTGGATTAGAATTTTAGGTTCGGGAAGTGAACGTTTAACCAGAGATATTGCAGAATGGAATAAAGGCAAAACCATTAAAGAATACGGCGATAACATTCCTTATTTATTGATTGCTGACGATGCTGTGGGTGGATTTTTCGCCATTAATTATGGTGGTTTAGGGAAAGACATCAAAAACGTGTATTACCTTGAGCCGAATAGTTTAACCTGGCAACCACTCGGTGCGGGTTATGGCGAGTTCTTGGTATTTTGTTTTGATAGCGACCTTTCTAAATTTTACAAAGGCTTACGTTGGAGCACCTGGAATCAATTTATTGCCAACTTGGATGGCACCAAAACTTATAGCTTCCGACCTTATTTATGGGAGGAAGGAACAGATATAGAAAAATGTACCCGTAAACTTGTAGGAATTGAGGAAATGTACCGTTTCAATATTATGAAATCGAAAGAATTAAACGGTGATAAAGGAATAAAGAAGGATGAATCGAAGCAGTAAGTTTGGGGAGCTATTATTATTAAAGCTGATTTAATGAAAATTGACTAATATTTCATCCTAGTCAATTCAACTTCAAGCCTATCAAAATTTTCTTCGTTTTTATCTACCACAAAAGGTTTTATTTTCTTGCACTCCTCCGTTGTTTCAAATAGCATTTTAAAAATGAGTTTGGTTTTATTAACTGAGATTTTCTCAAAAACAGCAACAACTTGAAAGTATGGCTTAGAATGACGTTTCCAAGCGATTAATGATGGTTCATCTATCTTGATAAATTCACATTCGTTTGCATAATTCCCTTTATCGGGCCCGTGCATAATAAAACTCCACTTGCCACCAACCCGGAAGTCGAATGTGTTAAATGTGTTGGTAAAGCCATTCGGACCCCACCAATTTTTAAGATGGTTTGGCTTAGACCAAGCACTGTAAAGAATTTCTCTTGCTACATCAAAAATTCGTGAACTTACAATTTCACTATCAGGAGTTGTGTTTATAATTTCTGTTGGCATAATTCAATGTATTTAATAAAATTGCTTAGGATACCATATCAAACGATTATTAATACGAATAGGTAAACACAAGATTGACACATCATAAATAAAAGAACGATGTTTACATCATTAACTAATTATTCAAATTAAATTTACGAATATTTCGCCTGAATCTTCTTAGGCAGTTTTGCTAACACCATAGCTCTTGATTCTGATACTCTAGCTTTAAGTTCTTTATCATTCAGCACATCCAAATTTTCAACTTGTATCCATTGGCGTTTGGCCAGATGAAAAGCTTGTGCAATTCCATCTCTAGCCGTAAGCGCATCAAATTCGTCAGGATTGCACTTTATGGAAAACCTACAGCCGTTATCAATAGCGATAATGATGTAAATCTTCTCCTCAACCATAAAGCACAAATGCTCCCATTTCATGCCTTCGGTAGTACCTGGCAGACTTAAACAATATTCTCTAAAAGATTCGATATCCATCTTTGGGTTTAGGGTTTAGGTAAACAAACACTAATTTAGCTATGTTTGTAACTCGATACTAAAATAACAATTCTGCACAAAAATCCTGAAAATCTTATAATCCAATAATCCTGTTCAAAAATTTTTTAATCCTGCTAATGAATATAATTACCCTCACTGCCGATGGTTCAAACACACTTTACAACGAAACCATTGGCGAACATTACCATAGCAAACATGGGGCCTTGCAAGAAAGCAAACATGTTTTTATAGAGGCAGGGCTAAAATTTGCATCAGCAGGAAAAAATGAGATTTCAGTTTTGGAAGTTGGTTTTGGTACAGGATTAAATTTCATTTTGAGTTTAGAATATTGTATTTCAAACAACATTAAACTCAATTATACCAGCATTGAGGCATATCCACTTACACTCGATGTGATAAACCAAACTGGCTATTCAGAATATGTATCTGAGCAAACCTGGGCTACCTTTATTGCAAATTACGAAGATGCGTTAAAAGATGAGCAAACTTTGTTACCCTTTTGCAACTTGGAGATTCCGTACAAAACATTAGCTGATTTTGATATTGACAAACTTTTTGATGTAATTTATTACGATGCATTTTCGGTTCAACACCAGCCAGAAATGTGGAGTGATGAAATAATTGCTCATGCTTGCAGTTTCTTAAAACCAGGCGGAACTTTTGTAACCTACGCCATCACCGGGAAACTTAAAAGAGCCGTTAAAGCCAATGGCTTTAACATTGAAAAATTACCTGGAGCACTAGGAAAAAGAGAAATGCTAAGGGCTATGAAAGTGTAATTATTAACCATGATGTTTGGGGATTTTGCAGGAAAACTTAAATAGTTGCACAAACAAAAGTGCCTAAACCCGGGTGCAGCGATACACTTTTATACCGCTTAAGCGTAGCGAAATAGGTATAAAAGGTTTAGCGCAACACGGGACGAACGTTAAAATGAAATGGTAGATTGCTTTTCGAAAATTGTAGAAGTCTTTTTTACACGTAATAATTAGCTTTTAAAATAATCTGCTATATTTAAATGCGCCATTGAAACATTTAGTCGGGCATTTTGTATTTAACAGGATTTAAAACCATTATGAAAGAAAAACTATCTTTTCTCCCGAAACTTGCCCTTGTACTTTTCTGTTTAATCAGTTTAACCTATATCGCGATATTGGGTCAATCGCTATTGGCTCCATTGCTTTTTTCTTTCTTAATGGCAATTTTATTATTGCCTGTTGGGAATTTTTTAGAGCAAAAATTTAAATTTAGAAGAAGTTTATCAACCATAGTTTCGGTAATATTAATGATAGCTGTAATTAGTGGCATCATATATTTCTTCGGCAACCAGCTAAGCGATTTATGGGCAGATTGGCCTCTTCTGAAGCAAAAAGCAAACGTTTCGTTTCACGAACTGCAACATTGGATATCGACTACTTTTAATGTAAATACCGAAAAACAGCTGGCCTACCTAAACGATAGCACCGAAAAGGCTTTAGCAACAAGTGCCACAATAGTTGCTACAACACTAGCAACACTATCTTCTACCTTATTATTTTTAGCCTTTACGTTATTATTTACGTTTTTCATTTTAAATTACCGCAGGGTTTTATTCACCTTCTTAACTTCCGTTTTTAAGCAAGAACACAAAGAGAAGGTTACTGAAATTGTAAATCAAATTCAATTTATCATAAAAAAATACATCATCGGTTTGTTTTTACAAATGCTTATTGTAACTGTTTTAATGATTGGAATTTTGAGTTTATTGGGTGTTAAATACGCGGTATTGTTGGGTTTGGTAGCTGGTATTTTTAATGTTGTGCCCTATCTGGGAATATTTTTCGCCTTAGTAGTAAGCTGCTTAATTACTTTTGCAACCGCCGGAGCCGGCAAAGTTTTATTGGTTCTGGTAGTTTTTATAGGTGTACACGCTTTGGACGGGAATATTTTAATGCCTTTGGTGGTAGGTTCGAAGGTTAAAATTAATGCCTTATTTGCTTTTATTGGTATTGTAGTTGGTGAAATGATTTGGGGAATTTCAGGTATGTTTTTATGCATCCCTTATTTAGCTATTTTAAAAATTATTTTCGATAGGGTTGATACGCTTAAACCGTGGGGAATTTTAATGGGCGAAGAGCACAAACCGGAAAAGAAAAAGCGTGTTTACAGAATCACAAAAAGGATAAAATTAGAGGAAAAAGATTAATATGGCAGAAAATCGCTCTCCGCATATTTTAAGCACATCTGCCAATTTACTGGGCATTTGTTTTATCGTTTTAACCTCTTTAAAAAAGCTAAATCTATCTGATAGTTCGCTAATTGATGAATTTGCCGTTGCTGCAGTTATGTGCTTTATGACGAGCTGTATCTTATCTTTTATATCCATGCGGAAAGGCGAAACTGTTAGTCAGCGGTTAGAGCAAACAGCCGACGTTATATTTTTATCGGGTTTAATTGTACTTTTTGTTGCTACAGTTTTAATCGCCTTTAATTTAATATCGTAGTAAAAACGTCACCCCTTCATCCCCTTTCCTTGAAGAGAGTGTGCAGAGTGCAGCGAAAAAATTACATCAATGAGGTTCAGATATGTCCGGTTCCTGCAGAAAACAAAATTCCATATCGAGCGTTCATGAGAGATGTAAATTTTAGCTTAAATTTGAGCAATATCTAACCTTTATGAAACCCCTCTTCGTATTACTTATCGTTTTCGTAGCGCTATTAGCTTTTGGTAGCCACACCCAATTTGACAAAGGAAACATTTTTGCTGGCAACATTGCCATGAGTGTAATGCTAATCTTTACGGCGATAGGCCATTTCAAGTTCAAAACCAGTATGGCTGCAATGATTCCGCTTTTCATCCCCAAAAAAGTTGAAATTGTGATTTTTACGGGCATTTTAGAAATCCTTTTCGCCATTGGATTAGGTTTCGAAAGCACACGTTATTACACCGGAATTGCATTAATCATTTTCTTGATTGCCATTCTTCCAGCCAATATTTATGCTGCAAAAAATCAAATTAATTACGAAAACCTGCATAAACCTGGGCCAGGATTAGAATATTTATGGTTCAGGATTCCGTTTCAATTCTTCTTAATCGCTTGGGTTTGGTACTTTAGCGTTCGATAAATGATTTACCATGCCGAATAACCCCATTCCAAAAACTGCTCAGCACCCAGCTGATGCCTTCAATCGCTTGCTTACTGTTTTAGATACTTTGAGAACGCAATGTCCGTGGGATAAAAAGCAAACCATGGAAACCTTGCGCCATTTAACCATTGAAGAAACCTATGAGCTAAGCGACGCCATTTTAGAAGGCGATTTGGATGAAATTAAAAAGGAATTAGGCGATGTGATGATGCATTTAGTTTTTTATTCTCGCATTGCTTCTGAAACCAATGCCTTTGATATTACCGACGTTTTAAATGGTGTTTGCGATAAATTGATAAATCGCCACCCGCATATTTATGGCGATGTTGAGGTAGAGAATGAGGAAGATGTGAAACGAAATTGGGAACAAATCAAATTAAAAGAAGGCAATAAATCAGTTTTGGCAGGTGTTCCTACTTCTTTGCCCGCTTTGGTTAAGGCATCAAGAATTCAGGAAAAAGCCCGTGGTGTAGGTTTCGATTGGGAGGATAAAAACCAGGTATGGGAGAAAGTAGAAGAAGAATTGCAAGAATTTAAAGCAGAATTTAACGTAGCGGATAATACCGCTATTGATGCAGATAAGGCAGAATCTGAATTTGGAGATGTACTTTTTTCATTGATAAATTATGCTCGTTTCATCAACATCAATCCTGAAAACGCATTAGAAAAAACAAATAGAAAATTCATTAAACGTTTTCAATATTTAGAAAATAAAGCCAAAGAAAATGGTAAAGCTTTAGCTGACATGACACTTGCCGAAATGGATATTTATTGGAACGAGGCAAAGAAACTTTAATTATGACTTCAGAAATAAACGATAACCAGGCACCTAAAAACCTAATTAATATCATCACTTTTAACATTAGGGCAACGCAAACTGTTGATGCTGGAATTGTGCCCTGGGTTAATATTGGTAAAGCAAATGAAGAAATACTAAACTTAATTGATGCTGATGAAATAGTGATTACCGAACACGACATTATTGTATCGGTTGATTATCCATTATCAAAACCAACATCTTTCCATTTGTTTTCTTCCATCGGTTTTTCAAGAAAGTTATTGTTAATCGAAATCAGAGAAAAATTTATAACCATCTCCAAAAATGATGATGAGGTTTTTGATGTTGCAAGTTTAGATTTGGTTGCTCTTGATGTGTATAAAACCAACGCTGGGAAAATTGAAATTACTTTAGATATCGACGCATAAAATTATACCTCTACAATCCAACCAATCAGGTTTTGGCGGTCCCAAAATGATAAAAGGAAATATTAATAAAATTCTCCATCAACATAATACCATTTCCCATCTTCCAATTTAAAATTAGATTTCTCATGCAGCACCTCTGTTTGAAATTTCTTATTCAGGTAAAAAGCTTTAAATTCTACTGTATCGTATTTGGCATTTACAATTTCCAATTTAAGCCATTTGGTGTTTTTAGCACTTTGTAAGTAAGCATCTTTTGAATTTCCTTTTCTTTTGCTTGGATGAGTTGTTTCAAACAAATAATCACCATCTGCTACTACAAAAGCAGAATATCTAGAACGCATTAAAGCCTCAGCTGTTGGTGCAGTTTTAGTTTTTAAATGATACGGCTGGCAACAATTTTCATATTGCAAAGCACTTCCACAAGGACAATTTAAAATGTTCATGTTTTAAATTGAGCTGCAAATTATTAAATTAATATTCCTGATGCGAAAATTTGCGTAAAATTGCAGCTTAATGAAACACAATTGAGGTACTTCTTTCATATTGCATATCAGGGTCAGCATTTTAGCGGTTGGCAGCGGCAACCCAATGTAAAAAGCGTACAAGAAGTTATCGAGCAAACCCTCTCGAAAATTTTAAAAACCCCAATTACAATTTTCGGATGCGGTAGAACCGATGCTCGTGTTCATGCAAGTCAGTTTTTTTTTCATGCTGATATTCACACCGAGATTGATTTTGACCTACTGTATATTTTAAATAAAGCATTGCCACCAACAATTGCAGTTTTCGATATTATTAAAATGGAAGGCTTACCTCACGCCCGTTTTGATGCCGTACAAAGGAAATATGATTATTTTGTACATACCTATAAAGACCCATTTTTAAACAGCCAAAGTTCGTATTACCACGAACAAAATCTCGATGTACATAAAATGAAAGAAGTGGTAAACCTACTTCCAAGGTACAAAGATTATAAAGCGTTTTGTACGCATCCTGATAAATATGAGCACACCATTTGTAACGTTATGGAAGCTGATTTATTGGTTGATAAAAACGGTGATAGGATTCGATTTTATATCGCAAGCAATCGCTTTTTAGGTAAAATGATACGAATTTTAATGGGTAAAATTTTATTGGTAGGTAAAGGTGAGTTAAGCAAAGATGAGTTTGAAAGCTATTTGATTAATTTAGAAACACCCAAATTATTGCTACCTGCACATCCAACCGGTTTGTATTTATCGAAAGTAACTTATCCATATCTAGATCTTAAACCCCGAACAGAATTTTTAACTGCGAAACAAGGAGCAGATTGGTTTTCTGTTTAATGTAGCGTTTCTAACTCCAAACCCGTTATCAAATCAAATCCTATAATTTGTTATGAAGTATTATCCCATGGTTATCATTTGCCTTTTGGCTATGACTGTTGCTTGCAAGAAAAAGCACGAAACCATAAAAGAAGTAAAAGAATTTAAAATTAATACCCCAAAAAAAGTTGCAAATGCAACATTTACGGTAATTAGTATTGTTGATAATCGCTGCCCTGAAAATATGAATTGTGTTTCACCAGGTAGTGTAAGTGTTTATTTAAAAGTTCAAGAAGATTTTGATGTACATACTTTAAAATTCTGCGTTGGAGATTGCAAGGAGATTGGCGCAATTGATGATATTATAATCAATTTATCAAACGTGAAATACGAGATTAAACTTATCAATGTTATCCCATTGCCAAATGCAACAACACCCATAGCCCCAGAATTTATTCAATTCGAAATTAGTAGAGATTAGACTTTATTTAAATCGAATTGCCTTTAATGGCGAAACTTTGCTTATCAGAAAAGAAGGCACTATTAAAACGGTTAGGCAAACTACAATTGTAATCAAATTCAGACCCAAAACATCAATAAAATGAAATTCAATTGGTGCATAAGCTAGAAAATATGATGCCTGGTTTAATTTAAAAATATGTGTTGATTGTTGAAAAAATCCTAAACCCAAACCCAGAATGTTTCCTAGCAAAAGTCCTATTCCGATTAGGTAAGCTGCATTGTAAAGGAATATTTTCATAATGCTCCAATTGCTTGCACCAAATGATTTTAACATGCCAATCATATTTGTACGTTCTAAAATCATAATTAGCAATGCTGTTACCATATTTATTACGCCAACAATAAGCATTAAAATAAGTAAAACCCTAGTATTCACATCGAGTAAACTTAACCACGTAAAAATATTTGGTATAGTTTCTTTAATAGAATACGATCTTAAGTTTTGAGGCAAATTTTCGAAAATATCATCGGCTACTGGTTTGAGTTTGTCAAAATCTTTAATCTTAATTTCAACGCCTCCAATCTGGTTAGCATTCCAGTTGTTTAATCGCTTTACAATACCCAAATTCCCTAACACAAATCCTTTATCTATATCTTCTACACCAATATCGTAAACGCCCACAATTTTAAATTTTCGCGGTCGAAGTTGATTTTGAACAAAATACATGATAAAATCATCACCAGTTTTAAGTTTTAACCTTTTAGCCGTGTAGTTGGAAATTAGCAACTCTTGCATGGCAGCAGTACTATCAGAAAAATCGATTATTGTTCCGCTAATAATATGTTGTTTAATGTAACTCCAGTTGTAGGTTTTATCTATTCCCTTAAAATTAATACCTTCTATTTCGTTATTTGCTGATAGTATTGCGGGTTTTGTAGCGAAAGGATAAAAATAATTAATATCAGGATTTGTCTTTAGCTGCTTTTCTGTTTTGGCATCTAAAACAAATGGCGAATGTTCAAATGAGTTATTTAAATCATAACGGGTAATTTGTACATCACCCTGAAAACCACGTACCTTATCTTGAATTTCTGTTTTAAATCCTTTAATAATTGCGATAGAAAGTATCATTACTGCCAGACTTAACATTACGCCAGCAATTGCTATACGTACAATGAGTTTTGAAAAAGTCCGTTCTGATTTTATGGCTATTCGCCCCGCTATGAAATATTCGAAATTCAAACTTATTAAATTAGTGAAAGCAAAAATGCTTAAATCCTTTTTAAAAATGCCATTTTTGGTAATAATTAAGTATTAGTAAAATAATCAATACTCAACTAACAACAATCAAAAAAGTGCTAAATTGTTTTATTCCTAATCAATATTAAATTTATCAAAATGAAAATATGCATCGGCCTTGCTTTAATAAGCTTAATTTCCCTTTCTGCCTGCGGACAAGAGCAAAAACCTCTAGCCAACCAGATTGGTGATAAAGCACCTGCAAATCGTAAAGTTTTAATAAAAGATAATTTAAAATTACCTACTTCTATTAAAACAGGTGCAGAGCAAACTGAAAAATATTTGCCTTTGCTAAAAGGTAAACGTGTGGGCATGGTGGTGAATAACACATCAATAATTGGCAAACAAACCTCGGTTGATAGTTTAGTAAAACGTGGTGTAAAAATCGAAAGGATATTTGGCCCAGAGCATGGTTTTAGAGGCGCTGCAAGTGCCGGGATAAGTGTAAGTGATGAAATTGATCAAAAAACGGGCATTAAAGTAATTTCTTTATATGGCAAACATAGTACTCCTACTGCTGAAGATTTAAGCGGTATTGATGTAATGATTTTTGATATACAAGATGTTGGCGTTCGTTTTTACACCTACATAAATACCTTACAGCACGTTATGGAAGCTTGTGCTGCAAACAATAAAGAGCTTATAATTTTCGACCGGCCAAATCCTAATGGTTACTTAATTGATGGACCAATTTTAGACCCAAAATTTAAATCGGGCATTGGCATACAACCAATTCCTATAGCACACGGTTTAACCGTTGGCGAATATGCACAAATGCTTAATGGCGAAGGTTGGTTAAAGGATAAGGTTAAATGCAAAATTACCGTTATCAAAAATGAAAACTACAACCACGATATGGAATATACTTTGCCTGTTAAACCATCTCCAAATTTAAACACGCAGCAAGCCATTTTGCTATATCCAAGCACTTGCCTTTTTGAAGGAATTTACCTTAATCATGGTCGGGGTACGCAGTTTCCGTTTACAGTAATTGGTGCACCGTATTTAAAAGGGATTTATGATTTCTCTTACACACCAACCGGAATAAAAGGAATGGCAGAAACTCCAATTTTTAAAGATCAGGTTTGTTATGGTATTGATTTAAGGAATTACGATACCAATATCTTAAGAAAAAATAAAAGAATAAACTTAAGCTGGGTAATTGATTTATACAAAGCATCGCCAAAAAAGGAAGACTTTTTTAACTCTACATTAAGTAATCAAACTATGCCTGTAGAAAGATTAATTGGTGTTGCAGATTTCAGAAAGCAAGTTATTGCTGGTAAAACAGAGGATGAAATAAGAGCAAGTTGGGAACCAGGCTTATCTGCTTATAAAACTATGCGAAAAAAATATCTGCTTTATAAATAATCAGTTGTTCTTTAATAATTATGACGAAACAATAGTTTAAATAATCGTGTTGTTAGTTAATAAGAATAATAATATTATTAACAATTTACTTATGAGCGGACCAAAGAAAACTAATGATAATCCTGGTAGCAATTATCAGGAAGAAGTACCTAAAGGAAGAGAACCTGTTGATAATAAAACGGTCAGAAAACCTAATGATAGTTCACCGAAAAAACCTGTTAAAACTGAAAATCCGGCTGAACAAAGAGAAAACGAAGAACAACCAGTTCATTCTATAAAAAAAGCACCTAAAGAATAATGTTTTAATGTTTACTTAGCGCCAAACTATTGGCTCTAAGTAAATATATCACTTTACTTGCTACCAGTAGCTTTCAAAAACGATAACATTACTTTTTCATCGTGTTCGTAACCTAATTTCTCGACGGCTTTCTTGTTATTCATTTTCTTCATGAACTTTTCAAGTTCATTATTCTCGTAAGCCGTTATTAGCAATGGATAAACATAAGAGCTTTTACAAACTGCTCTAGTGTTTCCTAATTTCTTTGCCACACAATCAAGTACATTTACTACAGTTTTCTTTGTATTTAAGTTTACACCATCTGCCGCACATTTAGAGAATTGGCGTAAAGCCTCCAATGTTCCACCCCATGTTCGGAAATCCTTTGCAGTAAAATCATTTCCGGTAAGTTCTTTAATGTAATTGTTTATTTTACCAGAATCGATGCTCTTATGCTCTTTACCATTTGAATAAAACTGAAATAAATCCTGACCAGGAATATCACGACATTTTTTTACCAGATTAGCTAAGGTCCTATCATTGAGTTCAACATTCTGCCTCACTCCTTTTTTTCCTATAAAATCGATGTTGATTTTACTTCCGTTTATTTTAACATGTTTATCTCTTAGCGTAGTTAAGCCAAAAGTCCCGTAAAGCTGTTTATAATTCTCATTACCAATCCTAATTAAAGTTTTTTGAAGCACATCGACTGAAATAGCCAGTACTTTTCGCTCATCAAATTCTTTGCGTTTTAAATCTTTCGCAAGCTTTTTTCTGGCTTCGGGTAATGCTTTACCGAACTCATACAACCTGTAATATTTATCTTCCGAGCGGCGACTGGTCCACTTTGCGTGGTACCGATATTGTTTTCTGCCTGCAGCATCAATTCCTGTTACCTGTAAATATGCATTTGGTTTATTAGCAATCCACACATTTTGCCATGCAGGCGGAATCACCAATGCTTTTATTCTATCAAGATGTTTTTGATCTGTTATTTTGTTACCCTTTTTATCCTCATAATAAAATTTATTTGGACTACCCTTTCGGTAAATCCCTGGCATAGCATCGGTTACATAAACCAATCCGCTTGCTTTAACAACTTCTTCGCCTTGTACCATTTTAACCTTTAAGGATGATTTAATTTTAGTTATTTTGCAAAACTTAACGCAACAACCTACGTTGATTTTAGAAACACAACATATCGAAATGAAAATAGTTTTTATGGGTACGCCCGATTTTGCAGTAGCTTCTTTAGCTGCCTTACAGCAAGCTGGTTTTAATATTGTTGCGGTTGTTACGGCTCCAGATAAACCTGCTGGTCGTGGACAAAAGTTAAATGAAAGCGCTGTAAAATTGTATGCATTAGAACATCAGATTCCGGTTTTGCAGCCAGAGAAACTTAAAAATCCTGATTTTTTAGCTGAATTAAAATCGTATCAAGCCGATTTACAAGTTGTGGTTGCATTTAGAATGTTGCCCGAAGTTGTGTGGAATATGCCACCAAGAGGAACTATCAATTTACATGGCTCGTTATTACCACAATATAGGGGTGCCGCACCAATAAATCATGCCATAATTAACGGGGAAAAAGAAAGTGGGGTAACAACGTTTTTCTTAACTCACGAAATAGATACCGGAGATATTATCTTGAGTGATAGCATTGACATTGGTAATGACGAAACTGCAGGAGAATTGCACGATAAACTGATGGATTTAGGTGCTAAACTTTTAGTTAAAACGGTAACGGCAATAGCACAAAATAATGTTTCAGAGCAACCACAACCCCAGACCGAAGAACTTAAACATGCACCGAAAATATTTAAGGATGATTGTAAAGTAAATTGGAACAATAATACGCAAGAGGTATACAATTTAATTAGAGGTTTAAGCCCCTACCCAACAGCTTTTACTATTTTAAACGATAAAACACTTAAAGTTTTTAAAGCAGAATTAGAGCTTAAAGAACCTGGAATAGCAGCCGGAGGCTTTTTAACTGATGGAAAAACTTTCCTGAAGTTCGCAACAAAGGATGGCTTTATTAAGCTTTTAGATATACAATATGAAGGAAAAAAGAGAATGCAAATCGCAGATTTTTTAAGAGGAATTAGATTGTAATTAACGAATTGTTAATTAAATTTATTGCTGACTGTTATGTTAATTGATAATTGTTTACTGTTAACTATTGATTGCCAACTATCAAACGCTAATGCCATTCAATTTTTCTATCAAAAATTTAGAAACTTCATTAAAATAACGCTTTCTACCATAGCCCATCACCCATTGAATTCCTTGGGTAGCATTTGTTATAAAAACCTCTTCAGCTTCATTTAATATTTCAGGATTTATCTGTGCTTCTATCAATGTCATATCGTTTATTCTAGCCAACTGCATTATTGTTGTCCGCATTACACCACCAATGCAACCTTCTGTTAAGGCAGGTGTATATAGTTGATTATTGTAAACCACAAAAACATTTGCACTCATACTTTCACATAAAAAACCATTTTGATTTAATATCATGGCTTCATCTAACCGATTTTGGCTTTTAAAGATTCCAGCCATTACATACAATAACGAATTCGAAGTTTTATAATTCGATAACTTATCAACTGATTTAGTCATTTCATCAAAAACATCGATAATTAGACCTTTGGTATTCAGTTCATATCGATTGCTTCCTAACTGTATTCCTTCTAATACATAGCCAACTTTATTATTTTCTGGTGTATAAACTCCAGCACCATCACGATATACAGAAAGTCGAAATCGCACATTACCATTCCAACGGTTTTTCTTTACTAAATCGGTAGTTTTTTGTCTTAAGAAATACTCATCCATCAATGCATGCCCATCCATTTTCAACGCCTTCATGCCCGAAACTAACCTATCAGCATGCAGTTCTGCGAATTGAAGTTTATTGTTAATCATCCTCATGCTTTCAAAAAGGCCATCGCCAAATTTAAAGCCTCTATTCGATGCAACTAAAACTGGAGTGTCAACTAAATGATATTCATCATTAAATAAAAGGTATTTATGAGACATATTTTATGATGCGGCGATATAATTTTCCCATTTGTTTAACGCAGCTTTAAAATCTGCTGGCAATGGAGCTTCGAAATAAATATAATCTTTAGTTGTAGGATGAATAAAACCTAAACTTTGGGCGTGTAAAGCCTGTCTTGGTAATAATTCAAAGCAATTTTCTACAAACTGTTTATACTTATTAAACGTAGTTCCTTTTAAAATCTTATCACCACCATACATTGCATCGTTAAACAGCGGGCGCCCAATGTGTTGCATATGTGCTCTTATTTGATGCGTTCGCCCGGTTTCCAATTCGCAACTAATTAAAGTAACATAGCCTAAGCGTTTTAAAACTCTATAATGTGTTACAGACCATTTTCCTTTATCTTCTTCGTCATATACATCCATCACACGGCGATCTTTTAAGCTTCTACCAATGTAACCCGATACCGTTCCATCATTTTCAATATCGCCCCAAACCAAAGCAATGTATTTTCTGGTGATGCTGTGATCAAAAAACTGTCGAGCCAAAAGCGTTATAGATTTTTCATTCTTACTTACCAGCAACAAGCCCGATGTATCTTTATCAATTCGATGTACCAAACCTGGGCGACCATCATTCCCTGGTAATTGCGGCAATTTTTCGAAATGGAAAGCCAAGGCATTAACTAAAGTACCGGTATAATTGTTAAAACCAGGATGTACAACCATGCCTGCAGCCTTATTTACAAGCAACAAATCATTATCCTCATAAATAATTTCTATAGGTAAATCTTCTGGATAAACTTCTGTATCGCGTGGCGGATGAGGTAAAACGATAGAAATTTCATCAAGTGGTTTTACTTTATAGCTTGATTTTATCTGTTTTTGATTAACTAGAACATTTCCCGCATCAATAGCATTTTGGATTCGATTTCGGGAAGCATTTTCAATTCGTATCATCAAAAATTTATCAATCCTGAGCATCGACTGCCCTTTATCAACTATGATTTTTAAATGCTCGTATAATTCCTGTTCCTCCGTTTCCTGTACGTCTATCTCATTTTCCATGCTGCAAAAATAAACTTTTAAGACTTAGGTTTTTCGACTCATTTTACATTTCCGCAAAACAGTATTATATTTGCATGCTCAATAAAAAATAAATTAACGCCTTAAAAAAATCGCCTATAAAAAAACAAACATAAAACCCATCTCACTAAACCTCCTCTTTTTTGGTGATACATTTTAACTTATGATACAATTCACTTTGAAATAAATTGAGCTGTACTGATATTAACTTAGTATTAACGAATAATAAAATTTGCGTCTTTTTATAATGTTGGCTTATTTTTTGCACAACAAATAGTACCTAATGAATAATTTTATGAAAAACTTTACTCAAAATGTCAAAATTGTTCTTAATTTCTTTCCCTATTTGGTAAGAAAGATATATTTTAAGTAACGCCTTACTCAAAAAGAACAAAAAAACACTTGCAAATAGCAGGTGTTTTTTATTTTTACACGTGTTTGAAAAACTATACAGTCCGGTAGAAAAGCTAAAAATAGCTGCTTTTGACAATTTATTTGTTAAACGTGATGATTTAATAGACCCATATATTTCTGGCAATAAATGGCGTAAACTAAAGTACATTTTAGCTAAAGCAAAAGCCGAGAATAAAAATCACCTGGTAACATTTGGTGGCGCATACTCAAATCACTTGGTAGCTACTGCTGCAGCCGCATCACGGTCTGGTCTAAAATCAACAGCATTTGTACGGGGAGAAAAAGTAAAAAATGAAATGCTTTTACTTTGTGAACTGTTCGGCATGCAACTTATTTTTACAGATAGGGTATCGTACAAGGATAAGTCTGCATTATTCGAACAACATTTTAAAACTGATTCAAATGCATGTTTTATTGATGAAGGTGGTGCTAGTGCTGAAGCTGTAATAGGCTGTTCAGAAATTATTGATGAGCTTACCGATGTTTACGACCATATTTTTTGTGCCGCCGGAACAGGAACAACGGCAGCAGGTTTACTTAAAGGTATTGTAAAAAATGATTTAAAAACAAAACTGCATGTAGTTCCCGTACTAAAAAACGGTTTTTTTATAAAAGATGAAATATCAAAATATATTTCTGATACTGAAAATCTTATACTACACACCAACTATCATTTTGGTGGTTACGCGAAAACCACTCCCGAACTTTTCAAATTCATTAAAGAATTTACAGCACATACAGGTTTGTTAATAGATCCGGTTTACACATCTAAAATGTTCTATGCAATAAATGATTTAATTCAAAGTAAAACAATCAAACCTGATGAAAAAATCCTGGCAATACACACAGGTGGCTTGCTTGGTATTTTCGGAATGATGGATAAATTTTAGCGCTTATAAATTAGGATTCGCACAAAATCGGGCTGCTTTTGAGGCAAAAAGTTTTCCACATGTGTGTAGTCTAATTACCCATTTTGTCTATAATCATACTTTAAACAGTTTAAACCTATTTTTTGCTTATCAGTTCAAAAAGCCCTTAAAATTGGTATTCAGCCACATTTTTGTAAATTTGAAATATACCAATAAGCAATTTTATGTATCAATTAACAGTACCTGCAAATCAAGTTAATGAATCTCTAAACAAGCACATTTTAGCTGATGGCTTTGATCTAACTTATGATATGGAGAAAAGTAACGGTGCTTATATCTACGATTCTAAATACAATAGAACTTTGCTGGATTTTTTTACTTGCTTCGCATCTGTACCCTTAGGTTACAATCACCCGAAAATGGTTAATGATGAGGCTTTTAAGAAAAACCTACTACTTGCCGCTATGGCAAATCCATCAAATTCTGATGTTTATACACAACAATATGCCCAATTTGTAGAAACTTTTGCCCAAACGGGAATTCCTGAATATTTACCCCACGCCTTTTTCATCGCAGGTGGTGCCTTAGCTGTAGAAAATGCCATTAAAGTAGCAATGGATTGGAAAGTACAAAAGAACTTTGCTAAAGGCTATAAAGAGGAGAAAGGATTTAAAGTTTTGCATTTCGAGAAAGCTTTTCATGGCAGAACAGGTTACACTTTAAGTTTAACCAATACATTACCCGATAAAACAAAATGGTATGCAAAATTTGATTGGCCTAGGGTAAGTACTCCCGAAGTTAAATTCCCATTACAAGGTGAGCACCTGGATAAAGCTATTCATTCAGAAGAATTATCAGTTGCACAGGTGAAGCAGGCATTTGCTGATTTCAAGGATGATATTTGTGCAATTATTATTGAGCCTATTCAATCAGAAGGTGGTGATAATCACTTACGCGAAGAGTTTTTAGTTCAATTAAAAGAAATTGCTGATGAAAATGAAGCTTTCTTAATTTACGATGAGGTACAAACAGGTGTTGGCTTAACAGGAAAATTTTGGTGTCACCAGCACTTTAGCGAAAAAGCCAGACCAGATATAGTTGCCTTTGGAAAAAAGATGCAGGTTTGTGGAATTTTAGTAGGCCATAAAGTAGATGAGGTTGAAACTAACGTATTCAAAATCCCTAGCCGGATAAACTCAACTTGGGGTGGAAACTTAGTTGACATGGTTCGTTCTACTCAGATTTTACAGATTATTGAGGAAGATAGACTTTGCGAAAATGCGACCAATGTTGGAAACTATCTTCATGATAATTTAAAAGGGTTTGCCAATAAGTTTGATAAAATGAGCAATGTTAGAGGTCGCGGATTACTTTGTTCTTTTGACTTCCCGAATAAAGAAATGAGAAATGAATTTATAGCTAAAGGACTGGAACACAATGTAATGTTTTTAGGTTGTGGCAGCCAAACCATTCGCTTTCGTCCGGCACTTTGTATCGAACAAAAACATATTGACGAAGGCTTGACTGTTATGGAAAAAATATTGCCTCAATTGTAAGCATGAATAGAAAATTCCTAATTTATTTTATAACTGCAGGCATATTAGTTTTAGTTTACTTTATGATTAGAGATACGCTAAATCAACCCGGGGTTGATGATATGAAAGCTGGTTTTAAAGAGGTATCAAAATATAGAAATGCCAATAATACTGGCCCAATACAACGAGTTTATGTAGTCACCGTAAAAGATACGCTTTGGAGAGAACTCGAAGATTATGGCAACTTAATGCCTCATACAAAATATGGAAATACTAAAGTTTACTACTTTTTAGAAGGTAAAAATGTGCCTCAAGTTTTACACCCAGGGAATGTGAATTTTGATAAATCTTATAACAGATTTTGTTTAGCACTTTACGAAAAAAGCGCTATGAGTCAGGTAGTTTTTAACAAAAAGCCGTTTAATTAAAGATCGTAACCGATTTTTAAACAAAGTTTATATAAAGGTTTACCATTTTACAGCAATGCTTTCACTTCTTCATTTTCCATGGAGGTTGCTTTAAATGCGATATCGCTCGGAGCCATCCCCTCGAATCTAAACCTGATTGGAGCGGCAGCCCCCGATTTTTCATCGGGGCTATAGCGAAAAGCAGGGCTAAAGTAACCGAAAGGTACTGAAACCTGATTTTCCAGAAACAAAAATTACTAATGAACTTTAATATTCAACTTAATTGATTTCTATACAAAAGCCGAAAATCCTGTTATAGCTCTTCCTACGATTAATGTGTTTATTTCTTTTGTTCCTTCGTAAGAATAAATTGCTTCTGCATCGGCAACAAAACGGGCAACATTATATTCTAACAATATCCCGTTTCCTCCCATAACTTCCCTGGCCTTACTTACAACATCTCTAGTTCTTAACGAACAAAATACTTTAGCTAGGGATGCATGTTCATCTTTCAGCAAGCCTTGATCTTGCAATTGCGATAATCGGAAACATAAAGTTTGCATAGCCGTTAAATTCGATAACATTTCTACCAAATGATTTTGAATAAGTTGGAAAGATGCGATTGGTTTTCCAAATTGTTTTCTGGTTCTGGTATATTCCAATGCGTTTTCATAAGCACCACGAGCGCAGCCAACGGCCTGCCAAGCCACCCCTGCCCTTGTCATTCTTAAAACTTTAGCGGTATCCTTAAAACTGTTGGCATTTTGTAATCTATCAGGTTCATGAACTTCGCAATCGGTTAATGTAATAATACCATTCTGAACAATACGAAGCGCCATCTTATCTTTCATTTTTTCTACCGCAAAACCAGGATTATCTTTCTTTACAATAAAACCTTTCACTTCATCATCATCCACATCTCTCGCCCAGATGATTAAAATATCGGCGAAGGTGGCATTGCCGATCCACTTTTTCTGACCATTTAAAATCCATTTATCTCCAACCTTTTTGCATGTAGTTGTTAATCCACCAGCTGCAGCAGAACCTACTTCAGGTTCGGTTAATCCAAAAGCACCAATAATTTTGAACTGCTGCATTAATGGTAACCATTGCTGCTTCTGTTCTTCAGAACCACAAAGATAAATTGAACCCATAGCCAAACCACTTTGCACACCAAAAAAGGTAGAAATTGAGGTATCTATTCTTGCCATTTCCATAGCTAAAATACCTTCCATTAAATTAGATTTTCCCGGACAACCATAGCCTTTGTATGTTAATCCACATATATTTAATTCAGCTAGTTTGGGGATGATTTCAAATGGAAATTCTGCTTTATTCCAATAATCATTAACGATAGGCTTCACTTCTTTTTCTAAAAAAGCTCGAACTTTTAATTGTAATGCCCGTTCCTCATCTTTTAAAGCCTCTTCACCTAGATGATAAAAATCACCTTCGATGGGCGGTAATTCTCTTTCCGTTCTATTGCCACCTGCCATTTTCATCATACCCGACAATTGTTTTTCGTCGAGGTTTGATATGGTTTCTACCATTTTAGGAATATCAACTTTTTTGGATAATGCTTCAAGCTTATCAAAATCTAAATGCTTAAATAAATTATAAGCACCTTTTAAAGATGTGAATATGTTTGCCATTATTATTCGTTTTTAGAATAACAAACAACTTTAGATTTTGTTGAGGATGTTCACCATCAGAGGAAATATGAGATAGAACTGACTAGCTAAAATGTCTTAGGTGGTAGAACATATTACTTTTTTACCACCTAAGAGATCCAGGCCGATACTAAATAAAGTGTTTCAGGTGACGAAAAATCATCTTAAGTCAAATAAATTATCAACACCTAGAAGTTTTCTTGAAGTAAAACCTTCACCAAAAGTTGCACCAATACTTTTACCAAATTCTCTGGAGCGACCAATCATGCTTTCAAAAAATTCAGGAGAGGAAATATATGTGTCTAATCCTTCTACCTCGGGGTTATAAAACTGGGTTTTAAATGCTTGGATAGATTTTATTTTAACATCCATGTGCTCCGTAATATCTACTATCACATCTGGCTTTAAATATCTGTCTTGTATGTATTGCAATAATAATCTTGGCCGATGGGCATTTTGATTTTGTCCATCAATCTCAGTTTCTATTTTTGGTAAGCCAGATAAAAAAACAGAATCATAAACTAAATCTCCCGCCCTACCATGGTCGGGATGGCGATCTTCTAATGCATTACTTAATATAATTTCTGGTTGATATTTTCTAATAACTTTAATTACTTCTAGCCTATGCTGCTCGTCATTTTGAAAAAATCCGTCTCTAAACTTCAGATTTTCTCTGGCATGCAAACCTAAAATTTTGGCTGAATCAGCTGCTTCTTCACCTCTGGTTTCGGCTGTACCTCTTGTGCCCAATTCACCTCTGGTTAAATCTACTATACCAACTTTTTTACCTAAAGCAATGTGTTTTAAAATGGTTCCCGAACAGCAAAGTTCTGCATCATCAGGATGAACGGCTATGACTAAAATATCTAATTTCATTAATTTTATTTGGTCGTGTTTTGCTCTAAAAGGCGGAGAATCTTCTTTTTTAATTTAGCACTTAGTGGTTTGGTAAAAGGGAAAAAATAATCTTCCACCTCACCTTTTTTATTTATCAAATATTTATGAAAGTTCCATCTCGGAACGGAGTTAATTTTGGTATTTAATTTTTTATCACTCAAAAATTGATAAAGAGGGTGTGCATGTGCGCCTCTAACCATAATCTTCTCAAATACCGGAAATTTAACGCCATGATTTATTTCGCAAAAAGAAGATAAATCATTACCGCTTAGTGGTTCTTGCTTTCCAAAATCATTTGTTGGGAAACCGAGAATCTCAAAATCAGGATGATTAATTTCGTTTTTTAACTGCTGTAATTCGCCAAGCTGTGGCGTAAAACCACATTCGGATGCGGTATTGACAATTAGAATTACTTTATTTCTGTAAGCTGATAAGAGTTGATCTTCACCATTAATCTTTTTCACTTTAAATGAATAAATATTCGGAATACTCTCCTTCATCATTAATGGTTATTGATAAAAACCCGAAGTTCGGATAATGGATTCGATATCGCGGTCTTCATCTTTATTGTATGTGCTTTTTAAATTATGACCAACAACACGGGCAACAATTTGATAAGAAAAAGCTGCAAATCCACCTTTAGTTTGCTTAACAATATCATAAGTGGTGCGACCAACTTCTCTATCAATCAGTTTAGTTAAGATCTGGCCTTGAGTTATAGTCAAATCTTTAATCTCTCGATTAAACATGTCTTTTATTTCATTATCACATTGCTTAACTAATGCTTTCTGTTGCTTCTTTTCTGGAGCTGTTAACAAATCGCGTTCTAATTGTTCGTACCTACGTTTAGCGAAAAGTGCATAAGGCATAACTTTTAACACATTGTATCGCAATCGATTATATGCTGCTTGCTCTGCTGGCGATTTCCATTTTCTTGCTGCGAAAATAGACACCTCGTTTAGTTGCATCCAGGGAATCATTACACCATTATCATTTGTAGAGCCAACTTTAATGGTATCTGCCTTACCCAATTTAGGAAAAACAGGTGCAGTATATTCCTGGGCTTTCAGCGAAATGCCGAAAATCATTACAATTAACAGAAAAAATAGCCCTTTAAAATTCATAAATTTATACTTTACAAAGTTAGGTGTTATTTCATATATTAGAAGTTTAAGACAACTAATATAAGTTTTATTAGATAATAAGACGCAATTTTTTACGCAAAAAATACAAATGAAAATAGAGTTAGTAATTGATTTAGAGGCAGAAAAACAAGAAATACTTAAAAGATATAGAGCACTGTTGCGGGCGAGCAAATCTACTTTACAAAAAGGCGATAAAAAAGAAATTCGGAAGGCATTTGATATGGCCTTAGAAAGCCATAAAGACATGCGTCGAAAATCTGGCGAGCCATATATTTACCATCCAATTGCGGTAGCACAAATTGCAGCAGAAGAAATAGGCTTGGGTACAACATCTATCGTTTGTGCCCTATTGCATGATGTAGTGGAAGATACGGACATCACTTTAGAAGATATTGAACGAGAATTCGGCAAAAAAACCGCTAAAATTATTGATGGTTTAACTAAAATTTCGGGTGTTTTTGATACCAATAGCTCTCTCCAAGCCGAAAATTTTAGGAAAATGCTACTTACCCTGGCCGATGATGTAAGGGTAATTTTAATTAAGCTGGCAGATAGATTGCACAACATGCGTACTATGGATTTTATGCCCCGCCATAAACAATTAAAAATCGCATCAGAAACCATTTATTTATATGCCCCACTCGCACATCGCCTTGGTTTATACGCAATAAAATCAGAACTCGAAGATCTTTCCATGAAATATCTTGAACCTGAAACCTATAAGTTTATTGCAAAAAAATTAAACGAAAAGAAGACTGAACGAAACATGTTCATCAAAAAGTTTGTAGAACCAATTGATGAAATTGTACACGAACAAGGTTTGGAGGCAGACGTTTATGGGCGACCAAAATCTATCCATTCCATTTGGAATAAGATGAAAAAGAAAAATATCCCTTTTGAAGAGGTATATGATCTTTTTGCCATCAGGATTATTTTAGATAGCGCTTACGAAAACGAAAAGGCAGATTGCTGGAAAGCTTATTCTATAGTTACAGATTTATATCGCCCAAACCCGGACAGGTTACGCGATTGGGTTTCTTCTCCAAAGGGAAATGGCTATGAATCGCTGCATACTACTGTAATGGGCCCACGTGGACAATGGGTTGAAGTGCAAATTCGTACACAACGAATGAATGAAATTGCAGAAAAAGGGTTTGCGGCACATTGGAAATACAAGGAATCTAGCAATGATAACGGTTTGGATCAATGGATTCAAAAGGTGCGAGAAATGCTAAACAATCCAGAAGCTAATGCTTTAGATTTTTTGGATGATTTCAAAATGAACCTTTTCTCTGACGAGATTTTTATTTTCACGCCAAAAGGTGCTTTAATTCAGTTGCCTTTGGGTGCAACAGCGCTCGATTTTGCTTTTGAAATTCATACTGGCGTTGGTGCAACATGTATTGGCGCCAAAGTAAACCATAAATTGGTGCCCATTTCGTATAAATTACAAAATGGCGATCAGGTTGAGATTATTACTTCGAGCAAGCAAACGCCAAAAGAAGACTGGCTTAATGTTGTGGTTACGGCGAAAGCTAAATCAAAAATTAAATCATCCTTAAAAGAAGAGAAAAGAAAAATAGCAGAAACCGGCAAAGAGATATTAGAACGTAAATTAAAATCGTTAAAAATTACTTACAATACCGATAATCTACAAAAGATAAGCTATTTCTTTAAACTACCATCTACACAAGAATTATTCGTAAATGTTGCTTTAGGTAAAATCGAACTGAAGGATATTAAAGAATATTTATCGAGTGAAAAAGAAGTAGAAACCCGTGGACCAGAACGCCCTGAAAATTTAACCGAAGATATGGTTAAAACAAAAATGAAGGGTGCAGAAAATGATATTTTATTAATAGGCGAAGACTTACAAAAAATTGATTACACGCTTGCAGCATGTTGTAACCCAATTCCTGGCGATGATGTTTTTGGCTTTGTAACTGTAAGCGAAGGCATAAAAATACACCGTACCAATTGCCCTAATGCCACCCAATTAATGTCTAATTATGGCTATCGCATTGTAAAGGCAAAATGGAACAAACAACAAGAACTAACATTTCTAACTGGTTTACGTATTGTTGGTATCGATGATGTTGGTTTAATTAATAACATCACCCGAGTAATATCAACTGATTTTAAAGTTAATATGCGTTCCATTACAGTTGATACAAATGAAGGGATTTTTGATGGTTCGATAATGATATTTGTTAATGATACAGAGCATCTTGAAAATCTGATTAAAAACTTATTAAAAGTTAAAGGCGTTACCGGGGTAACCAGGTTTGACGCGTAGGGATGATCGAAAATGGATTAGGGACGATGGATTTAGATGTTATTATGTTGAAAGGCTTAATTTGATAAATATTTAAGCTAAATATTTTTATCCAATCATTACGTCAACCAAAAAAGGGCTAAAAAAACTCATAACTGGTAACTAGTAACCGTAACTGATAATTGGCAACCTTCAACTGCTTACTTATTACAACATTTCAACAATAGAAAGTTATAACAATCCAACAATTTAACTACCTTTGAACGGAGTTTAAAAACTATGTCTGAACAAAAAACAAATGAGCTGGTTCGCAAGATTTTTGAAGCTTATTTAGAGAACAAAAATCTGCGTAAAACACCGGAACGTTTCGCGATATTAGAAGAAATCTACTCTCGAAACGACCATTTTGATGTTGAAACCCTCTACATCCACATGAAAAACCAAAAGTATCGTGTAAGTCGAGCTACGGTTTACAACACCTTAGAACTTCTGGTTTCATGCGATTTGGTTACTAAACATCAGTTTGGTAAAAACATGGCTCAGTTTGAGAAATCTTACGGCTATCGCCAGCACGACCATGTAATTTGTATAGAATGCGGTAAAGTTGTAGAATTTTGCGACCCTCGTATTCATCAAATTCAAACCATGGTTGGCGATTTGTTGAAATTTGATGTAAAACACCATTCTTTAAATCTTTATGGCTTTTGTTCTGATTGCAGTATGGCCAGAAAAGTAAGCGAAAGCGCAACAGTAACTGCCGCTAAAGCAAAATTAGAAGCAAATTAAATCAATCCAAAAAAATAAAATAAGCTTAATTTTTTAATAATGACGCAAGTAGATGTACTTCTCGGCCTGCAATGGGGTGATGAAGGAAAGGGAAAAATTGTTGATGTTCTTAGTCCGAAATATGATCTTATTGCCCGTTTTCAGGGTGGTCCGAATGCAGGACATACGCTAGAATTCGATGGCAAAAAGTTTGTTTTAAATACCATCCCATCAGGAATTTTTAACGAAAAAACCATGAACCTTATTGGTAATGGTGTAGTTATCGACCCAATTATTTTAAAAAGAGAGTTAGATAATCTTAAAAAAGCTGGTCACGACCCGGTAGCCGATGGCAAATTAGTGATTGCCCGTAAAGCACACTTAATTTTACCCACCCATCAACTTTTGGATGCAGCTAATGAAGCCAGAATGGGTAAAAATAAAATTGGATCTACGCTAAAAGGAATTGGCCCAACATATATGGATAAAACCGGACGTAATGGTTTACGTGTTGGCGATACTACCCTTCCTGATTTTAAAGATCGTTATAAAAAATTAGTTGAAAAACACACCGAAATTCTTTCTCATTACGGGGGTTTTGAATATGAATTAGCAGAAAAAGAAGCATCGTTTTTTGAAGCGATTGAATTCTTAAAAACAATTCCACACGTTGATAGTGAGCATTTTGTTAATGGTTACTTAAAAGAAGGAAAAGCTGTTTTAGCTGAAGGTGCCCAAGGAACATTGTTGGATGTTGATTTTGGTTCATATCCATTTGTAACATCAAGTAATACTACTACGGCTGGTGCTTGTACCGGTTTAGGCATTGCACCAAATAAAGTAGGTGCTGTTTATGGCATTTTTAAAGCGTATTGCACTCGTGTTGGTGGTGGTCCGTTTCCAACTGAGTTAGACAATGAAGTTGGTGAAAACCTTCGCCAGATTGGTCATGAATTTGGTGCAACAACTGGCCGTGCTCGCCGTTGCGGATGGATAGATTTACCAGCATTAAAATATGCCATCATGTTAAACGGAGTTACAGAATTAATTATGATGAAAGCAGATGTTTTAGATGGCTTTGATACTATTTATGCTTGTACACACTATGAATATAACGGCGAAACTATCGATTACATGCCTTATGATATTATTTCAATAGAGCCAAAACCCGTTTTAAAAGCAATTGATGGCTGGGAAACTGATGTGACTAAAATTACTACTGTTGATGAAATTCCGACTAAACTTACTGCATATATCGAATTTTTAGAAAAGGAGTTAGAAGTGCCTATTAAATACCTTTCGGTTGGACCAGATAGAGCACAGACATTAATATTGGATTAAAATTATTTAGAAAATACTATCAAAAGCAACCTTTGTCGGGTTGCTTTTTTTGTTGAGATTTAGGATTAATTTTAACTTTGCTATAGTTTGAAGGCCATACAAAATATTCCTGATTTTAAGCAGAAGGCATTGCATTGGGCAAACCAATTTGATGTATGCTGTTTTCTAGATTCGAACCACTACAAGGATAATTATACAGCTTATGATTTTGTTTTAGCCGTTGGCAGCAAAGCAGAATTAAAATCATCTGTAGGTAATGCCTTCGAAAAATTAAAATCTTTTTTTGAAGAAAATAAACAATGGCTTTTTGGCTTTTTTAGTTATGATTTAAAAAACGAAATTGAAGATTTAAATTCAGAAAATACCGACCGCCTAAGCTTCCCAGATTTATATTTTTTTGTGCCTGAATTCTTACTTGTTTGCAAAGATGGAATGGCAGAAATTTTGATTGGTAATGAGTTAAATCTAAATGAAATCAGCCAATTTGTTATAATCGATGAAGCAATTCAAAAGATAAACATCAACGCAAAAATCAGTAAGGAGAAATACCTTAATAAAGTAACTGCACTAAAAGAGCATATTGCTAGAGGTGATATTTACGAAATAAACTTCTGTCAGGAGTTTTTTGCTGAACATGCAGAAATTGATCCTATACAAACTTATGAAGCACTCAGCGACCTCTCACCTACTCCGTTTGCAGGTTACTTCAAGTTTCACAATCAATATATTTTATCGGCAACACCAGAGCGTTTTCTATGTAAACGTAATAATCGTTTAATCTCTCAACCGATTAAAGGCACGGCAAAGCGAAGTTTCGACCAAGCAAATGATGAAATTATAAAAGCGACATTAAGAAACAGCACCAAAGAGCAAGCTGAAAACGTGATGATTGTTGATTTGGTACGACATGATTTAACAAAATCTGCGGTTAAAGGTTCTGTTAAAGTGGATGAGCTTTTTGGTATTTATACTTTCCCACAAGTTCATCAAATGATATCAACCATAAGTTGCGAATTAAATCCTGCAGTTCATTTTATTGATGCGATAAAAAATGCTTTTCCGATGGGTTCGATGACTGGTGCGCCAAAAGTTAAAGCCATGAAATTGATTGAGAAATTCGAAGAAACTAAAAGAGGTGTTTACTCGGGTTCATTTGGTTGCATAAATCCTAATGGCGATTTCGATTTCAATGTAATCATCCGCAGCATTTTATATAACGCTGAAAACAAATATTTGTCGTTTCAAGTTGGTGGTGCAATTACTTATCAAAGTGAAGCTCAGGCCGAATACGACGAATGCCTATTAAAAGCAAGTGCGATTTTACAGGTTCTTGGATAGCTTTTGCAATTGTCTTTTGAGCTACTCTTTATAATTAAAAAAAAGGCGGAAGGTTTGCTCCATGCAAACCTTCCGCCTTTAAAATTTTAACCTTATGCTTACTTTTTGTAATACTGTTGAGCCTCAGGTAAATATTTTTGTATTTGTGCAATTCTTGTAGCATCACTTGGGTGCGTACTTAAAAATTCTGCAGGTTTTTGTGCTCCAGCTGATGAAGCAGACATTCTTTGCCAAAAACTTGTAGAAGCTGTAGGATTGTATCCTGCCATAGCCATAAAAATTAAACCTAACCTATCAGCTTCTAATTCTTGATTACGAGAATATTTTAACATTGCAATTGGAGCACCTACACCATAAAGTGTGTTAAAAGTAGATTGTGCTCTCGGGTTTTTAGAAAGTGCAACCCCACCTGCGGTAGCAATACCTTGCGAAACCATTTGTTGCGACATACGCTCTGCTGAATGACCTGCGATTGCATGTGCAATTTCATGACCCATTACAGTTGCTAAACCAGCATCATCTTGTGTTACAGGTAAAATACCTGTGTAAACAACAATTTTACCACCTGGCATACACCATGCATTTTTCTCGTTATTTTGCACAACATTAACTTCCCATTTATAATCTTTTATCAAATTACCGTAGTTATTATTGTTCATGTAGGTTTGAACTGCAGTAATTAATCTACTACCAATCGTTTTTACCTTTAAAGCTTGAGCACTTGAAGCTGGTAATACGGTAGCTTTATTTTCTGTTAAAAACTCACCATACGCTTGGAAAGCCATTGGCAAAACTTGATCGTTACTAACCAAATCTAATCTGCTTCTACCAGTTAACGGTACTGTTGAACATGAGTTTAACAAAAGCGTAGCGGCAACAGTAGCCGTTAAAAATAATTTTTTCATAAGTTAATGATAATTGGTTAGAAACATAGTCATAAGCTATACCCTTTAACAGGCAAGCATACAATTTGTTTCAAACATGTGTTTGTTAGTTTAATTAGCCTTTTTCTTAAACAAATACACTTTAGATTCTTTGCCTTTCAGCAATCTTTCGAGATTTTTTTGATGTGTTACCAGAATCAACACGCAAACTACCATGCCGTAAAGCACTTCAGATTTTATTGAAACCTGAAAAAGAAAAACAATACTAAGCGGAAATGTAAATCCGGCGCAGATTGAACTTAAGGAAACGTATTTTGTTAAAAGTAATACCACCACAAAAACCAGAACGCAAAGCATAGATGCTTCAAAGTGAACTGCTAAAATCATTCCAAAAAGTGTTGCAACACCTTTTCCTCCTCTAAAACCTGCAAAAATCGGGAACAAATGCCCTAAAACTGCAGTAACGCCGAGTGCTAATTGATAATTTACAAATTGAGCTGAATTTTGCGGTCCGGTAACAGACATGCCAATTAAGTAAGCAAGATTGGTTGCCGTATAACCTTTAGCAATATCAATAACCATTACGGCTATGCCTGCCTTTTTACCTAAAACACGAAAAGTATTGGTAGCACCTGCATTGCCACTGCCGTATTCTCTAACATCAACACCGTAAAATGCCTGTCCTAACCATACCGCTGTTGGAATTGACCCAAAGAGGTAAGCAATTAATAAGGCCGAGAGAGAATAAACCGTAACCATAGCCTACAATGATACAAAAAATAAGTTTTCCTTTATATATGAAATCACAGATTAATATGCTTTTAAACTCATATCAAGGCTTTTCACAGAGTGTGTAAGTGCTCCCATAGAAATATAATCAACCGCACATGCAGCGTATTCGGCAACATTATCTTCCGTAATACCTCCAGAAGCTTCTGTAATAAAACGCCCGTTAATAAGTTCAACCGCAGCTCTTAAATCGGTATAATTAAAGTTATCAAGCATAATTCTATCTGCTCCTCCTGCCTCTATCACTTGACTTAGTTCATCAATATTCCTAACCTCAATTTCTATTTGCAATGATTTGTTATTATCTGCAAGGTATTTTTTGGCTGCGTTTATAGCGTTACTGATGCCTCCAGCGTAATCAACATGATTATCCTTTATTAAAATCATATCGTACAAACCAATGCGGTGATTTACACCACCACCTATACGTACTGCCCATTTTTCTAAATAACGTAAGCCTGGTGTGGTTTTTCGGGTATCTAAAAGTTTAGTTTTTGTGTTTTTTAAGAGAGCTACAATTCTATTTGTTTTGGTGGCAATACCACTCATCCGTTGCATACAATTTAACACCAAACGCTCGGCAATAAGAATGGAATAGGTACTTCCAGAAACTGTTAATGCAATGTCGCCAACTTTAACATGGTAACCATCATGCATTATCACGTCAACTACCAAAGAACTATCTACCTCAGAAAATATTTCTAAAGCCAATTCTACACCAGCTAAAATTCCATCTTCTTTTATAATGAGCTTTGCCTTTCCTCGTGTTCCAGCCGGTATTGTAGCCAGTGAGGTATGATCACCATCGCCAACATCTTCAGCGAGTGCATTTTTTATAAATTGAGCTATAAGTTGCTTATCCAAAATTTGGTTATTTAAGCCGCAAAAGTAACAATTATTTGTAAGAAGGCGATTTTAAGAATCAGATAAAGATATTAAACTAATCTTTTGCAGGTTCAATTCTAAGTTCGGTAATTAAAAAAGCCGTATTAAACTTTTTCATGGTAATAGAAACCCTGTAAGTTTCTTTTGATGTACTTACCAAAATTACACCAAACCTATAACTCTGACTGTTATTTATTCTATGAAAAATACTTGTTTTAACAGGTTGATTTTTATTAAAAAAATCTTTCAAAATTTGTTCACCCTGTGCTTTAGAATAGACATCTTCTTCATCAATTATAATCAGTTCTATAGTTGGGGCAAAATTTTTAGCAATTTCTTTAGAATTTCCAGCTTTAAAATAAGCAGATAGATCATCAATAATATCGGCCTGCATGGCTAATGAACGGTATATTGGCGTTATAGCTATAAAAAATAAAAACAGGCTTCGGATCATTTCAGCATTATATAACGACCCTATAGCTAAAATTATGCCATTAGCATATCAAAAAATGGTTTTCTTGATTTATATCAGTACCAATAAAGCTATATTTGCTTTATAAGAATTATTAAAACATTGCATTTATCAAAATGTTTTAATTTTGATAAAAATTTTTTGGCATATAAACTAAACATTAACACTCAAAACATTAAATTTTAAATATTTGAGTTTTGCATCACATATAATTGATTAGATAACAATGAGAAATAAAAAAGTCGCCCTCATAATTCTTGATGGTTGGGGTTATGGAAAACATGATAATTCTGATGCAGCTTACGCAGCAAATACGCCATTTTTCGATTCATTACTTCAGAAATATCCAAATTCTAATTTAGAGGCCTCAGGTGAAGCAGTTGGTTTACCAGCCGGACAAATGGGAAATTCAGAAGTTGGGCACATGAATTTAGGTGCTGGTAGAGTTGTTTATCAAGAATTGGGTAGAATTAATAAATCTATTACCGACAGAGAATTGCATAAAAACCCAACTTTATTAGCTGCTTTTGATTATGCAAAACAAAATAATAAATCTGTACATTTTATCGGTTTAGTTTCTAATGGCGGCGTACATGCTCATATAGAGCATTTAAAAGCATTATGCGATGCAGCCAACGAAGCTAACGTACCACATACATTCATACATGCATTTTTGGATGGCCGCGATACGGACCCTAATTCAGGCTTAGGCTTTATTTCGGATTTACAAAATCACATCAAAGATTCTAGTGCAAAATTAGCTACCATGATCGGCAGGTATTATGCTATGGATAGAGATAACCGTTGGGAACGTGTTAAAAAAGCGTATGATGTTATGGTAAATGGCATTGGCGAAAAAACCAATGATGCCTTAGCTTCAATTAAAAAATCTTACGATGATGGCGTAACAGATGAGTTTATAAACCCGATTGTTTTAACACAAGAAAACGGAACACCTGTTGCTACCATTCAAAATGATGATGTTGTTATCTGTTTCAACTTTCGCACCGATAGAGGAAGGGAAATTACAACTGCTTTAACGCAAAAAGATTTTCCAGAACAACAAATGCATAAATTGCCATTGTATTATGTTACTATGACTAACTATGATGAGAGTTTTGAAAACGTAAATGTTGTTTTTACAAAAGATGATTTAACACAAACCTTAGGCGAGGTTTTAGCAGAAAATGGTAAAAACCAAATCCGTATTGCTGAAACTGAAAAATATCCTCACGTTACGTTCTTCTTTTCTGGTGGTAGAGAAAGTGAATTTGCAAATGAAAAGCGGATTTTAATCCCTTCGCCTAAAGTTGCTACATACGATTTACAACCTGAAATGAGTGCAGCAGGAATAACTGATGCAATTACAAAAGAAATGGAAACCGGTTGGGCAGATTTTATTTGTTTAAATTTTGCTAATCCGGATATGGTTGGGCATACCGGCGTTTTCCAAGCGGTAATTAAAGCTGTAGAAACGGCTGATAAATGTGCCGAGATTGTAGTTAACAAAGGTTTAGAAAATGGATATTCATTTATCCTCTTGGCAGATCACGGTAATTCTGAATTTATGGTTAATAACGATGGCTCGCCAAATACAGCTCATACAACCAACCTGGTTCCATGTATATTAATTGATGATGATTATAAAACATTGGCTAATGGTAAACTTGGTGATATTGCTCCAACCATTTTAAAAATTCTTGGTGTATCAATACCTGAAACGATGACAGGTAATGTTTTAATATAATGTATAAAAAAGTAATTGTTTTAGTAGCAGCCTTCGGTTTGTTTTCCTGTAATCAGCGAGAAGAATCGAAAGCAAATACTGATTTGCTGTATTTTGATATTAATGGCTATTTTAAAAAGGAAGCCTCCAGATTAAAAAAAACTAATCCTCAAATTACCAAACAAGTATTTGTGAACAATGCGACTGAAACCAAGACTCAAACCATTAAAGATTGGGATAAAGAACTGGCAATTTTTAGCAGTGCCGATATCAATAAATCATCATGGAGAGGTAGTTTTACTATCGATAGAACGGCAAACAAAGAACATTATACCTCAGCAAGCAAAAAGATTCCAGTAAAAGATGTACTAATTGAAAAGTATAATCAAGAGATTCAAAAAGTTCAGATTATCATTTCAAACAAAAACATTCTATACACTTCAGGTGATACCTTAACATACTATCCAGATAGCTTATACCAGATAAAAAAGCACCAACAGATTAAATTACTTAATGCCAAAAACTATCAGATTAGCGGTAGATTCAAATAAAAAAAGGCTTGAATTTCAAGTTCAAGCCTTTTTTTTAGTAACTGGTTTAGTTCATTTCAAACTAGCAATTTGCGCTTTATCGTAAGCAATCCAGTCTAAAATATCTTTTCTTAAAGGCTGTAAGGTTAACACTTTTTGAAAATCAGCAATCGAATTGTTAAACAATGCAATACAAGCCGCTTTTTCTACCGCTTTTTTGGATTTGAAAGATCTGAAAATGGCATAATCTTTATAAGCTAAACCTCTGTTTTGAAGCATTTGCGTATCTTCTTCTCCGCTTAATTCGCTTGCTTTAGTAAAATCCTTAATTGCAGCAGTGTAAAAGTTATCACGCAAAGCGTTTAAAGATTGTTTTGGATCGTTAGCCACATTTAACCTAGCTTTTCCACGGTAGTAGTAAGCAGAAATTTCACCTGGTTTTAAAACAATTAAACGACTGTAAGTAGTAATCGAATTTTCGTAATCTCCATTTTGGTAATAAGAATAACCAAGCATTTTTAAAACATTGGCATTGTTTCCATCTTTGGCATCGGCTTTTTCGAGTTGGGTTACTGCGGTTTTATAATCCCCTTTAACCATGGCATCCATAATTTTTTTATCGTTGCCATTTTGCGCATAACTACTGCTAGATGATAATATGATTAAACCTAAAACGGTCTGTTTAAAATAATTCATGTACTGTTAATAAGTTAACAAATCTAAATTTTATTTCAAATGAATGAATAAAATATCGACGCAATATAATTCAATTCTTAGAAAATAAAGCGGTTTAATTTTTTTACATTCACTAAATCTATTACACAATACCTAAACGCTTAATTTCTAATTATATGATATTTGGCCTAAAATTGATTATTCCTGCCTTTTTTTCATAACATTTCGTTCATTTTAAAATAACATTACCATAAAGCAACTTTGGCACAAGAGTTGAATTTAATATGGATAACACCAAAACACACAAATTACCTGCGGCAAAACTGTCAGTTTGTCGTTATATTATATAAGAATGAGTAAACAAGATATATTTGATTTTAATAACGCGATGCCAATTATAAACGAGGATACTGAATTTTTCCCACTCATGTCTCAACAAGATGAGGAAGAAATGAACAATGAGGATACTCCTGAAATATTAGCAATACTACCTTTGCGTAATACGGTACTATTTCCGGGTGTAGTGATACCGATAACAGTTGGTAGGGATAAATCGATAAAGCTAATTAAAGAAGCTTACAAAGGAAATAAAATCATAGGTGTGGTTTCTCAAAAAGATGTATCTATTGAAGATCCTACTTTTGAGCAGCTTAATACGGTTGGTACTGTTGCAAATATTATTAAATTGCTTCAAATGCCAGATGGTAATACTACCGTTATAATTCAGGGCAAGCAACGTTTTAGTTTATTGGAAGAGGTTCAAAACGAACCTTATATCAAAGCATCGGTAAAAAAATTCGAAGAGCAGAAAACAAAAACCGATAAAGAATTTAAGGCACTTATTGCCTCAATTCGGGAAATGTCTTCTCAAATTATACAACTTTCCCCAAATATCCCAACTGAAGCCAGCATTGCTTTAAAAAACATCGAAAGCAATTCATTTCTGATCAACTTCATATCATCAAATATGAATGCCGAAATGTCTGATAAACAAAAAATCCTGGAAATGGATAATTTGCTTGAGCGGGCTCAGAAAGTAATGGAATTATTGATGGTTGAACTGCAAATGTTGGAGTTGAGAAATCAAATTCAATCTAAAGTTCGTACTGATTTGGATAAGCAGCAGCGTGATTATTTCTTAAACCAGCAATTAAAAACCATACAGGAAGAGCTAGGTGGTAATTCGGCCGATATAGAATTTGATGCCTTGCAAGAAAGAGCTAAAAAGAAAAAATGGACTAAAGAAGTTTATGCCCATTTTGATAAAGAGCTTGATAAATTAGGTCGTATGAACCCTGCGGCACCTGATTATTCTATACAACTTAATTACCTAGAATTACTTTTAGATTTGCCTTGGAGTGAATTTACTAAAGATAACTTCGATTTAAAACGAGCACAAAGGGTTTTAGATAAAGACCATTTTGGGCTTGAAAAAGTTAAACAACGCATTATCGAATATTTAGCGGTATTGAAACTAAAACGGAATATGAAGGCACCAATTCTTTGTTTGGTTGGCCCTCCGGGAGTTGGTAAAACATCTTTAGGAAAATCGATAGCTAAAGCTTTAGGACGCAAATATGTACGAATGGCTTTGGGTGGTATTCGCGATGAAGCTGAAATTCGTGGTCACCGCAAAACCTATATTGGTGCAATGCCTGGTCGTATAATATCATCCATTAAAAAAGCCGGAGCAGATAATCCTGTTTTTGTTTTAGATGAAATTGATAAAGTTGGTACAGATCACCGTGGCGACCCTTCATCAGCCTTGCTTGAAGTTTTAGATCCTGAACAGAATAATGCTTTCTACGATCACTACGTAGAAATGGATTATGATTTATCAAACATACTTTTTATAGCAACAGCCAATTCTTTAAGCACCATACAACCTGCTTTGTTAGATCGTATGGAGATAATTGAAGTTAATGGTTACACCATTGAAGAGAAAATAGAAATTGCTAAGAAATTTTTGTTGCCTAAGCAAAAAGAAAATCATGGTTTAAAACTAAAAGACATTGTTTTAAAGCCTGCGCTAATCGAAAAAGTTATAGAAGATTACACTCGCGAAAGTGGTGTACGTGGCTTAGAGAAAAAAGTTGGTTCACTTGTTCGTGGTGTTGCGACAAAAATAGCAATGGAAGAGGAATACAACGTTACTTTAACTAATGATGATGTAGAGCGGATTTTAGGCGCACCAATTTATGACAAAGATTTATATGAAGGAAATGAAGTTGCCGGCGTTGTAACAGGTTTAGCCTGGACAAGCGTAGGTGGCGATATTCTTTTCATCGAATCTAGTTTAAGTCCAGGTAAAGGTAAATTAACGTTAACCGGTAACCTTGGCGATGTAATGAAGGAATCAGCCGTTATTGCCCTAGCCTATTTACGTGCTCATGCAAATGAATTTGGAATTGATTATACATTGTTTGATAATTGGGATGTCCATGTGCACGTACCTGCTGGTGCAACACCAAAAGATGGACCTTCGGCCGGTGTAACTATGCTTACAGCTTTAACTTCGGCTTTTACCCAACGAAAAGTTAAGCAACATTTAGCAATGACGGGCGAAATTACTTTACGTGGCAAGGTATTACCAGTAGGTGGAATTAAAGAGAAAATACTAGCTGCGAAAAGAGCAAATATTAAAGAAATTATACTTTGCAAAAGCAACAGGAAGGATATTTTAGAAATTAAAGAAAGTTATATAAAAGACTTAACCTTTCATTATGTTTCGGAGATGAGTGAAGTTATTGAACTTGCGTTATTAAAAAACAAAGTAAAAAAGCCAATTGATTTAACTCTTAAAATAGCTCCAATCGTTAACTAGTTTGTAATATTTTAAATTATTTTAATCTGCAGATTAATTAATTGGCAAACAATAGATACTTTTATAGTCCCGATAAATCATCGGGACTTTTTTATGAAACCGATTTTAACCTTTCTTATACTACTGTTCATTTGCGGAACCTTAAAGGCTCAAAATTTTATAAGTGAGTTCGGTTTTAAAACGGAAAACGATGCTTATTTAGCAACTCTAAATGATAGATATTATACCAATGGATTATTTATCTATTATCGCAAAGCTTTAAAACCTGACAATTTAAGGGAAAACGTAGAGAAAAAAACTTACGAAATTTCTGTTGGACAAAAAATATTTACACCATACTGGGGTCAGGTTGCCAAAAAAGAAGACCAAGACAGGCCTTTTGCAGGTTATTTATATGGTGGTGCAGCATATTCTGTTTTTTACAAAAAAGAAAGTGTTTTAAAGACAAGCGTAGAACTAGGAGCTGTAGGGCCAAACTCTTTAGCAGAAGATGCGCAAAAATTTCTACATAAAACGGTAGGATTTTACACGCCATCAGGGTGGGAATACCAAATTAAAAATGAAGTTGCGGTAAACGTATCTGGCAATTACAGCAGTCTTATTCATCGTTCAGAAGATAATGCTGTAGATTTTAGCGGGCAAGGTTATGCAAATTTAGGAACAACACTTAATGGTGTTGGAGCATCAATTTTGTTTAGAGCCGGTAGATTAAATCAATTATTTAATAGTGCATATCATAATGCAGTTATTGGCGATGCTAAAACAAAAAGCTTAAATTCTTCGGAGTTTTTCTTCTATGCAAAACCTCAACTAAATGTTGTTGCTTATGATGCAACCATTCAAGGCAGTCTTTTTAACAATGATAGTCCGGTAACTTTCGGCATAAAACCAGTTGTTTTCGAACAGCAATTTGGCGTAAATTATAGTTCAAAAAGATTTACTATCGATTTTAATATCATATTTAAAACCAAAGAAGTTAAAAGCGATGCAAAAGCTCAAAACTATGGTGGCTTGAGCTTGTACTACAGATTCGGAAGTTAGTCTAAATTTGGATTTTTCCTGGCTTCCTTTTTAAAAGCATTTACATTTTTATTTTTCAACCTTTGCTCTACAACCGATTTTGGAATTTTTGTGGGTTTCCGTTTCTTTTGTACTTGAAGAGATTTTTTTATTAGTTCAATTAGCTTTGCAATAGTTTTTTCTTTATTTAAAAGCTGACTTCTATCTTCTTGCGAAACGATGTGCAAAAGTCCTTCCGAATCTATCCTCTTTTCCAGCTTCATTTTTATGATACTTTTTTCCTCCTCAGTTAAAAATTCCGCATCATCAATATTTATAATGAGTTCTACCTTGCTTGATACTTTATTAACATTTTGCCCACCTTTGCCCCCACTTCTTGATGTTTTAAAACTTACAGATTTTAGTATCTCCTCTTTATTCGGTACCATTATTATTCAATTTTAGCTCAAATATATTTTAAAACTTAACATATAAAGTGTTAAAATAAACATTTCATTTTACGTAATTTTGTTTATTCGTTGATAAATTTTATCTTCAAAAAATCATTCTAAATAAGCGCAAAGCTAAAACGTCCCATGACTCTAAAATCCTTCGGTCAGAAAGCTAACTACTTTCTCCGCACACTTTTATTTTGCATCATTTGTTTCATATTTACCTTCCTGTTATTTTGGACATTTTGCTATTCATTACATATTTTTTATCTGTTTGTTTTAGCATTAGTTGTAGCAGCTGTCGCATTCGTACGCAAAAAAAATCGGAAGTTTATTACAATAACCCTATGCATAGCAATTTTAATATTTTTACTTTCTACACCATATAACTTAAGGCAATACAACCAACACTCTGAGGCTTACCAGGCTCAAATTAATAACGGTTATCATTTAAAATTAAGAGAGAAATTAGGCATTTATGGTACGTTATTAATTATAACCGTTGGTGATTTCATTCCTTTCCCGGAAGCTAGCAAGCAAAATTTTTATTTGTTATTTCCAAAAGAAAATAAAACAAGGGTATTTTACGATAATGACTTTTTAGGCGCACCCGATATTCAAAAAATGCTACATCTAAAAGGAAAAAATGAAGTTGCCTGGAATAAATGGGGCGAACGATTTAATGGAAATTTTAGATTTGCAGCAGCTTTTGACCCATGTACCCTAGAAATTACTAACGATGGCGACCATAAAAAAGCAACATTGGTAACCTATTTTCACTATCGCCAAAACTACACTACCCATAACGCCAATCATTATCTATACGGTTTATTTGCCTTTAGAATAGATGAAGGGCTATTTTGGTACTTGCAGCATGAAGGCTGGCTTCATCCTTACACCTCTGTTTGGATAGCCAGATTTGATAAATAATTGTATCACTACTTTTTAAAAAATGCATCATTCTGTTTGTATTTTTTAACTTTGTGGCAGAATGAAAAAAAACCTAGTTGTAGCAATAGATGGCTATTCATCGTGTGGAAAAAGTACATTAGCTAAGGCATTGGCTAAAAAATTAGCTTTTATTTATGTTGATAGCGGTGCTATGTACCGAGCGGTTACGCTGTTTTTCCTTAGAAATAATGTTGATATAACCGATGATGCAAAAGTTATCGATGCATTGCAACACATTGAACTGAATTTTCATTCGAGAGATTACGAATCGCATATCACTTTAAATGGCGAAGAAGTTTCTGATGAAATTCGCTTAATGCCGGTATCAGAAAATGTAAGTGAGGTTTCTGCCCATAAAATTGTTCGCCATGAAATGGTTAAACAACAGCAGCGAATGGGGAAATCTAAAAACATTGTTATGGATGGGCGTGATATTGGCACCACTGTTTTTCCTGATGCGCCCATTAAGTTATTTATGACTGCCGACCCAAAAATTAGAGCCGAACGCCGATTTAAAGAGTTACAAAGCAAAGGCAATGATGAAACAACTTTAGAAGAAGTTTTCGAAAATTTAGCACACCGCGACTATGCTGATACAACTAGAAAAGAGAGTCCGCTGGTAAGAGCAGATGATGCCATAATTTTAGACAACACAAACCTTACACCACAAGAACAACTTGATTTTGCTCTACAACGTGTTGAACCATTATTAGCTAAATAATAAATAAGGTTTAACAAAAATTCATACTTTAGGATAAAATATATCGCTAAAGTTATGAGATTTAAACAAATCACTTTCCTTATTATAGTCTGTGCAATAACATCCTTAAATGCAAATGCACAAAAAGACTGGATTAATCTATTTAATGGTAAGGATTTAAAAGATTGGACTATTAAAATTTCAAAGCACAACTTAAACGATAATTACGCCAATACTTTTAGTGTTAAAAATGGCTTAATGAAAGTTAGCTATGATGGCTATGGAGCTTTCGACCAGCAGTACGGGCACATTTTTTATAAAAAAGCATTTTCTGCCTACTTACTAAAAGTTACTTATCGTTTTATTGGCCAGCAAGCCAATGGTGGCGAAGGTTGGGCTTTAAGAAATAGCGGCGCAATGTTGCATTCTCAGGATCCGAAAACGATGTTAAAAGATCAAGATTTTCCTATTTCTGTTGAAGCACAAATATTAGGTGGAGATGGTGAACACGAGCGCCATACCAGCAATGTATGCACTCCAGGTACAAATATTTTCTTTAACGGAAAGCTTTTTACGCAACATTGTTTAGATTCTAAATCAAAAACATATGCCGGCGACCAATGGGTAACGGCACAATTTTTAGTTCTAGGCGATTCGGTTATTAAACATATTATTGATGGTGAAGTTGTCTTAGAATATACCAAACCGCAAATGGGTGGTGGTAATGTTTCAAATTTTGATGCTAAAGTCAAAATTGATGGAAAACCACTAACCGCTGGCTATATTGCATTGCAAAGTGAGAGCCATCCGATAGAATTCAAAACCGTGCAATTGTATAATCTTGAGCCATTTATAAAAAACAAAAGTAAACTCGATAAGGTTGTGGAGAAAATATTGAAACAGTAAGTTCACATTCCTATTGGTTTTTAGAGTGACATCGGCATTAATAATAAATTAAATCGCTCTTAATATGCTCAAATACCATTTATTTAAACTTTTAGCTCTATTTATATTTTTATCGAGTTCAGTAGTAGCTCAAAAAGCATACAAAATTAACGAAATTCCAGATCCTAAAAACAATGGCGGTGGTTGGATAAGCAATCCAGATGGTATTTTAAGCGATGGGGATGTAGCCTCAATCAATGCGTCTATATCCGAATTAGAAATCAAAACCAATGTTCAAGTTGCTGTAGTTATCGTTAATGATTTCGAGCAGGATAAAGAAGATTTTGATTTTGCTTACGAACTTTTTAACACTTGGGGAATAGGGCAAAAAACAAGTAACAATGGCTTACTTTTATTTATTGCTAAAGACAGAAGAAAATATCGCTTTATTACCGGAACAGGCGTTGAAGGTGTTTTGCCAGATGTTAAGCTGAAACACATTGCCGAGCAAAATCTAGTGCCTGCTTTTAGGGAGAATGACTTTGGCAATGGAATCATCAATACAATTGATGCTATTGGCGTAATTGTTATAAACCCCGAAAATAAATCTGAACTCAATCAATTTTTTACTCAAAAAGAAAACAATAACAACTTAGAAAGATTTTGGGTCCCATTGGTTGTTGTAATCTTGGGCTTCTTCGGAGTTTTTAAGTTGGTTAATAAACAAGAAAAAAAAGTTGCTAAGCCAAAAGCTAGTGGCAATACCAAATTTGAAAAAACCCTTTCCAATGGCTGTGCTGGTTTTTTTATCTTTAGTTTTATCAGCATATTTCTACTGATATTTTTTAATGGATTTAATTTATTTAAGAAAATAGAATTAGTTTATATCCCTATCATTTTATATTGCATTCTAGCCATCGGCTTGTTCTTTCGCTATTTGTATTATATAGCTACTTTAAGAAATGCACACAATGATGATGAAAACTTTTTTCAAGCGGTAACATCATTTAATAAAAAGAATTTTTGGCTAATTATCTTTTCTCCCTTGATTTTATTCGTACTCATTTCTTATCTATTTAAAAGTGCAAAAAATATTGATAGATTTAAACCAATCCTGGATAGTAAAAACAGGGAAATGACTCGCGTTGATAGAGATGTGAATGTAGAAGGGAAACCTTTTTTAAGTGATGGACAACGAGCCGAAGAAGTAGCACAAGTTTACGATTATGACATTTGGTTAAGTACAGACCAAAAGGAACATATAATTAAACAGTGGCCCGCCGAAGAATATGAAGATTATACCGAATGCCCCAAATGCAATTTCAGAACCTATAAACTAAATAAAGTAATTACCGTAACAACCGCTACCTACAGCAGATCAGGTAAAGCAAAACAAATAAATGAATGCAGCTGCTGCAAAAATGTGGAGTTTATTAAATGGATAGCATTGCCGATGTTAGTCGAATCGAGTTCTTCATCTGGCTCCTCTTCTTCAAGCAGTAGCTCTTCCTCATCATCAAGCAGTAGTTGGGGCGGTGGTAGTAGCAGTGGTGGCGGTACAGGTGGAAGCTGGTGATAACAAGTATTTATATTTAAGCTAGATTTTTAAGTAGCTAATTAAAACTATTTTCTAATTTTGGAAACGTTTAGCACGGTGTTTGTTCAAAAGCATCATATTAAAACTAAACCACTGCCCTGCAGAAATTCCAATAATATGAATAAAATATTCCTCCTTTTTATCGCTGTATTTCTTTTCGCTACCACCTTGTATGCACAAGACATGTACCGTGTAAAAGCTGATAAACTTAACGTAAGAGCAACCAATAGCCCAACAAGTAAAGTTGTAGGTTCAATAAAACAAGATGAAAATGTTGTGGTTTTAGATTCTACCGACGCAAAATATTTTAAAATTAAAGTAAGCAATGGCGAAGGTTTTGTTAGCAAAGAATATTTAGTAAGGATAGCATCAGCCCCAAAACCAGTTGTGGCTAAACCAGCAGTTTCAGTAGAAGTGCCGAAAATTGCGAAAGACTATTCGAACATCATCTTCTTTGTTATAGTTGCACTAATTATGTGCACCATATTGTTCTTCGTTTTTAAATATGCCGGTCAGAATAAAATTTTAATAGGCTTTTCTTTAATTATCGTACTTGTAGTTGGCTACTTTTGCTTTATTACCTTTATAAAAGAGAAAACTGTAAGTGGCACTTTTGCTACTGCTGCCGATACCCAATATCAATCTTTTGATTTTAATACCAACGATTCAGTTATTGTAAAAGACATTTATAATGATTCGACATTTACTGCAAAATATGTTATTGAAGGTGATATGATTAAATTATACGACCAACAAAACATGATTTTACTTTTAATAAGAGATGAAAAAACACTAATTGGAGAAGGTTTTACAAGAGGAACTTTTACAAAAAAGTAGGATTTTAAAGCACAGATTTAGTTAATAAACCCGATAGAGCGGAATAGCCCGGAACCCGATTTTTTTATCGGGTGAGGACTATAAGCGAAAGCGGGGCTGCTGTTTCCGAAGAATTACTGAATGCTAATTTTCAAGAAAGAAAAACCTGGCTTACATGTGTTTAATTTTAAGCATTAATCTTTATTTTTGGTCATCAATCATTCTTTTTTATCTCTTCACTCTTCCACTATTTATCGTATAATCTTGATACTTCATACCAAATACATAACACTAATATCCTAATCCATTAAAAATCAGCAACATTTATTAAAAAAATTTTTTCTATTAATTAAAATATTTTTACCTTTGCAATCCCTAAATAGGGAAAAAAGGAGATAATTAATTAATGGCTAAAAAACAAGTAGCAGAAAAAGAATTAGCAGCTAAAACAGCTGAACTTCAGGGAGAAGGCGGACGCCTGACTGAAAAAGAAACGATTGAATCAGAAGCTGATTCAGTTTCGATCGAATCGATCAAATCATCATTAGCAACACCAACCGAAGATTTCGATTGGGATGCAGATGAAAAAGTTTTTGGTAATTACAATGAAGCAGACCGTAAAAAGTTTGAAGATATGTATGCCGGAACATTCAATCAGATCACTAAAGGTGAAATCATTAGCGGTATTGTTGTTTCTATTAACAACAAAGATGTAGTATTAAACGTTGGTTTTAAATCAGATGGTTTAGTTTCTACTTCTGAATTCCGTGATACACCAGATCTTAAAATCGGCGATTCAGTTGACGTTTTCGTTGAAGCACCAGAAGATGCTAACGGTCAATTGATCCTTTCTCGCAAAAGAGCTAAAACCCAAAGATCATGGGAAGCAATTAACGAGGCTCTTGAAAATGATAGAATCATCAATGGTTTCGTTAAGAGCCGTACTAAAGGTGGTTTAATTGTTGATATCATGGGCGTTGAAGCTTTCTTACCAGGATCTCAAATTGATATCAAACCTATCCGCGATTACGATGTGTACGTGGGTAAAACAATGGAGTTTAAAGTTGTTAAAATTAACCATGAGTTTAAAAACGTAGTAGTTTCTCATAAAGTGTTAATTGAAGACGATTTAGAAAGCCAAAAAGTAGAAATTGTTTCTAAATTAGAAAAAGGACAAGTATTAGAAGGTACTGTTAAAAACATTACTGATTTCGGTGTATTCATCGATTTAGGTGGTGTAGATGGTTTACTTCACATTACTGATATTTCTTGGGGCCGCATAGAGCATCCAAAAGAAGTATTATCATTAGATGAAAAAATCAACGTTGTTGTTTTAGATTTCGATGATGAGAAAAAACGTATTGCTTTAGGTTTAAAACAATTAACTCCACACCCTTGGGAAAATTTAGATGCTAACTTAGCTGTTGGTTCTAAAGTAAAAGGAAAAATCGTAACTGTTGCAGATTACGGTGCTTTCTTAGAAATTATACCAGGTGTTGAAGGTTTAATCCACGTTTCTGAAATGAGTTGGTCGCAAAACTTAAGAAATCCACAAGAATTCTTAAAAGTTGGTGATGAGATCGAAGCTGAAGTTTTAACTTTAGATAGAGACGAACGCAAAATGAGCTTAGGTATTAAACAATTATCTAACGACCCATGGCAAGAAGTTGCTGCTAAATTCCCAGTTGGAAGCAAGCACAAAGCAACTGTTAAAAACATGACTAACTTCGGTGTTTTTGTTGAAATTGAAGAAGGAATTGATGGTTTAATCCACATCTCTGATTTATCTTGGTCTAAAAAAGTAAACCACCCTAACGAATTCACTAAAGTTGGTGATGTATTAGATGTTGTTGTTTTAGAACTTGATGTTGATAACCGTAAATTAAGCTTAGGTCATAAACAATTAGAAGAAAACCCTTGGGATACTTTCGAAACTATCTTCACTTTAGATTCGGTTCACCAAGGTACTGTTGTTAAAGTAACTGATAAAGGTGCTGTTATTGCTTTACCTTATGGTGTAGAAGGTTTCGTACCAACTAAACACATGGTAAAAGAAGATGGTTCATCGGTTAAAGCTGAAGAAACTAACGATTTCAAAATTATCGAGTTTAACAAAGAAGCTAAACGCATCGTTGTTTCTCATGCTCGTATTTGGGAAGAAGTTAAAGCTGAAGCAGTAGCTGAAGAAAGAAATGCTAAAAAGAAAGAAGCGAAAGCATCTATAACAGCAGTTAAAAAAGTTAAAGATTCTGTAGAGAAATCTACTTTAGGAGACTTAGACGTATTGGCTCAATTGAAATCGCAATTAGAAGGCGAAGAAAGCAAAGCTAAAAAAGGCTAGTTTTTTAACTATAAAGCAAAAGAGCTCCCGATGAAAATCGGGAGCTCTTTTGCTTTATGCTATTATTTATATATTCTGCCTAAAAGTAGTTTGAAATAAAAAAAAGGTAGGTACAATGGATTATACTTAAACAAGTGTTGCTTAGTTGCGTTATGAAGGTTTTGACCTAAATTTACCGTAGTTGTTTTGTTCTCGCCATCAGAATGAAATATTCCAAGTATAGCATCAATTTTAACAATTTTAAATTTCTGATAGGCTTTAAGAATGAACCAAATATCCATAGAATAATGGTCTTGAACCTGAAACTCCCCTATTCGCTCTTGAACTTTACGCTTATAAAAATAACTGACCGGATTATTTGGAAACAAGTTTAACCAATACAGCAAAACATCCTTGTAATGTGACGATGGTATTCTTAGTAATTCTTCATTCGCACTCTTAAAAATTAGGTTTCCAACAATCATATCTGCATCTCTATTATTTTGGAATGCCAATACTATATTATCGAATGCGTTAGGTAAAAATTCATCATCAGCGTTCAGGTAAACGATAATATCTCCCGAGCTCATTCTAAATGCCTTATTCATCGCATCAGATTGTCCATTATCTTTTTCTGAAATAAATTTTAGGTGCGAATATTCTTCAATTATAGATAGCGTATTGTCTTTCGAATCCCCATCAATAATAATGTGTTCAAAGTTTGCATAATTTTGAATCAACACACTATCAATTGCTCTTCTTAAGTATTTTCCAGAATTAAAAGATGGCGTTAGAACGCTTATTTGCATAGTAGATAGGATGAATTTTACTTAAATGCGCCAAACATCGATCCAAAACTAAAGTTTCTGCTATTTACTCCTACAGGAAAAGTTTTTCTTTATTTTTGAAAGGAAAACTGCCTTATTATGAAAATACTTATCTTATTGTTTTTAACCACTACTTTTTTCAAACTTTCAGCTCAGGAAATAAATATCATTCCACAACCAGTAAAATTAGAAGTTAAATCAAAGGAATTTTCATTTAAAATAGATAGTAATACCGTATTATATACAAATGATTCATTGGCCAACCCATCAGTTGAGTTTTTCCAAAATTATTTGCGTAAAAATTATAGCTTCGAACTCAAACTAAGTAGAATACCAGACGTAAATCGAATTAACGCTATAAATCTAATAATTGCTAAAAAGATTTCAAGTTCAAAGGAGTATAATTTATCTGTAACAAACAAATCTATAAATGTAGGCTCTGCTTCTGATACAGCCATTTTTCAAGGTATCCAGACGCTTATTCAACTCTTACCAATCACAAAATCTCTTCCGCTTCAAATTCCGTGGGTTTCCATCATTGACTATCCCCGTTTCGATTACCGCGGAATGCACTTAGATGTAAGTCGCCATTTTTTCGATGTAGCATTTGTAAAAAAATACCTTGATTATTTAGCGCTTCATAAAATGAATTATTTTCATTGGCACTTAACTGATGACCATGGTTGGAGAATAGAGATAAAAAAATATCCAAAACTAACCGAAACAGGTTCGTGGCGCAATGGCAGTATTATCGGTTTATATCCAGGAACAGGAAACGATGGAATTAGATATGGCGGGTATTATACCCAAGAGCAAATAAAAGATGTAATTGATTATGCCGCAAAACGTTTCATTACAATTATCCCTGAAATAGAAATGCCAGCTCACAACTTGGCTACTCTAGCTTCCTACTCAGAATTAGGAACCGAACCGAACAAAAAATATGAGGTGGCACAAACCTGGGGTATTTTTAATAAATTCAATAACGTGCTGCAGCCAACAGATACTACTTTTAAGTTTCTAGAAAATGTATTAACCGAAGTAATGGATTTATTCCCATCTCCATACATTCACATCGGGGGCGATGAAGCTGCGAAAACCTGGTGGAAACAATCAGCAGTATCACAACAAATTATGAAAGCCAACGGTTTAAAAACTGAAAGCGAATTGCAAAGTTATTTCATTCGCCGGATGGAAAAATTTGTAAACAGCAAGGGAAAAACCATTATCGGCTGGAATGAAATATTACAAGGCGGCTTGGCTCCAAATGCTGTGGTAATGAGTTGGCAAGGCGAAAAAGGTGGCATTGAAGCTGCAAAGCAAAAACACAAAGCCATTATGACGCCCGAAATGAAAATGTATTTTAATCATGCTCAATTCGCTAAAGAAGATAGCTTAACAGCCAATAAGGTTTCGCCTTTGCTAGATGTGTATAATTATGAACCGATTCCGGTAGAATTAAATACTGAACAGGCAAAATACATTTGGGGCGGACAAGGTTGTTTGTGGAGTGAGTACATTACCAATCCTGCCAAAGCAGAATATATGCTATTCCCCAGGCTTGATGCTTTAAGCGAAATTCTTTGGAGCCCAAAAGAGAAACGCAATTATCCCGATTTTTTGAAACGTTTAAAAACGCAATTTAAGCGGTACGATTTAATGGGAATTACATACTCAAAGAGATATTTGGACAACTAATCGTAAAATTTATTTTTTAATTCAAGAGTTGGAATCCAACAACTTTCTTGCTTACCAAACCATTTGTAACGATTTTTTGCTATGATATCGTAAACCCAATCGCGTATAAATTTTGGTATAATGATGAAGGTATAAAGCAAAGGCAATAAACCATTTAGCTTTTTAGCAACACGTAGTGCGGCTGATGATTTTGTGTAAACCCTCTCACCATCCACCAATAAAATTGAATTTAATTTTGTACTGTCGATGTTGAATTTTGGCAAAATCGTTTTGGCATATTCACCTTGCAAAGCCGTAAATTTGAAAACATTTTTCTTATCATGTTCAATAGTGAATTGAACCGAGGCATTACACAAATTGCAAACGCCATCAAAAAAAATAACAGGTTGAGTTTTCATTTCGAAGGTAAATTTAAGCTTTTTAATCAACGATATATCTTACAATTGATGAAAACGGATTCGAGCAACGCATGATTTTAGATCGCTGACTTATAACTTATAACGCATAAGTTAAAACTTTTTACTTTTAACTTTAAACTTTCTACTTATATTTGCCCAATCCTTCTTCAATGCAAAAGAAAACAATCTTTGACGGACAAAAAATTCAAATAACAATTAAAAGACTTTGCCGTCAGTTAATTGAAAATCACGACGATTTTTCTAATACCGTTTTAATAGGCATTCAGCCAAGAGGAATTTTTCTGGCAGATCGCATTCAATCAGAACTTCAAAACATCTTAAAAAACAAGAAAATATTAAAGGGCAACCTGGATATTACTTTTTTTAGAGATGATTTTCGCCGCAAAGATGGCTTAGTTACAGCAAGTAGTAACTCAATCGATTTTATAATTGAAGGGAAAAAAGTTATTCTAATTGATGATGTACTTTGGACAGGAAGAACCATAAGAGCTGCTTTGGATGCAGTACTGGCTTACGGTCGCCCAGAAAAAGTTGAACTTTTGGTTTTGATTGACAGAAGGTTTAGCAGACATTTACCTATCGAGGCTGATTACATTGGGCATCAGGTAGATAGCTTAAATTCTCAACATGTAAAAGTAAGCTGGGCTGATGAAGGTGCAGAAGACAAAGTGATTTTATTATCCGAAAAACAATAAATAGAAATGGCAGCAGAAAAACTATCAACCCGACATCTTTTAGGTATTAAAGATATTAACCGGAATGATATTGAATTAATTTTCGAAACTGCAGATAATTTTAAAGAGGTAATAAACCGACCTATTAAAAAGGTGCCATCACTTCGTGATATTACAATTGCCAATATATTCTTTGAAAACTCTACCAGAACAAAACTTTCTTTCGAATTGGCTGAGAAAAGACTTTCTGCCGATGTTGTAAATTTTGCCGCTTCTTCTTCATCTGTAAGTAAAGGCGAAACCTTAATAGATACCGTTAACAACATATTATCGATGAAAGTTGATATGGTTGTAATGCGCCATCCTTATGCTGGTGCGGGTCAGTTTTTAAGTCGCCATGTAAAAGCGCAAATTGTTAATGCAGGCGATGGTGCGCATGAACATCCTACTCAAGCATTGTTAGATGCTTTCTCTATTCGTCAAAAACTTGGTGATGTTGCCGGAAAAAAAGTTGTTATTGTAGGAGATATTCTGCACTCTAGAGTTGCGATTTCAAACATACTTTGCTTACAAAGATTAGGAGCAGATGTAATGGTTTGTGGTCCCACTACACTAATCCCTAAACACATCCATCAACTTGGAGTAAAAGTTGAGCATAATTTAATTAAAGCGCTGAATTGGTGTGATGTAGCAAATATGCTTCGCATTCAATTAGAGCGTCAAGACATTAAATATTTCCCATCTTTGAGAGAATACGCCATGATGTACGGCCTCAATAAACAAATACTGGACAATCTCGATAAGGAAATTATTGTAATGCATCCTGGTCCGATAAACCGTGGTGTTGAGATTACAAGCGATGTGGCAGACAGCAAACAATCCATCATTCTTGAACAAGTTGAAAATGGCGTTGCTGTAAGAATGGCGGTGTTGTATCTATTGGCTAGCCAGGGATAATTTTTAGTTCAATCGTTCATTAGTTAATGGTTTATTAGTATAGGCTATAGCGATTAGAGCAACTCATAAACAGTTAATAGATTTATACAAATCCAACTGTTAATCTCAACCAAATTCGGTTTACTATACCAACCTACCTATGAACTTATGATCAATGAACTATTCCACTTTTTCCACATTTTACATTCTTAGATACCAAATAAAAAATCTTGGCGTTAACTTGTGTTATTAACAGATGTTAATTACTTATGTTGATAAGCTATAATACAATTTCTAATTTAGTACCAACCATATTTGAAATCGGCGAGAAATTATAATCACAAACTGAGGTTACTGAGGTTACAATACCATCGTCACCAATGAAAAGATATACACTAATGAAAAACAAATACTTACTAATTCCGCTGCTTTTGGCTGGAAGTTTTAGCTCTTATGCGCAAGTGAGCGCAGTGCAAAACCTCAATAAAAACTACCAAACGGGTTTAGAATTATTAGATAAAGAGAAATATACTGCAGCATCGCAGCAATTTAAACTAGTAGAACAACATCGTTTTAAACCTGCAGCGCAATCAGAAAGCAATGCAGAACTCTCACTTTTAAAAGAAAATGCCAAATTTTATGCAGCAGTTTGCGCTTTAGAATTAACCAATAGCGATGCAGAAGGCTTGTTTCAAGAATTTATTCGCGATTACCCATTAAACCCTAATACAAAGCTTGCTTATTTTTATGTTGGGAAAACTTATTTCAACCAAAAAAATTATGAAAAAGCGTTAGAATGGTTTGAAAAAACTGATCCATCGACCCTTTCGGGCAAGCAAAGAAACGAATATCAATTTAAGCAAGGCTACTCCTATTTTCAACTAAAAGATTACGATAAGGCTGAGCCATTATTTGAGAAAGTTAAAAAAGAAGAAGGCGAATTTCAGGAAAGTGCAACTTATTATTTTGCCTACATTAATTACCTCAACAAAGAATACAAAACGGCTTTAGCAAACTTTGAAAAGCTTAAAGGTTCGCCAACTTATGAGGCAAGCTATCCATACTACATCACATCGATGTACTATTTAGATGAAAGATATGATGATGTAATAGGCTACGCCATACCAGCAATGGCTAAAACCAAACAACAGTTTGAACCCGAAATGTTAAGTTTGGTTGCTGCATCTTACTTCGCAAAATCTGAATTTAAAAATGCAGAGAAGTATTTCGCAGAATTTTACGCTAAAGATAAAAGCGATACAAAAAACAACTTATTTATTTACCAATATGGCTACTCGCTTTTTCAAAACAAAAAGTACAAAGAATCTGTAGCAATTTTAGAAAAATTAAATACTGATGATGTTTACCTGCAAAATGGTATGCACACTTTGGGTAAGGCCTTCATTCAATTGGGTAATAAAGAAAAAGCGCAAAGTGCATTCTTTCGTGCATCTCGTTTAGATTTTGATAAAGCAATTCAGGAAGAAGCCTGGTTAAATTATGCTAAATTAAGCTACGAATTGAATTTCCACCAGCAGGCCCTAGAAGCAACACAAACCTTCTTAAAAACCTTTCCAAAATCAAGAAAAATCAACGAGGCTAAAATTCTTTTGGGTGAGGTTTTGTTAACAACCAAAAATTACCAGGCCGCTGTTGATATTTTAGAACCTATTCCTGATAAAAATTTAGAAGCAAGAGAAGCTTATCAAAAAGTTACCTATTTCAGAGGTTTAGAGTTTTATAACGAAAGGGCTTTCCCAAATGCACTATCAATGTTCTTACGCTCTGATAAATTCCCTGAAGACAATGAAATTCATGCTTTAAATACATACTGGAAAGCAGAATCGATGTATGAATTGCGCAAATACGGTGAAGCAGTTACTAACTTCGAAAAGTTTTTAAAGATGCCAGATGCCGATAAAACAGGCGTTTATAATTTTGCGAGCTATGCATTAGCTTATGCTGCTTTCGAAGATGAAAAATATAGCAAAGCAGCCACTTATTTCGAGCGTTTTTTATCAGGTGATGATAAAGACCAAAAAACAATTGATGATGCGACCATCCGTTTAGCCGATTCTTATTTCGTAAACAAAAGCTATGGCGATGCGATGAACAGCTATAACAAAATCATCAACCGTAAAACTAGTGCTGAAGATTACGCTATTTTTCAAAAAGGAATGATACAAGGTTTGGAAAACCAATACGACACAAAAATTGCAACCATGCAAAGTTTGCTACAAAAATTTCCAAACTCGAACTATGCTGATGATGCCGGTTTTGAAACAGCTTACACTTATTTCAACAAAGGCGATTTAGAAAAATCAAAAACTGATTTAGTTGGTTTGGTTGCAAAATATCCTCGTAGCAGTTATGTTCCAAAGGCTTTAGTTACCATAGGATTGGTGCAATACAATCAAGACCAAGATGATGCGGCTTTAGAGTCGTTCAAGAAAGTAATTCGCGATTATCCAAGTGCTGATGAGGCTAAACAAGCAATGGAATCAATCAAAAACATTTACATTGATAAGGTCGACGCGAATGGTTTTATAACTTACGCCGGTACAACACCACTTGGCAATTATTCTAATGCAGAGCAAGATAACATTGTGTTTGCAGCAGCAAATAATCTATACTTCAAAGGCGATGCAAACGGAGCTTTGCAAGCCATTAATGCGTATTTCGATAAATTTCCAAAAGCAATTCATGATAAGGAAGGAAAATTTATCAGGGCTGAATCTTTAGTAAAATTAGGCAGACCTGATGAAGCTATTGCAGATTATGAATTCATCTTGAACGATTGGTCGAGCGATTACACTGAACGCTCTTTATTAAGTATTTCGAAAGTGTTTCTAGATCAGAAAAAATATAACGAGGCAATAGTTTACTTAAAAAGATTAGAAACCACTACAGATTATAAAGCGCATTACGGTTACGCCATAAATAATTTATTAAAAGCTTACACCGCTTTAAATTCTGCTGATGATATGATAAAATATGCTCAGCTAACCAAAGAGTCGGAAAAAGCGTCAGAAGAAGAAAAAAATAGTTCGGGTTTATATGCTGGTAAAGCTTATTTACTTAAAGGCGATACAACCACAGCAGTAAAAGAATTTAAGAACGTTGTTGCCACTACTAAAACAATAGCAGCAGCAGAAGCAAAATACAACTTAGCCTTTCTCGAATATACCAAAGGTGATTATAAAACATCATCAAAAACATGCTTCGATTTGATAAACAATATGGCTTCATACGATTATTGGGTTGCCAAAGCCTTTATCTTATTATCTGATAATTACGTGGCATTAAAAGATAATTTACAAGCAAAAAGTACGCTGCTCAGTATTATCGACAACTACGATAATAAGACAGATGATATCATCGTAACAGCTAAACAAAAATTAGAAAAATTAAACCCGAAGAAGTAGAATCATGAAGTTGAATAAATATATATACAGTACTTTATTTTTCCTGGCTGCCGGATTAGTTAACGTTCAGGCGCAGGAAAAAAAGCAGGAAGAAAAAGCTACGGTAAGTGAAGAAATTGAAGTTGTTCGTCCGTATAAACCAATATTAGCAGAAGCTGTAAAATTACGTAGAAGCCCAAATTTGGATGATGTTAAAACCTATAAAGCAAAGTTAAATTATAGCGTTACTGATAGAAAACTTGAAATTAACAGCGATATACAAAAACTACAGGCACAAGCTTTGGTTGATGAAAAACAGACTACATTATTAAATAATTATGTTAAAGGAGGCGTTGGTTCTTTATCAACTTTACTTGGTGAAGTTTACATCAATATGGATCGCGACCCGGCTTTGCAGGTTGGCGGTTATTTTAAACATTTAAGCCAGGAAGGTAAACTGAATAAACAAAACAGCAGCTACCAGCAATTTAGCCTTTTTGGCCGTAGTATTATGGATGAAAATACCGTAAGTGGTCGAATTAATTTCGAGCGCAATGGGTTGTATTTTTATGGTATAAATAACGATCGCCCATTATTAAATCCTAATCCAGAAAAACAAGCATTAACACTTTTTGAGGCGGAAGGAGAATTAATTAAGAACTACAAAGAAGACAATGATGCTTTTAGTTATGCTTTAAAAGCTAATGGATATGTTTGGAATGATAAATTTAGTGCTAAAGAAAGCTATGTGACTTTAAATGGATACCTAAATAAACGCATTAGTTCGTTAAATTTAGGTTTGGGTGCATCTACAGAATTTGGCAATACCAAAGATTTGGCAACAAGCGTTGGTAACAATTTATTGCGTTTAAACCCATACATCCGCTTACAGGTTCAAGGCGCAAAAGTTACGGCAGGAATAAACCTTGTTCAAGAATTTGGTGCATATAGCAGCACAAGAATATTCCCGGCAATTACCGCAGATTTAACATTAATTCCTGATTATTTGCAGGTTTTTGGTGAGGTTAAAGGTGATGTAACCCGAAACTCAATGAAAAGCTTTACCGATGAAAACCCCTGGCTAAACAGTAATATTTTAATCAAAAACACAGTTGAAAAACTAAGCATTAGTGCTGGTGTTAAAGGTACTGGCGGACCAGGTTTTGGGTATAAAGCCCGTTTCTACATTAAACAGGTTGATGATATGCCTTTATTCGTAAACAACTTTACAGATTTTAATAAGTTCGATGTAATTTACGATTCGGGCAAAGCAAAAATAACTGGGCTGGAAGGCGAAATTTCAGTTCAGTTAAGCGATGCATTAAAATGGACTGGTAAAGTTAATATTGATGATTATAAGCCATCTTCAGAAACATACAGCTGGTTTAAGCCAGGTTTGAAAGCAAGTTCAAACTTTGTTTATACGTATAACAAAAAACTAAGCTTTAATGCTGCAGTTGTTCTTCAAGATGATGTTAAAGCTAAATTATATACTTCGGCGCCTGTTAATCCTTTACAATATGTTTCTCCAAATACCGCTATTGAATCAATAGTCACGGTAAAAGGATTTGTTGATTTAGGTCTTGGTGCAGATTATCGCATCAATAATAAATTTTCAGTTTTCGCAAAAGCAAACAATATTTTAAACAGCAATTATAATAGATACTTATTTTATCAGGTAAATGGTTTTAACGTTTTTGGCGGACTAACCTACTCCTTCTAAGCACTGTAAATTAAAATTGTGCTGAATTAGAATAAAACGCTAATTTTACCCGAATGGACATCTTATTATACCTTTCAGAACTTTTGCAGCAACGTACTTCGGTTGGTATAACCAGCTTAGGCACTTTTTTTAAAAAGAAATTTGCTGGCAGATACGATAAAGAAAAACAATCGTTTTTGCCTCCAGGTTACACGCTTCAATTTTCATCAGAAGTTAAAGATGATGAGTTTTTAGCTACCTATATTGCAGAAAAATTACACATCTCTAAAGAAAGTGCTTCATATTACATTACGCAATTTGTTGAGGAAACCAATAAAAAGTTAGAATTAGCACACGAAGCTGAATTGGCAAATATTGGTAGGTTGTTCTTTACAGAACATGAGGGCTTAAGTTTTGAACCTTCTAAGAATATTTACTATGGTTCCGAATTTTATGGTCTCCCACCAGTAGTCGAAACTGAAGTAAATCAAATTTTTGATGAAAAGTCGCCTGATAAAGAAGAATCAAAAACTGAAGATGATATATATGAAGAAATAGCTGAGGCACCTGATAAAGATTCACGTCAAGATAAACTAGAAGAACCTACAAATACCGTTTTGCCGGTTATAGAAAACATCGAGTTAGATGAAATTACAGATGATTTTAAAAATACTTTATCAAACACAAAAGCAGAAGTAATTGATGAAGTTGTTGTTGAACATGAGGAGATAAGTGTTCCCGAATTTGTTAAAGAACAGCATGAAGAGCACCCATATCGCTTTGGGCACCAACCAGAATCCGAGTTACCTAAAACGTATTTAAACTTAAATGATGATGTTCATATTGCTGATGAAATAATAGAAGCGCCCAAATTTATTAAAGAACAGCATGCAGAACATCCTAATCGTTTTGGTAATGATCCATTGGATGCAGAAGTTTTGGAAGAAGAAGAAGAAGCACCTCAAGGCATATCTACCTGGCTTAAGGGTACCATTATAATTTTGACTTTGGTTATTATCGCTGCCATTACTTACTTAATTAAACCTGAGTTGTTCAACGGACAAACGGGAAATGTAAAAGATGCGAAGGCAGTTGTAGATACTCCGAAAGCTACTGTTGATACTGCAAAAGCAAAACAAGATTCGATTGCCAAAACGGATAGCATATTAAAAGCTAATCAAATTCAGAATAACATTGATACGACGAAAAAAAATAATTCGGGTAGTTCTAACGTTGTTGATAAGGTAAATACAAACACAGGCGTTACTACTTATGAAATTATTGGCGCATCGTTTAAAACCACAAAAAAAGCTGAGCAATTTGTTAAACAAATGAAAGGCTACGGTTTAACAGCCAGAATCGTTCCTATTGAAGGTCCGTATAAAAAAGTTAGTATAGCCTCTTATAAAACTGAAAAAGAAGCGCTAGCCGCCAGACCAATCTTGAGTAAAAAAGTTAGAATTAAAGAATTAGATATTAAACAGATAAACACACCATAATGATTGCACTATTGATTCAAGATACCACAAACGCATTACAAGATACTGCAAATGCAGTGAGCCCGGCATTATCACAACCCGCACCAGAATTACATTTTATAGATTTATTATTTAAGGGTGGTTGGGTAATGGTTCCCCTAGCATTTTTAGCATTTCTGGCTTTGGTAATTTTTGTAGAGCGTTATTTAACCATCAAAAAATCTACAAAAGATGAATCAAATTTAATGGTTCAAATCAGATCATATATCCAATCTGGTAATTTAGAAGGTGCCTCTGCCCTACTTAGAAATAATAACTCGCCACTTTCTCGCATGTTACAGAAAGGTTTAAAACGCATTGGTCGCCCAATTAAAGATATAGAAGGTGCTATTGAAAACGTGGGTAAATTAGAAGTTTCGAAACTGGAAAAAAACATAAGCATTTTAGGTATTGTAGCAGGTATTGCGCCAATGCTTGGTTTCGTAGGTACAATTGTTGGGGTTATTACAATCTTTCATCAGGTTTCAATTAAAGGTGCGATTGAAATTGGAACCATCTCTGGTGGTTTATATACCAAAATGATTACATCGGCAACTGGTTTAATTATAGGTATTATAGCTTATGTTTTATACCACATTTTAAACATTATGGTCGAAAAAATCATTTTAAAAATGGAAACCGATGCGATTGATTTTATTGATTTATTAGAAGAACCAGGCAAATAATGAATTTAAGAAAAAGAACAAAAGGCTCGGTAGAAGTACATACATCAGCATTAAATGATATAATGTTCTTCTTGATGCTGTTTTTTCTACTGGCTTCAGCCGTGGTTAATCCTCAGGTAGTAAAATTATTATTGCCTCAATCATCAAGCGGACAACAATCTACAGCAAAGAAAGCAGTTACGGTTAGCATAGACGAAAATTTAAATTACTTCGTTGATAAAAAACCTGCTACTGCAGAAAGTTTAATGCCAGCTGTAGAAGCATACCAAAAACTCGCACCTGATATGACCATTATTTTATATGTAGCCAAAAATGTACCTGCAGAAAATATTATGGTTGCGTATGATGTTGCAAACAAATTAAAACTCAAGCTTGTATTAGCGGTAGAGCCTAAAAAATAATGAATCACAACGAAGAAAATAATTATCCAAAAGCAGTTGCAATATCTACAGGGATAATGGCGCTATTGCTTGCGATTAGCTTTTTAATTGTGATTAATTCATTTCAACCTGCTGAGGAATTGGGTATGGGTGGCATGGTTGTAAACTATGGAACTGCAGAAACGGGAATGGGAGATGATTACACCAGTATTGAAGAGCCATCGGCTGATCCGAATGCCAATAATAAACGCCCAGACAAAGTAGTTCCTGAAGAAAAAGTTACTGAAAATACAGAATCGCAAACCAGTGATAAAGATATTCAAACTCAAAATACAGAAGATGCAATTAGTGTAAATACTAAAAAATCGAAACCAACTACCACTACGCCAACAACCACTACAGAGAATAAACCATCAACACCGATTATTAATCAAAATGCATTATATAAAGGCAAAAAGAATACAGGGCAAGGTGGTGGCGATGGTACAGGAACTACTGCAGGGAACCAAGGTTCGGTTAATGGCGACCCATTAGCTAATAATTATGGAAATGGTGGTTCGGGTTTTGGCAATAAGCCAATTGAGTTGAGACGTTTTTCAAACCTTGTTATTCCAAAAGATGATGGACAAAAAACCGGTAAAATTGCGATAAGAATATATTTCAATAAATCTGGAGACATTACCAGAGCAAACCAGGAATTAAAAGGATCAACAATAACAGATACCGAATTGGTAAATAAATGTATTCAGGCGGTATTAAATTCGTCTTTGAGTAAATCTGATGTGGGCACTGATAATCAAACTGGTGTTGTAGTATTCAATTTTAAAGTGAAATAAAACCGTTAAGCTTTCATACTTTTGTAGTCATATGTTATTATGAACTACCAACAAACTCTCGAATTTTTATACAGCAAGCTCCCAATGTTTACTAGGGTTGGAGCAACTGCATTTAAAAAAGATTTAACAAATACCATCATTTTATGTGAGGCTTTGGGCAATCCTCAAAGTAAGTTTAAAACCATTCATGTCGCCGGCACAAACGGTAAAGGTTCTACTTCGCACATGTTGGCTTCCGTTTTGCAAGCCCAGGGTTATAAAACCGGATTATATACTTCGCCACATCTCAAAGATTTTCGGGAGCGAATTCGCATTAATGGAAAAATGATTAGCAAAGCTGAAGTAAAATCCTTTGTTCAAGCCAATAAACAGATAATTTATGAAATTGAACCTTCATTTTTCGAAGCTACCGTTGCCATGGCTTTTGAGCATTTTGCAAAGCATAAAGTCGATATAGCAGTAATTGAAGTGGGCTTAGGTGGAAGATTAGACTCTACGAACATTATTACACCAGAAATTTCGGTGATAACGAATATCAGCTTAGACCATACTAACATGCTTGGCAATACGCTGCAAGAAATTGCTGGTGAAAAAGCTGGAATCATTAAAAAGCGAATCCCTGTTGTAATTGGTGAAACTCAGAAAGAATCTAAACCAGTTTTTATAGAGAAAGCGACATTGGTTAATGCACCAATTTATTTTGCTGATGATTTATTAGCTACAAAAGATATCTCAGTAAAAAACAACATACTTAACCTTTCTATTTATGAAGGCGAGGAATTAAAATATCCAAAGTTGAAAAGTGATTTAACCGGGTTGTATCAGCCAAAAAATATTGTTGCTGTGTTAAAAGCGCTTGAAATTCTAAACGACCAAAAAGAATTCCATATCGATAAAAAGGCCATTTATACTGGCTTAAGACAAGTGAAAAAGCTTACACAACTTCAAGGTCGCTGGCAAACACTAAATATTAATCCATTAATTATATGTGATACCGGCCACAACGAAGCGGGTATAAAAGAAATGCTTAAAAATATTGAGCAAACTGCATTTAAAAACCTGCACATGGTTTTTGGTATGGTTAAAGATAAAGACATCACCAAAGTTTTATCGTTTCTCCCTAAAAATGCAATATATTACTTTTGCAAACCAGATATCGAACGTGGGCTAGAAGCAGAAGAACTTCATAAACAAGCCGAAAGATTTGATTTAAAAGGTGTTAGTTATCATTCAGTAGTAGAGGCAAAAAATGCTGCAATAGAAAATGCTGAAGCTAACGACCTTATATTTATCGGCGGTAGTACATTCGTTGTAGCAGAAGCACTATAGAAACTTTACAAAAACTTCAAAAATTCTTCATCTTAAAATTATTAATTTAGCCCTTTAAACTAAAACAGAATGAAGAAAATTTCTTGCTTAATTGTTTCCCTTTCTATACTAACCCTCTCAACAGTTTCTGCTCAAACAAAAAAAGCAACACCAATAGCTAAGGCTTTTCCATCTGACATAGCTCGTCCTAAATTAGTTATAGGTTTAGTTGTTGATCAAATGCGATGGGACTATCTATATCGCTATTATAATCGCTACACAAAAGGTGGTTTCAAAAGATTAATTAACGAAGGTTTTTCCGTTGAAAATACTTTTATCCCTTACACGCCCACTTACACCGCAGTTGGTCATACCACAATTTACACGGGTTCTGTTCCTGCTATTCATGGCATTATTGGCAACGACTGGTACAATTCGGAAAGCAAAAAAAATGTTTATTGTACCGAAGATTCTTCGGTGGTTACAGTTGGTAGTAGCCCGTCATCAGAAGGAAATATGTCGCCAAAAAACTTATTGGCTACAACTATAACGGATGAATTAAGGTTAGCAACTAATTTTAAAGGAAAGGTAATTGGAATTTCTTTAAAAGATAGAGGCTCTATTTTACCAGCAGGACATGCCGCAAATGCAGCCTACTGGTATCAAGGAAGTACTGGAAATTGGATTACCAGTTCGTATTATATGAAGGAAGTTCCTACATGGATGGCCGATTATAATAAACTTAAACTAGCGAACAAATTTTATGCTAAAAACTGGGAAACGTTATATCCAATTGATACATATGAGAATAGTACCGCAGACCAAAAAGGTTATGAAGGAAAAACTAGCACTTTTCCTCACCAACTGACACAAAACATAAATAAAAACTTCGATGCCATTAGAAGCACACCTTACGGCAATACCATTACATTAGACTTAGCCAAACTGGCCATCCTATCAGAAGATTTAGGCGCAGATAACATTACAGATTTTTTAGCTGTTAGTTGTTCTGCTACAGATTATGTTGGTCATGCTTATGGCCCAAATTCAATTGAAGCAGAAGATACTTATTTACGTTTGGATAAGGATTTCGAAGAGTTTTTCAATTATCTAGATAAAAAAGTTGGAAAAGGACAATACACCATATTTTTAAGTGCCGATCATGGCGTAGCTCATGTTCCTGCATTTATGAAAGAGAATAAAATACCAGCAGGAATTGTTAGCGATAGGGATATCGTTTTTAAATTAAACGGATTTTTAAACAATAAATTTAAAGTGAACAATGTCGTTTTAAAATCAATGAATAATCAAATCATTTTTGATCATGATAAAACTGATAATGGAACGGTTAGTTTCGATGTTATAAAAGCAGCATCTATCGAATTTTTAAAACGAATGGATGGCTTTACAAACGTTATCGACATTTCGAGAATCGCTCAAACAACGCTACCAGAAGTTCAAAAAGAAATGATTACCAATGGATATAACGCCCGTAGAAGTGGCGATTTATATTATATACTAGATCCGAACTGGTTTAATGGTGCAAGTACGGGTACAACACACGGAAGTTGGAATCCTTATGATGCGCACATTCCATTAGTATTTATGGGTTGGGGTATAAAACCAGGTGCATCGAACAAAACTCATTACATGACTGATATTGCGCCAACTCTGGCTGCATTGCTTCATATCCAAATGCCAAATGGCTGCGTTGGTGAACCAATAACCGAGATTACAAATAAGTAATTTAAAGCCCCCAACTTGAAGTGCCCCCAAAAAGTTAGATACTTATTGGGGGCATTTTTATTATAATTAGTATCAATTCTATTATTAAAATCATCTGATGGTAAGGAATTATTACATTTGCATACCAGATATAAATTAAGAGAAGCCTATTCTTTTCTTTAACAGCCTGACTTATGCAACAAGTAGAAATATATAAACCTAAAAATAAAATTCGTTTTGTAACTGCTGCCTCACTATTTGATGGACATGATGCAACAATTAACATCATGCGCCGAATTTTGCAATCTTCAGGTGCAGAAGTTATTCATTTAGGACATAACCGTTCGGTTGATGAAGTTGTAAACTGTGCCATTCAAGAGGATGTGCAAGGCATTGCAATGACCTCCTATCAAGGCGGTCACATCGAATATTTCAAATACATGTACGATTTGTTGCAGAAACGCGGCTCAGGACATATTAAAATATTTGCAGGCGGTGGCGGTGTTATTCTTCCAACAGAAATTGAAGAACTTCAGGCTTATGGCATATCGAAGATTTATTCCCCTGATGATGGCCGAAAAATGGGTTTGCAAGGAATGATAAATGACATGCTAATTCAAACAGATTTCGTTACCAAAAGCAACATCACCGATGAGTTACAAACCATTCCAACTAAAGATATAAAAGCTATAGCCGGAGCAATTACCGTTGCAGAAAACGATCCTGAAGGTGCGCAATATTTTGTGGATGAACTTAAAAAACTTTCTCAAAACAATAGTGCTCCAATTTTAGGCATAACCGGGACTGGTGGTGCAGGTAAATCATCGTTGGTAGATGAATTGGTTCGTAGGTTTTTAGTAGAAGTTGAAGATAAAACGTTAGCTATAATTTCTGTCGATCCATCTAAAAGAAAAACCGGTGGTGCATTACTTGGCGATCGCATTCGCATGAATGCAATAAATAACCCAAGGGTTTACATGCGTTCATTGGCTACAAGGCAGGCAAACCTAGCGCTATCTAAAAACGTCCAAGAAAGCATAGATATTTGTAAGGCTGCAGGTTACGATTTAATTATTGTCGAAACATCTGGTATCGGTCAGTCTGATACGGAAATAACCGAACATTGTGATGTTTCTCTTTACGTAATGACTCCGGAATTTGGTGCTGCTACCCAACTGGAGAAAACTGACATGCTCGATTTTGCCGATTTAGTTGCCATAAATAAATTTGATAAGCGTGGTGCATTAGATGCCTTGCGTGATGTACGCAAGCAGTACAAGCGCAATCATAATATTTTCGAAGCGAAGGATGATGAAATTCCAGTTTATGGAACAATGGCATCTCAGTTCAATGATCCTGGAATGAATAACTTATTTGTTGCCTTAATGGAGCAAATTAAGATTAAAACAGGAACTGATTTTAAAGCACGAATGGAACTAACTTCAGAGCAATCTGAGAAAATTTACATCATACCACCTGATAGAATTCGTTATCTAGCGGAAATTGCAGAATCAAGCCAGGCTTATAATGAATGGGTTGATAAACAAACTTCCATTGCAAGAAAAATGTATCAGCTAAAAGGTGTAATTAATCTGCTAAATGAAAACAAAATAACCGATGAACAAGGCAAATCATCCCCATCCGGAGCAGATTTAGAAGGTACATTATCTTATTTTGAAGAACAATTGGATGGCGAATGCAAACGACTTTTACGCCAATGGCCTGAAACTAAAAAAAGTTATAAAGAAGAATTTTTTATCTACAACGTTCGGGATAAGGAAATTAAACTGCCACTGTTTTACGAGTCGCTATCAAAATTAAATATCCCTAAAGTCTCTCTACCTCGTTACGAAGATTGGGGCGATATCTTAAGATGGCTTTTAACCGAAAATTTACCTGGCGAATTTCCTTATGCAGCAGGAGTTTTTCCATTGAAGCGTGAAGGAGAAGATCCTACAAGAATGTTTGCAGGAGAAGGTGGTCCTGAACGGACAAACAAACGCTTTCATTATGTTTCGTTAGGTCAGCCCGCCCATCGCTTGTCAACAGCATTTGATTCCGTTACACTTTATGGCGAGGACCCACATATCCGCCCAGATATTTATGGTAAAATTGGAAACTCAGGTGTAAGTATTGCAACTTTGGATGACGCCAAAAAGTTATATTCTGGTTTCGACCTTTGTGCGCCATCTACTTCCGTATCCATGACAATCAATGGTCCGGCACCCATGCTTTTGGGCTTTTTCATGAATGCGGCAATCGACCAGCAATGTGAAAAATATATTATTGAAAATGGTTTGGAAGAAGTGATAGACCAAAAGATAGAAGATATTTATAAATCGCAAAATATTGCACGTCCAACTTATAGCGGTAACCTACCCGAAGGAAACAATGGATTAGGTTTAATGCTTTTAGGCGTAACTGGCGACCAAGTGTTACCTTCTGAGGTTTATGCAAAAATTAAAGCCTATGCCATAAGTTCGGTTCGTGGAACGGTTCAAGCTGATATTCTAAAAGAAGACCAAGCACAAAATACTTGTATTTTTTCTACAGAATTTGCTTTAAGAATGATGGGTGACATTCAGAAATATTTTATTGATGAAAAAGTTCGGAATTTTTATTCTGTTTCCATATCTGGTTATCATATTGCAGAAGCAGGAGCAAATCCAATATCTCAACTTGCTTTTACTTTAAGTAACGGTTTTACTTTTGTAGAATATTATTTAAGTCGGGGCATGCACATTGATGATTTTGCTCCAAACCTTTCCTTTTTCTTCTCTAACGGAATTGACCCAGAATATGCCGTTATAGGCAGAGTAGCTAGAAGAATTTGGGCTAAAGCCATCAAAAATAAATACAAAGGCAATGATAGATCTCAAAAACTAAAATACCACATTCAAACATCAGGTAGGTCATTACATGCTCAAGAGATAGATTTTAATGATATTCGTACAACGCTACAAGCACTATATGCCATTTACGACAATTGCAATTCATTGCACACTAATGCTTATGATGAAGCTATAACAACACCAACTGAAGAATCTGTTCGTAGAGCAATGGCAATTCAACTCATAATTAATAGAGAATTGGGTTTGGCAAAAAATGAGAATCCTCTTCAAGGTGCTTTCATAATTGAAGAATTAACCGACTTGGTTGAAGATGCTGTTTTGGCGGAATTTAAACGCATTAATGATCGTGGTGGCGTTTTAGGGGCTATGGAAACCATGTATCAACGCGGCAAAATACAAGAAGAAAGTTTATATTACGAAACGTTAAAACACACAGGGGAATATCCTATTATCGGTGTGAATACTTTCCTTAATAAAAACGGATCTCCAACCATTGTACCTGGCGAAGTAATTCGTGCAACCGAAGAAGAAAAACAATATCAAATTCAAACCTTAAAAACATTTCAGGAGAGAAATTCAGATAAAACTCAGGAAGCTTTAAAGCACTTACAAAAATCAGCAATAGCTGGTGATAATATTTTTGAGCAATTAATGGAAGTATGTAAAGTTTGTACTCTTGGTCAAATTAGCAAAGCACTTTACGAAGTTGGTGGGCAATATCGTAGAAACATGTAAAACAAAAAAAGCCACGATTTTAAATCGTGGCTTCTATAAAATATAGAATATTTTAACCAGCTATCCAGCTAAATTTATAATCAATTGTTGGGTTTTTCATTCTATCAGCTACACGTAACAATCTCGAAGGTAAATTCATAATGTAATCCCGAGCCTTTTCTCCTGCATCATCTAAATCACGCATACCTTCAATCTTCCAATCGATAATCAATTGCTGCATAATTTCTACATAATCTACCGCAGTGTAAACGCCTAAACGCTGAGCTGCGTCAGTAAAATGTCCAAAAGTTTGGCCAATTTTTAATCCTACTTCACGCAAAAAATGTGCAGGCATAACAATTTTTTTACGCATCATATCTTCAAAGGCTAACATTGCTTCATTTGGGTCAACCTCAAAAATACGATTCATGAAATCTTTATAAGCCTTCGCATGACGAGCTTCATCAGATGCAATAACGCCACACATTTTGGATAATAACGCGTCCCCATCCTTTTTAGCTAAAGAGGCAACTCTTCTATGAGAAACATTGGTTGCCAATTCCTGAAAACTTGTGTAAATAAAGTTTCTATATGGGTCATGACCTGTTCCTATATCAAATCCATCGGCAATTAAATATTGAGTAGAGATTTCCATCTGACGCATATCTACACGGCCAGATAAATACAAATACTTATTTAATAAATCACCATGACGATTTTCTTCTGCTGTCCAATGGCGAACCCACTTCATCCAGCCACCCTCTTCATCACCACTATGTCCATCAACCATCGCCAACCACGATTCGTATGTTGGCAACGCTTCTTCAGTAATGGTATCACCGATTAATACAGCAACTAAATCGTATGATAAATCCTTGGCATTTTCCCTTAAAATTCTAATATCCTGATAAAATGTTTCACTTGTAGAATCAGGTAAGAAATCAGATGGTTGCCAGTTTGTATCAATAGGTTTTAAATAAGTACCCATAGATTCAAGCATATATTTTTCAATATGCATCATTACTTCCCTTCTCTTATCTGCAAAAAAACTCATTATTTATTTATATATTATTTATGACAAAGATAACCAAATATTAACGCAAACCTTACACTATTAACATATTTGAGCAGATTCAGTTTTAAATATAATAGATGTTACAAACAAATCTATGTAATAATTTGAAAATTAAAATCAGCATTTCATAAATTCTTATTTTCAGCTACACAATACATTATTGTAGAAAAGAAAATAATACATGTTGGCCTAAGTTTAATATTATTTTGTAGATGGACTAAGTCTTAACAAGATTTTATCAAGCTTTATTATCTTGTAAATGAGGGTCAGTTTTCTATAGGTTCTTTAGTCCTGCTATCCACTACAATCTTTTTGGTTTAGGGTTTGTGGTAGACTGATTGTTGTAGCACCAAAAAGGA